>NZ_JBSGRD010000003.1:829200-1058348 GCF_053606205.1 Streptomyces sp. NPDC055239 | reverse complement strand
CACCGGCACCCTCCACATCGGCGGCACCCCCCTCGCCCGCGGCTACCACCACCAACCCGCCCTCACCGCAGACCGCTTCACCCCCCACCCCACCAGGCCCGGCAAACGCCTCTACAACACCGGCGACCAAGCCCACTTCAACACCGACGGCACCCTCACCTACCTCGGCCGCACCGACCACCAAATCAAAATCCGCGGCCAACGCATCGAACCCGCCGAAATCGACACCGCCCTCCACACCCACCCCCACATCACCCACACCATCACCACCACCCACACCACCCCCGACGGACACACCCACCTCGCCACCTACTACACCACCAACACCCCCACACCCCCCACCCCCACCCAACTCCGCACCCACCTCACCCACCACCTCCCCCCAGCCATGATCCCCACCTACCTCACCCACCTCACCACCCTCCCCCAACACCCCAACGGCAAGACCAACACCACCCAACTCCCCCCACCTGTAGCGGATTTCGAGGGACCCGGGGTGACTGGCGCGGAGCGCGTGGAACCGAGGGACGAAGTGGAGCGGGAGCTCGCGCTGATCTGGACCGAGGTGCTCGGGACGCCCGCGGCGGTGGGAGTGCGCGACGACTTCTACGCGCTGGGCGGTCACTCACTGCTCGCCGTGCAGATCGTCTCGCGGGTGCGGGACACCTTCGGGGTCGAGCTGCCGCTGGAGCGGATGATCAGCGGCCGGCCCACGGTCGAGGCGCTCGCGGAGGCGGTCCAGGAGATTCAGCTCTCCGACACGGACGAGGCCGAACTCCTCGCCGCTCTGGCCACCTTGTAGATGTCGGCGCACGTCGAGCGGCCCCGGGCAGGGAACACCCGGGGCCGCTCGATCAGAAGCGTGAAGTCAGCCGCGTACGGTCAGACCCACCGCTGTGACGTCGGTCAGGTTGGCGCCCCAGGTGCCCCACGTCAGGTCCTTGGGGAGGGAACCCGCGCCCTGCGGGAGGCCGCGCGAGTACGCGGTGACGCGCAGCGGGATCTCGCCCTTACCGGTGACCTTCACCGTGATGTCGAAGCCGTCGGCGGGGATGGTGTAGAGGGCGAAGCCCCACTTCCACGGTCCGGCGGACGTGGGCCGGTTGGTGCCGCCCTTCACGTGGGCGCCGATGACATCGGCCCCGGTGACGGTGTGCGCGGAGGTGTCGGCGAACAGGCTCACGTACGACGTGCCCGGCTCGGGCTTGATGTGGAGGCGTACGGTGCGGGCGCCGCCCCGCCCCGCCTTGCCGGGCTTCACTTTGACGGTCGGTGCGGCCGGGCCGCTGCTCGATGCGGCCGTCGCGATGTGCGCCTGGGTGGCGAGGCCGCCCGCGAGCGTGGTCGGGAAGGTGGGGAACTCGGCCCGGATGTCGGCGTGTTCGGTCCCGGCGAGGGCTCTCGTCCACTTCGGCGGGGTGTTGTCGGAGCTGATCCAGTGGCCCGTGCCGCGGTCGGCGTCCCATGCGTAGGCCAGGTTGGTGTGGCGCGGGTGGGCCGCGTCGAAGGTGTCGAGGCGCAGGCCGGTGACGACCAGCGCGACTCCGGCCGCCAGGGCCAGCCACGTGGTGACCGGTGCGGTACGGCGCGGCAGCAGGCCGAGCAGCGGCACGGACGCCGTGGCGAGCAGCGCCATCACGGCAAGGGGCGCCACCGCGAGGGACAGGCCGAGGGTCGGGAAGACCAGCACGATCACCGGAAGCAGCAGCGGCAGGGCGACGAGGGCGCACACCGATACCGCCACCGTGCGCCAGGTGTCGCCGGACCCGGACCCGGACCCAGACCCGGACCCAGAACCGGACTCCGTGGTGCGCAGCGCGACGCACAGGGCCGCGCTGCCGAGGAGTACCGGCCAGGTGAACAGGTAGGCGGCGCCCGGGGCAAGTACGGCGGTGAGCAGTCCGAGGCCGGTGAGCCAGCCCCAGCCGCCCAGGGCGAGTTGAGGGGCCGTCACCTTGCGGCGCAGGAGCAGGTACCAGCCGAGTACGGCCGCCGCGGTCAGCGTCAGGAACGCGGCGCGGAACCACCCGGGTCGGTAGCTGTCGCCCATCGAGAGGTCGGCGTATCCGGGCCGGATCGCGCACAGCAGCTGCCAGCCGCCGAAGCCGACCACGGCGGCGGCGAGCAGCGCGAGCGGGAAGGTCAGCGCGGCGCGGCCGATTCCACCGCGGGCCAGGCCTCGTCGGCCCGCGTACCAGACCGTGACCGCGTAACCCGCCGCGGCGAGCAGCGCCAGCGGCAGGGCCAGGTAGCGCGGGTAGTGGACGAGCAGTCCTGTCACCGTGAAGTAGGTGTCGTCGCCGCCGTCGCGCAGCTTGGTGAGGTCACGTCCTGACAGATCACGGGCGGCGGCCAGGGTGTTGTCGCCCTGGCTCTGGATGCTGGCCGCGGAGAGGTTCGCGACCGAGTCGTCGGGCGTGTGGTAGCGGGCGGACCCGTCCACGAAGGCGAAGTTGAGGCCGCCGAAGCCCTCCTTCTTGAACTCGGAGAAGTCGGTGTCGTTCGGCAGGTACGTGTAGACCTCGTCGGCGAGTGACGTGGCGATGGGCCGGTCGGCGCCGCTCAGCGCGGACAGTGCGCCGCTGTTACGGGGCCCCGACTCGAACATGATCGACGGGCCGGATGTGCCGCGTGCCTCCAGGTTCAGGACGACCGTGTTCGCCGGGTCGAGCGAGCCGCCCGCCACGAAGGCGTGCGCGCCGAGCAGGCCGGGCTCCTCGCCGTCGGTGAACAGCACGTCCACGGTGTTGCGGGCCGTCTTGCCGTCCGCCCGCAGGGCCCGCACCACTTCGAGTACGGCGGCCACGTTGGCGCCGTTGTCGGACGCTCCCGGCCCGGCGGGCACCGAGTCGTAGTGCGCCATCAGAAGCAGATGTCCGGCGTCGGCGTCGGCGTCGGCGCCCGCCGTGCCGGGGAAGACGGCATGGATGTTGGTGACGGTGGCCACGAGTGCGGTGCCCTCCTCGTCGCGGGACACCGGCTGCGCCTGCGCCTTCACCTTGCCGCCGAGGTCGGTGAGACGCTGGGTGAGGTAGTCGCGGGCCGAGGCCGACGCCGGGCTGCCGAGCGGGCGCGGTTCCTTGCCGATCACCTTCGCGTCCTTCAGGGCGCGTGCGGCGGAGAACTCAGTCGGCGACGCGTCGGCCGGCTTCGCGTCCGGCGCTTGCAGCGTCCACACGGACGCACCGGTCAGCAGCGCGAACAGGGCGAGGACCACGAGCGCGGCCCAGCGCGCTTTCGACGGTGCCTTCGTGCGCGCGGGAACAGGGGCACTGGCCCCGGAATTGGGCATGGTGAAGCACCAGTCTCTCCGTGTCTGGGAATGTTCGGCAATTCGGGCGGTCGGCTCGGAACGCGTACTTCACCTGAATTATCGAGAGGCCCAAGGCGTCCTGTCGCTCCCATCTGACAAGGTGTTTCGTCGAGTTGACATAGTCCGGGCGGTCCGCCGGGGCGAATTGACAAAGTCCGGCCGCCGTTCTGGCGGCGCCTCGTTCGCTGGCTAGCTTTACGTCGGTATTGAACTTCCCCGTCGAATGCAGAAGCCGGAGAAAAACAATGATCAATGCTGCCGTTGAGACCTACTGGGTCGTCGTCAACGACGAGGAGCAGTACTCGGTGTGGCCGACCGGGCGCGAGGTGCCGGAGGGCTGGCGGACCGTCGGGGTGACCGGCCCCAAGGACGAGTGCCTCACCTGGATCGACGCGAACTGGACCGACATGCGGCCGCTGAGCCTGCGCCGTTCCATGGGTGACGCCCCGGCCGCCTCCGCCTGACCTCTCCCGCCGAATCGCCCAACCGACCAACGAGGGGGAACGAGCTGTGATGGCCCATTGGCAGCAACTGCTCGATGAGCTACTGGCCCAGGGTGGATCCGCCCGTGGGCTCGAGATCGCCGGGGACGCCTGGAGCGGCAAAACCCGCCGCCTGGACGCACTCGCCCGCCGTGCCGCGAACAGCGGCTGGTCCGTCGCCCGTGGCCGTCCGGGCCGGCTCCAGGACTCGGCGCCGTTCGGGCTTTTCCTCGACGCCCTGGACGATCTGGTGACCGCGCGGGGCGGGGAGCTGCGCGCCCGGCTCGGCGAGGAGGAGCAGGAGCGGCTCGCCGCCCTGTTCCCCTCGATGAGCCAGGGTGTGCCGCACGACCACCCCTCCTGCGACCTGTACCGCGAGTGCCGGGCCATCCGCACTCTGATCCACGAACTTGCTTCGGACAGCGGCCTGTTGTTGATCCTCGACGATCTCCACCGGGCCGACGCCGACTCGCTCGACCTGCTCGGCTACCTCCTCGAGCGGCCGCCCGCCGGGCCCGTGCTCATCGCGGTCGCCCACCGCCCGCGCCAGCTCGACCACCGCACCCACACCCTGCTCGCCGACGCGGCCGCCCGCGGTTTCGCACACCGCGTCGAACTGGCCCCGTACGCCCTGGACGACCCCGAGCTCACCGCGCTCGTACCGTCCGGCGCCGACGACCGCACCCGGCGCACCCTGCTGCGGCGCAGCGGCGGCAATCCCGGGCTGCTGCTCGCGCTCGCCGCGACCGGCACCCAGGCGCCCTTCGCCGTTCCGGCCGAGCCGCCCGCCCGGGTGGCCGCGGCCGCGCTCGGTGACTTCCAGGGGCTCGGCCCCTCCGGGCGTGCCATGGTCGGCGCCGCCGCCGTGCTCGGTGACGCCTTCGACTTCGCCATCGCCGCCGCTGTCGCCGGGCTCGACGAGAGCGCCGCGCGCGCCGGGCTCGACGAGGCGCTCGCCGAGGACCTGGTGCGGCCCGTCGGCGAGGGGGCCGACTACTGCTTCCGGGACGCCGTCGTGCGGGCCGTCGCCTATCACTCGGCGGGCCGCGGCTGGCGCTCGGGCGCCCACGCCCGTGCCGCTGCCGCCCTGCGCTGCCATCAGGGCCCGGCCGAACTCCGCGCCCAACAGCTCCTTCACGCGGTCGAGGTGGCCGACGACGAGGACGTACGGGCTCTGGTGGACGCCGCCGAGGATGCCGCCCCGCGCGATCCCGACGCGGCCGTGCGCTGGGCCCGGCACGCGCTGCGGCCCGCCGTCACCGCCGACGTCGCGCTGCGGGCCCGCGCCCAGAGCGTGCTCGGCAGGGCGCTGCTGCACAGCGGTGAGTTCGAGGAGGGCGCGGCCGTACTGCAACGCCTCCTCGCCCCCGGTGCGGACGTTCCGGCCGCGCAGCGCTCCGAGGCCGTCGCCTCGCAGGCTCTCGCGCACCGCTTGATGGGCCGCCCGGAGGCCGCACGCCACTTGCTGCACGGCGAACTCCCCGCGCTCATAGGGTGCGAGGGCGACTGCGCCCCGGCCACCGACACCGAGGGCGCCGCCAGGCCTGGTTGCTGCTCTCTGCGCCTCGCCATGACCGCGCTGGTCCTGGAGGCGGGTGGTTCATGGAGCGGTGCCGACCGGGCCGCTCTCACCGCGCTCGGCGCCGCCGCACCCCGCGACCCGTCCGCGCTGGCCGCACTCGCCGCCACCGAGGCGCAGTTCGGGCGTACGTCCGCTGCTGCGGAGCACGCCGAGCGGGCAGCCGCCCTCGTCGACTCACTCCCCGACGAGATGCTCGCCGCCCACCTGGAAGCCTTCCAGTGGCTGGCAGGGACGGAGCTGTTCCTCGGCCTGCCGCGCGCGGCCGAGACCCACCTGGAGCGGGCGGTCGCACTGGCCCGCCGCTTCGGGCAGGAGCACCTGGCGCCCCGGCTGCTCATCGGCCTGGGCCAGGCGCGGCTACGCCTCGGCTACTTCCCCGAGGCGCTCGCCTGCGCGGATGAGGCCGAGCGCATCGCACGCGCCACCGGCGCCACGCCGATGCTGGCGCTCGCCGCGGGGCTGCGCGAGGAACTGGACCTGCTGCACGGCGTGGCGCGGCCCGCCCCTCAGGAACCCGCGCCGCTGCTGCCCGAACTGAGTGGCCGGGAGCGGGAGATATCGATCCTGGTCAGCCAGGGCCACACCAACCAGCGCATCGCCCACACCCTCGAACTGAGCCCGAAGACCGTCGAGACCTACCTCGCCCGCATCTTCAAGAAGCTGGGCGTGTGCTCACGCGCCGAGGTCGCCGCGATGGTCGGCCGCGCGGCGCACCTGGTCACCCAGGAGCCGGTCCCCACCGCAAGGCCCGCCGCGTGAGGCGGCACCCGGTGCGTCCGGTACACCCGGGCAGCGGAAACGACCGCGGAGAAGGGAAGGCCGCCGTGACGTCCGCGCCCGAGGAGGGCGAGCGCACCGGCGCCACCCGCCGTGTGAGGCGGCATCCGGTGCGCCGGGGAGGCGGAAGCGACCTGGGAGCCAAGTGCCCCCTGAGCTCCTCGCGAGAAGGGATGGCGTCATGACCGCCGCGCCCGAGGAGGCCGAGCTGACCGGCGGTGCGGCGACAGTGCCCGCCCGTCTCGGCGGGCCCTTCTGGCGGCTGTGGACCACCACCTTCGTCGCCTCCTGGGGCGACGGACTTCGGCTCGCCGCGCTGCCGCTGACCGCCGCGCTTTTCACCCGCGACCCGCTGCTCCTGTCCCTCGTCACCTTCGCGGGCCAGCTCCCCTGGGTGCTCGCGGGGACCTTCGCCGGGGCCTTCGTGGACCGGCACGACCAGCAGCGCGTCATGTTCTGGTCCGACGTCACGCGCGGCGCGGTCGCCGCCCTGTTCACGCTCGCCCTGTTCACCGGACACGGTCACATCGCGCTGCTCATGGCGTTCGCCCTGGTGATGGGGGTGGTGGAGACCCTGCGCGACAGCGCCGCGCTCGCCCTGCTGCCCCGCCTGGTCGCCGAGCCCCTGCTCGACAAGGCCAACAGCCTGCTGCAGGGCGGAGCGATGCTCTGCGTGGAACTGGCGGGGCCGCCGCTCGCCGCGCTTCTCCTCGTCTCCGGTACGTCCTTCCCGTACGCCGTCGACACGGCCACCTTCGTCCTCTCCGCCTTCCTGATCGCGGGCCTCGCAGGGCGCGTGCCGCCGCCGCCCGCCCGTACCGCGAAGACCTCGCTCCTCGCCGACGCGGGAGAGGGGATCCGCTGGCTGTGGCGGCACAAGGCGCTGCGGACGGTGTGCGCGCTGGTCGGCGCCTTCAACTTCGCGCTCAGCGCCGTCGTCGCCGTGGCCGTCCTCTACGCCTACGAAGTCCTCGGCGTCGACAGTGTCGGCTACGGACTGCTCATGGCCGTCATCGCGGTCGGCGGGGTGGTCGGCGTCGTCGTCACCCCGGCGCTGACCCGCAGGCTCGGCCGCGAGCGGACGGTGCTGCTCTTCTGCGGGCTCGCCCCGCTCTCCTTCGCCGTCGCCGGTGCCACGTCGCAGCCGCTGTTCGCCGCCGGAGTGCTCAGCACCGTCGGCATGGCGCTCGCCGTCATCACCATCGTCACCACCTCCCTGCGCCAGGTCCTCGTCCCCGCGCACCTGCTCGGCCGGGTCGGCAGCTCCTACCGGCTCGTCGCGGTCGGCATGTCCCCGCTCGGCGCCCTCGCGGGCGGCGCCACCGCCTCCCTCGCCGGGATGCGGGCCCCCTTCTATCTGGCCGCCGCCGTCCTCGCCGTGGCCTGGGCGTTCAGCCTCCCCGTGCTCTCCCGCACCCCGAAAGGAACTTCATGACCGCCCCCAGGACCGCGCGCACCGGCCCGGCCGTGATCGCCATGTGGAGCCCTCCGCGCTGCCGCTCGACGGCCTTCGAGCGCATGATGATCGAGCGCGGAGACGTGACCGTCCTGCACGAGCCGTTCAACGTCCTCGTCAGCAAGGGCAGTTACGACATCGAGGGCCGCGCCCTGCGGAGCGAGACCGAGCTCCTCGACGCGATCATCGAGCTCGCCAGGACCGGTGGCCGCCCGGTCTACTTCAAGGACACCACCGACTTCCGGTACGCCGAACTGCTCGCCGATGCCCGGTTCACCACCGAGATCCAGCACACCTTCATCATCCGCGACCCCGCAGAGGCCATCGCCTCGCACTTCGCCCGCAACCCCGAACTCACCGTGGACCAGGTCGGGTTCGGCCTCTGCCACGAGATCTTCGAGACCGTCCGTGCCGCCACCGGAACCGTACCGGCCGTCGTGGACGCCGACGACCTGGTGGCCGACCCGGCGGGCACGGCAGCCGCGTACAGCCTGCGCACCGGACTGCCTCACCGGCCCGACGCGCTGAGCTGGCAGGCCGGCGAGCGCGGCGAATGGCAGGTGTTCGAGGAGTGGCACCGCGACGCGGCGGCCAGCACCGGCATCCACACCCGCTCCGGCGACTACGCCGACACCGTCCACAACAACCCGCGCCTGGCCGCCCTGCACGCCGCGCAGCTCCCCTTCCACGAGGAGCTGCGCGCCCACCGCATCGGCACGCACCCCATCGACGCGAACCGAGGAGCCGCCGTATGACAAGCCGCTTCGAACAGCTCGCCGTGGACTGCCTGGAGCCGCGCAGGCTCGCCGCGTTCTGGTGCGCCGTCCTCGACTACACCGTGCACGAGGACCGCGACGGCGACCTCGTGGAGATTGGCCCCGCGGCACTCGCCCCGCTCGACGAACTGCGCCGCACCCCGGTCGCCCCGCAGATCGTCTTCGCCCGCGGCCACACCACGAAGATCCGCAAGAACCGGCTGCACCTGGACGTCTGCCCCATCGACAGCGACCAGGCGGCCGAGGTGAAGCGCATCATCGCGCTCGGCGCCCGCCCCATCGACATCGGCACGGCCAAGGAAGCGAGCTGGACGGTGCTCGCCGACCCCGAGGGCAACGAGTTCTGCGTACTGCGCAGCCTCGCGCCCGGTCACTTCGAGGAATAAGAGGAGCGGTAGGGGCATGAGCGGTTCATCCATCCCGTCCTTGGCGCAGACGCAGACGCAGACGCAGACGCAGACGCAGACGCAGACGCAGACGCAGACGCAGACGCAGACGCAGGCACAGGCACAGGCACAGGCACAGGCACACGCACATGCGCGGGACGAACAGCGCCGTGCGGTGGCGGCAGGCTCGCCCTGGCTGCGGACCTGGCACTCCGGCGGTCGGCCCCGGCGGCGTCTGCTGTGCCTGCCACCGGCAGGCGGAGCCGCGCACGTCTACGGCGGATGGGCGCGGCGCCTTCCCGCAGGGACCGAGGTGGTCGCCGTCGAGCTGCCGGGCCACGGCACGCGCATCGGCGAGCGCCCGCTGACGCGGATGGCCGATGTCGTCACCGGCGTCGAGACGGCACTCGACGGCCTCCCCGAACTCCCGCTGGTGATCTTCGGCCACAGCATGGGCGCGGTCGTCGGCCTGGAACTCGCCCGTTCGCTGCGCCACCGCCACGGCCACCCGGTGCACGCGCTGATCACCGCCGCGTCGCCCGCTCCGTCGATGCCGCCGCCCGACCGCTGGGCGAAGGGCGCTGCGACCCCGGACGAGGACCTCCTCGCCCTGCTCGACCACTCCGGCAGCCTGCCGGCCCAACTCCGCGGCCACGCCGAGTTCCTGCACCTCTATCTGCCGGTGCTCCGCGCCGACCTGGAGATCCTCTCCGGCCACCGGGCCCGCCGCGAAGAACCCCTGCCGTGCGCGCTGCGCGTGTACGTGGGCGCCGACGACCCGCTGGTCTCCGAGGCCGAGGCATGGCCCTGGTCGCCGAGCGACATCGCGGGCGACCGCCGCCTCCGGGTCTTTCCCGGCGGCCACTTCTTCCTGCACGAGCACCCCGGCCCCGTCCTCGACGGCCTCGCCCGCGATCTCGCCCTCGTCACACCCGGCGCCTGAGCCCAGGAGCAGCAGATGAACCCCCAAGCCCCACTCGCCGAGACCCTGGCCGGGCTCACCCCGCAGCAGCGGGCGCGGCTCACGCTCGAACTGGCCCGCCGCAAGGCCGCGAAGAACCCCGCGGTCCCGACCCAGCCGCGCACCACGGGCGGCGAGCAGACCTTCCCCGCATCGCCAGGACAGGAGCGGCTCTGGTACCTCCACGCCCTTGAGCCCGACTCCACGGCGTACGTCCTGCCCATCGTCCTGCGGCTCGGCGGCGCCGTCGACACGGCCGCCCTGCAAGGGGCGCTCAGCACGCTCGTCCGGCGCCACGAAGTGCTGCGCACCGTGTTCCGCGAGGACACGGACGGCCTGATCCAGCAGGTGGTGCGGCCCGCGGGCGAGGTACCGCTGCCGGTCACCGAGCTCGCGCCGGAGATCACCGATGACGCCCTCTGGGAGCGGGTGCGCGGTGAGACCACCCACCCCTTCGACCTCGCCACCGGACCCTTGGTGCGGGCCTCGCTGCTGCGCCGCACCGAGACCGAGTGGGTACTCGTGCTGTGCGTGCACCACATCGTGGTGGACGGCTGGTCGCTCGGCGTCCTGGTAGGTGAACTCGCGGAGGCCTACGCGGCCTGCGCCGAACGGCGCGCCCCGCGGCTGCCCGAACTCACCGTGCAGTACGCGGACTTCGCCGTCTGGCAGCGCGAGCGCCTCTCCGGCGAGCAACTCGCTGAGCACCTGACGTACTGGCGGGGCCACCTCGGCGGCGCCCCGGTGCTCGACGTACCGGGCGATCGCCCGCGCGCCGCCGAGCAGTCGTTCGCCGGGGACTCGGTGCCGCTCGACCTGTCCGCTGCCCTGGTCGGACGGCTGACCCGCCTTGCGGAGAGCGAGTCGGCGACCCTGTTCATGGGGCTGCTCGCCGGGTTCTCGGCGGTCCTCGGGCGCTGGGCCGGACAGCCGGACGTCGTCGTGGGCACGCCGGTCGCGGGCCGTACCCGTACCGAACTCGAGCCGTTGGTCGGCTTCTTCGTCAACACCCTCGCGCTGCGCGTCGACGTGGGGGGCGGCGCCTC
Organism: Streptomyces sp. NPDC055239; assembly: GCF_053606205.1. NCBI lineage: Bacteria > Bacillati > Actinomycetota > Actinomycetes > Kitasatosporales > Streptomycetaceae > Streptomyces > Streptomyces sp. NPDC055239. The sequence goes on along the minus strand of NZ_JBSGRD010000003.1, from coordinate 1,047,569 downwards.
GTTCCGTGAGGTGATGCGGCGGGCGCGGCAGACCGCGCTCGACGGCTTCGCGCACCAGGAGGTCCCGTTCGAGCGCGTGGTCCAGGAACTCGGCGTCGAACGCGGCACCAGCCACCCCCCGGTCGCCCAAGTGATGCTGGCGCTGCGCAACGTCCCCATGAGCCCGCCCGCCCTCGGCGACCTGAGCGTCGAGGTGGTCGAACTGCCCCGCTCTGTAGCCCAGTTGGACCTGAGCGTCGAACTGGCTCCCACCCCGGACGGCGGCCTGAGCGGCGCCCTCGAGTTCTCCTCCGAGCTGTACGACCCTGCCACCGCCCGGCGTCTGGCGGCGGGCGTCGTCGCACTCCTGGAGGCGGCGGTCGCGGACCCGGAAGCCCCGGTGGCCCACCTCGACACGGTCGGTGAGCGGGAGCGCGCGCTGCTTCACACCTTCGGGGGCCGGGACATCGCGCCGTTCGCCCCGGCATTGCTGCACGAGCTGATCGAGGGCCGGGTGGATGTGGACCCGGCGGCGACAGCGGTCTGCGGTGACGGCGCGGAGGGGACGGGCAAGTGGTCCTACTCGTACGGCGAGATGGACGAGCGGGCGAATCGGATCGCGTGGTGGTTGCGCGAGCGTGGAGTGGGCGTCGAGTCGCTCGTGGGGGTGTGCCTGGAGCGTGGGCGTGACCTGGTTCCGGTGTTGCTGGGTGTGCTGAAGGCGGGTGCCGCGTATCTGCCGCTGGACCCGTCGTACCCGGCGGACCGGATCGGTCATCTGGTGGCGGACGGGCGTCCGGCCCTGGTGCTGACATCGGCGGGCGCGGACGCGGTGCTCGCGGGCGCGGCCTCGGACGTCGAGATCGTCCGTGTCGAGGACATCGCCGACGACCTCGCGAAGCAGCCCACGATCCGCCCCGCCGTCCCGCTGCACCCCCTGAACGGGCTCTGCATGCTCTACACCTCCGGCTCGACCGGCCGCCCCAAGGGAACGCTGCTGCACCACCACGCCCTCACCAACCGGCTGCGCGGCATGGTCGACCAGTACGGCTTCCATCCCGGGGACCGGGTCCTGCACAAGTCGCCGCTCGGCTTCGACCCGCACCTGTGGGAGTGCTTCGTCCCGCTGATGACGGGCGCGCGCGTGGTCATGGCGGCGCCCGGCGGCCACCGCGACCCGGGATACCTGCTCGACCTGTGCGAACGGGCCCGGATCAGCTGCGCCGACGTCGTGCCGTCCATGCTGCGCGCGCTCCTCGGCCACGGCGGGCTCGACGCGCGCGCCGCAGGCCTTCGGCTCATGCTGTGCGGCGGCGAGGAGCTGCCCCCGGACCTGGCCGCGGAGTTCGTACGCCGTTTGCCGGGCGCCGAGTTGCACAACATGTACGGGCCGAGCGAGACCACCATCGACGCGACCACCCACCACCTCACCGCCCCCGTCCCCGAGGGCCGCGTCTCGATCGGCCGCCCGGTCCCGGGCTCCCGGGTGTACATCCTGGACGCGGACCTGTGCGAACAGCCGGTCGGCGTCCCCGGTGAACTCTGCGTAGGGGGTGTGCCGTTGGCGCGCGGCTACCACGCCCGGCCCGGCCTGACGGCCGACCGCTTCGTGCCGAACCCCTTCGAGGCGGGGGAGCGGCTCTACCGCACCGGCGACCTGGCGCGCTGGCGGCACGACGGCACGGTGGAGTACCTCGGCCGCCTCGACCACCAGATCAAGATCCGCGGCCAGCGCATCGAACCCGCCGAGGTCGAGGCCGCGCTGCTCGACCACCCCGCCGTCGACCAGGCCCTCGTCACCACGGAACCCGGCGCGGACGGAGCCGCCCAACTGGTCGCCCACCTCACAGGGACGGGCGCCCTCGACGCCGCCGAGCTGCGCGGCTTCCTCGCCGAACGGCTGCCCCCTGCCATGCTGCCGAGCTCCCTGGTACGCCTCGACGCCTTCCCGCTCCTGGCCAACGGCAAGGTCGACCTCAAGGCCCTGACCGCCGCCCCGGGCGAGCGCCTCGTCACCGTGACCGCCTACGAACCGCCCCGCGATGCGCTCGAAGAGGTACTCGCCGGGATCTGGGCCGATGTCCTGAAGGCCGAACGGGTCGGCGCCCAGGACGACTTCTACGACCTCGGCGGACACTCCCTGCTCGCCACGCAGGTGGTCTCCCGCATCACCGCGATGCTGCGCGTCGAAGTCCCGCTGCGGGCCTTCGTCGGAGTGTCCACCGTCCGCAGGCTCGCCGCCGTGGTGCGCGAGACCGCCCGTGGCGAGGGGCTCGACGTCGACCAGATCGCAGGGCTCGTCCTCCAGATCAGCGGCCTCGCCGCGGACGAGATCACGCAGCAGCTCAAGGACTGACCACCCCACGGCTCCACCACTTTGGAGGTACGACACCGATGGCCCTCGCGCCCTTCTCCGCCGAACAGCAGAAACTCCTCGATCAGCTCCTCGACGGCCAGGGAGTGGCACGCCGGTCGAGCGCCATCGAGCGCCGCCCCGACCCGGAGGCTCCTGCCCCCCTCTCGTACGCGCAGGAGCGCCTGCACTTCTTCGACCGGATGCAGCCGGGATCGCCGCTCTACTCGATGACCGGCCTCGTCCGGCTGCGCGGCGCCGTGGACGTCTCGGCCCTGGAGGGCGCGCTCGGCGACGTGGTGGCCCGGCACGAGGTGCTGCGCACGGTGTTCCGCTCGGCCCAGGACGGATCCGTCCAGCAGGTCGTGCGCCCCGCGGCGCCCGTGACGCTGCCCGTCACCGAGGCGCGAGACGGCGGCAGGGCATCGGGCGGCGCCGAGGACGCGGTGCGCGAGCGGGTGCGGCAGGAGAACGAGCGCGGCTTCGACCTGGCCGATGGCCCTCTGCTGCGCGGCTCCCTGCTCCGGCTCGGTGACGCCGAGTGGGTGCTCGTGCTGTGCGTGCACCACATCGTGGTGGACGGCTGGTCGCTCGGCGTCCTCGTCGACGAACTCGCCGAGACCTACGCGGCCAGGGTGTCGAATCGCCCGAACGAACTCCCCGAACTTCCCGTCCAGTACGCCGATTTCGCGCTCTGGCAGCGCGAGTGGATGTCGGGCGAGCGCCTGGAGCGTCAGCTCGCCTACTGGCGCGGGCAGCTCGACGGCGCGACCGCCCCGGAGGTCCCCGGTGACCGGCCCCGCCCCGCGGTGGACTCCTTCGCGGGTGACTCCGTACGTGTGGAGGTGCCGGCCCCTGTGGTCGCGGGCCTCACCCGGCTCGTGGAGGACGAGTCGGCGACCTTGTTCATGGGCCTGCTCGGCGCGTTCTCGGCGGTCCTGGGGCGCTGGTCGGGCCGTGGTGACGTGGTGGTCGGCACGGCCGTCGCGGGCCGTACCCGTACGGAACTCGAGCCGTTGGTCGGCTTCTTCGTGAACACCCTCGCCCTGCGCGTCGATGTCGGGGGCGGTGTCTCGTTCCGTGAGGTGGTGCGGCGGGCACGGCAGACCGCGCTCGACGGCTTCGCCCACCAGGACCTGCCCTTCGAGCGGATCGTGCAGGAGCTGAGCCCCGAACGGCACAGCTCGGGCCGCATCCCCTTCGTCAACCACATGCTGGTCCTGCACAACACTCCCTACCCCGAAGTCCGTTTGCCCGAGGTCACGTTCGAGGTGGTGCCGCAGCACACCGGCACCGCCAAGTTCGACCTGGAACTGGAACTGACGCTCACCGCCGAAGGGTCGCTCGCGGGCGCCCTGGAGTTCTCCTCCGAGCTGTACGACCGGTCCACCGCCGAACGTCTCGTCGAGGGCGTGATCGCCCTGCTGACCGCCGCCGTCGAGAACCCCGACGCGCAGGTCGATCTCCTGGACGTCATGGGCAGCGAACAGGACGCCTGCATAAGGGAATTCAGCGGACTCGGCGTCGCGCCGTTCGCTCCGGCGCTGCTGCACGAGCTGATCGAGGGCCGGGTGGATGTGGACCCGGCGGCGGTGGCGGTGTGCGGTGATGGGGTGGGTGAGGCTGGCAAGTGGTCCTACTCGTACGGCGAGTTGGATGAGCGGGCGAATCGGATCGCGTGGTGGTTGCGCGAGCGTGGGGTGGGTGTCGAGTCGTTGGTGGGGGTGTGCCTGGAGCGTGGTCGCGATCTGATTCCGGTGCTGTTGGGTGTGCTGAAGGCGGGTGCCGCGTATCTGCCGCTCGACCCGTCGTATCCGGCGGACCGGATCGGTCAGCTGGTGGAGGACGGGCGCCCGGCTCTGGTGCTGACATCGGCGGGCGCGGACGTGGTGCTCGCGGGCACGGGCGCGGACGCGGTGCTCGCGGGCACGGGCTCAGACGTCGAGATCGTCCGTGTCGAGGACATCGCCGACGACCTCGCGACCCGGCCCACGACCCGCCCCGCAGTCGCCGTCGACCCGCGCAACCCGGCCTACGTCCTGTTCACCTCAGGCTCCACCGGCCGCCCCAAGGGCGCAGCCAACTCCCACCACGCCATCACCAACAGGCTGCTGTGGATGCAGGAGCGGTACCGGCTCGACGCCACCGACCGGGTGCTGCACAAGACGCCGATCGGATTCGACGTCTCGGTGTGGGAACTGACCTGGGCGCTCCTGACCGGCGCCCGGATCGTGCTCGCCGACCCGGGCGGCCAGCGCGACCCCGAGTATCTGGCGCGGGCCACCGAGGCCGCCGGCATCACCACCGCCCACTTCGTACCCTCCATGCTGAAGGTGTTCCTCGACACCGCGGAGGCTCTGGGCAGCGCAGCGGCTCTGGGCACTGCCGAGACCCTGGGCGCCGCGCTGCCCGAGCTGCGTCGCGTGGTGTGCAGCGGCGAGGAGCTGACGCCGGAGGTCGCCGCCCGCTTCCACGCGCTGTTCCCGCACGCCGAGCTGCACAACCTGTACGGGCCGACCGAGGCGTCCATCGACGTCACCGCCCATCACGTCACCGCTCCGGTCACCGGCCGGGTCCCGATCGGCACCCCGATCACCGGGGCCCGTATCCACATCCTCGACGCGGCCCTGCGCATGCAGCCGATCGGCGTCGCGGGCGAACTGTGCATCGGCGGTGTGCCGTTGGCGCGCGGCTACCACGGCCGTCCTGGCCTGACGGCCGACCGCTTCGTGCCCGACCCCTTCGAGGCGGGGGAGCGGCTCTACCGCACGGGCGACCTGGTGCGCCGCAGGGCCGACGGCGCGGTGGAGTACCTCGGCCGCCTCGACAACCAGATCAAGATCCGCGGTCAGCGCATCGAACCCGCCGAGGTCGAGGCCGCCCTCGTCGGTCACCACGCGGTCGACCAGGTCCTCGTCACCACCGCGCCCGACGCGGACGGCACACCCCAGTTGGTCGCCTACCTCACCAAGTCCGCGAAGCCCGCAGCCGCCGGGCACGACGCACAGGTCGACCGGTGGAGCGAGGTCTTCGACCAGATCTACCGGGCGGGCGAGCAGCAGACCGCCGACCCGACGTTCGACATCTCCGGCTGGATCAGCTCGTACACCGGGGAGCCGCTCGGCGCGGACGAGATGCACGGGTGGGTCGACTCGATCGTGGACCGCGTGCTCGCGCTGCCGCACCGCCGGGTCCTGGAGATCGGCTGCGGCACCGGTCTGCTGCTCTTCCCCATCGCCCCGCACACCGAGTACTACCGCGCCGTCGACGTGTCCGAGGTCGCCGTCCGTGACCTGGCGGACAAGCTGCACCTGCTGCCGCCGGGCTCGGGCGAGGTGGAGCTCGTGCACGGCTCGGCCGAGCAGTTCGACGGGGTGGCCGACAACAGCTTCGACACCGTGCTCATCAACTCGGTCGCCCAGTACTTCCCCAACGCCGACTACCTCGCCGACGTGCTGACGCGGGCGCTGCGCGTGGTCAGGCCCGGCGGCGCGGTGATCGTGGGCGACGTCCGCAACCACGCGCTGCTCGACACGTTCCACGCCTCGCTCCAGCGGGCCGATGCGGGCGGCGAACAGGAGCAGGGCCAGGAGGGGGAAGAGTTCGAGCGTGCAGTCGCCGATCGGGCAGCCCAGGACGCCGAACTCGTCATCGACCCCCACTTCTTCACCGCGCTCGCCGGTGACCGTCCCGAGATCGAGGGCGTCTCCCTGCTCGCCAAGCGCGGCCACCACCGCAACGAGCTGGTCAAGTACCGCTACGACGCGGTCCTGCACCTCGCGGACGAGCACACGGTGGCCCAGTCAGCCCAGTCAGCCCAGTCAGCCCAGTGGCCCTCCGCCCCCGTCGCCGATCTCGCGGCGCGACTCGACGCCGAACGGCCCGAGAGCGTACTGATCCCGGCCGTCGCGGACCAGCGGCTCGCCGCCGACCTCGAAGCAGCGCGGGGCGACACCGCGCTCGACCCGGCCGAACTGGCCCTCGCGGTGGCTGACTTGGGGTATCAGGTGGTGCCGGCGCTGCATCCCGAGCGCCCCGGCCACCTCGACGTACTGCTCACACGCGACACGGACCGCGCCCTGCGTCCCGTACGCGATCTGCCGCTGCGGGCCCCCGACCGGGGCTGGGCCGCGTACTCCAACAACCCGATGGAGGCCGCCTGGCGCAGCTCGCTCGTGCCGGAGCTGCGCGCCCACCTCCAGGACAGGCTGCCCGAGTCGATGGTCCCGCGGCACTTCCTGGTCCTCGACGCCTGGCCGCTGAGCGCCAACGGCAAGCTCGACCGCAAGGCGCTGCCCGAGCCGAGCGCAGGACGCGATGCCACCACCGCCGTGTACGTCGCCCCGCGCACCCCCACCGAGCGGGCCGTCGTCACGGTCTGGTCGGACGTCCTCGGGGTGAGCCGGGTCGGCGCCCTGGACAACTTCTTCGAACTGGGCGGCCACTCGCTGCTCGCCACCCGGGTCACCGCCAGGCTCGCCGACGCGTGCGGCACCGAGGTACGCCTCGGCGCCTTCTTCCAGCACCCGACGGTCGCGGCGCTCGCCGCGCACATCGACGAGGAGGCAACTCGGCAGGTCACCGTCCGCGCCCCCGTCCGCAGGGCCGACCGCAGCCGCTACCGCGGCACCCGTCCGGTCCCCGCTGCCACCCCCGCCCCCACCGAGGCGACGGCCTGAGAACCGGGCCGAACCCACGACCAGGAGAGTGACCACCACAGTGACGACGACGACCACAGCCGGGCCCGACACCGCGCTCGCCCCCCTGCTCCCACCCCCGCCCCCACCTCAAGGCCCAGCTCCCTGCCACTGCACCTGCGGTGCCACGGTCTGGCTGACCGGCCTGCCGAGTGCGGGCAAGAGCACCATCGCGGGACTGCTCGCCGACCGGCTCCGCGCCGCGGGCCGCCGCGTCGAGGTCCTCGACGGCGACGAGATCCGCCGCTTCCTCTCGGCGGACCTCGGCTTCTCACGCGCCGACCGGGACACCAACGTGCGGCGGATCGGCCTGGTGGCAGAGGTGCTCGCCGCCAACGGGGTGATCGCCCTGGTCCCGGTGATCGCGCCGTACGCCGACAGCCGCGCCGCCGTCCGCGCCCGCCACGCCGCCCGCGATGCCGCCTATCTGGAGGTGCATGTCGCCACCCCGGTCGAGGTGTGCGGCGCCCGCGACGTGAAGGGCCTCTACGCCAGGCAGGCGTCCGGCGAGCTGACGGGACTGACCGGCGTCGACGACCCGTACGAGATCCCCGTACGCCCCGAACTGCGCCTGGACACCGACCGCAGGAGCGAACGCGATTCGGCGGACGCGGTCTGGGCACTCCTGTCGGACAGGGGGCTGGTGTGATGACCACCCTGACGAGCGAGATGACGACGACTCTGACGACGACGACTCCGACGACCGCACCCCCCGCCCCGCTGACCCACCTCGACGACCTGGAGTCCGAGGCGGTGCACATCTTCCGTGAGGTGGCGGGGGAGTTCGAGCGGCCGGTGATCCTGTTCTCCGGCGGCAAGGACTCCATCGTCATGCTGCACCTCGCGCGCAAGGCGTTCGCCCCCGCCGCGGTGCCGTTCTGCCTGCTGCACGTCGACACGGGGCACAACTTCCCCGAGGTGCTCGACTACCGTGACCGAGCGGTCCTGCGGTCCGGTCTTCGCCTGCACGTGGCGTCCGTGCAGGAGTACATCGACGCGGGCAAGCTGCGCGAACGCCCGGACGGGACACGCAATCCGCTCCAGACGGTGCCGCTGACCGAGGCGATACAGGAGCACCGTTTCGACGCGGTGTTCGGCGGCGGGCGCCGCGACGAGGAGAAGGCACGCGCGAAGGAGCGCGTCTTCTCCCTTCGCGACGAGTTCTCGCAGTGGGACCCGCGCCGCCAGCGCCCCGAGCTGTGGCAGCTCTACAACGGCCGTCACGCGCCGGGCGAACACGTCCGCGTGTTCCCTCTCAGCAACTGGACCGAGCTGGACGTCTGGCAGTACATCGCCCGCGAGAACATCGAACTCCCGCAGATCTACTTCGCGCACGAGCGGGACGTCTTCCAGCGCTCCGGCATGTGGCTGACAGCGGGCGACTGGGGCGGCCCGAGGGAGGGCGAGAAGGTCGAGCGGCGGCAGGTCCGCTACCGCACGGTCGGCGACATGTCCTGCACCGGAGCCGTCGACTCCGACGCCACGACGCTGGACGCCGTCATCACCGAGATCGCCGCGTCCCGGCTCACCGAGCGAGGCGCCACCCGCGCCGACGACAAGATGTCCGAGGCCGCCATGGAAGACCGTAAGCGCGAGGGGTACTTCTGATGACCACGATCGACCTGAGGACGGCGGCAGTGACCACCACCGCCACCGCCACTGGCACCGACGCCGTGCCGACGCCACCGGCCGGGGTCGCACCCGCCGTCGACACCCTGCGCCTCGCCACCGCCGGATCGGTCGACGACGGCAAGTCCACCCTGGTGGGCCGGTTGCTCCACGACTCCAAGTCGGTCTTCACCGACCAGCTGGAGGCCGTGGAGGCGGCCTCGCTCCGGCGCGGCCAGGAGACACCGGACCTCGCGCTGCTCACCGACGGCCTGCGCGCGGAACGCGAGCAGGGCATCACCATCGACGTCGCGTACCGCTACTTCGCCACCGCGCGGCGCCGCTTCATCCTCGCCGACACCCCCGGCCACGTGCAGTACACCCGGAACATGGTCACCGGCGCCTCCACCGCCGAACTGGCGGTCATCCTGGTCGACGCGCGCAACGGCATCGTCGAGCAGACCCGCAGGCACGCCGCGGTCGCCGCCCTGCTGCGCGTCCCGCAGGTGGTGCTCGCCGTCAACAAGATGGACCTGGTCGGCTTCGAGGAGCGGGCGTTCGCCGCCATCGCCGACGAGTTCACCGCGTACGCGGCGTCGCTCGGTATCCACGACGTGACGGCCGTCCCGGTATCCGCGCTGCTCGGCGACAACGTGGTGGACGCGTCCGCGAACATGGACTGGTACGCGGGCACCACCGTCCTCGAACACCTGGAGACGGTCGCGGTGGGCGGCCGTGACACCGAGGCGCCCGCCCGTTTCCCGGTGCAGTACGTCGTGCGCCCGCAGAGCGCCGAACACCGCGACTACCGCGGATACGCGGGCCAGATCGCGTCCGGGGTCCTTCGGGTCGGCGAGCAGGTAACGGTGCTGCCCGCCGGGCGGACCAGCACCATCACCGGCATCGACGTCCTCGGCGAGCCGGCCGCGAGCGCCCGCGCCCCGCAGTCGGTGACCTTGCTGCTCGCCGACGACATCGACATCTCGCGCGGCGACCTGATCGCACCGAGCGCCTGCGCGCCCGCGGTCACCCAGGACGTCGACGCGACCGTCTGCCACCTCGCCGACCGGCCGCTCACGGTGGGGCAGCGGGTACTCCTGAAGCACACCACCCGCACCGTGAAGGCGATCGTCAAGGACATCCCGTCCCGGCTGACCCTGGCGGACCTCAGCAGCAGCCCCGAGCCGGGTTCCCTGTCGGCCAACGACATCGGCCGGGTGGTGCTGCGCACCGCGGACCCGATCGCGCTCGACGCGTACGCCGACTCGCGCCGCACGGGCTCGTTCCTCCTGATCGACCCGGCGGACGGCACCACGCTGGCGGCGGGGATGGCGGGGGAGGAGGACCTCTCCACCGACTGAGGACGAGCCGAGCTGCCCGTGCCCTGCTCGGGGCACGGGCAGGCCGTCACTGCATCCGGTACTCCTGCTCGGGCCGCCCCGTGGTCCCGTACCGCAGGCTCATCCGCAGGAGGCCCGAGGTGACGAGCGAGGCGAGGTAGCGCTGGGCGGTGGCGCGTGAGACGCCGATCAGTTCGCCGACCTGCCCCGCGGACAGCGACGTAGGAGAGTTCCGTACGGCGGTCAGCACCGCGTCGGCCGTCACGGTACGGGTGGTGGGCCGACGGTCGGGGCGGCGGCCGACGGTCTCGCGCAGTGCGCGGTACGTGCTCTCGACGGTGCTCTGGTCCACGGACTCCGCATCCGTCAGCTGCCGGAACCGGGCGTAGCCCCGCAGCTTCTCGGCGAGCAGCTCCGGCGGGAACGGTTTGATCAGATACGCCAGTGCGCCCGCCGAAAGGGCACGCCGCACCACGGGCCCCTCGGCCGCCGCGCTGAGGACGAAGGCGTCACAGTCCAGGCGGCGCAGCAGGTCGATGCCGGAACCGTCGGGCAAGTAGATGTCGACCAGGGCCAGATCGACGGTCGCGCCGGCGGCCGTGAAGGCGTCGACGGCCTCCAGCGCCGCCGTCGCGGTGTGAGTGGTACCGGCCACCCTGAAGCCCGGCACCTCTTCGACCAGCGAGGCGTGGATACCGGCGACGCGGAAGTCGTCGTCGACCACGAGGACGGAGAGGGGCTCTCGTTCGGTGGCCGTGCGGTCAGTCATCGTTCATCGTCCTGCCTCCATGGCCCCGGGGAGCCGGGCCACGAACACCGCGCCGCCGGAGACCTGTTCGGGGTGTGCCTCTTCAGGGAGTTCGGGTGTGGGCGGGGGCCCACCGGGTTCCGCGATGTACACGTCGCCACCCCTCGTGCGGGCGATCTGGCGGGCCAGGGCGAGGCCGACGCCACGTCCGCCGACGACCGAGGCGTGGTTCTTCGTGGACACGCCTTCGCGGAAGACGTAGTCCTCATGGGCAACCGTGTCGATCAGGTCGACCGGATCGACCGGGTCGACCGGGACACCGTCACCGGTGTCGGCGACGGTGATGAGCAAGGTGGCCTCCTCCGTCATGAGTTCCACTTCGACGAACTTGGCGGCCCGCTGCCCGTCCTTGGCGGCATCGATCGCGTTGTCCACGAGATTCCCGAACACGGTGGTGACGTCGACGGGCGCGTCGAGGGTGCCGTCGACCCAGGTGGCGCTCCCGATGACCAGGGTCACGCCGCTCTCCCGCGCCTGTGCGGCCTTCGCCGAGAGGAAGGCGCGCAGGTAGGAGTCACGGACCGTGTCGATGCCGGGCAGCGCTTCGCCGAGCCGCCCCGTACCGAGGATCGTGTCGATGTACTCGGCGGTCTCGGTGAGATGCCCGCCGTGGGCGAGCGCCGAGACGACGTGCAGCCGGTTGGCGAACTCGTGGCGCTGCGCGCGCAGCGCCGAGCTCATGGCCTGCACCGCGTCGAGCTGGCGCGTCAACGACTCCACATCGGTACGGTCCTTGACGGTCAGAAGCGTGCCGAGATCGCGCCCGTCCCGACGCACCTTGCGGGACGAGATCACCAGGACCCGCTCGCCGACGGCCGTCATGACAGGACCTTCGGCGGGGCTGCGCAACGCTTCGGCCACCCGGGGTGTAAGACCCAGTTCCCCGAGGCCTTGGCCGGAGGCGGCGTCGGGCACGAGCAGCAGCCGACGCGCCTCGTCATTGACGACGGTGACCTTGCCCTCCGTGTCCAGAGCGAGGACGCCTTCGCCGATGCCGTGCAGGACCGCCTCCTGTTCCTGCACAAGCCCGGCCAGTTCCTCCGGTTCGAGCCCGAGCGTCAGACGCTTCCACCGCCTGGCGAGCAGCGCCGACGCGGCGACGCCGAGCAGCAGGGCGACCACGAGCCAGCCGAGGCCACCGAGCAGCACGCGCAGGAACTGGGCCTGTACGGCGGACACGGCGAGCCCCGCGTTCGCCTCGCCGACGACCTCGGTGGTCGAGCCGGGTGCGTACACGGGAACTTTGGCGACGACCTCTTCACCGAGGTGGGCGCGGTGCCGCGCGAGGACTTCGTTTCCGGCGAGCGCGCCGGACGGGTCGGTGCTCACCTTCCTGCCCAGCTGTGAGTGTTCCGGGTGGGCGAGCCTGATGCCCCGGTCGTCCGTGACGACGACGAACAGTGACCCGGTCCTGACCCGCGCGGCCTCTGCCACGGTCTGCGCCGTGCCCTTCGCGAGCGTCGCACGCGCGGTGTGTGCCGCCCCGCTGCCGGGGTGGTCGTTGGCCGCGGAGAACTCGGCGGTGGCGCGCCGGACGGACGGCTCGGAGGCGATGGTCCTGGCCACCGCGAGCGCACGCAGCTGGTACTCCCGGTCGAGCCGGTGCTCATTGGAGTACGCGAAGGCGGCGAAAGCGGCGGCGAGGGTGACCGCGACCACCGCGCACTGCAGGAGCAGCACCTGGGTCCGCAGCCGCAGCCGTAGCCGGGGCGGCAGCCGGGGTCGTTCTCGCCCCGGCGGTTCGACGATTCGCACCAACCGAAGGTAACCCCGCCCCGGACCGTGCACAGAATGCGCAGAACGCTCAGAACAGGGGTTTCACGGGTTACGAGCACAACCTGGAGGCGCCGGGCGAGCGGCCGATACGTTCCCGCCGGGACACAACGAGCCGCATACCAGGAGTTTCTTCAATGACGACGGCACTCACCGCATCACGCCCGTGTACGGGCCTGTCCACGGGCCCTGACGGCCGCTCGGGAGGCCGACTGTGACGGGCCACACGTGGACGCTGTTGATCATTCTGGCGGCAGCCATCGCCGCGCTGATCACGCTGATCAACTCCCGGCTCCGGTTCCACCCCTTCATCGCCCTGATGACCGTCTCGGTCGGGGTCGCTCTGGCGGCGGGGCAGCCGGTCGAGAAGATCGCCGAGTCCCTGGAGTCGGGTGCGGGCGGCATCCTCGGCGACGTCGGTGTGACGCTCGCGTTCGGCGCGATGCTGGGACGGCTGCTCTCGGCGTCGGGTGCCACGGACAGGATCGCCCGCCTGATCGTCGACCGGGCGAGCGCCCGCTCACTGCCCTGGTACGTGACGGGCGCGGCCTTCGTCATCGGCATCCCGATGTTCTTCGAGATCGGCCTCATCGTCCTGCTCCCGCTGATCTTCAGCGTGGCTCAGCGCCTGGAACGTACGCACAAGATCAACGGATCCCCGTACGTGTACCTGGCGGCGCCCGCGATCGGCGCCCTGTCCACCCTGCACGGCATGGTGGCCCCGCACCCAGGACCGCTGGTCGCGGTGGAGGGCCTGCACGCGAACCTCGGCATGACCATCGCCGTGGGCCTGATCTGCGCGATCCCCACGATCATCGTCGCGGGCCCGGTGTACGGCCGATGGATAGCCCCGCGCCTGGACGTACGCCCCGACCCGGAGCTGATAGCCAAGTTCACAGGGACCGGCACCGGCGAGGAGCCCCGAGAGCAGAGCGAGAACAAGGTCCGCACGGGCTGGGCCCTGGCCGCCGTACTGGTCCCCGTGGCCCTGATGCTCCTGCGCACCATCGCGGAACTCGCGTACGACGAGTCCAGCCAGGTACGGCACGTCCTGACCTTCACCGGTGAGCCGGTGATCGCCATGCTCATCGGCTTCCTCTTCGCACTGTTCGCCCTTGGATACCGCAGCGGCCTGTCCCCGGACTCGATCCGCTCCTCGCTCGCGGACAGCCTGAAGGCCGTCGCGGGCATCCTGCTGATCATCGCGGGCGGCGGGGCGTTCAACCAGGTCCTGGAGGACTCAGGGATCGGCCAGGCCGTGGAGTCCGCGGCATCCGGCATGCACATCAACGTGATCGTGCTCGGCTGGCTGATGGCGCTGCTCCTGTCCTTCTCCACGGGCTCCGCCACGGTCGGCATCGTCGCCGCGACAGGCATCCTCGCCCCTCTCGCCCAGGGCGGCAGCAGCCTGCACACCTCGCTGCTCGTGGTGGCCATCGGCGCCGGTTCGATCGGCCTCAACTACGTGAACCACGCGGGCTTCTGGCTGGTGAAGGAGTCCTTCGGAATGACACTGGGCCAGGCCACGAAGTCACACACGGCCATCCAGACCATCGTGAGCGTCTGCGGACTCCTGATGGCACTGCTGCTGTCGACGGTTGCCTGACGCCGAGCCAACCTGAACGGCGATGCCCTGCCCGGGATTTACGTGTCCGGGCAGGGCACTTGAGCATGAGCCGACGGCGTCAGTCTCGCGCCGCGTACGAGACCGCCCCGGACATCGCCACCCCGACACAACTGTCGCCCTGCGAGCCGCTGTAACTGCTCTTGAACCAGGCCAGTTCGGACGACGTGCTCATAGCGCTCCTCGCATCCGCTTCAACAGGCTCAGGGAATCCTCTGGGGCCAGACCTGTGCGCGCGTCTTGGCACGCTGACGTCCACGCCCGGCTCGCGGTGCGGAATCAGCATCACCGCTCGGCCGCCCACCTGCCCGGGCGCCGGTCCGGCGGAGGCGCGTTCTTAGGCGAGCTGACTTGCCAGCAGGGGCAAGTACTTCGGTCATGCCGCCAGGCGGGTGCCGCGGCGCCAGATGGCACGGGTGTTGAGGGTGTCGCCGATGTTGCTCGTCGGGTCGCCGTCGACCATCAGAAGGTCGGCGCGGAGTCCCTCGGCGATGCGCCCGCGGTCGCTGAGGTGGAAGCGGCGGGCCGTGGTCGCCGTGGCCGCGCGCAGGGCCCGTGCGGGGGTGAGGCCGGCCGCTACCAGGTACTGCAGTTCGTGGTGGAGGCTCGCCCCGTGTGCCAGGCCCCCGAAGAACGTCTCCGGCATCGAGACGTCGGTGCCGGCCAGCACGTCGACGCCGGCGGCGTCCAGCGCGCGCACGGTGTCGTACACGTCGTGGAGTTTGCCCTGCGGGTAGCGGTTGTAGCTGGAGCGCAGGGTCCTGTCCCAGTCGCTGTCGAGGCGTGCGGCGACCCGGGGGTCGTCGGCGAGTTCGCTGCCGGTGATCCCCATCATCGAGGCGTTGAGAGTGATGCAGGGGATGACGAACATGCCCGCGTCCTTGATCACACTGATGATCTCGGCGGTGTGCGGCTGGTCCATGAAGACGTGGGTGAGGCCGTCGATGCCGGCTTCGGCGGCCATCCTGGTGGCCTCCACGGTCAGCGCGTGGGCCACGGTAAGGGCGCCGTACTTCTTGGCTTCGGCGACCCCGGCGTTAACGGTGGCCTGGTCGAGCGCGGGCAGTCCGGGGTGTCCCTCCACGCTGCCGTCGTCGATCATGAACTTGATGAAGTCGGAGCCCCGGGCGAGGAGCTGGGGCACGAAGGCGGCCGCTTCCTCGGGCGTGGTGGAGAACGGCATCAGGGGCATCACCGGGGGGAGGTCCCACTTCGGCCGGAAGCCTTCGGGCATCAGTTCGCTCGGGTGACCACCGGGCGGTGTGATGGCGAAGCCGGAAGAGCGCACGTCAGCCAGGGTGTCGTCGTCGGTGATGGGTCCACGGTTCTCCCGTGTGTTCATCCCCTGCATCTCCAGTTCGGTCGTCACCCCGAACCGTAGGGCGAGCGCCAGGGAACCCGGAGCGGAGTGCACATGGGCGTCGACGAGTCCCGGCAGCAGGGTGGTGCCGCTGCCGTCGACGATCTCGCTGTCCCGAGGGGCGTCGCCACCGATGCGGGCGATCCTCCCGCCGTCGATGACCACGGTCTGCACGCCGACCGCCTTCTCCCCGTCGAAGATCTGCGCGTTGGTGATCGCGGTGAGCGCCATGGCAGTCCGCCTCGTTTCCTCGTTCGTCCAAGATTTACATACCTAATGCTATGTACTTGTCTAGTGGTATGCAAATGTGCGGACCGGGCCTAGACTCAGCCACATGAGCAGCGCGTCTTTCTCCGAGCAGTCTTCCGACGAGCTGGCACTGGACCAGATCGGCCCGGCACTGTCCCGTCTCCGACGACGCGCACCGGCATCGAACAAGGACCTGTCCCGCAACCTCGTACTCAATGTGATCGCCGATGCGCCGGGCGAGACGACCGTCGGTGGTCTCGCCGCCGAGATGGGCGTCGCCCAGCCGGTGGCCAGCCGGACCGTCGCCGCCTGCATAGAGGAAGGGCTGCTGCGCCGGGCGGTGTCCCAGTCCGACGGACGCCGCACCGTGCTCGAACTCACCGAGCACGGCGAGGCCGAACGCAACCGCTTCGCCACTGAACAGCGCGAAGCGTTCGAGGAGATCACCGCCGCCTGGTCACCGGAGGAGCGGATCCAGTTCGCACGCCTCTTGGCCCGATACGGAGCTGACGCCACCGCCTGGTCCAGGAAACAGGCCACAAGCCGCGACTGAACGAGCAGCGCCCCCACACCGGATCATGGCCAAGGGAATGAAGCTCGACAAGGGTGACCAGGTCTTCTGGAGCAGCCATGGGCAGACCGTTCCGGGCAAGGTGAAGAAGAAGGTCACGGAACGCGCCGATGTGGCGGGACGAACCGCAGGGCCATGACCCGGTGGGGTGAGTGACCGGTTACGTGAGCGACGCGCGTCCGGCGTGTGTCGCGTACCGCCTTCGTCGTCGTGCGCTTTGATCTGTGAGGTGAGGGAAGCGTCGTGTCGCGGATCGCGTCCGGCCGCCAGGCAACAGATCGGCAATGGAGCGCTCGGCATGACTGCGGACAAGGCGGAGGAGGCAGAGGAGGCGGGGGAGTCCGGTACTCCCCACTGGCACTGGCTCTTCGGCGACCAGCTCGGTCCCCACTTCATCGACCCGGCCCGGGGCGGCCCGCACCGGGACGCGCCGCTCCTCATGATCGAGGCCCGCAGCGTCTTCCGGCGGCGGCGGTTCCACCGTGCCAAGGCCCACCTGATCCTCTCGGCGATGCGCCACCGGGCCGCCGAGCTCGGTGACCGCGTGCGGTACGTCAAGGCGGACACCTACCGCCAGGGCCTGCGCGAGGCAGTGGGGGACACCACGGTGACCGTGCACCACCCGACGTCCCACGCGGCCAGCAACTTCGTGCGCGCGCTGCCCTCCGTACGGGTGCTGCCCGCCCGCGGATTCCTCGTGACGCACGACGAGTTCAAGACCTGGGCTGACGGCCGTGGCACGAAGCACCTCCGGCAGGAGGACTTCTACCGCTGGGTCCGCCAGTCGCACGACCTGCTGATGGAGGGCGACCGGCCTGCGGGCGGCCGTTGGAACCTCGACCACGACAACCGGCAGCCCCCGCCCAAAGGCGCCGCCGACCTGGGTGTTCCCGCGCCCTATCACCCCCGGGAGAGCGACATCGACGCCGAGGTGCGGGCCGATCTCGACCGCTGGGAGCGCGACGGTGACGTCGAGTTCGTCGGTGAGGACGGGCCACGCTGGTTCCCCGCCACCCGCCGCGAGGCACTCGCCGCGCTCCGCCGCTTCGTCGAACACCGGCTCGCCACGTTCGGCGCGTACGAGGACGCGATTCTCGCCGAGGACGTGACGATGAGCCACAGCCTGCTCTCCTCGTCGCTCAACCTCGGCCTCCTGGACCCCGCCGAATGCGTCGAACGGGCCGAGGCGCAGTGGCGGTCCGGCGACGTGCCGCTCAACAGCGCCGAAGGTTTCGTACGACAGATCGCAGGCTGGCGCGAGTATGTCTGGCACGTCTACTGGTACTTCGGCACGCGCTACCGCGAGAGCAACACCCTGCGCCATCACGCGCCACTGCCCGACTGGTTCACGGAACTGTCCCCGGACGGGACCGACGCGAACTGCCTGACCCACGCCGTGCGGCAGGTCAAGGAGACGGGCTGGACGCACCACATTCCCCGCCTGATGATCCTGGGCAGTTTTGCGCTGCAGCGGGGGTGGGAGCCCCGGGCCGTCACCGACTGGTTCCACCGCAGCTTCGTCGACGGCTACGACTGGGTCATGGTGCCGAACGTGGTGGGCATGTCGCAGTACGCGGACGGGGGCCGCATGACCACCAAGCCCTACACGTCCGGAGGCGCGTACATCGACCGCATGAGCGACCTCTGCGGCCCCTGCCGGTACAAGCCGTCCGTACGGGTCGGCGAGGACGCCTGCCCCTTCACCGCCGGGTACTGGAACCTTCTGCACCGGCACCGCGACCGGTTCGAACGCAACGCGCGGATGTCTCAGGCGGTACGGGGGCTCGACCGCCTCCGCGATCTCGATGAGCTCCTCGAGCAGGAGCGCGACCGCCGGGACTGAGGACTGAGACCCTTGGCGCGGAAGAGAAGCGGACAGGCGGAGAGGAACAGCACGTGGGTCAGCCGGCGGGCCAGTCAGCGGGAGAGTCCGCCTCCGGAGAGCCCGAGCAGCAAGCGCTCTTCGGGTGGTCGGACGCCGCCGCACCGGCCAAGGCCGCGCACGGGCCGTTCCGGGACAGCCCGCAGGCACGCCGGATGCTCGACGTACGCGAGGTCTACGCGGAACCGGCGGCCCTCGACTCGCCGCGCGGCCAGCAGATCATGGCCCGGCTGCCGGACGCCCGCGTGACCGAGGTCGCCAGCCACTGGAACATCCCCGCCCTGCACGGCAACGACGGCAACATCGGCCGGTGGGTCCGCATCAAGACCGAGACGCTCGTCCTCGGGGTCAAGCACACGCTCGCGACGCGCCCCAACGGCAGATCGGCCGACTGGATCGCGCCCGGCCCCTCCAACGGCTGCGCGATGGCCTGCGCCTACTGCTACGTCCCCCGCCGCAAGGGCTTCGCCAACCCCATCACGCTGTTCACCAACATCGAGGCGATCGTGGCCCATGTACGGCGTCACGTGCGTGCCCAGGGCCCCAAGCCGGAACCCAACCAGTGCGATCCACAGGCTTGGGTCTACGACATCGGCGAGAACGGTGACTGCTCCGTCGACGCCCTGGTCTGCGACAACACTGCAGACCTCGTCGCCGCGTTCCGCGGCCTTGAGACCGCCAAAGCCTCCTTCGCGACCAAGTTCGTCAACCCCGACCTGCTCGCACTCGACCCGCAGGGGCGTACGCGCGTGCGCTTCTCCCTCATGCCGCCCGACGACGCCCGCCTCCTCGACATCCGCACCAGCCCGATCGACGAGCGCATCGCCGCGGCCCCGGACTTCCTCGACGCCGGATACGAGGTCCACTTCAACCTCTCGCCCGTCGTACTGCGCCCCGGGTGGCAGCGCGACTGGGCCGACCTGCTCACCCACCTCGACGACGTCCTGCCCGCCCGCGTGAAGGAACAGGCGGCGGCCGAGGTCATCATGCTGACCCACAACGAGCAGCTCCACGAGGTCAACCTGGGCTGGCACCCCCGCGCCGAGGACGTGCTGTGGCAGCCGACCGCACAGGAGACCAAGCGCTCTCAGAACGGGGCCGTCAACGTTCGCTACTCCCTGGAGATCAAGCAGCAAGCCCTGACACGAATCCAGCAGCTCCTTGCGACGCACACACCGTGGCTGCGCGTCAGGTACGCCTTTTGAGGAGAGGACGCTCCCGACCGCGACGGCGGGCCGGAGGCAGGGGGAGTGGGGCAGCGCCGGGGACCACCGTGTTGGTCAGCGTGCCGATTCCCTCCACCGTGAGGGTGACCGTGTCCCCGGGCTTCAGTGGGGGTGGCGTCTGCTCGCCTCGTACGCCCCATAGTTCCGCCAGGCAGCCGCCGTTGCCGCACGTGCCGGAGCCGAGGATGTCGCCGGGGCGGACGACCGTGCCGCGTGAGGCGTACGCGGTCATCTCCTCGAAGGTCCAGCTCATGTTGGAGAGGAGATCCTCACCGATCACCCGGCCGTTGACCTCTGCGGTCAGGGCCAGGCGCAGGAAGCCGTCGGCGTCGCGGTACGACTCCAGTTCGTCGGCGGTGACGAGGTACGGGCCGAGTGTGGTGGCGGTGTCCTTGCCCTTGCAGGGGCCGAGGCCGACCTTCATCTCGGCGGACTGGAGATCGCGTGCGGACCAGTCGTTGAAGACGGTGTAGCCGATGATGTGGTCGCGGGCCCGGGACGGGGTGAGGTCGCGGCCCTCGCGGCCGATGACCGCCGCGACCTCGAGTTCGTAGTCGAGGACCGTCGAGCCCGGGGGCATCGGGATGTCGTCGTGCGGGCCGAAGACCGCGTGGGGGTTGGCGAAGTAGAACGTCGGTGCCGCGTACCACCGCTCGGGAACGCCGCTCACGCCGTCCACGGAGCGGCGTACTCCCTCGACGTGCTCCTCGAACGTGACGAAGTCCCTTATGGATGTCGGTTGGAGCGGGGGCAGTAGCCGTACTTGGGAGTGGTGTGGTCCCGGTCGTCGTCTGCTCAACGCGGTGGCGCCCGCATTGAGCAGGGCCGGCAGGTCGCCTGTGGCGTCGATCAGCTCGGTCAGCGTGAGCGAGTCCGCACCGGGCACGGGGTAGAGGGCGCCGGTCTCATCGATTACGGCGACTCCCGTGCGGTGCTGGTGTTCGTAGGCGGCGAAACGCATGAGGTCGCCTCTCAGACCGGCGGGGCGATGAACACGCCTCGGTCGGGGTCGTTGAACGACTCCTTGGCGACGAGTTCGTTCATGGGGTTGGCGGTGCCCCACTGGTCGGTGACCTCGGGCCGGGAGAAGTCGTAGACGTGCGGGTGCCAGGTGTCCTCGTCCAGCTCCTCCAACTCCGTCGTGTACTCGACGGTGTTGCCGTGCGGGTCCAGGAAGTACGTGAACGTGTTGTCGCCCGCCATGTGTCGGCCAGGACCCCAGATCTTCTGGAATCCGGCGCGCATGACACGGCCCGAGCCGCGCATGTACTCGTCCAGACCGCGCATCTCGAAGGAGACGTGGTGCAGGGCGGTGTGCGGGCCCTGGGCGATGGCCATGGAGTGGTGCCGGTTGCTGATCCGCATGAAGTGCATGACCTCACCCATGTGGGGCGAGCTCAGCGTGTCTGACAGGGCGAAGCCGAGGTGGCGTTCGTACCATTCCCGAGTCCGGTTCAGGTCAGGGGAGTTGAGGACCACGTGCGACAGCTTGACCGGGATCGCCTCCTTCTCCTCGATCTTGCGGTGCTGCCGGACCTCGACGTCCGTGGAGACCTCGATGGTGCGGCCGTCGACATCGAAGAAGCGGAAGCCGTAGCCGCCCCCGGGGGTGTCGACCCGGCCCGGCTGCGTGATCAGCTGCACGTCGTCCGCGAGGAGTTCCTCGGCCAGCGTGTCGACGTCCGCCCGGGATGCCGCGCCGTACGAGACGAGGTCGAGGCGCTTCTCGTCCGCCTTCCGCAGGCGCACGACGTACTGCTCGGGTGAGCCCTCCGCGGCCAGGAAGGAGATGCCGGAGTCCTCGGCGACCTTGGTCAGGCCCCAGACGCCGGAGTAGAAGTCGAGCTGCTTGTCGTAGTCGGGGACGGCCAGGTCTACGTGCCTGAGGTGGGTGAGCAGGCGCATGGTGTCAGTCCGTTCACTGAAGTTGCAGGAGGGAGGCCGCGTTGCGGCCGCGTACGGCGTCGAGGTCGGCGTCGGTCAGCCGCGCGGCCCGCAGCGCACCGACCGGATCCTCGCTGCCCATGTCGAAGGGGAAGTCCGAGCCGAGGAGCACCCGGTCCGCACCGGCCGCCCGCACCAACTCGCGCAGCACGTAGGGGTCGTGGACCAGCGAGTCGAAGTAGAGGCGCTTGAGATAGCTGCTCGGCGGGTGGGCGCAGGACGCGCCCGCGTCGGTCCGGGTCGACCAGGCGTGGTCGGAGCGCCCGATGTGCGTGGGCAGATATCCGCCTCCGTGCGCGGCTATCAGCCGCAGGCCCGGATGCCGGTCGAGGACGCCGGAGAAGATGAGGTGGGAGAGCGCGACGGCGTTCTCGGTGGGCTGCCCGACGGTGTTGGACAGGTACCACTGGTCGAGGCGGTCGTCGAGCGTGCAGCCGAAGGGGTGCAGGAAGATGAGCGCGCCCGTCTCCTCGGCGCGGGTCCAGAGCGGCTCGTAGGCCGGGTCGGACAGTTCGCGCGGTTCGCGCGGTTCGCTTCCCGGGGCGTGGCTCGATATCTCTATGCCCAAGAGGCCCTGTTCCAGAGCGTGTTCGAGGGCTTGAGGCGCCTGCTCAGGATGCTGGAGCGGCGCGAGACCGAGGCCCTTGAGGCGGGCGGGGGCGGCCGAACAGTGCGCCGCCGTCGCCTCGTTGGCCAGCCGGTACACCTTCTCGGCCGTCTCCGCGTCGGCCCAGTAGTGGTAATGCGAAGGGGACGGGCTGACCAGTTGTACGTCCACACCCTGGGCGTCCATCGCGGCCAGGCGTACGGAGACGTCCGTGAGCCGGGGAATGCGCTCGCGCACCATGGGGCCGCTGACGGCGAGGGCGGCTCGGCCGTTGCGGCGGGCGTCCAGCGCCTTGGCCTCCGCGTGGCCGGGCAGGCCGGCCACGAGTGCGTCCACCTCGGACAGCAGGACGTGCGCGTGCACGTCGACGGTGGGAACTGTCGGGTGACTCACGGGCGCTCCTTGAGCAAGGCCATGGTGCGGCCCATCAGGCCGGGCACGTCGGCGTCGCGCACCCCGTCAAGCTGCCACCGGCCGATCTGTACGGATGCCTCCACGACGGGACGTACCCGCTGGATGCGCCGCTCGTAGTACGCCTGGAACAAGGCGTCGTCCCACTCGTCGGCGCCGATGAGGAGTTCGGTGAGGACGAGCGCGTCCTCCAGGGAGAGCGCCGCGCCCTGCGCGAGGGTGGGCGGGCAGCAGTGGGCGGAGTCACCGGCCAGCACCACCCGCCCCCGATGCCAGGAGCCCTCCACCAGCATCTGGTCGAACCAGGTGTAGTTGACCTTCGCCGGGTCGGTGATGTGCGGGGCGATCTCCGGCCAGAAGCCGCCGTAGTGCCGCGCGAGGGAGCGCATCTCGTCGGCGTACGACTCCGGCGGGATCGACGCGCGATCCCGGTTGGCCTCGGCGACGTACGCGTAGAGCGTGGACTCGCCGGTCGGGCAGTAACCGGCGATGTAGGCCGGACCACCGTAGGTCAGGTCCGTGCGAACGACGCCTTCGGGGCGGGGGGCGGCGATGCGCCAGATGGCCATGCCGGTGGGTTCCGGCTCGGCGGTGATGCCGATCGCGGCGCGGGTGGCGGAACTGACACCGTCGGCGGCGATCACCAGGTCGTAGCGCCCGGTCGTGCCGTCGGTGAAGTCCACCGTCACGCCGTCCTGGTCCCGGTCCTGGTCTTGGTCTTGGTCCAGGGACGTGGCCCGGACGCCCAGGCGCACGGTGGCCCCCGACTTACGGACGGCGTCGATGAGGATCTGCTGGAGCTGCGGGCGCTGAATGCCGACGGTGGCGGGGAGGTCGTCGCCGCCGGTTCGGACGTCCTCGGCGACGTGCAGGACGGTGCCGTCGGGCGCGGTGATGCCGACCGTTCCGAAGCCGTGGCCGGATGCCTGCACTTGCTCCCACACGCCGAGCTCACGCAGGACGCGCAGCGCGTTGCCCTGCAAGGTGATGCCCGAGCCCGCGGTGGCGTTCCAGTCGTCCTTGGCCTCGATCAGGTCCACGGCGATGTCCGCCCGGCGCAGCAGGATCGTGGCCGCGTTGCCGGCCGCGCCGCCGCCTATGACGAGAACCGATCGGGTGGGTGTGCTCATGGGGAGTAACTCCTCTGCTGCGCTGCCTACTTGACGGCGACGGGATTGACCGGCGAGCCTACGGCGCCGGTGATGGGCAGGGGAGCGGCGGTGAGCCAGAACGCGTACACGCCGTCCGTCGCACAGTCGGCGGCCAGTGCCTCCAGGTCCCACATCTCGCCGATGAGCAGCCCCATGTTGGGGATGACGACCTGGTGGAGCGGTTGGAAGGCGTGCTCGAACTCGTTCGGACGGACCTCGAAGCCCCAGGTGTCGGTGGCGATCGCGGCGATCTCGGTGCGGTGCAGCCATCCCGCCGTGGTGAAGGAGAGGCCCGGCGCGGGGCCGCCTGCGTAGTCGCCCCAGCCCTCGCGTCGTGCTCGGCTCAGTTGTCCGGTGCGCACGACGACGATGTCGCCGCGGCCGATCACCACACCGTGCGCCTCGGCGGCCGCCGTCAGATGCTCCTCGGTGACGGCGAACGCGTCGGGCAGCTCACCGTCCTCGCCCACGATTCGGCCCACGTCCAGCAGGACACCGCGTCCGGCGACGTGCGGGGCCATGTGCTCGATGCCGGTGACCAGGTCGCCGTCGGAGGTCACGACCTGGTCCGCGGGCCGCCCGTTCCAGGCCTTGCCGTGGTCGAAGATGTGCCCGAGCCCGTCCCACTGCGTGGAGCACTGCAGTGGCATGGCTATCACGTCGTCGGCGCCGCCGAGCCCGTGCGGGAAGCCCTGGTTGCCGAGCGCCGCGTCGGTTCCGGTGTCCAGCATGGTGTGCACCGGGTTGGTGCGCCGCCGCCAGCCCTTCTGCGGACCATCCATGTCGAACCGCTGCGACAGCGAGAAACTGACGCCTCGTCGCACGAGCGCGGCACCTGCGCGGCGCCTGGCCTCGTCGAGGAAGTTGAGGGTGCCAAGCACGTCGTCCTCGCCCCAACGGCCCCAGTTGGAGTACGCCTTGGCGGCGCGGGCGATGGCGCCCTCCGGGTCGGTGCGGTCCAGCGGCGTCACCGCGCCTGCTCCTCGGCCACGCATCGGGTGCGCTGAGCGCCGAGACCGGTGAGGGAGCCGTCCATGACGTCCCCGTCGCGCAGCAGCCGTCCCCAGTGCATGCCGTTGCCTGCCGGTGAACCCGTCAACACCAGGTCTCCGGGCAGGAGCTGGGCCGCCTGGGAAGCGTAGGAGATCATGCGTGCGACGTCGAAGATCATGTCCTTGGTGGACTCGTCCTGCATGGTCTCGCCGTTGAGCTTCAGGGTGACCCGCAGATCGCCGGGCTCGGCGATCGAATCGGCGGGCACGATCCACGGGCCGAGCGGAGTGAAGCCGGGCGCGTTCTTGCTGCGCAGCCAGTCGGTGCCGATCTGCGGCATGTCCCGGCGGAACACGGTCGCCCGGTCGGTGAGGTCATTGGCGATCGTGTATCCGGCGACGTACTTCAACGCTTCGTCCACCGGCACCTGATGGGCGGACCGGCCGACGACCGCGGCCAACTCCAGCTCCCAGTCGGGTTGCCGGGCCCACGCGGGCAGTACGACATCGTCGTACGGCCCCGTGATCGCGCTCGGCAGACCGATGAACACGTACGGCAGATCCTCGGCGGCCCGCCGGTCCATGAGCGCGGCGGCCTCCTCGCGCCGCTCCTCGTCGGATCGCTCGTCCGACGGGGTGCGGTGGGCGACATGAAGGTCGATGACGTGCTTGCGGTAGTTGGCGCCGGACTGGAAGACCTGCCGGGGCTCGACCGGAGCGTGCACCCGGAACTCCGCCAGCGGCCGTCGCGCCGCACCGGCATCGTTGGCCAGCGCACGCAGCCGGGGAAGGAACTCGTCCCAGCGCTCAAGGAGTCCGCGCACGGTCAGCGCCGGTTCTCCGAATGCCGCGCGTACGTCGATCGCCTGCCCGTCGGGAGTCACGAGGGCGGGGAACCCCGCAGGGCCCGTCTGATCCGGGGTCGTCTGATCCGGGGCGGAGAGGGTGCCGAGGGCGAAGGGCCCGGCAAAGAGCGCGGATGCGGGTGCGGGTTCGGGTTCGGCTTTCACGAACATGTCCTCCTGATTGCGGTGTGACCAATCTGAACCCGACACCACGGATCAGGGAAATCGATTCTGTGGATACTCGGAATCCACCACGTTTATGGTGGACGGATTGTCGTGCCACATACACAGGGAATCGTCATGAATCTGGCCCGCCTCGACCTCAATCTCGTCGTCGCGCTGCGCGCCCTGCTCGAAGAGCGCAACGTGACCCGTGCCGGGGAGCGGGTCGGGCTCAGCCAGCCCGCGATGAGCGCGGCACTGGCCCGGCTGCGCCGTCACTTCGACGACGAGCTGCTCGCCAGAAACGGCGGGCACTACTCACTCACCGCTCTCGGCCAGGTCCTCCTCGACCGCACCTCCACCGTCTACGACCTGCTCGACCGCCTCTTCAGCAGCCAGGCGACCTTCGATCCGGCCCATGAGCAGCGGGAGTTCAGGCTCCTCGCGTCGGACTACGCCGTTGCCGTCTTCGGCGCCGAACTCGCCCGCACGGTGCACGAGTCGGCGCCCGGAATCCGGCTGCGCTTCACCCAGACCCCGACCACCGTGGTCGACGACACCGGCGTGCTGCTCAGCGCCGCCGACGGACTGCTCATGCCGCACGGCGTCGTCAGCGACTTCCCCGCCACCGACCTCTACGAAGACCGATGGGTCTTCCTCGTCGCGGACGACCATCCCGACGTCGGCGATCGTCTCACCCGCGAGGACCTGGCCCGGCTGCCGTGGGTGACCTACCAGCGGACCTACGACGCCCCCGCCGTAAGGCAGTTGGGCATGCTCGGCATCGAGCCCCGCGTAGAGGTGTCCGTGGACAGCTTCCAGACGCTGCCGCTCCTGGTGGCCGGAACCCGGCGGATCGCCCTGGTCCAGGAGAGGCTCGCCCGGCTGCTCGCGCCGGTCGCCCCGGTCAGGGCCCTCGCGCCGCCCTATGAGGCCGTTCCGCTGCGGGAGGCCCTGTGGTGGCACCCGGTGCACACGCACGACGCGGCGCACATCTGGCTGCGGGAGACGGCCGCCGAGGTCGGCAGCCGGATCAGGGAGACGGCGGATTGAGGACGCGGCCCCGAGCCGGTGGCCGGCAGGTGCGCACCTTCGGTCGGCAGGAGCCGCATCACCGACGACACGGCTCCCGCCAGAGCCCTTCGTGGGTGGGAAGAATCCCGCATCTCACCTATGGAGGGCACTGCGCGAGGAAGCGACGAGGGGGAGCCTCGTTCCTCGCGTCCCGGGCGGCCGTCGCCGCCCAGTGCGCGGCGGCCGCCATCAACGAGCCGCTCCGATCGCACCACCACGACGTTACTCCCTCTTTGCTCTCGCGTCCGTACACATGTGCGGAGTTGGTTCGAACCGTTGCACCCTGTCGGTCCCTCACCGGCCGGGCAGCGCCTTCAGTTGGGCGGAGCGTGTGTCGGCGATGCGGGCGGCCAGGCGGCGGACCTCGCTGCTGCCCGCCGACCGCGCGGCGGAGCGGGAGACGCGCCGCGACTGGCTGAGGTGGTCGCGGAGCTCTTGGAGCACGAAGCGGTCGAAGGCGGCGCCGGTCAGCCGACGCCCCCGGGCGAGGTCGTTCTCGGTGACCATGCCGGGCATGTCGTGGCCCTGGTGCACATTGGTGTCGGGCAAGCCCATGCGGTGCAACAGAGCTTGGAGCAGGGCTAGTTCGGTGTCGTGTTCCTTGGTGAGTCCGGTCGCCCAAGACTTCAGATCCGGAGCTGGGGCGCGGGCGCCGTCCGTGGTGAGGTCGAGGAGCTTTTCGGCCTGCTCGTCCATCGGGATCACCAGCTGGATCCAGCCGCTGTCGGTGGCGGTCGCCCCGGGGAGGGAGGGGCCGGTGGAGGCGGAGGCGGAGGTAGAGGCAGAGGCGGGGGTGGTGGGGGTTGCCGGAGCGGTCGACGGTGTCGAGCAGCCGCCGAGCAGCAACGACGCGAACAGGAGCAGGGCGAGCGCGGGTGCCGGCTTCATGAGGGCTTCCGGTGGGCGGGCCCATGCCCGGCCGGAGGGGAGTCCGGCCGGGCATGGGACTTGATGGGGGGTGGGGGTAGGGGTGGCGATGAGGGACGCGACAGACAGGCGGTCAGGAGGGGTGGCCGTCCGCACCGCACTTGATGATGGGGTTGATGCAGTCACGCACCCGGCGTTCCATCTCCGCCTCGGGCCATACGTTGATGAAGTCGCCGTGCATCGTGTACCCCGCCCCGGATGCGAGCCGAAGGTTCGCCGGATCGCCGTTGACGGGATAGCGCAGGACCTGACGGAGCTTGGGCACAGGGACCGGGTGGGAAGCGGGGCAGGCTCCGTTCACCGGGTAGGACATGTGGCTCTTGTGGTCCGGGGAGTCGAGGTCCTTGCCGTTCCAGCACTGCGGGAAGTCGAGGTACGACTCCAGCATCGACCCGGCCGGGCAGTTGACGAAGTCGTGCGACGAGCCGACCTCGCCGTGGTGCAGGCAGGACCAGCGGGAGATGGTGTTGTCGTTCGGCCCGGTGGCCTTGGCGTTGCCGGCCACGATGCGCAGGCCGCGCGGTATGGGCTTGGTCTTGGCGATGATGTCGTCCCTGACCCCCTCGCCCAGGTAGTAGAAGGTGGTTCCGGTCGGTTCCACCGGGGTGTTGCCCTTGTACAGGGTCGGTACCCAGTAGGCGGAGAGGTCGGTGTCGGGGGAGCAGGTGCTCGCCGAGCCGTTCAGGCTGCCCAGGTCGGAGTGGGCGTCGGTCGAGGTGTTGCCGAAGAAGCTGTGCATGTGGGAGGCGCCGGGCAGTCCGGGGAAGATGATCGGGTCGTCCGGGGCGCGGTGGCTCGCGGGACACTCGGCCAGGAACTCGGCCACGCGCACGACGTCCGCCTTCGGCGGGGTTGCCGCCTGCGCGCCGCTCTCGGGGAGCGTGACGCCCAGTAACGGCAGCACCAGGGCCAACAGGGAGAGGGGCAGGGGCAGTCGGCGCCGCCGGTGACGGGGTGGTTCCGGCCTCGGGGGAGAGGGGTGTCCGGGCATGGAGGGCTCCAATCTGTTTGATGTGAAGGGGAAGTCAGCTTCGGGCTTCAGGTGCCGGGTGCCGGGTGTCGGGCTTCAGGTGTCGGGCGCCGGGTGGGCAGCAGAGAGCAGAGCGCCCCCGCTCCCCACCCGGCAGGGAAACTCACCCCTTCTGTTCCGCCCGCACCCAGTCGATCTCCGCTTTGACCCCGCCCGCCGCGACCTTGTCGACGCTGGACTGCGGCAGACCCCAGTACGGCTGGGTCACCTTGTTCCAGCCGGCCGGGTAGGCGCCGCCCAGGGCGAGGTTGAGGATCATGTACTGGTTGTGGTCGAAGACCCACTCGCCGCGCGTGGACTCCAACTTGTTGCGCGTCGTCTCCTGGACGACGCGGTCGTCGACGTAGAAGCGCATGGCCGTCGGAGTCCACTCCACCGCGTACGTGTGCCACTGGTCGGCCGTGCCGCCGTTCGGATAGGTCTGGCGGGCGCCGATGTTGCCGTCCGCCGAGTAGCCGGGGCCGTGCAGGGCGGAGCTCGTCCAGTCCGCGTAGCCGATGTTCTCCATGATGTCGGTCTCGCCGGAGGCGGGCCACGAGACGTTCGGGTCGTCGACGTCACTGCCCAGCATCCAGAAGGCGGGCCAGAATCCGTCGCCGACCGGCAGTTTCATGCGGGCGCTGACCTTGCCGTACGTGAAGTCGAACTTGGTGTTGGTGTCGATGCGGCCGGAGGTGAAGTCGTAAGTCCCGCCGCCCGCCGTGGTGCAGTTGTCGCAGTACTTGGCCTGTAGGACGAGATTGCCGTTCTCCGTGCGGATGTTGTCCGTGGAGTCGACGTACGCCTGCGACTCGCCGTTGACCGACCCCATCTCCTGCCCGGTCCTGACGACACGCCACTTCGAGCGGTCCAGGCTCCCCGTGGTGAAGTCGTCGAAGAACTTGGTCTTGTACGTCCCTGACTGCTCACCCGGAAGCGCCGGATACGCGGCCGAAGCGCTGCCGCCCGTGCCCCACACCTGGAACTCGTAGAGGGAGTAGCCGAATTGGGCTGTGGAGGGGGCCGGGTTGTAGAAGGACCTGCGTTCTTTGCCGAGCATCCGCACATAGCGGCCGGTCGCGGGCTGCGAGAGCTTCACACTGTCGTGCCGTCCCACCGCGTCGCCGGGAGACTTGACGTCCGCCCGGCGTGCGGCGACCTCCGCGGCCGAGGGCTTGTGCACCGTGCGCCAGGTCTGGTTGTCGTCGGAGACCTGGAGTTCGTAGTCGACCGCGTAGGCCGCCTCCCAGTACAGGTCCACGGTGTCGATCGTGGAACGCGCGCCCAGGTCGACCGAGATCCAGCGGTTGGCGTTCCAGTCGCTCGACCAGCGGGTCTGGTCGGCCTTGAGGTCGGCGGGCCAGCCGCCGTCGGTCACGAAGGCCGGTGAATTGCCCGCGTGCTGATAGCGGTTGGAGCGCGCGGGGTGGTTCAGGGCGAGGTTCGCGCGGGTCGTCGAGGCCGGGGCGGGTTCGCCGCCGTAGACCTTGAAGGCGTGCAGCGAGTACCCCCAGGGCGTGGCGCGTTCGACGCCCCGCATCCTGATGTAACGGCCCGTCACTTCCTGGGGATACGTGTGGGCGGTGACGGAGCCGCCCGTGCCCGCCGTCTCGGTGTAGAACGGGGTCCAGTCGGTGCCGTTCCTGGACACCTCCAGGACGTACTTCTTGCCGTAGGCGGCCTCCCAGTCCAGTACGACGCGATCGACGCGCAGGGCGGCGCCGAGGTCGACGCGTATCCACGCGTCGTCGGCGAACTGGCTTGACCAGCGGGTCGAGGCGTTGCCGTCGAAGGCGGCGCCGGGGCCGGGGGTGCCTGCTTCGTTGCCGGACGCGGTCGCGGCGGCCGGGTTCGCCGTGTACGCCTCGGCGGCGCGGTCGGTGTCCCAGGCCGCTGCGGCGACCGCGCCGGGAGGGTCGGCCGGCGCGGCGGACGCGAGGCCGGTCAGCAAGGTCAGGGCGCAGGCCGTCGCCAGCGCGAGGACGGGGGTGAGTCTGCGGCTGTGTCTCTTTCTTCGGGGGGTGCCGGAGCGCATGGTGCTCTCCTTGCGGGTGTGGGGACGGCTCGGGGCGGAGGGGAGCGGTCAGGGGAAGGAGACCACCGTGGACGGCACCGTGTCGGAGCCCGATGTGGGATTGCCGGTCGAGTTGATGACGTGCGCGTACTGACCCTTGCCGCCGAGCGAGACGACGAGCAGGTGGTGGAACTTCACGCCCGGCTTGTTCGGGGCCTGGAAGCCGTGCTCCTGCACGATGTTCGGAGCGACGTTGTAGAAGCAGTAGCTGCCGAGCCCCCATCCCTCGTGGGTGGTGACGGAGTCGGCGACCTTGTACGAGGCGAAGCCCCGGATGCTGCCGTTCTGGATGGCGGCCTGGTTGGGGGCGTCGTACGCCTTCTCGTTCTGGTAGAAGATCGTGCGCCCGCGCTCGCCGTTCCACTGCACGTCGTACTTGTTGAAGTGCTCCACGAACAGGCCGGTGGCGAGCACGTCGGCGCCGTTGACGACGACGCCGTAGTCGGCCCGGTTGGTCTCCCAGCCGACGCCGTCGCCGTGGTCGGCGCGCCAGACCCAGGTGTGGTCGACGATGGTGTGGCGGCTGTTGACCACCATGCTGGTGGTCGCCTTGCCCGCGCCCGCACCGCCGATGCGGATGAACACGTCCTGGACGGTGGTCGGGTTGCCGACGTGTGAGCCGTTCGCGCCCGCGGGGCCGACCTCGACGAGCGTCTTGGAGTTCTGCGGCCCGGCGTCGACCAGGAACCCGGCCAGGCGCACCCCGTCCACGTCGGCGGTCTTCACCGCGGTCACGCCGTTGTCCGGTATGAGGGTGGCGTAACCGATGCCGAGGACGACGGTGTTCGCCTTCTTGACCTCGATCGCCCGGTCGAGGTGGTAGATGCCGGGGGTGAGCAGGAGGTGGAGGCCCCGGTCGAGGGCGGCGTTGAGGGTCGCCGCACTGTCCCCCTCCTTGGCGACGTAGAAGGCGGAGAGGGAGAGGGACTGCCCCTGCGGGGTGCCGTGGCCCCAGCTGGTGCCGCGGGCGTTGGTGCGCAGGGCGGGCAGGAAGACCTTGTACTCGCCGCCGTCGAGGTAGAGGAAGGGCTTCTCGCGGGAGTACGGGGTGTTGTTCAGGGTGGTGTAGGGCGGGTTGGGGAAGGAGTCGCCGGGGGCGCCCTCCACTCCGGAGAAGACCATGTTCCACACCGCGTTCAGCCAGCCGCCGATCGAGCTGTCGCGGGTGTACCACTGCTGCTGGGAGTACGGCTGTACGGTGCCGTCGATCCGGCTGTCGGCGATGTAGCCGCCGCTGGCCCAGCCGTAGCCGTTGGGCGCGAGGTTCAGGTCGCCGCGCACGTGCATGCGGCGGAACGGGGCGGCCTGGGAGACCGCCCAGCGGTTGGCGCCGCTGACCGGGGAGAGGGAGAGGTTCTCCGCCGAACGCCAGAAGTTCTGTGTGGCGTTGCCGTTGAACCAGCCCGCGTCGACGGTGACGTCACCGTTGAAGTGCGTGTCGTCGGGGGACAGGCCGAGGCCCATGATCGAGGTGTAGAAGCCGATCTGGGCGTTGAGTCCGCCGTAGGTGCCGGGCTTGAACAGCAGGGCGTAGCGGGACTTGCCGAACTGCGCCGACTCCTGCTTCTTGAAGATCTCGTCCAGCTTCGCCTGGATGCCCCCGGTGGAGGGGTCGAAGACGATGACGTTCGGGCCGAAGTCGGGAGCGGCGGCGTTCGCGGGCTGAGGGCCGCGGGCGGCGGGGGCCTGCGCCGGGGGCGAGTCGGGAGCGGCGACCGCTTGGGAGGCGAGCAGACCGGTGGCCGGGACGGCCAGAGCGGCGGCCAGGGCGGTGCGGCGGGAGAGGGTGGACCTCGCGGCGGACGCAGGCAGGTGCTCAGACATGGCAAGTCCCTCTGGTTGCGGGTGATTGGTGCGCTGGAGTGCTGGTGGTGGGGGCGGCACCGCTCCGGAGTGTTGGGGGCAGAGCGGTGCCGCAGGTCTTCGATCTGAGTTCAGAACATGAACGGCGATCGCTGAGAGAGCGCTCTCTCGCGTTGGATAGTTGTGTCTGCGGCAAGGCGCGTCAAGGGGGTGCGCACGATGTCGTACGGACTCGGTGGAGAGAAGTCAACTAGGTGACCGTGTGGGCAAGTTGGCGTCAATCGCTCACGCGTGGGTGGTATGTCCCACCGCGCTGGACGGTGCGCGACGAGGCGGCGATCAGCCGGAGTTGATGCCCCATCAGGGGCGGAGTCCTGAATGACCGCCCACCTGATTGCTATAAAGACCCCGTGACTGCCGATGCCCTGCGCCCCGCCCGCCCGGTGACCCTGGAGGACGTGGCCCGGACTGCGGGGGTGTCGCGCGCCACCGTCTCCCGGGTCGTCAACGGCGCGCCCACCGTCGATCCGGTGCTGCGCCGCAAGGTGGAGGAGGCCGTCGAGGCCACCGGGTACGTACCGAACCAGGCCGCCCGCTCCCTGGTGACCCAACGGACCGACTCCATAGCCCTCGTGGTCTCCGAGCGGGAGCGACGGCCGGTCGCGGCTCCCTTCGTCGGCCGGATGTTCTCCGACCCCCACTTCGGCCGTGTGGTCGGCGGGCTGCTCGACGTCCTGCGCCCCGCAGGGGTCCAGATGGTCCTGATGCTGGTGGACGACGACACCTCGCGCCGGCAGTTCCTCTCGTATCTGCGGCAGGGCCACGTGGACGGCACGGTCCTCGTCTCCTCGCACGCCTCCGATCCGCTGCCCCGGCTGCTGGCGGAGACCGGCCTGCCCGCCGTGCTCGCCGGGCGCCCCGCCGAGACGGTTCCGCTGCCGTACGTGGAGGTGGACCAACGGGCCGGGGCGCGGATGGCCGTCGACCGGCTGGTCCGCGGAGGCCGCCGCCGGATCGGCACCATCGCCGGGCCGCAGGACATGCCCGCCGCTCAGGAACGCCTGGAGGGTTTCCGTGACGCGCTGGCCGCGCACGGCGTCACCGGCGCACCCTGGGCGGAGGCGGACTTCACGCGGGTGGGCGGCGCCGATGCGATGCGGCGGATCCTGGCCGAACACCCGGACCTTGACGGGGTGTTCGTCGCCTCGGACCTGATGGCGCAGGGTGCGCTGCAGACCCTTCTGCGGGCGGGCAGACGGCTGCCGCAGGACGTGGCAGTGGTCGGCTTCGACGACAGCGAGGCCGCCGGGGCCTGCGAGCCCGCGTTGACCACGGTCCGGCAGCCGGTGGAGGAGATGGCCGCCGAGATGGCCCGGCTGCTCCTTGGGCGGATCAAGCAGCCGGGCGACTCGCCGCCGTCGAGGGTGTTCCGCCCGACGCTGGTGGAGCGGGCGTCGGCATGACCCGGACCGTGCCCCTCGTGCGTCCGCGCCCATGACACCGCGTCCGGAGCCGCCTCCTCCGGGGGGCCCACGCTCAAGACAGCAACGTCACCAGCGTCACCGTGGTCCCGGTCTCGCTGACCGCGACCTCGAAGTGGTCCGTGAGGGCCTGGGCCAGCCACAGGCCCCGGCCGTCCTCGGCGTCGTCACCCTCGGGAAGCGTGGCCGATTCGCACGGCCTCGGCCGGACGAGTCCCGGCCCGCTGTCCGTGATGACGCACCGCAACCCGTTTCCCGTATAGGCGAGTTGGATGCGGCCCTTGCCGCCGCCGTGCACGACGGCGTTGCTCGCGACCTCGTGCACGGCAAGCACGAAGTCGCTGAGGCGGGGATCGCGGAGGCCCACGTCCTCGGCGCGGCGGGTGATCAGGAAACGTAGACGCGCCAAGTCGGCCATGGTGAAGGGGAGATCGAGGAGTGTTCTGCCGGGCGCGGGGAGGAGAGTGTCGTTTATGTGTTTCTTCCGGTGGAGGGCCGGGTCGCCGCCGTTGTCGTCGTTGCCGATGCCGCGGTTGAGAACCACTGCGCGGATCACCTTTCGCCCAGGACGAGTTGAGGCACTTCGGCGGCTCCGCAGAGCCGTATCGCTTTGTCCTGCACGGGTCGGCAGCGGATCGAGAGGAGGTGGCCGCGGGGGAGTCCGCTCGCGAGCCGCACCAGTGTCGACGCGCCGCGCATGTCCATGAAGCACAGCTCGGACAGGTCGAGCACGCGGGGGCGGTCGGGACCGGCCAAGGCGTGCGTCAGCGCCGCGTCGAACTCTTCGTGTGTCGCGAGGTCGACGTCTCCGGCGATCCGCAGTTCGGTGCCGGTACGGGTGATGTCCAGAGCACCGAGGCGCCCCAGGACCCGTTTGGGGTGCGCGAGGTGGATCCGGCCCAGGAGGCCGTCGCCGAACTTGCGCCGGTCGTACTCGCAGACCGCGGTGAACCCGATCTTGGTGAAGAGCGGCGAGAGCTCGGTCTCGTAGGCGACCAGGAGATCCTGGTCGACGCCCGGCTCGGCGGCCCAGCCCATGTCGCCGACCACCCGGATGCCGGAGAAGCCGTCGAGGCGGGCCCTGTCGGTCAACTCCACCCAGGTCTGCGCTCGTTCGGACGGGTCGAAGCCGGTGGCCGGGTCGTATCCGGGGACTTCGTTGACCACGACAAGGCGTCCGTCCATGAGTGCGGGGCCCAGCGGGAAGCCGCAGGCGCTCAACTGCTCGGCCGCTACGGCGGGAGTGGTCGCCCGATCGGTGAAGAGCAGCACTTTCTCGCCGCGCGAGAGACCGATCTCGGCGTACGCGGCACGGACTTCCCAACGGGATTCGTCGTCGTCGAATCCGAGGCAGGCGTGATCCCCGGAGTTCATACGGGTGACGGAGACCGTCCTGGTCACAGAACTGGCATCCATGGGGCAGACCCTAGGGTCCGCGCGAGGAGTCACGGCGTCCGTGATCACTGTTGACTGAAGTCGTTCCTATCACTCGACAACTCGATAATTCGTTGCGGGGCGCGATCGTCGAAGGCGATGATCCGCGCATGGTTCCGACACCTTCCGACGGCCGCGCCGGAATCGACGCAGCTCTGGTGAAACGACTCGTGGCCGCGCAGTTTCCGCACTGGCGCGACCTGCCCGTCAGACCGGTGGACGTGGACGGCTGGGACAACCGGACCTACCGTCTCGGGGATGCCCTGACGGCCCGGCTGCCCACAGCCCCCGGCTATGTCCCCGCGGTCGCCAAGGAGAACGAGTGGCTGCCCCGCCTTGCGCCGTCCCTGCCGTTCGCCGTTCCGCCGATTCTGGGCCAGGGCGCCCCGGGCGAGGGCTACCCCTTCCCGTGGTCGGTCCGCGGCTGGCTCGACGGTGAGACGGCGGCCCCTGAACGCATCGACGACATGCGGCAGTTCGCGCTCTCCGTGGCGGAGTTCATCATCGCCCTCCAGCGCTGCGACGCCACCGGGGGGCCGCTCGCCGGTGAGCACAGCTGGTACCGAGGGGCGTCTCTGGCGTACTACGACGAGGAGACCCGGCGCTGCCTGGCCGCCCTTGAGGGGCGCGTCGACACGGGCAGGGCCGCGGCGGTCTGGGAAGCCGCCCTGGGCGCGCAGTGGCACGGGGTGCCCGTGTGGTTCCACGGCGACATCGCCCCCGGCAACCTCCTGGTCGCCGACGGCAAGCTGACCGCCGTCATCGACTTCGGCACATCGGGCGTCGGCGACCCGGCCTGCGATCTGGTGATCGGGTGGGGGATGTTCTCGGGCGAGAGCCGGGAGGCGTTCCGGAGCGCGGTCGGCCAGGACGAAGGCACGTGGGCACGGGCCCGCGGCTGGCTCCTGTGGAAGTGCCTGCTGACCCTGACCGGGCACATCGACACCGACCCGGAGCGGGCGGCCTTCGACCGGCGCGTTATCGCCGATGTCCTGGCCGACCACGAGCTCTTCGGCTGACGCCGGATTCGGAGGAGGGAGGGGGAGCGGCCGACGCGCCTACGTGGGTACGACCGTCGTCTCCGTCGCCTTCACGCTGGTCCACACCGGCGACCCGTCGGCGAGGCCGAGTTCGGCGGCGGCCTGCGGGGTGATCTCGGCCACGAGGTCCGGGGCCTGAGGTGAGGTGATCAGGAGGCGGAGGCGGCTGCCGCTGGTGGTGATCTCGCGGATGGTGCCCGGCCAGACGTTGCGGGGGCTGCCGGTGGGCTTGTCCCGGTGTACGGAGACGGCCTCCGGGGCGATGATCGCCAGGGCCTCGGTGCCCGGCGGGAGCGGGTCGGCGATCACGAGGGTTCCCCCGCCGGGAAGGGCGAGGCCCTCGGGTCCCGCGGTGCCGGGCCACGCGTTGCGGCCCAGCATCCTTGCCACCCACGGAGAACGCGGATGCCGTGTCACCTCGGCGGGCGCCTCGTCCTGGAGGGCGAGCCCCTGGTCCAGTACGAGAACCCGGTCGGCGAGCGACACGGCCTCGACGGGGTCGTGCGTGACGATCAGGCAGACACCGCCGAAGGTGTCGAGGTGCGTGCGCAGGGTGTGGCGTACGTGGGCCCGCGTCGTCTGGTCGAGGGCGGCCAGCGGCTCGTCCAGGAGGAGCAGCCGGGGACGTGCCGCCAACGCCCTTGCCAGCGCGACCCGTTGGGCCTGCCCGCCGGAGACCTGGGCCGGCCTGCGGTGCGCGAGGTGGCCGACGCCGAGCCGGTCGAGCCACTCCTGGGCACGGCGCCGGGCCTCGGCGCGCGGGACGCCGAGGGCGCGCGGTCCGTACGCCGTGTTGGCGAGGGCGTTCATGTGCGGGAACAGGGCGCCGTCCTGCGGGACCCAGGCGACGTGGCGGCGGTGCGGCGGCAGGCCGGTGACGTCGGTGTCGCCGAGACGCAGTTCGGCGTGGGCGCGCGGGGTGAGGCCGAGGAGCGCGCGCAGCAGCGTGGTCTTGCCCGCGCCGTTGGGTCCTACGACGGCGATGGTGGTGCCCGGTTCGGCGTCCAGGGTGAGCTGGTTGAAGCCGGTGACCTCCGCGTGCAGGGGCCAGCGCTCCCGGGGCGGCGGGGTGGGGCCGGGTGACGCGGATTCGGTCGCGGCGGATTCGGGCGAGGTGGGCTCGGGGAGTGTCGAGGCGGGTTCGGGGAGTACGGGGGCGGCAACGTCGTCCGGCACCCCACTGGACCGCTTGCCTCGCCGGTTGCCCGGAGTGCTCATCCAGCGCCCGCGCAGCGCCACGAGAACCGCCATGGCGATGGCCAGCAGCAGCAGCGACACGGACGTCGCGGCCTCGGGAGAGCTCTGGAGGAGCAGATACACCTGGAGGGGCAGGGTCTGGGTGGTGCCGGGGAGATTGCCGGCGAAGGTGATGGTCGCGCCGAACTCGCCCAGGGCCCGTGCCCAGGTCAGGGCCGCTCCGGCGATGAGCCCGGGAGCGACCATGGGCAGCGTGACCGTACAGAACACCCGTACCGGCGAGGCCCCCAGGGACGCCGCGGTCTCCTCGTAACGGGGGCGGAGTCCGCCGAGCGCGCCTTCCAGACTGATGACGAGGAACGGCATCGCGACGAAGGTCGCCGCGATCACCGCGCCGGACGTGTGGAACGGCAGGGTGATCCCGAACGTGTCCTCGAGCCATGGGCCGAGCAGTCCGCGCCGCCCGAAGGCGAGAAGCAGGGCGACGCCGCCCACGGTGGGCGGAAGGACCATCGGCAGCAGGACAAGGGAACGTACGACCGCCTTGCCGGGAAAGTCGACACGGGCGAGCAGCCAGGCCAGCGGCACCCCGAGCAGCAGGGAGAGGCCAAGCGCCCAGAAGGAGACGATGAGGGACAGCTTCAGCGCCTGCGTGGTTCCTTCGCTGGCCAGATGGGTGCCGAGCTCGCCCCATTCGGTACGGACGAGGATTCCGAGCAGCGGCAGCATCAGGAACGCGATGGCGAGCAGCGCGGGGATCGCGAGGGCGATCGGGGTGCGGGGGCCAGGGGTGCGGCCGCGCAGGCGTTTCATCGTGGTACCTGTGGTCCCTGGGGTGAGCTCGGGGCGGTGTCGCGAGGTGAGGGGGCGTCAGGGGCGTGCCGGGGGACGGCCCGGCTCGTCCCGACCGGGGAGGCGGTCGGCCCCCTCACCTCGGCTCGGTGCGGTCACATCCTGCCGGGACGGCACGGTACTCCCGGCAAGGACGCGGCCACGGTTCTCGCGAGGCGACGGTGATGGTGACGGCTACGGCTTCTCGAAGCCCGCGTCCTGAAGGATCTTCTGCGCGGCGGGCGTGGACAGCCACTTCACGAACGCCGCCGAGGCCTCCGCGTGCTTCGACGACTTCAGCGTGGCCGCGGGGTACTCGGCGATCGCGTTCTCGCTGTCGGGGATCTTGATCGCGTCGACCTTCTCGGTGGCGGTGGCTGCGTCGGTCTTGTAGACGAGCCCGGCGTCCGCCTCGCCGAGTTCGACCT
Organism: Streptomyces sp. NPDC055239; assembly: GCF_053606205.1. Classification (NCBI taxonomy): domain Bacteria; kingdom Bacillati; phylum Actinomycetota; class Actinomycetes; order Kitasatosporales; family Streptomycetaceae; genus Streptomyces; species Streptomyces sp. NPDC055239. The sequence goes on along the minus strand of NZ_JBSGRD010000003.1, from coordinate 1,008,689 downwards.
TGCTCAGGACCGCGCGGACGTTGGGCTCCTGCGAGACCGGCTTCACGTCGATCTTCTGCTCGTCCAGGATCTGCTTGCTGTAGCGGCCGACCGGTACCTCGGGCGCGGCGAGGACGACCTTCAGCTTGCTGTCGGAGAGGTCCTTCAGCTCGGCGACCTTCTTCGGGTTGCCCTCGCCGACCGCGATGACCAGGCGGTTCTTGGCGATGACGGAGGGCGTCCCGGTGTCGGACTTCAGGCCGTCCATGGTCTTGGTGTCGGCGGTGACCAGGGCGTCGGCCGGCGAGCCCTGGTTGACCTGGGCGGCCAGTTCCTGGGAACCGGCGAAGGAGAAGTTGACCTTCGTTCCCGGGTTCTCCTTTTCGTACGCGGCACCGGCGGTCGCGAAGACGTCGGTGAGCGAGGCGGCGGCGAGCACCGTCAGGTCGGCCTTCGGGGCGGCGCTGCCCGAGGACTTCGTACCGCTGTCGCTGCCGCTGTCCTTCTTGTCGTCGTTGCCGCAGGCGGCGAGCGGGACGAGCAGGGCGGCCGTCAGCACGGCGGCGGCAGTGCGGCGACGGGCGGGGGTGAGAGCGAGGGACATCAGCGTGGAACTCCTTGGAGGCGAGGCCGGCGGCGCGATCCGGCCCGTGGTTGCGGACCCTGGGGTGCGGACCAGGGGTCAGGTGCGGTCGATGTGCACGCTGGTGGACTTCACGCGGGCGGTTGCCTGCATGCCGACCTCCAGGCCCAGCTCCTCCACGGCCTCCCGGGTCAGGAGCGAGACGAGCCGGTGCGGCCCCGCCTGGATCTCGACCTGGGCCGCGACGTCGCCGAGCTTCACGGCGGTGACGATGCCGGGAAAGGCGTTGCGGGCGGAGGTGTAGGGGACGTCGTCATCGCCGTTGCCCCCTTGTCCCTGCCCCTGCGCGACCTCGACGGAGAACGCGGCGAGAGCGCGGCCGTCGATGAGCCGACGGCCGCCCTCGTCGCGGTGGGTCGTGACCCGTCCGGCGTCCGCCCAGCGACGAGCGGTATCGGGGCTGACGCCGAGCAGACGCGCTGCCTGTCCGATCGTGTAGGACTGCATGCGCGACACGATAAGCCGCCTGACCTGGCATCTACAACATGTATGGGCGATTGTCCATGGCAGATGCCACCCTCCTTGGAGGAAGTGTCAAGGGGTGTCGACGCTATGTGGGGACACGGTCTTCCTCACCTGCGGCACCTGCTCCGACTTGACCTGCGGCACCTGCTTCAACGTGATGCCGAAGTGCGTGGCGTACGCGTCCAGCACATCGGCGTCCGTGGCCAGCTCGACGGTGCGGCGCTCACCGGCCGTCGTCGTGGTCAGGGTGCGGCCGCTGAGGGTGATCCGGCCGGTCCCGGTGAGCAGCGAGCAGACCAGTGACTGCGTGAAGTGGGACTTGGGCGAGGTGCGGTGCCACCAGGCCCCGGACGTGAAGTCCGCCAGCGCGCGCGGGCGTTGATCGACCACGTACTGCGCCTTGCCGTCCCTGCTGACGTCCAGATCGCCTTCGGGGGTCGCGGTGATACGGAAGGTGCCGCCGGGATCCGACTGGTCGCCGCGCTCGCCGAAGGCCAGCGGGAAGTGGCTGTGGGTGCCGAAGCCGACGTCCGCGAGCCGGTCGCCGCCGTCACGGGTGCGAACGCGCAACGCCAGGTGGTCGTACGGGATCCCGGGGTGCCCGGTGGCGTCGTACACCCGGGCCTGCAACAGGGTGACCTCGAAGCCGAGAGCGGTGAGAAGTGCGGCGAAGGCGCCGTTGAGTTCGTAGCAGAAGCCGCCACGGCGGGCACCGACGACCTTCGCGACCAGAGAGTCATCGGTGAGTTCGATGTCCTCGTCGAGGTGGATGGAGAGGTTCTCGAAGGGGACGGCGCGCAGGTGCGCGAGGTGCAGATCGCGCAGGGCCCGCGTGGTGGGAGCGGCGGGGCGCTCGGCGCCGATGCGGTGCAGGTAGGTATCCGTCTGGTCAGCATCCATGGGCAGATTCTTGCGCGATCCGGAGGTCCGCACCTCGCTCGGGACTCTATATACTTAGGTTAGGCTAAGCTAAGTCGATATTGTCGTGTGTGTTGGACGTCGTGTGCCGGACGCTGTGTGCTGGACGTCGTGTGCTGGACCAGGAAGGCGGGGAACGATGCGGGTCCTCTTCGTGTGTGGATGAGTGTGACTGTGGGGACTGCGGGGATTGCTGGGGCTGCGGGGGTTGCCGGGGCCTCGGGGGCCGCCACGGAAACCGCCGGGGTGCTCGTGGCCGACGCGGTGCCCCGTCGGCCGACGGGCGTCGGGCCCTGTATAGAGCGCGTCGCCACCCGCCTCGCCGGTGCCTCGGGCGCCTCCGAAGCCGAACGGGCCGCCATACTGGAGGATTTCTGGGCGGATGCCGCGCGCCGCGGCACCCCCCTGATCGAGGCCGTCGACGGCGACCCCGACCACTGTGCCGTGACGTTCCTGTGGCGCGGCCACCGCGCCACCCGGCAGGTACTGCTGCTCGCCGAGGGCATCGCGGACCGCGCCGATCTCGCCGCGTCCCTGCTGAGCCCGCTGCCCGGCACGGACATCTGGCACCTCAGTTACCGGCTGCGCGCCGACCACCGCGCCTCGTACCGCATGGCCGCCGACATCTCGCCCGGCGAACCACCCGCCTCCGCCGCACTCCTCCAGCGGCGCCTGCTCTCCCTGTCCGCGCACGCCGCGCCCGATCCACTCAACACCCGCCGTATGAAAGGTCGTTGGCCGGACCGTGACACCTCCGTCTTCGAGCTTCCGCAGGCGCCCGCGCGGCCGTGGAGCGAGTCGACGGCCGGGGTGTCAGGGGTTTCTGGGGTGTCAGGGGTGTCCCGGGGGAGGGTCGAGCGGCACCGGCTGCCCGCAGGGGTGCTCGGCGCCGAGCGGGACGTGTGGGCGTACCTCCCGCCGGGCGGCAAGGCGGCGCCCGAACCGCAGGCGCCCGGACTGCCGGTGCTCGTGCTGTGCGACGGCGACATGTGGTTCGGGCGGCTCGCCTTCCAGGACGCGCTGGACGCCCTCATCGCCGACGGCGCCCTGCCGCCGCTCGCCGTCCTCGCGCCTGACGCCGTCGACAGAGACACGCGCCGCCGGGAACTTGACGCGTACGACAGCCATGTGAGTTTCCTCGCCGACGAACTGCTGCCGTGGGCGGCGGGCCGCTGGCCCCTCACCACCGACCCCGCGCGCACGCTCGTCGCGGGCCAGGGCCTCGGCGGGCTGACCTCCCTGTACGCCGGTTTCCTGCGGCCGGAACGGTTCGGCAACGTCCTGTCCCAGTCCGCGCCCGTCTCCCGCATCGGCGGTGCTGCGTCCCGGCCCATCGCCGTGCGCCTCGACGTCGGACTGCGGGAGGGCGAAATTCTTGATCACCATCGGGATCTGTACGAGGTCCTGCGTTCGAGCGACTGTCCGGTGACCCTGCGGGTGTACAACGGCGGCCATGACTGGGCCTGTTGGCGCTACTGTCTGACCGAAGGGCTTGTGGGACTTCTGGGACACTGACCCGTCGGCCCTGGCACACTGGTTCGCTCGCCCCGTGTCGCTGTTGGGCCGAACGGGTGAGGTCGCGTAAGAATGAGCCAGTGCAGATATCGAGTGCGAGCCAGGACGGGGTGGATCGTTGAACAGCCACGACGTCACAGATGAACAGTGGGAAGGGCTCGCCCAGGTCGTACCGCTGCGCAGCCGCAACGAATGGCCGTCCTGGCCCGGTCACCGTGCGCTGCCCGACGCGGAGACCGAGGCGCGGCGGCGTTTTGTGGTGATGCGGGTGAACATCTTCGCGGACGCCCGCGAGGTCGCCGAGACCGTGATGGCGCAGATTCCCGTGCTGCTCGACCTGACCGGGGCCGAGACGGACGTCGCCAAGCGCGTCCTGGACTTCAGCAGCGGCGTGGTCCTCGGCCTCGGCTGCGGGATGCATCGCGTCGACAAGAACGTCTTCCTGCTCGCGCCGCCCGGCACCGAGGTGCAGGGGCTTGTCGCGGCGGCGCAGTCGTAGCGACACGGTAGGCGTGGGGCCGGGCGCGTAGCCGCTCGTGGGCGGAGCCGGAGCCGCTCCGCCGGGAATCCCTCATTCGTAGGAAGGTCACTCGGACGGAACGGTTCACCAGTTCCGCCGCCACCTACCGTCCGGTCATGACAGTGCACCTCCCGGAGCCGGTCGCCGAACCGCCGTCGGGTCCGGACCGGAGCCGCGTCACCGAACTGCGGCTCTCGGCTTTCGCCTCGCACCGGGGCGCCGTGTTCCCGCTCGGTCCACTGACCTTCGTCACCGGGCCGAGCGGGAGCGGCAAGTCCACCGCGCTCGCCGCGTACGAGGCGCTGGCGCGGCTCGGTGCGGGCGAGGAACTCCCCGATGTCTTCGCCGATCCCGTGGCATGCGTGCCCGATGGCGCACGGGGCGACGGGCAGCAGCGGCGCGGTTTCCGTATCGGCTGCACGATCGACGGTCCCGTCGGAGCGGTGCGCCTTGACATCGCGGTACAGGCCGAGCCCGAACTGCGCGTCGTGGGTGAGCGGCTGACCCGGGGTGGGCTCACCCTGCTCGAGACGGCCCTGCGCGATCCGGGGCGGCGTGCGGTGCAGGCGGCCTGGCACACGGCGGGCATGACGCCGGTGACGCGCGGTCCGCTGCCGGACGACCGGCTCGGCACGGCGCTGCTCCCGCTGCGGGTCGCGGGCAAGACCGAGGGGCAGCGCCTGGTGCTCGCGGCGGCCGAGCAGGTGGTGGTCGCGCTGCGCTCGGTGTATCCGTGTACTCCCCGACCCGGACTCATGCGGCTGCCCGTGCCTCCTGGCCTGACCGGTGCGGGCCGCCTGTTGAGCGGCTGCGACAACCTTGCCGAGGTCCTTCTCCGTACGAAGGAGGAGTGCGGAAGCCGTCATGCGCGGCTGGTGGCGGCGGTGCGGGCGGGGTGCGCGGGGCCGGTCGCCGATGTGTTCGCGGAGGTGGCCGACGACGGGTCGGTCCACGCGCTGATCGACCGGGGCGCGGGGATCAGGTCACCTGTCGGACGGCTCGGGGACGGCGAGTTGCGGTATCTGGCGCTGGCCCTGGTGCTGCTCACCGGACCCGGGGTCCTTGAGGTGGACCCGGTGGCCGAGGTGCCGGCGGCGTACCAGAACCTCACCGTGCTCGCCGACGGCCTCGACCACTTCCTGGACCTGCGGCAGAAGCGCGCACTCGCCGAACTGGCCGCGCGTACCTGCGAGCGGGGGCACATCCGTCTTGTCGGGACGGTGAGTGACGCGTCGTGGGCCGCTGAGGTGGGCGGGGCAGCGGTGGTAGACCTGGAGCCGTGACTGAACTGACTGAACTTGATGTAGCGGGACTGCAGCGCCGACTGGCCGACTTCGCGGCGAAGCGGAACTGGGAGCAGTACCACACGCCCAAGAATCTGGCCGCCGCGCTCAGTGTGGAGGCGTCCGAACTGGTCGAGATCTTCCAGTGGTTGACGCCCGACGAGTCGGCAAGGGTGATGGACGACCCGGAATCGGCGCACCGGGTGGCGGACGAGGTCGCCGACGTACTCGCCTATTTGTTGCAGTTCTGCGAGGTCCTTGGCGTCGACGCGCTGGCGGCGCTCGCCGCGAAGATCGACCGGAACGAGCAGCGCTTCCCGGCGACATGAGTTCCCTGACCCGCTGTTCGCGGCCCAATTTTCCATAGATCCGTCACTCTGCGGAGTGGACAGATGGTCCACAGTCGATAACTTGTCCACAGATTTCCAGGTTGCTCTAGCTTTTCGTCCCGTTGGCACTCACTCTGGGTAGTGGGCAGGGCGGCTGTGGCGAGCGTGCGGCGGGTGCGCGCGGGATGGGTGGGGGTGCGCATGGAGGCGATGCGGCTCATCGAGGCGAGCAGACATGCTCTGGCGCGGAGTCAGGAACCGTCGGACATCGTCGCGGAGGTGTGGCAGTCCCAGGCCCTCGCGCAGGCGATCGGCAACCGGCTGGCGATGACCGGGCCACAGGAGTTGCGGGGCGAGGCGCTCGACCTGAGCGAAGTCGGTGGCAGAGGCTGCGGGGTTCTCGACGCCCAGGGCCTGGGGAAGGAGAGCATCCGCGCGGCGCGTCTGACGAGCATCGACCAGGTGTACGAGGTGCTGCGGGGACTCGACGAACTGCTCGGCGAGGTGGGTATAGCGCTCGTCGGCGTGGCCATGGGCGCGGAGGACGAGGGGCTGTACTGGCAGTGCATGGAAGCGATCGACGCCGCCGACGAGTCCAGGGACCGGGTGCTCGAGATGCTGCGCAGTCTCGCGGTGCGCGAACAGATGCTGCCCGAACCCGACTCGGCGGCGGGGTCGTCGTGAGTGCCGGGGGAGTGCCGGCGCCTTCAGAAGCGGGTGCGCTCGTCGCCGACGGGGGGACGAGGGACAGGGGGCGCGGTGTCGTCGGCGGACGGTGCGGACTGCTGCAGCTCCGCGTCGAGCTGCGTCAGATCCGCGTTGAGCGCGGCCATCAGCTCCTCCATCTGCTGGAGCAGACCCTTGGCCGGGCCCTTCGATGGGCCCTTGGCGGGGCCCTGCTCGGGCACGGACGGTTCGCGCGCGGCCTCCTGCTCGGGTACGGCTTCCTGGGACATGACGGCCTCCTCGGCCCTCGCCCTCCGGATGGAGGAGGGCTGCTGATGCAAGCGACGCACCAGCAGCGGCCACCGGCGCGGGTGCCGGGCGGTCCGGCTCCGCCCGAGCCAACGATCACCCGCGGTGGCGGGTCACTGGGACGGAGCCGCACCGGATGCCGGGTTGACGGAATTTCACCCGACCGGGGCCCGATCACCTCGCCGTCAGGGCAGTTGCCGTCAGGTCAGCTGCGGCATGACCTCCGAGGAGATCAGCTCCAGGTGGTCGAGGTCGTCCAGGTCGAGCATCTGGAGATACATGCGCTGCGAGCCGACGGCCTGGTAGGCGGCGATCCTCTCGACGACCTCGGCAGGGGATCCGGCGAGCCCGTTCGCCTTCAGATCCTCCACCTCACGCCCGATCGCGTCGGCGCGGCGCTTCACCTCGGCGTCCGTCTTGCCGACGCAGGCCACAAGGGCGTTGGAGTAGGTGAGGTCATCGGCGGTGCGGCCGTGCTCTTCGGCGGCGGCGCGCACGCGCTTGAACTGCTGCTCGGTATCGGAAAGAGAGGCAAAGGGAATGTTGAACTCGCTCGCGTAGCGGGCCGCGAGGGCGGGCGTCCGCTTGGCGCCGTGTCCGCCGATGAGGACGGGCACCTTGGACTGCGCGGGCTTGGGAAGGGCGGGGGAATCGGAGAGCTGGTAGTAGGTGCCGTCGAAGGTGAAGCGCTCGCCGACAGGGGTCTCCCACAGGCCGGTGACGATGGCGAGCTGCTCCTCCAGGCGCCCGAACTTCTCCTTCGGGAAGGGAATTCCGTACGCGGAGTGCTCCGCCTCGTACCACCCCGAGCCGAGACCGAGCTCGATGCGGCCGCCCGACATCTGGTCGACCTGCGCGACCTGGATCGCGAGAACGCCCGGCAGCCGGAACGTACCCGCGGTCATCAGGGTGCCGAGCCGGATCCGCTGGGTCTCACGGGCAAGGCCGGCGAGGGTGACCCAGGCGTCCGTGGGGCCGGGAAGGCCGTCGGAGGAGCCCATCACGAGGTAGTGGTCGGAGCGGAAGAAGGCGCTGTAGCCGAGGTCCTCGGTGGCCTTGGCGACGCGGAGGAGCGTCTCGTAGGTCGCACCCTGCTGCGGTTCGGTGAAGATTCGAAGGTCCATACGGCTATCTTGCCCGGATGCCGGATCCAGTTTCAGCCCCGCACGGGTCGTGTTGCCGGGGTTAGGCTTCGGAACTGGCTGTCCGGGCAAGGGGCCCGGAGATGGTGTGTTGGGGTTGAGATGGTCGCTGGCAGAGTTGTCCGGTTCGACGGCGCGCGGGGTTACGGGTTCATCGCCCCGGAGCACGGTGGGGAAGACGTTTTCCTGCACGCCAATGATCTGCTGATTCCGGAGCCCTTGGTGTACACGGGGGCGCAGGTCGAGTTCGAGATCGAGGAGGGCGAGCGCGGGCCCAAGGCGTCGTCCGTCCGCCTTCCCAAGGGGGCGCAGGCACCGACGGGACCGCCGTTCGCGGGCCGGGCCCAGGTGCCGCCGTCGATTCAGGCGTCCGCCCCGGGGTTCGACGACGGTGAGGAGCCCACCTGCGATGTGCTCAGCGTCGCGGAGTACTCGTTCGAGGTGACCGAGCTGCTGCTCGGCACGGCGCCGTGGATGACCGGCGAACAGATCAAGCAGCTCCGCGAACAGCTGGTGCAGCACGGCAAGAGCCACGGCTGGGTGGAGGGCTGAACAGAGAGTTGAACAGAGGGCTGAGTGGAGGGCCGCACGGTGAGCCGAGCACGCGGTGACGCCGTGAGCGGGCCGGGTTCCGAGGGGAGCGCGGGGGAGCGAAAACCCCTGAGTGTGGCGCAGGTGTTCGCTGTACGGTCTAGAGGCGCGCTGGAGCCGCAACCGTAAGTTTCCGCAGTTCAGATTGCGTTTCGAGGCAAACCCGTGTTCCTGACGATCAGTACCTCCGGTAGCCCTGAGAACCCTGCGACCGACCTCGGGTTCTTGCTGCACAAGCATCCCGACAAGGCGCAGGCGTTCTCCACTTCCTACGGCACGGCGCACGTCCTCTACCCAGAGGCGTCCGTGGAGCGTTGCACCGCCGCGCTGCTGCTCGAGGTGGACCCCGTCGCGCTGGTGCGACGGGGGAGGGGCAAGGGGAAGGGCGGTGCGCCCGACGCGGCGCTCGCCCAGTACGTGAACGACCGGCCCTACGCCGCTTCGTCGCTGCTCGCCGTGGCGCTGAGCGCGGTGTTCTCCAGCGCGATGCGCGGGGTGTGCAACGCGCGGCCCGAGCGGGCGGGGCAGCCGCTGCCGCTGCGGATCGAGGTGCCCGCACTGCCCGCGCGCGGCGGTGCCGAGCTGGTGCACAAGCTGTTCGAGCCGCTGGGCTGGACGGTCACGGTGACGCGGATCCCGCTGGACGTGCAGTTCCCGCAGTGGGGCGAATCGCGGTACGTGCACCTCGTACTCGAAGTGCCGGACGGGAAATTGACCCTGGGCGAGGCGCTTCGGCACCTCTATGTCCTGCTCCCCGTCCTCGACGACGCCAAGCACTACTGGGTCTCGCCGGACGAGGTCGACAAGCTGCTTCGCGCCGGTGAGGGCTGGCTTGCGGAGCACCCGGAGCAGAAAGTCATCACCAGCCGCTATCTCGCGCGGCGCCGGTCGCTGACCCAGGAGGCCATGCAGCGGCTCGAACTGGTGCGGCTCGCCGACGCGGACGACACGGACGTCGACGACCTCGACAACGCGGTCGACGAAGAGAGCGACACAGACGAAGAGAGCGGCACAGAGGATCGGCCCGTGCCGCTCGCCGCGTTGCGGCGCGAGGCGATTGTCGCGGCGCTGACCGGCTCCGGCGCCGGGCGCGTGCTCGATCTCGGATGCGGTCAGGGCCAGTTGGTGCAGGCACTGCTCGAGGACACGCGGTTCACCGAGATCGCCGGTGTCGATGTGTCGATGCGGGCCCTGACCATCGCCTCGCGGCGGCTGAATCTCGACCGCATGGGCGAGCGGCAGGCCGCGCGCGTCAAGCTCTTCCAGGGCTCGCTCGCGTACACCGACAAGCGGCTCAAGGGGTACGACGCCGCCGTGCTCAGCGAGGTCATCGAGCACCTCGACGTGGAGCGGCTGCCCGCCCTGGAGTACGCGGTGTTCGGCTCCGCACGGCCGCGCACCGTGCTCGTGACGACCCCGAACGTCGAGTACAACGTCCGCTGGGAGACGCTCCCGGCCGGGCACGTCCGGCACGGCGACCACCGGTTCGAGTGGACGCGCGAGGAGTTTCGCGGCTGGGCCCGCCAGGTGGCCGAACGGCACGGCTACGAAGTGGACTTCGTGCCCGTCGGCGACGACGACCCCGAGGTGGGGCCCCCGACCCAGATGGCCGTGTTCACGCAGACGGACAAGACAAGTAAGTCAGACAAGGCAGGCAAGGCAGACAAGAACAGCAACGCCGACAAGGACGCGAAGGAGGTGCAGGCGGCATGACGAATGAATCCAGCACCAGTTCCAACACCAGTTCCAGCCCGGGTTCCGGTTCCACCCCCAGTTCCAGTACCGAAGCCACTCACGCGGGACGCGTGCTGCCCGTCACCGACCTCTCCCTCGTCGTCCTCGTCGGCGCCACCGGCTCCGGAAAGTCCACCTTCGGCCGCAAGCACTTCAAGCCCACCGAGGTCATCTCCAGCGACTTCTGCCGTGGCCTCGTGGCGGACGACGAGAACGACCAGGGCGCGAGCGGCGACGCCTTCGACGTGCTGCACTACATCGCGGGCAAGCGCCTCGCCGCGGGCCGCCGCACCGTCATCGACGCCACGAACGTACAGAGCGAGAGCCGCAAGCAGCTGATCGCGCTGGCCAGGGAGCACGACGTCCTGCCCATCGCCATCGTCCTCGACGTGCCCGAGGAGGTCTGCGCCGCCCGCAACGCCGAGCGCGACGACCGGGCCGGCATGCCGCGCCGCGTCATCCAGCGCCACCAGAGCGAACTGCGCCGCTCCCTCAAGCACCTGGAGCGCGAGGGGTTCAGAAAGGTCCACGTCCTCAGAGGCGTGGACGAGGTCGACGGCGCCACCATCGTCACCGAGAAGCGCTACAACGACCTCTCCCACCTCACAGGCCCCTTCGACATCATCGGCGACATCCACGGCTGCGCTTCCGAGCTGGAGACCCTGCTCGGCAAGCTCGGTTACGTCGACGGCACACACCCCGAAGGGCGTACGGCCGTCTTCGTGGGCGACCTCGTCGACCGAGGCCCGGACTCCCCGGGCGTGCTGCGCCGCGTGATGTCGATGGTCGGCGACGGCAACGCCCTGTGCGTACCGGGCAACCACGAGAACAAGCTCGGCCGTCATCTCAAGGGCCGCAAGGTCCAGCTCACCCACGGACTCGCCGAGACCGTCGAGCAGCTGGAGGCGGCGAGCGAGGAATTCACCCGAAGCGTGCGGGAGTTCGTGGACGGACTCGTCTCGCACTACGTCCTCGACGGCGGCAGGCTCGTCGTCTGCCACGCGGGTCTTCCCGAGAAGTACCACGGGCGTACGTCGGGCCGGGTGCGCTCGCACGCGCTCTACGGCGACACGACCGGCGAGACCGACGAGTTCGGCCTGCCCGTGCGCTATCCATGGGCGGAGGACTACCGAGGCAGCGCCGCCGTCGTCTACGGCCACACCCCCGTGCCCACCGCGACCTGGCTGAACAACACCATCTGCCTGGACACCGGGGCCGTGTTCGGCGGCAAGCTCAGCGCGCTGCGCTGGCCGGAGCGCGAACTCGTCGACGTACCGGCGGAGCAGGTCTGGTACGAGCCCGCCAGGCCGCTCGACACCCAGGCACCGGGCGGTCACGACGGTCGGCCGCTCGACCTGAACGACGTGCACGGCCGCCGCGCCGTGGAGACCGGCCATGCGGGCCGCGTCGCCGTGCGCGAGGAGAACGCGGCGGCGGCCCTGGAAGTCATGAGCCGTTTCGCCGTCGATCCGCGGCTCCTTCCGTATCTCCCGCCGACGATGGCCCCCACCGCGACATCGCAGCGCGAGGGGTATCTGGAACACCCCGCCGAGGCCTTCGCGTCGTACGCCAAGGACGGGGTCGCCCGGGTCGTGTGCGAGGAGAAGCACATGGGTTCGCGCGCCGTGGCACTGGTGTGCCGCGACGCGGACGTGGCCCGTGAGCGCTTCGGCGTGGACGGGCCGACCGGCTCGCTCTGCACCCGCACGGGCCGCCCCTTCTTCGACGATCACGAGATCACCGAAGAGATACTCGGCCGCGTGCGCACCGCCGTCACCGAAGCGGGCCTGTGGCCGGAGCTCGCTGGGTCCGACAGTGCCTCCGGCACGTGCGACTGGCTGCTGCTCGACGCGGAGTTGATGCCCTGGTCGCTGAAGGCGTCCGGACTGCTCCGCACGCAGTACGCAGCCGTGGGCGCCGCCTCCGGGGCCGTCTTCCCCGGCGCGATCGCCGCCCTGGAAGCCGCGACGGCACGCGGCGTGAACGCCGGGGAACTCCTGGCCAAGCAGCGCGAACGGGCCGTGGACGCCGCCGCGTTCACGGACGCCTACCGCCGCTACTGCTGGCCGACCGAAGGCCTTGAGGGCGTGCGCCTCGCGCCGTTCCAGATCCTGGCCGTCCAGGGCCGCAGCCTCGCCGCGCTCCCGCACGACGAACAGCTCGCCCTGATCGACCGCATGGTGGAGCACGACGGCACCGGCCTCCTGCAGACCACCCGGCGGCTCTACGTCGACACCGCCGACGAGGCGTCGGTCCAGTCAGGCGTCGACTGGTGGCTGGAGATGACCAACCGCGGCGGCGAGGGCATGGTCGTCAAGCCGGTCGAGGCGCTGGTCCGCGACGGGAAGGGCAGGATCGTGCAGCCGGGCATCAAGTGCCGGGGACGCGAGTACCTCCGGATCATCTACGGCCCGGAGTACACCCGCCCCGACCACCTCGACAAGCTGCGCGGCCGCTTCCTCGGCCACAAGCGCTCGCTCGCGATCCGTGAGTACGCGCTCGGGCTCGAGGCCCTGGACCGCCTCGCGGCGGGCGAGCCGCTGTGGCGGGTGCACGAGGCGGTGTTCGCGGTCCTGGCCCTGGAGTCGGAGCCGGTGGACCCGCGGCTCTAGCGGACAGCGGACGTCCTTTCGCCAACAGCGGGCGTCGGCCGTCCGGCCGGGGAAAGATGGACTCCATGGGATTCCATGTCGACTCCGAGGCCGGGCGGCTGCGCCGCGTGATACTGCACCGCCCTGATCTGGAGCTCAAGCGGCTCACACCGACCAACAAGGATGCGTTGCTCTTCGACGACGTCCTGTGGGTCCGCAGAGCCCGCCAGGAACATGACGGATTCGCCGACGTGCTGCGCGATCGCGGGGTGGCGGTCCACCTCTTCGGTGACCTGCTGACCGAGACGATGGACGTGCCAGGGGCGCGCCTGCTGGTACTCGACCGGGTCTTCGACGAGAAGGAGTACGGGCCGCTCGCGACGGACCATCTGCGGGCCGCGTTCGAGACGCTGCCATCGGCCGAGCTCGCCGACGCGCTGATCGGCGGGATGACGAAGCGGGAGTTCCTGGAGCGCCACCCGGAGCCGACATCCGTGCGCTTCCACTGCATGGACCTGGACGACTTCCTGCTCGGCCCGCTGCCCAACCACCTCTTCACGCGCGACACCTCGGCCTGGATCTACGACGGTGTCTCCATCAACGCCATGCGCTGGCCCGCGCGGCAGCGCGAGACCGTGCACTTCGAGGCGATCTACCGGCACCACCCCCTCTTCAAGTCCGAGGACTTCCACGTCTGGTCCCAGGGGCAGGCGGACTACCCCTCCACCATCGAGGGCGGCGACGTCCTGGTGATCGGCCGGGGCGCGGTCCTCATCGGCATGAGCGAGCGCACCACGCCGCAGGCCGTCGAGATGCTCGCGCACAAGCTCTTCGCGGCGGGCTCCGCGCAGACGATCGTGGCCCTCGACATGCCGAAGAGACGTGCGTTCATGCATCTCGACACGGTGATGACGATGGTCGACGCCGACACCTTCACGCAGTACGCGGGGCTCGGCATGCTCCGCTCGTACACCATCGAACCCGGCGTCGACGGGCGGGAGTTGAAGGTCACCGACCATCCGCCCGAGCACATGCACCGAGCGATCGCCGCGGCCCTCGGGCTGAGCGGGATCCGGGTCCTCACCGCCACCCAGGACGTGCACGCGGCCGAGCGCGAGCAGTGGGACGACGGCTGCAACGTGCTCGCGGTCGAGCCCGGCGTCGTCGTGGCGTACGAACGGAACTCGACGACGAACACGCATCTGCGCAAGGAGGGCATCGAGGTGATCGAGATCCGGGGGAGCGAGCTGGGGCGCGGCAGGGGCGGGCCGCGCTGCATGAGCTGCCCGGTGCAGCGGGATGCCGTATAGAAATGCGAAGCCGTATAGAAATGTGGAGCATCGTATAGACTTCCAGTGTCCTCATACGTGTACCCCTGGAGCGCCATCATGGCCATCGACCTCACCGGCCGCCACTTCCTCAAGGAGCTGGACTTCACCGCCGAGGAGTTCCGCGGCCTGGTCGACCTCGCCGCCGAGCTGAAGGCGGCCAAGAAGGCCGGTACGGAAGAGCGGCGTCTGCGCGGCAAGAACATCGCGCTGATCTTCGAGAAGTCCTCCACGCGGACGCGCTGCGCCTTCGAGGTCGCCGCCGCCGACCAGGGTGCCTCCACGACGTACATCGACCCGGCCGGATCGCACATAGGCAGCAAGGAGTCCCCGAAGGACACCGCCCGGGTGCTCGGCCGGATGTTCGATGCCATCGAGTTCCGCGGTGACGCCCAGTCGACGGTCGAGGAGCTCGGCGCCCACGCGGGCGTGCCCGTCTACAACGGCCTGACGGACGACTGGCACCCCACCCAGATGCTCGCCGACGTGCTCACGATGACCGAGCACAGTGCCAAGCCCCTCACCGAGATCGCCTTCGCCTACCTCGGTGACGCCCGTTTCAACATGGGCAACTCGTACCTGATCACCGCCGCACTGCTCGGCATGGACGTACGCATCGTCGCGCCGAAGGCCTACTGGCCCGCCGCCGAGATCGTCGCCCAGGCGCGCGAGCTCGCCGGGACCAGTGGCGCGCGGATCACGCTCAGCGAGGACATCGCCGAGGGTGTCGCGGGCGCCGACTTCGTCGTGACCGACGTCTGGGTCTCCATGGGCGAGCCCAAGGAGGTCTGGGACGAGCGCATCGCCGCGCTCGCGCCGTACGCAGTGACCATGGACGTGCTGCGCGCGACGGGCAACGCCGACGTGAAGTTCCTGCACTGCCTCCCGGCCTTCCACGACCTGGACACGAAGGTCGGCCGCGAGATCCACGCCCAGCACGGTCTAAGCTCTCTCGAGGTCACCGACGAGGTCTTCGAGTCGGCGCACTCCGTCGTCTTCGACGAGGCCGAGAACCGTCTGCACACCATCAAGGCGGTCCTCGTCGCCACGCTCGCCTGAACGCGTCACAGCACGCTCACACTGGTGGGGCCGGGGAACACCTTCCCCCGGCCCCATTTCGTTGCGGCACCACCCCTCGCCGCACCCAGCACCACCGAAATGAGAACCACCGCATGCGCTCGACCGGTCCGGCAGGACTCCGCATCAAGTCCCCCGAACTCCTCGTCGCCGAATCGGGCGCCGACCTCGAAGGCCATGGCCTCAAGCGAACCATGGGCCTGTTCCAGCTGGTGTGCTTCGGCGTCGGCGCGATCGTCGGCACCGGCATCTTCGTCGGCCTCTCCGACAGCGTCGCCGAGGCGGGCCCCGCGGTCGCCGTCTCGTACTTCCTGGCCGCCGTCACCTGCATCTTCACGGCGTTCTCGTTCGCCGAGCTCGGCGGCGCGATCCCGGTATCGGGCAGCTCGTACTCCTTCGCGTACGCCTCGCTCGGCGAGCGCACCGCCTTCCTCGTCGGGTGGTGCCTGCTCCTGGAGTACGGCGTCTCCGTCTCGGCCGTCGCGGTCGGCTGGAGCCAGTACCTGAACGAGCTGCTCGAAAGCCTCACCGGCCGGCACCTGCCCGACGCGCTCTCCTCAGGGCCCGGCGATGGCGGAGTCGTGAACCTGCCCGCCGTGGTCGTGATCCTCCTTGCCGCCGTGCTGCTCGTGCGTGGCATCCGCGAGAGCGCGCGGGCGACGGCCGCCATGGCCGTGCTCAAGATCGGGATCCTGCTGCTCTTCCTGGCGATCGCGTTCACCGCGTTCAAGGCCGGCAACCTCACCCCCTTCGCGGGCGCCGGGGTCTCCGGCATCACCGCGGGCGCCTCGCTCGCCTTCTTCTCCTTCATCGGCTTCGACGCGATCACCACGGCGGGCGAAGAGGTCAAGAACCCCCGGCGCAACATCCCGATCGCCATCCTGATCTGCATCGGCGTCGCCACACTGCTGTACGTCGCCGTCGCCCTCGGAGCGATCGGCGCCCTGGGCGCCGACGCGGTCGCCGACAAGCCCGCGGCGCTCTCGCTGATCGTCAACCAGGTCACCGACTCGACGGTCGGCGGCGGCATCATCGCCTTCGGCGCGGTCGTGGCCATCGCGTCCGTCGTGCTCGCCGTGATGTACGGGCAGACCCGCATCCTGATGTCGATGTCCCGCGACGGGCTCATCCCGCGCGTCTTCGAGCGCGTCTCGCCCAAGACCTCGACGCCGGTCGCCAACACCTGGATCGTCGCGTCGGTCTTCGCCGTCCCTGCGGCCTTCTCGTCGCTCGACGTGGTGGTCAACCTGACGACGATCGGCACGCTGGCGATCATGGTCGTGGTGAATGTCGCGGTAATCGCCCTTCGCCGCTCGGCGCCGGAGCTGAAGCGCACCTTCCGCGTGCCGCTGTACCCCGTGTGCCCGATCCTGGGCGTGGGCTTCTGCCTCTACCTGATCTGGGGCACGGGCTGGACGACGTGGGTACAGTTCGCGGCGTTCCTCGTCGTGGGCGCCCTGGTGTACGCGCTGTACGGGCGCCGTCACTCCCGGCTCGCCGAGGCGGCAGGGGCTACGCCGCGGGGAGTGTGAACCAGACCGCCTTGCCGGAGTCGGTGGAGCGGTGACCGCAGGACGAGCTGAGGGTGCGGATCAGGAGCAGGCCGCGCCCGTGCTCCTGCCAGGGGTCCGCCTCGCTCATCGGCGCCGGATCGGTGAGATCCCCGGGCGGCAGCGGGTTCGAGTCGTGGACCTCCACCTGGCAGCCGCTCGGCAGGAGCTCGATGACGAGCTCTATCGGGTCGTTCCCCGAGGTGTGCTCCACCGCGTTGGCCACCAGCTCCGCCGTGAGCAGCTCGGCGGTATCGCTGTCGGCGGGCGACTCGATCTCCGCGAGTGCGGTACGCACCAGTGCGCGGGCGATCGGCACGGCCGCGGTGGTGTGCGGCAGCGCGATGCGCCACGAGGCTGGAGCGGGAGGTTCGTGCAAGGCGGGTCGTCCGTTCAAGGCAGCAGGAGGTCCTGCTTTCAACCGTACGAATCTTAAGCGCTATGTCGACAGGGTCGACGGTCGGGCATTTCCGGGACGTCCGTCCCTTGGGTGCCTCAGGCGACAAGACATGCATGTCGGGATTTCCGTTCCCTCGAGGGGCCCCTGATGCGAACGCGTGACCGAGTGATCGCGCGGCCGTGACGTATCGCGCACGTATCGCGCACTCGTGACGACAGTCACGGACAGGTGATAACTTCGAAAGGCAGAGGCACCTTCGAGAAGCTGACCGCCGCCGCCCCGACCGAGGAGGCCGCACGTCGTCATGAGTCCCTTCACCGGCTCCGCCCCCCGCACCCCCGACTGGCAGCACCTCCGCTTCGAGGTCGACGACGGGGTCGCCACGGTCACCCTCGCCCGCCCCGACAAGCTGAACGCGCTCACCTTCGGTGCCTACGCCGACCTGCGCGATCTCCTGGCCGAACTCTCCCGCGACAAGTCCGTACGCGCGCTGGTGCTCGGCGGAGAGGGGCGCGGGTTCTGCTCGGGCGGTGACGTCGACGAGATCATCGGCGCGACCCTGGGCATGGACACCGCGCAGCTGCTCGACTTCAACCGCATGACGGGACAGGTCGTACGGGCCATCCGCGAGTGCCCCTTCCCGGTGATCGCCGCCGTGCACGGGGTGGCCGCGGGCGCGGGCGCGGTGCTCGCCCTCGCCGCGGACTTCCGGGTGGCCGATCCCTCGGCGCGGTTCTCCTTCCTCTTCACGCGGGTCGGCCTGTCGGGCGGCGACATGGGGGCCGCGTACCTCCTGCCCCGCGTCGTCGGCCTCGGCCACGCCACCCGCATCCTGATGCTCGGCGACCCGGTGCGCGCCCCCGAGGCCGAACGGATCGGCCTGATCAGCGAGTTGACGGACGAGGGCAAGGCGGCCGAGACCGCACAGACCCTCGCGCGCCGCCTCGCCGACGGTCCCGCCCTGGCGTACGCGCAGACCAAGGCGCTGCTGACCTCGGAACTCGACATGCCGATGGCCGCCGCCGTGGAGCTGGACGCCGCGACGCAGGCCCTCCTCATGACCGGCGAGGACTACAAGGAATTCCACGCGGCGTTCACGGAGAAGCGCCCGCCCAAGTGGCAGGGGCGCTGACGATGAAGGCCACCGGGCACGGCACGGCCCACCGCATCGCCGTCATCGGCGGCGGACCCGGCGGGCTCTACGCCGCCGCCCTCCTCAAGCGGCTCGACCCGGAGCGCGAGATCACCGTCTGGGAGCGCAACGCCCCGGACGACACGTTCGGCTTCGGAGTCGTCCTCTCGGACGAGACGCTTGGCGGCATCGAGCACGCCGACCCCGTCGTCTACGCCGCGCTCCAGGCGGAGTTCGTGCGCTGGGACGACATCGACATCGTGCACCGGGGGAGCCGTCATACCTCGGGCGGGCACGGGTTCGCGGCGCTCGGGCGGCGCAGGCTGCTCGGCATCCTGCACGAGCGGTGCCGGGAACTCGGTGTCGACCTGCGCTTTTGCGCCGAGGCGCCGTCGGCGGCCGAGCTCTCCACCTCGTACGACCTGGTGATCGCGGCGGACGGCGTGCACAGTCTCACGCGCGAGGCGCACGCACAGGCCTTCGGGCCGAGCGTCGAGACGCACCGCTGCCGCTACATCTGGCTCGCGGCCGACTTCGCCTTCGAGGCCTTCCGCTTCGAGATCGCCGAGACCGAGCACGGCGTGATGCAGCTGCACGGCTACCCGTTCTCCACAACAGGGCCCGGCGAATCGGCCGGCGAGTCCACGGTCATCGTCGAGATGCGCGAAGAAGTGTGGGAGGCGGCCGGGTTCGCGGAGCTCGACGAGCGCGAGGCGACCGAACGCTGCGCCAAGATCTTCGCCGACGCGCTCGGCGGCCGGACCCTGCGCGGCAACAAGTCCTCCTGGATCAACTTCCGCACGGTCGTCAACAAGCACTGGTCGTACGGCAACACCGTGCTGCTCGGCGACGCCGCCCACACCGCCCACTTCTCCATCGGTTCCGGCACCAAGCTCGCCGTCGAGGACGCCCTCGCGCTCGCCGCCTGCCTTGAGGAACAGCCCGGCATCCCGGAGGCCCTCGCCGCGTACGAGACGGAGCGCCGCCCCGTCGTCGAGTCCACGCAGCGCGCGGCCCGCGCCAGCCTGGAGTGGTTCGAGCGGCTCCCCGACTATCTCGGCCAGCCGCCACGCCAGTTCGCCTTCAACCTGCTCACCCGCAGCCGCCGCGTCACGCACGACAATCTGCGCCTGCGCGACGCCCGTTTCACCGAGTCCGTCGAGCGCGACTTCGGCTGCCCGGACGGTACGCCGCCGATGTTCACGCCCTTCCGGCTGCGCGACCTCACCCTGCGCAACCGCGTGGTCGTGTCCCCCATGGACATGTACTCCGCGACGGACGGCGTCCCCGGCGACTTCCACCTCGTCCATCTGGGTGCGCGGGCGCTCGGCGGCGCCGGCCTGGTCATGACTGAGATGGTGTGCGTCAGCGAGCGTGGCCGCATCACACCGGGCTGCGCCGGGCTCTACACCGAAGGGCAGGCCGACGCCTGGCGCCGGATCACGGACTTCGTGCACGCGCAGGCACCCGGTACCGCGATCGGCGTCCAGCTGGGGCACTCGGGCCGCAAGGGCTCCACGAAGCTGATGTGGGAGGGCATCGACGAACCCCTCGACGAGGGCAACTGGCCCCTTGTGGCGCCCTCGCCCCTCCCGTACAAGGCGAGCAGCCAGCGCCCGCACGAGCTGGACCGGGCCGGGCTCGACGAGATCCGTGAACAGTTCACCGAAGCGGCACGGCGGGCCGAGCGCGGCGGATTCGACCTCCTCGAACTGCACTGCGCGCACGGCTATCTGCTCTCCGGCTTCCTCTCTCCGCTGACCAACCGCAGGACCGACGAGTACGGCGGCTCCCTGGAGAACCGCCTGCGCTTCCCTCTCGAAGTCTTCGACGCGGTACGTGAGTTGTGGCCCGACGGCAAACCCATGACCGTCCGCGTATCCGCCACCGACTGGGCCGAAGGCGGCACCACCGCTGACGACGCCGTCGAGATCGCCCGCGCCTTCGCCGCGCACGGAGCCGACGCGATCGACGTCTCCACGGGACAGGTCGTCTCCGACGAGCACCCCGCGTACGGCCGCTCCTACCAGACCCCGTTCGCCGACCGCATCCGCAACGAAACCGGCATCCCCGTCCTCACGGTCGGCGCCATCTCCTCCTGGGACGACGTCAACTCCCTGATCCTGGCGGGCCGCACGGACCTGTGCGCGCTCGCACGCCCGCATCTGTACGACCCGCACTGGACGCTGCACGCCGCGGCGGAACAGGGGTACGCCGGGCCGGGCGTCGCCTGGCCGGTGCAGTACGGCGCGGGCAGTCGCCGCCCGCAGACCGGCCGCACCGATGCCCCCAAACCCCGCCTCAAGCTGGGGAGTTGACGAACCCCGCCCCCGCCTCGCGCAGTCGCCCGTCGAGGGCCGTGAACACCTCGGCGGACCGGTCACCGGGCCACCCCTCCGGGAGGAGTTCCCCCGGAAGACCCGGATCCGCGTACGGCAGCCTGCGCCAGGAGTCCAGGGCGAGGAGATAGTCGCGGTACGCCTCTTCGGGCGGGGTCTGCGTCCGCCCCTGCCAGTCCCTGAGCACCGGCTCGTGCCGGTCGAGGAACGCCTCGTGCTCCTTGGCGATCGATGACAGGTCCCACCAGCGGGCCACCGCGTCCGCCGTCGCCGCGAAGCCCAGATGCTCGCCCCGGAACAGGTCGACGTACGAGGCGAGTTGGAGGCGTTCCAGGGTGTGCCGGGTCTCTTCGTAGAGGTGCGCCGGGGCGATCCACACCCCCGGTGCCGCCGTCCCGAAGCCGAGTCCGGCCAGGCGGGAGCGCAGGACGTGCCGCTTCTGGCGCTCCGACTCCGGTACGGAGAAGACGGCGAGCACCCAGCCGCCGCCCTGCCGCGCGGCTGGGGGAGTCGCGTAGATGCGCCGGTCGCCGTCCTCGAGGAGCTGGCGCGCGTCCGGCGACAGGGCGTACCCCGCCGCGCCCGCCGCCGTCCGGGCGGGGACGAGAAGCCCGCGCCGCTTGAGCCGGGACACGGACGAGCGCACGGACGGGGCGTCCACGCCGAGGGGAGCGAGGAGCCTGACGAGGTCGGCGACCGGCACCGGGCCGGGGGCCGCGCGCCCGTAGGCGCCGTAGAAGGTGACGATCAGGGACCGTGGAGTGTGCTGCTCGGACACGTGATCACTCTACGGGCCCCGGCTCCCGCAGCCGGAACCGTTGCAGTTTGCCCGTCGCGGTGCGCGGCAGTGCGTCCAGAAAGACGATCTCGCGCGGACACTTGTAGGGCACCAGCTCGCCCTTCACGAACTCGCGCAGCCGCTCCGGGTCCCGTTCGGTGCCCGCGCGCGGGACGACGTACGCGACGACCGCATGCCCGCGCAGCTCGTCGGGGCGCCCCACGACGGCCGCCTCCAGGACATCGGGGTGGCGCAGGAGCGCCTCCTCGACCTCCGGGCCCGCGATGTTGTACCCCGCCGATATGATCATGTCGTCCGCGCGGGCCACGTAGGTGAAATAGCCGTCGGCGTCGCGGACGTAGGTGTCGCCGGTGACGTTCCAGCCGTGACGTACGTACTGGAGCTGGTGCTCGTCACCCAGATACCGGCAGCCGACAGGCCCGCGCACGGCGAGAAGACCCGGCTCCCCGTCCGGCAGCTGAGCCCCCGAATCGTCGACCACGCGCGCGTGCCAGCCCGGAACGGGAAGGCCCGTGGTGCCGGGCCTGATCGCCTCGTCCGCCGCGGAGATGAAGATGTGGAGCAGTTCGGTCGCGCCGATGCCGTTGATGATGCGGTGACCGGTGCGCTCGTGCCAGGCGTGCCAGGTGGCGCCGGAGAGATTCTCCCCGGCGGAGACGCACCGCCGCAGCGTGGAGACGTCGCAGGCGTCCGGCTTGCTCAGCTCGTCGAGCATCGTGCGGTAGGCGGTCGGCGCCGTGAAGAGCACGCTCACGCCGTGCTCGGCGATCGCGGGCAACAGCTGCTTGGGGGCCGCGTGTTCGAGCAGGAGCGAAGAGGCGCCGAACCGCAGCGGAAAGATGACGAGTCCGCCGAGCCCGAAGGTGAAACCGAGCGGAGGGCTGCCCGCGAACACGTCGTCGGGCACCGGCTTGAGGACATGGCGCGCGAAGGTGTCGGCGATGGCGAGCACATCACGGTGGAAGTGCATACAGCCCTTGGGCCGCCCGGTGGTGCCGGACGTGAAGGCGATGAGGGCGACGTCGTCGGCGGCGGTGTCGACGGGTTCGTAGACGTCGGGCTGCCGGGCGGCGCGCGCGAGGAGGTCGTCGTCCGCGTCCCCGCCGAAGGTGGTGACTCTCAGCCCGGTGATCCCGGCCTTGATCAGGTCGTCCACGGAGCGGGCGTCGCACAGGGCGTGGCCGACCTCCGCGATCTCGCACATCGTGGCGAGCTCGTGCGCGCGCTGCTGGGCAAGGACGGTGACCGCGACCGCGCCCGCCTTCATCACCGCGAGCCAGCAGGCCGCGAGCCAGGGCGTCGTGGGGCCGCGCAGCAGGACGCGCTGACCGGGCAGTACGTCGAGTTCGCCGGTCAGGACGTGCGCGATCCGGTCGACGTGCCGCTGCAGTTCGCCGTACGTCCACACGTCGCCGGAGCCCGCACGGAACGCGGGGCGATCTGTGCCGTGCCGCTCCACCGTCCGGTCGAGGAGCTCGGCGCCGCAGTTGAGGCGGTCGGCGTAGTGCACCTCTGGCCGGTCGCGGACGAACGCGGGCCACTGCTCCGGCGGCGGGAGATGATCCCGGGCGAAGGTGTCGACGTGAGCCGATGGATGGAGTCGCAGTGCACTCTTGGCGTCCACAGCGGGTCGCCCCCTTGCCGTTCGGGCTTGTGGTGAGCTCGCGCGACGAGCGTATCGTGATGGTGACGACAGTCAACGGTACGCGATAGAGGAGGGGCCCTGCATGACGGCATTCTCGCTCAATCCAGAACAAATCGCCTGGTGTGCGGAGCTACGCACCCTCGCCGACGAGCGGCTGCGCCCGCTGGCGGAGAAGGGCGAGCCGGGCCGCGTGAACCGCCCGCTGGTGGGGGCTCTGGGGGAACTGGGCCTCCTCGACCGCCTGTTCGCGGGGGAGGAGACGGGCAACGCGACCACCGCACCGGCCTCGCGTGCCGCCTCGGGCGCCCTGGGCCTCTGCCTCCTGCGCGAGTCCCTTGCCTACGCCTGCACGGAGGCCGAGACCGCGCTCGCCCTGCAGGGGCTCGGGGCGCACCCCGTCGCCGCGTACGGCTCCGCGCGCCAGCGCGAGCAGTGGCTGGCGCCCGCCCGCGCGGGGCGTGCCGTCGCCGCCTTCGCGCTCTCCGAACCGGGCGCGGGCTCGGACGCCGCCGCCCTTGCCCTGGGCGCCGTGCCGGACGGCGCCTCCTCCTGGCGGCTCACCGGCGAGAAGTGCTGGATCTCGAACGCCCCCGAGGCCGACTTCTACACCGTCTTCGCCCGTACGACCCCGGGCGCCGGCGCCCGCGGCGTCACCGCCTTCCTCGTGCCCGCCGACCGCGCGGGCCTCACCGGCACCCCCCTGGACATGCTCTCCCCGCACCCGATCGGCGCCCTCGCCTTCGACGGCGTGACCGTCACCGGCGAGGACGTGCTCGGCGAACCCGACCGCGGCTTCCGCGTCGCCATGACCACCCTCAACCGCTTCCGCCCCAGCGTCGGCGCCTTCGCGGTGGGCATGGCGGGCGCGGCGCTCGACGCGACGCTCGCGCACACCGCCCAACGAGACGCGTTCGGCGGCAAGTTGAAGGACCTCCAGGCGGTGGCGCACCAAGTCGCGGAGATGGCGACGCGCACGGAGGCGGCCCGGCTCATGGTGCACGCGGCAGCGGCGGCGTACGACCGCGGCGAACCGGACATCGCCCGACGCGCCGCCATGGCCAAGCTGATCGCCACGGAGGCGGCACAGTACGTCGTGGACGCCGCGGTCCAACTGCACGGTGCGCGCGCCTTGCAGCGAGGGCATCTCCTCGAACACCTCTACCGCGAGGTGCGGGCACCCCGCATCTACGAGGGCGCGAGCGAGGTCCAACGGAGCATCATCGCCAAGGAGTTGTACGCAGCACAGCCCGCAGCCCCGCAGCCCGCGCTTCATGAGGCACTCCATGAGGCACCCCATGAGGAGCCCTCCGCATGAGCATCGAACGCGTCAACCCCGCCGAACTCTCCCCGCCCACCGGCTTCTCGCACGCCGTCACCGCGACCGGCGGCCGTCTCGTCTTCCTCGCGGGCCAGACCGCCCTCGACGTCGAAGGCAAGGTCACCGGCGCGACCCTGCCCGAGCAGTTCGAGCTGGCGCTGACCAATCTCCTCACCGCCCTGCGTCATGCGGGCGGCACCCCGGCCGACCTCGCCCGCGTCACCGTCTACGCCACGGACGTCGCCGACTACCGCAGCCAGGCGGCACAACTGGGCCGCATCTGGAAGAAGTTGGCGGGCCGTGACTACCCCGCCATGGCGGTGATCGGAGCCGTCCGTCTCTGGGACGAGCAGTGCCTGGTGGAGCTGGACGGGGTGGCGGTCCTGGACTGAGCCGCATAGCGTCGGGCCGAAGATCAGGCTTAGGAAACGGGGCGGCCATGGCACGGATCGAACTCACCGCGGGGCCCGTCGAGTACGAGGACACGGGAGGCACGGGCACGCCGATCGTCCTGCTGCACGGCCCCGTCCAGGACGGCAGCGTATGGCGTCATGTCGTCGAGGAGCTGGGTGAAGAGTTCCGCGTCCTGGTGCCGACGCTCCCGTACGGCAGCCATCGCGTACCGCTGAAGCAGGGCGCCGAGCTGACGCCGGCGACCATGGCCCGGCTGATCGGTGAGTTCGCCGACGCGCTGGACCTCGGCGCCGACGCGGTCTTCGTCGAGAACGACGCCGGGCGGCTCCAGCAACTGGCCGCCGAGCGCCCCGACCGCGTCGGCCGCATGGTCGTCGCGGGCTGCGAGACCTTCGACAACTACCCGCCACGCGCGGGCGGCAAGATGATGGACGCCGCCGCGCGCGTCCCCGGCGGTATCGCACTCCTGATCCGCATCCTCTCCGTACGCGCCCTGCGCCGCGTCCCGGGCACGGGATTCGCCGTCATGGCGTACCGCCCCGTCCCGCACGACCTGACGGACCGCTGGCTCGAACCGCTGCGCACCGACCCCGAGGCCCGTCAGGTCCTGGTCCGCTACCTCCGCTCGGCCCGCAAGACGGAGATGATGGAGGCGGCGGAAGCGCTGCGCGCCTACAAAGGGCCCGCTCTCGTCGTCTGGGGCAAACAGGACAAGATGATGCCGCCCGAACACGGCCGCAGGCTCGCCGAGTTGCTCCCCCAGGGCCGCCTCGTCGAACTCGACGACTGCCGCACCTTGATCCCGCTCGACCGTCCCGACGGCCTCGCGGCGGCGATCCGTGAGTTCGTGGCGGCCACGGCGTCATAAGGGCGACGGCGCCTCAGTCGCGCCCCGGGAACGACGTCGTGGCGAAGGCCGCCTTGTCCCGCGACGACGTGCCGTCAGTGATCCACCAGTGCGTCGGATTTTCGCCGTACAGGGCGAAGAGGGTGTCCGGGTCCCAGTTCAGGATCAGCTCCTCCTTGCCGTCGGCGTCGAAGTCGGCGGCGGCGTACGGGCGGACGTTCCGCCAGCGGGCCGGGGTCTTCTTGCCGTTGGCGCGAGCGGGCCCCTCCCGGAGAATCTTCGTCCGCTTCTCACCTTCGATCAGCAGCGCGCCGTCGTCAGTGGTGACGAGGATGCCGTCCTTGCCTGAGTAGACCGCGAGCGAGAAGACCGTCTCCGGTTCCTCCTCGGTGTCCGGCTCGTCGTTGCGGCTTCCGTTGTCGCCGATGGCCAGATCGCGGGTGCCGTCACCGTCGTAGTCGCCGAATGCCACGGCCTCTCCCTCGCGCAGCTCGACGGGGGTGCGGGAGAGGCCGCTTCCGGTGCGCGCCGGATAGAGGAGTCCGTTCGTCTGCCCGCCGTCGCTGCCCTCGTGGACGAGGAGGCCGGTCGCGCGCGGCTTTCCCGAGGGGGCGATGTCGTCAGCGGCGAGCCAGCCGCCCCCGCCGGGCCGGGTGTCGGTGCGGGCCGGGGCGCCGGAGCGGGTGAAGGGACCGTACAGCAGGGTCACGGACCCGTCCCGGCGGAGCGCCGCGATGTCATGGTGCCCGTCCCCGTCGAAGTCGCCCCGCGTCGGCTTGTGCAGATAGCCGTCCGACCCGCGGCCGGGTGTCCGGATCCGGGTCGCCTCCGCGTCGGCCTTCGGCCCGCTCGGACCGCCCCAGTCCACGGTGGGCCGCTCCTGATCCGAGGGCCCGTCCGTGGAGACGAAGTCGGGATAGCCGTCGCCGTCCAGGTCGGCGGTGGTGACGGTGCCCGACGCGTAGTCGTACACGGCGCGTGTCGACGGGTCGAGCCCTTTGACGGAGCCGAAGACGACGGCGGTCCGCCCGCGTCCGTCCTCGACGCGGGCGGGCACGGGAAGGAGCAGATCGCGGTGCCCGTCTCCGTTGATGTCGTCCGGGTCCTTGGAGCCCTTGCCGTCGGAAGCCACGGGACGTGAGGCGGTCGGAGTCGGCACCGGGTTGCCGCCGCCCTCGGAGCCCTTGGAGCGGTGGCTGCCGTCGTCGGCCTGCTCACCGCACCCCGCCGCGAGCAGGGCGAGCGAGGCGGTGAGCGCGACGAGGGCGCGCCTGCCGGGGACACGAGTGCGATCTGTCATGCACCCACCCCAACACCGCGCCCTCACGCGTCTTTGGCTACGACCGTGATCGTTGCCCAGTCGTAGCGGGAGAGCGGGCTTCTAGATGTCCCGGAACGTCTCGATCTGCGCGCCCACGGAGTTGAGCCGCTCGGCCAGCTCCTCGTACCCGCGATTGATCACGTACACATTGCGGAGGACGGACGTGCCCTCGGCCGCCATCATCGCGAGCAGCACGACCACGGCGGGCCGCAGCGCGGGCGGGCACATCATCTCGGCGGCGCGCCAGCGGGTCGGGCCCTCCACCAACACCCGGTGCGGGTCGAGGAGCTGGAGGCGCCCGCCGAGGCGGTTGAGGTCGGTCAGATAGATCGCGCGGTTGTCGTAGACCCAGTCGTGGATCAGCGTCTTGCCCTGCGCCGCCGCCGCGATGGCCGCGAAGAAGGGGACGTTGTCGATGTTCAGGCCGGGGAACGGCATCGGGTGGATCTTGTCGATCGGCGCCTCCAGTTTGGAGGGCCGGACGGTGAGGTCGATCAGGCGCGTACGGCCGTTGTCCGCGAAGTACTCCGGCGTGCGGTCGTGGTCGAGGCCCATCTCCTCCAGGACCGCGAGCTCGATCTCCAGGAACTCGATCGGGACGCGGTTGACCGTCAGCTCGGACTCCGTGACGACGGCCGCGGCGAGCAGGCTCATCGCCTCGACCGGGTCCTCGGAGGGGGAGTAGTCGACGTCGACGTCGATGGTCGGGACACCGTGCACGGTGAGGGTCGTGCTGCCGATGCCCTCGACCTTGACGCCGAGCGCCTCAAGGAAGAAGCACAGGTCCTGGACCATGTAGTTCGACGAGGCGTTGCGGATGACGGTCGTGCAGTCGCTGCGGGCCGCGGCGAGGAGGGCGTTCTCGGTCACGGTGTCGCCGCGCTCGGTCAGCACGATCGGGCGGTCAGGGACGACGTCGCGCGCGACCTCGGCGTGGTAGAGCCCCTCGGTCGCGGCGATGTCGAGGCCGAAGCGGCGCAGCGCGATCATGTGCGGCTCGATCGTGCGCGTTCCGAGGTCGCAACCACCCGCGTACGGAAGGTTGAAGCGGTCCATGCGGTGCAGCAGCGGACCGAGGAACATGATGATCGACCGGGTCCGGATCGCGGCCTCCGCGTCGATCGCCTCCATGTCGAGCTGGGCGGGCGGCACGATCTCCAGGTCGACCCCGTCGTTGATCCAACGGGTGCGTACGCCGATCGAGTTCAGGACTTCGAGGAGGCGGTAGACCTCCTCGATGCGCGCCACGCGGCGCAGCACCGTGCGTCCCTTGTTGAGCAGAGAGGCGCAGAGCAGCGCCACGCAGGCGTTCTTGCTCGTCTTGACGTCGATGGAGCCGGAGAGCCGCCGCCCGCCGACCACGCGCAGATGCATCGGCCCGGCGTACCCGAGGGAGACGATCTCGCTGTCCAGCGCTTCGCCGATACGCGCGATCATCTCAAGGCTGATGTTCTGATTGCCGCGCTCGATGCGGTTCACGGCGCTCTGACTTGTGTTGAGCGCCTCGGCGAGCTGCGACTGCGTCCAGCCCCGGTGCTGCCGGGCGTCGCGGATGAGCTTGCCGATACGTACGAGGTAATCGTCTGCCATGTTGTGCAGGTTATCTCAGATATGAGATGACGCCTGCGCTGGGGTAGGCCATACGTGAAATGACCGATTCGGCACGGAAGTTCCTGTACGTCTTTTCCGTACGTCACTTCACTGTGTCGGGTCAGCCGCAACCGCATGAGGCGTGCCGTCCGCCGTGCACCGCGGCCTGCGCCGCGGGCCGCGGTCCCGCTGCCGCGCGCGTCACCCGGGCGGCGGCAGCGCGCCCGGCCGACGATTCGGCGTCATGCACCACTGTGCCTCCGGTCAACGTCAGTCGCACTTCGGCAGAGCTGATTTCGGCCACCGGACACCGCGTCACATCGCGGTCGAGCAGCACCAGATCGGCCGACTTTCCCGTTTCGACGGTTCCGGTGAGGTGGTCCATACGGAGCTGACGCGCTGTGCCGAGGGTGTGCATGAGCAGGGCGGACGAGCGGCTGAGGCCTTCTTGCGCGCGGTACAGATCGCCCTCGCCGTCGGCTCCGAACCGGTCGACGGCGGTACGCACCTGGTTCCACACCTGGAGGGGATCGACGGGCCAGTCCGAGCCACCGGAGAGCCGCGCCCCGTGCCGCTCCAGGCTGCGCGCCGGGTACTGCCAGCGGTGACGTTCGGCGCCGATGTAGGGCAGCAGGGCGTCCATGGTCCAGGTGTTGCGGGTCGCCCACTGGAGCTGCATGCAGGGGATGACGCCGAGCAGGGCGAACCGGGGCAGGTCGGCGGGGTCGACGAGCTGGAGATGGGCGGTGGTGTTGCGCAGGCCGCGCACTCCGGTGGTGCGCAGGGCGTACGCGTAGCCGTCGAGGGAGGTGCGCACGGCGCGGTCGCCGATGGCGTGCGCGTGCATCTGCCAGCCGTCCTTGTTGAAGGCGGCGGTGAGGCGGCCGTAGTCCGCCGACGACACGTACAGGTCGCCGCGGTGGTCGGTGGGCTTGCCGTCCTTGTCGAGGTAGGGCTTCAGGAGCGCGGCGGTCTGCGCCGGATACTCGATGACCCCGTCGAGGAAGACCTTGACGGTGCCGAAGCGGAGCCCGCGTACGTCCTTGAAGTCCTCGCGGAGCCCCCTCGCGTACGCCAGCGCCGCCGCCGGGTCCTTGGTCTGGTCGGTCTCGATGCGCAGGGCGGGCACGATGCGCTGGAGCAGGCGTCCTGACTCGGCCAGGCGCTGATACGTCTTCAGCTCGCCCCGGCCCACCACGGCTTCCATGAAGGTGGTGACGCCGGACGCGGCGGCCTCGGCCAGTGTCTTCGCGGCGGCGTCCGTCAGCTGAGTCTCGTCGGGCTCGGGGATGTGCCGGGAGACGAGCGGCTGGGCGTCGTCCTTGAGCACGCCGGTCGGCTTGCCGTCCGCGCCCTTGACGATCTTGCCGCCGACCGGGTCGGGCGTCGACGCGGTGATCTTCGCGATGTCCAGGGCACGCTGGTTGGCCCACAGGTTGTGCCCGTCGCCGCCGCGCAGCGCGATCGGCCGCCGGGTCGGCAGCGCGTCGAGCATGGAGTGGTGCGGGGCGGTCCCGCGGGGCAGCAGCCCCACGGGGTTCCAGTCCTCCACCACCAGCCATCCGTCTGGCTCCTGATCGGCGGAGTCCTTCAGGAAGTTCGTCAGGGTCTTCTGCAGGTCGGCGACGGTCTGCTCGGCACCGGCCAGCGAGGGCCGCAGCGAGCGGTTCGCGGCGTCCATGGGGTGGGCGTGACCGTCGTGTATGCCGCTCATGACGGTGCCGCCACGTGCGTCCACGACGTCGGTGTCACGCCCGATGAAGCGCTTGAGGGCGGAGTCGCTCCCGACGGCAAGGATCTTCCCGTCCCGCCCGACGGCGACGGCCTGCGCGGTGCCGTGTCCCCGAGTGCCGGTGAACACGCGGGAGTTGTGCAGGACGAGGGCGGCGGACCGGCGGGGGGAGGAGGCGGCCGCGCCGGACGCACCGACGGCGACGGAGGCTCCTGCGACCCCGGCGGCGGCGATGAGCCCGCGCCGGGAGAGGGAGAAGGGACGGGAAGAGGGCATAGGGGGTCTCCTGGCTGCTGTGACGCGGGGCAATCGGGCGGGTGGGCGGGTGGGCGGGAAAAATCCGCCACGAAGGGGCGGCACAAAGACTCACCGAGTAACCCGTTAACCAGAAGCGACCGCCCACGACGGATTCCGTGGAGATATGGCCCCCGGCACAGGGAATCCGTAGGATTGCCGCCGTGCCAGGGCCCACCCTCACCGACATAGCACGCGCAGCGGAGGTGTCGACCGCGACGGTCTCGCACGCCCTGAACGGCACAGGCCGCCTGGGCGAGGCCACCCGCCGCAGGGTCAGGGAAACCGCCACCGCCCTCGGCTACGGCACCCGTCGCACCGCCCCGCGCACGCGGACACTCGGCATCGCCGTCACCACGTTCCCCGCCGCCTGGAACTACACGGAGATCGCCTACTTCTCGCGCGCCGTCACGGCGGCGACATCGGCGGCCCACGCACGTGGCTACGCCCTCACCACGCTGCCCGCCGCCCGCGTCGCGGACGGCTCGTGGCACAGCCTCGCCGTGGACGGCATGCTGATCATGGACTCCCCGCGCGGGGACCCGATGGTCCGCGCGCTGCGCGCCCGCGGCATCCCGGTCGTCTTCGACGGCGTACCCGGCGATCCACTGCCCGGCGATCACTGGGTCGACAACGACCACGAGGCGACCACCCGCGAGGTCCTCGACCACCTCGTGGCGTCCGGCGCCCGCCGGATCGCGCTCCAGTCCGGCAACGGCGACGAGCACTACGCACGCGCGGTGACGGCGGCGTACGCAGGATGGTGCGCGGAGCGCGGCGCCGACCCGCTGATCGTGCCCTTCGGCGTGGCGGACGACCAGGGGCGGGCGTTCGACGCGCTGCTGCGGGGCCAGGACCGCCCCGACGCCGTCTACGCGGCGTACGACCCGGGTGGCCACCAGCTCCTCGCCGCCGCGGCCCGGGTCGGCCTGCGCGTCCCGGACGAGCTGCGGGTGGTGTGCGCGAGCGAGGACCCCGTCTACGCGGTGACCCGGCCACCCGTGACCACGGTGACCCTCGACCCGGAACGGACGGCGCGCGCCGCCATGAGCCTCCTGGCCGACCTGGTCGAAGGCCACGGCGAGACGACACCGGCACCGACCCCGGGGCCGGTCGTCGTTCCCGCAGCCCTCCTCGTACGCGCGTCGTCCGGCGCTCAGCCCGCCGCCGGATAGTCGGCGTACCCCCGCGCGCCTCCCTGGTAGTACGTCGCGGGGTCACCGGCCGCCGGCTCGCGCCCGAGGGCGAACCGGCTGACCAGGTCGGGGTTGGCGACGAAGTGCCTGGCGAAGGAGACGGCGTCGGCCAACCCCGCGCCGACGAGGGCGTTCGCGGAGTCCCCGTCGAAGCCGTTGTTCGCGATCAGCGGCCCTGCGAACCGCTCCCGGTAGCGCGCGAACGCTTCGAAGTCCGGGGTGTCGTCCGGCCCCCGGAGGTCGGGGCCGCGCAGGTGGAGATAGGCCAGGGGACGGTCGTCGAGCACCGCCACGAGCTCGTCGTGGTCGGCGAGCAGCTCCTCGTCGACGACGAAGCGTTCGGTCGCGGCCATGTACGGCGACAGGCGCACGCCGACCCGCCGTCCGTCCCACTCGGCGGTGACCGCGTCGACGACGTCGAGCAGCAGGCGCCGCCGCCCCGCGCGGGAGCCGCCGTAGGCGTCGTCGCGGTGGTTGAGGCGGGGGTTGAGGAACTGGGCGAACAGGAACGCGCCCAGCGCCCCGATCTCGACCCCGTCGAACCCCGCGCGCCGCGCGTTGGCGGCCGCCGCGCGGAACTCGGTGACAGTGGCCGCGATGTCTTCGCCGGTCATCTCGCGCGGCGTGAGCGTCTCCTTGAACCCGCCGGGGGTGAAGGACGTCGCGCGTGGGTCGATCGCCGATGGCCCCGCGGGCAGCGCGCCGCCGAGGTGATCGGGGTGCGACGCGGCGCCCGTGTGCCAGAGCTGCTGCACGATGCGGCCCCCCAGGGCGTGGACGACATCGGTGACCCGGCGCCATCCGGCGATCTGCGCCTCGCTGTACACGCCGGGCACATTGACGAACCCGACGGCCCGCTCGCTGACCCAGGTCCCCTCGGTGATGATGAGCCCGGCACTGGCCCGCTGCCCGTAGTAGGCGGCGTTCAGTTCCGTGGGGAGGAGCCCGGGGTTGTCGGCGCGGGCCCGGGTGAGCGGGGCCATCACCACGCGGTTGGGCAGCCGGATGTCGCCCAGACCGGTGCCGCGCAGGAGCGGCTGATCGAGGGCCGTGGTCAGGTCTGTGGGCAGGGCGGTGGTCATGATGGTTCTCCTTCGTCGCGTCACCGTCACGGCGACTCGGCCGCGAGGCATACGAAGGTGACGGCGTACGACGGGGAAAGGTGACCGATGGACGACGGGCAAGAACTGCTCGCGGAGCGCTTCGAGGCGCACCGGGGTCATCTGCGCGGAGTCGCCTACCGCATGCTCGGCTCGCTCAGCGACGCCGACGACGCCGTCCAGGAGGCCTGGCTGCGCCTCAGCCGCACCGACGCCGACACCGGCGCCCCCGAGATCGAGAACCTCACCGGCTGGCTCCGCACGGCCGTCTCCCGCATCTGCCTGGACATGCTGCGCTCCGCCGCCACCCGCCACGAGCAACCGGCGGGCGAGCACCTGCCCGACCGGATCCCGCAGCCCGGCGACGGCGGCGAGGGCGGCGACCCGGAGGAGGAAGTGCTCCTCGCCGACGAGGTGGGCCGCGCGCTGCTCGTGGTCCTCGGCACGCTGGGGCCCGCCGAGCGAGTCGCGTTCGTGCTGCACGACCTGTTCGCCGTGCCGTTCACGCGGATCGCCCCCATCGTGGAGCGCACCCCGGTCGCCACGAAGAAGCTCGCGAGCCGTGCGCGCCACAAGGTCCAGGGCCCGACCGAGATCCTCGCCACACCCGGGCTCGCGGGAGACCGGCGTGTCGTCGACGCGTTCCTCGCGGCAGCCCGCGACGGGGACATCGAAGCGCTGCTCACCGTCCTCGCCCCCGACGTCGTACGCACCGCCGATCTGACCGCGGTGATCCGCGGCGCACGGGCCGTGGCGGAGGAGACGGTGCTCCTGAAGCGCAACGCCCGCTTCGCCGAGCCCGCGCTGGTCGACGGCACGGTGGGCCTGGTCGTGGCCCCGTACGGACGACTGCTCCTCGCCCTTCTGATCAGGGTCGAGGGCGGGCGGATCGCCGCGTACGAGGTGGTTTCCGAGCCGGAGCGGCTGCGGGCGACGGAGTTCTCCGTGCTCCCTTCGGCGTGCGGGCAGGCTGGCGCGCCTCGTCGTACTCGCGGGTGATGTACTAGAGTTATCTCGACATCGAGATATCTGCCGAGGCGCACCAGGAGCCGCCACCCGGTAAGGGTTACCTAACTAAGCCTTACCTTAGCGGATCGACGACGAGTCGTGGCGGCAGGATGTGATTCAACGCGCACATATATGAAGGAGACTGTCGTGTCGGCGAACAGCTTCGACGCCCGCAGCACGCTCAGCGTGGGCGACGAGTCGTACGAGATCTTCAAGCTGGACAAGGTAGAGGGCTCCGCGCGCCTCCCTTACAGCCTGAAGGTGCTTCTGGAGAACCTGCTCCGCACCGAGGACGGCGCGAACATCACCGCCGACCACATCCGCGCGCTCGGCTCCTGGGACTCCCAGGCGCAGCCGTCGCAGGAGATCCAGTTCACGCCGGCTCGCGTGATCATGCAGGACTTCACCGGCGTGCCCTGCGTCGTGGACCTCGCCACGATGCGTGAGGCCGTCAAGGAGCTCGGCGGTGACGCGGACAAGATCAACCCGCTGGCCCCGGCCGAGCTGGTCATCGACCACTCCGTGATCGCCGACAAGTTCGGCACGAAGGACGCCTTCGGCCAGAACGTCGAGCTGGAGTACGGCCGCAACAAGGAGCGCTACCAGTTCCTGCGCTGGGGCCAGACCGCCTTCGACGAGTTCAAGGTCGTCCCCCCGGGCACCGGCATCGTCCACCAGGTCAACATCGAGCACCTGGCGCGCACGGTCATGGTCCGCAAGGGCCAGGCCTACCCCGACACGCTGGTCGGCACCGACTCGCACACCACGATGGTCAACGGCCTGGGCGTGCTCGGCTGGGGCGTCGGCGGCATCGAGGCCGAGGCCGCGATGCTGGGCCAGCCGGTCTCCATGCTCATCCCGCGCGTCGTCGGCTTCAAGCTGACCGGTGAGCTGCCGGCCGGCACCACCGCCACGGACCTCGTGCTCACGATCACCGAGATGCTGCGCAAGCACGGCGTCGTCGGCAAGTTCGTCGAGTTCTACGGCGAGGGTGTGGCGGCCACGAGCCTCGCCAACCGCGCCACCATCGGCAACATGTCGCCGGAGTTCGGCTCCACCGCCGCGATCTTCCCGATCGACGACGAGACGCTGAAGTACCTCCGCCTGACCGGCCGTGACGCGCAGCAGGTCGCGCTCGTCGAGGCGTACGCCAAGGAGCAGGGCCTCTGGCTCGACCCGGCCGCCGAGCCGGACTTCTCCGAGAAGCTGGAGCTCGACCTCTCCACGGTCGTCCCCTCCATCGCGGGCCCGAAGCGTCCGCAGGACCGCATCGTCCTCGCCAACGCCTCGCAGCAGTTCGCGCAGGACGTGCGCAACTACGTCTCCGACGACTCCGAGGCGGGCAAGGAGTCCTTCCCGGCCTCCGACGCCCCGGCCGTCTCCAACGGCACCCCGTCGAAGCCGACCACGGTCACGGCCCCCGACGGCTCGACGTACGAGATCGACCACGGCGCCGTCACCGTCGCCGCGATCACCTCCTGCACCAACACCTCGAACCCGTACGTGATGGTCGCCGCCGCGCTCGTCGCGAAGAAGGCCGTCGAGAAGGGCCTGACCCGCAAGCCGTGGGTCAAGACCACCCTCGCCCCGGGCTCCAAGGTCGTCACCGACTACTTCGACAAGGCGGGGCTCACCCCCTACCTCGACAAGGTCGGCTTCAACCTCGTCGGCTACGGCTGCACCACCTGCATCGGCAACTCGGGCCCGCTGCCCGAGGAGGTCTCCAAGGCGGTCAACGACGCCGACCTGGCCGTGACGTCCGTCCTCTCCGGCAACCGGAACTTCGAGGGCCGCATCAACCCCGACGTCAAGATGAACTACCTGGCGTCCCCGCCGCTGGTCGTCGCGTACGCCATCGCGGGTTCGATGAAGGTGGACATCACCAAGGACGCGCTCGGCGCCGACCAGGACGGCAACCCCGTCTACCTGAAGGACATCTGGCCCACCGAGGCCGAGGTGAACGACGTCGTCGCCAACTCCATCGGCGAGGACATGTTCAACAAGTCCTACCAGGACGTCTTCGCGGGCGACGCCCAGTGGCAGGCCCTGTCGATCCCGACCGGCAACACCTTCGAGTGGGACCCGCAGTCGACGTACGTCCGTAAGCCCCCTTACTTCGAGGGCATGACGATGGAGACCACCCCGGTCTCCGACATCACGGGCGCCCGCGTCCTGGCCAAGCTGGGCGACTCGGTCACCACCGACCACATCTCCCCGGCCGGTGCGATCAAGGCCGACACCCCGGCCGGCAAGTACCTCACGGAGCACGGCGTCGAGCGTCGCGACTTCAACTCCTACGGCTCGCGCCGTGGCAACCACGAGGTCATGATCCGTGGCACGTTCGCCAACATCCGCCTGCGCAACCAGATCGCGCCGGGCACCGAGGGCGGCTTCACCCGCGACTTCACGAAGGACGACGCCCCCGTCTCCTTCATCTACGACGCCTCGCAGAACTACCAGGCGGCCGGTACCCCGCTCGCGATCCTCGCGGGCAAGGAGTACGGCTCCGGTTCGTCCCGCGACTGGGCCGCCAAGGGCACCGCGCTCCTCGGCGTGCGGGCCGTCATCGCCGAGTCGTACGAGCGCATCCACCGCTCGAACCTCATCGGCATGGGCGTCCTGCCGCTCCAGTTCCCGGAGGGCCAGACCGCACAGACCCTCGGCCTGACCGGCGAGGAGGCCTTCTCCTTTACCGGCGTGACCGAGCTGAACAACGGCACGACCCCGCGTACGGTCAAGGTCACCACCGACACCGGCGTGGACTTCGACGCGGTCGTCCGTATCGACACCCCCGGCGAGGCGGACTACTACCGCAACGGCGGCATCATGCAGTACGTGCTGCGCTCGCTGATCCGCAAGGAAGGCTGATCCGCAAGGAAAGCTGATCCGCAAGTAAACCTTGTACCAGGGCAGTTGGGCCCGTACTCCCGTGAAGGGGGTGCGGGCCCTACGCTTTGTGTGCGCAAGGAACTCGCGGCGGCGACGGGGGTTGCAGTGGACGCTGGAGCAATGGGTATCAAGGTCGCGTCCTCGGTCGTCGTGCCCTTGCTGAAGCGGCTGTTGCTGCCGCCGCCCAAGGCGCCCGGAGCCGAGTACTCCGAACGGCCCGTACGCATCACGGGGTTGCTGTCCTTCGCCGGGGACCACCCCACGCTCAGCAAGGACGACATGCACCGGCTCGCCCAGGAGCTCGTGCGCCGGGCGGTGCGGGCCGCGGGGCCGCACGAGAGGCCGATCGCGCAGGACGAGCACGACGCCGTCGGGCAGGCGCTCACCCGTACCCTCTTCGCCCTCGGCGAGCTAGACATGGACGACGTGCAGCTCTTCGTGCTCGGGCCCGAGGAGCTCGCCAAGGAGCTCTCCCGCAAGGCCGGGCCCGACACGCGCAGGCTGCTCACCCGTGACGCGGCGCTCTTCCACGACGTACTCCTGCGGACGGCCTGTGTGCACCTCGTGCGGTTCTTCACCCAGCGGCCCGGATTCGCGGCCCGGGCCCAACTGGAGGAGTTCCATGAACTGCGCCGCCAGCGCGACCAGTTGGAAGTGATTCTGCGCCGCGTCTCGGGGGACGACTGGACGGCGGCGGACGCCCGCTTCGAGGAGAAGTACTCCGACTACGTCATCCAGCAGCACAGCAGTCTCACCCTCCACGGAGTCGACCTGCGCGACCCCGGCGGCCAGGAGTGGCCCCTGGAGAGCGCCTATCTGAGCCTGCGCGCCGTCGCGACGGCAGCCGTGGACGTCGAGCCCGACGTGGCCCGCGAGGGGAGGACGGCGGAACTGGAGGACAGCGTCGAGTCCGTCCTCGTCGGCCACAGGCGCGTACTACTGCAGGGACTCGCCGGAACGGGCAAGACGACGGTCGTCCAGTGGCTGGCCCTGACCACCGCGCGCCAGGACACGGTGCCGGGGCATCTGCCACAGCTCCTCGGCCGTGTTCCCTTCGTCCTGCCGCTGCGCACCCTGGTCCGCGAAGGCACCGAACTGCCCCTGCCCGACGACTTCCTGCGCCGGATGGGCTGCCCGCACGTGGGCACCGAGCCCGACGGCTGGACGGCGCGCGTGCTGCAGAACGGCCGGGGCCTCCTGCTCATCGACGGCCTCGACGAGATTCCCGAGTCCGACCGCACGCGCACCCGGGAGTGGCTGCGCCGGCTCATCGCCGCCTTCTCCGGCAACCTGTGGCTCGCCACCACCCGGCCCTCCGCGCTCGCCCCCGGCTGGCTGGAGCGCGAGGGCTTCCACGAGTTCACCCTGAACGGGCTGCGCCCCGACGACCTGCGGCGCTTCATCCAGCGGTGGCACGCGGCGGCAGAGGCACCCGAAGGGGTGGACGACCTTCTCATCCAATCCCTGCGCACACGACCGGAGTTGAGCAGGCTCGCCACCAACCCGCTGATGTGCAGCCTGATGTGCGCCCTGCACGAGGAGCGCAACGGCTTTCTGCCCGAGGGGCGGGCCGCCCTCTACAAGGCGGCTCTGTCCATGCTGCTCGAACGGCGCGACAAGGAGCGCGGCGTACCCCCCGAGCTCAGCGAGGACGCCGCCGCCGAACCCCTCAAGCGCCTCGCGTACTGGCTGATCAGAAACGAACGCACCCAGATCGAGCGCACGGACGCCCTGGAGCTGCTGCGCAGGCTTCAGCCGCAGGTTCCGAGCCTTCAGAAGATGGGGGAACCGGAGAGGGTCCTGCGCTACCTCCTCGTGCGCACCGGACTGCTGCGTGAGCCCGCACCGGGGGCCGTGGACTTCATTCACCGCACTTTTCAGGATTATCTCGGGGCCAAGGCGGTGCTTGAAGAGCGGGACTTCGGCATTCTTGTGAAGAACGCCCATGCGGACGAGTGGGAGGACGTGGTGCAGATGGCCGTCGCGCAGAGCGATCACAAGGGACGCGCAGATCTGCTCATGCGGCTCAACGAACGCGGCAACCGCGAGAAAGACGCGATGGTTCAGGCCAGACTGCGGCTGCTCGCCCTCGCCTCGCTCGAGCAGGCCACCCGCCTCGACCCCGCCGTGCGGCAGACCATCGAGACCGAGGCGGCACGCATGGTCCCGCCGCGCAGCCTGCGCCAGGCCAGGGTCCTCGCGCGCACGGGGCCGCTGCTGCTCGGCCTGCTGCCAAGGGCGGGGGACCTGGAGGGCGACGAGGAGCTCGCGACCGTCCACGCGATCTGCCAGATCGGCGGTGATGCCGCCATCCCGCGCCTGAAGGAGTTCCTCAACACCCGACAGCCCCTGGTGCGGGCCCAACTCCTGGGCCACTGGGACCGGTTCGACACCGCTGTCTACGCCGACGACATCATCCGGCCGCTCCTCACGGCGGACTCCTCGCAGCCCGTCACCGTACGCTCGCGGGCCGAACTCGACGCACTCGCGGGCATGCCCGGCTGCGAACGCGTCGGTATCCACGGCGACTTCGCACCGGAGGCCGTGCGCGCGGCCCTCGACCCGCGCCGTCTGCGCGAGCTGAGGCTGCGCGGCGCGCTCCAGCTGGACGACCTCGGTCTGCTCGCGGACTTCCCGGCCCTGGAGAGCCTCACCCTGCGGGGCTGCCGCAACCTCAGGGAGCCCGCACCGCTCACCAGGCTGCCCCAGCTGCACACCCTCGTACTGGAAGACCTCCCGCAGTTCGAACCGCTGTCGAAGCTGGCGGACTGCCCGCGCCTGACCGCCCTGCACCTGGGTCTTCAAGTGCCCTGGCGCGGCCTCCCCGACCTGTCCCGCCTCGGGGACCTGCGGGTCCTCGCGCTGCCGATGGGCACGGTCGACCTCTCGGAGATCGCACACTTCCAGGCCCTTGAGGAACTGCGCCTGCACGAGGCGGGCGAGCGACTCCTGCCGGACGAGTGGGGCGCCCTGCTCGCCCGACTGCCCGAGCTGCGCACCCTGACCCTCTCGCCCGAGCAGCTGAGCACGCTGCTCTTCGACCCGAGGGCGCAGGTCTCGCAGGTCACACACCTCTACGTGTACGCGAAGCCGGGCGCACCCGTGTCGTTGCGGCGCATCGCCCGCAGGCTGCCGGGGCTCGTGGAGATCCATCTCATCCAGGGCACCGACATCGACCTCTCGCACCTGGCCGGTCTGGCCGGGCTGCGACGGGTCAGGCTCGCCTACCCGGGAGAGGTCCGCGCTGCGGTGGACCTTCCCGGCCGGTTCGACCTCGAGATTTATCCACAGCCCTGAAGAGGGTAGAACAACGTTCTTACGTGCCGCTGGTCTCCCGCGATTCCGCTGGCGGGTGACCGGAAGCACAGATAAGTTCCACTGATGCGGGAGGAGTTGGAGCAGTAGTCAGCGGCTGGTGTACCGGGGGAGCGCTGCCGCTCGCCCTGTTCGCGGCCGAACGCTCCCAGCGGAAGCAGGATGTCGTCGGATGGGCAAGCCGCAAACCCCACTGCTGTACGGTCGCGATCCTCTGGTGAGTTCACTCGTTCCGTCCCTCACCGGACTGGCCTACGACGAACGTGCGCGCAGGAAGCGGGAGTTCGGCGACGACGTGCCCGTCGTCCTGCTCACCGGGCAGCACGGCCTGGGGCGCAGCGCCGTCCTGGACGGGCTCGCGCGCCACTACGACAAGCGGCTTCCGCTGGCGCATGTACGGGTCGTGGCGCCGGGGACGGCATCCGTCGCCGTGCCCGTCGTCCCCGCCGAGGCCGAGGGCGTGCCCGCCGCCCCGGCCGCCGAGTTCGTGCAGGTCCTGGAGCGCATCGTGTGCGCGCTCGCCCCCGGGCTCGGCCTCTTTCCCATCCTGTTGCCGGGCCTGTTCGCGGTCTCCGGCTGGTTCCTCGGCGACGCGGACGAACGGGACGCCATGTGCGCCCGGCAGGCCAGGCTCCTCATCGCCTGCGGTCTCCTCTCCGGGGCCGAGCGGGACGTGGCGCGGCAGTGGTCGGAGCGGGTCGAGGCCTCCATCACCGATGCGGCGGGCGCGGCCGCCGCCGGTGTCGCGGTGGAGGACGACGACGGCTCGCAGCCGGTCACGGCGGCGATCCTGCGGGAACTCCAGTCGCTGCGCGGCGTCGTCTCGGCCCGGCACTGGTACGCACAGCGGCACACCACACCGGACGGTGTCACCGGAAAGCTCGATGCCCTGCTCGAGCTCGGCCGGCGCTTCCACCGGGGCGGTGACTACCAACACGCCGTCGAGAACACCCTCATGGCCGCCTTCCTCGAAGAGGTGGCCGCCGCCTACGGCTGGGTGCGGTCCATGAACCGTGAGCCCTGGCCGCTGATCCTCCTCGACGAGGCGCACGCCCCCGCGGGGCAGCGCTTCCTGGACCTGCTCCTCGAACACCGCGCCACCGCGCAGCGGCCCCACCGCGACCGGATCACCGTCGTCGCCACCCGCCTCGGCGACGTACCGCAGGACGAGGCCCCGCAGGCCGTACGCCGTCAACTGGCCGACCTGCTGCCTACCGGAGGCGGCGCGCGGCGCAAGCAGGCCGCCGCCATATGGCAGCGCGCGGGACACGACCCGTCCGCGGGACTGCTCGTCGTGCCGCTCACGCCGCTCGGCAGGGACGAAGTGCTCTCGATGCTCGACCGGGCATCCGTGCGGCTGCTCCACCCGCACCTGGCGTCGGCACTGCACTCCCTGACCGGCGGGCACCCCGCGGCAAGCACCGTACTGTGCGAGGCAGTTGTGCACGCGGCCCGCCAGAACCGCAAGGTGGCCCCGAAAGACCTCCTCGATCTGCCCACCGCGCAGGGGCGCCCGGTCACCCAGGTGCTCCTGGAGGATCTGCTGCCCGACCGGCGCCAGCGCGACCGGCTCCTCGTGCTGTGCCTCGCGCGGGACAACGCGACCGCGGAGGCCCTCGCCGAGAACCTGCGTCTCGACGGCCCCGAGCAGCTGCCCGCCAACGCGGCGGCACAGTACCTGGTGCAGCGGCAGTGGCAGCAAACCGTCCCCGCCGAGGCCCGGTTGGTGGAGAGCAGGCTGCTCCAGGCGCTCCTCGTCCACGAGGCGCGCCGTACGTCGCCGCCCCCCGACGATCCGCACAGCTGGCACCAGATCCACCGCTTCCTGCATCTGCACCACGTGCAGCGCTCCGCCAACGAGGAGGCGGACGCGCTGCGGCACAGCCTGGCCGCGGGGAACGCGGCACGCGTGGTGGACATGCTGGCCGACGAGTTCGGTGCGGAGGAGGCGGAGCAGAGCGTCCAGCACTGGTTGCAGTGCCTGCGGGACTGCGCCACCGCGCCGACTCCGCCGTCGGGGAGCGCCGAGTGGTCGATGAACGCGCAGGAGGACGCGGTGGGTTGGAGCGACCACAGGGTGGAGATCGCGCTGGGGGAGCACGCCGCACGCTACGCCCATCTCGACGAGGCCGGCCGCTGCATCAACCGGCTCCTGCACGCCCTGTGGTACCTGTCCGAGCCGTACGCCGACCCGGTGATCGACCCGGATGCCGAAACCTTGTGCCAGGCGGTCGGCGACGAACTCGGATACCTCTCCCGGCGCCACCGCACCTGGTACGCGGCCCTCGGCAGAGCCGCCCGTGACTGGCCGGCCGCCGCCCGCAAACGGCAGGTCCTGCCCGTCCCCGCCAGTGAGGGGTCATGATGTTCAACCACCCGCCCAAGGAGTGGGGCCCCCTCGAATGGCTCGTGGCCGCCGTGGTGGTCGCCGCTCTCGTCGTCGGCGGCATCACCTGGAACAACTCGCGCCCCGGCCCGTGCGGTGACGGCCTGGAGGAGATAGCGGGGGAGTGCATCGGGGTCACCGCCCACGCCTTCGACGCGGACAAGAAGTCCGAGAGCCTCATCACGGCCATCGCGGACGAGAACGCCCGGGTCGCACAGGACTGGGAGAACCCGCCGAACCGCAAGGCCCGCATTCCCTACGTACGCATCGCCCTGATGATGCCCTTCACGTCGAACGAGTCGAGCGCGATGACCGGCGACATGATCCGGCGCGCCCTCGCGGGAGCCCTCGCGGCGCAGCTTGAGGCGAACAGTGCCAGCGGGCCGCACTACCAGCTGCTCTTCGCCCCCGACGGCAACGACCTCAAGCAGTGGAAGCCCGTCGTCGACCGTCTCGCCGAGATGACGCAGGACACTGAGGCGCCGCTGGTGGGGGTGACCGGCATCCCGAGCAGCACGACGGACACCCGTAAATCGGTCGCCGAACTCACCAGGCGCGGCATTCCGACGGTCGGCCCTGTCATCACCGCCGCCTCCATGAATTTCCGGTACTTCTTCAAGACGTCGCCCAACAACGAACAGTTCATCAAGGCTCTCTCCCACTACATCGACCGCTATCCGCAGGAGGAGAAGGGCCTGCTGCTCTGGGACAGCCGCGAAGGAGACGTGTACTCGAAGAACCTGCGTGAGATCTTCGAACGGCACTTCGGCAAGACCTACGACCTGAAGAACCACAACTCCCACTACATCGGTTCGTCGGGCGACGACCAGGGCATCCCGCGGCGCTTCGCCGACGCCGTCACGAGGATCTGCCGCGACAAGGCGGACACCGTCTTCTTCGCTGGCCGCGACCAGGATCTGCCCGCCTTCATCAACCGCCTTGCGAACGAGGGCGGTTGTGACCGCAGCGGCAAGCTGCGGATCCTCAAGGTCGGCATAGGCATGGAGCCGACGCTCACCTCCGCCGACACCAGGCGGAGCCTGCACAGGGCCAACGCCACGATCGTCGACGCCTCGGCCTTCGATCCTGACTGGGAGACGGACATCGGTCATGCGCCGTCCGGTTTCTCGCCCTTCCACGCGCGCTTCAAGAAGATAAACAGCGATCACGATCTCGGGACCAGGCCCTTGGCGGACGGGTACATGGCCATGTATTACGACGGGTTCGCCCTCCTCGCGTCCGCCGTCGACCGTACGTACAGCGAGATCACCGAAGACGGCAAGCAGACCCCCGTCCCGGCGCGGCTGCCCTCCACCAAGGACGTGTACAGCACGCTCACCATCTCGACCATCAGCGACGGGACGTGCAGGGGCTGCCTCGTCGGGGCGAGCGGCACCTTCGGGTTCACCGGCCCGGGTGAGAACGACCAGTGGGCCGTCTGCAAGCCCGTCCCGGTCATCGAGTTCCCGCCGGTAGCCCGGTCCGGCGACAAGGAGGACCTGCCGCTGTACCGGACGTACCGGGGGGACGACGCGAAGAGCTGCCCGTCATGAACGAGGGGCGCGACGGGCGCGACTGCCGCGACGGGGGGACGACTACGCGGGGAAGCCGCCGTACGGCACGGTGATGATCTCCATGGCGTGCCCCGTCGGATCCAGGAAGTACACGCCCCGGCCGCCGTCGTTGGTGTTGATCTCGCCCGGCAGCTTCTGCTGCGGATCGGCCCAGTGCTGGACGTCACGCGCCTTGATCTTCTCGTACGCCGCCCCGAACTCCGCCTCGGAGATCAGGAACGCGTAGTGCTGCGGGGTGATCTTGTCCGCGGGGACGGTGGCGAAGTCCAGAGTGACGGCGTTGCTCAATTCCACCGCGATGAACGGGCCCCACTCCGAGGTGATCTCAAGGCCCAGAAGGTCCGCGAAGAACTCGGCGGACTCCCGGTTGTCCCGGGCGTGGATGATCGTGTGATTCAGTTCGACCGACAAGGAATGCCTCCAGAAGGCATCTCCCGACACCTCCATGCCTCACCCA
Source organism: Streptomyces sp. NPDC055239 (assembly GCF_053606205.1). NCBI lineage: Bacteria > Bacillati > Actinomycetota > Actinomycetes > Kitasatosporales > Streptomycetaceae > Streptomyces > Streptomyces sp. NPDC055239. The sequence continues at coordinate 964,293 of NZ_JBSGRD010000003.1, read as the reverse complement.
GCCGGTGACCGACACGCGATGTCGCCGTGGATCTTAGGCACGGCGACATGGCGCTGTCGAGTTGTTTCCCGCGGACGGTCCGGTCTCGCGTGTACGGATCCCGCGTGCACGGATCCCGCGTGTACGGAGGTCTGCCCTAATGGACATCCACAGACGCCCCCGATACGCCTAGCGTCGGAGGCGACTGGCGGAACGGTTCGGGGCCAGGTGTCACGTCCGGCTACCGACCCCACTACAGGGAGCGGCAGCGTCATGGGTTTCGACCGGAAGAGCGAGCGCGGCGAGCAAGAAGGAAAGGCTCTGCCACTTCGGACCTCAGATACACGAGGCGTCGATGCGGCGCACCTCCTGGGAAACGGTCAGGTCACGCAGTCGTCCGTCTCGGCCGTGCAGAGCTTGGCGGGAAACGCTGCCGCCACCGCGTACGTGCAGAGGGTCACCGACGAGGATCGCGACAAAGCCAACAAACGGCGGGAACGTTGGGCCAAGCGCGACACCGAACGCGGCGGTGGCCGGCAAGCAGCAAGCTTCTCCACGCACGAAACCCCGTTCGGTCCGTACAACGATGGCCCCGGGCGCGGAAGTGCTCCGAACGTCACCACCAACCAGCGCCAGTATCCGGGAACCCACAACACCGACGGCCGCTACGTCCGTGAGGAACAGAACCAGTTCATCGGCCTGGTCCCCGAACTCGACGCCGAGCACTTCGCCCCCCTCGTCGCCGCGCTGGAGGGGCGGACGCTGAGCGAGGAGGAGATCGAGGGGCTGAGCGACGACCAGTGCCGGGCGGCGGCGATGATCATGGGAATCGCCAACGCCGAAAGGGTTCGCGAGCCGGGAGCGCTCAAGCACATCCGCAGCGCGCTCCGGCGGCAGGCCAACCCGAACCACGAAGCACCCGAGTTCCTCAACGACTACCCGCAGGGGCGTGTCGGCGGTGCCCAGCACGAGAATCGCGTCCGGAAGGGCCAACGGAGGGGGACGCCCGAGGTCAACACCATTCTTGAGGCCTCGTCCTCGTCGGACGAGGGCACATCCCGCCGCCGACGGTGAGCTTGCAGAGCGTCGAAGGTTCGGGCAGCAGCGGCGGAACCACATGAGTGACCGCCGTCCGACGTCGACTATTTCCTGCGGGCGCCCACCACCATGCTCACCACCATGCCCACCGCCATGCCCACGGCCGTGACGAGCACGCCGAGTGCGGCCCACCCGAACGCGGCCCGGTAGTCGGCGCCTTGGGCGCTGCCGCCACCGACCGCCGCGCCCACCAGGACCGCGAGCCCGAGTGAGCCGCCGAGCTGGTCGACGGAGCGCTGGACGCCGGATGCGGTGCCCGCGTCGTCCTCGGTGACGTCCGAGAGCGCGGCGTGTTGCAGGGCGAGCAGCCCGATGCCCATCCCGGCCGCGACACCGATCATGCCCGGCAGCACGTCCACCCACAGGCCGCCGTCGTCAGGAAGGCGGGCCAGCCAGCCGAGCCCGGCGGCCGTGAGGAGGAGACCGAGCAGGGCGGTGTACTTACTCCCGACCGCCCCGATCAACCGGGACGTCAGGAAGATCGCCGCCAGGAGTGCGGCGCAGAACGGGAGATAGGCCAACCCGGCCTGGAGGGGCGAGAGTTCGACGACGTCCTGCATGTAGAGGCTGAGCAGGAAGAAGCTGGTCGAGAGGCCGGCGCTCAGCGGGACGGTCGCCGCGTTCGCGATCGCGCGGGTGCGGTGCGCGAAGAAGGAGAGCGGCACGAGCGGCGACTTCGTACGCGCCTCGACGAGCACGAAGGCGCCGACGAGTACGACCCCGGCGAGCATCGCCGCGACCGACCCGCGCAGGACGCCGTAGACGAGGGTGATGGGCCCGCCCGTCAGGAGCGCCGCACCGAGCAGATCGAGGCGGCGCCCGACTGCGCGCGGTCCGTCCGCCCGCACCAGCGTGGGCGTGACCGCGATGACGACCGCCGCGATCGGCACATTGATGCCGAAGATCCAGCGCCAGTCGAGGAGTTCGACGATCACGCCGGAGAGCAGTACGCCGACGACGAGCCCGCCCGCCGAGATCGCACCCCAGACCCCGAGCGCCCTCGTACGTTCCTCGGGGCCGGGGTAGAGCAGCGCGATCAGCGACATCGCGGCAGGTGAGGCGAGCGCCTCGCCCGCACCCTGCGCGAACCGGGCGGCGATCAGCGTCTGAAGATTCGGCGCGAGCCCCGCCGCGAGCGAGGCGAGCGCGAAGAGCGCGGCCCCGAGCAGGAACATCCGCCGCCTGCCGAGCAGGTCGGTGAGCCGCCCGCCGAGCAGCAGCAGCCCGCCGCCGACGAGCGTGTAGCCGGTGACCACCCAGGAGAGGGCGGCGGGACCCGCGTCGAAGCGGGCGCCGATGGCGGGCAGCGCCACGTTCACGACGGTGACGTCGATCGCGATGAGGAACTGGAGGAGGGAGAGAAGGGCAAGCGTGAGCGTGCGCCGGGGAAAGGTGTTCACGAACAGGCACTCCAGATCGGCCCCGGCCGTCGAACGGCGGGGCGGAGGAAGACAGGACGCTTCCGTGCCGGACCCGCGGGGCGGGTGGGGCACCTGGAGTTACTTGGTTACGGACACGGGACGGACCGTACCCGAGGGGCTACGGCGGCCGCACCCGGATATTCGGGGCGGGCTGCAGGAAAGTCCCGCTCCAGACAGGCATTTAGCCCTCCAGGGTGGGACTTTCCTGCAATGCGGGCTGAGGCTAGATCTGGTTCTCGCCGCCGTCCACGTACAGGTTGGCTCCGAGGATGAAGCTGCTCTCCGTGGAGGCCAGGAATGCCACCAGTGCGGCGACTTCCTCCGGGCGGCCCATGCGGCCGATCGCCAGACCCGCGGCGAGGTTCACCCTGGCGTCGGCCGCGTTGTCCTCGCCGAAGACGGTCGTGATTCCGGGGGTGTCGATCGGGCCCGGTGAGATGGCGTTGACCCGGATGCCGCGGCCCTTGAGTTCGTTGGCCCAGGTTCGCGCGTAGGACCGGACGGCGGCCTTGGACGCCGCGTACGTGCCGAACGCCTCCGTGCCGTTGTCGGCGGCGGTGGACGCGTTCAGGATCACGGACGCGCCGTCGTTGAGCAGGGGGAGCGCCTTCTGGACGGTGAACAGCGTGCCCCGCACGTTGACGTCGAAGGTCTGGTCGAAGTGCTCCTCGGTGACCTGCTCCAGGGTCGCGAACGAGAAGCTCGCCGCGTTCGCGAAGACCACGTCCAGGCCCTGGCCCCGGGACCGGACCGCGTCGTAGAGCCGGTCCAGGTCGGCCAGGTTCGAGATGTCACCGGCCACCGCGGTGGCCCCCGCCGAGCCGATCGTCTCGACCGCCACGTCCAGCTCGGTCTTGCGCCGGCCGGTGATGAACACGTGCGCGCCCTCGGCTGCCAGCCGTACCGCGGTGGCCAGGCCGATTCCGGTACCGCCACCGGTGACGACGGCGGTCTTGCCTTCGAGCTGTCCCATGCGAATGACCTCCACAGAGTTCAGTACCGATCGGTACTGAATGAGACCGTAGCACTTTCCGCACCGATCGGTACAGAAGAGTAAGGTTGGCCGCATGGAGATCCAGCGGAAGGCGCCGATCGGCCGGCCCAGAGGCTTCGACGTCGACGAGGCCCTCGAACGCGCCATGCGGGTCTTCTGGGAGCAGGGCTACGAAGGCGCCAGCCTCGCCGACCTGACCAACGCCATGGGCATCACCCGCACCAGCATGTACGCGGCCTTCGGCAACAAGGACGAGCTGTTCCGCAAGGCTCTGGAGCGCTACGCCGAAGGTCCCGCCGCGTACGTGGCCCGGGCCCTTCAGGAATCGACCGCCGAGCAGGTGGCCACCGCGTTCCTGGGCGGCTCCGTCCGGGCCAGTACCCGCCCCGACTGCCCCACCGGATGCCTCGGCGTCCAAGGCGCCCTCGCCGTCGGCGACCCCGGCCGCAACGCCCGCGACGCACTCACCGCCTGGCGCGGCGAGGGCACCGCGCTCCTACGCGACCGGTTCCGACAGGCCGTCGACGAAGGCGACCTGCCCAACGAGACCGATCCCGGGTTGCTCGCCCGCTACCTCATGACCGTGGCGAACGGCATCGCGGTCCAGGCCGCGGGCGGCACCACCCGCGAGGACCTCCAGGAGGTGGCGGACATGGCCCTGCGAAGCGTGGCGCTAGGCGCGGGCCTGGGGGAGTGACAGGAACGCCGTCCAGGCATCGGGCGCGACGGTGAGGTGCGGGCCGCTGTCCGGGGTCTTTGAGTCACGGATGTGTACGGCGGTGGGGTGGGCGGCGATTTCCACGCAGGCGCCGCCTTCGCTTCCGCTGCAGCTGGACTTGCGCCAGGCGTAGGCGACTTCGAGGCACTGGCCGCCTTCATCGCCGCTATAGCTGGACTTGAACCACTTAAGCGCGGTGCTGCCGCTCATTGCTCTCCTAGCAGTTGGTCCAACAGACCCATGGTGTCCTCGGAGTTGAGGGCCTGTGTCCGCAGCATCGCATATTTCTGAGTAAGGATCGCAACCTCGTTGGGATCAGCGATCAGTCGGCTTCCGCGTTGTGTCTCTGTGTAGGCGAGCCTCTGGTGTTCAGGGGTTTCCAACAGGACGAAGGGGCCGTTGAGGCCCGCGTGTGTGGTGCGTCCGAGCGGTAGAACCTGCAAGGAGAGTCCCGGGATCACGGCGTACTCGCGCAGATGGCGGAGTTGCTCGGCATACACGTCCTTACCGCCGAGCCGATCTCGTAGTGCCGCTTCCCAGATTACGAAACTGGTAGTTGGTGGGATCTTGCGGTGCAGGATCGCCTGTCGTTCCAGGCGCGTCGCCACGAGCTGCTCGATCTCATCCTCGTCATACACAGGAACGCGGCTCCGAAAGACCGCCCGTGCGTACCCCTCGGTCTGGAGCTGACCGGGGACGAGCAGGCTCTCGTACACGGAGATCGCAATAGCCTCCCGCTCGCAGTCCAGATACTCCTCGGCCCACCGAGGAACCAGATCCACCTCCGGCATATTGTCGACGGCGGTCTCCAACGTCCGGTTGGTGCGGAGGAGTTAGTCCAGCTGCACCGCCAGGTCCATCTTCAGGGGCCGCCGCCCCTGCTCAATAGAGGCAATGTGCTCCTCGCCGACGACGAACCTCTCGGCCAGCGACCTCTGTGTGTACCCGGCCGCCTCGCGGTGGACGGCGAGCAGCGCGCCCACCATCCGCATCGCCGAGGCGTTCCTCCGTGACCGCCGCTTAGGGCTGTTGTTCATACGGTCCAACTCCCCATCAGAAGCAGCGCATTCACGCAGCAAACCCGTACAGCCCGGCCGTACGGGTTTACGTACTGATTCATGATGGCCACGGAGAGTGACTCTCGTCACGTGAACGACGAAACTCCACGCGAACGCTTCTACCGGCGCGAACGCCAGTCCGTCCCCGCTGCCCGCGCCTTCGCGAGCGACGCGCTCGCCGACTGGGGGATCGGTGACCGTGCGTACGACATCGCGCTCTGTGTCAGTGAGTTGGCGAGCAACGCCCTGGTGCACGGAGTGCCGCCGGGGCGGGGATTCCGGCTGGGGCTGAGCTTCTCCGGTGACGTACTCCGCGTCGAAGTGCACGACAGCGGCGCGGGATGGCCCCGGCCCGGCGCCGACGAGCACGGTGACGCAGAGTCGGGGCGCGGCCTGCTGCTCGTGGCGGCGCTTGCCGACAAGTGGGGGATTGCGGAACGCGACCCCGGCAAGGTCGTCTGGTGCGAGTTCGCGCAGGTGAAATTCGAGTGCGAGGCATCTTGCCCGTGGCCATGATGTGAATCATGACTGCGTACGCCGACGATCCTGCCCGGCTCGGCGAGAGTCGACTGTCTGATGGACGGACGCTCGGTTGGGCCGAGTGGGGGCCGCTGGACGGGGTGCCTGTTCTGTTGTGCCCGGGTGCGGCCACGAGCCGATGGCTCGGCGTTGGCGCAGGGGCCGTCGAGGCGCTCGGGGTCCGTCTTGTCTCTGTGGACCGCCCGGGGCTCGGTGCCTCAACACCTGCGCCCGGCCGGACCTTTTCCACCGTGACCGGTGATATTCGCCAACTCTGCGTGTTGCGAGGGCTGGGGCGTCCCGCTGTGGTCGGGAACTCGCAGGGGGCGCCGTTCGCTCTGGCCTGCGCTGCGGAAGGTGTGGCATCGGCGCTGGCTGTCGTCTCCGGCGGGGATGAGGTCGCCGCACCGGAGTTCGCGTCCAGTGTGGCGCCCGATGTGCGTGGCCTGGTCGAGCGGACCGCGTGCGACCCGACCGGCGCCGAGGAGTTTTTCGCGGGCTTCACGGCGGATGCGATGTGGGACATGGTCATGGCCGGGAGCCCGGAGAGCGACCTCGCGGTGTATCAGGATCCTGGTTTCGCCGCTGCGTACCGCAGGGCCTTGGGCGAGGGCTTTGCCCAAGGCGCTGCCGGTTACGCACGCGACACGGTCCTGACCATGGGGCGCTGGCCGTTCGCCCTCGATGCGATTACCGTCCCGGTGGACATCTGGTACGGCGAACGGGACACCAGCCACTCGCCCGACAACGGGACACTGCTCGCTGCCCGTCTGCCCGGTGCTCATCGCCGGGTAGTACCGGGGATCGGCGGCGCGCTGCTGTGGACACATGCCGAGCCGATCCTCGTATCGCTGCTAGAGACGGCCACCGTCGACCTCCGGCCGGGGACTGATAGGACATGACCACCGTGAACACCGAGATGCTGATAGATGTCTGGCAGCGGCTTCTCGCCGACCCGCGCAAGTCGTGGGTGCTGTTCGAGCATGGCACTTGCGTCGTGCTGACCGCTCCGGATGGAGAGCTTGCCGAACAGGCCGCCGGGATCATGCAGGAGTTCGGCCCGGCGCATGCCGGGTCTTCCGCGGGGGACTTCGGGGTGATCGACGTCAAGGATGCCGAGGGATGGGTCGTCACCGGGCACCACAACGACGTCCTTACCTATGTCGGGCCTGACGAGCCTCAGGACGAGTCGGAGATCGCTGTCGGGCTTTTCGGGCGTTCCAAGCGCCACCGGGACGGCACCGAACTTCACGTCGTACACGTTGAGGACAAGCGAGGCCCTGCGGACCCGAGGTGAGTCCCCGCACGGCGGAGGGCGTTCTCGACGCGGGTCAGGTGGTCTGGTAGCGGGTGGCGAGGGTGGGGCTCTGGCCGGCGAAGGCGGCGAGGTCGGCCTGGAAGACGTTGTCGAGCAGTGTGCGGTCTTCGATGCCGGGGGCGATGACGACCTCGCCGAGTTCGAGGCCGCGCAGGGTGCCGGTGACGAAGTCCTCGGCGTTCATGCGCGGGATGGCGCTGGCGTCGATGCCCTGCACCGCGTGGAAGTTGGTGGCGACGATGCCGGGGCAGACGGCGTGGACGGTGACTCCGGTGCCCTGCAACTCGGCGGCCAGGGTCTGGGACATGGCGACGAGGTGGGCGAGGGTGCCCGCGTAGACGGCGCGGCGCGGCATGACCTCGGGGCCCGCGGGGCCGCTGAAGGCGATCATGCCCGCGATGTTGATGATCGTGCCTCTGCCGCGTTCCTGCATGCCGCCGACCGCGGCGTTCATGAGCAGGGTGGGGGCGAGGACCTTGACGTTGACGACTTCGCGGGCCCGGTCGGCGGGCAGGTCGGCCAGCGGCATGTAGTGGGCGACACCGGCGTTGTTGATCAACAGGTCCAGGGGCTCGTCCGCGCAGTGGGCGGCGACCTTGTCGATGCCCTCCTGGGTGGACAGGTCGGCTGCGACGGTGCGGACCTTGACCTGGGGGTGGGCGTCGGCGAACGCGTCGAGTCTGTCCTGGCCTCGGCCGACCACGATCAGGTCGTGGCCGTCGGCGGCGAGGCGTTGGGCGAAGGCCAGGCCGATGCCGGAGGTGGCGCCGGTGACGAGGGCGAGGGTGCTCATGAGTGGCGTCCTTACGCTGTGTGGAGTACGGCTCGTACGGAGCCGGGTCGAGTTCGGCCGGGGCCCGGACGGCGTGGCATTCGCAGGCCGTCTTCTGCCTACTGCCTACTGCCTACTGCCTATGCGCTGAGGCGGCGGGCGAGGTCGACCAGGCCATGCGCGAAGCGGGCCTCGACGCCGGACAGGTGCCCGCCGAGCTGTTCGGCGAGTGGGAGAACGCCGTCGTGGCGGACGTGCGGCACGCCGCTCGGCCGATCCAGCCCACCACAGGTGCGGTGGACGTTCCTGTCTCTGTCATGCCTCCACTTTGGCGACAAAACAGCACATCAGGAAGTAGACCCGCCTTCATAGGACTACCAGTACCAGGCACATCATCCCGCCCGTAAGCCACACTGACCGCCATGGCAACGACAGAACTCGGCGCGGCCCTGCGCCGCTGGCGAGACCAGGTCACGCCCGACATCGTGGGCCTCCCCGCAGGTGGCCACCGGCGCGCCGCGGGCCTGCGCCGCGAAGAGCTGGCTCAGCTGGCGGGGATCTCGGTGGACTACGTCACCCGCCTCGAACAGGGGCGCGCCTCCAACCCCTCCGCCCAGGTCGTCGAAGCCCTCGCCCGTGCTCTTCGACTGACCACGGACACACGCGCCCTCCTGTTCGAACTCGCCGGACTCGCAGTACCGGGCCCCGAGACGATCTCCGCGTACATCACGCCGGGCGTCCAGCGGATGCTCGACCGGCTGACCACCACCCCCGTCGCGGTCTTCGACGCCGCCTGGACCCAGCTCCTGGCCAACCCCCTCTACACCGCGCTCATGGGCGAATGGCACGGCAACGACCTCAACGCCGTATGGCGCAACTTCCTCGGCACCGGCACCCGCGTACGTCACACCCCGGACTCCCTCGGCGTCCTCCGGGCCCAGCAGGCCGCCGCCCTGCGCGCGACGGCCAGCCGCTACCCCGCCGACCCGCGCCTCCAGGACCTCGTCGGCACGCTGCGCACCCGCAGCCCGCTCTTCGAGGAGCTGTGGCAATCGGGCGCCGCCGTCCCGCCCCCTGGCGCGCACAAGACGATCGACCACCCTCATGTCGGCGCGATCACCCTGGACTGCGACATCCTCCACGTCACCGGCAACGACCTGCACATCATGATCTACACCGCCGAGCCCGGCACCGAGGACGCCGAGCGCCTCGCGCTCCTGTCCGTCATAGGGACACAAACCCTCGTCGGGTGAAATCTCGGAGAGCAGCCCCCTGCACGGCCGCCGCGCCGGACGGTGCCGCCCGGTGCGCGACCTCCTGTCTTGGTTGACTCTGCGGCGTGAGCACCACTGAGAGAACCAAACGCAGCCTGACGGCGACAGCCGCCGCGGCCACGCTCCTGGCGGTCACGGCCATGCTCCTGGCCGCCGCGGGACCGGCCCGGTCCGCCCCTGAGCCGACGCCGATCGAGAAGTTCTGGACGCCGAAGCGTATGGCGCGGGCCGAGCCGGTCGAGGAGCGGTGGGCTCGCGAGAGTGTGCCGCGCTCGCCCTCGCACACCTTCGAGGGCATCAAGGAAGTCGGCACCTTCTTCTGGGCGCGGAAAGCGGGCGACGAGTATCCCGACCGCTACGACTACCGCTTCTGCGGCGGCACCGTCGTACCCTCCCCGGGCAAGAACCTGGTCGCGTCGGCAGCGCACTGTTTCGACAGCGGTGGACGGCAGGAGAAGCTGGTCTTCGTGCCGCAGCACAGCGCGAAGAGCCTGATGCCGCATGGCGTGTACCCCATCGAGAAGGGCCACATCTTCAAGGATCCTGGTTACACGGGGACCCGGAAGAGCGAGGAGGACTTCACCGACGTCGACGTCGCGTTCCTCGCCACCGAGCCGCGCGGTGACGGCAAGGAGGTCGAGGATGTCGTCGGGGCCATTCCGATGGGGTTCAATGCCGGGTTCCACCACACCGTGCTCGCCATCGGGTACCCGTATCTGTACGGCGGCGGCAGCTACAAGCCCAAGCAGGACCCCCTCAGCTGCACCACGCCGACGAAGAAGTACACCACCGGGGATGTCAGGGACGGCGGCGGCAGGCTGTGGCGCGGGGGGACCTTCACCGAGGTCGACTGTGACGGCTACGTCGGCGGTACCTCCGGCGGCCCCTTCATCACCGCGGGCGGTGAGCCGCCCAGGCTGATCGGTGTCACCGGCGGCTGGATGACCGGCGGCCACAGCGCCGACACCTCGTACTCGTCGTACTTCGACGGCGACGTCAAGCGGATCTACGACGCCGCGAAGCTTCAGACCGCCCACTTGGTCCGTAAGTCTGCCCCTGCGGCCCTGGAGACGCCTGAACCTCGCGCGTAAGGGTGGAGTGGTTGGTCCACCCTGGTCCACCCCTTGATCGCCGGAGGAACACAGATGGCCTTGGCCCGCGACGACAACAACAAGGCCGAGGCCCGGAAGAGCGGCGCGCCCGAGCGAGTGCGACCGGCAACCACCCACGCCGACACCGCTGTTCAGCGGATGCTCGATCTGCAGGGATCCATCGGGAACGGTGGCGTCGTCCAGATGCTGCGGCAGACCGGGCACGAGTGGGCGCAGCACCAGCACGGCGCCGGATGCGGACACGAGACACAGGAGGACAAGCACGCGGTCGTCCCGGACACCAGCCCCGAGGGACAGGCGGCCCTGGTGGCCGGCGCCAGGAACTCCCCCAGCGAGTCCCTGCCCTCCGCCGTCGTGGCCAAGGCCGTGCCGTTCTACCAGAACCAGAAGATCGCCTCGACCCGCGTCCACCGCGACGAGATCGCCCAGCGCGCCACCGCCGCCATGGGTGCCGAGGCCATGACCATCGACAACCACATCTTCCTGTCCGCCAAGGCCGCGAACAGCGAAGAGACCATCGGCCACGAACTGAGCCACGTCGACAAGAACACCCGCGGCATCGTCGAGACCGGCCACAGCAACGGCGCGGGCGTCACCACCACCGACCCCCGGCAGAGCTCCGAACACGTCGCCGGAGTCGACGGCCACGCCTACGCGGCAGGCGAAGCCACCGCCCCCTCCGTCACCGCCCAGCGTAAAACCACCACCGACCCCGGTGAGGAACTCCCGTAGACCGGAAGCGGCCCCTCAGTCGAGACAGAACTCGTTGCCCTCGACGTCCTGCATGTTGAGGCACGACTCGTTCTCGTCATCGGCGAGCAGGAGTTGCCCGCGTACCGCGCCGAGCGGGAGCAATCGTGCGCACTCGGCCTCGAGCGCGGCGAGGCGCTCCTCACCCACGAGCCCGGTTCCGGCCCGCACGTCGAGATGCACCCGGTTCTTGACGACCTTGCCTTCGGGAACGCGCTGGAAGTACAGCCGCGGGCCGACACCCGTGGGGTCCATACAGACCGCTGACTCCTGCTGCTCGGGCGGCACCGTGCGGTCGTAGTCCTCCCAAGTGGCGAACCCCTCCGGGGGCGACGGCGGGACGTACCCCAGAACCTCGCACCAGAAGTCGGCGACGCGCCTGGGCTGCGCGCAGTCGAACGTGACTTGGACCTGCTTGATCGAAGACATCGGGCCATCGTAGAGGCGTGGGCAGACGCAAGCGGGGGCGGGAGTGAACGTTCCACTCCCGCCCCCGCGATGACGCAGTACGCGGTACCGCCTCCCGAGCAGGATCAGCTCAGGAGCTCGACCTCCGCGAGCGTCGCGGACCCGACCGGCACAAGACGGTAGTGCCCGTACGATCCCGGACGGTCGACCGTGAACACCCGGGTCTGCTTGTCCCAGGCGAACGACTGGCCGGACCGCTTGTCGAGGTCCTTCCACTTCTCGCCGTCGGTGGAGCCCTGGAGGACCCAGCCGCGCGGCGCCTTCGCCTTGTCGGCGGGCGACGTCAGCGTGTACTGCACCGCCTTGGTGTCCTTGCCGACCGGAAGGTCCACGGCGGAGTCCGAAGTGGCCTCCGTCTTCGACGAGTTGTCGAAGAGTGCGCCCTCACCCTTGATGGCGTCACCGCGCGGCGCGGGCACCTTGTCGTCCTGCGTGACGGACGACGGCTGGGCGTTCTTGCCCGTGCCCCACGAGGAGGGCTTCGGGCCCATGTCGAACTCCAGGACGCCGCCGCGCGCGATCTCCTTGTGGGGGAGCGCCGTCGAGGTCCACTTCTTGCCGTTGACCTTCAGGCCCTGGACGTAGATGTTCTTCGCGCTGTTCTTGGGCGCCTTGACGACCAGGTCGCGACCGCCGTCCATGTGCACCGTCATCTTGGTGAACTGCGGCGAACCGATCGCGTACTCGCCGCTGCCCATGACCAGCGGATAGAAGCCGAGCGAGGAGAAGAGGTACCAGGCCGACTGCTCGCCGTTGTCCTCGTCGCCGTGGTAGCCCTGCCCGATCTCGCTGCCCGTGTAGAGGCGGGAGAGGACCTCGCGGACCTTCTCCTGCGTCTTGGACGGCTCACCGGCCGCGTCGTACATGTAGGCGACGTGGTGGGCGACCTGGTTGGAGTGCCCGTACATGCCCATGCGTACGTCGCGTGCCTCGGTCATCTCGTGAATGACACCCCCGTAGGAGCCCGCGAACTCGGCGGACCCGGTCTCCGGAGTGGCGAAGTACGTGTCGAGCTTGTCGCCGAGACCCTTGCGGCCGCCGTAGAGGTTGGCGAGGCCGCGCGAGTCCTGCGGGGCGGTGAAGGCGTAACCCCAGGCGTTCGTCTCCGTGTAGTCGTAACCCCATACGCGCGGGTCGAACTTGTCGGAGGGGACGCGCCAGTCGCCCTTCGTGTTCTTGCCCTGGAAGAACCCGGCCTTGTCGTCGAAGAGCTTCACGTAGTCACGGGAGCGGTTGAGGAAGTACTCCGACTCCTCCTTGTAGCGCTTCTCGCCCGTCTTCTTGTAGAGGGCCTTGCCCATGCGCGAGATGCCGTAGTCGTTGAGGTAGCCCTCAAGCGCCCAGGAAAGGCCCTCGTGCGTCTCGCTGGGGGTGTAGCCGAGGAAGGGCGAGGTCTCCATGCCCTTGCGGCCGACGCCCGAACTCGGCGGTACCACCGTCGCGTTCTTCAGCGCCGCGTCGTACGCGTCCTTCGCGTCGAAGTCCACACCCTTGACGTACGCGTCGGCGAACGCCACGTCCGACGAGGTGCCCGTCATCAGGTCGGCGTACCCCGGCGAGGACCAACGCGAGGTCCAGCCGCCGTCCTTGTACTGCTGCACGAAGCCGTCGACGAGCTCACCCGCCTTCTTCGGCGTGAGCAAGGAGTACGCGGGCCAGGTCGTTCGATACGTGTCCCAGAAGCCGTTGTTCACGTACGGCTTTCCGTCGACGATCTTCGCGCCGGTGTGGGTCGGGGTGTCCGGGCCCGTCTGCGGCGAGAAGGGAGAGGCGTACTGGTACTTCGACTTGCCGCCCGAAGTGACCTTCTCGAAGCCCGAGTTCGGGTAGAGGTAGAGGCGGTAGAGGGAGGAGTAGAGCGAGGTCCGCTGGCCCTCGCTCGCGCCCTGCACCTCGACCTTGCCGAGGATGTCGTCCCAGCTCTTCTGCGCGCGGTTCTTCACGCGGTCGAAGGAGGTGCCGGACGGGATCTCGCTGTTGAGGTTGGCCTTGGCCTGGTCGAGGCTGATCAGCGAGGTCGCCAGGCGCAGGTTGACGGTGCGGTCCTTGCCGGCCTTGAAGCGCAGATAGCCGGTGACGTCACCGCCGCCCCCGCCCTCCAGCTTGCCGCCCGCGGTGACGGGCGCGTCGAACGTCCCGTACACGAAGAGGCGCGTGGCTCCGGTGGAGAGGCCGGACTTGACGTCCGAGAAGCCGCTGACGACACCGCTCTCCTTGTCGAGGGTGAGGCCGCCCTTCTCCGAGACGTTGTCGAATATGACGCTCGCGTCGTCACCGGGATAGGTGAACTTCATCATCGCGGCGTGGTCGGTCGGGGCCATCTCGGCCTTCAGACCGTTCTCGAACGTGACGCCGTAGTAGTGCGGGCGTGCCGTCTCCTTCTCGTGCTTGAAGGGCAGCGCGCGCTTGGTGCGGTCGGCGGACGGGGTGTCCTTGTCGACCGACGGCATCATCTGGAAGGTCTGCCGGTCGCCCATCCAGGGGCTCGGCTCGTGGCTCGCGCTGAACGCCTGGATCGTCGGCAGGTTGTCCGCGTTGTTGCCGCGCGCGTAGTCGTAGAGCCAGCTGAGCGACCCCGCGTTGGTCACCGGGGTCCAGAAGTTGAAGCCGTGCGGGACGGCCGTCGCGGGGAAGGTGTTGCCGCGCGAGAAGCCGCCGCTGGAGTTCGTGCCGCGGGTGGTGTCCGCGTAGTCCGAAGGGTGGGCCTTCGGCTTCGCCGGGGCCTTCTCCTTCAGGGACACGTCGTCCACCCAGCCGCGGAACTTCGCCGGACCCTTGGGGGAGTCGTACGCGACGAGCACCCGGTCCACGGTCTTGCCGCCCGCGACCTGCCCGATCCGCGAGGCCACGTTGTTCCACTGGTTGACGTAGAGGCCCTTCGCGGCGCCCTGTCCCCGCGGGTCCATCGGGAAGCCGTGCTGGTCCGTGGCCTTGAGGTCACTCAGATAGGTGCCGTCGGTGAAGGCCAGGTCCACGGACACGTTCGTGGCGTCGTAGTCGAGGTCGCCCTCGGCCATCGACGGGAAGACCCGGTACGACAGCTCGGTGTCACGCCGCACCGCGACGTTCACGTCGAAGACCTTGTTGTACGAGTAGCCGCGGGCGTCCGCCTTGTGGGTGCCCGCATAGCGAAGGGCGTGCTTGCCGGTGAACCCGGCGCCCGACTTCGCGGTGGGGGAGCCGCTGGGGCCGCGGTCCACGAGGGAGAGCATGTCCTCGGGGGCGGGGCTCTCGCTGCCGCCGACGGAGAGCTGGACGTCGGAGAGCTGGAGGGCGTCGGACGCGCCGTTGTTGGCGGTGACGTCCAGGCGGTAGTGGGAGTACGCGGTGCTGTTGTCGAAGTCGTACTTCTTGGTCTGGTGGCGCTTGTCGAACTTCTCGCCCTTGCGGGTGTCGAGGTCCTTCCAGTCCTTGCCGTCCGTGGAGCCCTGAAGCGTCCAGTCCTTGGGGTCGCGCTCGTCGTGGTCGTTCGCCGACGTCAGCGCGTACGTCACGGCCTTGGCGGGCTCGTCGAGGTCGAACTCGACCCACCCCGTGGGCTTGAAGGTCAGCCACTTGCTGGTGGGCTCACCGTCGATCAGGTTCTCCTTGACCTCACCGCCCGAGGAGTTCTCGCCGCTCGCGCGGACCTCGGTGACGTGGTCGTTCACACTGCCGGGGATCCCGGCGCTGAACGCGCCGTTGACTCCGGCGGTCCGCTTCTTGCCGTCGGGGCCGGTTTCGACGGTGTTCAGCCAGTCCGGCTGGATATCGCCTTCTTCGAACGAAGAAACGAACTCCCGCGCTGCTTTGGGTGGTTTCTCCGGTTTGGCGACGGCGGCACCCTGTGCCGTCGCGACGAGCGTGAACGCGGCCGCTCCGAGGACCGCGGCCGAACGGTGGTGTCTGAAGCGAGGTCTGCGTGATCTGTGCGGCATCCCCGAGCCCCTCCCTGCGAGTTGGACAACGTTGTCAAATCGCTGCGCAAGGTCCAGTAGGGCGTCAAGTGGTGGGTGGTGTCAAGGCTGTTGAAAGGGCCAGGTGGAGTCGGTGATGGCCCGGAGAAAGTCCAAGGGGGCCGAGGAGAAAGTCCAATGGGGAGCAAGGAGGGGCGAGAGAGGATCAGGAGGGGGAAGCGGCGGGGACCCGACGCCACCGATTTCCCCGGCTGAATTTGCTCACGCCGTGAACGAACCAGTCCGTATCTCCGCGAGGTCTCAACTCGGGAAAGACTGCTGGCCCAAGCTGTATTCGATCTTGCTCTGCTGCCGAGAAGTGGACTATACCTATCGGCACCCTGAGTGGCGGGTGCGAGCCCTTGCCATGTAGTTGTCGCACGTTCGGTACCACCAAGCTTCAACTGACCCGCGGTGTCGGGCCCTTCGCCACTGGCGAGTTGTCGGGATCCCCGTGCGCCGCCTGAGTCCTGGAAGGCGAGGACTTGAGCATGGGATCCACCAGCATCAACCGTCGTGACGTGATGAAGAGGACGGTGGCCGCCAGCCTTCTCGCCGTGCCGGCCGTGGGCGCCCTGAGCTCCTGCGCGAGCGGCGGCGGGGACGAGAACAAGGCGGAGAAGGGCACCAAGTCGAAGAAGAACCCGCTGGGCGTGAAGGCCGACGCGGGCCTCTCGGTCTACATCTTCAACGGCGGCTACGGCGACAAGTACGCCCAGTTCGTCACCGACATGTACGCCAAGAAGTACCCGAAGTCCCAACCGGACCAGAAGCCCACCGAGAAGATCGCCACTCAGGTGCAGCCGAAGATCGTCCGGGGCAAGCCGACGTCGGACGTGGTCAACAACTCCGGCGCCGACCAGATGAACATCGGCAAGCTTGTGCACAACAAGCAGGTCGCCGACCTGCGGGAACTGCTCGGCGCCCCCTCCTGGGACGACCCGAGCGTCACGGTGCGCGAGACCCTCGTACCGGTGGTCGAGCAGATGGGCACCTTCGGCGGCAAGGAGTGTTACCAGCTCAACATCGCCTCGACGGTCTACGGCAACTGGTACTCCAAGAAGCTCCTCGAGCAGGGTCTGGAGAGCGAGTACCCCAAGACCTGGGACGAGATGCTGGCCCTCTGCAAGAAGGCCAAGGCCAAGGGCATCCACGGCTGGAGCTACCCCGGCGGCCACCCGCGCTACGTGTTCTTCAGCATGTACGCGATGTTCGCCCAGCGCGGCGGGCGCGACGTCATCGACGCCATGGACTACCTGGAGCCGGACGCCTGGAAGAACGACGCGGTCAAGGACGTCTTCGACGCCTGGGAAGAGCTCGTCGCCAAGAAGTACGTCCTGACCGGCTTCGACGGCACCGAGGCGCACACGGAGATGCAGACCGCCTGGACCAAGGGCGGCAAGATGCTCTTCGTGCCCGACGGCTCCTGGGTGGAGAACGAGGCCAAGGACACCACGCCCAAGGACTTCGACATGGCGGTCGGCGCGACCCCGTCCCTGGACTCCGGCGACAAGATGCCCTTCGGCACGCTCTACGCCCCCGCGGGTGAGCCCTTCATCGTCCCCTCCAAGGCCAAGAACGTGCAGGGCGGCATGGAGTGGCTGCGGATGATGTACAGCAAGGAGGCCGCCCTGAACCTGTTCAAGGAGGTCGGCTCGATCCCCGTGGTCAAGGGCGCCATCGACGGCCAGAAGCTGCCGCCGGGCACGGCGAGCGCGAAGGCGGCCATCGAGGCGGCCGGCGACAACATCGTCATCCCCAAGTTCTTCGACTGGTACAACGAGCTGTTCCGCGAGGACTACAACAACATGATCGCCAAGTTCATGCTGGGCCAGATCGGCACCAAGCAGGCGATGGAGACGATGCAGAAGGCGTCGGACCGGATCAAGAACGACCCCGACATCTCCAAGATCAAGAAGTCCTGACCGCCGCCGTCACCGGCACCGGCAGCAGAACCGAGAACGCAGGTATGTGAGCGAGGCGGGGCGGAGCAGCATGACGACCGACACCCGGGTGGAGAATCCCCCACCCCCGAAGAAGACGACGGAGCGGACGCCACAGCACAAACCGGCGAACCGGCTGTTGTTCCTCCTGGCGGTGCTCCTTCCGCCCCGCTTCACCCCCGAGAGCGTGCGCTACGACCGGCGCTACCGCACGCTCGACAAGTACCGCTTCATCATGGGCTTCCTGAGCGTGCCACTCGCGTTCTACGCCCTCTTCGTCATCTCGCCCTTCGTGCAGGCGATCTACTACTCGTTCACCGACTGGTCCGGCGGTCCGGTGGCGAACTTCATCGGGTTCGACAACTTCACGAAGATGTGGAACGACGAACGCTTCTGGGACTCCCTGAAGGTGAGCATCACCCTGGCCGTCGTCGCCCCGGTGATCACGCTCATGCTCGGCATGTTCTTCGCCTACATGATCACGTCGGGCGGCAGGCACCGTAAGGGCCAGGCCATCGCCGGTGTCGCGGGCTCGTCGTTCTACAAGGTCGTCTACTTCTTCCCGCAGGTCCTGTCCGTCGCCATCATCGCCGTCGTCTGGGGCCGCGTCCTCAACACCAACAGCGGACTGATCAACGGCGGCCTCGACAAGGTGGGCATCGACGGACCCGCCTGGCTCGGCGGCGACCGCACCCTCGCCGTCATCGCCGTACTCGTCGTGATCTGCTGGAGCTTCGTCGGCTTCTACGTGGTGCTCTTCTCCGCCGCGATGGGCGCGATCCCCAGGGACATCTACGAGGCCGCGCTGCTCGACGGCGCGGGCCGGGGGCGGACCTTCTTCAGCGTGACGCTTCCGCTGATCTGGGACACCGTACGGACGGGCTGGATCTACATGGGCATCCAGGCGCTCGACTCGTTCGCGATCGTCCTGGTCATGGTGCCCGAGCACGTCCTGAAGGTGACCCCGGTCTTCCTCTACGAACGATTCCGTGACGGCCAGTACGGCTATGCCACCTCCATCGGCGTCGTCCTCCTCGTCCTCAGCATGGCGTTCTCGCTGATCGTCATGAGGATCGGGAATCGCGACCGGATCGAATACTGAGACCGCGGGAGCACTGCCTCATGACCACCTCCACCACCGCGCCCCGCACCGAGCCCGCCGACGAGCCCCGCCGTGCGACGGGCTCCAAGAGCGGCGCCACGCTGAACGTCTTCTCCCACGCGTTCCTCGCCCTGTGGGTGATCCTCGCGGCCGGGCCCCTCATCTGGGTCGCCCTCACCGCCCTGCGCCCCTCGGTCGACATCCTCAGCGATCCGATGGGCTGGCCGTCCTCCTTCCACTGGGAGAACTTCACCAACGCGTGGACCGAGGCCAACATCGGTCAGTACACGCTCAACTCGCTGATCATCCTGGCGGGTTCGCTGACCGGCACCATGCTGCTCGGCTCGATGGCCGCGTACGTGATCGCCCGTTTCACCTTCCCGGGCAACCGCATCGTCTTCATGCTCTTCGCGGGCGGCATGATGTTCCCGGTCATCCTCGCGCTCGTGCCGCTCTTCGCGGTCATGGAGAACTTCGGTCTCCTGGACACCCGTCCCGGCCTGATGATCGCTTACATCGCGTACTCGCTGCCCTTCACCGTCTTCTTCCTGACGTCCTTCTTCCGGACGCTGCCGACCGGCGTACAGGAGGCGGCGATGGTCGACGGGGCCTCGCACACGCGCACGTTCTTCCAGATCATGCTGCCGATGGCCAAGCCGGGTCTGGTCAGCATCGGCATCTTCAACTTCCTCGGCCAGTGGAACCAGTACCTGCTTCCGCTGCTGCTGAACAACGAGGAGGAGAAGAGCTATGTGCTGCCGCAAGGACTCGCCACCCTTGCGGTCTCACAGGGCTACCGGGGTGACTGGGGCGCGCTCTTTGCGGGCCTGACGATTGCGATGGTTCCCGTACTTGTCGTGTACGCGGTATTCCAGCGTCAGGTGCAGGCGGGCCTCACCGCGGGGGCCATCAAGTGACCCCGCGCGCAGGTGATTTCAGCTTGGCCACGAAAGTGGTCTAGGCCTGTTGCGGCAATTCCGGCCGTGAGTAATGTCGGCCCCACGGCGCCGCGGGGGGAACCTTTTGCCCGCGTTCAAGTCGACACCGATGTCGAAGGGTTGAACAGCATGAGGAATCGATTGATCGCCACCGGTGCGGCGACGCTCGCGATGGCAATGGGACTCAGCGCCTGCGGCGGTGACAGCGACAGCGGCGACAGCAAGACCATCAAGCTCGTCGCCGCCGACTACGGCGACAAGGCTTCCAACGCCTCCAAGAAGTACTGGGACGGCGTCAAGAAGGACTTCGAGGCGCAGAACAAGGGCTACAAGGTCGACGTCCAGGTCATCAACTGGAACGAGATCGACAAGTCCGTGAAGAACATGATCCAGGCGGGCAACCAGCCCGACCTCCTGCAGACCGGCGGCTACGCCGACAAGGTCGCGGACGATCTGCTCTACAAGGCCGACGAGGTCCTCTCGCCCAAGACGCAGCAGAACCTCATCCCCACCTTCGCCAAGGCCGGCGAGGTCAAGGGCACGCAGTACGGCATCCCGTGGGTCTCCTCCAGCCGCGTGATGTTCTACAACAAGGCCGTCCTGAAGAAGGCGGGCGTCAAGACGCCGCCGAAGACGTGGGACGAGGTCGCCGCGGCCGCCAAGAAGATCAAGTCGTCCAAGGCCGCCGAGACGCCGTACGCCCTCCCGCTCGGCCCCGAGGAGACCCAGGGCGAGACGATGATGTGGGAGCTCGGCAACGGCGGTGGCTACACCGACGCGAGCGGCAAGTACACGCTGGACAGCGCCAAGAACGTAGAGACCTTCGACTGGCTGCAGAAGAACCTGGTCAAGCCCGGCCTCACGTACTCCAACCCGGCGTCCACGGACCGCAAGACGGCCTTCGCCGACTTCGCGGCGGGCAAGGTCGGCATGCTCAACGGCCACCCGAGCCTGATCCAGATGGCCAAGGACGGCAAGGTCGACTACGGCGTCGCGCCGATCCCCGGCAAGACGGGCCCGCTGCAGGACACCCTCGGTGTCGCCGACTGGATGATGGCGTTCAAGGACGGCGGCGCGGAGAAGGAAGGCGTGAAGAAGTTCCTGGACTTCACGTACTCCAAGAAGATGCTGCAGTTCGACGAGATGTACAACCTGATGCCCGTCACCCAGGACACCCTGAAGACGATGCAGACCAGTGGCAAGCACAAGGACCTGGAGCCGTTCTTCGCGGTCCTGCCGAACGCCAAGTTCTACCCGCTCGGCGACACCTCGTGGGACGTCATCTCCGCTGAGATGAAGAAGACCGGTGGCAAGGCCGCGAGCGACGACCCCAAGGCGGTCCTCGGCGACCTGCAGAAGAAGGCCGAAGCGGCGGCTGCCGAGAACAAGTAGCACGTAGCCAGACGTACTTGGCAGGCAGACAACAGCCGCACTTCGTTCCGTAGTCCCGTTCGCTAGGAGACCTTGTGTCACTCAAGGCCCCTCCGCCCCCGGCCGACACCGGCCGGGGACGGAGCGGGCGCGCACCCAGGCCGGTCAGCCGTCGCAGCGGTATCGCCCGACTCGGCCCGCTGCCCTGGATAGCGCCCGTCATTCTGCTGATCCTCGCCGTGGTCATCTGGCCGGTCGTCGAGCTGATCCGCACCTCGTTCCTCAACATCTCCATCGCCGGGATCGTGCGCGGCAGCGCCGGGACCGACAAGTACAAGAAGCTCTTCGAGGAGACCGACTTCGGTTCGGTCCTGCTCTGGACGGTCGTGTGGACCGTCGTCGTCGTGAGCGTGACGATGCTGCTCTCGCTCGCCCTCGCCCAGCTCTTCAACCAGAAGTTCCCCGGCCGCACCGTCACCCGCTGGGCGCTCATCGCGCCCTGGGCGGCATCCGTCCTGATGACCGCCATCGGCTTCAAGTGGATGCTCAACCAGACCGCGGGCGTGCTCAACACGCTGATGCTCGACCTCGGCCTCATCGACAACTCCAAGGACTGGCTCGGCAAACCGGAGACGGCCTGGCCGTGGATGATGGCCGTCGCGATCTTCGTGTCGCTGCCCTTCACCACGTACACGCTCCTCGCCGGTCTGCAGACCATCCCGCACGAGGTCTACGAGGCCTCACGGATCGACGGGGCGAGCCCCTGGCAGACGTACCGGCACATCACGGTGCCGATGCTGCGGCCCGCGTTCCTCGTCGGTGTGGTCATCAACCTCATCAACGTCTTCAACTCCTTCCCGATCATCTGGGCCATGACGCAGGGCGGTCCCGGCTATGACACCTCCACGACCATGGTGTTCATGTACAAGCTGAAGGAGACCGACATCGGCGAATCCGCCGCGATGTCCGTGGTCAACTTCGCGATGGTCGTCGTGCTCGTGCTGATCTTCCTGAAGGTCAGCCGGTGGAACGAGGAGGACTGATGGCCACCGCGACGGCGCCCCGCGCGGGGTCCCCGAAGGGCCCGCCGAAGCAGCAGCTCAAGCCCAAGCGCACGTTCCGGCCGCGCACCCTGGTCATCACGGTGGTCGCCTGGGCGCTCGCGGCGATCTTCCTGGCTCCGTACCTGGAGATGGTGATCACCGCGCTCCGCCCCAAGAGCGAGCTGCGGGACCGGACCTATCTGCCGACCGACCTGGAGTGGTCGAACTTCATCGAGGTCTGGAAGGAGTCGGAGCTCGGCCAGAACCTCCAGGTGACCCTGTTGGTGGCGGGCGGCGCGACACTCCTGGTGCTCCTGGTCTCGCTGCCCGCCGCGTACTACACGGCCCGCATGCGCTACCGCGGACGCAAGGCCTTCCTGCTCCTCGTCCTCATCACGCAGATGTTCCAGCCCACCGCCCTTCTGGTCGGTCTCTACCGCGAGTTCCACCAGCTGGACATGCTCAACTCGGTCTGGACGCTGATCATCACCAACGCGGCGTTCAACCTCGCGTTCGCGGTGTGGATCCTGACGGCCTACATCAGCTCGATCCCGCCCGAGCTCGAAGAGGCGGCGATGGTGGACGGCACGAGCCGGTTCGGCGCCATGATCAAGGTGACGATGCCGCTCGCGCTGCCCGGCGTGGTCACCGCGGTGATCTTCACTTTCATCACCTCGTGGAACGAGTTCGTGATGGGCCTCACGCTCACCACCGAGCCCGACAAGCAGCCGCTGACCGTTGGTATCAACAACTTCATCGGCGCCTACACCGTGGAGTGGAACTACCTCTTCGCGGCCTCCGTGGTGGCGATCGTGCCGGTCATCGTGCTGTTCGCCTTCATCGAGCGGCACGTCGTCTCGGGTCTCACCGCGGGATCGGTCAAGTAACGGATCGGCCCTCTCAGGCCGGGTCTGGGTGGTTTGGGGTACATCCTCGCCACTTGGACCCGGCCTGTCCGCTGTTCAGGAGTGCCGATTTGGGTCAAGGACTTGACTGCGCCAACCCGTTCGGCAGAGCTTGGAGTTCACAACTTGTACGGGCGGCGAAGTCGCCGTTACGTCATACGGAAAAGGGTGGCTGAGTCAATGGAGACTCCGGGGTCGCAGTCGTCGCTGCACCGGGCCAATCTCGAACGGGTCGTACGTGCCGTACGGCTCGCCGGGTCGCTCACTCAGGCGGAGATCGCCAGGACGACAGGTCTGTCCGCGGCCACGGTCTCCAACATCGTCCGGGAGCTCAAGGACGGCGGAACGGTCGAGGTCACGCCCACCTCGGCAGGGGGCCGCAGGGCCCGCAGCGTCTCGCTCAGCGGTGACGCGGGCATCGTCATCGGCGTCGACTTCGGCCATACGCACCTGCGCGTGGCGGTCGGCAACCTCGCCCACCAGGTGCTCGCGGAGGAGTCCGAGCCGCTGGACGTGGACGCGTCCGCCGCGCAGGGCTTCGACCGCGCCGAGCAGCTGGTCAGCAGGCTGATCTCGGTGACCGGCGTGGACCGCGAGAAGATCGCGGGCATCGGTCTCGGCGTGCCGGGGCCCATCGACGTGGAGTCGGGCACGCTCGGCTCGACCTCGATCCTGCCGGGCTGGACGGGCACCAAGCCCGCCGAGGAGCTCAAGGACCGCATCGGCGTCCCCGTGCACGTCGACAACGACGCCAACCTAGGCGCGCTCGGCGAGCTGGTCTGGGGCAGCGGGCGCGGCGTCAAGGACCTCGCGTACATCAAGGTCGCGAGCGGTGTCGGCGCCGGGCTCGTGATCAGCGGGCGGATCTACCGGGGCCCCGGCGGCACCGCGGGCGAGATCGGGCACATCACCCTGGACGAGTCGGGCCCGGTCTGCCGCTGCGGCAACCGCGGCTGCCTGGAGACCTTCACGGCGGCCCGCTATGTCCTTCCCCTGCTCCAGTCGAGCCACGGCACCGACCTGACCATGGAGCGCGTGGTCTCCCTGGCGCGCGACGGGGACCCGGGCTGCCGGCGCGTGATCGCGGACGTCGGGCGGCACATCGGCAGCGGTGTGGCGAACCTCTGCAACCTCCTGAACCCCAGCAGGGTCGTACTCGGCGGTGATCTCGCGGAGGCCGGTGAGCTGGTCCTGGGGCCCATCAGGGAGTCCGTGGGGCGCTATGCGATCCCCAGCGCCGCGCGCCAGCTCTCCGTGCTCCCTGGGGCCCTCGGGGGCCGTGCCGAAGTCCTGGGCGCCCTTGCCCTCGCGCTGAGCGAGATGGGCGATTCGACGCTTTTGGACGGCTCCCTGTCCGCGACGACACCTGCCTTCACTTAGATAACGCATGGCACCGTTGTCATCTCGTTAAGGATTTACTCCTTGACGCCGGTGTGGCGGCCGAGTTGACTTCGAGCCACCTCGGCCGCAACGACGCGGCCACGTCAGGGAGGTTCCCGAATGAACACGCGTATGCGTCGTGCCGCCGTTGCCGTTGCCGCCACCACCATGGCCGTCACCCTTGCCGCCTGTGGCAGTGCCAAGGAGTCCGACGGTGACAAGAGTGATGAGGGTGCGTCCAAGAAGGGCGACGCGCTCAACATAGGTCTGCTCCTGCCGGAGAACGAGACCGCGCGTTACGAGAAGTTCGACAAGCCGCTGATCGAGAAGACCGTCAAGGATCTGACCGACGGCAAGGGCAAGATCACCTACGCGAACGCCAAGCAGGACGCGTCCACGCAGAACCAGCAGGCCGACACGATGATCACCAACAAGGTGGACGTGTTGATCGTGGACGCGGTGGACTCCAAGGCGATCGCCGGGTCGGTCAAGAAGGCCAAGGAAGCGAACATCCCGGTCGTGGCGTACGACCGCCTCGCCGAGGGCCCCATCGACGCGTACACCTCGTTCGACAACGAAGAGGTCGGCCGCGTCCAGGGCAAGGCCCTCGTCGAGAAGCTCGGCGACAAGGCGAAGGACGGTGAGATCGTGATGATGAACGGCGCGATCACCGACCCGAACGCCAAGCTCTTCAAGAAGGGCGCCGAGTCCGAGCTCAAGGGCAAGGTCAAGATCGGCAAGTCGTACGACACCAAGGAGTGGAAGGCGGTCAACGCCAACGCCAACATGGAGGGCGCGATCTCGGCGATCGGCAAGGACAAGATCGTCGGTGTCTACTCCGCGAACGACGGCATGGCGGGCGGCATCATCACCGCGCTCAAGGCCGCGGGCATCTCCAAGCTTCCGCCGGTCACCGGACAGGACGCCGAACTCGCCGGTGTGCAGCGCATCGTCGCGGGCGAGCAGTTCATGAGCGTCTACAAGTCCTACCCGCAGGAGGCCAAGGTCGCCGCGGAGATGGCCGTCGCGCTCGGCAAGGGCGAGAAGCTCGACTCCATCGCCAAGACGAAGGTCGACAGCCCCACCACCAAGGGCGTTCCCACGGTGCTCGTGCCGGTCGTCTCGCTGACCGACAAGAACATCAAGGAGACCGTCATCAAGGAAGGCATCTACTCGGTCGACGAGATCTGCACGGCCAAGTACAAGGCCGACTGCGCCAAGGTCGGCCTGAAGTAAGTCTCCGCGTCTCCAAGGGACTTCACCACCATTGAGCCCTGTCCGGCGCCCCGCTCCAACAGCCCCGCAGCTATGGCGGGGCGCCGGACAGAAACGCGCTCTGGTCTTCACGTCCTGCTGGTTCTTCTCGCTACTTCTCGTTCTCTTCTGTTCAACCTCCCGCCGGTCAGGCGGCGAAGGAGATGGTTCACGTGTCCGCTACGCCCGTGTTGGCGTTGCGCGGGGTCTCCAAGCGATTCGGTGCCGTCCAGGCGCTCACCGACGTAGAGCTTGAGGTCCACGCCGGTGAGGTGGTCGCCCTGGTGGGCGACAACGGCGCAGGAAAGTCCACGCTGGTCAAAACGATCGCCGGCGTGCATCCCATCGATGACGGCGTCATCGAGTGGGACGGCAAGGCCGTATCGATCAACAAGCCGCACGACGCCCAGAGCCTGGGCATCGCGACCGTCTACCAGGACCTCGCGCTGTGCGACAACATCGACGTCGTGGGGAATCTCTACCTCGGTCGTGAGCTGCGCAAGCGTGGCGTGCTCAACGAGGTCGAGATGGAGCGCCGCGCCCGCGAGCTGCTCACCACGCTCTCGATCCGCATACCCAGCGTCCGTATCCCGATCGCCTCGCTCTCCGGCGGTCAGCGCCAGACGGTGGCGATCGCCCGCTCGATGCTCGGCGAGCCCAAGCTCGTCATCCTCGACGAGCCCACCGCCGCCCTCGGCGTGGAGCAGACCGCCCAGGTCCTCGACCTGGTGGAGCGGCTGCGCGAGCGTGGCCACGCGGTCATTCTCATCAGCCACAACATGGCGGACGTCAAGGCCGTCGCGGACAAGGTGGCGGTGCTCCGGCTCGGCCGGAACAACGGAGTCTTCGACGTGAAGGCGACCTCGCAGGAAGAGATCATCTCCGCCATCACGGGCGCCACGGAAAATGCCGTGACCCGTCGCGCGGCGCGCAATGGGGAGGCCCAGAAGTGAGTATCGACAAGACCTCCACGCCCGGCGACGCACCGGTCGACGCCCCGGCCGCCGCCGCTGACGCCGTCACCGCGGTCGACCCCCGCCTGCTCGTGCGCGAGCAGGGCTTCGCCGGATACATCACCGAGTTCAAGCGGAAGATGCGCGCAGGTGACCTGGGCTCCATCCCGGTCGTCGTGGGCCTCATCATCATCTGGGCGATCTTCGCCTCGATGAACTCGCGCTTCCTGACCGCGGAGAACCTCAACAACATCTCCGTCGCCATGGTCGGCACCGGCATGATCGCGGTCGGCATCGTCTTCGTGCTCCTTCTCGGCGAGATCGACCTGTCGGTCGGCTCGGTCAGCGGTGTCGCGGGCGCGGTCGCCGCCGTGCTCGCCGTCACGCACGGAGCACCCGAGTGGATCGCGATGATCGTCGCCATCCTCTCCGGCACCGTGATCGGCACCATCCACGGCTTCTTCTTCGCGCGCATCGGCGCCCCGGCGTTCGCCGTCACCCTGGCAGGCCTGCTGTTCTGGCAGGGCTTCATGCTCCAGATCCTGGGTGACAACGGCACGATCAACCTGGACTCCGAAGGCCTGATCGCCAAGCTGACCTCGTACTACTTCACGGACGTCGCCGCGGCTTATGGCCTCGCGGTCGTCGCGGTCGCCGCCTTCTTCCTCTCCGCGTTCTTCGACAGCCGCCGCCGTGACGCGGCCGGTGTGCCGTCCAGGCCGCTGAGCGAGATCATCGTGCGCACCGCGGTCCTGGCCGTGGTGGCCTTCGCCGCCGCGATCATGTTCAACCAGTACAAGGGCCTGCCCCTTGCCCTGGTGATCTTCCTGGTCTTCCTGGTCGGCACCGACTTCGTG
Organism: Streptomyces sp. NPDC055239; assembly: GCF_053606205.1. NCBI lineage: Bacteria > Bacillati > Actinomycetota > Actinomycetes > Kitasatosporales > Streptomycetaceae > Streptomyces > Streptomyces sp. NPDC055239. The sequence goes on along the minus strand of NZ_JBSGRD010000003.1, from coordinate 937,131 downwards.
CTGCGCCGCACGACCTACGGCCGCAAGGTCTTCGCCCTCGGCGGCAGCGTCGAGGCGTCCCGCCGTGCCGGTATCAACGTCACGCTGATCCGTACGTCGGTCTACGCGATCGCCGGTACGTTCGCGGCGGCGGGCGGCCTCTTCATGGCCTCCAAGATCGCGGCGGCCAACCAGGGCGCCGGTACCGGTGACCTCCTGATGAACGCCATCGCGGCGGCCGTCATCGGCGGCACCAGCCTCTTCGGTGGCCGTGGCCGCACCTGGAACGCCCTCCTGGGTGTCATGGTCATCACGTCGATCCAGTACGGCCTCGCGCTCGAAGGTATCGCGACGCCGGTCCAGTACATGATCACCGGTGGCGTACTGCTCGCCACGGTCGTGATCGACTCCATCACCCGTAAGACCCAGAAGACGGCAGGACGCGCCTGACCTGCCAGAACCCAGAGCAGAGCTGCCCGGTACCGCAATGGCGCGGTGCCGGGCAGTTCTCTGTGTGCCACCGGGCGGCCTCGGCGTACCGCCGATCGCGTGACGCGGAACTCACGGCCCAGGCGCCGTCGTCAACGACGGAACATTAGACTCAACAGGCCCGGCAACATCGGTGAACGCTCGAACAGCTCTACTGCAAGGAGGCACGGGTGCCGCTGCTGACCCGCATCAGGGGACCGCGCGATCTGGACCGGCTCAGCCCGGAGGAGCTGAACCAGCTGGCCGGCGAGATCCGCGCCTTCCTCGTCGACGCAGTCTCCAAGACAGGCGGCCACCTCGGCCCCAACCTCGGTGTGGTCGAGCTCACGATCGCCATGCACCGCGTCTTCGAGTCCCCGCAGGACAAGGTTCTCTTCGACACCGGCCATCAGAGCTACGTGCACAAGCTGCTCACCGGCCGCCAGGACTTCGCCAAGCTGCGCACCAAGGGCGGCATGTCCGGCTACCCCTCGCGCGCCGAGTCCGACCACGACGTGATCGAGAACTCGCACGCCTCGACGGTCCTCGGCTGGGCCGACGGCCTCGCCAAGGCCAACGAGGTGCGGGGCAAGGACGACCACGTCGTCGCCGTCATCGGCGACGGCGCGCTCACCGGCGGCATGGCCTGGGAGGCGCTGAACAACATCGCCGCCGCCAAGGACCGCCCCCTGGTGATCGTCGTCAACGACAACGAGCGTTCGTACGCCCCGACCATCGGCGGCCTCGCGAACCACCTGGCGACCCTGCGCACCACGGACGGCTACGAGCGCTTCCTGGCCCGCGGCAAGGACTTCCTCGAGCGCACCCCGGTCGTCGGCAAGCCCCTCTACGAGACGCTGCACGGCGCCAAGAAGGGCCTGAAGGACTTCATCGCCCCGCAGGGCATGTTCGAGGACCTCGGCCTGAAGTACGTCGGCCCGATCGACGGCCACGACATCGAGGCCCTGGAGTCCGCCCTGGTGCGCGCCAAGCGCTTCGGCGGCCCGGTCATCGTGCACTGCATCACCGAGAAGGGCCGCGGCTACAAGCCCGCCGAGGAGGACGAGGCCGACCACTTCCACGGCATCGGCCCGATCCACCCCGACACGGGCCTGCCGATCGCCGCGGGCGGCATGGACTGGACGTCCGTCTTCGGCGAGGAGATGGTCAAGCTCGGCCACGAGCGCGAGGACATCGTCGCGATCACCGCCGCCATGCTCCAGCCGGTCGGCCTGAAGAAGTTCGCCAAGGCGTTCCCCGACCGGGTCTACGACGTGGGCATCGCCGAGCAGCACGCGGCCACATCGGCGGCGGGCCTGGCCACCGGCGGACTGCACCCCGTCTTCGCCGTGTACGCGACCTTCCTCAACCGCGCCTTCGACCAGCTCCTGATGGACGTGGCCCTGCACAAGTGCGGCGTCACCTTCGTCCTGGACCGGGCGGGCGTCACCGGCACGGACGGCGCCTCGCACAACGGCATGTGGGACATGTCGATCCTGCAGTGCGTGCCGACCCTGCGGATCGCCGCCCCGCGCGACGCCGACCAGGTCCGCCTCCAGCTGCGCGAGGCCGTCGAGGTCGACGACGCCCCGACCGTCGTCCGCTACTCCAAGGGCGCGGTCGGTCCCGCGGTCAAGGCCGTCGGCAAGGTCGGCGGCATGGACGTCCTGCGCAAGGCGGGCACCAACCGCCCCGACGTCCTCCTGGTCTCCGTGGGCGCGCTCGCCCCCATGTGCCTGGAGATCGCGGGACTCCTGGACAAGCAGGGCATCACGACGACCGTCGTCGACCCCCGCTGGGTCAAGCCCGTCGACGAGGCACTCGCCCCGCTCGCCGAGCAGCACCGCGTGGTCGTCACCGTCGAGGACAACTCCCGCGCGGGCGGTGTCGGTTCGGCCATTTCCCAGGCCCTGCGCGACGCGGGCGTCGACGTCCCGCTGCGTGACTTCGGCATCCCGCCGCGCTTCCTTGACCACGCCTCGCGCAAGGAGGTCATGGCCGAGATCGGCCTGACAGCGCCGGACATCTCCCGCCAGGTCACCGGCCTGGTAGCCAAGCTGGACGGGCGCTTCGAGCGCACGGCCGCCGTGGACTCCGTCGAGGCGGGGGAGCCCGCGCGCGACTGAGTCAACCCGCACCGCCGATGGGCCGGTTTCAGCACCCTGTACGGGTGGTGGAACCGGCCCATTCGCGTGAAGAGGCCCGTGCCGGGGCATACGGGGTACTCGGCCTCTCGATCATGTCGAGGACGCCAAGCGACGACGAGCGCGTGGGACGACAAGCGTGGGAGGTACGCCCGTGAGCAGCACCCTCTTCAGGACGAAGAGTGTCGAGCAGTCCATCAGGGACACGGAGGAGCCGGAGCACGCGCTAAAGAAGTCGCTCTCCGCCCTCGATCTCACGGTCTTCGGCGTCGGCGTCATCATCGGCACCGGCATCTTCGTACTGACCGGAAAGATCGCCAAGGAGACGGCGGGGCCCTCGGTCGCCCTGGCCTTCGTCGTCGCGGGGCTCGTCTGCGGCCTCGCTGCGCTCTGTTACGCCGAGTTCGCCTCGACCGTGCCGGTGGCGGGATCGGCGTACACCTTCTCCTACGCGTCGCTGGGGGAGCTGCCCGCCTGGATCATCGGCTGGGACCTCATCCTGGAGCTCGCGCTCGGCTGCGCGGTGGTGGCCGTCGGCTGGTCGGGCTACATGCGTTCGCTCCTCGACACGGCGGGACTGCACATGCCGCAGGCGCTGAGCGGCACGCACGAGGGGAAGTTCGGCTTCGACCTGCTCGCCTGCGTCCTGGTGCTCGTCCTGACCGGGATCCTGGTCGTCGGCATGAAGCTGTCCTCGCGGGTCACGAACGTCATCGTCGCCATCAAGGTGACCGTGGTGCTCCTGGTCGTCATCGTCGGCGCGTTCTTCATCACCGGCTCCAACTACGACCCGTTCATCCCGCCGTCCGAGCCCGCCGACGGCGGCAGCGGCATCGCGGCGCCCCTCGTCCAGCTGATGTTCGGCTTCACGCCCTCGCACTTCGGCGTGATGGGCATCTTCACCGCGGCGGCCGTGGTCTTCTTCGCGTTCATCGGCTTCGACGTCGTCGCGACGGCGGCGGAGGAGACGCACAACCCGCAGCGGGACGTGCCGCGCGGCATCTTCGGCTCGCTCATCATCTGCACGGTCCTGTACGTCGCCGTCTCCGTCGTCGTCACAGGGATGCAGAAGTACACCGAGCTCTCCACGGACGCGCCGCTCGCGGACGCCTTCAAGGCCGTCGGGCACCCCTTCTGGGCGGGCCTGATCAGCTTCGGCGCGGCGGTCGGTCTGACCTCGGTCTGCATGATCCTGCTGCTCGGCCAGGCCCGCGTGTTCTTCGCGATGAGCCGTGACGGACTGCTGCCCCAGACCTTCTCCAAGGTCCACCCGAAGTTCGGCACTCCCTACCGCTCGACGCTGCTGCTCGGCGGGATCGTCGCGATCGTCGCGGGTTTCACCTCCATCGACGAGCTGGCCGAACTGGTCAACATCGGGACGCTGTTCGCCTTCGTGGTGGTGGCACTCGGCGTCGTCCTGCTCCGCAAGCAGCGCCCCGACCTGCCGCGCGCCTTCCGCACCCCGCTGGTGCCTTTCATCCCCGTCCTCTCGGTGCTCGCCTCGCTGTGGCTGATGCTGAACCTGCCCGCCGAGACCTGGCTGCGGTTCGCCGTCTGGATGGTCATCGGCGTGGTGATCTACTTCGTGTACGGGCGTTCGCACAGCCGTCTGCATCAGCGCGAAACGCAGGCTGACGACGCAGGGTAGTCACCGCTCTCCGGCACTCCTTCACCTCCAGCCCCGTATGTCCCGTTTCGATAGGGGCTACGGGGCCGGATAGCGTGCGTCGCATGCCCGTCGCGCCCACCACCTCGCTACGTTCCGTACGCACCCTTCAAGGGTCGGGTCCGCTCCGGGTGCGCGTTCCCGGTGGCGGAGGCGCCTACTGGGCGCGCCTGCTCCCGCTGCTCGCCGCGCTGGCGTGCGTGACCCGGCTGCCCTCCTTCCGGGGGCCGCTGTGGAGCCCGGACGAGGGCTATCTCGCCGTGCAGGCGCGGATATTGGCGCACGGCGGCGAGCTCTACGAGACGGTCGTCGACCGCAAGCCGCCCCTCGTCCCCTGGCTCTACGAGGGGTCCTTCGCCCTCTTCGGCGACTCCTCGCTCCTCCCGCTGAAGGTGCTCGCCGTCGCCGCGCAGCTCCTGACAGCGGTGCTCCTTGCCTCCCTGGCCCGGCGGCGCTGGGGGGACGGCGCGGGACGTACGGCGGGCGTGCTGTACCTCCTGATCTCGATCGGCCTGAACCCGCAGGACGCCCAGGCGGCCACCTTCGAGACCTTCATGCTGCCGTGCACGGCGGCCGCCATGTGGTGCGCGGACCGCCGCAGATGGGGCGCCGCGGGAGTGGCGGTGGCGTGCGCGCTGCTTGCCAAGCAGACCGGGGGAGCGGTGCTCGTGCCGGTGGCCTGGCTGCTGTGGCGGGGCGGGGCGCCCCGGCGGTGCGTGGCGCGCCTCGCGGCGGGCCTGTGCGGACCCGTGATCGCCGCCGCCGTCCTGACGACCCCTTCGGGCTTCGTGTTCTGGACGGTGACGGGCTCGGGAGCGTACGCCTCCTTCACGGGCTCCGAACTCCACGTACTGGGGCGCGGGTTGCTGAACGCCATACTCCTCGCGGGGGCGTGCGCCGGGATCGTCCCGGCGGTCGTACGCGTTCTGCGCGTCGCCCGTACAGGGGCGCCGGAGCTGTGGCTGTGGCTCGCTTCATCGGCGGCGGCGGTACTGCTCGGCTTCCACTTCTTCGGCCACTACTACCTGCAACTCATGCCGCCGCTCGCCCTGCTCGGCACGGCGGCGCTGCAGATCCTGCCGCGTGAAAGGACGGCCAGGGCGATCGTCGTCACGGGGTGTTCGTGCGCGGTGTTCCTGGCCTGGGGCTTCCTGGCGCCCCGCCCCGACCTCGCGCACGCGGCACGGCTCGCGGAGGTGATCGAGTCCCGTACCACCGGGCCCCAGGACAAGGTGCTGGTGTGGGGCATACACCCGGAGACGTACTGGCTCGCCGACCGCGCCCCCGCGAGCCGCTACCTCACGGCCGGGCTGCTCACCAACTACAGCGGGGGCCGCAACGGCCCCCAGGTGGGGGAGAAGTACGCGGTCGACGGCGCCTGGCCCGTCTTCCGCGAAGAGCTGCGCCGCCACCCGCCCAAGCTCGTGATCGACGACTCCCGGGGCAAGCCGTACGGCCCGGACCGGGTGCCTTCACTGCGGCGGATCCTCGCGGAGGGCTACCGTCCTGTGGTGCGGGTCGAGGGGGCGGTGGTCTACGAGCGGGGCGGCTGACCGTCGCGCCGCCACGTGCGCGTGACGTCCGCCAGCGCTTCGACCGTCTCCCGCGAACGGTCGCGGTCCTCGCGGATGCGAGCGCCGAACTCGACGTGCAGGAACGGCACATCGCGTGCCGCCGCAGTCCGCCCCTGCACATTGGTGCGCCCCGCGAGAGGGCAGGACCTGGCCCAGGCCCGGCAGACGTCGTAGCCCCGCTCCCGCAGCGCGTCCGCGAGGTCGCGGCCCTCGGCGACGGCCTCCCTGCCCCGGCCCGTGGAGGCGACGACATCGTGCTTCGGCGCGGAGTCGTCATCCATCCCGTGCAGCTGCACGCCGGGGAGCCCACGGCGTACGAGTTCGGCGCAGATCGCGTGAAAGACGCTGTCCCTGCGGTGCGCCACGTCCGCCGCGTCACCGCGCCCGGCTTTGCGATGTGCTCCCGCGACGACCAGTACGCCGCCGGGGGAGCGGCTCAGGAGCTCCGCGCCGAGCCGTTCCGTGTACCGGTCGGCGACGGGGTGGGGGATCTGGACCGACCAGCGGACGGGCGATTCGAGGTCGATGTAGACGCGCCCCCAGCCGCGCGGTGCCGCGCCGTCCTCGGAGCGGTCGGCGACCTCGGCGAACCGTCGGCCGCTCGCCGGGTCGGTGACCGTGCGCACCGCGAAGTCCACGTCGGCCAGGCGGTGCTCGGCCTCCGTGCGCTTGTGGTCGAGGAGCAGCGCGACGCCCGCGGCCATCGTGCGCCGGTCCTCGCGCGTGGGGTGACGGTATCCGCTGTCCTCGTGGAAGCCGGAGGTGTAGTCGGTGATCAGGGCTTCCAGGCCGGGGCGGGCGGCGGGTTTGCGGCCCTTGCCCGAGGTGTCCGAGGTTTCTGAGGGGGCCGATTCGCACTGTACGAGGCTGAGCGCGACCGCCGTCACGGCGGCGGCGACCCCGAGCTTCTTTGCGATCGTCATCAGGCGGGTGCGGTAGGACTTCATGGTTGTATAAAGATATCCCTGTGATGACACGTCCCTCCCGCAGGCATTTTGTGACCTGTGCGGCCTCCGCGTTCCTGCTCGCCGGCACCGCCACTGCCTGCGGCCCCTTCGGCGACGACGACAAGCCCGCCGCCGACGGCGGCCCCTCGTTCACCGTCGCCGCCGCGGGCGACATCCTGATCCACCCACAACTGACCGAGCAGGCCCGCAAGGACGCCAAGGCCTCGGGCAAGGGCGAGAAGGGCATCGACTTCGGGCCGATGATGGCCGGGATCAAACCCGTCATCAGCAAGGCCGACCTGGGCATCTGCCACTTCGAGCCGGTGGTGGGCAAACCGGACGGCCCTTTCCAGAGCTACCCCGACTTCCTCGTGCCGCCGCAGATCGCCACGGCGGTCAAGGACGTCGGCTACGACCAGTGCTCGACCGCGTCCAACCACACGCTCGACCACGGCCCCGCCGGAGTCACCCGCACCCTGAACACGCTCGACAAGGCGGGCCTGAAGCACACCGGGTCGGCGCGTGGCGCGGCGGAAGCGGGCAAACCGCTCATCACCGAGGTGAAGGGCGTCAAGGTCGCGCAGATAGCCTTCGCCTTCGGGTTCAACGGCCGTGAGGTCCCCAAGGACAAGCCGTGGATCGTGAACCAGACCAAGTTCGACGCGATCGCCGCGGCCGAGAAGAAGGCGCGCGCGGCGGGCGCCGACGTCGTGATCCTCAGCATCCACTGGGGGCGTGAGAACCAGCCCAACGCCAGTTCTTCGCAGCTCAGCCTCGCCCGCAGGATCGCGCGCGAGACCGGCATCAACCTCGTCATCGGCCATCACGCGCACGTCGTCCAGCCGATGGAGAAGGTCGACGGCACCTGGATCGCGTACGGACTGGGCAACCAGATCGCCCGGCACGACGTGCCGAACGGGCTGACCGAAGAGGGCGCCATCGGCTGGTTCGAGTTCGTCAAGCGCGGCGGGAAGTGGGACGTCGACGCCAAGTACGTACCGACGTTCGTGGACATCCCGCCGGACCCGGACGAGGCGGGCGCCCTGCCCAAGGACGCGGTCCAGGACCACCGGCTCCTGGACCTGGCCGCCACGCTCCGGGACGGCGACGACCTCAGCGAGGAGCAGCGCTCCCGCTACCGCCTCGCCTTCGAGCGCACCCAGGGCACGCTCCTGAACCGGGGCGCGAGCAAGGACGGCCTCGAACCGCTGGAGGCTCTGCCCGACAGCTGACGCGGGCGGGCATCCTTCCGGGCCCGCCTGCATCGGCTGGCGGAGGAGTCGTGCGTCTCCTGACGTAAGAGCCGTCGGGCGATCGGCGCGAGCTAGCTCACATTTCCCATATCTCGTACATCCCTTCGGGTGTCTCGTAGGTCCAAGCACTCCGGAACGCATCACTCTGCGCTCATACGTTCCCGCGTCACCTACGTCCCCGCGTCATCCCCGCGTCACTCCAGGAGAGGAGCCCCCCTTGGCCGCTTCGCGTTCGAAGCGGCGGCACAAGGTCCGCCGAAGAACCGACATGTCCCTGTTGGGTGGCATACGTCCCCCCATCGCCATGCTGTCGGTCCTGCTCCTCGCCCTCGCGGGCATCACCGCCCTGACCCTCGGCCGTGCCGGCCAGGAAGCCGTACCCAAAGCGATCAAGTCGTCGCAGCAGCACTTCGCCGAGGACGGCGCCATCGCGCTGCGCGCCTCCGTCGACGAGTCCGTCACCGACCTGACCCGGACCGCCGAACTCTTCAGCGCGGGCGAGCCGGTGCCCGCCGACGCCGTCCTCGACAAGATCGGCAGCGTCTACCAGAAGTGGATGGGCACCGCGGTCGTCGAGATCTCATCGGGCAAGCTCCTCGCCGCCCGCGGCGAGAACCTGCCGCTGACCGCCATCGACCGCGGCAAGCTCGCGGACGAGGACGGCCTCGCCCCGCGCATGGTGCGCCTGGAGAACGGCGAGACGCGCCTGCTCTCCTTCGCCCTGCTCACCTGGAAGGGACAGCCGCAGCAGCTCCTCGTCGCCTCGGGCAGCCTGCGCTTCCCCGGCATCAGCCTCGGCAAGTTCCGCTCCATCGCCGTCGTCGGCCAGGACGGCAAGGTGCTGAGCACCGACGGCATCCCCGAGCCGGAGCAGGTCCTCACCGATCTGCAGCGCGACGAGGTCAAGCAGTCCAACAAGCAGCTCAAGGCCTTCGCCGCGACCGCCGCCAAGAAGACCCGCGCGCACCCGATCAAGTCCAAGGAGCCCGGCTCCGGCGGCTTCCTCGGCGTCAGCGGCCACCTCACCGGCGAGCGCTACCTCGGTGAGCGCGCCATCGGCGGCTACGCGAGCCTCGCCGGGCCCGAGGCGGGCGAGGCCACCGTGGCGACGCGGCTCGGCCTCAGCGTCGTCGCGATGGTCCCGGTCGCCGAGGACCCGACGGCCACCAGCAGTTCGGCCTTCGGGATCTTCGCCGCTGCCGCCCTGCTGCTCATCGGCGGAGTCACCGTCTTCCTGCTCCTGCGGACCGTGCAGCGCCCGCTGATCCAGCTGTTCCTCGAGGGCCGCAGGCTGACCCGGGGCGACCTCGAACGGCCGGTCTCCGTACCGCGCCGCGGCGAGGCAGCCCGCATCGGCGCCGCCCTCGAACGGCTGCGCGGCCAGCTGCTCGGCGCGCCCGCCGACACGCATGCGGAGCCCGCCCGCCGCCGCAGGTTCGGCAGCCGCACCCTGATCGGGGTCTGCGCGGTGCTCCTGCTCGCCTGGTCCGCGCCGCTCATGCTGATGCTCAACCGCGCGGGCGACACCGTCGTCGTACCCCAGCAGATGGTCAACGACCAGCGCGAACGCACCGACACCCTCACCGACCGGGTCCGCCGCGCCCTCAACGAAGGCCACGCCGACCTCACCTCGGTCGCCTCCCTCATGGGCGACCGCACCGAGGCCTCCGACATGGCCAAGGTCCTCGAAAGCACCCTGAACCAGCACGCCCGCTACCAGTCCCTCTACGTGCTCGACGCGCAGGGCAAGGTCCTCGCGAAGGCGGGCGACGACCCGCGCAGCCCATCGGACAAGGGACCGTCGAACGAGGCCATCCGGGTCGTCGACGAGGGCGGCAAGGAGCCGGTCATCTTCGGTACGGCCGAGGTGCCCGGCCGCGAAGGAGCCGCCGTGGTCGGCGAGTTCCGTATCGAATTCCTCAACTCGCTGCTCAAGCGCCCCGGCCTCGGCGAGGTCCGCGTGGTCGACGAGAAGCGCAAGGTGATCGGCGCCAACACCGGCTACCGCGAGTTCGAGAGCCTGCCCAACGGCCGGCTCAACGCGCTCGCGGAGGGCACAGGGCAGAAGGTGGGCCTCAGCCCGCGCCCCAGCGGCGTCCTCTACCGGGGTGGTGGCGACGGGATCGAGATCGCGGCCGCCGCGCCCTTCGCGGGCGGCGGCGCCGCAGGTTCGCTGCGCTGGACCGTGCTCAGCTGGCAGCCCGCGTCGAGTCTCGCCATCCCCGAGTACAGCCTGCAGAACCGCACCGTCCTCGCCGGTCTCCTCGGCATCACCGCCGCTGCCGCCTGTCTCGGCTGGCTGCACATCGTCGTCGTACGGCCGCTGCGGCACCTCGCGGACCAGGCCGAGGCACTCGCCGACGGGGATCGCCGCACCGTCCTCTACCCGCGCCATCACGACGAGGTCGGCGCCGTCACCCGCAGCCTGGAACTCCTGCGGCAGCAGCTGCCGACGGGCACACAGCGCAAGCGGGACGGCGTCACGGCCGACCTCGCCGGAAGGAACTGAACCCCGTGCTCTTCCTCTACACCGTGCTCGTGGTGTGCGGCGCCATCCTGTTGGTGGCCGGAGTCGTCGAACAGCGGCGGCACTTCACCAACCTGGAGCACATTCCGTCGCGGGTCCTCGTCAACGGCATCCGCGGCAAGTCCTCCATCACCCGTCTCTGCGCGGGCGCCCTGCGGGGCGGCGGGCTCAACACGGTCGCCAAGACCACCGGCACCGCGGCCCGGTTCATCCACCCGGACGCCACCGAGGAGCCCGTCTACCGCAAGTTCGGCATCGCCAACGTCGTCGAGCAGATCGGCATCGTGCGCCGGGCCGCCGCGTACAACCCGGACGCCCTGGTGATCGAGTGCATGGCCGTCATGCCCGCGCTCCAGGAGATCAACCAGTCCAAGCTGATCCGCTCCACGATCGGCGTGCTCTGCAACGTCCGTGAGGACCACCTCGCCGAGATGGGCCCGACCCTCGACGACGTGGCGCGCTCCCTCTCGCGCTCCATGCCGGAGGGCGGGATCTGCGTCACCGCCGAGCAGGATCGTTTCGACATCCTCAAGGAAGAGGCGGACGCGCGGAACTGCGAGCTGATCTACGCCGACCCCGAGACGGTGAGCGACGACGAGCTGCGCGGCTTCAGCTGGTTCACCTTCAAGGAGAACGTGGCGATCGCCCTGAAGGTCGCCGAGCTCCTCGGCGTCGGCCGCGAGGTCGCACTCCAGGGCATGTACGACGCCCCGCCGGACCCCGGTGTCCTCTCGGTCGAGCGGTATGCCACCGAGGACGGCAAGAAGGTGCGCTTCGCCAACGTCTTCGCGGCCAACGACCCCGAGTCGACGCTGATGAACATCAACCAGCTGCTCGACCTCGGCGCCATCCACCGCCCGCTCCACGTGGTCATCAACTGCCGTCCCGACCGTGTCGAGCGCAACGGCCAGATGGGCGAGATCATCCCCGAGCTCCAGCCGGAGAAGGTCTTCGTCATCGGCCACCCCGCCAAGTCCGCCATCGACGCGATCCCCGCCGAGTGGCGCGGGCGCGCCGTGGACCTCGGCGGTGACCGGCGCGACCCCGAGGAGTTCATGGCCGAGATGCTCGCGCAGCTCGGCGCCGACTCCTCGCTCGTGGCGATCGGCAACATCCACGGCCAGGGCGAGCTGCTCCTGGAGCGCCTCGCGGAACTGCCGCCGGACGAGAGCGAGGAGGTGGCCCCCGAGGAGCCCGCTCCGTTCTACGAGCCGCACGTCGACCCGTACCAGCACTATCCGGAGGCGTACGAGTCGCGGTACTCCACGGCCCAGCTCCAGCAGATCCAGATTCCGGAGCCCCAGGTCCACGTTCCTGTGCAGCGCACCCCGGACCAGCAGTACGAGACTTACGCGCCGCACGCGTCCCAGGAGCCGCAACCGCGTCCGCAACCCCCAGCGCCCCGCGGCATGTTCGAGCCGCGGGTGCCCCCCGTACCGCCCGCCCATGACGACAACCAGCAGTGGCACAGTCCAGGAGAGCCCCGTTGATTCCCTCCGTCCTCACCCCTGAGATCGCCGCGGTCGGTATCGCGCTCGGGCTGCTCTTCTCCTTGGTCTGCTATCTGACGACCAACCTCTCGCCCGGCGGCATGATCACCCCCGGCTGGCTGGCCCTGACCCTCGTCGAGGACCTGCAGCGCGCGGCCATGGTGCTCGGCGTGACCGTCCTGACCTACGCCGGCACCCTGCTGATGCAGAAGTACGTGATCCTGTACGGCAAGCGGCTCTTCGCCGCGGTCGTCCTGCTCGGCGTCACGCTCCAGGCGACCGTGATGATCGTCCTCTCGATCGAGTTCCCGCTCATGTACGCGAACCAGACCCTGGGCTTCATCGTCCCCGGCCTGATCGCCTATCAGCTGGTGCGCCAGCCCAAGGGCCCCACTCTGCTCGCCACGGGCTCGGTGACGCTCATGGCCTACGTCGTCCTCACCGCCGGGATCCTCCTCGGCTTCATGCCGTCCGCCTGATTCCCAGGAGTCATTCATGCCGCCCAAGAAGAAGCGTCCCGTCCTGCACGCGGCGACCGTGCTCGCCCTCCTCGCGGGCAGCGCGTACCTGACCGTGGAACTGCGCAAGGACGAAGAAGCCAAAGCGCCCAAGGTGCAGGCCGTCACCGACACCCCCGGAGGCCTGCAGAACAGCAACGGTCAGCCGGGGAGCGGGAAGCAGAAGTGGGAGCGCCTGAAGAACCCCGACCGCTCCGTCCTGCGCACCGAGGGCGGCAAGGTCATCGCCACCTTCACGGACGGCGCCCGCAGCGCGACGCTGACAGGACCCAGCCGCACCTTCACCGAGCCCGCGAACACCAAGTCCCGCGTCGTGACGAACGACTGGGTGCGCCTCATGCCGGAGAACTGGCGTGAGGGCGCCGAGAAGGAGAAGTGGTTCAAGGACTGGTACAAGGAGTTCTCCGGCAGCGAGGAGGACGACATCTTCGCGATGGCCTTCCAGTACGTGGAGGGCGCGCCGGTCAAGAAGGACGACGAGGGCATCTCCTACGCGGGCGACGCCAACTTCGGCCCGCTGAACCCCGACGGCAGCGCGGGCAACGACCTGCGCCTCGAACAGTCGGACTTCTTCGACTACCTCGGCATCCCGTACACGTTCCGCAACGGCACCACCATCCAGCCGGAGAAGATGCGGGCCCGTTCCATGGACTGCTCCGGGTTCATCCGCACGGTCTTCGGCTACCGCGCCCGCTACCCCCTGATGGCCAACGACCAGGCGGGCGACGGCCTGCCCCGCACCGCCAACGGCATGGCGCGCGGCAAGGCCGGTACGGACGTCATCAAGCTCAAGGGTGTCGGCTCGGCGGACCGCCCCAAGTCCATCGACGTCGTCCAACCCGGTGACCTGGTCTTCTTCAAGCTGGATGCCCGTACGAAGCAGCGCCTGGACCACGTGGGGATCTTCCTCGGCCACGACGCCGACGGCCACAAGCTCTTCATCTCCAGCCGCGAGGAAGTCAACGGTCCGACGATCGGCGACAAGGGCGGCACATCGCGCCTGGACGGCAACGGTTACTACGCCTCCACCCTGCGCAGCGCGAAGAGGCTCTGACGCAGGTGGCTCTAGGGACGAACCGTACGGGGGCCCGCGCACCGGGCCCCCGACTCGGCCACCCTGCCCCGCAGTTCGCGGTCGGCCGTGATGACGAGGCAGGGGCGGCCGTCGGCCTCGGCGGCCAGCTCCGCGATACGGTCGTCGCCGCTGCCCGGCGCGCTCTCGACGCGTACGCCGGGCACGGAATCCACGCCGCGTGCCGCGCCCTCGACGACGAGGACGATCTCCAGCGGCCCCGGATATCCCGGCAGGCCTTCGTCCGCGTACCCCACGAGCCCGTCCCGCAGTCGCTCCGCGGCACCGCGGCGATCGCGCCACCAGCCGTCGGGTACGGAACCGACGACGTTCGCGGCGTCCACCACGACGAGAGTTCTCATACGGCAAACGTAAACTAAGCAAGTAGAACGTTGTGCGTACGTGGACGGGGACAGGAACATGGAAGGGGTGCCGCCGAGTCATGTCGTCGGGGTCGAGAACCGTGAGCACGGGTGTCCTTGAGAGTGCCCGCTGGCTGCTGCGCGGCCGGGACGGCCGCCTCACCGCCTACACCCGTACCGAAGACGGACTGCTGCGCTGGACGGAGAGCGCGCCCGGCGGCCCCGACTGGACGGGGCCTGAGTTCTTCGAGGTGCCCGACCTGACCTACCTCACCCTGGCACAGGGAGCCGACGGCTACGTGCACTTCCTGGGCCGCAGGGAGAAGCTCGACGGCGAGGGGAAGAAGGCCGTCGACATCGTGCACTCGGTCCAGTACCAGTCGGGTCGGCCCCTCATGGACTGGCGGTCCCTCGGCAACCCGCACACCAAGCTCGTCGAGCGCGCGCCGCACCTGGGCGCTCCCGCCGCCGCGGTGGACTCCACGGGCACGGTCCACGTCTTCGTACGGGACGCGGTGAACAGCGTCCGGATGCGCCGCGAGGGCAAGGGCGGCAAGTGGGAGGGCTGGAAGGACTTCAAGGTCCGCAAAGCCCTGGACGGCATCGTCGCCCTCGCCACGTCCGCGGGCCGCGTGGAGGTCCTCGCGCCGGGCGCCGAAGCGACCCTGCGCTGGGCCCAGGAGGAGCGTGGCGGTGAGCTCCTTCGCGCGGACGACATCCCGCTCGCCCCGGCCCCCGGCTCCGGCACGGCCCTGGAGACCACGCCCGACCGCCTCACGTACTACGCCGCCGACGTCCACGGCAGCGGCGTCCTGTCCCACCGCCCCTCGGACGGCGGCCCCGCCCTCCCGCTCGGCGGCGACCCCGGCACCGAGGCCACGGCGGCGGTGCGGACGACCATAGACGGCCACGACTGTACGGTCCTGGCGCACCGCACGAGCACCGGCCGCCCGGCGATCGCCGCGTTCCCCACCGAGGACGAGGACGCCGGACTGTGGTGGGCCGAGACCGGTGAACCGTGCGTCGGCGCCCCGGCGTTGGCCCTCGACGCGCAAGGCCGCGTGGTCATCGCGGCGGTCGGCGCCGACGGGAGGCTGCGGCTCGCCCGCCAGAAGGAGGAGAAGGGGCTCGCTCTGGAGGCGTGGACCACGCTCTGACGCCTTGTCTTTTGGCTGGTGGAAAAACGACGGCTGGGCCGTACGGGAGTGAATCCCGTACGGCCCAGCCGTTTTACGTGTCGAGGCGGAGAGTTACGCCGGGACGCTCGCCACGCCCTGCGCGAGGAACCGCTTGGCGTTGACCCGCTCGCTGACGCCCTCACGGTCCAGGTACGGCGTGATGCCGCCCAGGTGGAAGGGCCAGCCCGCACCGGTGATCAGGCAGAGGTCGATGTCCTGGGCCTCGGCGACGACACCCTCGTCGAGCATGAGCCCGATCTCCTGCGCCACGGCGTCGAGCACGCGGTCGCGGACCTGCTCCTCGGTCAGGACGACGTCGCCCTGCTTGAGGAGAGCGGCGACCTCGGGGTCGAGCTCCGGCTTGCCGGAGTCGTAGACGTAGAAGCCGCGCTTGCCGGCCTTGACGACCGCCGCGAGGTTCGGGGAGACCGTGAAGCGCTCGGGGAAGGCGCGGTTGAGCGTCTCGGAGACGTGCAGACCGATGGCGGGACCGACAAGCTCAAGGAGCACCAGCGGCGACATCGGCAGACCGAGCGGCTCGATGGCCTTCTCGGAGACCTCGACGGGGGTGCCCTCGTCGATGACGTTCTGGATCTCGCCCATGAAGCGGGTGAGGATGCGGTTCACGACGAACGCCGGGGCGTCCTTCACCAGGACCGCGGTCTTCTTCAGCTTCTTGGCGACACCGAAGGCCGTGGCAAGGGAGGCGTCGTCCGTCTGCTCGCCGCGCACGATCTCCAGGAGCGGGAGGATCGCGACGGGGTTGAAGAAGTGGAAGCCGACGACCCGCTCGGGGTGCTTCAGCTTCGACGCCATCTCGGAGACCGAGAGCGAGGAGGTGTTGGTGGCGAGGATGGCGTGCGCCGGAGCGACGGCCTCCACCTCGGCGAACACCTGCTGCTTGACGCCGATCTCCTCGAAGACGGCCTCGATGATGAAGTCGGCGTCGGAGAAGCCCTCGGCCTTGTCGAGCACGCCGGAGACGAGCCCCTTCAGACGGTTCGCCTTGTCCTGGTTGACGCGGCCCTTGAGGAGGAGCTTGTCGATCTCCTCGTGGACGTAGCCGACGCCCTTGTCGACGCGGGCCTGGTCGATGTCGGTCAGGACGACCGGGACCTCGAGGCGGCGCAGGAAGAGCAGCGCGAGCTGCGAGGCCATCAGACCGGCGCCGACGACGCCGACCTTCGTGACCGGGCGCGCCAGGTTCTTGTCCGGGGCACCCGCCGGGCGCTTGGCGCGCTTCTGGACGAGGTTGAACGCGTAGATGCCGCTGCGCAGTTCGCCGCCCATGATGAGGTCGGCGAGCGCCTGGTCCTCGGCGTCGAAGCCCTGCTGCAGGTCGCCGTCCTTCGCGGCCGCGATGATCTCCAGGGCGCGGTAGGCGGCGGGGGCCGCACCGTGCACCTTGGAGTCCGCGATGCCACGGCCGCGCGCCACAGCGGCGTCCCAGGCCTCACCGCGGTCGATCGCGGGGCGGTCCACCGTGAGCGAGCCGTTGAGGACGGAGGCCGTCCAGATCAGCGACTGCTCCAGGAAGTCCGCGCCCTCGAAGAGCGCGTCGGCGATGCCGAGCTCGAAGACCTGCTTGCCCTTGAGCTGGCGGTTCTGGTTCAGCGAGTTCTCGATGATGACCGAGACGGCCTTGTCTGCGCCGATCAGGTTCGGGAGCAGCGCGCAGCCGCCCCAGCCCGGTACGAGACCGAGGAAGACCTCGGGCAGCGAGAAGGCGGGAAGCGCCTTGGAGACGGTGCGGTACGAGCAGTGCAGACCGACCTCGACACCGCCGCCCATCGCAGCGCCGTTGTAGTAGGCGAAGGTCGGTACCGCGAGCCCGGAGAGCCGCTTGAAGACCTCGTGGCCGCCCTTGCCGATGGCGAGCGCGTCCTCGTGGTGCTTGAGGATCTCCACGCCCTTGAGGTCGGCGCCGACGGCGAAGATGAACGGCTTGCCGGTGACACCGACACCGACGATCGTGCCCTCGGCCGCCTCCTTCTCGACCTGGTCGATGGCGGTGTTCAGGTTCGCGAGCGAACCCGGGCCGAAGGTGGTCGGCTTGGTGTGGTCGAAGCCGTTGTCGAGCGTGATGAGCGCGAAGCGCCCGGCGCCGGCCGGCAGGTCGAGGTGGCGTACGTGCGCCTGCGTGACGACCTCGTCCGGGAACAGCTCGGCCGCGCCCTTCAGAAGCTCCGTGGTGGAGCTGGTGGAGCTGCTCACTTGTCGCCTCCGGCGTCCTTGTGGTTCGGGTTCTCCCAGATGACGGTGGCGCCCATGCCGAAGCCGACGCACATCGTCGTCAGGCCGTAGCGGACGTCCGGCTGCTCCTCGAACTGCCGCGCCAGCTGCGTCATCAGACGTACGCCGGAGGAGGCGAGGGGGTGGCCGTACGCGATGGCGCCGCCGTACTGGTTCACGCGCGTGTCGTCGTCCGCGATGCCGTAGTGCTCCAGGAAGGCGAGCACCTGCACGGCGAAGGCCTCGTTGATCTCGAAGAGACCGATGTCGGAGATGGAGAGGCCCGCCTGGGCGAGCGCCTTCTCGGTGGCCGGGATCGGGCCGTAGCCCATGACCTCGGGCTCAACACCGGCGAACGAGTAGGACACGAGCCGCATCTTGACCGGCAGGTCGTGCTCGCGGGCGAAGTCCTCGGAGGCGATGATCGACGCCGTGGCGCCGTCGTTGAGGCCCGCCGCGTTGCCCGCGGTGACGCGGCCGTGCGTACGGAACGGCGTCTTGAGGGTGGAGAGGCTCTCCAGGGTGGTGCCGGGACGCATCGGCTCGTCGGCGGTGGCAAGGCCCCAACCGGTCTCACCGGCTTCCTCGTTCGTCCGCCGTACGGAGACGGGCACGAGGTCCTGCTGGATCTTGCCGTTGGCGTAGGCCTTGGCGGCCTTCTCCTGCGAGCGCACGGCGTACTCGTCGGCGCGCTGCTTGGTGATGCCCGGGTAGCGGTCGTGCAGGTTCTCGGCGGTCATGCCCATGAAGAGGGCGGACTCGTCGACGAGCTTCTCGCTCACGAACCGGGGGTTCGGGTCGACGCCCTCGCCCATGGGGTGGCGGCCCATGTGCTCGACGCCACCGGCGATGACGGCGTCGTACGCACCGAACGCGATGGAGCCCGCGGTCGCCGTCACGGCGGTCAGCGCGCCCGCACACATGCGGTCGATGGAGTAGCCGGGCACGGACTGGGGCAGGCCCGCCAGGATCCCGGCGGTGCGGCCCAGCGTCAGACCCTGGTCGCCGATCTGCGTGGTCGCGGCGATGGCGACCTCGTCGATCTTGGCGGGGTCGAGGGCCGGGTTGCGGCGGAGCAGCTCCCGGATGGCCTTCACGATCAGGTCATCCGCACGGGTCTCGTGGTAGATGCCCTTCGGGCCCGCCTTGCCGAACGGGGTGCGGACGCCATCTACGAAGACGACGTCCCTGACGGTACGAGGCACGATGGCTCTCCTCCAGGGTGCGGGGCGCCTGGCGGCGCTTTTCCTCGTCCATGCTACTTGCCGGTAACTACGCGGCCAAGGGCTGGCGCGGGGTGCCTCGGGGAGGCGAAGGTCACACTTGGGTTTCGGTGGGGGGTGCGCCGTGGTGGGTGCGCGTCGATGTGCCTCCACGGCCGGGCGGGGCGTCCCTCTGTCCCGCCGCTCCGCGCCGGACCGGGAGCTGTGTCGGGTGCGCGCGTGGTTATGTCTCCGCCGCAGGGTGGGGCGGTTCCTGTCCCGCCGCTCCGCGGCGGATGTCCCCCACCCACCCGCCCGATTGCCCGGCATCCACCGGGGCGGGTCGGTGTGTTCCTGCGGTCCGGTGGGGCGGTTCCCGGCCCGTCGCTTCGCGACGGATGTTTTCCCGCCCACCCGCCCGAGTGCCCCGCATCCGCCAGGGACCGTAGGGGCGCCGCGCCCCGACGACACCACAACGCGCACCACCCACCCACCCCCTCACCCCGCAACGCGGGGTAAACGGGTGGGTGGGTGGGAGACATCCGCCGCGAAGCGGCGGAACAGTCCGGAACGGCGGGACAGCGGTCAGTCCGTGGTGAGGGCCGTTACCAGGGACGGGGTTACCTGGGTGATCTGCCAGTGCCGCGCCCCGTGCGCGGCCAACGCCGCCGAGACGGAATCGGCGTCGACCTGAGCCGGAGGCTCCCAGCAGACGCGGCGCACCGTGTCCGGAGTCATCAAGTTCTCCTGCGGCATGTTCAACTCCTCGGCCAGCGCCGAGACAGCCGCCCGCGCCGCGGAGAGCCGCGCCGCCGCAGCCGGGTCGCGGTCCGCCCAGGACCGGGGCGGCGGAGGCCCGGACACGGCCTGCCCGGGCTGCGGAAGCTCGGAGTCGGGCAGGGCCTTGGCCCGGTCCACCGCGGCCTGCCACTGCTCAAGCTGACGCCGTCCCATGCGGTGTCCGAAGCCGGTGAGCCCGGCAAGCGCGTGCACATTGGGCGGCAGCCCCAGCGCCGCCTCCACGATCGCGCCGTCACTGAGCACCTTGCCCGGCGACACGTCACGCCGCTGGGCCACCTTGTCGCGAGCGGTCCACAGCTCACGTACGACCGCCATCTGACGACGGCGCCGCACCTTGTGCATGCCGGACGTACGCCGCCAGGGGTCCACGCGGGGCGGCGCCGGCGGTGCGGAGGAGATCGCGTCGAACTCCTCGCGGGCCCACTCCAGCTTGCCCTGCCGGTCCAGCTCCTTCTCCAGCGCGTCCCGCAGGTCCACGAGCAGCTCGACGTCGAGCGCCGCGTACCGCAGCCACGGATCGGGCAGCGGCCGCGTCGACCAGTCGACCGCCGAGTGGCCCTTCTCCAGGACGAAGCCCAGTACGCCCTCGACCATCGCGCCGAGGCCGACCCGGGGGAAACCGGCGAGGCGCCCCGCGAGTTCCGTGTCGAAGATGCTGGTGGGGATCATGCCTATTTCGCGGAGGCAGGGCAGATCCTGCGTGGCGGCGTGCAGAACCCACTCCGCGCCGGAGATCGCCTCGCCGAGTCCGGAGAGGTCGGGGCACGCCACGGGGTCGATCAAAGTGCTGCCCGCGCCTTCACGGCGCAGCTGCACGAGGTAGGCACGCTGGCCGTACCGATAGCCGGACGCACGTTCGGCGTCCACGGCCACGGGGCCACTGCCTGCCGCGAACGCGGCGATCACCTCGGCGAGCGAGGTCTCGTCGGCGACCACCGGAGGGATGCCATCACGCGGCTCGTCCAAAGGGATCGGCGCCGTTTCGACGTCGTCCGGAGGGCCGCCTCCGGTGGTTCGCAGTGAATTGTCTGCTGCGGTCTCTTGGGCGTCGGTCACCTGTCAAGGGTATCTGTGTATGTACAGCGCCCGTCGACGGAACGTTCCGTCGACGGGCGTGCGAGGGGTGTAAATCAGTCAGTGGATGATTCCGGTGCGCAGAGCCACCGCTACCATCCCGGCCCGGTCACCCGTGCCGAGCTTGCGTGCGATCCGGGCGAGGTGGCTCTTCACGGTCAGTGCGGAGAGCCCCATCGAGACGCCGATGGCCTTGTTCGACTGGCCCTCCGCGACGAGGCGGAGAACCTCCACCTCGCGGCCGGACAGCTCGCGATAGCCGCCGGGGTGGCTCGGGGAGCCCGGCGGGCGGCGGTGCATTCGGGCGGCGGCCGAGCCGATGGGCGCGGCGCCGGGACGGGTGGGGAGACCGACATTGTTGCGGGTGCCGGTGACTACGTAGCCCTTGACGCCGCCCGCGAGGGCGTTGCGTACGGCACCGATGTCATCGGCTGCGGAGAGGGCGAGGCCGTTGGGCCAGCCCGCCGCGCGGGTTTCTGAGAGGAGCGTCAGGCCGGAGCCGTCGGGGAGGTGCACATCTGCGACGCAGATGTCACGGGGGTTGCCGATGCGGGGACGAGCCTCCGCGATCGACGAGGCCTCGATGACGTCGCGTACACCGAGGGCCCACAGGTGGCGGGTGACGGTGGAACGGACGCGCGGGTCGGCCACGACGACCATGGCGGTCGGCTTGTTCGGGCGGTAGGCGACCAGGCTTGCAGGCTGCTCGAGGAGAACGGACACCAGGCCTCCTGGGGTGCGGGACTGAACCGGCTCGGGGATGAAGCCGGGACGAACCGTGCTTTCAAGGTCACCAACCTCTTCGGCATCAAACCCGCCCGCCTTTAGAGAATGATCACGATTTGGTGAGTAACAATTCGGACCATTCGGACATGTGATCGATCATCCGAAGATCAACCCGAATCGCAGTCGTTCAGAATCGCTCATCCGCGTGACCTTTCAGCCCGCACCGGCCGGCCAACTCGCACCAGCCCCACCCGGCCCCGCCCTCGGTCACTGGCTCTGCGGCCCCCGACGCTGCGGCAGCGACACCACGGACCCGTCACTCTGGCCCTGTCCCTGGTTAGCCGGTGGAAGCCCCGCCACCTGGGCGAGCAGATCGCACCACGCCGCGAGATGCGCCGCCGTGTCCGGCACCCCGCCGAGCCCCTCGCGCGGCGTCCACGACGCCCGGATCTCGATCTGCGACGCGGGCGCCCGCTCGGAGAGTCCGCCGAAGTAGTGGGAGCTCGCGCGCGTGACGGTGCCGCTCGGCTCCCCGCAGGCCAGTCCGCGCCCTTGCAGCGCGCCCGTCAGCCAGGACCAGCAGACCTCGGGAAGCAGCGGATCCGCAGCCATCTCCGCCTCCAGCTCCGCCCTGACGAGCGTGACGAGGCGGAAGGTGCCCTTCCAGGCCTCGTGCCCCGCAGGATCGTGCAGCAGGACGAGACGCCCGTCCGCGAGATCCTCGTCCTCCTCGACCACCGCCGCCTCCAGGGCGTACGCATGCGGGGCGAGGCGCTGTGGCGGCCGCGTCGGGTCGATCTCGATCTCAGGCCTAAGCCGTGCCCCGCGCAGCGCCTCGACCGCCGCGCGGAAGGGCAACGGAGCCGATTCCGCCACCTTCCCCTCCGTACTTTCCATCTCGCCAGCGCCGTCCGACCGTTGTCCTTGAGCCGCAGCCATGCGGGGAAGGTTAAGGGGAACTGCGGCTTCGTGCAGGGAGAGACACCCCTGGGAGGGGCCCCGGTCAAGGCAGGGTGTCCCTCGGGGCGGTGGCCGACGGACCCGTGCGAGACTTTCCGCGTGAGCGCCAACAACAGCCCCGCGGGCCAGCAGAACGCAGCGACGACGAACGCAGCGACGTACGACTCCGCCTTCATGAAGGCCTGCAGGCGTGAGCCCGTGCCGCACACGCCGGTCTGGTTCATGCGGCAGGCGGGGCGCTCACTTCCCGAGTACCGCAAGGTGCGCGAGGGCACGGCCATGCTGGAGTCCTGCATGATGCCGGAGCTGGTCACGGAGATCACGCTGCAGCCGGTGCGCCGTCACAAGGTCGACGCCGCGATCTACTTCAGCGACATCGTCGTACCCCTCAAGGCCATCGGCATCGACCTCGACATCAAGCCGGGCATCGGCCCGGTCGTCGCCAACCCCATCCGTTCGCGCGCCGACCTCGCCCAGCTGCGGGATCTGACGCCGGACGACGTGAGCTTCGTGACCGAGGCGATGGGCATGCTGACGGCCGAGCTGGGGTCGACCCCGCTCATCGGATTCGCCGGTGCGCCTTTCACCCTCGCGAGTTACCTGGTCGAGGGCGGTCCGAGCCGTAACCACGAGCACACCAAGGCGCTCATGTACGGCGACCCGGAGCTGTGGGCCGACCTGCTCGACCGGCTCGCTGAGATCACCGGCGCCTTCCTCAAGGTGCAGATCGAGGCGGGCGCGAGCGCCGTGCAGCTCTTCGACTCATGGGTGGGCGCGCTGGCTCCCGCCGACTACACGCGCTCGGTGATGCCCGCTTCGAAGAAGGTGTTCGACGCGGTGGCCCCGTACGGCGTCCCGCGCATCCACTTCGGCGTCGGTACGGGCGAACTGCTCGGTCTGATGGGCGACGCGGGTGCCGATGTGGTGGGCGTCGACTGGCGCGTGCCGATGGACGAGGCGGTCCGCAGGGTCGGTCCCGGCAAGGCGCTGCAGGGCAACCTCGACCCGGCGGTCCTCTTCTCCACGCGGGAGGCCGTCGAGGCCAAGACGGACGAGGTCCTTGCCGCCGCGTCCGGCCTCGAGGGGCACATCTTCAACCTCGGCCACGGCGTCCTGCCGACCACGGACCCGGAGGCGCTGACGCGACTCGTGGACCACGTCCACACCCGGACCGCGCGCTGACGGAGCCGGTACGGAGCCGGTGCTGAGCCGCTTCGTAGTTGGCTGAAAATCTCGCCTGAATGTGACGGGTGGGACGGGGGAGGGGACGCTTCCGCTGCGGAATCCGCAGAATCCGTGGTGGAAGACGACCCCTCCGAGGCCCCAGGGTCCCTCCGACGGTCCTAGCGCGCCGACCGCACCGCCGCGACCGCCTTGCGCGCCGCCACCAGGACCGGGTCCCACACCGGTGAGAACGGCGGGGCGTAGCCGAGGTCGAGCGCGGTCATCTGGTCCACCGTCATCCGGGCCGTCAGGGCCACTGCCGCGATGTCGACGCGCTTGCCCGCCCCCTCGCGGCCGACGATCTGGACGCCGAGCAGCCGTCCCGTGAGGCGCTCGGCGAGCATCTTCACGGTCATCACGGCCGCGCCCGGGTAGTAGCCCGCGCGGCTCGTCGACTCGATGGTCACCGACACGTACTGCAGACCGGACGCCCGCGCGTCCTTCTCGCGCAGACCCGTACGGGCGATCTCCAGGTCGCAGACCTTGCTGACGGCCGTGCCGACGACACCGGGGAAGGTCGCGTAACTCCCGCCCACGTTCGAGCCGATGACCTGGCCGTGCTTGTTGGCGTGGGTGCCGAGCGCGATGTGGCGCTCGCGACCCGAGACCAGGTCAAGGACCTCGACGCAGTCACCGCCCGCCCAGATGTTCTCGTGCCCGCGCACCCGCATCGCGAGATCCGTGAGCAGTCCGCCGTACTGGCCGGTGGGCAGGCCCGCCGCCTTCGCCAGCTCCGTCTCGGGGCGCACGCCGATGCCGAGCACCACCACGTCCGCCGGATACTCCGCGTCCTCGGTGGCCACCGCCCTGACCCGGCCGTCGTCACCGGTGAGGATCTTGGTGACCTCGGCGTCGTTCACCATTTCGATGCCCATGCCGGACATCGCGTCATGGACGAGGCGGCCCATGTCCGCGTCGAGCGTCGACATCGGCTCCGTGCCCCGGTTGACGACCGTGACCTCGTAGCGGCGCTGGATCAGGGCCTCGGCCATCTCGACACCGATGTAGCCCGCGCCGATGACGACCGCCCTGCGGCCCGGCGTGCGGGCCAGCGTGTCCAGGAGCGCCTGGCCGTCGTCCAGGGTCTGTACGCCGTGCACGCCGGGGGCGTCGATGCCGGGCAGGGACGGACGGACCGGGCGGGCGCCGGTGCCGATCACGAGCTTGTCGTACGCCGTCCACTCCTCCGCGCCCGACTCCAGGTCCCGGGTGCGGACCCGGCGGCCCGCGGGGTCGATCTCCGTGACCTCCGTGCGCATCCGCAGATCGATGTCGCGGGCCCGGTGCTCCTCGGGCGTACGCGCGATCAGCTCGTCCCGCGAAGGGACGTCGCCGCCGACCCAGTAGGGGATGCCACAGGCCGAGTACGAGGTGAAGTGGCCGCGCTCGAACGCGACGATCTCCAGCTCGTCGGGCCGCTTGAGCCTGCGTGCCTGCGACGCGGCGGACATGCCCGCCGCGTCGCCCCCGATGATCACCAGTCGCTCTCTCGCGCTACTCATACGGACACGCTACGACGCGGCGGCAGTTGACGGCCGTCTAGTCGTCGTCGCCCTCGCGCGCCGGTGTCGCCACAGCCGCGGGGGCCGTCGCCGCAGCAGGCCGCTGCGGGCGCTGTGGCCGCCGGGGCCGCACCACGCGCTGCCACAGCACCAACAGGAGCGCCGCCACCGCCGCGAACGGCAGCATCGCGCCGATGACGACCGCCACCCACCGCAGCATCGCCACGAAGGCGCTCCAGCCGCCGGACAGGGCGTCCACGAACGTCGGGTCGCCGTCGTCCGCCTCCGCCTTCTTCACGGCCGTCTCGCTGAGCGAGAGCGTGATCGTGGACAGGCTCGTACGCTCCTTGAGCGAGGACTGCTGTGCGAGCAGCGCCTCGAGCTCGGCCTGACGGCTGCTCAACTCGCCCTCCAAGGAGACGACATCGCTCAGCTTCGTCGCCTTGTCCATCAGCTCCCGCACGCGGGCCACGCTCGCCCGCTGCGACTTGACGCGGCTCTCGACGTCGACGACCTGATCGGTGACGTCCTGCGCCTTGGCCTTGCGCTCGATCAGCCTGCCCGTGCCTTCGAGGGACGTGAGGACCTCCTCGTACTGGTCCTGCGGGACACGCAGCACGATGCGGGAGCGCTCATGGCCCTGGCCGTCGCGGTCCGTGGTCTCGTCGCCGACGACACCGCCCGCGTCGGTGGCCGCCGCGCGTGCCTCGGCCAGGGCCTTCGGCACGTCCTTGACGCGGACGGTCAGGGTCGCGGTGCGGATGATGTGCGTGCCGTTGAGCTTGGGCGGCTCCTTCCGGCCGGACTTGTCCGCCGCGCCGCTGCCGCCCACCCCCTCGTCCGCCCGGCTGGCGGCCGCCTTGTCGTTGCTGCCGCTGTCGCCGGCGCCGTTGCCCGCGCTGCACCCCGTGAGCGCGAGGGCTGCCGCGAGCAGGACGGCCGAGAGTGCCTGGACGGCGGTGCGGTGCCTTGACGTGCTGGACGCGTGCATTTCGACGTACCCCCCGAGGGTCGTGGTGACTGATGCTCCTTTGACGCCCGGGAAGGCCGGAACGGTGGTTGCCGACCGGTCCCGATGGGGTCACGGTCGGGACTCGCCCGACGCGAAGTGGCCGCCTCGTAGAGTGGAGGCATGCGCGAAACGGACACACGTACGGGTCATGTGGTTGTCATCGGTGGCGGGATCGCCGGACTGGCCGCCGCCCACCGATTGCTCGACACCGGAGCCCGCGTGACCGTCCTCGAGGCGTCCGACAGGCTCGGCGGCAAGCTGCTCCCCGGCGAGATCGAGGGCGTCCGCGTCGACCTCGGCGCCGAGTCGATGCTGGCCCGCCGCCCCGAGGCCATCGCCCTCGCGCGCGAGGTGGGCCTCGCCGACCGGCTGCAGCCGCCCGCCACCGCGACCGCGGCGATCTGGACCCGCGGGGCCCTGCGCCCGATGCCCAAGGGCCATGTGATGGGCGTACCCGGCGACGCGTCCGCCCTCTCCGGAGTGCTCTCCGACGAGGGCCTGCGCCGCATCGAACAGGACCGCGACCTGCCGCCCACCGAGATCGGCGACGACGTGGCCGTCGGCGAGTACGTCGCCGCGCGCCTGGGCCGCGAGGTCGTCGACCGCCTCGTGGAACCGCTCCTCGGCGGGGTGTACGCGGGCGACGCCTACCGCATCTCGATGCGCTCGGCGGTCCCGCAGCTCTTCGAGGCCGCCCGCACCCACGCCTCGCTCACGGAGGGCGTCCGCGCCATCCAGGCCCGCGCCGCGCAGAACCAGCAGACCGGCCCTGTGTTCATGGGCATCGAGGGCGGCGTCGGCCAACTGCCGCTCGCCGTCGCCGATTCGGTGCGCGCGAGGGGCGGGGAGATCCGCACCGGGACGCCGGTCACCGAGCTGCGGCGCACCCCGGACGGCTGGCAGGTGAGTACCGCGGATCAGACCATCGACGCCGAAGCCGTGGTCGTCGCCGTGCCCGCCTACGCCGCCGCCGCGCTGCTCGGCGTCGAGGCCCCCGCCGCCGCGGCCGAGCTCGCGGGCATCGAGTACGCCTCCATGGCCCTGATGACCCTCGCGTACCGCCGCAGCGAGACCGACCTCCCCGAAGGCAGCGGCTTTCTCGTGCCGCCCGTCGACGGGCACACCATCAAGGCGTCCACCTTCGCCTCGCGCAAGTGGGGCTGGATCGCCGATGAGGACCCCGACCTGCTGGTGCTGCGGACCTCGGTGGGGCGGTACGGGGAGAGCGCGATCCTGGGGCGCGACGACGCCGACCTCATCGCGCTCTCCCGGCGCGACCTGCGCGCGGCCACCGGCCTCGACGCGGAGCCCGTCGCCACCCGCGTCACCCGCTGGCACGACGGCCTGCCGCAGTACCCCGTGGGCCACCACGCGCGCGTGGCCCGCGTCCGCGAGCACGTGAGCAAGCTGCCGGGCCTCGCCGTGTGCGGAGCGGCGTACGACGGAGTGGGCATCCCCGCGTGCATCGCGAGCGCGTACGCGGCCGTCGACGAGCTCGGCGGTGACCTGGCCGGTGTGCAGGAGCTCACCGCCAACCCGGTGCAGAGCCTGCACGGCGGCGGAGGAGAATAGGGCCATGAGTGACGACGCCCCCGCCAAGAGCCCGAACGCGGGCAAGAAGGCCAAGGACCTCAACGAGGTCATCCGCTACACGCTGTGGTCCGTCTTCAAGCTTCGGGACCTGCTCCCCGAGGACCGCGCGGGCTACGCCGACGAGGTCCAGGATCTTTTCGACCAGCTCGCCGCCAAGGACATCACCGTCCGCGGCACGTACGACGTGTCGGGCCTTCGCGCCGACGCGGACGTCATGATCTGGTGGCACGCCGAGACCGCCGACGAGCTGCAGGAGGCCTACAACCTCTTCCGCCGCACCAAGCTGGGCCGCGCCCTGGAGCCGGTCTGGTCGAACATGGCGCTGCACCGTCCCGCCGAGTTCAACAAGTCGCACGTCCCGGCCTTCCTGGCCGACGAGACGCCGCGCAACTACATCAGCGTCTACCCCTTCGTGCGCTCCTACGACTGGTACCTGCTGCCCGACGAGGACCGTCGCCGCATGCTCAAGGACCACGGCATGATGGCCCGCGGCTACCCCGACGTGCGCGCCAACACGGTCGCCTCGTTCTCGCTCGGCGACTACGAGTGGCTGCTCGCCTTCGAGGCCGACGAGCTGTACCGCATCGTCGACCTCATGCGGCACCTGCGCGCCTCCGAGGCCCGCATGCACGTACGCGAAGAGGTCCCGTTCTACACCGGTCGCCGCAAGTCCGTGGCCGAGCTCGTGGCGGGTCTTGCGTAACCCCGTAACCCCCTCCGTTCCGTGCACCGGGCGGGCGCGGCAGCCGTAATTCGGTTGCCGCGCCCGCCCGGTCCGCGTTTTCATCGAGAGGTCGAACCCGAGAACAGGAAGATGGTGCGTGTATGCCCAGGGCCCCGCGGAACAGCTCGAAGTCAGCCCATTCCGCGACGCACTGGAGTCACTCCCACCATGTCCCGCAACATGTCCCGCAACACCTCTCGGCGGGCCCGCACTGAAGCGCGCGCCCAGTCCTTCCGCTGCCTGCACTGCGGTCTCGACGTATCGATGACCGCGCCCGGCACCGACCACCGCAACCACTGCCCCAACTGCCTGTGGAGCCGTCACCTCGACGACACCCCGGGCGACCGGGACGCGGACTGCGGCGCCAGGATGGAACCCCTCGCCATCTCCGTACGAGGAGACGGCGAGTGGATCCTCGTCCACCGCTGCACCCACTGCGGCGTCCTGCACGCCAACCGCACGGCGGGCGACGACAACGTCCTGCCGCTCACCCGGCTCGCGGTGCGCCCACTGGCACAGCCGCCGTTCCCGCTGGAACGGCTCGGCGCCTTGTAGCCAGTCGAGCTAGTGCTGTCCCTTGGGAAGAGCCGCCGCCCGCGCGCCGGACAGCGGCTGGGGCTCCTTGTGCGGTGCGCACGCCGCGCGCCGCACGGGGAGCCTGCCCTCAAGGAGGTAGGACTCCATGTGGCCGTTGATGCACTTGTTGGGCCCCGCGCCGATGCCGTGGGTACCCGCGTCCCGCTCGGTCACGAGCACCGAGCCTCCCAGCCTGCGGTTCAGCTCCTTGGCGCCCTCGTACGGGGTCGCGGCGTCCCGCTCGGCGGCCAGGATCAGCGTCGGGGGAAGCTCGCCCTCCTGGGTGCGGACGTCGACGGGCCGCTGCCGGGGCGCGGGCCAGTAGGCGCACGGCAGGTTCATCCAGGCGTTGTCCCACGTCTCGAAGGGAGCGCTGCGCGCGAGCGCCGAGTTGTCGCGGTTCCAGGTCTCGAAGTCCGTCGGCCAGGGCGCGTCGTTGCACTCGACCGCGGTGTAGACGGCGTTGCCGTTCTCCGCTTCCTTGGCCGCCTTCGGCTCGGGCGCGGCCTGCTCGATCAGCGGCTTCGGGTTGCCCTTCAGATACGCCGAGAGCGCCGACGCACGCGTCGGCCAGTAGTCGTCGTAGTAACCGGCCTGGAGGTACGCCGACTGCAGCTGGCCGGGGCCGACCTTGCCGCCCGCGGGCTTGGCCGCCAGCTTGTCGCGCACCTTCTCGTAGCTGCGCAGGACCGCCTGGGGCGTCTTGCCCAGGTGGTACGCCTTGTCGTGCTTGGCCACCCAGGTGCGGAAGTCGCCCCAGCGGTGCTCGAAGGCCGCCGACTGGTCGAGGTTGTTGCCGTACCAGATCTGCCGGGGGTCGGGGTTGACCGCCGAGTCGAACACCATGCGGCGCACGTGCGAGGGGAAGAGCGATGCGTACACGGCGCCGAAGTAGGTGCCGTAGGAAGCACCCATGAAGGTCAGCTTCTTCTCGCCGAGCGCGGCCCGCAGCACATCGAGGTCACGGGCGTTGTTCAGGCTCGTGTAGTACTGCACGGCCTGCCCGGAGCGCTTGACGCAGCCCTCCGCGTACGCCTTCGCCTGCTTGATGCGCTTCTGCTTGTACGCGTCGTCGGGGTGGGTCGGCGCCTGGCTCGGTGCCTTGCCGAACTTCTTCGGGTCCTGGCAGGAGATCGGGGCCGAGCGGCCGACACCGCGCGGGGCGTAGCCCACGAGGTCGTACGCCGCCGCGATGCGCTTCCACTCCGGGAGCATGCCGACCATCGGGAAGTACATGCCGGACCCGCCGGGGCCGCCGGGGTTGAACACGAGGGCGCCCTGCCGCTTGACGGCCTTGCCCCGCCGTGGTTCCGCCTTCCGCGTGGCCTTGGTGTGGCTGACGGTCAGCTTGATCTGCTTGCCGTCCGGGTTCGCGTAGTCGAGCGGCACCGACACGGTGCCGCACTTGACCGAGGAGGGCAGGCCCTCCGCCGCGGGACAGGCGCCGAAGCGGACACCGGCCGCCTGGGCGCGCTGGGCCGCGACCATGGTGCCGTGTGCTTCCGGGTAGGGGGAGGGACCGGCCGCGGACGCGTTTCCCGTGGGGGCGACGACGAGTGCGGTCAGGACCAGGGATCCGGCGGTTCCGTAGAGGGCGGCTGCTGCTCTCATCGCTCTTCATTCCTTCATTCGGCCGTGCGTTGCTCGAATAAAAGGGATGATTCGTTCGGTAAATGGCGAAGTAAAGCACCGCCCCGCCGAAGTCGGCTCAATGACCCCGATGCGCCGCATCCCGGTGTGCGAAAGCCGCACGCAGTTTCGGGTCGGCAAGCGCGCGCGTGCCTCGTACGGCGATGACGGTGAGGTCGGAGCCGCCGCGCGCGGGCAGCGCGCTCAGAAGGAGCTGGCCCGCGGGTGAGGCCCAGCGGGGGTAGGGGTGGACCTCGAAGCGGGCGACGGCCAGGCAGCTCGCGTTCAGGACCAGGGGCAGCGCGAACCAGAGCGCCACGGGCACCTGCCCCGGCGGTTCCTGGGCGGGCATCAGGAGCGCGACGGCGCCAAGGGCGGCCACCGCGACGGTGGCCGCCCGCACCTGTCTGACCGCTCCCGCGACCCCCGACCAGGTGCCGTCCGGCAGGGCGAGGCCCGCCGCGACGAGTCGGTCCGCGAGGGCGCGCATGGCGTCGGTGCCTGCCGCTGCCCGGCGCACCGGCGCTATCGGCGACTGCCCCGCGGGCCCTATCGCGCCGAGCACGGAACGCTCCATGTCGTCCCCGCCCACCGGGTCGACGACCGTCGCCCATCCGGTGTGCGCGAGCAGCAGGCGCCGGGTGCGGGCCATCGACACCAGGGTGAGGTCGGTGACGCGGGCGGGGCCGCCGGAGAGGAAGGCGGCTTCGTAGAGCGTCAGTTCGTGAAGGTGCCCCGGGGTCGCGCCGTGCGGGGCGGCGCGGAACGCGGTGAGGCAGAGCCGGGCGCAGGCCAGGCCCGACACGACCCAGGCCACGAGGAGGAGGGGGAGCCAGAACATGCCGGTGTTCTATGCGAGGGAGCGAGGGTGGCGCCACGGATTATTCAGCATGTGGACGCGGGTCTCCCTTGTCCTTCGTCGTGGGCTTGGGGCGGGACGCCGGTGGCGGGAGCGGGAACGTGGGGGAGGGGGAGACGGGAGTCGCCGGAGCGGGCGACTCGGTCGGGCCCGGTGGGGCGGGGGACGGGGTCACCGGGGCGGGGCTCGCCGATGCCGCGTCGCGTGCCAGCTTGTCGAAGTCGACGAGGCCCGTGCCTTCGAGGGCCTTGATGTGGTCGAGGACGGTCGTGTTCGCGTCGTCGGCGAGCGCGCGCACCAGCGAGTTGCGGGTGTTCGCGCGGACCTGGGCGACCACCGCGAAGACCTTGCCGTGGGCGGCGCGCAGAATGTTGGCGAACTTCTCGTCGTACGCCTCGCCGTGCGCCGCGCTCAGCGTGTCGAGCCAGCTCCGCTGCTGCGGGTTCGGCTGGTTGGGCAGTTCGAGATTGAGCCGCGTCGCCACCTCGCGTACCCGCGCGTCCAGGAACGTATGGCCTTCGACGAGATGCTTGCCGGCGGTCTGGACGGCCTTGGTCGTGCCGCGCACCTCCGCCTGCTGTCCGGCGGGGAGCTCCCAGAGTCCCGCGAGCCGGACCTTGGTGATGAACTCACGGTCGAGCGCGGAGAGCGGGCCGAACTGGGTCGACACGGTCTCCGCGTTGAGCTGGGCCAGGTTGGTGCCCGACCTGTCCTGGTACGACCAGAGGGGGAAGAGCAGCGCGGCCAGGGTCGCGACGAGCCCCGCGACGATGAGGCCGGTGCCGTTGATGGATCGCATGGTGCCTCCTGTTGCGGCACCGCACGTTAGTGCGCCGCGAGGACGCGCCTGCGGGATACCTCCCGGAGTACGTCAACCGCCGTACGGGTAAGGGGCATCGGGTGCGGGCGTGCACTGTTCCCCGCGCAGGAGCGCTAGGAACTGCCCCCTCCGCCCCCGCAGCCGCTCCCGTCGCCGGTACTCCCGCAGCCCGAGCCGCCGCATGACGAACCTTCTCCTGCTTCTCCGCCCCCGCCGCACCACGCGATATCGGATGCGGGTACGCGCTCCTCCCCGGGCGGGAGCGCTAGGAACTGCCCCCTCCGCCCCCGCAGCCGCCCCCGCCGCCTCCACCGCACGACGAGCCGCCGCCTCCGCCGCAGCTGCCGGAACTCCCGCAGCCGGAGCCGCCGCATGACGAACCCTCTCCGCCGCCCCCGCCTCCGTCCCCGCCCGCGCCGCCTCCGCACCACGCGATGGTGGTCCCGGAGCTCGCGTACGACGTGGACGTCCCCGTCGTCGTACGCCCGGGGCGGAAGCTGTGCGCGGCTCGCAGCTGTGCGTGCAGATCGGGGTCGAGGACGCCGACCAGGCCGTCCACCGCCACGCGGTGCGCCGCGCCGGGTGCGTCCGCGCCGGCGGCGCGGTACTCCGCGAGCGCGGTCCGGCCCGAGGCGGTCACCCGGGCGCGGGCGGCGCTGCGGCAGAGCCAGCCGATCAGCGCGCCGAGCACCCAGGTGACGATGAGGACGATGGTCGGCACGCTCACGGGATCCCACGAGGGACCGTCGTCGTCCTCGACGGCGATGACGGCGACGACGACGAAGAACCCGACGAAGCTCAGGACGTTGTGCCGGGTCCTCCGGCGCCGCAAGCGGTCCAGGGCCTCGGGCCGCGCCATCAGGCCGCGTCGGGCAAGGCCGTCGCCCAGCGCCTGTACGGCGGGGCTGCGCATCGCGCCGATACGCAGCCAGTGCAGGGCGCCGCTCGGTGCGTCGGCGTGGGCCTGGAGCACCGCGCCCTCCACCGGGTTGCGGGCCTCGGCCGACTGGATCTCGACGATGCCGGGCCAGGCGACGACAAGGCGCCCGTCCTCGTGCAGGGCCGCGATGGCGGCGTCGGCGACCCGGCCGGGGCCGCCCGCGAGGAAGGCGGCCTCCAGGGGGTCGAACACGGCTCCGTGCTGTGCGTCGGGCTGCTCGGGCGCGGCCTGCCGTATGCGCGAGACGCCGACGACGAGGCCGAACGACGAGGCCGCGAGAAGGAGGGCGAAGCAGATGGACAGGATCTGCACGGCCGCCCCCTAACCCCGCCGCAGGGCGAACCGGGCCGCCCGCAGCCACCGCGTGACCGGCCGCGCGTCAAGCGGCGCGGGCCCCGAACGCTCCAGCCACCACTGGGTCAACCGGCCGCGCGCCTCGGAGTCCTCGGGCTGCCCGGCGAGCAGCAGCCGCTCGGCGAAGTCAAGGGCGTCGCGCCGGTACCCGCCGGACATCGGCCGTGTCTGGGCATACGAGAAGAACTGCGCGCGATAGGCCTCGCCGAGAATCTCCGGCAGCTCGGGCGCCACCTTCGCCACGACATCGGCCCGCTTGCCGGTAAGTGCCCGGCTCTGCACGGTCAGCCGGGCCCGGTCGAACCCCTCGGGCGCGGGCGTCCCCGCGACGAGCGCGGACAGGAGCGCGGTCTGCGCGAGGGCGAGACGCTGCCGGGTGGGGGCGGGGACGACGGGAGCGGAGGCGGGGAGTGTCGCCGATGACGTGGCCGCGGCGGGCTCACCGGTGGTCGGCGCACTCGCCCGTACCGTCTCCCGTATCGCGTCCAGCTCCCGCTCGAGCTCCTGCGGCGCAGGGAAGTTCTCGTCGCGTTCAAGGAGGACGCCCGGCGGGGTCACCCGCGACGCCAGGTCCGCCAGGATGTCCAGGACCGGCTCGGGGACGGGGTGGGCGTGGCTGTCGTGCCAGACGCCGTCCCGCTCGAAGCCGCCCGCGACGTGGACGTACGCGATGGCCTCGACCGGCAGCTCGTCCAGGGCCTTCGCCGGGTCCTCGCCGCGGTTGACGTGGTTCGTGTGGAGGTTGGCCACGTCGATGAGCAGGCGTACGCCCGTGCGCTCGACGAGCTCGTACAGGAACTGCCCTTCTGTCATCTCCTCGCAGGGCCAGGAGATCAGCGCCGCGATGTTCTCCACCGCGAGCGGCACCGGCAGCGCGTCCTGCGCGATGCGTACGTTCTCGCACAGCACGTCGAGGGCGTCACGGGTGCGCGGCACCGGAAGCAGGTGGCCCGCCTCAAGGGGCTGCGAAGCCGTCAGCGGGCCCCCGGCGCGTACGAACGCGATGTGCTCGGTGACCAGTGGCGAGCCGAGAGTTTGCGCGCGCTCGGCGAGCGCGGCGAGGCGCGTCTCGTCGGGGCGCCCGGCGTCGCCGAGGCCGAGCGAGACGCCGTGCGGCACCACCGTGACACCGCGCTCGCGCAGCCGCAGGAGGGAATCGGGGAGGTGCCCGGGGCACAGGTTCTCCGCGACGGCCTCGACCCAGTCGATGCCGGGCATCCGCTCCACGGCGTCCGCGATCTCCGGACGCCACCCGATTCCGGTCCCCAAATGCTTCATGTTCCCCCTCCTTCGCCAACACCCCGCCGCCAAGACCCCGCGTCGTGCCCGTGTCTTGTGAACGTGTGCAGAGGTGATGGCCCCGGCAGCCGCGGCCGAACCCATGAGGGGGGACGTTCAGAGCTACATTTGAGGTTCCGGCCTGTTCGTGTTGACTTCTCCGGGTGCGGCCGGTGAAGGCCGTGATGTCGTGGACACGTCGCCGGTCGGACCGGCGGGAGGCGGCTCCGGGGGAGCGACGCCGGAGGGCGGCGGAGGCCCGGTGGGGCTGGCCGTCGCGGTGGCGGCGCCGCCGTTCGCGATGTCGTCGAAGTCGACGCGTCCGGTCGCTTCCAGCATCGTGATGTGGTCGAGGACGGTCTGGTTGGAGTCGGTGGCCAGCTGCCGGATCAGCGAGTTGCGCGTGCTGTCCCGCACCTGCGCGATCGCGGCGAACACCTTGCCGTGCGAGGCGCGCAGCAGATTCGCGAACTTCCGCTCGTACGTCTCGCCGCTGGCCTCCGTCAACTCCTGCAGCCATCCCTGCTGTTGGGCGGTCGGCTGGTTCGGCAGCTCCACGCCGAGCTGCGCCGCGACCGAACGGGCCCGCTTGTCGAGGTCGGTGTGGCCGACGATCAGATGGTCACCGGCCTCCTTGATCGCCTTCGTCGGTGCCCGCTCGACCGCCTGCTGGCCCGCGGGTATCTCCCACAGACCGGCGAGCCGCACCTTCACCAGCAGATCGCGGTCGGCCGTCGAGAGCGGGCCCCACTGTGTGGCCACGGACCCGGCGGCCAGGTTGGCGGGCCCGGTGCCCGAACGGTCGGCGTAGGACCACATGGGGAACGCGAGCGCGCCCACTGTGGCCACGAGTGCCGCGATGATCAGAGCCGTGCCGTTGATGCGCCGCAATGTGCCGTGCCTTCCTGCCCGTCAACCTGCCCGTGCACCTGATTGTGGAGGGCAAGCTACTTCCTGGTACCAGGAGATACGGAAGAGGCGTGCGTGATGTTCAACGCTCCGGGTGTCCGTCCGGGCGTCCGTCCGGACGTCCGAGGAGAGCGAGCATCTCCTCCAGTGGTGACGCGTGCTCCGGTGTGGGCAGGACGGGTGCGAACGCGGCACCCGGGACCCGGCGTTCGGGGTCCTTCGGCACCCTGCGGGCGATTTCGAGCGCGGCCTCGACGACCGGCAGGGGGAGGTCGACGTCGATGCCGATGGTCGTCGCCACGTCCCAGGAGTGCACCACGTAATCCAGGAAGTGAAAGCCGACGGCGATCCGTCCCGTGAACGTCCCGCCGATCTCGGGAAGCGTGAACCCCCTTTCCATGGTGCCCTCTTCGGTGAACGCGGCCAGTACGTGGCGTACCGACTCTTCGTAGATCTTGAGCGGGTCGCGGCCGAGATCCGGGGCGATCCAGTACGTACGGTCGGCGCCCGATCCCCGTGCCGCCGCCGCGAATCCGTGGTGCTGTGCGGTCATGTGCGCCACCAGGTCGCGCAGCGTCCAGCCGGCGCAGGGGGACGGGCGTTCCCAGTCTGCGTCCCGGGCGGCGCGCAGGACGCGGAGCGATTCCTGGACGGCGGTGCGGTCGAGTGCGATGAGGTCGGGTGTGGCGAGGTCGGTCATGAGGTCCTCACGGTCCTTCCTGGGCGTGAACGGCCGGATCCGGCCAGGGACTTGAGTGGGTGAGCAGCGTGTGCGCGGTGGCCCACGCGGCATCCGGGTCGAGCCGGTCCGCCGTCCACGCGGTGGCGCGCATCGTGCCCCGGTCCCGGTGGGCGCGGACGATCCGTACGTGGTCGGGGCGCCCGACGAACGCGTACAGCGATCGCTCGTCGGCCCAGACCGAGAGCGACCCCGAGCGCTTGCGCCACGGGTCGACCCAGAGCCACATGCCGATGGCGCCGGGAGTCTGTGGCCACCTCCGGCGCAGTCGCAGCCCCGCCAGGGCGATCGCGGCGGTCTGGGTGTGCCGGTGGGCGGTGAACTCGGTGAGGCTCACCAGGGTCGGGCCAGGATCCGGCGTGATCGTCTCGGGTCCCGGCTGCCAGGTCGTACGCATGATCGAGCGCGTTATCGGTGGGAGCATGCGGCAAGCATAAATCTAAACGAACGGTCGTGCTGCTTGTTTCCCGGAGTTGGTCCCAGAACTGATCCTGGACTCGGTCCCGGAGTTGGTCCCGGCTCCGATCGGCCGGAGCCTCAGGGGAGTTGCGGCACCACCGACGGATCCGTCGCCGCCCCACGCAGCCGTGCCGTGATGGCGACGCCCGCCCTGCGGTAGGCGACCGGCTCGTCGTGCAGCACCGAGTGCGCGTTCGCCGTCTCCATGAGGGCGATGAACTCGAAGGCGAGCTGGGGAATGTCGGTGTCCGGGCGCAGTTCACCGGTGTCGAGTGCCTCGGCGATGCACTCCCGCACCTGGCCGTTCCAGTCGCGGTCGGCGTGGACAAGGGCGTCGTGCACCGCGCCCTCGCGGGCGTCGAACTCCGCGATCACCCCGTAGAAGAAGCAGCCGCCGGGGAAGACCCGCTGCTCCGAGTAGTCGAGCCAGCGCGCGCACAGCTGCCACACGCGGCCGATGCCGGGCGGGGTCTGCCGGGCCGGTTCCACCACGTTGTCCAGGAAGATGCGGCCCGCCGCGCGGATGGTCGCGAGCTGGAGCTCCTCCTTGGAGCCGAAGAGCGCGAAGACCCCGCTCTTGCTGAGCTTCAGCTCGGTGGCGATGCGGCCGACCGAGAGCGCGTCCAGGCCCTCGACCGACGCGATGTCGACCGTGCGGCGCAGGACGAGACGGCGGGTCTGGTTGCCGCGCTCCACGCGGCCGTCGAGCTTGGCGCCCCCCGCTCTCGCTCCCGCCGCTCCCGCCTGCGCGTCGTCGCTCACGCCGAGCTCGCTCGCCATGCCGGTCTCGCTCGCCATGCCGGTCTCCTCAGCGCCGTTCCGTCCGTCGTGCGTTTCTCGAGGTACATCCTCTCCTGTCGCCCCCGGCCTGTGGGCGCACACGTCAGACAGCCGGGCTCCGGGGTGCGAGGAGCGTCCTGCGGACGGTGTCGCGGAGCCAGCGGTGGCCTCCGTCGGCCGCCTGGCGTGGATGCCATGCCAGGCCGACGGACACGGGCGGCAGCGGCAGAGGGATGTCGAGAAGGCGCAGGCCGAGGGTGGTGGCCGGGTCGGTGAGGGGAGAGGGGGCGGCGCCGGGGAGCGCGGTGGGGACGAGGCAGACGACATCGCTGGCGGCGCTCAGGGCCATCGCGGCCATGTGGCTGGGGAGGACGACGGCGACCCGCCGCCGGAGGTTCAGCTCGGCCAGGGCGGTGTCCATGGGTCCCTTGAACCGGCCGCGGCGGCTCACCACGACGTGCTCGGCGGCGGCGAGCCGGTCCGGGGTCAACGTCCCTTGGGTGAGGGGGTGTCCGGGACGGACGGCTGCCGCCATCCGGAGCGTGACGAGTTCCTCGACCCGGGTCTCGGGATCGACGTGGTCGATGGATCCGACCTCCAGATCGATCCGGCCGTCGCGGAGAGCCGGTCCGGCCTCCAGATCCTCGGCCCGGAACCGCAACGACACCCCCGGCGCCTCCTGGTGGGCAAGGCGCAGCAGCCCGGGGGCAAGGGCCGCGCCGACCAGGTCGGCCGCCTGGAGGGTGAAGGTGCCGCGCAGCGAGGCGGGGTCGGCCCCGGCGTCGGGAGTGAGCAGCGCTCCGAGCCGGTGCACCACCGTGGCGGCCTCGTCGCGCAGGGCCTGGGCGCGGGGGGTGGGGACCATCGTCTGGCCGGCCCGGACAAGGAGGGGGTCCTGGAGAATGCGCCGGAGACGGGCGAGCGTGCGGCTCATGGCGGCGGGGGACGTGTGCAGACGCGCGGCGGCGCGAGTGACGCTCTGCTCGGCCAGCAGGGCGTCGAGCGCGACGGCGAGGTTGGCGTCGATGACGGGTTCTGAGGCCTCTGGCGACCCTGGACTGCTGCTCACAGGCGTAATTCCATTTCAGGCAATGATCCCTTGCTGATGTTCCCATTGTGGCAACACCGTGATCCTCCGCAGGATGAGGGACGTACCGATCCGGCACGCCCCACCGAACCGCCGGACCCGAGCCGCCGGACTCGAACCACCCGGCGAATCACTCGGCCGAACCACCAAGCCGAACCACCCAACGCCCAGGAGGCACCTGTCATGTCCGCCGAGAACACCACACCCCCGGTCACCGCGTTCATGCTCATCAAGACCATGCCTGAGTGGCTCGCCATGACCGTTCAGGAGCGGGTGGACGCTTTCTCCACCCAGGTCATCCCCGCGATCAAGGCCAGGACGACCGGCGTCCGGTCACGCTTCTACGACACGGAGTTCTACTCCACCCGCGTCACCGACGTGTGGGTCTGGGAGGCCGACGACCACGAGGCCTACCAGCACCTCATCGACGCACTGCGCGAAACCCCGTTCTGGGACCGCTACTTCGAGATCGTCGACCTCCTCGTCGGCACCGAGAACGGCTACGCCCGTACCTACGGCCTCGCCCCCGTCGCCACCGTCACTACCTGACTCAACGCAGGGCGGGGTGGTCGGCGACCACGGTGCAGGAACCGGGCGCGATCTCCGTGAAGCCCGCGTCCCGCACCACCGGCAGGCCGCTCGCCACGAGTTCGCGCCAGAGCGCGGCGTCCGGGGTGCGGACGGAGAGCGGGAAACCGGCGTCCCGCCAGGCAGCGCGCTCCTCGTCCGACAGCTCCCACCAGGCCAGTTGGGCGCCGTGCCCGGCCTGCGCCATCGCCTTGCCCGCCGACATCTCGACGTCGGGGCTCATCCACAGGACCGGTGAGGCCGCGTCCGGCGGCGGCACCGCTTCCGGATCGTCCAGGTCCGTGCCCGAGACCTGGAGCCGCGCCAGGTCCTTGGGCCAGCCGTCCAGCGGCACCGGCGGAAAGACGCGCACCTCCGCCGACTTGCCCGTGACCGTGATGCCCGGAAGCGCCTCGGCCCGCCGCCACTCGGCGCCGCGCGCCCGCCGCACCACCTTGCGGATCCGGGCGTCCTGCCAGTCCCGCATGGCCTGCGCCCACTCGCCGTCACCGAGGGACCGCTCGTCACCGAGCATGACGAGCACCGCGCGTGCTGCCGTCTCCAGGGCGTCCGTACGGTGCGGGGGCTCGGCGCGTTCGATGCGCGCCACCAGAGGCAGTACGTACTGCGGTGCCTCGTCGCGCGTCGTCTGCTCCACGCGGAAGGGGCTGTCCTGGGGGTCTGGGGTGTCCTGCGGCTGGGGCTTCCCGGCGGAGGTCTGGTCGCTGCTCACGGCCCCAGTCTGCCAGTCCGCCCGGCGGAAGATCGGGCCGGTCAGGGGCCGGTCCCTGACCGGTCAGGGGCTTTGCTTCCCGTTCTCGCCTCTTGTCCCGCTGCCCCACCCTTGCGCGAGGATGTCCGCATGGACAGTGATCTTGCGGGGGCCGCGCTGCGGCTCGACGGGGTGGGGCGGCGCTATGCCATGGGCGGGCCGTGGGTCCTGCGCGACGTCGGGCTCGGCTTGCGCGCGGGCGCGCTGGTGCGGATCGAGGGAGCGAACGGCACCGGCAAATCGACGCTGCTGCGGCTGATCGCCGGGATCGACGCCCCGACCGAGGGCCGCGTCGTCGGACGGCCGCGCACGGCGTACGTCCCCGAACGCTTCCCGGCGGCGCTGCCGTTCACGGCCGCCGGGTATCTCACGCACCTGGGCCGCATCCACGGCCTGACGAAGGGAGCGGCGGCGCGGGGCGCGGAGGAGTGGCTGGAGCGCTTCGGCGCCGGGAACCACGCGCGTACGCCCCTGTCGGAGCTGTCCAAGGGCAGCAGCCAGAAGGTCGCCGTGGCCCAGGCGCTCCTCGCGGAACCCGAACTGCTCGTCCTCGACGAGGCATGGACGGGCCTGGACGCCGAGGCCCGCGACGAGCTCGACCGCGCGGTCGCCGAGCGGGTCGCGGAGGGCGGCGCCGTCGTCTTCGTGGACCACGACCCCCGGCGGCTCCTGGGTGCGGTGGACATGACGTACGCGGTGATCGGCTCGGCGGTGAACTCCCTTACGCAGGAAGGAACTTCGCGGGAAGGCGCAGCTACTGCCGCGGGAGTCCCTTCGGTCGTGATCGAGGCGCAGGGCTCTGCGGGCGCCGCGCCGCCCTCCCTGCCGGGTGTCGTCACCGGGCACTCCCCGGAGGGGGCACTGCGGCTGAGGGTGGCGGCGACGCACTCGGACGTGGCCTTGCGCGCACTCCTGACGGCGCGTCCGCCGTGGCATGTGGTGTCGGTGACGGGGCCTGCGGTGGCGGGAGTTGTTCCGGGGTCCGTGTCTGCTGGGCCGTCCGTGGCGGCGGGATCTGTTCCAGGGCCTGCGTCTGCCGGGTCCTCCCCGGCTTCGGAGTCTGATTCGGGGCCCGCGCTTGCTGGGCGGTCTGCGGCGGCGGGGGCTGTTTCGGGGCCCGCGTCTGCCGGGTCCTCCCCGGCGTCGGGGTCCGTTCCCGGGCCCGCGTCTGCCGGGTCCTCCCCGGCG
This sequence comes from Streptomyces sp. NPDC055239, assembly GCF_053606205.1. NCBI lineage: Bacteria > Bacillati > Actinomycetota > Actinomycetes > Kitasatosporales > Streptomycetaceae > Streptomyces > Streptomyces sp. NPDC055239. The sequence continues at coordinate 895,946 of NZ_JBSGRD010000003.1, read as the reverse complement.
TCGGGGGCCGTCCCCGAGCCCGCGTCCTTCGAGTCCTCCGCCGAGCCCACGACCGGTGAGGTGCGTGACCGATGAATGCCCTGCTCCGCTACCAGTCCGCTCTCCTCCTGCGCTCCCAGCGCTGGCTCGCCCCCGTCATCCTGTACGCCGCGTTCCTCGCGATCGGCGTACAGAGCGGGCAGCCGATCCTCGACTCCCTCGCGTACGGGGCCGCCGCGCTGCTGCCAGTCGCCGCCTGGATCGTGCGGATCTGCGCCACCAACGAGCCTCCCGCCGCCCGCAGTTGCGTGGCGGCGGCGGTCGGCCCCCTGCGGGCGCAGCTGGCCTGCCTGCTCTCCGCCTTCCTCGCGACGGCCGTGCTCGGCACCGTCGCCACCGTCGTCGTCGCGGTGATCAGCGACCCGGCGAGCACGGACCACCGGACGGCTGTGAACCGGCTCGCGGCGAGCGGCGCCGGGCTGCTCGCGATGCTGGTGAGCGCCTTCCTCGGCACCGCCATCGGCGCCGTCACCAGCCCGCCGCTGGTGCGGTCGCCGGGGCGTGCGATCCCGGTGATGCTGCTCGCCTCGCTGCTCGCCCTGGTGACCGCGGGCTCTCCCGCGAAGGCGGTCCTTACCGGGCTCGTCACGGGGTCACGGGACGGAGTGGTGCCGGTGCAGCCGCTGCCTGCCGCGGCGGCAGGGGTGCTCGCGGTGGCGGCGGTGTGGGTGGCCGGCGGGACGGCTTCACGCCGGGGCTGAGCGCCCCGAAATGCCCGTGGGGGCCCGGTGACTCAGCCCGAGCAGGCCGTGCGCTGCGCCTCGTGCCACTCGCATACGGGGCACAGCGTCACGCCCTTGTGCGTCTCCGGATACTCGGTGGGCTCGCGGCACAGCACGCACTCGGCGAACGGGCCCTCGGCAGAGTCGGAGGCGTCGGAGGTGTCTGCGGTGTCGACCATGAGGGCCAGGCTATCCCCGCTGTCCTGGCTATCCGTGCTGTCCGCGTGCGCCCGCCGACCGGATCTGCTCCGACACCCGGACGAACCGGAAGCCGCGCTCGCGCAGCTTCGGGACGATCTTCCGCAGGGCGCGCTCCGTCGTGGGAGCCGCGCTGCGCGTGCAGTGCATGACGACGACCGAGCCGGGACGCACCCCGTCGAGCACCTGCCGGGCCACCGCGTCGGCGTCCGTCGCGAACGCGTCGCCGCTCACCACGTCCCACTGCACGGCCGTGACCCCGCCAGGGGCCAGTGCACGCAGCGCCCGCCTGTCGTAACAGCCCCCGGGGAAACGGAAGTACGGCACCGGGTGCTCGACGCCCGCCTTGCGGAAGGCGGCGAAGGCGCGCTCCATGTCGGCGCGCATGCCGGAGGCGGGGACGGTCGGCAGGCCGTAGCAGCGCTTGGTGAAGGCGTAGTGGCTGTACGAGTGGTTGGCGACCTCGAAGAGCGGGTCCCGTCCGATGTCCTTGGCCTGCGCCGGGTACTCCTCGGCCCACCGTCCCGTCATGAAGAACGTCGCCGGTACCTTCAGCCGGCGCAGCGTCGCCACCAGTGCCGGATGGTCGAAGCGCTCACCGGCCGCGGCGCGGGGCCCCTGATCGGCGGTCATGTCGGCGTCGAAGGTGAGGGCGACGGTGGGGGCGGCGGATGCCGGGGTGCGGGGGGCGTTCTTGAAGACCGGGGTGAGGCCCGCGGGGCCGGGGGCGAGCGTCGCGGGGCGGGGCGGAGCACTCGCCGTGGCACGCACGGCTGCCTGATCGCGGCTGCCCGGAGCAGGGTCCGAACCACAGGCGGCGAGCGAGGTGAGGGTCAGGGCGGTCAGGGCGCAGGTGGCGGCCAACCTCTGTGCGGTCAGTCTCCGTGCCAGGGTGATCATGTGGCGAACGTATCGGCACAAAAAGGATTAAATGCTGAAGGCTGAGCCGCACTGCCCCGGACGGCCGAACCATCGAACCGTCAGGTGGGTCTCGCGGCCCTGAGCGCGCCCTTCTACTACCGCCTCCTCATCCTCCGCGGCGCCATCGACGAACGCCTGGTCCACACGGGCGCCGAAGCCGCCTTTCACGCGGCACACGCCGGAGTGTTCAACGCGCCGCAATCACCGCCGTCGGCGACGCCGCCTCGGTGAACCGCTGCCGCAGCAGCTCGTACTCCTCCTGGCGGCGCGGCAGGCGGCCCGGCGGGCGCACCACGGAGCGCGGCACCGTGACGCGCTGGCCGAGCAGGAACTGCTCCCGCGTCAGGTCGAGTTCGACCCCGCTCGCGAGACGGTTCCACCAGTGGAAGCCCTGCTGCTCGCCGTCGACCGACCACACCTCGCCGACCAGCAACTCGCCGCCGAACATGTCGTGCACGAGGACCGTGGTGATGTCGCAGTGCCCCCATGCGGGGTTCTCGGTGGTCCACGGGGAGCGGTCGGCGTCGTCGGGCGAGCAGGTGTCGGCGGACCACGCGGCGCGCAGCGCCGCGTCGATGCCGGTCAGAGTCAGCGGATTCGCACCGGTCAGGGGCAGCGGATTCATGACGGCCAGACTGGCACCCGCCACTGACAACGGCACTTGGGCGCGCCCCCCGCGACGGCCATTTTGAAGCGATCGATTCATAATGTGCTAGCGTCCTGATCGTCGATTTTGGAGCGAGTGCTTCAAAAGGTAGGTCGCGATCGGAGGGCGTACGTCAATGCCACCTGCGGTATACATAGTTGGGCTCGGCATCTTCACCCAAGGCACCTCGGAGTTCATGCTGTCCGGCCTCCTGCCGGGCATGGCCGCCGATCTGGGGGTGTCGATCCCGGACGCGGGGCTGCTGATCTCGGCCTTCGCGATCGGCATGGTCGTCGGCGCACCGCTGCTCGCGGTGGCCACCCTCAGCTGGCCCCGGCGGACCGCCCTCGTCTCGCTCCAGGCGGCCTTCGTCGTCGCCCACGTGATCGGCGCGCTCGCGCCCGGCTACGGAGTCCTCTTCGTCACGCGCGTGGTCAGCGCCCTCGCGTACGCCGGGTACTGGGGCGTGGCCGTGGCCACCGTGGTCGCCCTCGTACCACCGGAGGCCAAGGGCAAGGCGGTCGCCGTCGTGGCGGGCGGCCTGACCCTTGCCACGGTCGTCGGCGTACCGGCCGGCACCGTCCTGAGCCAGTACTCCAGCTGGCGCGCCGCGTTCTGGGCGGTGGCCGCGGCCACCGTGGTGAGCCTGGTGTGCACGCTGCTCGTGGTCCCGGGCGGCCGGGGTGAAACCGGGCGCACGTCGGTCAAGGCCGAGCTGCGCGGCATGGCGAGGCCTCAGCTCTGGCTCTCGTACGCCATCACGGCCTTCGCCTTCGGCGCGGTCATCGTCACCTTCAGCTATCTCGCGCCCCTGCTGACCGAGGTGAGCGGAGTGTCCGAGGGGTGGGTGCCCGCCGTCCTCGCCCTGTTCGGCGTCGGCGGGATGGTGGGCCTGGTCATCGGCGGGCGCACGGCCGAAGCGCGCCCCCTGCGGACCCTCGGCCTCGGGCTCGGCGCACTCGCCCTCTTCTCCGCGCTGCTCGCGCTGACGGCCGGTTCCACCGTCGTAGTGATCGCGCTGGTCTTTCTGCTCGGTCTCGTCGGGTACGTGACCAACCCGGCACTCCAGTCACGGGTGTTCACCCTCGCCCCGGCGGCCCCGACGCTGGTCGGCGCCACCAACACGGCCGCGTTCAACGTCGGCAACACCCTGGCCCCGCTCCTCGGCGGCATGACCATCGATGCCGGACTCGGCTACGCCTCCGTGGCCTGGGTCGGTGCCGCGCTCGCCACCGCCGGAACGGTGGCCGTGCTCTGGGCGGCACGGCTCCAGCGGGCGGAGCGGGACCACGCGTTTTGTACGCGTATTCCAAAACCCGTACTGTGAGGACCATGGCCAGGCCACGAGAGTTCGACGAGGACCGCGTCGTCACCGCGGCCATGGAGACGTTCTGGCGTCACGGCTACGAGGGCACATCGACGCGCGCGCTGTGCGAAAGCACCGGACTCGGGCCCTCCAGCCTCTACAACACCTTCGGCGGCAAGCGTCAGCTCTACCTGCGCGCCCTGCGGCGTTACTACGACACCATCACCGCCGAGCAGATCGAGATCCTGCGCGGCGAAGGACCGGTGAAACAGCGGCTGCGGGACATGATGGTCCACGCCGTGGACGCCGATCTCGACGAGGCGGAAGGACGCGGCTGCTTCGCGATCAACGCGGCCGTCGAGATCGCCGGGATCGACCCGGAGGTCAAGGACGCGGTGCGGCGCAACTTCGACCGGGTGGAGGAGGAGTTGCGCGCGGTCGTGGCGACCGGCAGACGCACGGGCGAGCTCCGCTCCCCGGCCGACGCAAGTGCCGTCGCGCGCAGGGTGCAGAGCACGTACTACGGCCTGCGCGTCCTCGCCCGCGTCCAGGACGACCGACAAGCACTCCTCGACACGGTCGACAGCACACTCGCCGATCTCTGACGGCCCACACGGAACGGCTCACACGGAGCAGCTCACACGGAACAGCCCACACAAAAACGTCATGCCCCTGCCGCGGGATCTTTGTTCACTCGACGTATCCCCAGAAGTAATCGCGGCTGATTGGATATGCGGCGCCACACCCCCCCACTCTCAGGAGACCAAGTGCCGCACCCAGCGCTGCGCAGGACTCACGCCGTCGCGATCACCACGGTGCTCGCCGCGGCCACGCTCGTTGCCGTCGCCCCTTCCGCGACCGCCGCCGACGCACCTGCCGCCTCTGTCGACACTCCCGCACTCAAAGTGCTCACGTACAACGCGTTTCTCATGAGCAAGAACCTTTACCCGAACTGGGGTCAGGACCACCGCGCCAAGGCGATCGCGGACGCGGACTTCTTCCAGGGCAAGGACGTGGTCGTCCTCCAGGAGGCCTTCGACAACTCCTCGTCCGACGCCCTGAAGGCGAATGCCGCGGACCGCTATCCGCACCAGACCCCCGTCCTGGGCCGGAGCAAGGACGGCTGGGACGCCACCGGCGGCGCGTACTCCTCGGTGACCCCGGAGGACGGCGGAGTGACCGTCCTGAGCAAGTGGCCGATCCAGCGCAAGGAGCAGTACGTCTACAAGGAGGCGTGCGGCTCCGACTCGTACTCCAACAAGGGTTTCGTCTACGCCCAGTTGAACGTCAACGGCAAGAAGGTGCACGTCGTCGGCACCCACACCCAGTCCACCGACCCGGGCTGCGGCTCCGGCGAGGCGGCCGCGACCCGCTCCTCGCAGCTCAAGGAGATGGACGCCTTCCTGGACGCCAAGAACATCCCGGCGGACGAACAGGTCCTCGTGGCGGGCGACCTCAACGTCGACTCCCACAGCGGTGAGTACGCCTCGATGCTCGCCGACGGCGGCTTCGCCCCCGCCGACGGCCGTACGGGGCACCCGTACTCCTTCGACACCCGGGACAACTCCATCGCCGCCGAGCGCTACCCGGACGACCCCCGCGAGGACCTGGACTACGTCCTGCACCGCAAGGGCAACGCCCGCCCCGCCACCTGGCACAACGAGGTGGTCAAGGAGCAGAGCGCGCCCTGGACGGTCTCCAGTTGGGGCAAGAAGTACACCTACACCAACCTGTCCGACCACTATCCGCTGATCGGCTCCTAGCCGCCGTGGGCCGGGTGCGCGGCGGTCGCCACGCACCCGGCGTCCGGTCCGGTCTGGTCAGGTCCTGTGCCAGGGCCCCGTCACCGCGAACGTCGTGCCGGGCGTGTAGCAGTTGACGTACATCGTGTCGTGGTCCGGCGAGAAGCAGACGCCCGCGAACTCACCCCACTCGGGTTCCTGGGGCGTGCCGATGTTCTGCTGCCCGCGGGCCATCGCGTAGACCTCGCCGCGGCGCGTCAGGCCGTACACGTGCTGTGCGCCACCGCCGTCCTCGGCCACCATCAGGCCGCCGCTGGGGGCGAGGCAGATGTTGTCGGGGGACTCGCCGGGCAGCTGGATGTCGGTGCTCGGGCCGAAGACGATCACCAGGGTGAGACGGCGCTCGGAAGGGTCGTAGCGCCAGATCTGGCCGAAGTGGTCGGCCGCGGAGCCCTCCGCGCTGTGGGCGAACGACGAGACGAAGTAGACGGACTTCCCGCCCCAGTAGCAGCCCTCCAGCTTCTGCGCGTGGGTGATGCCCTTGGGGCCGAAGTCCTGGTCCCTGATGGGCGTCTTGGCGGCCAGCGGGTCCGGTACGTCGACCCATTCGATGCCCTTGAAGCTGGCACCCGTCTCCTGGATCGCGGACAGGTCGGGCACGCCCGGCACCCGCATGGCCTGCAGCTTGCCGCCCGCGCGCAGCGAGCCCCGGCCGCCCTCGGGTTTCTTGGGCAGGAAGCGGTAGAAGAGGCCGAAGGGCTTGAGGAAGGCGTCCTCGGTCTCGTAGACGACACCGCGCCTGGGGTCGACGGCGATCGCCTCGTGCTGGAAGCGGCCCATCGCGGTGAGCGGCACGGCTCCGGTGCGGTGCGGGTCGACGGGGTCGACCTCGAAGATGAAGCCGTGGTCCTTGGTGTAGCCGTTCGTGCCGGCCTTGTCCTCGGTCTCCTCGCAGGTCAGCCAGGTGCCCCAAGGGGTAGGGCCGCCCGCGCAGTTGACCGCGGTCCCGGCGATCGCGACGCGTTCGCCGAGGACGTTGTTGTGGCGGTCGAGTTCGAGCGCCGTACAGCCGCCCTTGCCCATCGGGTCGTAGGTGATGCCCTCGACCGTGGGCACGGCGACTCTGCCGGTGACGCGGTTCTCGTGGTTGCGTACGAGGTTGGTTCCGCCGCGCTTGCCGCGGAACGTGGCCATGCCGTCGAAGTTGCTCGGGACCTTGCCCTCACCGGAGGGAAGATCGCTGCCCTCCCGTGAGAGGACCTTGTAGCGGAAACCTTTCGGCAGATCGAGCAGACCGGCGGGGTCGGGCACAAGCGGCCCGTACCCGGCCTTGCCCTGAGCTGCCGCGCTCCCCGCGAAGAGTTCCGAGAGGGCGCCGGTGAAGGCGATTCCCGCACCTACCGCACCGGTACGGGCTAGCACCTGACGTCGTGTCGTGGACATAAAAGGTCGACCTCCTGCTGGCGGACAGGAACATGACCGGATGTGTGTACCACGCGCCTAGGCGTGCGGGAACCACGCGCGTAGCGGTGAGTCGTTATGCCTTGACGAGGCCCTGGGCGTCCCGCGCGAGGGCCGTGAGACGCGATATCGCCCGGAAGTACTTCTTCCGGTAGCCGCCGTTCAGCATCTCCTCGCTGAACAGCTGGTCGAAGGGGACACCCGATGCGAGCACGGGGACCTCGCGGTCGTACAGGCGGTCGGCGAGCACGACGAGGCGCAGCGCGGTCGACTGGTCGGGGACGGGCGTCACATCGGTGAGGCAGACGGCTGCGAGCCCGTCGGTGAGCGCTCCGTACCGGCTGGGGTGGACGCGCGCGAGGTGGTCGAGCAGGTGCGGGAAGTCGTCGAGGCTCGCGCCTTCGGTCGCGTACGCGGCCTTGGTGACCTGCTCCTCCGAGTACGGAGCGGGCGCCTCCGGAAGGCCCCGGTGGCGGTAGTCCTCGCCGTCGATGCGCAGCGACTTGAAGTGGGTGGCGAGGCCCTGGATCTCGCGCAGGAAGTCGGCGGAGGCGAACCGGCCCTCACCGAGCTTGCCCGGCAGCGTGTTCGAGGTCGCGGCGAGCGCGACGCCCTCGTCGACGAGGCGCGCGAGCAGCGAGGACACGAGCACGGTGTCACCCGGGTCGTCGAGCTCGAACTCGTCGATGCAGAGCAGCCGGTGCCCGCTGAGGGTGCGTACGGTCTGCTGGAAGCCGAGGGCCCCGACCAGGTTCGTCAGCTCGACGAAGGTGCCGAAGGCCTTCTGCTCGGGCGCCGCGGGGGTCGCGTGCCAGAGGGAGGCGAGGAGGTGGGTCTTGCCCACTCCGTAGCCGCCGTCGAGGTAGACACCGCGGGGTCCTGTGGGTGCTGCCGCCTTCTTCTGGAACCAGCGGCGCTTGCCCGCACCGGACGCGTGCGCCCCGCCGAGCCCGGCAGCGAAGCCGCTCAGGACCCGCACGGCCTCGGTCTGGCTCGGCTGATTCGGGTCCGGGATGTACGTATCGAAGCGGACGGAGTCGAAGCGCGGCGGCGGCACCATCTCGGCGACCAGACGGTCGGCGGGGACGTGGGGCTCGCGGGCGCAGAGCGACTGGGGACCCGCTTCGGCTATGGGGCTATGGCCGGGGGCGGCGGTGGAGGACGACACGGTTCCTAACTCTAAGCGCCGTGCAAGACTGCTGGACATGCGACGCCTGTTCCCTGTGACCGACCAGACGGACGAAACAGCAGTACGAGAAACAGCAGTACGAGAGACAGCGGTACGAGAATGGGAGCTGGGGGAGCTGGCCGACGCGTACGCCTATCCCTCGGGTGACGCAGCTCCTTTTGACGGAACCGCTCCCTCGGGAGGCACCGCCTGGCTGCGCGCCAACATGGTGTCCACGCTCGACGGCGCGGCCCAGCACGACGGCCGTTCGCAGCCGATCTCCAACGACGCGGACATGCGGATCTTCGGCACCCTGCGCGGTATCGCCGACGCCGTGATCGTCGGCGCCGAAACGGTCCGCCAAGAGGGTTACCGACCGGCACGCGCGCGTGAAGCCTTCGCCGAGCGTAGGGCGGCGGCCGGGCAGACGGTGGCGCCCGCGATCGCCGTCGTCAGCGCGAGCCTCAACCTGGATTTCACCCTTCCGCTTTTCACCGAGCCGCTGGTGCCCACGCTCGTGGTGACCGGCGCCGCCGCGCCCGCCGACCGCATCGCCGCGGCCGAGAAGGCGGGCGCCGTTGTGGTGATCGCGGGGGAGGGGGCGGCGGTCGAGCCGGAGCGGGTCGCGCCCGCCCTGGCCGAGCGCGGCCTGACCAGGCTGCTCACGGAGGGCGGACCCCGTCTTCTCGGCCAGTTCGTGGCGGCCGGGGCCCTGAACGAGCTCTGTCTGACGGTGTCCCCGATGCTCACGGCGGGGGACGCGCAGCGGATCTCCTGGGGGTCCGGGGTCCAGGTGCCGGAACGGTTCGCACTGGTTTCCGTACTGGAAGAGGCCGGGTTCCTCTTCACCCGATACCGTCAAACCTGACAATCAGCGGAATCGTCCGTTCCGTTTGGCTTCCGCTGGGCACACTAAAAGTCGCAGACCCCGTGCGGCCACGGGGCAGGATGGTTTCCGCAGGGGCCTGTCGAGACAGACTCTCGGCGGCCCACGGATGAGAAGGGCGCCTGTCGTGTTCACAAGCGTATTGATGATCGAGAAGGCCCTGACCTCCGCCGACGTGGAGTTTGTCACCACCTTGCACGGCGATGAGTCGGTCACCTTCCGGTTGCTGCTCCAGCCCCGCGGCGACCAGGCGGACCGCCTGCTGCGGGCCATCGACGACGTGGCTCTGGGGGAGATCGACGAGGCGGCGAGGGAAGGGGACGTACCCGAAGGTGAGGATGCGACGGGCCCCGCTCAGAAGGCACTGGAGGTCTCGCTGACGGCGCTGCGCGCGGCGGGCTGCGAGGCATCGGGACAGCTGATCGAGGACCACCCCCTGGACGCGCTCAAGCAGCTTGTCGACGAGGCGAACGCGGACGAGGTCATCGTCCTCACCGACCCGCACTACGTGGAGGAGTTCTTCCACCGGGACTGGGCGTCACGTGCCCGGCACAAGGTGGGCGTACCGGTCCTGAAGCTGTTCTCTCACGCGGAGGACTGAGCGCTCTCCCGCGCCCCTTACGGGGCGCAGGTGTGCTCGCTGCCTGCCCGAGGCAATAGTCTGAGCTCTGCTCATCTGCCGTAACTCTTGGACTCTTGGGGAGACACACGTATGGCACCCGGCCTGCCCACCGCCATGGACCGACCGCACTTCATCGGCATCGGCGGCGCCGGAATGTCGGGTATCGCCAAGATCCTGGCCCAGCGTGGCGCCAAGGTCGCGGGCAGTGACGCGCGGGAGTCCGCCACGGCCGAGGCCCTGCGGACCCTGGGCGCCACGGTCCACATCGGCCACGACGCCGCGCACCTCGCGTCGGACGCGACCTGCGTGGTCGTCTCGTCGGCCATCCGCGCCGACAACCCGGAGCTGGCCCGCGCCACCGAGCTCGGCATCCCGGTCGTCCACCGTTCGGACGCCCTGGCCTCCCTCATGGAGGGCCTGCGCCCGATCGCGGTGGCCGGCACGCACGGCAAGACCACGACGACGTCGATGCTCGCGGTCACCCTCTCCACCCTGGGCCTCGACCCCTCGTACGCGATCGGCGGCGACCTGGACGCCCCCGGATCGAACGCGCTGCACGGCGAGGGCGACATCTTCGTGGCCGAGGCCGACGAGAGCGACCGCAGCTTCCACAAGTACGCGCCCGAGGTCGCCATCGTCCTGAACGTGGAGCTCGACCACCACGCCAACTACGCGTCGATGGAAGAGATCTACGAGTCCTTCGAGACCTTCGCGGGCAAGATCGTCCCCGGCGGCACGCTGGTGATCGAGGCGGACCAGCCGGGCGCGGTCGAGCTGACGAAGCGCGTGCGCGACGCGGGCGACCTGAAGGTGGTGACCTACGGCGAGTCCGAGGGCGCCGACCTGCGCATCCACAAGATCACCGCGCGCGGCCTGACCAGCGAGGTCACGGTCATCCTCAACGGAAAGTTCCTGACCTTCACGGTCTCGGTCCCCGGCCGCCACTACGCCCACAACGCGGTGGCCGCCCTGGCCGCGGGCATCGCGCTCGGCATCCCCGCGCACAACCTCGCGTCGGCCCTCGGCTCCTACACCGGCGTCAAGCGCCGCCTCCAGCTCAAGGGCGAGGCGGCGGGCGTCCAGGTCATCGACTCGTACGCGCACCACCCGACCGAGATGACGGCCGACCTGGAGGCGATGCGCTCCTCCGCGGGCGACTCGCGCCTCCTGGTCCTCTTCCAGCCCCACCTCTTCTCCCGCACGCAGGAGCTCGGCAAGGAGATGGGCCAGTCCCTCGCCCTCGCGGACGCCTCCGTGGTCCTGGACATCTACCCCGCCCGCGAGGACCCGATCCCCGGCATCACCAGCGCCCTGATCATCGACGCGGCCGTGGCGGCGGGCGCCGACGTACGGGCCGTGCACGACAAGACCGAGGCCGCTGCGGTCGTCGCGGGAATGACGAGGCCCGGTGATCTCGTTCTCACCATGGGAGCGGGCGACGTCACGGACATCGGCCCGCAGATCCTGACCGAGCTGTCGAAGCAGTAAGACGAAGAATTAAGGGGTTCAGTCTCATGTCGTACGACGTCGAGAAGCCGGACGAGCAGTGGCGCGCGGAGCTGAGCCCCTCGGAGTACGCGGTCCTGCGCAAGGCGGGCACGGAGCCCGCGTTCGTGGGTGAGTACACGGACACCAAGACCAAGGGCGTCTACTCCTGCCGCGCGTGCGGCGCTGAGCTGTTCACCTCGAAGGAGAAGTTTGAGTCGCACTGCGGCTGGCCGAGCTTCTTCGACCCCAAGGACACGGACGCGGTCGAGCTGCTCCAGGACACCTCGCACGGGATGTCCCGCACGGAGGTCCGCTGCGCACGATGCGGCTCGCACCTCGGGCACGTGTTCGAGGGCGAGGGCTATGCGACACCGACGGATCAGCGGTACTGCATCAACTCGATCTCGCTGACGCTGGCGGCCGAAGAGGAGTAGGAACCTCCGCTGACGACGGCGGGCCGGGACAACATTTTTCCTTCTGTTGAACTCGGTACGCCGTCGTCAATGATCGGCACAATGTATAGGTGCCCAACTTCACTGAGCTCGAGCTCGCCGACGGGACCGCCATTCGGTTCGAGGTGTTCCCCGCCCAGGCGCAGCCGCCCGTGCAACCGTCCGCGCACGCGCCGGGGCCGGAGTCGGACGAGGACCTGCCCGACGGGATGGGCCACAGCGTTCCGGTGTCACGCGGTGGTGACGCGGTGGCCGCGTTCGCCGTCGAGGCGCTGCGGACCACCCTGAGCCCGCTGGGCCCCTTGCTCCGTGAGGTGCACGACGCGCTGATGGAATCCGAGCGGCCTCCGCAGGAGGTGAACGTGACGTTCGGTGTGCAGGTCGGGCAGGACCTCAAGCTCGGCATCGTCGGCGGCAGCGGACAGGCCCACCTGACGGTCTCGGCGTCGTGGCAGCGCCCCACACCGGCGGGCTGACATGGACTGGTTCCTGACCGAGTCACGGTCCCACTCGGCCGACCCGCGGCACTGCGTCGTCTCGGTGCTGCGCAGGGGTGACGTCAGGGCTGCGGGAGCCGGGGTCCTGTTGAGCTCGACCCGACTGCTGACGTGCGCGCACGTCGTCAACGACGCTCTGGGCAGGAAGCCGTTCGACACCCGCCACCCCGGTCGCGACACCGTCCACGTGGTCGTGCACGGGCCGTCCGCCTCCGTCAACTACGCGACCAGGGTTGCCCATTGGGTGCCGCCACGCCGTCGCGACGGTACGCGTGAGGGTACGGCGGAGGTGCGTGAGAGGGGCGATCAGGAGTGGCTCGGCGACCTTGCCGTGCTGAGCCTCGAATCGATGCCCGAGGAGGCCGTCCCCTCGCCGTTGTGGCAGCGCATGGCGCCGGGGCAGTCGTTGCGGGCCTGGCACGGGAGCGGAATGAGCAGCTCCTTCGCCGACGTACGGGTGAAGACCTGTGACGGTTCGATCGGGTACGTGGACGGGGAGCCCACCGGCATGGCCATCGGCCCCGCCTTCAGCGGCGGCCCGTTCTGGTCGGTCACCGACAACGCCGTCGTGGGCCTGGTGGTCGCCCACATCATGCCGCCCGCCGACCCCGGCACCGGCGCGGTCCGGCCCTTCAGCTCCCAGCACGTCTCGCGCCGCAGCTGGGGCATCCCCTGGCAGCGGATCGAGGACGAGCTGCGTGCGGTCGGGGCCGGCGGCCTCTTCGACAGCGCGGAGCCCGACCCGGACGACCCCGCGCTGCCCGTTCTCACGGAATTACTGGAGGGCATCATGCCCTCACCCACGCTGCGCGGAGACCACGCGAGGGCCGTCGCCCGCCGGTGTGGATACGGTCACCCGGGCGGCGAATCCGCCCCCACACCCGAAGAGTTCGCTCTCCTTCTCGTCACCGACCCGCGCGCGCTCGCGGCGCTCACCGAAGTGCTGCGGAGCCCGGAACCCACCGCCGTCCCCAAGTTGCTCAACGCCGGGCAGCTCTCCCCCGTCCCCCGGCTGCTCTCGCCCGACGAGCACCGCAGGCTCCGCAAGTCGCTGGAGGCGATCCCCGCGGCGACGCTGGCCCGGCTGCCGGAGGCGGTGCGTGCCGCGCTGCCCCTGGCGGCCGCGTTCCCCGGCGAGGACTCGACCGACGGCTACCTCGATCACCTGGAGTGCCTTCCGGGCGACAGCCGCACGGAAGGGGACGGGTCCCGGGTGCCCGCGTTGCTGCGCGTGATGGAGTACCTGGCGTCCCTGTGCGTGCCCTCGCAGTGCGCGGTGCTGCGGTTGTGGTCCGACGCGGTCGCCAAGCGGCTCGGCATCCCGCGTTCGGCTCTCGCAGAGCGCCGCTCCGACGCGGTCGACTGGTCCAGGACCCAGGGCCAACGGGACGTGCCGCTGCGGGTGTTGGTGCAGGTGAGCCGCAGCGGTGAGGATCGCTACCGGCTGCGCGTCTGGTGCGACGAGGGCGCCGGGCCCCGCCAGGTGTCGACGGACGGCGAGGCCACGTTCAGCGCGGCGAGGGCCGCGCGGGAGCTGCTGCGTGTCCTGGAGTCGCTGCACCAGGCCTCCGCGAGTGACCGAAGACCCCTGGTGGAGGCACTGGTCGATCGGGCGGGCCTCAACCTGCCGATAGACGAGTGGGAGAGCTTCGGGCCGGACGATCTGGTGCCGGGCGTCCTGGGCGCGGAGTACCCCCTGGTCGTCAACTGTCCGGAACTCCTGCGCCGCAACGAGCGTTTTCTCCCTGACTGGCGCCGCCGGTGGCGCCAGCTCGACACGGGCGTCTCCCTGCTCTTCGCCGACGAATCGCTGGGGCGGCGTGAGATATACGGCGCGTTGATGGACCACGTGGACGCCGTGCGCGTCGCCGTGGACGTACCGCCGCGGCTCCGCGACGAGGTCGTACAGGCGTGTCTGGTGGTCGGGATCCCGGTCGTGGTGTGGGACCGGGGCATCGGGCGCGAGTCCCATGCGGTGGAGCGCATGAGCGACGTGACCACCCGTGAACTTCCCGAAGGCGTGCGGTCGTACCGCGCCAAGACGGTGCACCAGCCCGGCGCCTTCCCCGGCCGTCCGGTCCTCGCCTGGGCCGACCCGGACCGTACGGTTCCGCAACTGCACCTGTCCGAGCCGCAGGAGGGCATATGAGCGGGCACATGAGCGGGCACATGAGCAAGGACTCCGACGGCGGCTGGCGGATCTTCCACGGTGACGGCGTCCCGCGTCCCGTGACCATGCCGCCCGCACCGCCCTGGCGCCGGTTCACCACACCGGACGGCTCGTCGACACCGCTGCCCTATCTGATCGCCCAGGAGCACGCGGACGTGGTCAACGCGGCACTGCATCTGCGCAGGCCGCTCCTCGTGACCGGCCCGGCGGGCACGGGAAAGTCCTCGCTCGCGCGGGCCGTCGCCCATGAGCTCAGCCTCGGCGAGCTGCTGCGCTGGCCGGTCAACAGCCGTTCCAGCGTGCAGGACGCCCTCTACCAGTACGACGCCATCGGACGCCTGAGGGAGACGACGCTCAGCCGTGACCGGGGGGACCGCGAGCCCTCCATCGGCAATTTCATCCGGCTCGGCGCTCTCGGAACGGCCCTCGCCCCGGCCGACAGGCCTCGGGCGCTGCTCGTCGACGAGATGGACAAGGGCGATGTCGACCTGCCCAACGACCTCCTCACCGTCTTCGAGGAGGGGGTCTTCGAGATACCCGAACTGGCCAGGATGCCCGAGGAGATGGCGTCGGTCGACGTCCTGACGGCCGACCACCACGGCTCCGTCGCCGTCGAGCAGGGCCGGGTGCAGTGCGTCGAGTTCCCCGTCGTCGTCATCACCAGCAACGGCGAGCGCGACTTCCCGCCCGCCTTCCTGCGCCGCTGCATCCGGCTGGACCTTCCGGTGCCGGACGAGGACCGGCTGCGCGCCATCGTCTCCGCACACCTCGGGGACGGGGCGCTCAGGGAGGTCGACGACCTGTTGCAGGCGTTCCTGCGCCGCCGGGCCCCGGGCGAACTCGCCACGGACCAGCTGCTCAACGCGGTGTTCCTGCGGGCCGGGGGAGTGGACCTGGACGCCGAGGGGCTGCTGGACGCTGTGCTCCACCAGCTGACGGGAACCCTCTGACCGTGGACCGCAGGGACGACAGCCTGGGCACCGCCCTTCAGGTCCTCAAGGCGGCGGGGCAGGACCTCGACGCGCAAGAGGTCCTGGATGTGCTGTGGCTGGCCGAGCGCCTGTCCGACGGTCCTGGAGAGCTGCCCCTCGAACGCGCGGGCCGCCACCGGCAGACCCGCCCGGAGCCGTCCCCGCCCGCCGAATCGCCCCC
This sequence comes from Streptomyces sp. NPDC055239, assembly GCF_053606205.1. NCBI lineage: Bacteria > Bacillati > Actinomycetota > Actinomycetes > Kitasatosporales > Streptomycetaceae > Streptomyces > Streptomyces sp. NPDC055239. The sequence goes on along the minus strand of NZ_JBSGRD010000003.1, from coordinate 880,476 downwards.
ACCTGCCGAGGACGACAACACTCCTCCCGACCCCGCCACACCCGACGGCGACCTGCCCGACCTCACCACCCCGGAGTTGCACGGCGCGTCCCTGCCTCCCCTCCTGCCCGACCGCCCCGCGCCCCTGTCCGCGGACGAGGAGCAGCCCGCGCTGCCGCTGCGGGTCCCCGAGGACAAGGCTCTGCGACAGGAGCTGCTCATCGGGCGCGCGCTGCGTCCGCTGAAACGGAAGCGACCCAGCAGGTGGCGTCAGGAACTGGACGAAGCGGCGACCGCGGCGGCCCTTGCCGAGACGCGGCTGCCCGATGTGGTCATGCGGCCGGCGCGTGAACGCTGGCTGCATCTGGCACTGGTCGTCGACGGCGGCCTCTCGATGCTCCTCTGGCACCGGCTCGCCGCCGATCTGCGCACCGCGCTGCAACGCCTCGCCGCCTTCCGCTCCATCCGCGTCCTCGGTCTCGACACCCGCACCTCGGATGTTCCGCTGCTGCACGGCCGGCCCTTCGAGACCGGCGGGTCCACCATGCCGCCGAACGTCCTGCTCGACCCGACCGGACAGACCCTGGTCCTCGTCGTCAGCGACGGCCTCGGCAGCGCCTGGCGGCGCGGCTCCATGCACGACACCCTGCTCGAGTGGGCCACCAGCGGGCCGGTGGCGGTGCTCCACACCCTGCCGCCCGCGCTGTGGGACGGCTCCGGTATCCAGGCCGACCGCTGGCAGGCCACCACTCGCAGGCCGGGTGGCGCCAACACGTCGTGGGAGATCACCGACCGGGTGCTGCCCGCGGGCGTCGCCGACTTCTCCGGCGTACCCATCCCCGTGATCGAACCGGCCGCCGAGTCGCTGCGGGACTGGTCGCTGCTGCTCACCTCGCCCGGCACCACCGTCGAGCTGCCTCTCCTCGCCCGCCCGCAGCGGCACGCGCCGATCACTCCGGGGCGCGAGGTCCGCGGTGTCCAGCACTTCCGTGACGCGGCCTCCCCCGAGGCGTACCGACTGGCCGCGCATCTGGCCGCCGTGTCCCCGCTGTCCGTGCCCGTCATGCGGCTCGTGCAGTCCGCCGTGCCCTGGCGGGCCCCGGTCGCACAGCTTGCCGAGGTCTTCCTGGGCGGCCTGATGCATCCCTACCCGGCTCCCGTGCCGGGGCCGCTGCCCGCGAAACACCGCATCTTCGACTTCACCGAGGAGACCAAGACCGCGCTCCTCGACGCCGTGCCCAGCTCCGAACTGCTGCGCACCGGGCGGGCCATCGGCCGGCGCCTCGAACAACTGGCGGGCCGCTCACCGGACTTCCCCGCCTGGCTGACCCACCCCGAAGGCGCGGACCGGGTGCCTGCCGCCTTCCATTCGTTCACCGCCGTCGAACGCAGGCTCCTCGCGCGGTTCGGGGTGGCGATACAGCCCCGCAGCCCGGTCTTCGCCGCGCCGGACAGGCCCCGGGCGGAGCCGTGGGCGCCCTTGACCGCGCAGGATCCGACGCGCCTGGGCCGCTATCGGCTGCAGGGCCGCAGGGCGGGCACCCGCACCTTCGTCTATCTGGGCCGGGACGACAACGGCGGCGAGGCCGCCCTGCGGGTGGCCCGCCCCGACCTGCCGGTGGCCACCGAGCAGTTGCTGATCACGGAGGCCGAGGCGCTGCGCCGGATGAACGGACGGTACGCTCCCGAGCTCCTGGCCTCCGGGCTCGACGCCCGCCCGCCGTGGCTGGCCATGCGGCTGATCGCCGCCCCCGGCAACACGGATCTGCAGCCGCCCCGGCTCAGTGAACTCCTCGCGTACGAAACGCCGGACGGCACTGCCACGTTCGACATCCTCACCAGCCTGCTGCTCGCCTGGCACCTGGCGAGCGCGCTGAGCATCTGTCACCTCGCCGGGCTGATCCCGGCCGACCTCGCCCCGGACTCGGTGATCGTCCTGGAGCGGTCCGTGGTGCTCGTCGGCCTCTCGGACAGCGTCGTGGACGGAGAGTACTCCGGCGCCGGAATCGCGCCGACGCGGGAGGACAACATCAAGTCGCTCGGCGAACTGCTGCGGTTGATCAGCAGCAAGCGGCAGGCCTCGGTGCCGGGCCTGCCCGACGGCATGCACCTCTGGCAGGGAACCACCTGGCAGCCCCTGCGCGACATGGTCAAGCAGTGCCTGGACCCGGACCTCGCGCGGCGGCCCACCGCCGCCGCGGTGGCCGACAGGCTGGCCCGGTACGTCGCGATCGCCCAGGCCATGCGAGGCGGCGGCCAAAAGCCCGCCGGACAGACGACGACCTACCCCGGCCGTGTACCCGCGCGCCCGCCCCTGCTGCCCCGCGAGAGCGAGCAGGCCACCGCCCCTGCCGTCCCCAGGATCGGCCGCCGCAGCCTCCGCGTCGACCTGGGCCTCGGGGGCGGCCGGGCCGCGTACGAGCACCGCCTCTCCCTCGCCCGGCGCCCTCTCACGTACAGCAAGCGCGTCACCGTGGTCGGCGCCCACCCGAGCTGCGGCCGGTCCACCACCACGTTCATGCTGGGCTCGCTGTTCGCGGCGGTGCGCGGTGAGCCGGTCCTCGCCATGGACGGCGCTCCGGTCAGCGGTGACCTGAGCGAATATCTGGTCCAGCAGAACGCCGCGACACCGCGCGACCTCACCCGTCTGCCGCAGGACGCCGGCCTCGCGGACATCCGCCGCCTGACCAGCCTTGCTTCCTCGGGCCTCGAGATCATCGCGCACCGCGCCAGTTACGCCGTCCGCAGCCCGGCATACGCCGAGGAGTACCGCCGCATCCTCACGATGACGGCCCGGCACTACCCCGTGATGCTGACCGACTGGGCGGCCTCGACGAGCGATCCGGCGCTCACCGTGTCCTTGGACATGGCCGACCGCCTGATCGTCTGTTGCACGACATCGGCCTACTCCGTGAAGGTCGCCGCCAAGTTCCTCGACGCCCTGCGCGTACGGGGCCACGAGAACCTGGCGAACCGGGCCCTGGTCGTCGCGTCCCGCCTCGGCGGCATCGACAAGCCTCTGCGCGACACAGAGGTCGAAGAGCGCTTCACCGCCGAGTGCGCGGGTGCGGTCCTCATCCCCTTCGACCTCCACCTCTCCGAACACCGGGCGAGGGAACTCGGCCGCCTCAGGGCACGCACGGCGGAGGCGTTCCTGGACCTGGCGGCGCGGGTCGTGTCGGATCCTGAGGGGACGGGGGCTCCCGACGCCGGGTAGCGCGGCGCGTCGCGGTCGGTGAGGACGGCAACGCGCCGCGCCGGTCTTCGCCGGACGGGGGCAGGGTCAGAACGTCAGCTTCCAGCTGTTGATGTAGCCGGTGTCCTGCGCCGCCACATCCTGCACGCGCAGCTTCCACGCTCCGTTCGCCGCTTCGCTCGACGCGTTGACCGTGTACGTCGCGATGACGTTGTCCGCCGAGTCGTTGCTGCTCGAGTTCTTCAGGCGGTACGCCGTGCCGTCGGGGGCGAGCAGGTCGATGACCACGTCACCGCGCCAGGTGTGCCGGATGTCGACGTCCACCTTGAGGGTGGCCGGGGCGTTGCCCGTGCGGCCGGTCACGTTCACCGTCGAGGTCACGGCCGCGCCGTTGTCCGGGATGGTGACGTCCGCGGTGTTCTCGTACGAGTCGCCGGGTGGGACCGGGGTCTCGGTGCCGAGGGTCCAGACCGCGTGGGCGATGGCGTCGCTGTTGCGGTCGAGCGCGGTGTCGTTGATGTTCGCCGTGGTGTCGCACGACGAGTGGTAGCAGCGGTCGAAGGCCTGGCCCGCCGTGCCGCCCCACTTCTGGGCCTGGGCGCTGGACTTCGTGGTCTCCGCGCCGGTGAAGAGGCCGCCGACCGGGATGCCCGCGTTCTTGAAGCTGGCGTGGTCGGAGCGGCCGTCGCCCTCGGTCTCGATCTCCGTGGGGATGTTCAGGCCCGCGTAGTAGTCCTTGAAGGTCTTCTCGATGGTGGGGTCGTCGTCGTAGACGAAGTAGCCCGGGTTCGGGGAGGCGATCATGTCGAAGTTGAGGTAGCCGGAGACCTTCGAACGCTCCGTGGAGGGGAGGTTGTTGACGTAGTACCTCGACCCGACCATGCCCAGCTCCTCGGCGCCCCACCAGGCGAACCGCAGGTGCTTCGTCGGCTGCAGCTGGGCGCGCGAGACGGCGAGCGCGGTCTCCAGGATGGCGGCCGAGCCCGAGCCGTTGTCGTTGATGCCGGGTCCCGCGGTGACGCTGTCGAGGTGGGCGCCCGTCATCAGGACCTTGTTCGGGTCGCCGCCCGGCCAGTCCGCGACGAGGTTGTAGCCGGTGGCGCCGCTGGAGGTGAACTGCTGCACGGTGGTGGTGAATCCGGCCGCGTCCAGCTTGGCCTTCGCGTAGTCGATCGAGGCCTTGTAGCCGGCACGTCCGTGGGCGCGGTTGCCGCCGTTGGCCGTGGCGATGGACTGGAGCTGGGAGAGGTGCGCCTTGACGTTGGCGAGCGGGATGTCGGGGGCCGCGAGCGTCGGCGACGGGGCTGCCAGGGCCGCGGGCGCGGTGGCCGCGATCAGCCCGGCGGCGGCGAGTGCGGCGACGCCCGCGGTGGCCCGTCTCAGGGTGCGGGGCAGGGCAGGTCTGGAGATTCGCATGTGGGGCTCCGTATTCCGAACAGCGAGGGGGACGGAACGTACTGACGCCCTGCGACGCGGATGCCGCAGGGCGCTGGAGCTGCGCTGAACCTGGGTGGGGTGGGTGGCTCGAAGTGCGTTGCCTGATATTGGGGGTGCGTCGACTCGCCGTCAAGAGAGGAATCCGGTCAGAAACCGGGAAGCAGGGTTCGCATAGCGGACGCTTGTCGGACGTATGCCGGTCTTATGTCGTACATCGTCCTGTTTTCCGCGTACGAGATCCCGCCGAGCGGCACGGCTCGGCGGGAAACTCAGCCGTGCAGTCCGGCCTCCCACTTGCGTCTCTTCAGGACGTGGTCGCTGAAGAGGCGCCGGCACCGGTCGAGCAGCACGCCCACCTCAGGGTCCCCGGGCCGTACGGCCGCCGACGGATGCCAGCGCTGCACGGACATTCCGGCCCACGTGCGCAGCTTCACGTCCGGGTCGTCCACGAGCCCGGCCGCCGCCCGCAGCGCCACGACCCCGCCCTGTGCCTGGAGCAGCCGGAACGCGGCCACGCGGAGGTGCCGGGGCCGCTCGGACCCGGTGCGTTCCATGAGCCAGTCGGCAGGGAGCTGCTCGGCCGATGGCAGCAGGGCGTCGATCGTCTCGCGCACGACACCGGGGGCGGGGTCGTCGAGCAGCGGCAGCAGCCGATCCGTGTCCGCGAGGTCGAGTGCCCGGAGTCCGGCCACGGCCTGCGCCCGCACCCCGTCCGCGGGGTGGACGAGCAACTGCCGCAGCAGCGCGCCGTCCGCGCGGTGTCCGCACTCGCCGAGGCCGATGACCGCGCCGGGCGCGAGGGCGGGGTCGCCCGGTGTCGCGCACCGCGCCCGGTACCAGGACGCCGGGTCGCCTCCATGCTGTCGTACGACGTACCGGGCGCAGGCACGCACTCGCGCGGACCGGTCGCAGAGGAACAGTTCGGCCCGCTCCGGCTGCCCCGCCCGTCGCAGCGCGGTGACACCGGCGGACCGGACACGCGGCGCGTGTGCGGTCAGCAGCGGTTCGAGCACGTCGGCGGAGTCGGCATCCGTTTCTCGCACGGCCGCGAGCGCCGCCGTCGCGCACAGATCCTGGACCACGGCGTCGAAGTCGCGCGCGGCGGCGCGGGCCAGTTCGGCGGGGCTCAGGCGCCGGTCCTCGATGGCAAGGCGGTAGGCGAACCGCCGTACGGCGTCGTCGCGGAGCGCGAAGAGGGTGGCAAGTTGCCCGGGAGCCGTCCGCCGCAGCGCGTTTCCGAGCAGCTCGACGCCGAAGGCGCCTCGGTCGCGGCGGCCGACCCGCAGGATCAGCGGAGCGAGAGCGACGGCGGCCTGCGGGTCAAGCGCCTCGCGCAGGAGCGTCCTGGCGCGTTCGCGCACGGGGGCGGCCCAGTCGGCGCAGCGGATCGCGATCAGTGGCAGCAGAACGGGATACCGGCCCGCCCGGTGTATCGCCGCCTCGCGGATCCTGCCGTCGCGGTGGCAAAGGGCGAGAGCGAGCCCGGACTCGCCGAGGTGCGTCAGGTCGGCGGGCAGCGGGGCCGTGCGCTCCCAGTCCGGCCGCCGGGCCACCGACCGGTACCAGGACAGCTCCCTTACCCCCGCGTCCAGCGAGAGCCAGCCGTCGGTATCGGTGACGGCCAGTACGCTCCCCAGCGAAGCCCCCTGTGCAAGGCGCACCGCCGCCGCGGCGCCGTCGTCGCCTTCTGCGTCTGCTGTGTCTGCTGTGTCTTCTGCGATGCCCTCACGCATGACCGCCCCCGATTCCTCCGGCTGTAGGGAGGTGATCGTAGGGCGGGGAAGCGGTGCGGGGCGCGCGATATATGGGGGCCGGAGGCCTACTGCTCCTCGTCCGGCGTCTCGGGGCGCAGCAGCGGATGCTTCACACCGGGGAACACCCGGGCCTTGACGACCGGCTCGGTGGACGCGCCCTGGATCACGGTCTCCGCGATGCCCCACGGGCGGCCCGGCAGGTCGACGAGGATGGTGTACGAGTTCGCGCAGCCCATGCACTCGTAGCAGTCCACCCAGGTCTCGACCTCGGTGCGGCTGCCGGGGTAGCGGGCCACGTGGCGGTGGCGGGCGTGGCAGCGGTCGCACTTCTCGCCGGGCTCGCAGGTGCCGCCGCAGGGGCACGGCACGTCCAGGGTCTCGGCGGGCTGCCAGCGCTGGGTGACGACGGCCTCGCGGGTGGCGCCCATGTCCTTCATGGCCTTGAGGTTGCGGGCGGCGACGTTGTACGACTCGCCGGTCGACGTCATCCGGTTGCGGATCACGTCCTTGCGTCCGCGGTTCGTCGTCATGCTGGGCCTCCTGGGGTTCACGCAGCCCACCAGGAGGCCCATGAGATCGGTACCTCTACGGTACCCGCCGTCCGGCCGTGTCCCGAATCGCGATCCGCTGCTACTCGATGACGAGCTCGACCTCGATGTTGCCGCGCGTGGCCTTGGAGTACGGGCAGTACGCGTGCGTCGCCTCGACCAGCTTCTGCCCGGTCTCGCCCGCCAGGGAGTCCGGCAGCTCCACGCGCATCACGACCGAGAGCCCGAAGCCCGTGTCGTCCTTGCCGATGGAGACCTCCGCGGTCACCGAGACGTCCTTGACGTCGACCTTCATCTCACGCGAGACCGCGCCCATCGCGCTGGCGAAGCAGGCCGCGTACCCGGCGGCGAAGAGCTGCTCGGGGTTGGTGCCCTGTCCGTCGCCGCCGAGTGCCGGGGGCATGGCCAGCGTGAGGTCGATCTGGCCGTCGGAGCTGACGGCGCGGCCCTCACGGCCGTTGGCGGTGGCGACGGCGGTGTACAGCGCGTTCATGGGGTGTCCTCTTCCCTCGGTCGAAGAACGTGAGGAACGGGTTTCGTTCGCTCGAGAGCAATGGTTGCACACGACTTAGTTGTGCACAACTTAATGGCGCGTGCCAGGTACCCTGGACCCATGAAGTCATCGCCGACCGCCGTACCCCCCGGCACCGACCGACCGGACAGGACCGAGCAGCCGGACCTGCCCGACGCCGACCTCCTGCGCCTCGACCACCAGGTCTGCTTCTCGCTGCACGCCGCCTCGCGCGCCTTCGGCGGCGTCTACCGCGATGCCCTCAAGGACCTGGGCCTCACCTACCCCCAGTACCTGGTCATGCTGGTGCTCTGGGAAGACGGCCCGCAGCCCGTCAAGGCGATAGGCGAGAAGCTGCGCCTCGACTCCGGCACGCTCTCGCCGCTCCTCAAGCGCCTGGAGACAGCGGGACTCGTGAGGCGTGAGCGCAGCGCCGCCGACGAGCGCTCCGTCACCGTTCAGCTGACCGACGCCGGAGCCGAGCTGCGCGAGCGTGCGCTGCCCGTGCCGCGCCGGATCCTCGCCGCGACCGGTATGACGGTCGAGGAGATCCTCGCCCTGCAAGGACTCCTCGGCCGTCTGACGGGCGCTCTCGACGGCGCTCACTGAGCAGACTCGGACTCGCTTCAGCGCTTCACCGCTTCAGCTCCCGTACGTACTTCCCGAACTTCTCCAGGCCGTCGATGTCGCGCGGGCCGCTGATGCCCTCGTTGTAGTCGAGGACGAAGAAGTTGTTCTTCTTCACCGCGGGCAGTTCCCTGGTGTGCGGGGACTTCTTCAGGAAGTCGATCTTCTTCTTGGCGGGCATGTCGCCGTAGTCGAAGATGATGACGACCTCGGGCTCGGCCTTGGCGACGGCCTCCCAGTTCACCTGGGTCCACCGCTCGTCCAGGCCGTCGAAGATGTTCTTGCCGCCGGCCGACTTGATGATGTCGTTGGGCGGGACCTGGCTGCCCGCCGTGAAGGGCTGGTCGGTGCCGGAGTCGTAGAGGAAGACGGGGACGGGGTTGTCCTTGGGCGCCTTGGACTCGACTGCGGCCACGCGCTTCTTGAGGCCGCCCACGACCTCGTCCGCCTTCTTCTCGACCTGGAAGATCTTGCCGAGGCGGTCGAGGTCCGAGTACAGGGCCTTGAACGGGGTGACCTTCTGCGGGTGGCCGGGGTAGTTGAAGCAGCTCTCCGTGTGCATGAAGCTCTGGATGCCGAGCTTGTCCAGGATCTTCGGGGTGATGCCCCGCTGGTCGCTGAACCCCGAGTTCCAGCCCGCGACGACGAAGTCGGACTTGGCCTCCACGACGAGCTCCTTGTTGAGCAGGTCGTCGCTGAGCATCTTCACCTTCGCGTACTCCGACGCCCAAGGGGACTCGCTGACCGGCGGGTTGGCCGGGGGCATCACATAGCCGTGGACGTGCTCGGTCAGGCCCAGGCTGAACATCTTGTCCGCGCTGCCGCCCTCGTAGACCACCGCGCGCTGCGGAGTCTTGTACGTGACCGGCTCGCCGCAGCGCTTCACGGTGACCTTCTCGGGCGTGCCCGCGGCCTTGGAGTCCGATTCGACCTCCGCGCCGCAGCCGCCGAGCAGCAGGACTCCCGCGAGCGCCGATCCGATGGTGGTACGTGTTCTGGGCATGACGTAGTGGTGCCTTTCAGAGGTTCAGGGGTTCAAAGGTTCGGAGGTTCACAGGGGAGCCGAGGGGCTCAGTGCGTAGAGGAGTTGGGGGTCGCCGGTCAGGGGGTGGCTGATCACGCTGGCCTTGACGCCGAACACCTCGTCGACGAGACCCGTGGTGAGTACCTCTTCCGGCGTCCCCGCGGCCACCAGCGCGCCCTGGGACAGCACCCCGATGCGGTCGCACGCGGCCGCCGCGAGGTTGAGGTCGTGCAGGACCACGAGGACGGTGAGGCCCGAGCCCTTCAGGAGCGACAGGAGCTCGATCTGGTGGCGTACGTCGAGGTGGTTGGTCGGCTCGTCGAGGACCAGAATGCGGGGTTCCTGGACCAACGCCCTTGCCAGCAGGACGCGTTGGCGTTCTCCGCCCGACAGGGTGAGTACGCCGCGATCGGCGAGGCGGGTCAGGTCGAGACGGGTCATCGTCCGTGTGCACAGGTCCTGTTCGCGCGCACTGAGCGCCTGGTTCCCGCGCAGATGGGGCGCGCGGCCCAGGGCGATGACCTCTGCCACGGTGAAGTCGAGGTCCACCGCACCGTCCTGGGCCATCGCGGCGACGACCCGCGCACTGCGGCGCGGCGTCAGGCGCGAGAGGTCCTCGTCGCCCACCCGGACCACGCCGGAGCTCGGACGCAGGGCGCGGTAGACGCACTTGAGGGCGGTGGACTTGCCGCTGCCGTTCGGGCCGACCAGGCCCACGATCTGGCCGCTGCCCACATCGAGGGACAGGTCCCGGACGAGCAGCTTGCCGTCGATCTTCACGGACAGGCCGTCGAGTACGAGCTCCATCTCAACGCCCCCCGAACATATAGCCCTTGCGCCGCATCAGCGCGATGAACACCGGCACTCCGACCAGCGCCGTGATGACCCCGAGAGGCAGCTCACGCGGCGCCACGAGCGTCCGCGACAAGAGATCGACCCAGACCATGAAGACCGCCCCGACCAGCGGCGCGACGGCGAGCACCCGCGCATGCGTGGCGCCGACCACCATGCGCACGAGATGGGGCATCACCAGGCCGACGAAGCTGATCGCGCCGCTCACGGCGACCATCACCCCGGTGATCAGCGAGGCGAGCAGGAGCAGCCCCTTGCGGTGCCGGTCGGGACTGATGCCCAGGCTCGTGGCGGTCTCGTCGCCGAGCGCGAGAACGTCGAGCGCCCTGCTGTACCGGTGGAGCACGGTGAGACCGAGCAGCACACAGGCGGCCACGACGGGCAGGGCGCCCCAGCTCGCGGCGCCGAAGCTGCCCATCGTCCAGTACAGGATCATGCTGGTCGCCTCGCTGTCCGGCGCGAAGTAGATGATCACGCTCATCACGGCCTGGAAACCGAGCGCCATGGCCACGCCCGTCAGGACGAGCCGCAGCGGCGAGAGCCCGCCACCGCGGCTCGCCGAAGCGACGTACACGAGAAGCGATGCGACGAGCGCGCCGATGAACGCCCCCGCCGACACCGCGTAGATGCCGAGCGCCGAGAGTCCGCCCGTGACCGTGACGCCGACCGCGCCGACGGACGCCCCGGACGAGACGCCCAGGACGAAGGGGTCGGCGAGCGCGTTGCGCACGAGCGCCTGGATGGCGACGCCGACCGCGCTCAGGCCCGCACCCACAAGTGCCGCCAGGAGCACGCGCGGTGTGCGGATCTGCCAGATGATCTGATACGTCGTCACCTCGTCGGCGTCGATGCTCCCGCCGCTCAGCGCCGCCCACAGCAGCCGTGCCGTATCGCCCGGCGTGACCACCGCGGAGCCCAGGCCGATGGCCACGACGACGGAGACGAGGAGGGTGAGGAGGAGCGCGGCACAGGTCGCCGCCAGGCCCGCGCGGGAGGTGAATCGGTTCCGTGCACCGTTGGCCGGTGGAACTGGAGGGGGCGCGTCGGACGCCATGGCGATGGTTGCCGTGGGGGAGAGTGCGGGCGGTGGCATGGCAGGCGGTCCTTTCAAGTGGGGTCGGAGCAAGGTGTGTTGGAGCCAGCGGGGCGCTAGGCGGACTTGACGGCGCCCCATAGGGGGCGCGGGGAACTGCGCGACCAAGCCCCCACCGGGCCCGCGGGTCCATCCACCGCACCTCCACGGAGCGCTCAGGCAGGCTCCGCCTCCTCCTCCACCGGCCCCGCCCGAAGGACCAGCACCGCCGCCACCAGCGCCGCCGCCACCAATGCCCCGAAGGCCACGGCGATCCCCGGGTACCCGGCGAGCCCGAGCCCGAGCCCGCCGAGGCCCGCGCCCACGAAGACCCCGAGGCTCATCCCCGCGGCGTTCACGCTCAGGGCCGCGCCCCGCTGGGTCCCGCAGCGCCGGACGAGCAGGCTGATCACGCACGCGGCCACGACGGCGTGGCTCGCCGCGTGCAGGGACGTCATCGCGAGCGCGAGCGGCAGCCAGTGCGTGAAGTAGAAGCCCACGACCGAGACGAGCGCGGCGACCAGACCGATGGCCAGCAGCCGCTCGGTGCCGATCCGCGGCTCCGCGGAGTTCGTGATCCGCCCCGTGAGGAGGTTGCTCACGAAGAACGACGCGCCGCTGAGCGTCCACACGAACGCGAAGAGCCCGGGGCTCAGCGCGAACCGGTCGTCGTAGTAGGCCGCCAGATAGGAGAGGTAACCCATGAACACGGCGGTGCGCAGCAGGGCGATGAGCAGCAGCGGCACGACACCGGGGATCGCCCCGAGCGCCTTGAACGAGGCTATGTAGCCCAGGCGTTGGGCGTCCGCCTTCTCCTCGACCGGCTTGTCCTTGCCGCGCACGAAGAAGACAGCGGCGAGGAGCAGTGACACCCCGGTCACGGCGAACAGGTCGCCCTGCCAGCCCCAGAACAGCGCGGGCAGCGCGATGACCGGCGCCGCGAGCATCGCCGTCATCGACTGGGTCGCCGTGACGAGCGTGGCCGCGCGCCCGGCGGCCTTTCCGGAGCCGAAGCGGTCGGCGGCGGCCGCGGTGAGCGCCGGGTTGAGCACCGACGTACTCGCGCCGACGAGCAGGCAGAACACGGCGAGCAGGATGAAGTCCCCGCTCGCGCCGAGTGCGGCGGACACGCCGAGCGCCGCGAGACCGCCCGCCGCGGCCCACTCCTTGCGCACCCGGTCGATCAGCGGGGCGAGCGCGGTGCCCACCAACAGGGCGGCGAGACCGCCGAGTCCGCGCAGGCCGCCAAGCGTGGCGACGCTGCTCTCGGCGTCCTGGGCCATAGGCACCAGGTACGTGCTGAAGACGGTGAACGGCAGCAGGCCCACCGCGGAGGCGACCAGGACGGGCCACAGTGTGCGGGCCATCCGCAGATCGCCGGGCAACTCCTCGTCGGCGGCGGAGGGCCGGGAGGGCCCTGGATCCACCGCGGGGCCCTTGGAGTCGACGCTCACGCCGCCTCCCGGTAGCGGTAGAGGGGCGTCTCGTCGGCGCTGAACTGCGAGAACGCGAAGGGCTCGGCGGAGAGTCCGGTGACCCCGGCGGCAAGGAACGCGCGGGCCACGGCGCTGCCGCTCTGCGCGTACACGACCAGCGGCACCTCGTGCTCGCGGCAGTGCGCGAGGATCAGGTCGAAGGTGCCGTTGCTCAGTGTCATACCGGTGGCGACCACGGCGTCGGCTTCCTTCAGGACCTCGGTCATGTCGTCGGTGATCCGGTCGCCCCACTGGGTCGTACGGAGATTCAGGTCGCACGGCAGACATACGCCGCCCCGCTCACGTATCGCAGCGACGAGGGGATTGACCACGCCGATCAGCGCCACCTTCGCACCCGGCTCGATGTCGAGCAGCCCGGCGATGGCGGCGTCGCGGGCCCTCGCCCGTACTTCCGGGGTGCCGGTGGGCAGCGTGACGCGCTCGGCTTCGGCGGCGTCGCGGTGCGGGCTCACCTGGGCGAGATAGGCGTCGAGTGCGGCGATGCGGACGGGCGTGGACTCGGCGCGCAGCAGCTTGTCGAGGGTGTGGCCCGATGCGTTCTCGCAGAATTCCGGGGCGAGTTCACCGGCCTCGAAGGAGCAGGCGCCGAAGGCAGTGCCGACCCTGAGCAGCAAGTAGTGGTTGTGGTAAGTGACTTGGCTGCCTGCGAGACGGGTGGTGTTGTACAGCCAGAACGCGCTGGTGACGGAGAGGTCCTTGGGGTCGGGGCCGTAGTCGCCCGCCAGGACGGCGTCGATGAGCTCCGCGACGTTGAGGGGCGTGCGCGGCTCGGGGTGTGACATGTGGAGTTCTCTCAGAGTGGTGGAGGAAGTGGTGGTGCTGGAGGAGGTGGTGACGCGGTCAGGGAAGGTCGGGCCAGGAAGTGGTCGACCAGGGATGCCTCAGCTCGTCGAGCGAGGTGATTTCGTGCGGCTTCAAGGTGTCGATGTCCGGGGCGTCCGCGTGTTTCGCGTAGGCGCTCTCGACATAGCGGTGACCGGTGTCCGCCGCGATGAAGACGTACGTACGGGAATTGTCGCGACGCTGTTCCCAGAGAGTGGCGAGATAGGCGGCCCCGGTGGAGAGACCGGCGAAGATGCCGCTCGTTCTGAGGAGCGAGACCGCGCCGGACACCGCACAGTCGAAATTCACCCAGTGCACGCGGTCGTACGCGTCGTGCCGGACATTCTTGAATTCGATGGCGCTGCCTATCCCGGCGATGATCATGTCCGGGTCGGCCACATGTTCCGAGCCGAAGGTGACACTGCCGAAAGGCTGCACGCCGACGAGTGACACATCCCGGCCCGCGTCCCGCAGATAGCGCGCGATGGCGCCGGTCGACGCCCCCGATCCGACCCCGCCCACCAGGGCGAGCGGCCCCTCGGGGACCTCGGCGTCGACCGTCTCGGCCACGTCGCGATAGCCGTGGTAATGAATGCTGTCGTGGTACTGACGCATCCAGTGGTACGACGGATTCGCCTCAAGTATCTCGGCGATGCGCCGCACCCGCAGCTCCTGGTCGAGCCGGAGATTCTTCGACGGCCGCACCTGTTCAAGCCTGGCGCCGAGTATGTCGAGCTGGACGCGCAGGGTGTGGTCCACGGTCGTGGAACCCACGATGTGGCACTTCATCCCATAGCGGTGACAGGCGAGTGCCAGGGCCTGCGCGTAGATACCGCTGGAACTGTCGATGAGGGTGTCGCCGGGTTGCACGGCACCCGAATCAAGAAGGTGACGGACCGCCCCCAGAGCCGAATAGATCTTCATCGTCTCGAACCGGAGACAGACCAGATCCGGCTCCAGGGAGATGAGATCGGGTTTCTTCACCGCTTCGGCTATGTGGTCGTGCATGTCTGCTGCTGCCCCCTGCGTCGTCACCCGGGTCGGTCGCCGAGCCGAGAGCATCACACTAGATGAAAATGATTGTCAAGACTGTTAGTGCTGTGGCAGCCTGTGGATCCGGAGGCGTCGGGACGTTGAGAGGAGACCTGTGAAGTTGTTCCAGGAGGCCGGGCCGCGACCCCGTCCGGCGGGCGGGCGAGCGCCCGGCGTCGGAGTGGGTACCGCCTTCGGAACCTTCGGCGAGCTGCTGCAGGGCGTGCTGCCGGAGGATGACGGGGACTTCCTGGTGACGTTGCCCGTCGCGCGGTGGACGATGGCCACGTTCCGCCAGGAGCCCGGCTGCGACTCCGGGGGCGTGGCGGTCCGGCCCGCCGGGAAGACCAAGGCACTGCAACTGGCGCGCACGATAAGTGAGTTGGCGGAGCGGCGGACCGGCGTGCCCACCGGGGGAACCCTCCACGTCAACAGCGTCATCCCCGAGGGCAAGGGCCTCGCGAGCTCGTCCGCCGACCTCGTCGCGACCGCGCGTGCGGTCGGGCAGGCGCTGCGGGTCGACATGCCGCCGTCCCGGATCGAGCGGCTGCTCGCGGACATCGAGCCCACGGACGGGGTGCTCTACCCGGCGATCGTCGCCTTCCACCACCGCACCGTGCGCCTTCGCGGGGTCCTCGGCTCACTCCCGGTCATGGCCGTGGTGGGGATAGACGAGGGCGGTTCGGTCGACACCGTCGACTTCAACCGCATACCCAAGCCGTTCACCCTGGCCGACCGCCACGCATACGCGCGCTTGCTCGACCGCCTCACCCGCGCCGTCCGCCGGCGCGACCTGGCGGAGGTCGGCAGGGTCGCGACCCGCAGTGCGCGGATGAATCAACTCCTGCGCCACAAGTGGTCGTTGGAGCCGATGCGGGAGATCTGCCGGGAGGTGGGAGGCCTGGGCGTCGCCGTCGCGCACAGCGGCACGACGCTGGGCATCCTGCTCGACACCGGCGACCCCTCGTACACGCAGCGCGTCAGTGCGGCGGCGCAGGCGTGCGGGGAGCTTGCGGGCGGGGTGACGGTGTACCGGACGCTGAGCTTCGCCGGAGGGGCAGAAATCGCGAACCGTCCGGCTTGGAAGAACCCGGCTTAGAAGAACACCCCGCACCGCAGCAGCACGTTCGCGTACGGCGTGGCCTCGCCGGTGCGCACCACCAGGCGGGCCGTCGCCGTGCGGCGCTTGAGTTCCTCGTGCGGGATCAGGCTGAGGGGCGCGACGCGGGAGGCGAGGAGCCGAGCCGTCGCCGGGTTCGCCTCCTGGACCTCCGCCGCCGCCGTTCCGCCCTCCGTCACCAGCTCCGCGAGCAGCCCGTCGAGGACCTCGGCGAAGGACGGGACTCCCGCACGGAAGGCCAGGTCGACGACCCGGGGGCCCGGCGGTATGGGCATGCCCGCGTCGCAGATGAGGACCGTGTCTCCGTGGCCCAACTCTGCCAGGGCGCCGGAGAGATGGCGGTTGAGGATGCCGGTCTTCTTCATGCGGACGGCATCTCGTCGGACGTGGGGTACGACTCCTGCGCGCCCTGCCGGGTGACCGACGCCGCCCCGACGCGCGCCGCGTACGCCGCGGCCGTCGGGAGGTCGTCGCCCAGGCCGAGGCGCCAGGCCAGGGCCGCCGTGAACGCGTCGCCCGCGCCGGTCGTGTCCACCGCGTCGACCTTCGGGCTGGGGACGGTGACGGGGGAGCCGCTGCCGTCCGCCGTCAGCGCTCCGTCCGCGCCCAGGGTGATGACCACCGAGCGGGGGCCGAGGGCGAGCAACGCCCGCGCCCACTCCGCGGGAGAGTCGAGGGGGTCGGAGAGCGCCGCGGAGTCGCGCAGGATGTAGCGCGCCTCGTGCTCGTTCACCACCAACGGGTCGCAGGCCGCCAGGACTTCGGACGGCAGCGGGGCCGGTGGCGAGGGGTTCAGGACGAAGCGGGCGGCGGACGGCAGCGTACGTACGAGCTCGATGACCGTTTCGACGGGGATCTCCAGCTGGGTCGAGATCACCCGGGACGCGGCGAGCAGGCTGCCCGCCGCGCGGATGTCCTCGGGGGTGAGCCGGGCGTTGGCGCCCGGCGAGACCACGATGCTGTTGTCGCCCGAAGGGTCGACGGTGATCAGCGCGACGCCCGTGGGCGCCCCGCCGACCAGGACGCCGACCGTGTCCGCGCCCGCCGCGCGCTGCGAGTCGAGCAGGAGCCGTCCGTGGGCGTCGTCGCCGACCCGCGCGAGCAGGGCGGTACGGGCACCCAGGCGGGCCGCCGCGACGGACTGGTTGGCGCCCTTGCCACCGGGATGGGTGGCGAGGTCGGAGCCGAGGACCGTCTCGCCGGGGGCGGGGCGGCGCTCGACACCGATCACCAGGTCGGCGTTGGCCGACCCGACGACCAGGAGGTCGTACGTGGCGTCGTCGTGGTCGTGCATCTGTGAATCCAGCTCCTGCTCGTACGGGTTAGGGGGTACGGCGACGAAGGCGCCGTCAGGAGAAGTCGGCCACGTTCTTCTTCGTGACCACCTTCACCGGCACCTTCACCATCGTCGCGACGTCCTTGCCCCGTGCCGCGTTCACCGCGTTGCGCACGGCGATCCGGCCCAGTTCCTTCGGCTGCTGCGCCACGGACGAGTACAGCGTGCCCGCCTCGACCGCCTTGAGCCCGTCGGGGGTTCCGTCGAAGCCCACCACCGAGACCGACTTGCCGGCCTTGCCGCCGAGTGCCTTGGCGGCGCCGAGGGCCATCTCGTCGTTCTCGGCGAAGACGCCGTCGATGCCGGGGTTGGACTGCATGAGGTTCGTCATGACGTCCAGGCCCTTGGTGCGGTCGAAGTCCGCGGGCTGGGAGGCGACGACCTTGATGCCGGGGTACTCCTTGATGCCCTCGGCGAAGCCCTTGCCTCGCTCACGGCTCGCCGACGTGCCCGCGACGCCCTGCAAGGTGACGATCTTGCCCTTGCCGCCCAGCTTCTCCGCGAGGGTCTTCGCGGCCAGCTTGCCGCCCGCGACGTTGTCGGAGGCGACGAGCGCCGCCGCCTTCGCCTTGTTCACACCGCGGTCGGCGGCGATCACCGGGATGTCCGACTTGTTGGCGCCGCGCACCGCGGGGCCCACCGCGTCCGAGTCGACCGGGTTGACGATGATCGACTTCATGCCTTCACCGGTGAAGTTCTGCAGCTGGTTGGTCTGCTGCGACGCGTCGTTCTGCGCGTCCGTGACGGTGAGGTCGATGCCCGCCTTCTTGGCCTCCGCCTGCGCACCCTCCTTCATCTGTACGAAGAAGGGGTTGTTGAGAGTGGAGAGCGACATGCCGACCTTCGTCGTCGTGCCGGAGGAGGAGTCCTTGTTGAAGAAGGAGACGCCGCCGACTACAGCCGCCACAAGGACGGCCGCGATCCCGGTCTTCAGTATCTGCGGCCCCTTCTTCCCGCCACCGGCCGCGGCGCCCGTCGAGGCCCCCGGAGTCGCCCCGGCCTTGCGGCGCAACGTGTCGAGCAGCACCGCGAGCGCGATGACGACGCCGATCACGACCTGCTGCCAGAAGGCGGACACGGAAAGGAGGTTGAGGCCGTTGCGCAGGACCGCCAGGATCAGCGCGCCGATCAGGGTGCCTGACGCCTTGCCGACACCGCCCGCCAGGCTCGCGCCGCCGATGACGACAGCGGCGATCGCGTCCAGCTCGTAACCCTGCGCGGCCTGCGGCTGCGCGGAGACCAGACGGGACGCGAGGACGATGCCCGCGACGGCGGCGAAGAGGCCCGCGAGGCCGTAGATGACGAGCTTCTGCCGCTTGACGCGCAGGCCGGAGAGGCGGGCGGCCTCTTCGTTGCCGCCGATCGCGTACATGGAGCGGCCGATGTACGTACGGGCCAGGATGAGGGCCGTGATCAGACCCATCACGATCATCACGATGACCGGGACCGGCAGCCAGCCGCCGATCGTGTCACCGAGGTTGGAGACCGAGTCGGGGAACGGGATCGGGCTGCCCTGCGAGATGACAAGGGAGAGGCCGCGGGCCACCGACAGCATCGCCAACGTCGCGATGAACGGCGGGAGTTTGCCGTACGAGACGAGCAGTCCGTTGACGAAACCGCACGCGATGCCGGTGCCGACGGCGAAGACGACCGCGAGCCAGACCGGCAGGCCCTGCGAAGTCGCCGTCCAGGCGAGGACGGTGGCCGAGAGCGCGGCCACCGAGCCGACCGACAGGTCGATGCCCGCCGAGACGATGACGAAGGTGACACCGAACGCGAGGATCGCCGTGACGGCGGCCTGCACGCCCACATTGAGCAGGTTCTGGGTGGTGAGGAAGTCGCCCGAAAGGAGCGACATCGCCACGAGCAGGACGACCAGGGCGCTCAGCGCGCCGTTGTCGAGCAGCACACGGCGCAGACCGGTGGCGCCACCCGCGTTGCTCTTCAGCGTTTCAGTGGCCACGGGAGGCCTCCCCTTCAGTTGCTACGTCTGTCTGAACTGCCGTACTGCTGACGGCGAGTGCCATCACCGCGTCCTGCGTCGCGTCGTCGGCCGTGAGTTCGCCCGCGATGCGGCCCTGCGCCATGACGAGTACGCGGTCGCTCATGCCGAGGACCTCGGGCAGATCGCTGGAGATCATCAGGACCGCGTGGCCGGAGGCCGTCAGTTCATTGATGAGCTGGTAGATCTCGACCTTCGCGCCCACGTCGATGCCGCGCGTCGGCTCGTCGAGGATCAGCACCTTGGTGTCCGCGAGCAGCCACTTGCCGATGACGACCTTCTGCTGGTTGCCGCCGGACAGCGTGCGCACGTGCTGGCCGAGCCCGGCCATCCGCACGCCGAGCTGCTCGGCGATCCTGGCGGCAGCGACGCGCTGCCCCTTGAGGTCCACGAGCCCGGAGCGCGTCGCCGAACGCAGCGTCACCAGACCGAGGTTCTCCTGCACGGAGGCGTCGAGCAGGAGCCCCTGGCCCTTGCGGTCCTCCGGTACGAGGCCGATGCCCGCGCCCATCGCGGCGATCACGTCATGCCGGGGCAGCCGCTCACCACGTACGTCCACGGAGCCCGCGTCGTAAGGATCGGCGCCGAAGACGGCACGCGCCACCTCGGTCCTGCCCGCACCGACGAGTCCCGCGAGGCCGACGACCTCACCGGCCCGCACCTCGAAGCTGACGTCGTGGAAGACGCCGTCACGGGTGAGGCCGTCGACGGTGAGCAACGCGCCCCCGGCGTCCGGGCGTTCGCGCGGATACTGCTGCTCGATGCTCCGGCCCACCATCAGCCGTACGAGCTCGTCCTCGGCGGTCGACGCGGGCACCTGGTCGACGCTGCGGCCGTCGCGCAGGACGGTGACGCGGTCGCCGAGCGCGGCGATCTCCTCCAGATGGTGGGTGATGAAGACGACGCCGACGCCGTCCGCACGCAGCTGCCGCACGATCGCGAAGAGTCTGTCGACCTCCTCGCTCGTCAGGACGGCCGTCGGCTCGTCCATGATCAGGACGCGGGCCTGAAGGCTGAGCGCCTTGGCGATCTCCACCATCTGGAGCCGTGCGATGCCGAGTTCGCGCACCTTGGCGCGCGGCGACACCTGCACGCCGACCCGCTTCAGGAGTTCCTCGGCGGCCGACTCCATCGCCTTGCGGTCGATCATCCCGAAGCGGCGCGGCTGGCGGCCCAGGAAGATGTTCTCGGCGACGGTGAGGTCGGGTACGAGGTTGAACTCCTGGTAGATCGTGGCGATGCCGAGCCGTTCGGCGTCCTGCGCGCCGTGGATGCGGGCCTCATTCCCGTCCACGAGGATGCGGCCGCTGTCGGGGCGGTAGGCGCCGGAGAGCATCTTGATGAGCGTGCTCTTGCCCGCGCCGTTCTCGCCGAGCAGGACGTGCACCTCGCCGCGGCGCAGGTCGAAGTCGACGGAGTCGAGGGCGACGACGCCGGGGAAGGTCTTGTGGATGCCTTCGATCCGCAGCAGTTCCGTCGCCTGCGGCAGTTCGGCCGCGTCGTGCTCTGTGCTGCGCGGCAACTCGTCCGGGTTGCTCACGTGGTGCTCCTCTGGTCGTTGGGGGACTCGCCGCAGGAGCGGCGTACGACGAGACGTGCGGGCAGGGTGACGGAGCGGGGGCTTCGGCCCTCGATCCGGTCGACCAGGGCCTGCACGGCGGCTCGCCCCAGATCGCCGGTCGGCTGGGCGATGGCGGTGATCGGCGGATCGGTGTGCACGAACCACGGGATGTCGTCGAAGGCGGCGAGCGCGATGTCGTGCGGGACGCGCAGGCCGTGCGCCCGGATCGCGTCGAGCGCGCCGAGTGCCATGAGGTTGTCGGCGGCGAAGACGGCGTGGGGCGGCTCGGGCAGCGCGAGGAACCGCTCGGTGGCCCGACGCCCGCTGTCCGCCTGGAAGTCGCCCTGCCCGATGTAGGCGTCGGGCAGCGGGAGCCCGTACGCGCCGAGTGCCTCACGGAAGGCGGCGACGCGCTCGCTGCCGGTCGTGGTGGCGGCGGGTCCGGCGATGATCGCGAGCCTGCGGTGGCCGATGGCGTGCAGGTGGGCGACCAGGTCACGGACGGCTTCGCGGCCGTCGGCGCGGACGACGGGGACGTCCACGCCCGGGATCCAGCGGTCCACGAACACCATCGGCGTGCTGGAGCGCGCGGTGTCGAGCATCAGCGGGGAGCCGCCGTCGGTGGGGGAGACCAGGAGCCCGTCGATCCTGCGGTCCAGGAGCGTACGCACATGGTGGTCCTGCAGCTCGGGCCGTTCGTCGGCGTTGCCGATGATCACGCTGTAGCCGAGTTCGCGGGCCGCTTCCTCGACGGAGCGGGCCAGGGCAGTGAAGTACGGGTTCAGGACGTCGCTGATGACCAGGCCGAGCGTGCGGGTCTGGGCGGTGCGCAGTGAGCGGGCGACGGCGTTCGGACGGTAGCCGAGGCTCTCCGTCGCGGCGATGACGCGGGCCCGTGCGGCCGGGCTGACCGAGGGGTGACTGTTCAGGACGCGCGAGACCGTGGCGACGGATACGCCTGCCTCGGCCGCGACGTCCTTGATGCTCGCCATCGCCGGTCCACCTCCTTGTGGAATCGATTACACGGAGGATTGGAATCGATTACACGGGTGGGTGGCAAGACCCTGGAGGGGCAGCGAGACCAGATTGTGATGCGAGGTGCTCAGGTGAGCGGAGGGGGTGAAGCTTCTTTCCGGGCCACTGCCGGATCATTCGGGCCGCGTACGGGGTGGATCTTGAACGGTGTCCGACGACGCGCCGGGAGGACGAGACGAGTTACGACTCCGCCGCCGTGTCCACGGCCCTGCGCTCAAGATCGGCAAGGCGCGCGTCGGCCGCCGCGCGGCCGTGGTCGGTGTCCTGGAGCGACAGGTGCAGGCGCTGGGCCCGTATCGCCTGGGTGTAGTCGCCGATCAGCGCCAACTCATCGCGCAGTACGGCAAGTTGGGCCGGATCGGGGCCCGTGTCGTCCAGCTCGCGGATCAAGTAGGTGCGAGCCGCCTCCACCATGCCTTGATCCCGCGCGAGTTCGAGCCAGGTGGATTCCGGTTCGTCGTCGGGGTCGTCCCCGTAGTTGGAGTCGTCGAACGAGCGCGCCCACTCCTGGACTTGACCTGCCTCCTCCGGAAGCCCGGCGAGGCCGCACCAGGTGTCGTACGTCGTCTCGTGCACCTCGCGCAGCAGGGGCAGGTCCTCGGCCAGGCAGTGGAGCCCCACCAGGACGACGGCGAGCCGCAGTTCGTCGGACATGGAGGCGTCCGCCTCGTGCTTGAGGAGGTGGCGCAGGAGGGTGCGGTCCGTGTTGCGCCGGTCGTACTGTGCGGCGCGCAGCACCGCCACTCTGCGCGCCCGGTCCACGGCCACGCCGTCCCAGGCCGTGCGGTCGCCCGTCCGCAGCAGGGCCAGGTCGGTGCGGCCCTTGGCGAGCACCTGTTCCCACAGGGGCGGGCGCGGATGCGGATCGAGGCGCTTGTACGCAAGGTGCTCGACGGCGTTGAGGAGGAGATGGTCCGGCTCGGTGCGCAGGAGCGCGGCGTGCAGGCGCGCGACGAGCTGTACGGGGGAGCGCTCCGGGAGCCCGAGCGCGGCGCGCAGTTCGGTGCGGTGGGCGTCGAGGTCGGGTACGCAGTCCTCGCGGAAGTCGCCCTCCGTGTCGGCGATCTCGGCGAGTATCCGCGCCTCGCCGTCGGTCGGCGACAGGCGTACGTAGTCCTGCCAGCCGGGCAGGCCGACGAGGATCTCCAGGGTCTCGTCGACGCTGTCCCCGATGATCCCGGCACAACCCTCGGAGTCGGCGTACAGGACGGACCCGTCCCCGCACACGAAATACGTGCCGCCGGAATCGTCCCCCGCGATCGGTTCGAGCGGGCCGCCGGACGCGAGGCGGACCTCTTCGACGTGGTCCGCGCGGGACAGGTCGAATGCGAAAGGGAACGCGGCCAGCTCGGCCAGACGCGGGTCCTGTCGCAGCAAACGGAGTGCACGTTCGGTCATGCTCCGAAAGTAACAGCGGTCACTGACGGCAGACCCGCAACAGGACTACTCGATTCCATATGCGGTTTCCGATACTTTTCTAGCGGAATGGGGGATTCGTGGAACTTGGGTGAGGTGCCGTGAGTCTCTCTTGTTGTGAGGGGCGGCCACCGACCGGGCCGCTCAACCGGCCGCACGGCAGCGGCCGTTGCGTTTGCATTGATCAACAGTGTGGAGCGACACGGGGGTGTTCATCTTGACCGACCTGACCGACATCATTGAGCGCATCACGGACCGCCAGCCGGGCACACGGGCCGACGCGGACGCGGCATCGACACCGGCATCGCGGGAGCTCGCGCCGTACGTCACGCCGCTTCCGGTGCCGCCGGTCCTGCGGCCGGACTCCGTCGACGTGCGGGACGAGACCGACGTACCCGCGGAGACCGAGATCGCGCTGCGCCCGGCCTGGATCCGGCTGCACCCGCAGCTGCCGCCGACCCAGATGTGGGGGTACGACGGGTGCGTGCCGGGCCCGACCATCGAGGTGCGACGCGGGCGGCGCATCCGGATCGCCTGGACCAACCGCATCCCGAAGGGCAGCGAGTATCCCGTCACCTCCGTCGAGGTGCCGCAGGCCGATCCGCGGCCCAGCACCCTGCCGGGCCGCGCGGGCGTCGGGCCGAACAAGGACGTGGCCGCGCTGCCGGCCTGGTCGGTGACGCACCTGCACGGCGCGCAGACCGGCGGGGGCAACGACGGGTGGGCGGACAACGCCGTGGGATCCGGCGACGCCCAGCTCTCCGAGTACCCGAACGACCACCAGGCGGTGCAGTGGTGGTACCACGACCACGCCATGAACATCACCCGCTGGAACGTCCAGGCGGGGCTGTACGGCACCTATCTGGTGAGGGACGACGAAGAGGACGCACTCCACCTCCCCTCCGGGGAGCGCGAGATCCCGCTGCTGCTCGCCGACCGGAACCTGGACACGGACGAGGACGGACGTCTGAACGGCCGCCTGCTGCACAAGACCGTGATCGTCCAGGCCGAGAACCCGGAGACGGGCAAGCCGGTCTCGGTGCCCTTCACGGGCCCGTACAGCACGGTCAACGGCCGCATCTGGCCGTACGCGGACGTCGACGCGGCCTGGCACCGCTTCCGCCTGGTGAACGCGTCGAACGCCCGTATCTACGACCTCGTGCTCGTCGACGAGGACAACAATCCGGTGCCCGGCGTCCTGCACCAGATCGGCAGTGACGGCGGCCTGCTGCCGCGTCCTGTGCCGGTCGACTTCGACGCGGCTCTGCCCACGCTCACCGTCGGTCCTGCCGAGCGGATGGACCTGCTGATCGACTTCCGCGCGCTCGCGGGCACGCGGGTGCGGCTCGTGAACAAGGGCAGGGCGCAGGCGCCCGGGGTGCCGGACGTGGCGAACGACGTGCGCTATCCGCAGGTCATGGAGTTCCGCGTGCGGGATGCGGAGTGCGAGGACCCCTTCTCGCTCCCGGAGATCCTCTCGGGCTCGTTCCGCCCGCTGAGCCATGACATCGAGCACGGCCACCGTCTGGTCGTCCTGACGCCGCCCGCCACGAAGGGCGGCGGGGGCCACCCGGAGATCTGGGAGATGACCGAGGTCAAGGACGCGGGCGGCATCCAGGTGCCGACCGAGGGGGTCATCCAGGTCACGGGAGCGGACGGCAAGACCAAGACCTACCGCAGGACCGCCCGCACCTTCAACGACGGTCTTGGCTTCACCATCGCCGAGGGCAGCCACGAGCAGTGGAGCTTCCTGAACCTCGCGGTGAACCCGCCGGTGACCCACCCCATGCACATCCACCTGGCCGACTTCCAGCTCATGGGGCGCGACGCGTACGACGTCTCGGGCTTCGACGTCACCGTGGGCGGCACCCTGGCCCCGATCGCCTTCGACCCGGAGAAGCAGATCCCTCTCGCCCCGAACGAGCGGGGATGGAAAGACGTCTTCCTGGTCCCCGGCGGCCAACTGCTGCGGGTGATGGGCAAGTTCGACGGTGCGTACGGCCGCTTCATGTACCACTGCCACCTCCTGGAACACGAGGACATGGGCATGATGCGCCCGTTCGTGGTCATGCCGAAGGAGGCCCTGAAGTTCGACCACGGGGCGGGGCACGGAGGGCATGACGGCCATGACGGCAGCGGGCACGAGGGAGGCCACGCGGGCTGACAGAGCTCGCGTCGGCCGCGCCTCCGGGCGGCCGCACACCTGGACGTCACTCGTTCGAGAATCGTCGCGCCGGGTCACGCCGGGTAGGGCTGTGGCCGGAGGCGAGCCATGGAACAGACTGTGTTGCGTCCCAAGCCGATGCCCGGACAGGAGCACGGCAGGGGGAGGAAGTTCGGCGCCGACGGCAAGTTCGGCATCCGTCACAAGTTCGGCATCGGGCGGAAGCCCGGTGCGGGGCGGACTCACGGCACGGGCCGCAGGCCCGGTCCCGGCCGCCGTCCGCATGCCGCGCGGCGGCGCGGACGGCGTCTTGCCACCCTGCTCTTCGGAGTGCTCTTCTCGATCGGCCTCGTGCTCTCGGGGGTGGGGCTCGGCACGGTGAGCGCCACCGTCATCGGCATGAGCAAGCTCGCCGACATGCAGAAGGAGGCGCAGGCGGGCGCAGCCGCACAGCCGCAGGCGGGCGCGGCGTCCAAGCCCTCCGCCCCGCCGAAGCCGCCGCCGAACCCGTCCCAGAAGGCCGATGGGAGGGTCGGCGCGCGTCCCGCCCTCGGCGTGGAGGCCGTCGACGCCCCCACGAGTTCCGGCGCCCTGCTCGTCGGCGTGCACAGCCCTGGCGCCGGTCACAGCGCCGGTCTCGTACGCGGCGACGTACTTCTCGCCTTCGGCAAGACCCGCATCGCATCGGCGAAGGCCCTTGCGGCCGCGGTCGCCGCCGCGGACCCGGGAAGGAACGTCACTGTGACCGTCCGGCACGTGAGCGGACAGCGGCAGTCCCTGCCGGTGACGCCGGGCTACGTGACGTGATGCGGCGTGATGCGGCGGGGCGGGGCGGATCGGGGCGAGGCGGCGCGTGACCGGGACCGCCGTAACCCGGTCGCGCACGCGCGGCGGTGCGGGCAGGATCGGCCTCATCGGCAGCGCGCCGTACGCGCAGCAGTGAGCAGCCCTGGAGGCCCCCATGACCGGCACCACCGCGGGCACCCCCGCGCCCTTCACCGCCGACGACTACAAGGCCCGCATGGACCGCGCCGCGGCCTCCGCCGCGGACGCGGGCCTCGCCGGACTGCTCGTCGCGCCGGGCCCCGACCTGGTCTGGCTCACCGGCTACCAGCCGGTCGCCACCGAACGCCTCACCGTCCTCGTGCTCGCCGCGGGGCAGGAACCGGTGCTCGTGGTGCCCACCCTGGAGGCCCCGGACGCGGAACGCGCGGCGGGCGCGGGCGCGCTCTCCCTGCGCGACTGGACCGACGGCAAGGACCCCTACGCCACGACAGCGCCGCTCCTGGACGTCGACGGCCGCTTCGGGGTCAGCGACAACTCCTGGGCCATGCACCTTCTCGGCTTCCAGAACGAGCTGCCGAACACGTCCTACGTGTCCCTCACCGAAGCGCTCCCCATGCTGCGCGCCGTCAAGGACGCCGCGGAACTTCAGCGCCTCACGGCGGCCGGTGCCGCTGCGGACGCAACGTACGAAGAGATCAGGAAGGTTCCCTTCGCGGGCCGCGAGGAGACCGACGTCGCCGCCGATCTCGCCGATCTGCTGCGGCAGTTCGGGCACTCGCAGGTCGACTTCACCATCGTCGGCTCAGGACCGAACGGCGCCAACCCGCACCATGAGGTGGGCGATCGCGTCATCGGTAACGGCGACATGGTCGTCCTCGACTTCGGCGGCCTGATGCACGGCTACGGCTCGGACACCTCGCGCACGGTGCACGTGGGCGAGCCCGACGCCGAGGAGCGGAAGGTCCACGACATCGTGCGCGAGGCGCAGGAGGCGGGCTGCCGCGCGGTGCGGCCCGGCAACACCTGCCAGGACGTCGACAGGGCGGCGCGGGCGGTGATCACCGATGCCGGGTACGGCGAGTACTTCATCCACCGCACCGGGCACGGCATAGGCGTCACCACTCACGAGCCGCCCTACATGATCGAGGGCGAGGAGCTGCCGCTCGTGCCCGGGATGTGCTTCTCCGTGGAGCCCGGCATCTATCTGCCGGGCCGCTTCGGAGTGCGCATCGAGGACATCGTGACGGTCACCGACGACGGCGTACGGCGCCTCAACTCGACGCCGCGCGATCTCGCCATCGTCAACTGACGTCCGCCGCCGCCCTCATGGCGTCGCAGGCATCGGCCTCATGGTGTCGCGAGCACCGCGCACGACTCGGCGGGCAGCCGCAGCAGCCCGTCGGCGCCGGGCGCGGTGACCGGCGTCCAGGCCGCGAGCACCCGCGCGCCCCGGCCGCCCAGCGGGATGTCGACCGCCTCCTTGCCGATGTTCACCGCGATCCGCAGATCGCCGCGCCGGACGGCGAACCAGCGCTGCTCCTCGTCGTAGGCGACCCGGAGCGCCGCCAGATCCGGGTCGAGGAGGTCGCCGCGGGCGCGGCGCAGGGCGATCAGTTCGCGGTACCAGGCAAGGACGCGCGCGTGGGGGTCGGTCAGGGGCTCGGCCCAGTCGAGGCAGGAGCGGTTCCTGGTGGCCGGGTCCTGCGGATCAGGGATGTCCTCCTCGGCCCAGCCGTGTGCCGCGAACTCCCGGCGCCTGCCCCGGCGCACGGCTTCCGCGAGCTCGGGATCGGTGTGGTCCGTGAAGAACTGCCAGGGCGTGGCCGCGCCCCACTCCTCGCCCATGAACAGCATCGGTGTGAACGGTCCGGTGAGGGTGAGCGCGGCCGCGCAGGCGAGCAGGCCGGGGGAGAGGGTGGCGGAGAGCCGGTCCCCTTGTGCGCGGTTGCCGATCTGGTCGTGGGTCTGCGTATAGCCGAGGAAGCGGTGGGCGGGCGTCCGGGCGGGATCGACGGGGCGCCCGTGCCGCCGCCCACGGAAGGTCGAGTACGTACCGTCGTGGAAGAAGCCGCCCGTCAGCGTCTTGGCGAGCGCGGCGAAGGGCGCGCGGGCGAAGTCTTCGTAGTAGCCGTGTGATTCGCCGGTGAGCGCGCAGTGCAGCGCGTGGTGGAAGTCGTCGTTCCACTGCGCGTGCATGCCGAGCCCGCCCTGCCGGCGCGGGGTGATGACACGCGGATCGCCCTGGTCGGACTCGGCGATGAGTGAGAGCGGCCTGCCGAGCTCCACGGCGAGAGCGTCCACGGCCGCCGACAGTTCCTCCAGGAAGTGGCACGCGCGCGTGTCGCGCAGCGCGTGCACGGCGTCGAGGCGCAGGCCGTCGAGGCGGTAGTCGCGCAGCCAGGCGAGCGCGCTGCCGATCAGATACGCGCGCACCTCGTCCGAGCCCGGCGCGTCGAGGTTGACCGCGGCGCCCCACGGAGTGTGGTGGGTGTCGGTGAAGTACGGCCCGAACGCGGGCAGATGGTTGCCGGAGGGGCCGAGGTGGTTGTGGACCACGTCGAGCACGACGCCCATGCCGTGCGCGTGCGCGGCGTCGACGAAGCGCTTCAGTGCGTCGGGCCCGCCGTACGGCTCGTGCACGGCCCACAGGGACACGCCCTCGTACCCCCAGCCGTGCCGCCCCGGGAACGGGCAGAGCGGCATCAGCTCCACATGAGTGATGCCCAGTTCGGCGAGGTGGCCGAGCCGCCCCGCGGCCGAGTCGAGCGTGCCGTCCGGTGTGTAAGTCCCCACGTGCAGCTCGTACAGGACCGCGTCCCGCAACCCGCGCCCCGACCAGGGTGCGCGCCATGCGTACAGGTCGTGGTCGACGACGGCGCTGAGCCCGTCGGGTCCTTCCGGCTGGCGCCGCGAGCGGGGATCGGGCAGTACGGGCCCTCCGTCGAGCGAGAAGCCGTAGCGCGTCCCCTCGGTGGCGTCCGCCTCCGCCGTCCACCACCCGGCCCGGCCGTCGGCACGCTCCAACGCGTGCGTGGTGCCCTCGCACAGCAGCGCGACGTGCTCTGCCCCAGGTGCCCACACCTCGAACTCCACCGACAGTTCCCCCTCGTCTGTGATCCGCTGACGGCCATCTGTCTTCATCCGTACGTCATCCGTGGTCACGCCCGTCCATCGTGCTGCAGAAGTGATCGGGGCGCGGTCGTTCCGCGTTATCTGGACAGCTCGGCCGCATCTGGACACTCCGGCCGCGCTGACAGACAATCACGAGGGTGACGTCGTCCTTCGAGATCCAGATGAACCCCGCGCGGCTGACCGACGCCGAGCGGGACAGGGCGCTGAAGGTGCTCAGGGAGGGCGCTGCCCTCGGCAAGCTCTCGCACGACACGTTCGTGCGGCGCATGGAGCTGGCGCTCGCCGCCCGCCAGCCCGACGAACTCGCCGCGCTCACCGCCGATCTGCGGACCGAGGGACGTCTCTCGCGTGTGGTGTTCGGCGCTGTCGGCGCGGTCTCCGGGTTCACGGTCCGGCTGCGCAGGACCTGGCAGGCCGAGAAGCTGCCGAAGCTGCTCCTTCCGGTGCCGGGGAACCCGTATCCGCTGCGGATCGGCCGCGACCCCGCGAACGGACTCAGGCTCAGCCACGAGACGGTCTCGCGGGTGCACGCTGAGCTGAGCAGGCAGGGCGGCATGTGGGTGCTGCGCGACCTCGGGTCGACCAACGGCACGTCCGTGAACGGCCGCAGGGTGATCGGCGTGGCCGTCGTCCAGGACGGCGATCAGGTCAGCTTCGGGAAGATGAGCTTCCGGCTCTCCGGTTCGTGAAGCCCGGCGGACGTGCGAGGTGCGTGCGGTCAATCGCCCCGCACGCGCGCGTGGCGCGCGGCCGCGACCGTCGTCCGTGACTGGTGCTCGACCTGGTGCTCCACCGGCACCCAACGCGCCCTGAACTGCTCGGCGAACGTGTCGCTCCAGCGCAGCACGAGCTGTTCGAGGCGTGGCGCTGCCCGGTCGCCCGCCGTGTCCAGGACCCGCAGCAGCATCGCGGCGGCCCGCAGCGGGAGACGGCGCCCGAAGGCGTCGACGCTCCCGATGTACGCCATCGACGTCCCCGCGGGCGGCATCCTGACCCAGTCGTCGGCGAGGCCCGGCACCAGGTCGAGCGCCCAGCGCGCCGCGCGAAGGAGCGGCCCCT
The DNA here is from genome assembly GCF_053606205.1 of Streptomyces sp. NPDC055239. Taxonomy (NCBI): domain Bacteria; kingdom Bacillati; phylum Actinomycetota; class Actinomycetes; order Kitasatosporales; family Streptomycetaceae; genus Streptomyces; species Streptomyces sp. NPDC055239. Next base: position 850,515 of record NZ_JBSGRD010000003.1, on the reverse strand, counting down.
GTGCCTCCGGGAGCCGTGGCAGCGCCTCGCTGAGAATGTCCTCGACCAGGCGCGCGTCGTGCAGCAGCCGCCGCGCGAAGCCGCGAAGGGCCAGCTCGGGGGCGGGGTGGACGGCCGGGTCGTCCACGAGGTCGCTCGCCCACATCGGGACCTCGACGATGGCGGTCAGGCCGCCGTACCGATGGGCGTGGTGCCAGGTGGTGTGCCGGGCGTCCTCGGGCAGGCTCGGATAGGCGGCCGCCGAACCCGGTCCTGGCAGCACATGCACCCCAGGGCCCGAGACCGACCAGCCCGCGGCGTCCGACGCCCCCGTCTCCACCGGTATGTGCAGCTCCGCCGCCGACTTGGCGAACGGCTCCGCGAGCCCCGGTATGTCCCGCGTCAACTGCACCCAGCTGCCGCCGAGATCGGTTCCGTGCAGCGACACCTGCAAGTAGGGCCGCAGTTCGTCGATGACGCCGGTCAGGGCACGGGTCTCGGGCGGCAGCCGGTCGGGTGGAAGGACGGAGGGGGACCACTCCGGCTGCTCGGGTCCCGCGGGGCGGAAGAAGTGGCGGTGGTAGTCGAACAGGGTGCGCGGCGCGGGCGTGCGGTGCAGGTTCGCGCCGTCCGGGTCGGCGCACAGGAGGAAGTGCCAGGAGGTGTCGGCACGCAGGGGCTCGTCCCGCAGGGCCCACTCCGCGAGGTGGAGCAGCGTCGAACCACCGGTCGGCTCGTTCGCGTGCGCGCCCGCGACGACCAGGACGGCGCGGCGCGAGTGGCCGACGGACAGCAGGTGCAAGGGTCTTCCGGCGCGGGAGGTGCCCACCTGGCGCAGGGAGCTCAGCTCGGGGCGGTGGGCCGCCAACTCCCTTGCGGACAGTACGAGTTCGGCCACATTGAGATAGCGCTGCTCCGCCAGTTGACTCACCCCCGACTTGTCCGCTGAAGCAATCCGCAGTACGCCACGCGGTCGGGCACGTGTCAAGCGTGCGACCCGAGGGATGTCACCTCGCGGCGTCCCTGGCCCCCAGCGTCACCCGAATGGGTGTACGGGAACTGCGCGCGGCGCTGCGCGGTGATCCCCTGAAACCCCACTTCTTTCTGGCGGGGTCGCCCAGCGGGAAAGGGAAGCTGCCGTGCCTGCCGTGTCTTCGAGCTCGGCCCCTCGTGGGCGCCCTCTGTCACCGGCTTCGCCGGGTTCGTCCTCGAACGCCGGACGGGCTGAGATACCCAGCCTCCTGGCTCCCGGCGTCGAGCACGACCCCTATCCGCTCTACCGCAGCCTCCGCGAGACCTTCCCTCTCGTCCGTGACGAGCTCCTGGGGGCCTGGCTGCTCAGCCGGTACGCGGATGTGCGGGCCGCGCTCGGTGACGCCCGGCTCGGTCCGCCGGTGACAGTTCCGCCGGGTCCGGTCCACCGGGGGCTCCTGGAGCCCGTCCTGCGGGCCGCCGCCGAGCGCACCGCCTACGTTCTCGCCCGGCGCATGTCCGGGCGGCGCGAGGTCGACCTCGTCGCCGAGTTCAGCGCGTGGCTGCCCGCGGCCGCCGCCGTCGCCGCGCTCGGGCTGCCCTGGGAGGACGCCGCCCGGGTGCGGGAGTGGTGCCGTACGGGGTCCGCGCGGTCCGGCGGCGTCCACCCGGACCTCGGCGGGCTGCTGCGCCGACGGGCGCGCCGCCGCGCGACACGGGACGGGCAGGCCCTCTCGGACGACACCGTCACCGCCCTTGCCGGGACGCTCCTCACCGGCGGCGGCCAGGCCACCGCCCTCGCCCTGGCCTCCTTCCTCGCCAACCTCCTCGGCCACCCGGCCCAGTTGGACCTCGTGCGTGCCCGTCCGGGGCTGATACCCGGCGCCTGGGCGGAGTCCCTGCGCCGTGACCCGCCCACCCCCGTCGTACTGCGCCGCGCGAGTGCGCCGATCGCCCTTGGCGGCACCACACTGCCCACGGGATCCGTCGTGGCCTGCCTCATCGGCTCGGCGGGGCGCGACCCGTTCCGCTTCGCCGACCCCGACCGCTACGACATCTTCCGCGCGGACCCGGCACACCTCGTGTTCGGCGCGGGAGCGCACTTCTGCCCGGCCGCCACCCTGGCCGGGCTCGCCGCCGAGTGCGGCCTGCGGGCCCTGCTCGACGCCATGCCGGGCCTGCGCCTGGCGCCCGGGTTCAGGCCCGTGCCCCGGGGAATCATGGCGCGGGCACCACGCCTGCTACTCGTCAGGACCCGCTGAGTCCTCGCCTGTCCTGATCCGCTCCAGAAGCACCACCGGCATCTCCCCGAAAAGCTCCTCCACGCGCGCGTGCCCCGTGAACTCCCGCCCCCGAGTGAGCAGATCCACCCACCGCCCCTCCGGAAGCGCCAGTTCCGTCGCGCGCCAGCCGCCCGCCTCGGCAAGGCGCAAGGAGAGCCGGGTCGCCGCCGCGATCACCTCTCCGGAGCGCACGAAGGCCACGCAGTGAGGTGCGCCGGGGCCGAGCGCCGCAAGGGGCTCGTACGTCGCCGCGTCGCCGAAGAGCTCCGGACGGCGCCTGCGCAGCCGCAGCGCGGTCGCCGTGAGCGCCAGCTTCTCCTCGGAGAGGTCCCAGCGGTCACGGTGCTGCTCCAGGTACTCCAGGACATGTGGCTGGAACCGCACGGGACGCCGGTTGTCCGGGTCCACCAGGGCCCGGTACTCGCTCTCCGTGCCCTGGTAGATGTCGGGCACCCCGGGCATCGTCAGCTGGAGCAGCGTGGCCCCCAGGACGTTCGCCCGCACATGGGGCCCAAGGCCGCCCGCGAACTCCGCGACCGTGTAGAGCGGCGGCCCGCAGGGACCCGCCTCCACGAACGCCGTCACGGCCTTCTCGTACGCCTCGTTCTGTTCGGTCCAGCTCGTGTGCAGGCCCGCCTCGCGCACGTGCTTGAGCAGCGCCTTCTGCAGCCGTTCGTCGTAGGGGAAGCCGAAGCCGACGGCCGTCTGCCAGGCCGCCCAGGCCAGTTGCGGGTCCGGCGCGCTGGTGCCGCCCGCGCGCGCCGTCTGTTCGGTCACCTCGACCAGGAGGTCGGCCCACCGCTCCGGGCACTGCGTGAGGACGGCGATGCCCGCCCGCACATCGGCGCTGCGCTTCGTGTCGTGCGTGGTGAGCACCGTGCCCGCGTACGGCCAGTCGCGCTGCACGCGCGCGCAGTAGGTGTGGAAGGCCTCCGGAGTCACCGCGGGGTGCGCGGGGGAGCCGCCCACCTCGGCCGCCGACAGGAGCGGCGCGTGCCGGTAGAACGCCGTGTCCTCGACCGCCTTGGCCCGCAGCGCCGACGAGGTCTGCGCGAACCGCGCGCGGAAGCCGTCAAGGGCGGGCCCGGATCCAAGGCGTCCGAGCACCAGATCCCGTACGACATCGACCGCCTCGGCCTCCTCCCGCACGGCGAAGGCCGCCTTCGCCTCGGCGGCGGCCCCCACCGTAAGCACCGAAGCAGGTTCGACGCCCCCGGAGACGTACGGCCGGTAGACGGGAAGCCGTACGAGCAGTTCCAGGAGCGCGGTGCGCAGCGCCCACGGCGCGTGGTCGCGCAGTGCCGGGTCCGGGGCGCAGAGCGCGGTCGCCTCGCGCGTGAGGCGGTCGGTCTCTGCGGCGAGCTCATGGGTGAGCACCTTGTACGCGGCGCGTCGCACCGTCGCCCCCCAGTCGCCGCCACGGTCCACCGCAGGGGCGGTGAACCTGCGGTACTGGCCGAGGAGTTCACCCGCCCCCGCCGGGTCCGTGAAGAGGCCGTCGAGATGGCGGAGGGCGTCGTACCCCGTGGTGCCCGCCACGGGCCACGCGGCGGGCAGCTGCTCCCCGTCGCTGAGAATCTTCTCTACGACCGTCCAGCGCCCGTGTGTGGCCTCCTGGAGCCGCTGCAGGTACGCCCCCGGGTTCGCGAGGCCGTCCGGGTGGTCGATCCGCAGTCCCTCCACGACGTCTTCCCGCAGCAGCTCGAGGATCTTCGCGTGGGTCGCGTCGAACACCTCCGGGTCCTCGACGCGCACCCCGATGAGATCGGAAATGGTGAAGAAGCGCCGGTAGTTGAGCTCCGTGCGGGCGAGGCGCCACCACGCGAGGCGGTACCACTGGGCGTCGAGGAGCTGCGGCAACGGCAGCTCCCCGGTGCCTTCGCGGAGGGGGAACGCGTGCTCGTGGTAGCGCAGCACGTCCCCGTCGATCCGAAGGCGCTCCAGCTCGTCCCCGACCCCGCGCCCGAGCACCGGAAGCAGCACCTGCCCGCCGCCCGCCTCCCAGTCGATGTCGAACCAGCGCGCGTAGGGCGATTCGGGGCCCTCCCTCAGGACCTCCCAGAGGGCGTGGTTGTGGCGCGGCACGGCCGCCATGTGGTTCGGCACGATGTCCACGACGAGGCCGAGACCGTACGTCCGCGCGGTCCGCGACAGGGCCCGCAGCCCCTCCTCGCCGCCCAGCTCGTCCCGTACGCGCGCGTGGTCCACGACGTCGTAGCCGTGCGTGGAGCCGGGAACGGCTTCGAGCACCGGCGACAGATGCAGGTGCGAGACTCCCAGCGAGGCCAGATACGGGACGGCCGCCTCGGCGGCCGCGAACGGAAACTCCGGCTGGAGCTGCAGCCGGTAGGTGGCGGTGGGCGGTGGTGGCACCGCGGGCTCCGAGCGCTCAGGTGTCATGCGAACCTACGTACCCGCCTGACGGGCTTTCGTGCCATCGGCTCATGCGTGTGGCCGCGTGGGCGTCGTTAGCGTCGGACGATGGCTACAAAGGCACAGGCCGGACGGGACGAGCCCGGCGCAGGACGACTTCTGGACACCTACCGCGAAGTGATCGGGCACACCGGAGCGCTCCTTCCGGTGATCTCGTTCCTCGGCAGGCTCCCCGTGGCCATGATCCAGTTCGGCAGTGTCCTGCTCGTCACCGAGACCAGCGGATCGCTCGCCACGGGCGGCGTGGTCGCCTGCGCGCTCGCGCTCGGCCAGGTGACCATGGGCCCCCTCGTCGGCCGCCTCGCCGACCGGCGCGGCCAGCGCGCCGTGGTCCTCGGCTTCTCGCTCCTCAACGCCGTGGCGATCGCGGTGTACACGCTCGGAGCCCTGTTCGAGGTGCCCACGCCCGCGCTCGTCGTCCTGGCCGTGCTCGCAGGGGCGAGCATCCCGGGGATCGGCCCCCTGGCCCGCGCACGCGCCGTGCCGCTGGTCCGCGGGGCGGGCGGTGACGACCGTCTGGTCAACACCGTGCTGTCCCTGGAGAGCACCATGGACGAGCTGTCCTTCGTGCTCGGCCCCGCGTTCGTGGGCCTCGCGGCCGTGGCGGGCCATCCGGCGTACGCCTTCGGGGTGGCCGCGCTCCTGGTCGCCGTCTGCGGCTCCGGCTTCGCGCTGCACCCCACGGGGCGGACGGTGCGGGTGACCCACGCGTCAGGCGAGGGGGCACTCCCGCGCGCCGGCCGACAGCGCCTCCCGCGCGAGGTCTTCGTCGTGCGCATCGGGCTCGTCTTCGTCGGCGTCCTGCTCGGCGCCTGTGGAGCGGGCATCACGGCCCTCACCCAGGAGCTGGGCGCGCCGGGCCAGGCGGGCCTCGTCTACGCCGCCATGGGCGTCATGAGCGCCGTCGTGGGGCTCTCCATGGCCGCGCTGCCCGAGCGCTTCGGCCTTCACGCGCGCTGGCGCGTGGCGACGGCCGCAGCGGCGCTGCTCTCCCTGCCGCTGGTGTGGACGCACAGCATGACGGGCCTGTACGTCGTGGTGACCGTGTTCGGCGCCGTCTACGCCCCGAACCTGATCACCGGCTTCGCGCTCACCGAGCGCTCCTGTCCGCCGCAGCGGCTCGCCGAGGGGATGACGTTCGCCGCGAGCGCCTTCGTCGGCGGCCAGGCGGTCACGCTCGCCGTGGCGGGACGCCTCGCCGAGTCCCACGGCCCCGGCGCGGCGTTCGCACTCGGCAGCGCGGCAGCAGCCGTCGCGTTCCTGATCGCACTGGCCGCCCGCCCCACGACGGACGACCACGCGAACGCCGCACCCTTCGTCACGCAGGGCGCTGCAGCACCGTGAGGCTCCGGTCGGCCAGTGTCAGGCGTTCGCCCGCCCCCGCCTTCGGCCCCGGTTCCGGCGGCACGCCCTCCGGCAGCGCGGTGTCGACGATCACCTGCCACTGGCGGCCGTGATTGACCGGAATCACGAACTCCAGCGGCTCCGCCGACGCGTTGAACATCATCAGGAACGAGTCGTCGGAGATCCGCTCGCCGCGCGTGCCCGGCTCGGAGATCGCGTTGCCGTTCAGGAACACCGTCAGCGCCCGTGCCTGAGATGCGTCCCAGTCCTCCCGCGCCATCTCCTCGCCCTCCGGCGTGAACCAGGCGATGTCCGAGAGCTCGTCGTGCGTGCCCTCGACCGGGCGGCCGTGGAAGAAGCGCCTCCTGCGGAAGACGGGGTGATCGCGCCGCAGCCACGCCATCGCGCGCGTGAACTCCAACTGGGTGCTCTCCCCCTCCGGCCAGCGCACCCAGGCGATCTCGTTGTCCTGGCAGTAGGCGTTGTTGTTGCCCTGCTGCGTCCGGGCGAACTCGTCGCCGTGGGCGAGCATCGGGACGCCCTGGGAGAGCATCAGCGTCGCGATGAAGTTGCGCATCTGCCGCTCGCGCAGCTCCAGGACGTCCGGGTCGTCGGTCTCGCCCTCGGCGCCGCAGTTCCAGGAGCGGTTGTGGCTCTCGCCGTCCTGGTTGTCCTCGCCGTTGGCCTCGTTGCGCTTCTCGTTGTACGAGACGAGGTCGTGCAGCGTGAAACCGTCGTGGCAGGTGGTGAAGTTGATCGACGCCAAGGGGCGCCGGCCGTCGTCCTGGTAGAGGTCGGACGAGCCGGTCAGCCGGGACGCGAACTCCGCGAGGGTCCGCGGCTCGCCCCGCCACATGTCGCGCACCGTGTCGCGGTACATGCCGTTCCACTCGGTCCACAGCGGCGGGAAGTTGCCTACCTGATAGCCGCCCTCGCCGACGTCCCACGGCTCGGCGATCAGCTTCACCTGGCTCACCACGGGGTCCTGCTGCACGAGGTCGAAGAACGACGACAGGCGGTCCACTTCGTGGAACTGCCGGGCGAGCGTCGCCGCCAGATCGAAGCGGAAGCCGTCCACGTGCATGTCGGTGACCCAGTGCCGCAGCGAGTCCATGATCATTTGAAGCACGTGCGGCGACCGCATCAGGAGGGAGTTGCCGGTCCCCGTGGTGTCCATGTAGTAGCGGGAATCGTCCATGAGGCGGTAGTACGAGCCGTTGTCCAGGCCCTTGTAGGAGAGCGTCGGGCCCAGGTGGTTGCCCTCGGCCGTGTGGTTGTAGACGACGTCGAGGATCACCTCGATGTCCGCCTCGTGCAACGCCTTCACGGCCTGCTTGAACTCCAGGACCTGCTCACCTCGGTCGCCCCAGGAGGCGTACGCGTTGTGGGGCGCGAAGAAGCCGATCGTGTTGTAGCCCCAGTAGTTGTTCAGGCCCATGTCGACCAGACGGTGGTCGTTCACGAACTGGTGCACCGGCATCAGCTCGAGGGCCGTCACGCCCAGTTGCGTGAGGTGATCGATGACCGCCGGATGCGCGAGCGCGGCGTACGAACCGCGTAACTCCTCGGGAAGATCCGGATGTCGCATGGTCAGGCCCTTCACATGGGCCTCGTAGAGCACGGTTTCGTTGTACGGGGTGCGCGGCGGTCTGTCGTCGCCCCAGTCGAAGTACGGATTGACCACCACGGAGGTCATCATGTGGGGCGCCGAGTCCATGTCGTTGCGCTTGTCGGGCGCGCCGAACCGGTAGCCGTACACCTCCTCGCCCCAGTCGATCCGGCCGCTGACCGCCCTGGCGTACGGATCGAGCAGCAGCTTCGCCGAGTTGCAGCGGTGCCCCTGCGCGGGTTCGTACGGACCGTGCACACGGAAGCCGTACCGCTGGCCCGGCATCACGCCGGGCAGGTACGCGTGGAGCACGAACGCGTCGGACTCACGCAGCTCGACGGCTGTCTCCGAGCCGTCGTCGTGCAACAAACAGAGCTCTACGCGGTCGGCGGCCTCGGAGAAGACCGCGAAGTTCGTTCCGGCGCCGTCGTACGTGGCACCGAGTGGATACGCCTGCCCTGGCCACACCTGCATGCATATGACTCTTCCACTACCGCCCCCTCGGCTCGGGGTCACATTGGTCAGAGTCTCCCCGAAAGTGGGGCAACCACGCGGGAGTTGCAGCCGTCTAACCGTCCGACTACACACTCGGTATGCCTCTATATGAGGCTCGTGGGGGATAAAAGGGGAGCAAGTGGGAGAGATAGTCAGACGTAACCTGGGCAAGGTGGTAGCGGGTGCGGCAGTCGCGCTGGCCGCCGCCGCGGTGCTTGTGGGCGTCACACTGCCGGGGGCGGGCGAGTCGGGGGGCCGCCAGGCCAACGCGGCGGACGCGAAGCAGAACGCGATCGCGAAGGACGGCGTCGTCGAGGCCGCACCCGAGGAGGGCGAGAAGGGCATCGGCAGCGACCCGCTGACCGACGCGGAGATCGAGCGCGCCGAGAAGGCCTCGGTGACGGGTGCCCTGCGCTCCAGCGCCAGGGACGTGGAGGGCGACCGGGGTCCGCAGCTCCTTTCGACGAACCTCAGCGAGCAGGAACCCAGTGACGCGGGTGCCGCGGGTGCCGCCGCGCCGCGCAGCGCGGAGGTCGTCTACTACGACTACAAGAAGGACGCGGTCATCACCAAGACGGTCAATGTGGAGACCGGCAAGGTGGAGAACACGACGACCACACAGAACGTCCAGCCGCCGCCCAGCCAGGAAGAGCTCGCGGAGGGCGCCCAGCTGCTGATCGCCGACCCGCTCGGCAAGGGTCTGAAGCAGGACTTCAAGCACGCCACCGGCAAGGCGCTGACCGGCCCCGGACAGCTGCAGCTGAGCGGCATGGTCTTCCGCAAGGAGACCGTCGAGCGTGTGCCGTCCGACCTCACCGAGTGCGGCAAGCACCGGTGCCTCCAGGTCGTCACCAAGGTCAAGAACGGTCCGTGGATCGACACCCGGTCCCTCGTCGTCGACCTGAGCACCCGTTCCGTGGGCCGCCTCGGCTGATCAGGGCCGCCCGCGCACGACACCACACTTCTGTTTCTCCTCGGACGAGGGAGTCCACACCGCAATGCACGTCAACAGACTTGTCCGCGCCCGCAGACGGGCCACCACGGCCCTCGCGGCCCTCGCGCTGATCGGCGGCGCCGCCACCGTCGCCTCGCCCGCGTCGGCAGCCCCCCAGGCGCCCAGCGCCCCCGCGGCCGCCGCCGCCGACTGCAGTGACGCCTACAAGATCGAGCAGACCGTCGACGGCGGTACGACCTGGCGCATGTGCTGGCACTACAACAGCCTTTCCGGCCTGATCCTCGACAAGATCAGCTACCAGCCCAAGGGGGAGGCCAAGCCGATACCCGTCCTGACAAGCGCCCGGCTCGCGCAGGTCCACGTCCCCTACGACGACGGCCAGGCCGAGTACGACGACGTCACCGGCACCGACTTCGGCCAGGCCCTGCAGAACCTGAACCCCGGCGAGTGTCCCGGCGGCACCATCAAGACCGTGAAGGTCCCGCAGCGGGGCAACGTGAAGGGCCTGTGCACCACCACGCGCGCGCGTGGGCACGCGTACCGCCTCAACGACGACCAGAGCACCGGCGGCACCGGCAAGGTCTACACCGGCCAGGGCAAGGACCTGCTCGTCTACACGGTGAACAAGGCCTCCTGGTACGAGTACATCACCGAGTGGCGCTTCTCATCGGACGGCACCATCACCTCCCAGGTCGGCGCGACCGGCAGCCTCTCGCCGTACGACTACGACGGCGGCGACAGCCGTGGCTGGCCCATCGGCAAGGGCGACCAGGCCAAGGCCGAGAGCCATGCCCACAACGTCTTCTGGCGGCTCAACTTCGGTCTGGACGGATCCCCGAAGGCCAAGGTCGAGCAGTACGACTCCAAGGTCACCCCGCCCACAGGACAGGGCAGCCCCACCACGAAGACCACCCGCACCAAGGTCACCAAGGAACTCGCCGGTGACCACAAGGACATGCGCTGGTGGCGCGTGGTCAGCGGGGCGGGCAAGAACAAGGACGGCCACCCGCGCTCGTACGAGATCGTGCCGGGCCCCAGCACCAAGCACGCCGGGCGCCCCTTCACCAAGCACGACGTGTACTTCACCGAGTACAAGAAGTGCGAGCAGTACGCGAGCAACAACCCCGGGTGCCCCAACGGCACACCGGACAGCGTCGACAAGTGGGTGAACGGTCAGTCCCTCACACACCCGGTCACCTGGGTCCACATCGGCTTCCACCACATCGCCCGTGACGAGGACCAGCAGCCGATGCCGGTCCACTGGCAGGGCTTCTCGCTGGCCGCGCGCGACGTGACCGCTATGAGCCCGCTCACTCCTGCGGACCTCGCCGACCAGAACGGCCAGCCCTCACAGGGTCGTTGAGAATCCACCCTTGCCATCCGGCTGCACCGCCCGCCGCTCCCGGAGTACCCTTCCTTGATCGTTGAACTGGGGGGTGCTCTGGGGAGCGGAAGGGGTGCGCTGGGTGAGCTCGGGAGGGCGGGAACTACCCCCTGGTGACGAGGGTCACGAGGGGAGTTCCGTGGACGGCCCGCCTGGAGCGGTGTCCCTGGCACGGCCGATGGAGATGGGATCCCAGATCGGACCCGAACTGGACTGGGGCCCCGACGCCTGGCGCGAGGTGCGTACGCGCGCCCAGCGCGCCGGGCGGGCCTACATCTGGCTGAATCTCGTGGAGCAGCGGCTGCGCGCGGTCGTGGCCGCTGTTCTGCGTCCCATCTACGAACCCGTCCACTCCGACGGCTGGGTGGTCGCCGCCGCCGGACCCGCCGGACAGGAGTGGGTGCAGCGGGCCGTCGCCGTACGCGAAGTGAGCCGCCGCAAGGGGTACTTGCTCGACCCGGCCGACGACAACGTCCTCAGCTTCCTCACGCTGCCCCAGCTCCGCGAGCTGATGGTGCAGCACTGGCCGTGCTTCGAGCCGTACTTCGACGACCGCAGGGACGTCGAACTGGCCCTGGACGAGCTCGAGGTCACCCGGAACGTCGTCTCGCGCAACCGCGCCCTGTCCACCGCCGTGCTCGCCCAGGCGGAGCGCGCGTCGGCGAAGCTCCTGGACATACTCGGCGCGGGCACCGACACGCCCTCCGCGCGCCGGTTGCCCGTCGACGCCGTCGAGTCCCTGGTCGGCGACCGGTACGCCGACGTGGTGGGCGTCCACTCGGACCGGGTGCGCCTGCTTCGGCAGTTCCCTGCCGAGGACATCTTCGGCGGGGCCCGTCGCCTCGACGCGATCGGGATAGGCCTGAACCTCCTGGTCCAGAACTTCTCCGGGCGCCGCCTCGTCCGCCTCGCGGAGTCCGGCTGCCGGGTGCGGCTGCTCTTCCTCAACCCGGCGAGCAGCGCGGTCAAGCGCAGGGAGCGCGAACTGGGCCTGAAGCGGGGCGAGCTGAGCCGCAGCGTCGAGATGAACATCCTGCACATGCGCCGGGTGCGGGCCCGTCTCCGTGATCCGGGCGCCTTCGAGATCCAGGTCTTCGACGAGACGCCGCGCTTCACCGCGTATCTGGTCGACGGGGACGGCGTGGACGGCATCGCGGTCGTCCAGTCGTATCTGCGCAGGACGCGGGGGATGGAGGCGCCGGTGCTCGTGCTGCGCGGCGGACGCCGGGTGGTCAAGGCGGACGAGCAGGACGAGAGCGGACTCTTCGAGACGTACCGGGAGGAGTTCGAACTGGCCTGGGCGGACTCGCGGCCGGTGTCCTGAAGCGGCCTGGGCGGCTGCCCCCGGGCGGTAAGCGGAACGCGGACCCGGGATTGTCAGTGGCCCGTGGGATCGTGGTGGTCAATGGGGGAAAGCACCACAGAGAAGGGGGCGGCCATGGGCTGGCACCGGGAGCTGCTGATCGGGTTCGACCTGGAGACGACCGGGACGGATCCGCACGAGGCACGCATCGTCACGGGCGCCGTGATCGAGGTCAGGGCGGGCGAGACGCTGGGCCGCAGGGAGTGGCTCGCCGACCCGGGGGTCGAGATCCCGGCGGAGGCCGTGGCGGTGCACGGCATCTCGAACGAACGGGCGTCGGCGGACGGCAGACCGGCCGCGGAGGTCGCCGACGCGATAGCGGCCGTCCTCGTGTCGTACTGGCAGTCGGGCGTCCCGGTCGTCGCCTACAACGCCACCTTCGACCTGACCCTGCTCTCCGCCGAGTTGCGCAGGCACGGCCTGCCGTCGCTGCGCGAGCGCCTGGGCGGCGCGGAACCGGCCCCGGTCATCGACCCGTACACGATCGACCGCTCCGTCGAGCGCTACCGCAAGGGCAAGCGGAACCTCGAAGCGGTCTGCACGGAGTACGGCGTGGTCCTTGAGTCCGCCCACGACGCCACGTCGGACGCCCTGGCCGCGGCCCGCCTGGCCACCGCCATAGCCGACCGCCACCCCAAACTGGCCGCCTTCGGTCCCGCGGAGCTGCATCGCCGCCAGATCGACTGGTATGCCGAGTGGGCGGCGGACTTCCAGAAGTTCCTCAGGAAGAAGGGCGAGACGGACGCGGTGGTGGACGGCACGTGGCCCTTGCGGGACGCGGCCAGCAGCTCGACGCCGTCCGGCGTCTGAGGGGCCGGGGGAGCTCTCAGAAGATCTCAGAAGCTCTCAGAACGGAAACCACCGCACACCCGGGTCCCCGTCACGCAGTGAGGCGACACGACGGCGGAACTCGACCAGCGCTTTCGGATTGCTGGGGGAATGCTGCGCGACCCACGCGCAGCTGGCCGTCTCCCGAGCCCCCCGGAGCACCGCGCACCCCTCCCACTCCCGCACGTCCCAGCCGTACTGTGCGACGAACCCGTCGTAAGCCTCGGCCGGCAGGCCGTACCGGTCACGCGAAAGCGCCATCACCACGAGATCGTGCTCCCGCAGATCGGCGGAGAAGGTCTCCAGATCCACCAGGACCGGACCGTCCGCGCCCACCAGGACGTTCCGGGGGAGGGCGTCGCCGTGGATGGGGCCAGGGGTCAGCCGGGGGGTGAGCGCGGACGCCGCCGCCTCGAACCCGTCCCTGCGCTCCCGCAGATAGTCCGCGTCCTCGACGTCGATCGCGTCACCGGCGAGCCGCAGCCACCGCTCGACTCCACCGAGAAGCTCACGCCGGGGCAGCTCGAACCCGGGCGCGGGAAGCGCGTGCACCAGGCGAAGGAGGGAGGCGAGGTCACGCGGCTCAGCCGGCCGCACGGCCTCGGGCATCCGGTGCCACACCGTCACCGGATGCCCGTCCACCAGACGGGGCTCGTCCTCGGCCGCCCGCACCGCGGGCACGCCTGACTCCTCAAGCCACCGCGCGACGCGCAACTCCCGCCGCGCACGGTCGAGAAGCTCGGGCGCCGCACGCCCGACCTTGACCACCGACTCACCGTCACCGAACACCGCGTTCTCGCCGAGCGCGAGCAACGCCGCGTCCCGACCGAGACCCGCGGCGCTCAGTACGTCCCGTGCCCGCGCCTCGTCCATCCATTGCCTCCCGCACCGCTCGCGCCGTTCGGCACGTTTGCTGGCACAGTCTCCCATTCGCACTGGCCAAGGGGCTGCGAGGCCTGCGTAGCTGCTTGACGTATCAAGATCCCATCAGCACGATGACGGGGGCCGCGTGGGCGGCCAAAACCCGATGAGCCGCCCAAAGGAGCCGATTCCGTGACATTGGCGACCGCAACGAAGCGGTCAGCGAAAGGCGCGTCCGCCCGCGGAAGAGGCGCGGACCACGGCGCCTGGTTCCTGGTCCTCCCCGCACTGATCCCGATCCTGGTCCTCAGCGTGGGTCCGCTCCTCTACGGCATCATGCTCGCGTTCACCGACTCCCAGTCGGGCCGCACCGAACCGACCCAGTGGGTCGGCGCCCTCAACTTCTCGGACCTGCTGCACGACACGCTGTTCTGGGACTCGTTCCGGATCGGCCTGCTGTGGGCGTTCGGCGTCACCGTGCCGCAGTTCTTCCTCGCGATGGGCCTAGCCCTCCTGCTCAACCAGCCGTTGCGGATGCGCTGGCTTGCGCGGGCGCTCGCGATCATCCCCTGGGCGATGCCCGAGGTGGTCGTCGGCATCATGTGGCGGCTCGTCTACCACCCGGACGCGGGCGTACTGAACGAGACGCTCTCCAACCTCGGCCTGGGGGAGGGCAAGGACTGGCTGACGGGGACGGCCACCGCACTCTTCGCCGTGATCGTCGTCGGCATCTGGGCCGGTATGCCGCAGACCACCGTCGCGCTGCTCGCCGGATTGCAGAACACCCCTCGTGAGCTCCACGAAGCCGCCGCGATGGACGGCGCGGGAGCCTGGCGCCGCTTCCGCACCGTCACCTGGCCCGCGATCAAGCCGATCGCCCTGGCCATCACGGCGCTCAACTTCATCTGGAACTTCAATTCCTTCGCCCTGGTCTACGTCCTCACCCAGGGCGGACCCGGCGGCCGCACCCGCCTTCCCATGCTCTTCGCCTACGAAGAGGCCTTCCGCTACGGCCAGTTCGGCTATGCCGCGGCCATGGGCTGCGTGATGGTCGCGGTGATCTCCGTGATCCTCGCCTTCTACCTCGTCGGCCGCCTGAAGGGAGACGACGAGTCATGACGCGTACGAAGAGATCGACACGCGCCGCGCAGTACGTGGCGCTCGCCGCCTATCTCGTCTTCCTCGCCTTCCCGTTCCTCTGGCTGATCTCCACGGCCTTCAAGCCCGCGCGGGAACTGGGCAGTCTGCACCCCACCTGGATCCCCAAGGATCCGACCCTGGAGAACTTCCGGCAGGCCTTCGACGAGCAGCCGCTGCTCCAGGCCGCGGGCAACTCCCTCATCGCGGCGCTCAGCGCGTCCCTGATCGCGGTCGTCATCGCGACCCCCATGGCGTACGTCATGGCGCGGCACCGCAATCGCGTCTCGAAGGCGGCGACGGGCTGGGTGGTGATCAGCCAGGCGTTCCCCTTCGTCCTGATCATCATCCCGCTGTTCCTGGTCCTGAAGAACCTGCACCTGATCAACTCGCTGCTCGGTCTCATCATGGTCTACGTGGTGTGGTCGCTGCCCTTCGCGCTGTGGATGCTCGTCGGGTACGTCCGCGCCGTGCCCACCGAACTGGAGGAGGCGGCGGCGGTCGACGGCGCGAGCAAGGCGCGCGCGTTCGTCTCGGTCGTCGCACCCCTGCTCGCCCCCGGCATCGTCGCCACGGCGATGTTCGCCTTCATCACCGCATGGAACGAGTTCTTCTTCGCGCTCGTCCTGCTCAAGACCCCGGAGAAGCAGACCTTGCCGGTCATCCTCAACCGCTTCATCGGCACCGAGGGCGCCGCGGACCTCGGGCCGCTCGCCGCGGCGGCGTTCCTCGCGACCCTCCCCTCGCTCGTCATCTTCGCGATCATCCAGAAGCGGATCACGGGCGGCATGCTGGCAGGGGCGGTGAAGGCCTGATGCGCGCGGCACCACGTATCGCGGCACCACGTATCGCGACCCCACGTCTCGTGACCGCCGTCACCGCGGCTCTCGCGCTGCTGCTCACCGGCTGCGGCGGCGGCTCGGGGGACGACGACGGGAAGATCACCCTTCAGTTCCAGTCCCTGGCCTGGCAGAAGGAGTCGGTCGACGCCAACAAGGCGCTCGTCAAGGAGTGGAACGCCACTCACCCCGACGTCAAGGTCGAGTACGTCCAGGGAAGCTGGGACAGCGTCCACGACCAGCTGCTCACCTCCTTCGAGGGCGGCGAGGCACCGGACATCATCCATGACGCGTCGGACGACCTCGCCGACTTCGCGTACGGCGGGTATCTCGCCGACATGAGCAACCTGCTCCCCAAGCGCCTCAAGACCGACATCCCGAAGCGCAGTTGGGGGACCACGACCTTCGACGGCAAGGTCTATGGAGTGCCGTTCCTCCAGGAACCCCGCGTCCTGATCGCCAACGCGAAGTGGCTGAAGAAGTCGGGCGTGCGGATTCCCACGCCCGAGAAGCCGTGGAGCTGGGAGGAGTTCCGGTCGGTCAGCAAGGAACTCGGCGACGGTACGGACGGGAAGTACGGGGTGGCCTGGCCGCTCAAGGAGCCGGTGTCCGCGACGCTCAACCTCTCGCTCTCCACCGGCGGCCGCATGTTCCACCGGGGCGAGGACGGCAAGGTCGACGTCCGCTTCGACAAGGCCGACGAGATCATGCCGCGTACGGTCCACGACCAGGTCAACATCGACAAGAGCGCGGCGAGCACGACCCTGGGCATGGGCGGATCCGACACCCTGCCGGGTTTCTTCGGCGGGAAGTACGCGATGGTCCCGCTCGGCTTCTCCTACCGTCAGCAGATCGTCCAGCAGGCGCCCAAGGGCTTCGACTGGCAGGTGCTTCCCGCTCCGGCCGGAGCGGAGGGGCTCGCGCAGGGCGTCAGTCCGCAGACGCTGTCCGTCTCGCAGGACACCGAGCACAAGAAGGAGGCGGTCGAGTTCATCGACTTCCTCCTTCGGCCCGAGAACATGGTGCGGCTCGCGAAGGGCGACTGGATGCTGCCGACGGGCGAGCAGGCGCTGAAGGATCCGGCCCTGCATACCGAGAAGAACGACTGGGCCGCGGGCACCGCCCTCGCGAAGGATCTCCGTTCGGCACCCGCGCAGTCGGTGCGCGGCTACCCGGAGTGGAAGGACAAGGTGGCGACCCCGGCGCTCCAGGAGTACTACAGCGGGGCGATCGGCCTGGACGAGCTGCGCGAACGGCTGGTGAAGGACGGGAACCTGGTGCTCAAGAGGTATCAGCGCTAGGCAGCGTCAGGGCCGGGCCCCGTTCCCCTGTCCCGCCCTGACGAGCCCCGATTCGTACGCGGCGACGACCGCCTGCGCACGGTCACGGACGCCCAGCTTGGCGAAGATGCCGGTGGCGTGGTTCTTCACGGTCTGGACGCCGATCGCCATCCGCTGCGCGATCTCGGTGTTGTCCAGGCCCGCGGCGATCAGGCGGAGCACGTCGATCTCGCGCGGGGTGAGTCCGGCGAGGTCCGCGGTCGGCGGGTGCGAGGCAGGAGCCGGGGTCACGAAGGTGGCGAGGAGCCGGGTGAGCAGCCGCGGGGCGACGACGGACTCACCGCGGTGGACGGTGCGCAGAGCGGCCACCAGCTCTTCGGGAGAGACGTCCTTGGGCAGGAAGCCCGAGGCTCCCGCCCGCAGGGCACCGACCACGTGCTCGTCCATGTCGAAGGTGCTGAGCGCGAGGACCCGGCACCGGGGCAGCTCGGCGGCCAGGCGCTCGGTGGCCCTGACGCCGTCGAGCACCGGCATGCGGATGTCCATCAGGACCACATCGGGGCGCAGTTCGATGGCCGAGGCGACGGCCTGCTCGCCGTCGCCCACTTCGCCGACTACCTGGATGGCGGGGTCCGAGAGCAGGATCAGGGACAGGCCCCGGCGCACCAGAGGCTGGTCGTCCGCGATGAGCACGGTGATCCGCTCGGGTTCGCCGCCCGGCTCCGGTTCGCTGCCCCGCTCAGGCTCGGGCTCGGTGGGAGAGGGCGTCATCGGGTCCCGTCCTTGTCGTGTCTGTCGGCCTCTGCGTCGGCTTCCGCGTCGGCCTCGTACGTACCGGCGGGCAGCGGCACCTGCGCGACCACCTCGAACCCGCCCTCCGCTCGGCGGCCGGCGTGCAGGGAACCGTCGTGCAGAGCGACACGTTCCCGCATGCCCAGCAGACCGTATCCCCCGCCCTCGAAGCTTCCGCCGCTCCCGCCGCTCCCGCCGCTTCCGCCGGGCGCCCTGCCGTCACCGGCGCCGTCGTCGGCCACTTCGACCGTGACCCGGTCCGGGAGATAGGCGAGCCGCACCGTGGCGCGGGCGGGGCCCGCGTGCTTGCGGGCGTTGGTCAACGCCTCCTGCACGATGCGGTAGAGGGTGAGGCCGACGGTCATCGGCAGCGGCCGTGGCCGCCCGGTGACGTGGAGTTCGGCCGACAGGCCCGCGGCGGTCGAATCGGCGACGAGCCGCTCGATGCCGTCCACCCCGGGCTGGGGTTCCGACGGCGTCTCCTCCAGCGTGTCGGTGCTGCGCAGGACCCCGAGTAGCTGCCGCATCTCGCGCAGCGCGGTGCGGCCGGACTCCTCCAGGGTCACCAGGGCCTCGCGGGCCGTCTCGGGATCGCGGTCCAGGGTCGATCTGGCCCCGCCGGACATCAGGTACATGGTGGTGATGTGGTGGGCCACGATGTCGTGGAGCTCGCGCGCGATGCGGCGCCGCTCCTCGGTCACCGCGCGGTCGGCGAGCAGATTCCGGTTGATGTCCAGCTGCCGTTTCCACTGCCGCACGGCCAGGCCCACGGCGACGATGAGGCAGGGCGTGACCAGCACGTCGGTGAGGCCCACCCCCAGGAACGGCACGTCGTTGTGCAGGTACCGCGCGAGCTGCACGGGCGCGGTGGCCACCACACACAGCGCCACCGCACGCCGCCCGCTGTACCTGGCCACGGTGTAGAGCGCTACGGCGACGGCGCCCCCGTAGCTGTTCGACATCGGCGAGCCGGGGTCGACGGCAAGCCCCAGGTTGACGGCCATCTGCACGGCGAGGACCGCCCCGAACACCGGCACGGGATGATGGCGCCTGAAGAGCAAGGGGAGCACGGAGACGGCGACCAGCAGGACACCGAGCACGGTGACGGGCGCCCCCGGGCCCTCCTCGCCCGGAGCGAGGTAGGCCAGTACGTCGAGCCCCACCGCGACGACGGCGACGGCCGCGTCACCCGGCGTCGGCCGCGCCCCGCCCGTGGGCGGCACCGGAGGGAAGAAGTCGCGTCCCATCCGGGCGCCTCCAAAACTAGCGTCTTTCCCTCCATTACATCCCGGCCCGCGAAGTCGTGAATCGGCGCGGGGGTGGTTCTTGTACCCAGTACCGGAGTACTGGGTACGCCGACGTACCGGACCGGAGTCACGGGTGCGTCCCCTTCCGGCGGCCGACGCTCCCAAGGGGCTTTGCGTGATGACCTATTGGCATGATCCGCAAGCTGACCTCTTTCTCCGTCCGGCATCGATGGCTGACGATCGTCGTCTGGACCATCCTCGGAGCGGCACTGTCGTTCGTGGGGAAAGCGATGATGTACGACGTCACCGACTCCCAGGCCGGGGATTTCCTGCCCAAGAAATACGACTCGGCGGTGGCGCTGCGTATAGCCGAGGACGAATTCGGCACCAAGCCCGACCCCAACGCCCTTACCGTGCTCGTCGCCAGGGACGACGGCGGCAAGCTCACGGCGGGCGACCAGCGGCGGATCGAGGCGACCGCGGACGGTATCGGCCGGGAGCGGATCGCCGCGCCGAAGCCCGAACCGCTGATGAAGGACCACTCCCAGACCCCGCGGGTGTCGCCGGGCGCCGTGGCCCCGGACAGAAGCTTCCGCCTCCTGACGGTTTCGCTCGACGGAAACCCCGGCGACCCCGGTCTGCAGGACGTCTACAAGGAATTCCGTGACGGCGCGGAGCACGAATTCGCCGCCGCCGACCTGCGTGTGGGATTCACCGGTGGAATAGCCTCCACGGTGGACAACGCGGAGGCCGAGGAGACCACGGGGAAAGTGGTCGGCGCTCTGACGATGGGCCTCATCGTCCTTCTGAACGTACTGGTGTTCCGCAGTCCGGCGGCCGCTTTCGTGCCGCTGGTCGCGGTGGCGCTGATCGGTGGTGTCGCCTCGGGAGCGGTCGTCGGTGCGGCGAAACTCTTCGGTATCGGCCTCGACCCTTCCACCCCCTCGCTGATCGGTGTCGTACTCCTGGGAATCGGTATTGATTACTTCCTCTTCCTGATGTTCCGGTTCAGGGAGCAGCTGCGGAACCATCCCGGGCAGAACGCCCGGACGGCCGCGGCCGAGACGACCGGGAGGGTGGGCGGCGCGATCACCTCCGCGGCCCTGACGATCGTGGCGGCCTTCGCGACCCTCGGCCTGGCGAGCTTCGGGCAGTTCCGGGTCCTTGGCCCCGCTATCGCGATCTCCGTCCTCGTGATGCTCCTCGCCGGCCTCACGCTGATGCCCGCCCTTCTCGCCGTGCTCGGGCGCGGCATGTTCTGGCCCGCCCGCGCCTGGAAGAAGGAGCGCACCGGCGGAATCAGCGCACGCCTGGGCCACGCGGTGAGCGCCCGCCCTGTGCGGTACGTGCTCGGCAGCCTGGTGCTGCTCGGCGCGCTCGGCGCGGGCGCGGTCGGCATGAAGATGAGCTACGACCAGCAGGGCCTGCCCGAGACGGCCGCGGTCAGGACCGCGGAGCAGATCTCCCGCAGCCTGCCCGCGGGTGTCTCCGACCCGCACAGCGTGTATGTACGGAGCGCCGACGGCGGTGACATCAAGGAGAGTTCGCTCACCGGCATGACCCGTGCCCTCGGCAGGACGGAGGGCATCGGCGAGGTGGGCGAGCCGGTGCTCAGCAAGGACCGCACGGCCGCGCGGGTCGATCTGTTCCTGAGCGCGAAGTCCGATACGCAAAAGGCGCGCGACCTGGTCTCCGGACCCATCAGGGACACGGCGGCGCGGACCGCCCCGGAGGGCACACAGGCGTACGTCACGGGAACGGCCGCCGTCTTCGCCGACATCTCGAAGGCCGTGGAGAAGGACCTTCGCCTGGTGTTCCCGGTCGCGGCGCTGCTGATCGCGGTGATCCTCTTCCTGCTCCTTCGCTCGTTGCTCGCACCGGTCGTGCTCCTGATCGCCGTGGGGCTCGGGTTCGTGGCCACCCTCGGGGCGAGCACCCTGGTCTTCCAGCACGCCCTCGACCGGCCGGGGGTCTCGTTCACGCTGCCCCTGGTGCTCTTCCTCTTCGTCGTCGCTCTCGGCACCGACTACAACATCCTGATCACCGACCGGATCAGGGAGGAGATGGAGAAGCCCGTCCCGGCCAGGCACGCGGTGGCCGAGGCGGTCCGGCACACCGCGCCCGCCGTCGCCACGGCCGGGATCGTGCTCGCCGGTTCCTTCGCAGGACTGGCCGCGAGCCCCTCCACCCTGGAGATCGGCTTCGCCACAGGCCTCGGGATCATCCTGTCCTCGCTCGTGCTCTCCCTCGTCCTTGTGCCTGCCCTGGCCGCGATCCTCGGCCGTGGGCTGTGGTGGCCGCGCAGGTCGAACCGGACGCGGGGGAACCATCACGCCCCGGACGGGCCGTACGCGGCCGAGCGGTACCAGCCGTACGCGGCCGACCCGGCGCACTTCGAACACCGGCCCTCGGAGCACCGGCCCTCGGAGCACCGGCCCTCGGAGTACCAGCACTCCGAAGGCCAGTCGGCGCGGTGACAGCCGTGGCCCCCGTGTACGGATCCGTACACGGGGG
>NZ_JBSGRD010000003.1:0-829192 GCF_053606205.1 Streptomyces sp. NPDC055239 | reverse complement strand
CCACCGGCCCTCGTCCCACCGCCCGTGGATCTACAACCACCCGCATGGCCTGGCGGGGGGGTCACCGCGGGGCCCCCGGTTTCGGCACCCTACCCGGGGGCCCACGACTGTCACGCAGGCGGAGGCCGCCACTGTCACACGGCCACCGACTCCTCCATCTCCTCTTCCTGCTCCACCTGTTCCTCCCGCGCCCGCCCGGTATCGGACGACGGAGCCACCGCTGCCCGCTGCCGTCGCTCCCACAGCGCCGCGACCCCCGTGACCGCGAGGCCCACGAGCAGCCAGGCCGCCAGCGTCCAGACGTGCCCGCCGACACCGTGCCCGCCGAAGTAGAGGTGGCCGCGGATGCCCTCGACGAATCCGGCGCCGTTCCAGAAGGCGTGCAGCGAGCCGAAGAAGCCGTTCTGGAGCTCCGGCCTGAAAAGACCGCCGGACGACGTGAAGTTGAGCATCACGAAGAGAACCATCATCGTCAGCGTCGTCCAGCGCTTCAGGAACGTATGCAGTCCGATGCCGATGAAGAGGATGCCGGCCGAGTACAGCCACGCCATGGCCCAGACGCCCCACAGGCCCTGGTGCGCCAGATGGAAGACGGGCCCGGCGAGCGCGGCGCCGATCAGGCTCACGGCGAACGAGACACCGGCGGCGAGCCCCGCGCGGCCCCGCATCCGCATCCCGGCCCCGGCGGCGCCGAGCGCCGCCACCGACGCGTACGAGCCGATGCTCACCGCGACGAGCAGGAAGAACAGGCCCTGCCCCGTGGGGTCGTCGTCGACGGTCGGCGCGACATCGCTGACCTTCAGCGGGACGCCCTGCTCGGCCGCGACCGGCGTGAAGATCTTCTCGACCGCCATGGCGCTCATGTCGGAGCCCGCGGTGGCCACGACGACCTCGGGGGTCTTGGCGTCGGGGATGTAGGCCCCCGATATGTCCATCGACTTGAGCTCGTCGACCGCCTGTGCACGGGAGCCGACGGTCCGTACGTCCAGCGCGTCGCCCGCCTTGTCCTTGACGGTCTGAGCGAGGGCCTGGGTCTGCTCGCCCGATCCGACGACGGCGATCGGCAGGTCGTGCGGCTCGGGCGTGACGAACGCGCCCATGTAGGCGAGACCCATGCCGAGGCACATCAGCAGGGGTGTCAGCAGGTGGAGCAGGACGTGACGGAGCGGTCCGGAGGCGGGTGCCGGGCCGGCGTGTGCCTTGTGGGCGGGCGCCGAGGTGGCGGTCATCGGGAGACCTCTCGCGATAGCTGGCAGATGATCGACGAATAGTTGGTATATACACTCAATCTCAGTGTTGTACTGTACAACCATTCGTGGAGAGGGAGAAATCGTGGCCGACCGAGACGGGTCCATCGAGATCATTCAGCGGGAGATGACGGCGTTCGCCCGGCGGGCCCGCGCCACCGCCGCGCGGATGCACCCCGAGCTTTCGCTCGTGTCGTACACGCTCCTGAGTCACCTCGAGTTCGAGGGTGGATGCCGGGCCACCGACCTGGCGGCGCACTACACGCTGGACAAGTCGACGATCAGCAGGCAGGTGGGCGCGCTCGAGAAGAGCGGACTCGTGGAGCGGCGCCTCGATCCGACCGATCACCGCGTGCACGTGCTGCACCTCACCGACCGGGGCGACGAAGTCCTCGCGCAGGTCACCGACGCGCGCCGGGTCGCTTTCCATGAGCGGCTCACAGAGTGGAGCGGGCCGGATCTGGAGAAGTTCGCCGAGTGCCTGCTGCGCTACAACGACTCCGCTTCCCAAGGTGACGCCGGGAATCTCGAATAAGGTTGCACGAGACGTCTCGTCTCGTTTAGGGTCCGGTCATGACCTCACGCCAGCGTGCCCACATCGCCATGTTCTCGATCGCCGCGCACGGGCACGTCAACCCGAGCCTCGAAGTGATCCGTGAACTCGTCGCCCGCGGTCACCGCGTCACGTACGCGATCCCGCGGCTCTTCGCCGAGAAGGTCGCCGAGACCGGCGCCGAACCCGTCCTCTACGAGACGACACTGCCGGGCCCGGACGACGACCCCGAGGCCTGGGGGACCGAACTGATCGACAACATCGAGCCCTTCCTCACCGAGGGCATCGAGACGCTGCCCCAGCTGGCGGCGGCGTACGAAGGTGATGAGCCGGACCTGGTCCTGCACGACATCACCTCTTATGCCGCGCGCGTCCTCGCCCGCCGCTGGGGCGTGCCCGAGATCTCGCTCTCCCCGAACCTCGTGGCCTGGGACGGGTACGAGGAGGAGGTCGCGGAGCCGATGTACGCCGAGCTGAAGGAGACCGAGCGCGGGCGGGCCTACTACGCGCGCTTCCACGCCTGGCTGGCGGAGAACGGAGTGCCCCAGCACCCCGATCCCTTCCTCGGCCGCCCGCCGCGCTCGCTCGTCCTGATCCCCAAGGCGCTCCAGCCGAACGCCGACCGGGTCGACGAGACGGTGCACACGTTCGTCGGCACCTGCCAGGGCGACCGCGCGGCACAGGGCGACTGGCAGCGTCCGGCCGGGGCGGAGAAGGTGCTGCTCGTCTCGCTCGGCTCGTCCTTCACCAAGCGGCCCGACTTCTACCGCGAGTGCGTCAAGGCGTTCGGGGATCTGCCCGGATGGCACGTGGTGCTCCAGATCGGCAAGCACGTCGAGGCGAGTGAGCTGGGGGATGTCCCCGGGAACGTAGAAGTGCATCCGTGGGTGCCGCAGCTCGCGGTCCTCAAGCAGGCCGATGTCTTCCTCACGCACGCCGGTGCGGGCGGCAGCCAGGAGGGGCTCGCCACCGGGACGCCGATGGTCGCGGTGCCGCAGGCCGTCGATCAGTTCGGCAACGCGGACATGCTCCAGGGACTAGGAGTGGCCCGGCACGTACCGATGGAGGAAGCCACGGCGCAGACGCTGCGGGCGGCGGTGCTCGACCTGGCCGGCGACCCGGAGGTGGCGCGCCGCCTCGCCGAGGTGCGGGCCGGGATGGCGGGGGAGGGCGGCACGGGAATGGCGGCGGACCTGATCGAGGAGGAGCTCGCGAAGGCGCCGGGGCGGGCCGGGGTGTGATGCCGGTGGCGGCCTGACGATGGGTTGGATTGGCCGGGGTTGTGACGCTCTGTGAAGTGTTTCTGTTACGCCCCGGTCATTTTTGTTACGACCCTGTCATTCGATAACGCTGAGGTAACGCAGGGTGGTTCTGGCATAGGTATTGACTCGTCCTGCCCGTTTGACCATTACCCCCGCCAAAAGGTTGCACGCCCGGGTCCTTGTTAGTTGAACCAATATCTTCTTAGCGTGAGATGAACGTTCCGCGAACGCCAGGAAGTTGACCCCCATGCGACGAGACATACCGCCCCTCGACGAGGTGCGCCGCATCACCCAGAAGAAGCGCGACGCTTGGTGGACGGTGATGCTCGTCGACCCGGTCGCCACGCCGCTCGTGCGGTGGACGGCGATGCGGACCCGGATCACGCCCAACCAGATCACCTGGGGCGCGTTCCTGCTGGGGCTCGTCTCCGCGGCGTTCTTCGCACTGGGGGACTGGCAGTGGCTGGTCGCCGGTGCCGTCGTTTACCACTTCAGCTTCATCCTGGACTGCATGGACGGAAAGGTCGCCCGTCTCACCGGCACCGGCTCGGTGTTCGGCGCGTGGCTCGACTTCGTCTTCGACCGCATCCGTGTGATGGCGTGTGCGGTTGCCCTTATGGGCGGGCAGTTCCACCGCACCGGGGATGCCTTCTACATCTGGGCCGCGGTCGCTGTGGTCGCTCTCGACACGCTGCGTTACATCAACGGGCTCGAGATCTTCAAGATCAGGCACACCATGCGCAAGCAGATCAAGGTGCGCATGAGGGCGGCCCGCCGGGCCGAGAACGAAGCCGAGCTGGCCTTCATGGAGGACCTCCTCCGGGAGAACCCCGAGGCCGACATCGAGCAGGACATGCAGAAGACGCGCTCGGAGATGGGCGTTCCGGAGACCCCGGAGGCTCCGGAGACCCGGACCCAGGAAACCCAGGAGACCCAGGAGGCCGCGCCCGCGTCCAAGCGGCAGATCATCGACCTGCACCAGGAGTTCCGGGGCAAGTTCCCCGCGTATCTGCGCGCCCGCTCCTTCCTGCTGCGGCACCGGATCCGTACGCACCTGGTGAGCGGCATCGAGTTCCAGATGGGCGTCTTCATGATCGGCCCGCTGTTCGACGTGGTGCTTCCGGCGACCATCGTCTCTGGCGCGCTGCTCCTGGTCTTCGAGCTGGCCATCATCTACAAGCTGCTGCTCTCGACGCGTGACTTCACGCGGACGATCGACTCCTTCGAGGAGCGCACGGCCCTGGCCGCGACCACGACCGAGTCCACGTCGCCGACGACGACCACGACCGCGAATTCGACCACGGCTTCGGCGAGCGTGTAGGGATCACCGGCTTCGCCGTTTCTGTCCTCGAACGACGGACGGGCTGAATCTTTCAGCCCGTCCGTCGTTCGAGGACACACTGCTTTCAGCGCCGTGCTCGTGCGCGTCCGCCACCTTGTCGATGGTCTTCAGCACCGACCCGACCCGGTCGCCCTCCTCGTGAAGAAGGAGCCCGACCGTCACAAGCCCCTTACATCTATGAGGACTTACGGGATTCGGCCCCGCGATGTCCGATCTGCCGACGGGGGCCCGATTTGTTATTACAGAAGCTTGTTGAACAAGTCACAGGTGTATGTAGGTATTGATCTGCGCGCGTCAATCAGACAGGGTTTCGTCCCAACGCCCGGAGATCTTCCGGATCTCGAAGGGCGTTGCAGTGAAGTTTTGAAACCCCCCACATCCCCCCACAAGCACCACGAGGAGACCCCTCTTCATGGCAAATCACAAGCGTGCACGCTCGGTGAAGCTCGTCGCGGCGATAGCCACCACGGCCACCGCGGTCGGCGTCACCGTCTTCGCCACCTCGTTCGCCGGTGCGGCAACCCCCGCCGAGGGCAAGGTCTACGGAGCCGACGCCAAGGGCGCCGTCTCCGGCAGCTACATCGTCATGCTCGACGAGAAGGCCAACAAGGGCGCCAAGTCCGACCTGGCCAAGGAGTACGGCGGCGAGCTGAAGCGGAACTACTCCTCCGCGATCAACGGCTTCTCGGCCAAGGGCCTCAGCGAGACCGACGCCAGGCGTCTGGCCGCCGACCCGGCCGTCGGCAAGGTCGTCCAGTCCAAGAAGTTCAGCATCAAGGCCACCCAGGAAGACCCGCCGTCGTGGGGCCTCGACCGCATCGACCAGGACGACACCAAGGGCGACGGCAAGTACACGTACCCGGACGCGGCCGGTGAGGGCGCCACGGCGTACGTCATCGACACCGGTGTCCGCGTCAGCCACAAGGACTTCGGCGGTCGCGCCACCTCCGGCTTCGACGCCGTGGACAACGACGACGACGCGGACGACGGCAACGGCCACGGCACGCACGTCGCGGGCACCATCGCCGGTGAGGCGCACGGTGTCGCCAAGAAGGCGAAGATCGTCGCGGTCCGCGTCCTGGACGACCAGGGCTCCGGCACCACCGAGCAGGTCGTCGCTGGCATCGACTGGGTCACCAAGAACCACAAGGGCCCCTCGGTCGCCAACATGAGCCTGGGCGGCGGCGCCGACGAAGCGCTCGACGCGGCGGTCCAGAAGGCGATCGCCTCCGGCGTCACCTTCGCGGTCGCGGCCGGCAACGAGTCCTCGGACGCCGGTCAGGGCTCCCCGTCCCGCGTGAAGGAGGCCATCACGGTCGCCTCCTCCACCAAGGACGACGAGCAGTCGGACTTCTCCAACTTCGGCAAGGTCGTGGACATCTACGCCCCGGGCTCGGACATCACGTCCGACTGGAACACGGGTGACGACGCCACCAACACCATCTCCGGTACGTCGATGGCGACCCCGCACGTCGTGGGCGCAGCCGCCGTCTACCTCGGCGCCCACCCGGACGCCAAGCCGGACGCCGTCTCCAAGGCGCTGACTGACGGAGCGACCGCGGACAAGATCTCCAACCCGAGCACGGGCACGCCCAACAAGCTGCTCAAGGTCGTCGAGTAGGACTCGTAAGACCGGTAAGACCCGTAACACCCGGCTGAGCAACACCCACCGGACCGGCGGCCGCCGCGCCCACCCCCCCGGGGCGCGGCGGCCGTCTCGCGGTCGTCCTATGGTGTGCGGATGACGGTCAAGGCATACGCGGTGCTGCTGCGCGGCATCAATGTGGGTGGCAAGAGAAAGCTGCCGATGGGGGAGTTGCGCACCCTCCTCTCCGGTCTCGGATTCGACGACGTACGCACTCATCTGCAGAGCGGCAACGCGGTCTTCACCAGTGCGGCCGCCGACGAGGATGCCTTGGCCGCGCGGGTGAGCGAGGCCATCGAGCGGCACTTCGGCTTCGATGTGGACGTCCTGGTGCGCGACGGCGCGTATCTGAAGGCGGTCGCCGACGCCTGCCCCTTCCCTGCGGCATCGCTCGAAGGCAAGCAACTGCACGTCACGTACTTCTCCGAGCCCGTCGACGCGTCCAGGCTCGACAAAATCGACCCGGCGGCGTTCCTGCCCGAGGAGTTCCGGCTCGGCGACCGCGCGCTCTACCTCTACGCGCCGGACGGGCTAGGCCGCTCGAAACTGGGCGAGGTCCTGTCGCGCCCCGCCCTGTTCAAGGGCGTCATCGCCACATCCCGCAACTGGAACACCGTCACCAAGCTGGTGGAGCTGACGCAGGAGCCGACCCGTGGCTGACCGCACGCCCGCCGTCGACGCGGCCATCGAGGCCGAACTGCGGCTGCTCGCCCCCGAAGTGCGCGCGTCGCCCGAGCTGCTCGGGGAACTGCTGCACCCGGAGTTCACCGAGTTCGGCGTCTCCGGCACCCACTGGGACCGCCCGTCGATCATCACGGCCCTGTCCGATGACCCGGGCGGGACCGACTCCCCGGTCACGACCTCCCGGATGCGGGGCGTCCAGCTCGCCGACGACATGGTGCACCTGACGTTCGACGCCGAGAGCAACGGCCGCAGAGCTCACCGGAGTTCGCTGTGGCGGCTGTGCGACGGCGCCTGGCTGCTCTGGTTCCACCAGGGGACGCCGTTCAGCGAAGTCGGCCCGCCCAAAGTCTGATCTTCCTCGGTGCCGTGTGCGAGGCTCGGCTCCATGCGTTACATCATCGTGGGAGCAGGGGCGATCGGCGGCACCGTGGGCGGACGCCTTGCCGAGAGCGGACATGACGTGGTCCTCGTGGCGCGGGGAGCGCACTACGAGGCGGTACGGGAGAGCGGGCTGCGGGTCAGGACGCCCGAGGGGACGGTGACCCACCGGCTGCCCGTCGTCCGGACCCCCGATGAACTCGGCGAGCTGAGGGCGGACGACGTGCTCTTCCTCGCAGTGAAGACACAGGACTGCGAAGCCGCCCTCGACGCCTGGAGCGGGCGTCCGGTGGCGGGCGGCGGTACAGCGGCCGAGGTCCTTCCGCTGGTCTGCGCGCAGAACGGCGTGGAGAGCGAGCGCAGGGCGCTGCGCCGCTTCCGGCGGGTGTACGGGATGTGCGTCTGGCTGCCCGCGACCCACGTCGAGCCGGGCTCGGTCTCCGCGGCGGGTACCCCCTACACGGGCATCCTGCACCTCGGCCGCTACCCGAAGGGCACGGACGACACCGCCCGTCTCATCTCCGCCGACCTGGAGAAGTCGAAGCTGCTCTCGCCCGTCGTGGCGGACGTGATGCGCTGGAAGTACGGAAAGCTGCTCGCCAATCTGGCCAACTCCATCGAGGCGGTCACGGGCCCGCTCGTCGGCAACGAGGCCGTCGCGCTCTACCGGCAGGCACGCGCGGAGGGCGAGGCGGTGCTTGCCGCCGCGGGCATCGAGGCGGTGAGCGAGCAGGAACAGAAGGAGGCCAGCGGCGATCGCGTCCGTCTGGAGCCCTTCGACGGCGCGGAGCGCGGCGGCGGCTCGTCCTGGCAGAGCCTGAGCCGGGGCACGGGCAGCATCGAGGCGGACTACCTCAACGGCGAGATCGCGCTGCTCGGCCGCCTGCACGGAGTACCGACGCCGGTGAACGACACCTTGCAGGGCGTGGCGAACGCGTTCGCGCGGGAGCGGCGTGAAGCGGGATCGATGCCGGTGCCGGAACTCCTCGGCCTGGTGGCGGAGGCAGCGGAGAGGGCTTCGCGGGCTACCCGGACTTCTTCGAGCTGAAGCACACCCGCACAGGAGGCCTCGACTTCAGCTGAGCAGCACCGAGGTCATCTGAAGCGTGGTGCGGCCGTTGTCCTCAGCGACCGTGCGGCCCTGGGTGAAGCCGAGGCGCTTGAGGACGGTGATGGGCGCGATGTTCTCCGAGTCCACGGTCGCGTGCACCTCGGACAGGGCCAAGGTCTCATGGCCGTACGACGTGAGCAGTTGACCGAGCTCTGTGCCGAGCCCCATCCCCCAGCTGCCCCGGAAGAGCCCGCAGACGATCTCGTGGCCGTCGAGCCATCTCTCGGGGGACGGCTTTATCTCCGCGTGGCCTATATAGCGCCCCTCGTGCCGCACCGCCCAGATCGGGAACTGGTTCTCGGCGTACACGAGGCCGAAGATCCGGCGGAACAGCGCGTGGGTCTGCTCCACGCTCTGCGTCCCGTCCCCGAACCAGCGGCCCACGGCCTCGTCCTGGAGCAGCGAGACGAACTGATCCTCGTCGGTGGCGGCATAGGGGGACAGATTCAGGCGCTCGGAGCGGAGTACGGGGGTCATCGGCGTGACGGTAGGGCCACGGGCGGTAATTAGGCAACCGGATTGGCGAAGGCCGCTCAATCCGCTCGAAACACTCAACCCTCTCAACCCACTCAGCCCGTGGGGCGCGGCAGTCCGATCGGATTGGGGAAGGGGACGAGGTCCGCCGCGAGGATCTCCCGCACCGGGCGTTCCAGGGCGGCAAGGAGCGTGTCCGCGTCCCGCGCGGCGAGCGGACGCAGCAGACGGGCCGACAGACGGTCCGTCGAGTCCTCGATCGACTCGCGCTCCGTGCGGCCGTGTTCGGTGATGTGCCCGTCCCCGTCGAGCAGGCCGCGCCCGCGCATCCGGTCCATCGCGTGCGCCCACTCCTCTTCGCTCCACCCCCGGTCGTGCCGGATGGTGTCCGGGTCCACGCGGCCCGTGGCGGCGGCGAGCACCACCGCCTCGCAGGCGTCGAGGCCGTGGTCGGCGAGTACGGAGACATGGGCGTCGCCCCTGAACTCGCGTACGCAGGTGATCAGTTGCCACAGCCGCTGCACCGGATCGGTCCGCTCGCTCACGTCACGGTTGGCCGCGAACAGCGGGCGGGACAGTGACGGCGCGTCCTCGACCATGGCCGCGAGAGGCGGACAGAGGGCGACGGCCTGGTCTTCGATGCCCGGCACGAGGGCGCGCAGGGCCCGCGCGGTGCAGGCCGCGCGCTCCTCCACTATCCGGCCGGGTGACACGTACTGCCAGGCGGAGGGGAGGGCCCGCTCCACCATGCCGGGGGCGAAGACACCGAGCGAGGCCGTCGCCGGGCCCGCCTCGACCGGGCCCATGGGAGCCGTCCGGGCCGCGAAGTAGCCCATCCAGAAGCCTTTGAGGCCAAGGGACCTGCCCAGATCGCGGCAGCGCTCCTCGAAGTAGATCACTGCGTGCAGGGGCTCGGTCCGCAGCCAGAGCGTGCGGGATCTGGTGAGGGTCATGACCCCACAAACTAAGCCAGCACGGGAACCCGCGCCATATGCCCGACCACACCGGACTCGGAACATGCCTCGTCGTAGCGCCGCACGAGCAGCCGCGCCAACCCGTCGGAGGAGCCGAGGACTTCGGCCGTGACGTCCGCGTCGGCGGCGCCCCGCGCGATGCGGTCCGGCAGAAAACCGGGCGCGATGACATAGGGCGCCACCGCCACCCTGCCCACACCCAGCTCGCGCAGCTCCCGCACGGCGTCCTCCGTCCGGGGCAGAGATGCGGAGGCGAACGCAGGCCGCACGGCGCACCAACCGGTGTGCCGCCACTCCCGCGCGATTTCAGCGATCACTGCGATCGCCTCCGGGTCCGATGACCCCGCCGAGGCAAGCACGACCCCGGTCGAGGACTTGTCGGCGGGGGAGAGCCCCGCCTCGTAAAGGCGTTGGTCGAGCGCGGTCAGGAGCAGCGGCGAGGGGCCGAGCACCCCGGCCTGCCGGATGCGGAGCCGGGACGGTGCCTGGCTCAGGGCCGCCGGGATGTCCGACTTCGCGTGGAACGCCCGGGTGAGGAGCAGGGGCAGCGCGATCACGTCGCGGATGCCCTCGGCGTCCAGGGACTCGAGGACCTCGGGGACCGAGGGCGAGTTGAAGTCCAGAAAGCCCGTCTCCACCCGCAGCCCCGGCCGCTGCTCCCGCACCCGTCGCACCAGGGCGCGCACCGTCTCGGCATGCCGCGGATCGCGGCTGCCGTGAGCGATGACGAACAGGACGGGACGGACGGTGCGGACGGGACTGCCGAACATGGTGTGTCAGCTCCTCACGAGGAGTCCGCGGCTGCGCAGGACGCGCCGCTCAAGGGGGCTGAATATCAGCAGGTCGATGGCGATGCCGACGATGAGGATGAGGAGGATCGCGAAGAACACCTGCGACATGCTGCTGTTCGTGCGGCCCGCCTCGAGGAGCTGCCCGAGCCCCATGCCCAGGTCGGGTGATTGCGCGATGATCTCCGCGGCCATGAGCGAGCGCCACGAGAACGCCCAGCCCTGCTTCAGGCCCGCCAGATAGCCGGGCAGCGCCGCCGGCATCACGATGTGCCAGGTGTGGCGCAGGCCCGTCGCCCCCAGGGTGCGGCCCGCCCGCAGGAAGAGCGGCGGCACCTGGTCGACGCCCGCGACCAGGCCGTTGGCGATCGAGGGGACCGCGCCGAGCAGGATCACCGCGTACATCATCTGGTCGTTGAGCCCGAGCCAGATCACGGCCGGCGGCACCCACGCCACCGACGGCAGCGACTGCAGACCGGACAGGATGGGACCGATCGCGGCCCTGATGAACCGCACCCGGGCCACGATCAGACCGAGCGGCGTACCGATCGCGAGCGCCATCAGGAAGCCGAGGAGACCGCGCGAGACGGACGTCCAGATGTACTCCAGGAGCGTGCCCTGGAGCCAGGCGTCCTGCACCTCGTGCCAGACGTCGGCGGGCGGCGGCAGCTTGTAGGCGTCGGTGACCTTCGCCCACACCAGGATCTGCCAGACCACGAGGACCAGCAGGACGGCCGTCATCGGCGGCAGGATCTTCTGGACGAAGGTGTGACGGAAGGGCGTACGCCGGGTCTGGACCGCGTCCAGGGCGTCGAGGCCCGCCTCCAGACCGGCCAGGTCCTGGCTGCTGTCGCTCTTGGCTTTGTCGACCTCGGCCTCGGAGACCTCGGTCTTGTCGACCGGAGTGTCAGTGCTGGCCATGTCGGCGGATCTCCCCACGCAGTTGTTCGGTGATCTCGACGGACAGTTCCGCCACGGCGGAGTCCTCGATGCGGCGCGGGTGGGGGATGTCCACCCGCCACTCGTGCGCTACCCGGCCCGGACGCGACGAGAGGAGCACGACGCGCTCGGCGAGGCGCACTGCCTCGCGCACGTTGTGCGTGACGAAGAGGACGGAGACGTTCGTCTCGCGCCAGATGCGGGTCAGCTCGTCGTGCAGGACGTCACGCGTGATCGCGTCGAGCGCCGCGAACGGCTCGTCCATCAGCAGGATCTTGCTGTCCTGCGCGAGCGCGCGGGCGAGCGCCACACGCTGGCGCATACCGCCGGACAGCTCGTGCACCCGCTTGCCGTACGCCCCTTGGAGCCGTACGAGGCCGAGGAGCTCCTCGGCCCGCTCGCGCCGCTCGGCCTTCGTGACGCCGCGCAGCTTCAGGGCGAGCTCGATGTTCTTGCCCGCGGTCAGCCACGGGAACAGCGCGTGCTCCTGGAACATCAGGGCCGGGCGGCCGTCGGTGGCGATGTCGCCCGCCGACGGCTTGTCGAGCCCGGCCACCAGGTTGAGCAGCGTCGACTTGCCGCAGCCCGAGGCCCCCAGGAGCGTGACGAACTCTCCCTGAGCGACATCGAGCGTGATGTCGTCCAGGACGAGCTGCTGCCCGGCGGGCGTGGCGAAGGACTTCGAGACATGCTCGATCCGGGCTGCGTGCTCGGCCACCGCGGTGTCGTCGGCCGCCTTGGCGAGGGTCGTCGCCATGATCGTCACCTCCTGGGAACTGGTCGTATTCCGGGGTTACTTGACGCCGAGACCGGCGTCGTCGACGGCGGGCTTGCCCTCGGCCTTGAGGACCTTGTTCAGGGGCTTCAGGTCGTAGATGCCCTTGAGGTTCGGCTCGTCCAGGAGACCGGCCTTGACCGCGTGCTCGGCCTCGGAGTCGAGCGTGGCGGCCAGCGGGTCGTCCGTGGTCTGGATCGACTTCCACGCCGGGTCGATGACCTCGGGCGGCAGCTCCTTGCCGGACGCCTCCTTGAGGGACGCGTTGGCGGAGGCCTTCGCCTTCTCCGGGTTGTCCTTGATCCACTGGTTGGTCTTCACCGAACCGCGCAGGACGGCCTCGACGACCTTCGGGTGCTCCTTGAGGAACGACTGCGACACGATGATGTTCGTGATCACGAACTTCTTGTCCGGCCACAGGTCGGACTCGTCGAGGATGGTCTTGCCGCCCTCGGCGACCAGCTTCGACGCGGTCGGCTCGGGTACCCAGGCGCCGTCGATCGAGCCGGACTTGTAGGCGTCAGGGGTGATCTTGTTGTCGGTGCGGACCACCGAGACGTCGCCCTTGCCGCTCTCCGCGTCGACCTTCCAGCCCTTTTCCTTGACCCAGTTGAGGAAGGCCACGTCCTGCGTGTTGCCGAGCTGAGGCGTCGCGATCTTCTTGCCCTTGACGTCGTCAAGAGACTTGATCTTCTTCGGGTTGACCACCAGCTTCACGCCACCGGACGCCGAGCCGCCGATGATGCGCAGGTTCTTGCCCTGGGACTTGGTGTAGCCGTTGATCGAGGGCGACGGGCCGATCCAGCCGATGTCGATGGACTTCGAGTTCAGCGCCTCGATCTCCGAAGGACCGGCGTTGAACTGCGTGTACTTCGCCTTCGTCGCGCCCAGTTCCTTCTGGAACAGGCCCTCCTGGTCGCCGACCAGGGCGGTGGCGTGCGTGAGGTTCGGGAAGTACCCGATCTTCACCTCGTCCAGGCCCTCGATCTTCTTGGCGCCCGAGGCCACCTCCGCCTTGTCGTTCTCGTCCTTCGAGTCCGATCCGTAGCCGCAGGAGGTGAGCACTACGGCGAGCAGGGGCAGGGCGGTGACGGCGGCAAGGGCACGGCGGCCGCCGGTGGTACGTGGTGCGCGGAAGCTGGCAGGCACGGGAGGTGGTCCCCTCGTTGGCCCGGCTCTCACGCCCTCAGGGCGTGGCCGGGAGATCGGCAGGTTTTCGTCTTCGCAGGTCGAACTCGCGGGGGGTGTGGGCGCGCAGGCAGTGCGCGTACGTCTTCATGCACATCGCCCGACCCCGCCCTGTCCGCTGCCGAGGGCGCCGCTGCCGACACGGCCGCCCTCCTTCGCGAAGGTCGAGAAATAGTCGATCGAGATCATGTCAGAAGTCCCAGCCCTCGTCGTCCGCCGCCTTCTTGGCCTCTTCGACCGTCTCGGCGGTGGTGGCGAACGCGTCGCCCGCCATGCCCGCCGCGAGCGTCGTGCCGTCGGCCGGGTCGATCAGGAGGAAGGAGCCGGTGCGGCGCGAGGCCGCGTACGAGTCGACGGCGATCGGCTCGGCGGTGCGGATGACGACGCGGCCGATGTCGTTGGCGACGAGCTCTCCGGGCGCGGGGTGCTGGGAGAGGTCGTCCAGGGTGAGCCGCGAGGGGATGTCCTTGACGATCGCCTTGACCGTGCGCGTGGTGTGCTTGAGCAGCACCCGCTGTCCCACGGCGAGCGCGGTGTCCGCGACATGGCAGACCGTCGCCGTGAGGTCCTGCGAGAGCGGCGGCTGGTCGCCGCTCGGCACGATCAGATCGCCGCGCGCGATGTCGATGTCGCTCTCCAGGAGCAGCGTCACGGACTGCGGCGTCCAGGCGACGTCCACCGGCTCGCCGAGCAGGTCGATGCCCGCGATCTTCGACGTCTTGCCCGAGGGCAGCACGGTCACGGACTCGCCGACCCGGAAGGTGCCCGCCGCGATCTGTCCCGCGTAGCCCCGGTAGTCGGGGTGCTCGGCGGTCTGCGGACGGATCACGTACTGGATGGGCAGGCGCGCGTGGCAGGAGGTCAGGTCGTGGCTCACCGGGACCGTCTCCAGGTGCTCCAGGACGGTGGGGCCGCCGTACCAGTCCATGTTGGAGGACGGCTCGACGACATTGTCACCGGCGAGCGCCGAGATCGGGATCGCGGTGATCTCCGGGACGCCCAACTCACTGGCGTACGCGGTGAATTCCTTGGCGATCTCCGCGAAGACGGTCTCCTCGTACGCGACGAGGTCCATCTTGTTGACGGCGAGCACCACGTGCGGGACGCGAAGCAGCGCGGCGACGGCGGCGTGCCTGCGGGTCTGCTCGATGACGCCGTTGCGGGCGTCCACGAGGACCACGGCGAGGTCGGCCGTGGAGGCGCCGGTGACCATGTTCCGGGTGTACTGCACATGGCCCGGGGTGTCGGCGAGGATGAACCGGCGCCGGGGCGTCGCGAAGTAGCGGTACGCCACGTCGATGGTGATGCCCTGCTCGCGCTCGGCCCGCAGGCCGTCGGTGAGCAGCGCCAGGTCGGGTGCCTCCTGACCGCGGCCGAGCGAGGCACGCTCCACGGCTTCGAGCTGGTCGGTGAGGACCGACTTGGAGTCGTGCAGGAGCCGTCCCACGAGGGTGGACTTGCCGTCGTCGACGGACCCGGCGGTGGCGAAGCGCAGCAGGGTGGTGGCCGACAGCTGCTCGTTGGAGAGCGGCTGCGCCTTGTCGGGTTCGGTGGTGCTTGTCATGTTTAGAAGTACCCCTCGCGCTTGCGGTCTTCCATCGCGGCCTCGGACATCTTGTCGTCGGCGCGGGTGGCGCCTCGCTCGGTCAGTCGCGAAGCGGCGATCTCGGTGATGACGGCGTCCAGCGTCGTGGCGTCGGAGTCGACGGCGCCGGTGCAGGACATGTCGCCGACCGTGCGGTAGCGGACGAGCCGCTTCTCGACCGTCTCGCTGTCCTTGGGGCCGCCCCACTCACCGGCGGTCAGCCACATGCCGGAGCGCTGGAACACGTCCCGCTCGTGCGCGAAGTAGATCTCGGGGAGCTCGATGCCCTCGCGGGCGATGTACTGCCAGACGTCCAGCTCGGTCCAGTTGGAGATCGGGAAGACGCGGACGTGCTCGCCCGGCGCGTGGCGGCCGTTGTAGAGCTGCCACAGCTCGGGGCGCTGGCGGCGCGGGTCCCACTGCGAGAACTCGTCGCGAAGGGAGAAGACGCGCTCCTTGGCGCGGGCCTTCTCCTCGTCACGGCGCCCGCCGCCGAAGACCGCGTCGAACTTCTCGCTCTGGATCTTCTCGGTGAGCGGGACGGTCTGCAGCGGATTGCGCGTGCCGTCGGGGCGCTCGCGCAGCTTGCCCGCGTCGATGTAGTCCTGCACGGAGGCGACGTGCAGACGGAGCCCGTGCTCGGCGACCACGCGGTCGCGGTATTCGAGGACCTCGGGGAAGTTGTGCCCGGTGTCCACGTGAAGGAGCGAGAAGGGGATCGCCGCGGGGGCGAAGGCCTTGAGCGCCAGGTGCAGCATGAGGATCGAGTCCTTGCCGCCGGAGAAGAGAATCACCGGCCGCTCGAACTCGCCCGCCACCTCGCGGAAGATGTGCACCGCCTCGGACTCCAGGGAGTCCAGGTGGCTGAGCGCGTACGGGCTGTCGGTGCCCTCGCTCACGGTGGCCACGGTGGTCGTCATGCCAGACCCCTTTCGATGAGCAGCGCGCGCAAGGCCGCCGCGGACTCCTGCACGGTCTGGTCCTGCGACTCGATGCGCAGATCGGGTGACTCGGGCGCCTCGTAGGGGTCGTCGACCCCGGTGAGACCGGAGATCTCACCGGCCGCCTGCTTGGCGTACAGACCCTTCACG
The DNA here is from genome assembly GCF_053606205.1 of Streptomyces sp. NPDC055239. Classification (NCBI taxonomy): domain Bacteria; kingdom Bacillati; phylum Actinomycetota; class Actinomycetes; order Kitasatosporales; family Streptomycetaceae; genus Streptomyces; species Streptomyces sp. NPDC055239. Next base: position 813,156 of record NZ_JBSGRD010000003.1, on the reverse strand, counting down.
TCGCGTACGGAGCAGACCTCGACCGGCGTGGCCACATGGACCTCCAGGTAGGGCGTGCCGCCCTTCTGGTGGCGCCCGCGCACCGCCTCACGGCTGTCCGCGAACGGCGCGATCACCGGCACAAGGACCTTCACGCCGTTACGGGCGAGCAGTTCGGCGACGAAGCCGATGCGCTGCACGTTGGTGTGCCGGTCCTCGCGGCTGAAGCCGAGGCCCGCCGAGAGGAACTCGCGGATCTCGTCGCCGTCGAGCACCTCCACCTGGTGGCCCTCACCGCGCAGCTTGTCCGCGAGTTCGTACGCGATGGTGGTCTTGCCCGCGCTGGGCAGTCCTGTGAGCCAGATGGTGGCTCCGGTGGTCACGTGCTTCTCCGATGCGTTCCGGGGACCGGTGGCTTGCTGAGGATCTGTCGCTGCCTGAGGCTCTGTCATCAGTGAATCCCGCACTCGGTCTTGGCGTTACCCGACCAGCGCCCGGCGCGGGCGTCCTCGCCCTCCAGGAGGCGGCGGGTGCAGGGCGCGCAGCCCACGGAGCCGTAGCCGTCCATGAGGAGGGGGTTGGTGAGGACGCCGTGCTCGTTGACGTAGGTGTCCACGTCGTCCTGCGTCCAGCGGGCGATCGGCGAGACCTTGACCTTCTGGCGCTTCTCGTCCCAGCCGACGACCGGGGTGCCCGCCCGGGTCGGCGACTCGTCACGCCGAAGGCCGGTCGCCCACGCGGCGTACGAAGTCAGGCCCTCCTCAAGGGGCTTGACCTTCCGCATGGCGCAGCACAGGTCGGGGTCGCGGTCGTGCAGCTTCGCGCCGAACTCGGCGTCCTGCTCGGCGACCGACTGCTTCGGAGTGAGCGTGATGACGTTGACGTCCATCACGGCGGCGACGGCGTCACGGGTGCCGATGGTCTCGGGGAAGTGGTAGCCGGTGTCGAGGAACACGACGTCCACGCCGGGGCGGGCCCGCGAGGCGAGATGGGCGACGACGGCGTCCTCCATGGAGGAGGTCACGCAGAAGCGCTCGCCGAAGGTGTCGAGGGCCCACTGGAGGATCTCAAGTGCCGACGCGTCCTCCAGATCCCGCCCGGCCTGCTCGGCGAGAGCCTTCAACTCGTCGTTCGTACGCTGCTCCTGAACCTTGACGGCCGTCATATCTCTTCCCCTCCACCGCTGTTGCGCTGAACTCCCTGGGCGAGCAGCCCGAGGAACTTCAACTGGAAGGCTCGATTGCATGCGGCGCATTCCCACGCGCCGTGACCGGTCTCGTTGGGGCGCAGGTCCTCGTCACCGCAGTAGGGGCAGTGGAAGGGGGCGGCTCGCTCGCTCACTTCAGTGCCTCCTCGCTGGCGCGGCCCACCCAGGTGGCGAAGCGCTCGTCGTCCGCGCGCTCCTCCTGGAAGCGCGTGAGGACCCGCTCCACGTAGTCGGGCAGCTCGGCCGAAGTGACCTTCAGGCCACGGACCTTGCGGCCGAAACCGGCCTCGAGGCCGAGCGCGCCGCCCAGGTGCACCTGGAAGCCCTCGACCTGGTTGCCCTCGCCGTCAAGGACGAGCTGGCCCTTGAGGCCGATGTCGGCGACCTGGATGCGGGCGCAGGCGTTCGGGCAGCCGTTGATGTTGATGGTGATCGGCTGGTCGAACTGGGGGATGCGGCGCTCCAGTTCATCGATGAGCGTGGAGCCGCGCACCTTCGTCTCGACGATCGCCAGCTTGCAGAACTCGATGCCGGTGCAGGCCATCGTGCCGCGTCGGAAGGGGGAGGGAGTGACCCGCAGATCAAGGGCTTCGAGCCCCGCCACGAGCGAATCGACCTGCGCCTCTTCGACGTCGAGCACGATCATCTTCTGCTCGGCGGTGGTACGCAGGCGTCCCGAGCCGTGGGCTGCGGCGACATCGGCGATCTTCGTGAGCGTCGCGCCGTCCACGCGGCCGACGCGGGGGGCGAACCCGACGTAGAAGCGGCCGTCCTTCTGCTTGTGGACGCCGAGGTGGTCGCGCCAGGTGCCGGCCGGCTGCTCGGGCGCGGGCCCGTCGACGAGCTCGCGCTTGAGGTACTCGTCCTGAAGGATCTGCCGGAACTTCTCGGGACCCCAGTCGGCGACGAGGAACTTCAACCGGGCGCGGGTACGCAGCCGCCGGTAGCCGTAGTCGCGGAAGATGCCGATGACGCCGGTCCACACTTCCGGTACCTCGTCCAGCGGCACCCAGGCGCCGAGCCGCACACCCAGCTTCGGGTTGGTGGAGAGCCCGCCGCCGACCCAGAGGTCGAAGCCGGGCCCGTGCTCGGGGTGGTGCACGCCGACGAACGCCACGTCGTTGATCTCGTGGGCGACATCGAGCTGAGGCGAACCCGAGATCGCCGTCTTGAACTTGCGCGGCAGGTTCGAGAACTCAGGGTTGCCGATGAAGCGGCGCTGGATCTCGTCGATGGCGGGGGAGCCGTCGATGATCTCGTTCTCGGCGACACCGGCGACGGGCGAGCCGAGGATGACGCGGGGCGTGTCACCGCAGGCCTCGGTGGTGGAGAGCCCGACAGCTTCGAGCCGCTCCCAGATCGCGGGAACGTCCTCGATGCGGATCCAGTGGTACTGGACGTTCTGCCGGTCGGTGAGATCGGCGGTGCCGCGCGCGAACTCCTGCGAGATCTCGCCGACGACGCGCAGCTGCTCGGTGGTGAGGCGTCCACCGTCGATGCGCACCCGCAGCATGAAGTACTCGTCGTCCAGCTCTTCGGGCTCCAGGACGGCGGTCTTGCCGCCGTCGATGCCCTGCCGGCGCTGGGTGTAGAGCCCCCACCAGCGCATACGCCCACGGAGATCGTTCGGGTCGATCGAATCGAACCCACGCTTGGAGTAGATCGTCTCAATGCGTGTCCGCACATTGAGACCGTCGTCGTCCTTCTTGAACTGTTCGTTGCCGTTCAGCGGCGTGAAGTGGCCAACGGCCCACTGGCCCTCACCACGGTGACGGCTCGCCTTGCGCCGGGGCGCGGCAGTCGTGGGTTTTTCAGGGGTGGCAGCCATGGCTATACGTCCTTCAAGGCGGGCTGAGGGCTGGGCTGACCTGCACACTTCGCGCTGGAGGCGCGGCGGTGCGCTAGAGGGTGGTCAGGATAGGGAAGTCGTCGGCGCTGGTGCTGTCAGCTCGCCGGACACATGGCGCTGGACATGCGGCAGAGATCGACGTGGCGTCGACTCACCAAGGCAATTCCAGTGCGATCCATGACGGAAGCGTGTCATGGGACTTTCGGCCCAGTCCACCATTATCCAGAATGTGGACGTGTCGGTCTCGCATTGCGGGACGGTGTGGTGTCGGTCACTCACTTCGGGCCCCGTCAGGGGCGCGGGGAACTGCGCGCTCAGCCACGACGGACCCGCAGCCGAACAACGCACCCCCGCACGGAGCGCTACGCGCCGGGCCACGGCCCAGGTGTGGCCACATCCGCCTCCTGCGAGACCTCCGTGTCGAACAGCTTGAAACCGCGCCGCAGGTAATTCCCCATGGCGTGCTCCCCGTCCTTGGAGCAGGTGTGCACCCACACCCGCTTGGTCAAGGGCAGCTCCGGCCACCGTTCGGCCAGGTCCCAGGCCCGCCGCACCCCGTACGAGAGCAGGTGCCCGCCGATCCGCCGCCCCCGGAAGGCGGGGATGAGCCCGAAGTACACGACCTCGACGTCACCGTCGTCCCGCGCCGCCAGCTCGACGTACCCGGCGGGCGTCCCCTTGTCGTACGCGACCCAGGTCTCGACGCCGGGCCGCGTCAGATGCTCCTGCCACTGCGCGTAAGTGAGGGGGAGCCGGTCGGTCCAGCGGATGTCGCCGCCGACTGAGGCGTAAAGGAAGCGGCTGAACTCGGGGGAGGGGATCTCGGCCCGCGCGATCGTGACGTCGCCGTCGGGAGCGGCGGCAGGCTGCAGATCGCCGGGAGCGGTCTGCTCCAGGGACCAGGTGGTGACAGTGAGGCTCATGGCGGTCAGAAAATCATGGGGCGGGACCGGCGTCCACGGCGGGACGTCCGTAATGGGGGCAAACAGCCTCTGTTACGGCACTCAAGGCTCCGCCACTCTCCGTGCCTCCCGTACCGCCGGTGCCGTCGAATGCGGCAGCAGGTTCGCCGGGTGCTCGGGCAGGATCACCCGCACGTCCACGTCCTCGGGGAAGCGGTAGGGACGGTGGGCCAGGAGGCCGCCCAAGTAGCGGCGGACGCGGGAGAGCTCCGCGCGGACGGTCACCGTGCGTGCCGGGTCGCCGAACATCTCCTCGGCGAGGCCCGAAGCGCTGCGGCCCTTGCGGTGGGCGCTGAGGAGATAGAGCAGTTCGGCGTGGCGCGGGCTCAGCTCATGCGTCCAGCCGCCCGCGCCACCGCCCTCGACGGTGACCGACCAGCGGCGCGGCCTGCTCACGTCCAGGATGACGCGGGTCGCGGCCAGGGGCTGCGGGTCCTCGTCCACCCGCAGCAGCCAGCCGCCGGGCAGCGGCTCCGCCGCGCAGGTGCCGAGCGAGGGCAGCCACGTGCGGCCCGCCGCCATGGACTTGGGCAGGGAGAGCCGGTCCGTGTGCGGCATGCCCGTGACCGCCGCCGTCCACCCGTGGGAGTCCACCGCCACGGCGCGCCCCTCCAGGCGGGCGAGGACCGGCGCCGCCACCGAACGCACCCGGTCGAGCGCCGTCACGTGGTTCTCCCGCAGCCGGGCCTCGGCGAGCTTCGCCACCGCGTCGACCAGGGCGAGCGTCGTCGGATGCATCGTGTTCAGCGGGCCGCTGATGTCGACCACGCCGAGGAGGCGGCCGTCACGGGGATCGATGATGGGCGAGCCCATGCACGTCCACGCGTGATGCGTCTCCACGAAGTGCTCGGCGGAGAACACGTGCAAGGGCCGGCGTATGACGAGCGGTGTCCCTATCCCGTTCGTGCCGACGACGCCTTCGCTCCAGTCGGCGCCCAGTTCGAAGCCGAGCGAGTCCGCCTTGCGCAGCACCGTGGAGTGGCCCTCGCGCCACAGGACCCGGCCGTCTGCGTCGCAGACGACCATGATGTGGTGCGCCGCGTCCGCCACCGAGACGAGCGCGTCGCGCAGCACCGGCATGATCTCGACCAGCGGCGACGTACGGCGGCGCTCCTCCAGCTCCTCGACGCTGAGCAGCCGGGAGCGGAAGTCGTGGTCCGGATCGACCCCGCCGAGCAGCATGCGCTCCCAGGACTCCTCGATCACCGGACGGGGCAACACGCTGGGCCGCCGCCCGGCGAGCGCCGCGTGACGGACGCTCGCGAGCAGTCGCGCGGCCTGCGTGCAGTCCATGGCGGAGATCCTCGCGAGGTCGAGCGTCGAAGTCGCTTCCATCACCGGGTCCTTCCCGAGCAGAGCCAGTGCGTCGGGGGGAGGCATCCAACCATCGTGCCCCTTCGGCGCCCGCATGGGTATTGATTCAGTGATGAACCGATGTAGTTCCGTGGGTGACCAGTCGCAGCCGCCGACTTGCAACGGTCTGCAACCCTCGCGGACAGATGCGCGGCGGCCGAAGCTGATGTCAACGCCGTTCACGCGGCGTTGGCGCTCCTCATCGGGGCTTGAGGGCGGGGGTGACGCCGTGTCGGCGCGGCATCACCCCCGCTACTCCATGGCTCCCCGCTACTCCGTCCCGACGTCGCCGGGCGCGGCCCGCTCCACCACGGCGGCCAGATCGAGCGTGTGCGGCAGCGTCCCGAACGCCGAGCCCCAGTCCCCGCCGAGCCGCGAGGCACAGAACGCGTCGGCGACCTCCGCGGGCGCGTACCGCACGAGCAGCGAACCCTGGAGCACCAGCGCCATCCGCTCCACGAGACGACGGGCCCGCGCCTCGATGCCGTCCAGGTCGGCCAGTTCGGTGAGCAGCCCCTTGATCGCGCCGTCCAGGCGGTGATCGGCGCCGCGCGCGCTGCCGACCTCCTGGAGGAAGGCGTTCAGGGCCTGCGGCTCCCGCTGCAACGCACGCAGCACATCAAGCGCCTGTACGTTCCCCGAGCCCTCCCAGATCGAGTTGAGCGGCGACTCGCGAAGCAGCCGCGGCATCCCCGACTCCTCGACGTAGCCGTTGCCGCCGAGCACCTCGAGGGCCTCCACCACGAGCGGCGTGCAGCGCTTGGTCACCCAGTACTTGGCGGCGGGCACGGCGATCCGCAGGAACGCCCGCTCCTGCTCGCTCCCGTCGTCGTACGCGGCCGCGAGCCGCAGCGCGAGCGTCGTGGCCGCCTCCGACTCCAGGGCCAGATCCGCCAGTACGTTGCGCATGAGCGGCTTGTCGATGAGCTTGCCGCCGAACGCCTCGCGGTACGTGGCGTGGTGCACGGCCTGTGCCACGGCCTGCCGCATGAGCGCCGCCGAGCCCACGACACAGTCGAGCCGCGTGGCCGCCACCATGTCGATGATGGTGCGCACTCCGCGCCCCTCTTCGCCCACCCTGCGCGCCCATGTCCCGTCGAACTCGACTTCGCTGGACGCATTCGACTTATTTCCCAGTTTGTCCTTCAGGCGCTGAATGGCGAAGGCGTTACGGGTGCCGTCATCGAGCACACGCGGCACAAGAAAGCACGTAAGTCCCGCACCGGTCTGCCCGAGCACGAGAAAGCCGTCGGACATAGGTGCGGAACAGAACCACTTGTGCCCCGTGAGTTCATAGGCGCCGTCTTCCGCGAGAGCACGCGCACGTGTCGTATTCGCGCGCACATCGCTTCCGCCCTGTTTCTCCGTCATGCCCATCCCGAAGAGCACTCCGGCCTTCTGGGACGCGGGCCGAAGTCCTTCGTCGTAGACCAGAGAAGTGAGCCGGGGCTCCCACTCGGCGGCGAGCGCGGGATCGGCCCGCAGCGCGGGGACCGCCGCGTGCGTCATCGACACCGGGCAGCCGTGCCCCGCCTCGACCTGCGACCACACCAGGAACCCGGCGGCGCGCCGCAGATGGCCCCCGGGCCGCGACCAGGCGGTGGTAAGACCCGACGACACCGCCTTGCCGAGCAGTCGGTGCCACGCCGGATGGAAGGCGACTTCGTCGACGCGATTCCCATAGCGGTCATGGGTGTGCAGAACGGGCGGATTCTCATTGGCCAGAAACCCCCATTCCCGTGCTTGGGCCGAACCCGCGGTGCGCCCGAGTTCCGAGAGTTGCTCGCGCGCGGTACTGAGAAGGGTGGGATCGAGATGCCGCTCGACTCCCTCGGAGAGGGCGCGGTCGGACGTAAAGACGTCATATCCCACCAGGGGCGGAGCCTGGTTGGTCACTGTGTGGGTGCTGGCTGCCATGCCGCTACGGTAAGGAGGTGCACCAGGCAAAAGAAACACCCGGGAGGCCCAAGGGCCGCTGGAACCGGGCGCGCGCTCTCTACAGCAACGTATCCAAGCGCAGGACTGCCTGGCTGCTGCTCAAGGACACGGTCAACTCGTGCGTGGAATACCGCATCCTGGGTCTCGCGGCAGAGGCGGCGTTCTTCACGCTGCTCTCGGTGCCGCCGCTGCTCCTCAGCCTGATCGGTCTGCTGGCGTACGTGGACCGCTGGACCGGCGCGAACACGATCGCCAGCGTCGAGAACAACATCCTCGAGGCGTCCCGAACCGTCCTCTCCGACAAGGGCGTCAGCCAGATCGCGCAGCCGATACTGGAGGACGTCATGCGCGTCGGCAGGCCCGACGTCATCTCGATCGGTTTCCTCTTCGCCCTCTGGTCGGGCTCGCGCGCCGTGAACGTCTTCATCGACACGATCACGGTCATGTACGGCCTTGACGGCGCGCGCGGCATCGTGAAGACCAGGCTGCTCGCGTTCGGCCTGTTCATCGTGGCGCTGCTCATCGGTTCGGTGGCGCTGCCGCTGATGGTGGCGGGGCCCGACGCGGTGGTGAAGCTGGTGCCCGGTTCCACGACGGTGGTGCAGGTCCTGTACTGGCCGGTGGTGACGCTGCTTTCGGTGGTGTTCCTGACGACGCTCTACCACGTGTCCGTGCCGGTGCGATCGCCCTGGGTGGAGGACATGCCCGGTGCGCTCGTCGCCCTCGGCATGTGGGTCCTGGGGAGCTTCCTGCTGCGGATCTACCTGACGAGCACGGTCGAAGGGCCGACGATCTACGGCTCGTTGGCGGCGCCGGTCGCGGTGCTGCTGTGGATAGGGGTGTCGGCGTTCGCGGTCCTTGTGGGGGCCGCGGTGAACGCCGCGATCGACCGGGTGTGGCCGTCCGTCGCCACGGCTGCCGCGCGAGCGGCCAATGACCGGATACGGGAGGCGCGGGCGGTGGAGGTGGTGGCCCGCGCGGCCGCTGCGCGGGAGGCTTCCACGGACCCCGACGACCAGGACATGCCGTCCGAGTTCCCCGAGCGTTGGTCGCGCTTCTTGCCCCCGGACGACGTCTCTTCGCGTCTGCGGACGCACGTCAAGAAGCCGGGGGGAAGCGGGGAGACGCCGCCGGAGTAGAGGCATTTCCTTTCCCCAACCCCGCCCCTTCCCGAAAACCCGCTGCGCGGGGGCGTCCTCAAGCGCCGGACGGCTGAAAGATTCAGCCGTCCGGCGCTTGAGGACCGGGGTCTGGGGCGGAGCCCCAGGTAGGTCCGGGGCGCAGGCACGGTTTGTGGGAAGGGGCGGGGTTGGGGAAAGTCACGCCTTCCAGACGCCGGCTTCCGCCTGCTCCCGAGCGAACTCCCCGAAGTCCCGAGGCGCCCGCCCAAGAACCTCCCGCACCCCCTCGGAGAGATACGCGTTGCGCCCGTCCAGATTCGTCTCGAAGAGTTCGATCAGGAACTCCGCCTCCTCCGCAGGCACCCCGTACTCCGCAAGCGCACCCCCGTACTCCCGAGCGGAAACGGGAACGTACCGAATCTCCCGCCCCGCAGCCGCGGAGATCTCCCCCACCGCGTCCCGGAAGGACAGCAGCCGCGGCCCCGAGATCTCCACGACCCGCCCCGCGTAGCCCGAGCCAGGGCGCAGCACCGCCACCACCACATCCGCGATGTCCCGCGCGTCGATGAACGGTTCGAGCACCTCCCCGGCGGGGAACGCCAGTTCGCCGGCGCGCATGCCCTCGAGCAGCGGCCCCTCGCTCAGGTTCTGGGCGAACCAACTCGCCCGTACGACAGTCCACTGAGCCCCCGACTCCCGCACCGCCCGCTCGGCGGGCTCCGCCTGGTCCTCTCCCCGCGCCGAAAGCAGCACGAGCCGCCGCACCCCCAGCTCCACCGCCCGCCGGGCCAGCGCCCCCACCGCCTCGCCCGCACCGGGCGCGCCGACGTCCGGCATGTACGCGAGGTACGCCGCGTCCGCGCCCCGCAGCGCGTCCTCCCAGGTCGAGGGGTCGTACCAGTCGAACCGCACCGCCCCCGACCGCGAAGCGGCCCGCACAGTGTGCCCCGCCGCCTGCGCGGCCTCCGCGACCCGGCGTCCGGTCTTGCCGGTCGCGCCGGTGACCAGCACCGTCATCTTCTGGGTGTGCGTCCGCGACGCGTTCTTCGTCATGCGTTCCAGTCAACTGCCGCCCGCCACAAGGAACCATCCGCCAGGGACTCACCCCCATACGCGTGCGTCTACGCTTTTGGCATGGACGTACTCGCAGGCTTGCTGGAGGGCCCGCGCGCGCGAGGAGCCTTCATGATCCGCGCGTGTTTCGACCCGCCCTGGTCCGTCCGCATCGCGGACGAAGCGCCCCTCTCAGTCATGATCATGGTGCGCGGCACCGCCTGGATCGTGCCCGACGACGCCGAACCCCAGCTGATCCGTCCCGGAGACGTCGCCGTCGCGCGCGGCCCCGACCACTACACCGTCGCCGACGAGAAGGACACGCCGCCGCGGGCCGAGATCCAACCCGGCCAGCGCTGCGTACCCCTCGGCGGCACGCCGATCGGGCAGTACGACGACCTCGGCCTGCGCACCTGGGGCGAATCGCTCGACGGCGCCGCCGAGATGCTGATCGGCACCTATCCGGCGCGCGGCGAGATCACCGGGCGGCTCCTGGACGCACTGCCCCCGCTTCTCGTCCTGCCCACCGAGGTGTGGGACTGTCCGCTCACGCCGCTGCTCGCCGACGAGATCGCCAAGGACGAGCCGGGACAGGACGTCGTGCTCGACCGGCTGCTCGATCTGCTGATGATCGCCGCGCTGCGCGCCTGGTTCTCCAGGCCGGAGGCGGAGGCACCCGCCTGGTACCGGGCGATGGGGGACCCGATCGTCGGGCAGGCGATCCGGCTGCTCCAGGACGACCCCGCGCACCCCTGGACGATCGCCGCGCTCGCCGCGAAGGCCGGTGTCTCGCGGGCCGCGCTCGCCCGGCGGTTCACCGAGCTCGTGGGGGAGCCGCCGATGGCGTACCTGACGGGCTGGCGGCTCGCGCTCGCCGCCGACCTGCTGCGGGACGGCGAGCAGACGATCGCCGCGATCGCGCGGCGCGTCGGGTACGGCAGCGCGTTCGCCCTGTCCAGCGCCTTCAAGCGGGTGTACGGGGTCAGCCCGCAGGAGCACCGCTCACGGGCCGCGTAGCCCCTGAGCGCCGTAACCTTAAAAACGTGTCGTACGAGAGCGTCGAGTACGCCGAGCGGCCGTCCCGTGTCGCGGGCGCGGTTCTGTGGACCCGCGCCGGCGGCGGTGAGGCCGACGGCGTCTACCCCGTCCTGCCCGACGGCTGCATGGATCTGCTGTGGAGCGGGGGCAGGCTCCTGGTGGCCGGGCCCGACACCCGCGCATACCTGCCCGAGTCGAACGCCGCCGCCCGGTACGTCGGCATCCGTTTCTACCCCGGCACCGCCCCCGCCTTCCTCGGCGTGCCCGCGCACGAACTCCGCGACCGGCGCGTCGACCTCGCCGACCTGTGGCCGTCCGCCGACGCCCGCCGCCTGACCGAGCGCATGGACGCGGCGCGCGATCCGGCCGCCGTCCTGGAGGCCGTAGCCCTGGAGCGTGCGGGCGCCGCCGATCCCCCTGACCCGCTGCTCGCGCACGTCGTGAAGGCACTGGACGCGGGGCGGTCCATCGCCGCGACCGCCGAGGACGCAGGCATCAACGCCCGTCTCCTGCACCGGCGTTCACTCGCCGCCTTCGGCTACGGACCCAAGACGCTTGCCCGTGTCCTACGGCTCCAGCGCGCCCTCGCCCTGGCCAGGAGGGGCGTGGCGTACGCGGAGACGGCGGCCGTGGCCGGGTTCGCCGACCAGGCCCATCTGGCGCGTGACGTGAAGGAGTTGGCGGGGATGCCGTTGAGTGAGCTGCTCAGCCCTCGGCCGGGGCGGAGCGCTTAGACCTTGGACAGCGGCGCGAACAGATCGACGCCGTTCCCGTCCGGGTCGAGTACGGAGGCGTACCGCTGGCCCCAGAAGGCGTCCCACGGCCCCAGCTCACCGTGGTGTCCGGCGCCGATCAGCTCCTCGTACGCCGCGTCGACGCCCTCGGGGGTCTCGCAGTGGAACGCGAGACCGATGCGGCCCGCGCTCTGCGGCGGCTCCCAGTTCTCGGTGAAGGAGCGGATCGTCTCCTCCGTGTCGAACGCGATGCGCAGACCGCCGGGGAGCGCCGCCTCGACATGCGGCTGGTCCTCGGAACCCTCGGGAAACTCCAGGCCGAGGCGGCGGTAGAAGGCGAGCGTCGCGGCCATGTCGGAGACGACGATGCCGATCAGATCGAAGCGGGGTGTGATGTTCGTGTTCATGTCTCGCAGCCTAGGCAGCCGCCCCCTGCCCGTCTTGAAGAAAACGGACGCCGCGCCACTCCTTGCCGCCGCCCCCGTGCGGTCGTACATGTGGGCGAGAAGGGCAAGCACGTGGACGAGGGGAGATGACCGCCATGTCCGCCATGCCCACGCCGACCACGCTCGGCAAAGACCCGGTCAGTCCGGTCGGGCCTGTCCGCCTCGAGACGCGGTACGACGCCGGTCTCTCCCGCTGGCTCTGGCTGGTGAAGTGGCTGCTCGTGCTCCCGCACTACATCGTTCTGCTCTTCCTGTGGATCGGCTTCCTGCTCGTCACCCTCGTCGCCTTCTTCGCCGTCCTGTTCACCGGCAGTTATCCACGGCTCCTCTTCGACTACAACGTCGGTGTGCTGCGCTGGAGTTGGCGCGTGGAGTACTACGCGTACGGATCGCTCGGCACCGACCGATATCCGCCCTTCGCCCTGGCCGACGTAGCCGACTATCCGGCCCACCTGGACATCGACTACCCCGAGCACCTCTCCAGGGGACTCGTCCTCGTCAAGGGCTGGCTCCTTGTCGTTCCGCAGCTCATCGTGGTCGCGCTCCTTGTGGGCGGCTACCGCTTCAGCATCGGCCTCGCCGGGCTCCTCGCCTTCTACGCGGGCGTGTCGCTGCTCTTCACCGGCCGCTACCCCCGTGGGATGTACGACCTCAACATCGGTCTGCACCGCTGGGTGGCGCGCGTCCTGGCCTACGGACTGCTGCTCACGGACGTATATCCGCCCTACCGCCTCGATCAGGGAGAGCTGGAGCCCATCGGGTGACTCTCCCGGTCCGCGAATCCTCGCTACGTGGATGCCATGGACTTGCCGAGCGTCGGGGTGCTCCCTCCCCCCCCCAGGGCGGCACGCCGTTCGACGGTGACTTCCAGTCCAGTGCTGAGTCACCGGAAAACCCCGGTCAGAGCGAGGTTCACCCGGCTGGCGGCGGCGTGGCATCGCGATGCGCGAAGGTGAAGGCGAACTGCGCCGGGGTGGCGTGGAGTTCGTACTGCGGCAGGACCCCGGGCCCGCAGGACTGCGAGCCGATGCCGTGCTGGCCGTGGTCGAGATGGACCCACACCGTCTCGCCGGGGGTGAGGCCGGTGCGGTGCGTGGCCGCGTCCAGCTGCTCGGTGGTCCAGCGGCGCGCGGTGAACCAGAAGGCGGGCTCGCCGACCACACGCACCCCCTCGCCGGTGAAGCCCGCCCGCAGCTCGGCCCAGCGGACGTCCGCACGGGCGCCGTTCTCCTGGGGGCGCACGTACGGGATCTGCATCCGGTCGACCGGCATGAAGTGGCGGCCGGTGACGGACGCCGCACCCGTGTCCGGATACGCCTCACCGTTGCCGCCGCCGAACCAGTGCGCGTACCCGTACGCGGCGGGAAGTCCGAGCCGGATGCCGAGCCGGGGCAGCGGAACCTTCCACTCGCCCTCGGGCACCACGGAGACCGTGAGGCGAAGACGGGTGCCGTCGGAGGTCCAGCGGTAGGTGGTGCGCAGGCCGATGTCGCGCGAGGCGGGAGCCACGCGGGTGCGGACGGTGAGCGCGTCATCGGTCAACTCGACCGCGTCGAGACGGTGTTGCATCCGATGCAGGCCGAGCTCGCGCCACAGCAGACCGTTGCGCTGTCCGCCCTGCCAGGACGCCCCGTTGTCGTTGTCGGTGGGGGCCCGCCAGATGTCCAGGCGCGGGGCGCTGGTCAGGGGGACGGCGTTCAGAGTGTGCAGTTCGCCGGTGCGGGCGTCGAACGTGCCGGGTCCGAGGGTGATGGAGTGGCCGTCACGCACAGGCCGTTCGCCGACTGCGGCGCGGACATCGGGACGCGGCGTCACCGCGAACTCGGCCCGCGCGACGACGTGATCCAGCTTCGTCCAGTTGGTCTTGACACCCACCGTCGCCGTGAGACGCAGGAAGGTCTCGGCACCGCGGCTCGCGGGTGGCGCGCCCGGTAGCTTCAGTTCGACGGATTCGCCGGGCCCGACTTCCGGCGGCACGGCCAGCTCTCCGACCTCGTACACCGCGTCGTCGTCACTGATGTACGACCACTCGAAGGACAGATGGGAGAGATCCGCGAAGTCGTGCAGATTGGTGACCCTGAGCGTCCCAGCGTCCTTGTCGTATGTGAAACGCACCGGCTGGATGACCTGCTTGTACGCGTCGAGGCCCGGTGACGGCGTCCGGTCGGGGAAGACCAGGCCGTCGCAGACGAAGTTCCCGTCGTGCAGCTCCTCGCCGAAGTCGCCGCCGTAGGCGTAACCGAGCTCCGGGTGCCTGAAGCCGTGGTCGATCCACTCCCAGATGAAGCCGCCCTGATTGCGCTCATGCGCATCGAACAGCTCCTGGTACTCGCTCAGGCCGCCGGGCCCGTTGCCCATAGCGTGCCCGTACTCGCAGAGGATGAAGGGGAGTTGGAGCCGTGATGCCGGTCCGTCCGTGTCGTCGCGGCGGCCGATGCGATCGACCTCGGCATGGTCGGCGTACATGCGCGAGTACATGTCGGTGTACGCGCAGGACTGGTCGCCCTCGTAGTGGATGAGGCGGCCTGTGTCCCGTGCGCGGATCCAGCGGGCCATCGCGCTCAGGCCGCGGCCCGTCCCGCACTCGTTGCCGAGGGACCAGATGATCACCGAGGCGTGGTTCTTGTCGCGCTCGACCATGCGGGCCGCGCGGTCCAGGAGGGCGGGCGTCCAGCGGTCGTCGTCGACGGGGTTGTCGCGCCATCCCTGTTCGGTGAAGCCGTGGGTCTCCAGGTCGCACTCGTCGACGACCCACAGGCCGAGCTCGTCGCAGAGGTCGAGGAAGGCGGGGTGCGGCGGATAGTGGCTGGTGCGGACCGCGTTGATGTTGTGCTGCTTCATCAGCAGGACATCGGTGCGCATGGTGGCGAGGTCGAGCGCGCGGCCCGTTTCCGGGTGGAACTCGTGCCGGTTCACGCCGCGGAACAGGATCCGGCGGCCGTTGACCTTGATGACCCCGTCCTCGACGGCCACCGTACGGAAGCCGATCCGCAGCGGGACGCGCTCGCCCGCCGTGGCCAGGACCCCGTCGTAGAGCCGGGGCGTCTCGGCCGTCCAGGGCTCGACGGCCACCGTCACCGGCTCGCCCGTGGCGACATCGACCCCCAGCTCGGGCACGGTGACCCGGCCGTCCACGTCCGATGCGACCCGCAGCGTCCCGGTCCCCGCGCGATGGTCGTACGAGGCGTGCGTGAAGAAGTCGAGCGCGCAGCCCTCGGGGCGGTGCAGCAGGGTCACGTCCCGGAAGATGCCCGGCAGCCACCACTGGTCCTGGTCCTCCAGGTACGAACCGGACGACCACTGGTGGACACGGACCGCGAGAACGTTGCCCGACGGCTTCAGGAGGTGGCCGACCGCGAACTCGTGCGGAAGGCGTGAGCCCTTGAACTCGCCGAGCTCCGTGCCGTTCAGCCAGACGCGGGCACAGGACTCGACACCGTCGAAGCACAGTGTGCCGCCGCCGGTCGCGGGCCAGTCGCCCGGCAGGTCGAAGGTGCGCAGATGGTCGCCCGTCGGGTTCTCGGTGGGTACGCGGGGCGGGTCGACAGGGAACGGATAGACCATGTTGGTGTAGATCGGCGCGCCGTGCCCCTGCAGCACCCAGTGGCCCGGCACCGCCACGGTGTCCCAGGCCCCGGCGTCGAAGCCGTCCGAGGCGAAGGAGTCGTCGGCGGCGTCGGCGGTGGGGGAGAGGCGGAAGCGCCAACTGCCGTTCAGGGAGAGGGAGACGGCATCCGAGCGTGCGTACCACGCGCGGGGCGGGAGGCTGCCGGTGCCGGGGGATACGTCCTCGAGGTAGGGGAGCTCCATGACCTCCATCAGACAGCCGGGAGGTGGGACGTCACAACACTCACGCGGCGGGGGTTGTTGGATTCTCGGCGGGGGAATTGGACGGATCGTGCACGGGCTGCGGATTTCGTCGTACGTTGCTGAGTCGCCGTAAGTAATTCGTTGAGGCATGGCGTTCCGGGCGCGATATCGGTAGCTTGCGGAGGCGTGACCACCAGCCGGCAGCTTTCCCAGCAGCTCTCTCAGACCGACCGCACCCGCCACAGCCGCCTGCGCGAGCAGGGCAGCCTGGAGCGCGCCGACCTCGAAGCGATCCTCGACGCGGGGTTCATCTGCCACCTGGGCGTCGTGATCGACGGCCACCCCATGGTCGTGCCCACCGTCTACGGCCGCGACGACACCCTGCTGTATCTGCACGGCTCCGTCGCGAGCCGCAGCCTGGCCGCTGACCCCGGCGCGACCGTCTGCGTCACCGTCACCCACATCGACGGTCTGATCCTGGCCCGCTCGGTCTTCGAGCACGGCGTCAACTACCGCAGCGCGATGATCTACGGCGTCCCGCGCAAGGTAACGGACCCGGACGAGAAGCTGACCGGCCTGCGCCTGCTCACCGAGCACGCCACCCCCGGCCAGTGGGACCACGCCCGTCGTCCGAGCCGCAAGGAGCTCGCCGCGACGACACTGCTCGCCCTCTCTCTGGAGGAGGCGTCGGTCAAGACGAGCGTGGGCCCGCCGGACGACGGAGAAGGACCGGACGCCGCGCTCGGCGTCTGGGCCGGGAACCTTCCCCTGACGGCAAGCTGGGGCACCCCGGTCGCCGACCCGCTGCTCCCGCCCGGCATCGCGGTCCCGCCGCACATCGCCGTGCGCGAAGGGACACGGCACGGCTGCTGAGCCCGATGGGTCAGGGCTTGACGGCTGCGGGGGCCCCGCAGCCGTGCGCCTTCGCCGCTATCGGAGCTTCAGTTCCCCGGAGATGATGCGCTGGGCCACCGACTCCAGGGGCACGCCCAGAGTGAACGCCCGTGCCTTGATGAGCGCCAGGGCGTCATTGATCGAACTGCCCGCCTGCTCGGACAGCACGCCCGCGGCCTGGTGGACCACGGCCCGCAGGTCCGCGCCGCCGTACAGTCCGGGATCCGCGTCAGGCCCTATCAGAACGCCGTCCGCAAGCGCGGCCGCGACCTCGCCGAACTTTCCCGACCTGGCGAGCGCCGACGGGGGATCGAAGACCGTCAGCACGCCTATGCAGTCCGACGACACCTTCAGCGGGAGCGCCGCGACCGAACTCAGGCCGAGCTCGGCGATACCGGAGCCATAGCCGGGCCAGCGACTCTCAAGAGTGGGGCCCGACGCGTACACCGCTCGCCGGTTACGGACAGCGTCGATTCCGGGGCCCGCCGTCAGGACGTACTCCAGATCCTGGGCGCCGCGTGAGGGCCGGTCCGAAGCGGCGACCGCGAGCTGGCTCAGGTCGGCCCCGACGAGTGTGAGCGCGGCACTGCGCGTCCCGCAGGCCTCCGCTACCCCCGCCATGAAAAGAGGGCGGAGGCCACCACCTCTGTTCTCTGCCTCCGCGAGGCGCAGGGCGTACGCATGCTGGAGGCGGGCCGTGGTGCGATGGCGCTCGGCGACCGCGCGGTGCCGCACCGCCATCGTCGAGTGGAGCACGCGGCCCGTCTTTGCGAAGAGCCGCTCATGACGCTCGGCGTTCACTGTCTCCTGTGCGGCGCGTTCCTCCGCACGGACGGCACGCTGCCAAGCCGTGTCGGCCCGGCCGGCCGCCTCCGGCGAACCGCCCTCCATGGCGCTCATGTCCATAAGCGTACGACCTGTCGGGTCAGCTGCCGCCGGAGTCGGCGACATCTTCCATCAAGAGGACAACACCTCCGTTGTGCCCGTCGAACGGCGAGCAGATGACCGAACAGTCGATGTTTCTTCCGATGCGGTTCACCGCGGGGATGACCACGGGGCCCGACCGCTTGCCCGACGCGACGCACTGCTGGATGACATCGCGCAGCCGGTCGGTGGGAAGACCGAAGTCGAGCGCGAAGAACTGCTCGTCGATCACCTCGTCCGGGCGAAGGCCCCACAGGTCGACCGCACCGCGGTTCCAGTTCTTGGCGCGCATGTCCGCGGAGAGCACCACCACACCCGCCGCGATACTGCTCACCACGCCCTCGAGGAACGCATGCGCCTCGTCCAGGTCCGTGGTGCGAAGACGCATCTCGTCGTTCATCGTCTCGAGCTCTTCATTGCCGGACTGGAGTTCCTCGTTGGTGGTCTCCAGTTCCTCGTTCGTGGACTGGAGTTCCTCGTTCGTGGTCTCCAGCTCCTCGATGCTCGACTGGAGTTCCTCGTTGGTGGTCTCCAGTTCCTCGTTCGTCGATTGGAGCTCCTCGTACGCCGTCTCCAGATCCTCACGCACGCGCTTGACCTCGGCCTTGAGGCGGGTGGACTGCGTGACGTCCATGAACGTGACGTTGATGGCGACCGGCAGACCCGGCCCGCCGGGCCCGCCCAGGATCGGCTGGATGTCGATGTCGAAGTACTGCAGGTCGTTGCCCATCCGACGCTCCGCGCCGCGGACGTGCATCGGCCGGCGTTCGTAGACGGCCTGGTCGATCAGGGAGCGGAGCTCGGCGGGCCGGTAGGAGATCTCCAGGTCCTGGAAGGGGCGACCCACGTCGTTGGGCGTGAGGCCGAACTGGGACCGTGCCCCGTGGTTGATCATGATGACGACTCCGTTGCCGTCCAGGGCGACGCTCGCCCCCGGCGTCGAGTCCAGGATCAGATCGCGCAACTGCCCCGCCTGTGTGGCGTGCTGCCTCTCCAGGGCCATGTTGGCCCTGGCCTTCAGCGGGGTCGTCGTGGGATACGGCGGCGCGCCGCCGGGGCGGCGGCGGAAGACGCGCTGACGGATGCTGACCGCCTCGAAGCGCTCGGTGTCGTTCAGGAGCATCTCGGCCTTACCGAGGAAGAGATAGCCCTCCTCGCGCAGGGCGAAGTGGAAGCGGTCCAGGATCTGGGTCTGCGCCTCCACATTGAAGTACATCAGCGTGTTGCGGCAGACGAGCAGGTCGAGGCGGGAGATCGGGGCGTCACGGGTGATGTCGTGGCGTCCGAAGATGACGCGGCGCCGCAGATCCGTCCGGAAGGCGTACTGCGTGCCGTTGCGCTCGAAGTACTTGTCGCGAAGCTGCTTGGACAGCGGCTCCAGCGACTTCGCGGGGTACTGCCCCGAACGGGCGTCGCGCAGCGCTTCCTCGTCGACGTCCGTGGCGTAGATCTTGACGCGTTTCAGGCACTCCTCGACGCCGATCGCCTCGGCGAGCAGCATGGCGAGGGAGTACGCCTCCTCGCCGCTGGAGCAGCCCGCGCTCCAGACCCTGATCTCTCCCTGGGCGCCGACGCTCTGGAGCAGCTCGGGCAGCACATCGCGCTTCAGGAGGGCCCAGGCTTCCGGGTCGCGGAACATGGAGGTGACGTTGATCAGGATCGTGTTGAACAGCGCACGGAACTCGTCCGCGTCGGTCTCCAGGAGGTCGCGGTAGTCCGCGTAGCCCTGCATGCCGACATCGCCCATCCGCTTGCGGATGCGGCGGCCCAGGGTGGACCTTTTGTAGCCGGTGAAGTCGAATCCGCGCGCGTCGCGGATGAACGCGAGGAGATCCTCCAGGCCCTGGTCGACGAGCCGCTCGGTCTGCGCTTTGCGCCCCTGCCTGGTCTCCGGCCCCTGCCCCTGCCCCTGCTCGGTCTCCTGCTCCTGCTCTGCTGCACTGACCCGCTCGGCCTCACGCACCTGATCCATCTCGCTCACCGGTTCCGGACGCTCCCGCGCACCCGATTCCGCGTTCCGCTCTGCCCCGGAGCCGGACGACTCACCCATCACTGCCTCTTGTCCTCGACCAGTCCGCGGATGGCCGCGGCGATTTCGTCAATACGGAGTACGAAGTCCACGGCTCCGGTCTCCACCGCGGCCCTGGGCATCCCCGCGAACTGCGCGCTCTGCGGATCCTCGGCGATCACGGTGCCGCCGCGCGACTTGACCGCCTCCACGCCCATGGCGCCGTCCATGCCGGTGCCGGTGATCACGCAGGCGATGGCCCGCGGTCCGTACGCTCCGGCCACAGACTCGAAGAGCAGGTCGGCCGAGGGACGCACGAAGTGCACGAGCTTACTGTTCGACAGCGTGAGCATGCCCTCCGGCCCCACGAGGAGGTGCCGGTCGGGCGGTGCCAGATACACGGTCCCGGGCTCGACGCTCTCCTGGTCCTTGGCCAGCTTCACGGTGAGTTCCGTGCGCCGGGTGAGGACCTCCGCGAGGAGCGTGCGGTGACGTGGATCGAGGTGCTGGACCACGAGCACCGGCACGGGCAGATCGGGGCCGAGCGCGCCCAGGATCGAGCCGAGACCCTGGATGCCCCCGGCGGACGACGCGACGGCCACGATGGCGAACGGCCCTGGTGTGTGCTCTTCCGACCTCACAATATTGAGCCTAGTCCCTGTCGGTGAGATCGATGCCGTGGTGCGGAGCGGCGGCGCACTCGCTCTTGTCCACGCTCGGGGCGTCTGCTTGACTCCGCCCGCCAGAACGACGGAAACGCCAACTCGACCGGCGGAGGCCGCCATGGATATCACCCGCAGACGCCTGCTGTCCGCCCTTTCGGCCTCGGGTCTCCTGGCGGTGCTCCCCGCGCTCCCCGTGAGCGCCGCCGACGCCGCGGCGGACAGCTCCCGCCTCCTGGCCAACACCGTGGGGGTCTTCGCCGGGAGCACGGAGTCCAACGCGCGCCCCGAGACTGCCGCCAAGCTCCTCGCGATCGACAAGACGGCGCGGACGAACCTGAAGTCGATGGACGACGCGGGCGCGGGCGAGCTGTTCGCGGGCCTGGTGCTCGGCACGGACGACGCCAACCTCAACACGGCCTTCAAGCGTCTGTACGAGATCGCCCTCGCGACCCGCACCCCGAGCCCGACCCCGTCGGACCTCCACGACGACACCGCCGTGCAGCGCCGCGTGATCGACGGCCTCGGCTGGCTGCACGAGCGTTACTACGGCGACCAGTCCAAGGGCTACTACGGCAACTGGTTCAACTGGGAGATCGGCATCTCCCAGCACGTCAGCAAGACCCTCGTGCTCCTCGCCGACGAGGTGCGGACCTACAGGCCCGGCCTCGTCGCCACCTACATCGCCTCGATGGACGCCTATCTGCGCAACGGCACCGCCGGGGACGTGAACCTCGACTCGCGCTTCCACACCGGCGCCAACCTCGCCGACATCACCACCAACCGCATCCTTCAGGGCGCGCTCGTCGGCGCGGACGGCGAGGCCCGCATCCGCAAGGCACTCACCGACCAGCTGACGGTCTTCGTCACCATCGACCCCTACCACCTCCGGCACGGCGTGACGGACGGCTATTACGCCGACGGCTCCTTCATCCAGCACGCCTCCGTCGCGTACACGGGATCGTACGGAAAAGGCCTGCTCACCCGTGTCGTGCAGACCCTTAAGATCCTCGACGGCACGGGCTTCGCGCACGGCGAGGAGCTGGTGCCGACGGTCCAGAGGTGGGTGCGGGACGGGTTCGCGCCGCTCATCTTCGAGGGCTGGATGATGGAGATCGTCAAGGGCCGTGCGGTGTCGCGCCCCGACAGCGGCTACACCGACGTCGCGGTCGTCGTCGAGGCCGTCGTGGACCTCTCGTCCCTGTCCACCGGCGCCGACGCCACCGCCCTGAAGAGCTATGTGAAGCACATCCGGTCAACCTCGCGCGCCGCGCTCAACCCGACAGGGTTCGTCTCACCGGTCAGCATCGTGCGCTACGCCGACATCATCGCCGACACCTCAGTGCCGCCCGCGGACCTGAACCCCGCATCGCGCAGCGTCGCCTTCAACGCCATGGACAAGCACGTCCACCGCAGAGCGGGCTACGCCTTCGCGCTCGCGCGCAGCTCCGACCGGATCAGCAAGTACGAGTACATGAGCGGCGAGAACCTCATGCCGTGGTTCCAGGGCGACGGCGCGTACTACCTCTATCTCTCCGGGCACGACCAGACCCAGGCGTACGGAGTCGACTACTTCACCACGGTCTCGCCGTACGGCCTCGCGGGCGTCACCGCCCCCGTCGAGCAGCGCCGGACGATCCCCGAGCTGTACGGGAAGCCGTTCTACGACAACCCCGGCCACCCCCTGAACTTCACCTCCTCCTCCGAGTCGCAGAACAAGTACGTCTACTTCCCGCGCGGCACCAACCGGCACTCGGGCGGCGCGGTCCTCGGGGCGTACGGCGCGGTCGGGGCGGTGCAGTCGAGCGATGTCGCCTTCCAAGACCGGGAGTTGCTGCCGGACGACTTCGTGGTCTACCGGGGTGCGACGGCGACGAAGTCGTGGTTCCTGCTCGACGACGAGATCGTGGTGCTCGCGGCGGGGGTCGGCGACGGCGGCGCGGGGCGTGCCGTGACGACGACGGTCGACGCGCGGACCGCCGCCCCGGACGACCAGGTCTCCGTGACGGGGGAACTGCGTGACGGCCGCCCGTGGACCGGCGCGGGCACCGGTGACCTCCGGTGGCTGCGCTACGCCAACGCCACGCGGAGCACCTCCGTCGGCTACGTCTTCCTGGACACGCCGAAGGTGCGGGTAGCCCTGGACGAGGTCACGCGCAGCCGCCGGGTCGTCCGCACCGCGAACCCGGACACGGCGGTGACGCGCAGGGTCCTGGCAGTGAGCGTGGACCGGGCGGCCGGGGCCCGGCCGCTCTCCCTGGCCTACGCGCTTGTGCCGAACGCGGGCGAGGCGGGGCTGAGGTCGTACCGGGGCGGGCAGCCGCTGAAGGTGCTCGCCAACACCGTGCGGCTACAGGCCGTCAGCCACGCGGGCCTCGGCCTGACCGCCGCGAACACGTTCGCGGCGGGCCGCCATGAGGTCGCCGGGCACGCGGGGCACGCCGGGCTGCGGATCGAGGGCCCCGCCTCGGTGCTCGTACGGAGCGAGAAGCGGGGCCCGACGACCGTGGCGGTGTCCGATCCGACGATGGACCGCGACAGCGTCGGCGTGCTGCTGCGCGGCCGTTCCCTGCGGCAGGTCGAGGCCGACGAGGGGGTGCGCGTGACCCGGGTCCACGGCGGGACCCGGATCGACGTCGACACCCACCACGCGTACGGACGCAGCTTCACGGTGACGCTGCGCGCCTAGAGCCCGTGCGACGGCCCGGTCAGGACTCGTACGGCCCGGTCAGGATTCGTCGACGGTGACGGCCTGCACCGGGCAGGCCCGTACGGCCTCACGCACCAAGGGGTCGCCGCCCCCGTCCTCACGGCCGGGGAGCACCTCGCTGAAGCCGTCGTCGTCCTGGGTGAAGACGCTCGGCGCGGTGAGCGCGCACATCCCCGCACCCACGCACCGCTCCGATTCCACATGAACCCGCACGTCCATCTCCTACCAAGTGACGGGGAGTTCGAGCATCCCCTGGATCGTGTCGCCCGGTTTGAACGGGATCTCCCGCGCGGGCACCGCGAGGCGAAGGTCCGGCATGCGCGCGAAGAGCGTCCGCAGGGCGATGTCGATCTCGGCGCGTGCGAGGTTCTGGCCGAGGCACTGGTGAATGCCGAAACCGAAGGCCAGGTGGTGCCGGTCGGCGCGGTGGAAGTCCAGTTCCTCCGGAGCCTCGTACGCCGTGTCGTCGCGGTTGATGAGGGAGGTGGAGAAGATGACGCCGTCGTCCGCGCGGATGGTGCTGCCCGCGACATCGATGTCTTCCTTCGCCACCCGCAGCATTCCGTCCGCGATGGACAGGAAGCGCAGCAACTCCTCGACGGCGGCGGGCATCAGCGCCTGCTCGGACCGCAGTTCGGCGAGCTGCTCCGGGTGCTGGAGGAGCGTGAACGTGCCGAGAGAGATCATGTTCGCCGTGGTCTCGTGCCCCGCGACGAGGAGGATCGTCGCCAGGCTGACCAGTTCCTCGGGGTCGAGCGCCCCCTCGGAGAGCTGCCGGTGGATGAGCTCGTCGAGGAGCCCGTCCCCCGGATCCCGGCGCTTCTTTTCGATCAACGCGTAGAAGTAGGCGTCGAGTTCGTCCCTCGCCCGCTCGGTGTCCTCGGCGCGGGGGCCGCGGAGCAGCCGGCGCGACTGCTCCTCGAAGAACTCGTGATCGGCGTACGGCACACCGAGCAGGGAGCAGATCACCATGGAAGGAACCGGCAGCGCGAACGCGCTGACCAGCTCGGCCGGTGACCCCTGCGCCTCCATGGCGTCGATGAGCCGGTCGACCGTCTCCTGGATCCGTGGGCGCATCGCGGCGATCCGCTTGACCGAGAAGCTGGGGATCAGCATCCGGCGCTGGGCGTTGTGCACGGGGTCGTCGACGCCGAGGAGGGCGACACGGCGGTTGCGTACCTTCGCGAAGCGCTCGGTCGGCGCGGGGAACGCCTCGTTCTCGCGGTCGGTGGAGAGACGCGGGTCGATGAGCAGGTCACGGGCCGTCCCCTGGCCGGTGACCACCCAGACGGAACGTCCGTCGAACAGCCGGACCCTGGAGAGCGGCCGGGCCTCGCGGAGAGGTTCGTAGGACTGTGGGGGGTGATAGGGACACGTGCGGTCCTGCGGGAAGGCGACTGGTTCGGACGCGACAGCTGAGGTGGGTTCGGACGCGACTGATTCCGTCATGGACTTACCTCACAAGCGGAGGGGCTCCCTTTACCTGTTCTATTGGATGCCTGGGGCATCTACTTGGGCCACTCCACAATGAGCCAGATGGCGGCCTGTTCTGCGGGCGAATCTGGCCGGAATCGGACCCTCCGCTCAGCCCGCGGCTGCGTTGTCCCCGCTCCGTACCGCGCGCGGTGTCGCACCCCACCAGCGCCGGCAGCAGCGGTTGAGGGCCGACTGCTCGGAGAGACCGAGGAGCAGGGCGACCTGGCCGAGGGGGAGGTCGGTGTCGACGAGATAGCGGCGGGCGGCGCCGCGCCGCTCCTCGTCGACGACCTCGGCGAACGTCGTGCCCGCCGCGCGCAGCCGTCGCTGAAGGGTGCGCGGATGGACGTTCAGGAGGCGGGCGACCGTCCCGATCTCGGGCGGCGACGTGCCGAGCGAACGCGCGACGACGGCACGGACCCCGCTGACGACGTCCGTGCGTTCCGTGGGCAGTTGCTCGTCCAGGTAGGCGAGCGCGAGGCGGCGCAGATGCGCGTTGCCCCCGCCGAGCGGCCGGTCGGCCAGGCTGAGCGGGACGCGCAGCAGCGCGGCGGGGCGGTCCGCCTTCACGGGGACACCGAAGAAGTCCTCGTACACCGAGAGCGGGGCGAGCAGGGGGTGCGGCAGCTCGACCGAGCCGAGGCCGTACGGGCCGACCAGATAGACGATGGCCCGGTGCATGAAACCCAGGGAGAGATCGATGCCCTGGGGCGGCGCCTCGACCCCCTCGCGCACGCCGTAGCGCAGGGCGGCGACCCCCGGAGTGCCGTACGGGTCCGGCTCCAGGCTGAGGCTCAGCGAGCGCGCGTGGACGAACAGATAGCGCGTGGTGCACTCCAGGGCGTCCCCGAGGGTGGCGGAGTTCTGGATGGCGAGCGCGAGGGCGCCGAGCATGCCCAGGTCCTGGCGGGTCGCGATACGCAGGCCGAGATCCGGACAGCCGAGATCGTCGGCGGCGAGCTCCAGTACGGTGGCCATCGCCTCCTCGGGCACCAGGAGATCGTCCCCGTCGAGGGCGGCCGTGGGGCAGCCGGCCTGCCGGGCATAGGCTTCGGCGTCGCCGCCGAGCTCGGCCACCGTGGCGCGGAAACCGCGTAGCCCCGCCGATCTGATCACGGACATGTCGTCCAGGGTCAAAGATCTGTCGTCCCGGGTCAATTCCTGCCGGGTGTGCTTCCGGACACTGAGGAGCATGACGCACACCGCAGACTCCAGCACGTCAGGTACCGCCGGTACTGCCGGTACCGACGCCCCGCCCGAGCACATCGACGTCATGATCGTGGGAGCGGGCCTCTCCGGCGTCGGTGCCGCGTACCGGCTGCAGACCGAGTGCCCCGAGCGCTCGTACGCGATCATCGAGGCCCGGCAGTCCATGGGCGGGACGTGGGACCTGTTCCGCTACCCGGGTGTGCGCTCGGACTCCGACATGTTCACGCTCGGCTACGCCTTCAAGCCCTGGCGCGACTCGAAGGTGCTCGCCGACGGCCACTCCATCCTGAGCTACATCAAGGACACGGCCGCGGAGTTCGGCATCGACCGCCACATCCGCTACGGGACCAAGGTCGTCGGCGCCGACTGGTCCACCGCGACGGCGCGCTGGACGGTGACGCTGGAGCGCACCGACGAATCCGGCGCCCGCACCCTGACCACCGTCACCTGCGACTTCCTGTACTCCTGCACGGGCTACTACAACTACGACCAGGGCCACGCCCCCGAGTTCCCTGGCGCCGAATCCTTCACCGGCACGGTCGTGCACCCGCAGTTCTGGCCCGAGGACCTCGACCACGCGGGCAAGCGCGTGATCGTCATCGGCAGCGGCGCCACCGCCGTCACGCTGGTGCCCGCGATGGCACAGAGCGCCGCCCACGTCACCATGTTGCAGCGCAGCCCGACCTGGATCGGCTCGCTGCCCTCGCGGGACAGGCTGGCCGACGGCATCCGGGCCGTCCTGCCCGCGAACGCGGCCCACCGGGTCGTGCGGACGAAGAACATCCTCTTCGCCATCGGTCTCTACCAGTTCTGCCGCCGCAGCCCGAAGGCCGCACGGCGACTGCTCACCGGCCTCAACAAGCGCATCGTCAAGGACGACCAACTGGTCGCCGACCACCTCACGCCGTCCTACGACCCGTGGGACCAGCGACTGTGCGCGGTCCCCGACGCCGACCTGTTCGAGACCCTGAAGACGGGCGACGCCGAGATCGTCACCGACCACATCGACCGCTTCGTCCCCGAGGGCATCCGGCTGAAGTCCGGCCGCGTCCTGGAGGCCGACGTGGTCGTGACCGCCACCGGACTCCAACTGCTCGCGTTCGGCGGCATCGCCCCGCGCGTCGACGGCCAACAGGTGGAACTGAACCGGCAGTTCGTGTGGCGCGGCGCGATGATGACGGGCGTCCCGAACTTCGCCGTCTGCATCGGCTACACCAACGCGTCCTGGACCCTGCGCGCCGACCTCACGTCCCGCCTCGTGTGCAAGGTGCTCAACCACATGCGCGAGCACGACTACGCGGCGGTGGAACCGAGGCCGACGAGCACCCTGAACGAACGCCCACTGCTCGACCTGGCCTCCGGCTACGTCCAGCGCTCCATCGACGCGTTCCCCCGACAGGGCGACCGCGGCCCTTGGAAGGTCCGGCAGAACTACGTCCTTGACGCGGCGTCGACGATGCGCACCAACTTGAACAGGACGCTGGCGCCGACGCCGGTGTCGGCTGTGCGGGGGGCTCGTGCTGCGGCGGCCGAGCAGCCCATCGCTTCTCGGTGAGACCCGATGTGACGCTCTGTCAGGCGCTAAGATTCATGTCTGGGGCGGGCGCCGATGGGTTCCCGCGAGCGGGTGCGCGGCTAGTCGGGGGAGAGCTTCGTGAATCCACAGAGAGTCATCGAGCGTCTCAGAGAGATCGAGGGCTGGCAGCAGCTCACCGCGGAAGAATGGCGCACCGTCGGTGAGGTGCTGGACAGGCTCGGCGCCGTGCTCCCCGAAGGGGACGACATCGAGGTCAGGAGCGCGCTCGCCCCGCTTGAGCCCTTGGAGCGAAAAGAGGCGCGCCGCGCACGGGCCGAGTTGGGCGCGAAAGGTATAGCCATCCCGCCGCAGCAGCGCGAGAAGCGCAATCACTTGATCGAACGGCTCACCGCGGATCTACGCAGTCGGCAAGACCACAGTCCGCAAGACCGTGGCCCGGGTGGCCGCGAGGCCCGGGGCGCGTCGGAATGACCGGCTGCGTCCGAGCCGTAAGTCTGCGAGGCGGGCCCGCGGCATGAGCGGAATCACCAAGCCCGCTCTGCTGGTCATGGCGTTCGCACCGGCTGATTCAGAAATCGACAATCACTCGCGAAGTTATCTCCAATCCCTGTGGCGAGCGTGTCGTTCGCTGGGCATGACCGAGCCGGTCCCGGGGATCCCGGCACCTGCGGACCACATCGACTTCGGCGCGGTGCACTCGACCACCGTCGAGTTCGAGGTCCTTGCGGCCGCGCGGCGGACGGGAGGCGCCTCCCTCTA
Organism: Streptomyces sp. NPDC055239; assembly: GCF_053606205.1. Taxonomy (NCBI): domain Bacteria; kingdom Bacillati; phylum Actinomycetota; class Actinomycetes; order Kitasatosporales; family Streptomycetaceae; genus Streptomyces; species Streptomyces sp. NPDC055239. The sequence goes on along the minus strand of NZ_JBSGRD010000003.1, from coordinate 785,487 downwards.
TTCGGCCTTCGCCTTCGCGGAACATGACGTCGTCGGCGTCGTCGCGCTGCTCGCGCCCAATGACACGACGGCGGACCTCGCCCAGTGGAGTGACCTCGACGCCGAGTGGAGCGCAGCGGTGGAGGCCGTGGGCCTGCCGCCCCGGCCCTGGGGCATGCTCGGCGAATTCCGTGTGTTCGAGGCTCTCTACGGACGCGGGTTCGGACGGAGAGAGCGTGCGATGTGCGAGCTCGTGCGTCGGCATGCGCCCCGGACGGGGAGCGAGTCCTGGTGGACCGGCTTCGACCGCACGGAGCAGGGATTCGACGTATGGCGGTCCGCCGACACCGCCGGACCGGAAGGACCCACCGACCTCTACGTCCTCGCTCCGGCCCGCCAGGAGGTGGCCCTCGACGAGTGGGCCTGGGCGGTCGAGGGCCGGCACGGACTGATGCCGCTCGCACGCTATCTGCTCCAGCTCTCGAAGATCCGCCACCAGGCACGGCTGTACGAGGCCTCGGGGGCGTCGCACGCGCAGATCGACGAGAGCGACGAGTGGACCGCGGAGCTCCTGCGGGAGTTGAAGTCCGCAACGCGGCGTCCTGTGCGCCTTGAGCGCGTCCTGAAGGCGTCGGCGCTGGTCGACGAGGCGCAATTCGGCCCGCAGGGACTGCTGTGGACGATCACCCGGCAGCGCCAGCTGAGCGGCAGCCTCTCGACCGCCGTCGCCAACATGCGCCTGCACACTCCGGGAGTCCGCAGGCGCGGCACGGGGGCTTCCTGGACCGTGACCGACCTCGCCGCAGCCGAATGGATCATCAACCAGGTCGAGGAGGACCGGCTGCATCTGGAAGCCGTGCGTGAGCGGGCGGACAGCGTGCGTACGGCAGTATCGGTGCTCGTTGAGCGCGAACTGGCCGTGCATCGAGGGTGGTTGACACTCCTTCAGACGTCCATTCTGGGATCGGTCCTCACCGCCCTCGCGGCAGTTCAGGCGATGAGCTACGAGTTGCCGCTACGCGCGGTCCTCCAGTCCCCGGTCATCGCCGCGATGGCGGCTCTCGCGCTCGCCCTGCCCCTGGCCATGTTGCGCTTGGCGGGCGTCGCGCCCACAACACCCCGATACAGACGCCTCGACTCGGGCGCCACGGGGTTGTTCGGCGCCGCTCTGGGATGGCTGGCCGTCACCGGCTGGGCAACTCGCGCAGGAGGGGAGCCGCCTGCCGCCGCGTGGACGCTCACCGGCGCCCTCGTGGCCGGTCTGATCACGTTCCTCACGACACACCTCCTGACGCGACCGCGCTAGCTCTCCTGCGAGGAGTTCACCTCATGCCACAGGCCGATGGACATCACCCGCAGGACCCCAGCTCCATGATCAGGACCTTCGTCGAGGCACTGGACGTCGAAGACCTCATCATGAGGTTCGAGATCGACTTCGACGCCCCGATGCGCCAGGCGGATGCCACCGGAATGCTGCGCCTGGCCCGAGCGCACACGAAGGACCCGGCGGCGGGCGTCCGCGGCCTCGCCCGCCGGATCGGCGCCCACTGGTGCGAAATCGTCCAGGCGGACGTCGGCTACGAGTTGCTCTCGGCGCTGCGACTGATCGAGGCGTCACAGCCGGACGCCGAACGGCTGTTGGCGTTACCGGCCTACGGGGCCGCCGACCCCGATGACGTCTTCCCCGCCTACGCCCTAGCCCGGTGGTACGACGGAGCCGGCCGGATCCGCTATCGCCTGGGCAGTTACACCGCCTCACGCCGTGCCTTCGGAACCGCGGTGCAGGTGGCCGAGAGGTCCCAACTGTGGTGGGCGCTGCCGGATTTGCTCAGCAACTACACCCGTGCCGAGTTCGAAGAACGCGGCCAGGCGACGCGGGAGAAGGAGGCGGAGAAGGGCGCACGCAGGGACGTCGACGCGTTCGTCCACTCGCTGCAGCAGATGCACGACAAGATCCTTGAGCAGGCGAGCCAGCACGGTGTCGACGTCGAGGCCGCTCCGGACGAGGCGACGCCCCTGAGGCACCGGGAGTTCCTGCGCGGCTACTCCAACAGTCTGCACAACCTCGCCATCGCCCTGAGGCAGGCCGGGGACAGGGAACGGTCGCTGCGTTTCACCGCGCGCTCCAAGGCCATCTCCGAGGGATTGAACGACATGTACCGCACGGCGCAGTCGCTCTTGAACGAGGCGTTCTGCCGCGACCGTCCGGAAGAACGCCTCGCCGCCCTGCGTGAGTTGGTGCACGGCCGGACGGGGTTCGTGGGGCCGGGGTGGGAGCGAGGCCGACGGATCGCCCGCCAGAATCTTGCCCGGCTCGGCGGAGGCCGCGACGGCCTGGCCGACCTGGGGCGGCTTCTGGACGAACTGGAGGACGACGCGACCGGTGCGGGCCGCCGAGCCGGTCTCGACGTCGACTTCTACGCGTACACCGTGCGCTACTACCGGGAGACGGCTGCCGCCCTTCCCGCGGCCGATCGTCCGCGGGACGTCCTGGACCGCCGGCTGAAGATGGCGGAGTCGGTGCGGGAGGCGATCGCTCTCCCCGTGTACAAACGCGCCTACGCCAACCACGTGAGACCTGCGTATCTGCGGGCCATCGGTGCGCAGATGGCACGGGGCAGCCATCGGCAGGAGGACCTGGAGAAGGTCGTGTCCCTGGTGGAGGAGTCATCGGGCCGGGAACTTCTGGACCTGCTCGCATCCTCCCGCCCGCCGGTCCTCGGCCGCCCCGCCCACCCGCTGCCCATGGCATCGGGCGGATCGCAGGCAGCGGGAAGCTTCCTCGACGGGCGTCGAATGCCCCTGCGGACGGATCCCCCTGCCGAGGCTGCGGAGGCGAGGGAGCGTCGTGAACTGCTCGTCGAGCGGGAGCAGCAGTACGAGGACCACTTCCTCCACCACCCGCTGACATCGGCGACACACGACGAGGACATCGCCCATCAGCTGGTGCAGTACACCCTCAACCATCAAGGCTCCTGTGTCGTGCGGTACTTCCGCTTCGGTACGTCGGACGTGCCCCTGGACGGCGAGGAGACGCCCGAGCCCGACTCGCTCGGCATCATGGTCTGCCGCGACGGGGTACTGACCCTGCTGCCCTCCGTCCCCTACACGGACGTGGCCGATCTCGCCCGCAAGGTCTTCGAGGACCTTGGCGACCGGCAGTTTCCGGTACCGAGGGAAGAGACCTGTCGACGCATCTGGAACCTGCTGGTCGGGCCGGTGTGGGAGAGCGTCAACCGGGGCGGCTCGCCGACCCACCTCACTCTGATCCCGACCGACGACATCTTCGCGATCCCGCTGCACGTCGCCACCGCACCACAGGACGACCGGCCGCTCGCCGCCCGGGTTCCGCTGTCGCACTCGGTGAGCGTGGCCGCCTTCGTCACCCGTGGCCGCCATCTGCTCAAGAAACAGCTGATGGAGGACGACGACGACCTCGCCGCGCTGCTGTCCACCGATGCGCGGGCGACGGGCCGCGAGGTCGTCGACGCCGGCTGGCCCGCGGCGCATGTCCATGTGGCGGGTGAAGTCCCCGACGCCCTCGTGGGCAAGGTCGAGAACGCCTTCGCCGCCGACTGGGACGGACTTGAGCAACTGGTCGCGGTGAAACCGGAGTTCTTCCTGTACGCAGGCCACGGGGTGTACGTGAACGAGCCCGAGGTCTCCGGCCCGCTGATCCACCTGGGAGAGACGGACATGCTGTCGCAGTTCGACCTCGCCCTGCGCGTCAGCCTGCCGAGGAACAAGCTCACCGTGCTCGGAGCCTGTCTGGCCGGGCAGGGCATGGGATCCGACGGCGGTGACGTCCTCGGGTTCATGCGTTCTTTGATCATCAGCGGAGCCGGTGCCATCGGCGTGCCGCTGTGGTCCGTGCGCGACACGGCGTTGGCGGCGACGGTGAGTGCCTTGCTCCGCGAGAGCAGAGCGTCGCTGGGATCGTCCTCCACCGGCGTTTTCGACGTGGTTCAGGCATTGCACGATCATTACCGGGAGAGCATGGAGACGTACACGTCGGTGGAGGCCCGGGTCGACCGTCTCCCCATCGCTCTGTACCTGTGACCGACGTGCGTTCGTCCCCGCCACAGCGGCCCCGACGTGGCGCGCAGACAAAGGGGAAGCCATGAGCGCGCACGACCGAGCCGCCAGGAAGCAGGCGGCGCTCACGGACTACGACGCGCTGCGTGAGCAGCGCCCGGAGCTCTTCGAGAACCCGCCCGGCGCGGCCTTCGAAATCCTCCTCGACCGCGCCGACCAGGAACGGGCATCGGGCGAAGCCTCACGAGCGGCCGTCGCGGCCGGGCTGCCCGAGAGCACCGGAGACATCGGCGTCGTCTACCGCGACCCCTACTTCCGCCTGGTGCGTGACGCCGTACGGTTCGCGCACCACAAGGAGCGCAGGCTGGGAACGTACATCCGCATCGTGCCCGTTTCCGTGTCGGGGGGAGCCGCAGTGCTTCCGGTGCTCGCTGACGGACGCGTCGTCCTGCTGCACCACTTCCGCCATGCCGACCGGGCCTGGCACTGGGAGATCCCCCGCGGATTCGGCGACCCCGGGGAGGACGGTGCCGGTACGGCCGCTCGGGAGATCCAAGAAGAACTGGGCGTCCATGTCGCGGACTTCACGTATCTCGGTGCTGTCTCTCCCGACACCGGCATACGTGCCGGCGCGGACCACCTGTACCTCGCCCGTATCGGGACGGCGCAGTTGGCGGACAGCCCCGCCTGGGGTGCCAGGGCGGAAGGGATCGACGCGTACCAGGCCGTACCGCAGGGGGAATTCCGCGCCATGGTCGCGGACCGGCGGATCTCCGACGCGTTCACCCTGTCCGCATACGCGCTGGCCGTCGCTCAGGGACTGCTGGAAGCCGGTCAGTAATCAAATGGATGGCGTCACGGCCGGTGGGTCTCTAAGGTTGGTGTCGTTCGAGCGGAAGCCCCAAGGGCGGCCGCGGGTGACTCGATCTGGCTCGGTCCGGGAGGTGTGAACGATGGCTGTCGTTGAGATGGGCGCTGCCCGCATCCGGAAGTTCATCAAGTCCACCTCCGTGGCCTCCGGCTGACCTCTCTTCCTTCCCACGCTGACGCGTGGGTGCCGGGGCCACCCCTGTGAAGGGTCCCCCTTGTCTTCCTCCGCATCTTCTGCATCCGTGCAGGCTTCTTCTCCCTCTTCTTCGCACTCTCTCGCGCCCCACGGCTGGGACGCGGACCGCGAAGCCGAGTTCGCCCCGTACGCGGCGCAGGGTCTACTGCCCGGCCGTGTGCTGCGCGTCGACCGTGGTCAGTGCGATGTCGCCACCCCTGTCGGCACGGTGCGTGCCGACACCGAGTTCGTCGTTCCCCGTGACCCGATGAAGGTTGTGTGCACGGGGGACTGGGTCGCCGTCGACCCCGATGGCGCCGATCCGCGGTACGTCCGGACGCTGTTGCCGCGCCGTACCGCCTTCGTGCGCTCCACCTCCTCCAAGCGGTCCGAGGGGCAGATCCTCGCGGCCAACGTCGATCACGCGATCATCGCGATCTCGCTCGCCGTCGAGCTCGACCTCGGCCGGATCGAACGGTTCTTGGCCCTTGCCTGGGAGTCCGGAGCCCAGCCGCTGGTCGTCCTCACCAAGGCCGACCTCGTCCCGGACGCCACCGGCCTGTCCTACCTGGTCGAGGACGTGGAGACATCGGCCCCCGGCGTCCAGGTGCTCCCGGTCAGCTCCACCACCGGGGAAGGCGTCGACGTCCTGTGCGCCGTCGTCTCCGGCGGTACGTCCGTGCTGCTCGGCCAGTCCGGTGCGGGCAAGTCGACGCTGGCCAACGCGCTGGTCGGCGAGGACGTCATGCACGTCAACGCCGCCCGTGACGTGGACGGCAAGGGCCGCCACACCACGACGACCCGCAATCTCCTCGTGCTCCCCGCAGGTGGTGTCCTCATCGATACGCCGGGGCTGCGCGGTGTCGGTCTGTTCGACGCAGAGGCAGGCGTGGGCCAGGTCTTCTCCGAGATCGAGGAACTGGCGGCCGACTGCCGCTTCCACGACTGTGCCCACACCGCCGAGCCCGGCTGCGCGGTACTCGCGGCCGTCGATGACGGCACGCTCCCGAGCCGCCGCCTCGACAGCTACCGCAAGCTGATCCGCGAGAACCAGCGCATCGTCGCCAAGACGGACGCGAAGCTCCGGGCGGACATGCGCCGCGAGTGGAAGCTGCGGGGCGCGGAGGGCAAGGCGGCCATGGAGGCCAAGCGGGGCCGCTTCCGCTAGCGGGGTGGGAGTGGGAGTGGGAGTGGGGTGACGGTGTGTTGCGGGGCGCTTCCGTGCCCCGCAACGCGGTGTCCGAATTCCGCCAGCCGAAGGGTCTGCGAGGCCGCACACTGGGACATGTGATCGATGAAGAGACCAGGTACGAGGCGGTGCGCAGCCGCGACGCGCGCTTCGACGGAGAGTTCTTCTTCGCCGTCGAGACCACCGGCATCTACTGCCGGCCCAGCTGCCCCGCCGTCACCCCGAAGCGCCAGAACGTCCGCTACTACACCACGGCGGCCGCAGCCCAGGGCTCCGGATTCCGGGCCTGCCGGCGCTGCCGTCCGGACGCCGTGCCGGGGTCCGCGGAGTGGAACGTACGCGCGGACGTCGTAGGTCGCGCCATGCGCATGATCGGTGACGGTGTCGTCGACCGCGAGGGCGTCCCCGGTCTCGCCGTGCGGCTCGGCTACAGCTCCCGGCAGGTGCAGCGGCAGCTCACCGCCGAGCTCGGGGCGGGGCCTGTCGCCCTCGCGCGGGCCCAACGGGCGCACACCGCAAGGGTGTTGCTCCAGACCACGGGGCTGCCGATCACGGAGATCGCGTTCGCCGCGGGGTTCGCCAGCGTGCGACAGTTCAACGACACGATCAGGGCGGTGTACGCCCTGACTCCCACCGCCCTGCGGGACGCCGCGCCGCGTGGCAGGGGCGCGGGGCGGGCCACCCCGGCCGCCGGAGTGCCGCTGCGGCTCGCCTACCGGGGGGCCTATGCCGCCGGTGCCGTCTTCGATCTGCTCTCCGACGAGGCCGTCGACGGGGTCGAGCAGGTCAGCGGTGAGGTGGGCGCGCGGACCTATCGGCGTACGTTGCGGTTGCCGTACGGCACGGGGATCGTGGCCGTCGAGGAGAGCGATCACGGGGTCGGCGGGTGGCTGGACGCCAGGCTCCACCTGACCGACCTCCGCGACCTCACGACCGCCGTGCAGCGGCTGCGGCGGCTCTTCGACCTCGACGCGGATCCGTACGCCGTCGACGAGCGGCTCGGCGCCGATCCCCGGCTCGCTCCGCTGGTCGCCGCGCGGCCCGGACTGCGGTCCCCCGGGGCCGCCGATCCCGAGGAGTTCGCGGTGCGGGCGCTTGTGGGGCGTGCGGAGGCTTCCTCGCTGGTGGAGCGGTACGGGAAGGCGCTGGACGCGCCGTGCGGGTCCCTCACCCATGTGTTCCCCGAGCCGGGAACGCTTGCCGGGGAACCGGGCCCGTTGGGGGAGTTGGCCGGTGCGCTTGCCGATGGGCGGGTGCGGTTGGACGCGGGGGCGGACCGGGAGGAAGCGGGGGCGGGGCTCGCGGCTCTGGCGGGGGTGGATGCGGGGGTTGTGGCGGTTGTTCGGATGCGGGCGCTTGGGGATCCGGATGTGGGGTTCCCCGATGAACCGGTTCCGGATGGGTGGCGGCCGTGGCGGTCGTATGGGGTGCGGCATTTGCTGACGGCGGGGTAGGGGCCACCTGGGGCTCCGCCCCAGACCCCGTACAAGATGTCCTCAATCGCCGGACGGGCTGAAATCTTTCAGCCCGTCCGGCGATTGAGGACGAACTCGGCGAAGCCGGTGATGACGGCACGCACAAGGCACATGGCCCCCGCGCCGAGCGGGTTCTCGGGAAGGGGCGGGGTTGGGGACTATTACTGTTCAAGCCCCCAGCTATGGATCCGCCGAGGGTGAATCCGGATCAGCTCCTCACTGAAGTGAGGCCCCAACTCATGCGGCCCCGTGAGGAGTTCCGCGTCCCCCCGGATGTCGACCCCCCGCACCTTCCACGGCCTCTCGCTCACGATGTCGTCCACGACCAGGGACACCTTCGGATTCCCCTGGAGGTTGCGCCACTTCTTAGTGGTGCCAAGGGCGTAACCGCCGATCAGGATCGTGCCGTCATCCTGCGGAAAGAACCCGACAGGATTCGCCTGCGGCTGACCCGTCGCGTCGACGCTGGCCATCCTGCCCAGACGCTGGGACTTGAGGTACGCCCGCTCGGCCTCGCTGAATTCGGTCATGGCGCGAGCCTCGCACGCGTACCCCGTCCACGCATCGGATCTTGGCCCCAGGACCGGCAGACAGCCGGTCCAGACGTCGGTCCAGGCAGTCGATCCGTGCAGCCCGTCTAGGCCGCCGGAAGGCCCCATCGCGGCGCATCCTCGTTCGGTTCTACCGGAGTGATCCGCAGATCAGGCCGGTCACCCTCAGCGCTGATCAGCGCCGACCCGCCCCGCCTGAGGGCGATCTTGACCGCGCCCTCGCCCACATCCTCGTACGGGACAGGGCGCCCCCGCTCGTCCCGCACCTCGACCGCCCCCGCGATCCCGTGCCGCACGACGCACGGCGCCCCCGCCTCGCTCACGAGCCGCACCCAGCGGGTCACCCCGCCCTTCCGCACCGCGCTGAGCAGGAACGCCCCCTGCGTACGGAAGTTGTGCACCGTGAGGTCCGCCCACGCCGACGGCAGCGCGGGGAAGACGCGGATGACGTCGCCCCAGGACTGGCAGACCATGTCGTGCAGGGACTGTGCGGCGGAGAGCGGGGTCTCGATGACCGGGCCCGACTCCTTGTACATGGTGTTGGGCTGGATGAAGCGGGACATCAGCTGCCCGAGGTACTTCAGCGCGTCCTCGCCCTTGCCGAGCAGCGCCGACATGGAAGCGGCGCCCGTGAACGTGTAGCCCTGGAGGGCACCCTCGAAGCCGACCCAGTGCGCCAAGGACCTTTCGATCAGCGCGCGTTCGTCCGCCGTGCGGCCCGTCACCTCGTAGAGGGGGTACACCGCGAGCATGTGGGAGTAGTGGCGGTGCGATTTCGCGAAGGGGATGTCCGCGCCGATCATGTAGCCGTTCGCGTCGGTCGGGTACGCGGCCAGTCTGCTCGCCACGTCGCGCCAGCGCGGTGCCAACTTGTCGTTCACGTGCAGGAGTTCCGCCGATTCGAGGAGCGTGCGGCAGCCCCACCTCAGCAGCATCAAGTCGTAGTTGCAGTCGCGCGAGTTGCCGCCGTACTCGGGCGAGAAGGTCGCGGGGAGGTGCAGCTTCCCGTCCGGGCCCGGCTCCAGGAAGTGCAGGTAGTAGTTGACCGCCTTCCGCAGGAGCGGGAAGAGGACGTCTCGCAGGATCGACTTGTCCATGGTGTGGCGGTAGCTCAGCCAGACGTTGTGCAGCGCCCAAGTGAGGTTGCCGACCTCGGGAGTCGGCGGGTCCTGGCCGGGGATGCCGACCCCGTAACCGCCGTCCGTCACCGATGCGCCGTTCACCAGGGACGGGTCCGTCGTGCGCGGGATGCCCAGCGAATCCGCGCGGTAGGGGGCCGCCATCTCCTTGGTGAGGTTGGACCTGAATTCGCTCAACGCGCGTGTCACGGCGTCGAGTTCGATGTGGTTGGAGCCGTGGATCAGCCAGTACTCCAGCTGAACGTTCAGGTTCCACCAGGTGTTGGGCCACGGGGTGGGCTCCAGCCAGGGGCCGCACGTCGCCATCGCCGGGGCGTCGCGGCGGGCTGCCGCCGCCGTCTTGTAGAGCTGGATCCAGTAGAAGCGCTGCATCCGGGCGTCGGGCAGCGACAGGAAGCTCTTGCGGTAGTACGCGTGCCACCAGGCCCGGTGCGACACCGCGAGCCCGTCGTACGAGAGGGCCGCCGCACCCCGCACCGCGCGCACCGCACGGTCGCGGGCCGTCGTCCTCGGGTGCGAGTGCGCCACGTTCACGTACAGCGTCCGCGTGCCGCCCCGTGTGCTGCCCCGCATCCGCTCCCGCCACGCGGTGACGTGCTGGCCGCCCGCGAGCAGCGGCTGCACGGCGGCCGTGACCCCGTCGTCGTACTCCTCGATCTCGGCGGGCGGATTGCCCGCGTATCCCTCCGGCAGCGGCTTGAACGCGGCGCGCGGGCTGATCGCGTCGGCCGGATGGAACACCCAGCGGAAGCCGCGCTCGCCCGCGCTCGGGGTGACCTCGACGGCGAGGACGGAGCGCGTGTCGTGCACCTGTGCGCGGAGCTTCAGGGTGCCCTTGTCCGTGGTGAGGGTGCCGGTCAGCTCCGCGTCGCGCAGCCGCAGGCGCCAGTCGATGCCGGTGATCCTGCCGACGGGTTCGAGGGTGAAGTGGCCGATCGGCAGGCGTGCGAGGCCGAAGAGGGAGCCGAACTCGGGGCGGTGGTCCTGCACCTCGGAGTGCTGGATGTTGAAGCGCAGGGCGGTGGTCCCGCCGTCCGGCCGCGTGCTCGGTTCCGCGTAGATCCCGGAGCCGAGGAAGCCGTTGCCGAGGTAGGGGCCCTCGTACCAGGTCTTCGGCAGCTTCTGCCAGACGAGGTCGGCGTCGTCCAGGACGGTGCGCCAGGGGTCACCCGGCGTGCTGACGTCCACTGCCTTCCGGGGCGCGGCCGTGGCCTGGGCGGGCAGGCCACCGGCCATCAGCGTGCCGCCGACCGCCGATCCGGTGGTGGCGAGCACGGTTCTTCTGGACGGTCTTGGCATCGCGTCTCCCGAGCAGTTCCCGCGTCATTGCGTCATCGCGCCATCGAGTCATCGGAGCTTTACCTCCGTTGAAAGCTAAAGAGAGTGCGGCATCCAGTCAATGAGTCGGGATAGATCCGATGCTGGTACATGTATGTGAACCTGATCCCGGGGCTCAACCCCAGATCACGGCCCCCAGCCACGCCCCCGCGATCAACAAGCACGCGAACAGCTCGGTCAGCACGCTCCAGCCGCCCGCCCGCATGGCCGTCCGTGTCGCCGTGGCCGCCTCCCCGTGCCCGCCGAGCCGCAGCCGCTCCGACAGGTAGATCCCTCCGACGAATCCCGGGAGCGAGCCGATCACCGGCAGCACACAGAACCCCAGCAGCGCCCCGGCGCCCGCGTACACGGCTGTCCGGCGCGTGGCGCCGCTCTCCCGCAGGCGCCGTGGCGGCAGCAGCCATCGGATGCCCTGCGCCACCAGGAGTACGACGGAGGTGCCGACCAGGATCCCCCAGGCGACCGGCTCCGGATCCTTCAGCGCCCACCACAGAATCGCGGCCCACACCAGCCACGGCCCCGGCACTCCGGGGACAAGTACTCCGCCGATCCCGAGCAGCAGCACCACTCCGACCAGCAGGAGTTCCCACGCTCCCATCTGCCAAGCGTGCAGGAAACGGGGCAAAAGCGCAGGTCGCGCGTCAGCCCCCGTCGCCTCGACACGGGCTAGCGCGCCACCCAGCCCCGCTCGTACGCGTGCCACCCCAGCTGGAGGCGCGTCGTCACGCCCGCCAGCTCCATCAGGCGCTTCACCCGGCGCTGCACCGTCCGAAGGCCCAGGTCGAGCTGCTTGGCGACGCTCGCGTCCGTCAGGCCCGCGAGCAGCAGCGACAGGATCTCCAGGTCCGCGCCGTCGGGTCCTTCGGCGGCGTCCTCGGTGACCGAGCGGCCGTCCTCGCCCAGGCGCAGGGGTAGCGCGTCCCGCCACACCGCCTCGAAGAGCCCGCTCAGGGATTCGAGCAGGCCGCTCGCGTGCACCACGAGCGCGGCGGGCTCCGCCCTGCGCGAGGTCAGCGGCACCATCGCGAGCGAGCCGTCGGCGATCACCAGCTTCGTCGGGACGCGGTCCACGACGCGCACCTGTTCGTCGCGGCCGATCGCCGTCGACAGTTCCAGGAGGCCGGTGGGGAGCGCGAGGACGGAGCGTTCGACCACCACGCGGTAGGTGACGCCACGGCCCGCGGCCTGCTCCTCCGCGTTGTTCTCCATGCCGGTGATCGCCACGGGGTTGCCGGTCACCAGGGCGCACACCTCGGTGCTCGCGCCCAGCTGGAGCTGGAGGAAGCGCTGCGAGACCGCCCCCGCGCCCGTGACCACCTCGACCAGGTCGTGCACCGCGGGCTCGGCGGCCTGCGCGCGGTACTCCTCGGCGAGCAGCTTCGCCGCGAGCTCGGCCTTGTCCAGTTCGTGCCGCTGCTGGGTCAGGAGCGCGCCGAGCGCGACCCCCGGCGGTGCCGCCACCCACCGGCCCGCCCTGCCGGACGCCTGGGCCGCGAGGCCGTGCAGTTCCAGGCGGCGCAGCGCGCGCACCGTGTCGGGCTCGCCCAGCGAGAGCCGCCGCGCGAGATCGGGCACGTCGGCGGCGCCCACCGCCACAAGGGCGCGGTACGCCGATTCGTGCGTCTCGTCCAGACCTATCGCAGCCAGCATGCGGCGACGCCCCTCCCCAGAGATCCGTTCCGACGGCTCCATGGCGGAAAAGAGCCACGGCGTAAACCCGCCCCAGGACATCATCCCCGCACCCCCCGCCTCTCTGCCAAGGTGACGCCACCGCAGCACCAACGGCAGCCGCGAATACGGCCTTCTGGTCGGTATCGGCTGTGGTTCCGCATGCCCGACAACCCTGGGGAGAGCGATGCGCCCGATATCGCGTACGGCCTTGGGGGCGGCGTCCGCCGCCGTCCTCGCCGTCACCGCGGCCGTCCCGTCCGTGGCCGAGCCACGCACGGCAGCGGCGGACACGAGTCCGCTGGTGGGAGGTGCGCCACGGGGCGAGGGGAGCTCCGTCGTCACCCTCGTCACCGGCGACCGCATCCTCGTCACGTCCGACGGCAAGGACCGCGCGGGCGCCAGCGCGCTGCCCGGCGCCGACGGCACGGTGCCGCTCATCCAGACCAGGCAGTCCGGCAAGGACCTGTACGTCTACCCCGAGGGCGCCGTCCACGCGATCGCCGACGGCAAGGTCGACGAGGAACTCTTCAACGTCACCGGGCTCGTCCGCCAGGGCTACGACGACGCGCACGCCGAGAAGCTGCCGCTCATCGCCGTGTACGGCAAGTCCGTCGACGTGACGCGCTCGGTGCCCGCGACGCCGCGCGGCGCGGAGCGCGGGCTCGTGCTCGAACCCGTCGACGGTGTCGCGCTGAAGGCCGACAAGAAGAAGGCCGCGGACTTCTGGGCGGACGTCACGTCGGCCAAGTCCCGTTCGGGGTACGGCATGTCGGGGCTGAAGAAGCTCTGGCTCGACTCCAAGGTCCAGGCGACCCTCGACCGGTCGACGAAGCAGGTGCACGCCCCCGAGGCCTGGGCCGCGGGCTACGACGGCAAGGGCACCAAGGTCGCCGTGCTCGACACCGGCGCCGACGCCGAACACCCCGACCTAAAGGGCCGGATCGGCGCGACCGAGAACTTCACCGACTCCCCGGACAACGAGGACCGCCAGGGCCACGGCACCCACACCACATCGACCGTCGGCGGCACCGGCGCCGCGAGCGGCGGCAAGAAGAAGGGCGTCGCACCCGGCACCGAACTGCTGCACGGGAAGGTCCTCAACGACAGTGGCTCCGGAGCCACGTCATGGATCATCGCGGGCATGCAGTGGGCCGTCGACGAGAAGGCCGACGTCGTCTCCATGAGCCTGGGCAACCCGGCGCGGACCGACTGCACGGACCCGATGAGCACGGCTACGGAGGAGCTCGCGCAGTCGAGCACGGACACCCTCTTCGTCCTGGCCGCGGGCAACACGGGACCGGGCCTCAACTCCGTCTCCTCGCCCGGCTGCGCGCCCAGCGTCCTGACGGTAGGCGCCGTCGACCGCGACGACTCGACGGCCTCCTTCTCCAGCCGGGGTCCCGCGTACGGCTCGCACACCCTCAAGCCGGAGATCGCCGCGCCCGGAGTCGACATCTCCGCCGCGGCGGCGGGCGGCAGGGGCGTCTACGCCTACCAGTCCATGAGCGGTACGTCGATGGCCACCCCGCACGTCGCGGGCGCCGCCGCCCTGGTCAAGCAGCGCCACCCGGACTGGAGCGCGCAGCAGATCAAGTCGGCCCTCGTGTCGTCGGCGGACAGCGGCATCCCGGGTGACGTGACCGAGACGGGCGGCGGTCGCCTCGACGTGAAGGCGGCCGTCGACCAGAAGGTGCTCGGCTCGCCCGCGGTGCAGGGCGGCAGCTTCGGCTGGCCCCAGGACAACTCGGACCGCACGACCGTCGACGTCCCCTACACCAACACCACGGACAAGGCAGTGCAGTTGAAGCTGTCCGTGCAGGGCGTCACCGGCAACGACGGATCCGCCGTACGGTCGGACATCGCTGAGCTCGGCGAGCGCTCCGTGAAGGTAGCCGCCGGGGCCACGGTCGAGGTCCCGCTGAAGCTGGACCCCGACGCGAGCCTCGAGCGGGCACAGTACGGCGATGTGACCGGCCGCGTCCTGGCGAAGGCGAGCGGGGGCGTCGCGGTCTCCACGCCCTTCGCCCTCTACGTACAGCCTCAGACCGTCAGCCTCCGCGTGAAGCTCGTCGACCGCGCCGGAAAGCCCGCCGACGGCGCGTCGTCCGTCGACCTCATCGGCACCGACGACGCAAGCGGCGAGCGGCGCTTCAACGAGGGCGCCAACGACCAGACCTACCAAGTACGCCCCGGCGCCTACTTCCTGACCGGCTTCATCGCCACGCCCGACGCGGACGGCGGCACGCTGACCGACTCGCTCACGCACCTGGCCCGGCCCCAGGTCGAGGTCAAGAAGGACATGACCGTCACGCTCGACGCCCGCAAGGCACACTGCCTCACCGTGAAGACGGACAAGGAGTCCGAAGTGCGCGGCGCCACGCTCGGGTTCGCCCGCAGCTGGGGCACCGACCACTGGCTGCACGCCGGCACCGCGGCGGGGCCGCGCTCCATCCGTGGCTTCTACCAGTCCGTCGAGGGCAAGGCGACCGACGGCACCTTCGAGTCGGGCAGCTACTGGCGCGCGGCGGCGCCCCTGCTCTCCGAACTCGGCGTGAAGGGCGGCAAGTCGCTGCACCCCGTGACCGCGTCCACCGGCTCGGCCAACCTCGACGGCACGGGCAAGGCGGCTCTCGTGGACGCCAGGTCGGGTACACCGGCGGAGCTCGAAGCCGCCGGGGTCAAGGGCAGGATCGCCCTGGTCAAGGTCGCGGACGACGGCAACGCGAACGCCGTCGCGAGGGACGCCAAGACGGCCGGAGCGGTCGCGGTCATCGCCCACCGCACGGCGCCGGGCCGCTGGTACCCCTCGGCCGGTCTCACCGGCTCCCCGCTGCCGGTCCTCGGCGTCCAGACGGGCGAGGCGGCCTACCTGCTCGGTCAACTGGGCTCCGGACCCGTCGAATTGAAGTGGAAGGGAACGGCGAAGAGCCCCTACGTCTACAACCTCGCCTTCCCCGAGACCGGCCAGATCCGCGACGACCGCACCTACCGGGTGCGCGACAAGGACCTCGCCGCGAACGAGGCGACGTACCGCGCGATGGGCACGGCCACGGACTACGTGGACCTGCCGTCAGCCGTCCGTCCCTCGGGGCTCGAGGTGTACTTCGCCGACCTCGAATCGGTCCCGGCCCCCGGCAAGCGCACCGAGTACTACTCGGCGGGCACGACCGGCTGGGGCCACCAGGTGTCGAGCAGCTTCCCGTTCGGGGAGTTCATGATCGACCCGGTGCGGACGTACGAGAAGGGGGAGCGACGCAGCGAGAAGTGGTACGACGGAGTACTGACCCCCGCCGCGCCGCGTGACGCGCGGGGCGGGCTCGCTCTCGCGGGGGAGCGGCAGGGCAATCTGATCGGGGTCGCGCCCGGCTTCTGGGGCGACAGTGAACACGCGGGAATCCAGGGCGGGTTCGGCGACATCGGCAGTGTCCAGCTGAAGCGGGACGGCGAGATCGTGGGCGATTCCGGCTGGCCGTCCGGTGTGTTCGAGGTCCCCGCGGCCGACTCGGCGTACGAACTGACCCTGAACACCCAGAAGATCGGCTCCAAGGTCTGGCAGCGGTCCACGGGCACGCAGACCACGTGGGCGTTCCGTTCGCACCTCGACGAGGAGGCCTACTCGCAGGGCATCCCGATGCTGTTCCCGCGCTATCAGCTGCCGGAGGACGGTATGAAGACCCTTGCCGCCGATGACGGCCTGCGGATCGGGATCACGGCCACGGGACACGCGGGCTACAAGCCCGGCGCGCTCAAGTCGGCGGCGCTGTCCTACTCGTACGACGAAGGCGAGACCTGGACCGAGGCCAAGACGTCCGTCGCCGGGGGGAAGTGGACCGCGACCGTGAACCACGCGGGCGCCTCCGGCAAGCACGTCAGGCTCAGGACCGAACTGACGGATGCGAACGGAAGTTCCGTCACTCAGACGGTGGCTCGCGCCTACGACGTGCGTTAAACACACAGACACCGCCGGGCGGTCCTCCCGTGGGGGGTGGGCCCGCCCGGCGGCCCTTCACCACTCTTCCGGCGGCCGGAATTTTCCGGATGAACCGTTTTCGTTCGGCCTCCGCGGTGGACAATAGGGGCATGAGCCAGCAGGGGGAGACGCACGGCGGGGCCGCCGGCCAGGAGGACGACTGGTGGGGTCAGCTGTACGACGACTCCGCTCGTGACACGGGTCCGGCCGAGGCGGCCGACACCCTCGACGACAGGTTCGCATCGGCGGTCAGCGCGTCCGCGGGCGACGGCGCTCCCGCGCCGCCGGACGCGCCGCCGCACCCAGGGGCCAGGAGCGCGGAAGGAGCACTTCCGCAAGTGCCCGAGCCCCCGCCCCGGCCGCGCACCCGGCCCACCGCCGCCCCCTGGGAACCCCCTGTCGCGCCCACGGGTCCTGTGACCTTCCCCGACGCACCCAAGCCCCCCGGCACCGTCGAGCCGGAAGCACCCCCCAGCCGCACCACCGCCGTCCCCGAGCCCCGCCTGCCCGACGCGTCCGCAGGGCCGCCCGGCGCAGTGCACGAACCTCGGGAAGACATCGCGACGGCGCCCGCCGTGAGCGCCGTCTCGTACGTGGGCGACGGCCCGCCCACCTACGACGCCGAGCCCACCGTCCTGCCCGCCGCCGACCCCGACGACCTCGGCGATCTGGTCGCCGACACCGTGCTCGACGGCGCCAGGTACGGCACCTCCACGCTGCGTGCCGTCTCCGTGCGCGGGGACTCCGCGCGCTACCGGGGCGAGCCGCGCCGCGACTCGCTGCTCACCGCGCGGTTCGGGACCGGGGAGAGCGCTCTCGTCCTGGTCGCCATGGCCACAGGGGCGCGGGCCACTCCTGGCGCTCATCGCGCCGCCGCCGAGGCCTGCGCCTGGATCGGGCGGGCCGTGGGCCGCAGCCACCAGCGCCTCTCCGAGGACATCAGGGCCGCCCGGCGCGGGGACCTCAAGAGCGGCCTGCACCGGCTCACCGACCGCAGCCTCGGCAAGCTCCGCGCGCACGCCGCCGACCTCGGCATCGAGCCCGACGAGTACGCGGCGTCCCTGCGCTGCCTCCTCCTGCCCGCCGACCCCGAGTGCCGCACCCGAGTCTTCTTCGGCGTCGGGAGCGGCGGACTCTTCCGGCTCAGGGACGGCGCCTGGCAGGACATCGAGCCCCGTGTCAGCGACTCCGCCGGTGACACGGGGATCCCCGTCGTCGGGTTCGGTTCCGTACCGCCCCAGACCCCGGACGGCGACCGGCTCACCATGGACATGGGGATCATCACGCCCCCCAGCCCGTACGAACCCGCCCCCGAGCCCCCGCCCCGCGAACCCTTCCGCTTCCGCGCCTCCGTAGCCCGCCCGGGTGATGCCCTGCTGCTCTGCAGCGGCGGCCTCGCCGAGCCCCTGAGCGGAGAGTCCGAGCTCGCCGCCCACCTCACGCAGCGGTGGGCCAAGAGCGGTCCGCCGGGCCTCGCGGCCTTCCTCGCGGACATCCAGGTCAGGGTCAAGGGATACGCGGACGACCGAACGGCGGCCGCTGTTTGGGAGGCGTGAGCGCCCTCCCTGTGAATTCATGGACCCCAAGGAGTCACAAGAGAGTCAAGGGGACTGAAGGGTTCGTGTAGCCATGGCCAAGCAGAACGTCGCCGAACAGTTCGTCGACATCCTCCACCGCGCCGGTGTGCGCCGTATGTACGGAGTCGTGGGCGACAGCCTCAACCCGGTCGTGGACGCGATCAGGCGCACCAAGGGCATCGAGTGGGTGCAGGTCAGGCACGAGGAGACCGCGGCCTTCGCGGCCGGCGCCGAGGCCCAGATCACCGGGAGCCTCGCCGTCTGCGCCGGATCCTGCGGCCCCGGCAACCTCCACCTGATCAACGGCCTCTACGACGCCCACCGCTCCATGGCGCCTGTCCTCGCCCTCGCGTCGCACATCCCGTCGAGCGAGATCGGCCTCGGGTTCTTCCAGGAGACCCACCCCGATCGGCTCTTCAAGGACTGCAGCCACTACAGCGAGATGATCTCCAGCCCGAAGCAGATGCCGCGGCTGCTCCACACCGCCATCCAGCACGCGATCGGGCAGTCCGGCGTCAGCGTCGTCACCCTGCCCGGAGACATCGCCGACGAGCCCGCCCCCGACAAGTCCGCCGAGAGCGCCCTTGTCACCTCGCGCCCCTCCGTGCGCCCCGGCGACACGGAGATCGACAAGCTCGCCGCGATGATCGACGAGGCAGACAAGGTCACCCTCTTCTGCGGCAGCGGCACGGCGGGGGCGCACGCCGAGGTCATGGCGTTCGCCGAGAAGATCAAGTCCCCGGTGGGCCACGCCCTGCGCGGCAAGGAATGGATCCAGTACGACAATCCCTATGACGTAGGGATGAGCGGCCTGCTCGGCTACGGCGCCGCGTACGAGGCCACCCACGAGTGCGACCTGCTCATCCTGCTCGGCACCGACTTCCCGTACAACGCCTTCCTGCCCGACGACGTCAAGATCGCCCAGGTCGACGTGCGCCCCGAACGCCTGGGCCGCCGTTCCAAGCTCGACCTCGCCGTCTGGGGCGACGTACGCGAGACCCTGCGCTGTCTCACCCCGCGCGTCACACCCAAGACCAACCGCAAGTTCCTCGACAAGATGCTCAAGAAGCACGCGGACGCGCTCGAAGGCGTCATCAAGGCCTACACGCGCAAGGTCGAGAAGCACATCCCGATCCACCCCGAGTACGTGGCCTCCGTGGTCGACGATCTCGCCGCGGACGACGCGGTGTTCACCGTCGACACGGGCATGTGCAACGTCTGGGCGGCCCGCTATCTCACCCCGAACGGCAAGCGCCGCATCATCGGCTCCTTCAGCCACGGCTCGATGGCCAACGCCCTGCCGCAGGCGATCGGCGCCCAGTTCACCGACCGGGGGCGCCAGGTCGTCTCGATGTCGGGCGACGGCGGATTCTCCATGCTGATGGGCGACTTCCTCACCCTCGTCCAGTACGACCTGCCGGTGAAGGTCGTCCTGTTCAACAACTCGGCTCTGGGAATGGTCGAGTTGGAGATGCTGGTGGCCGGGCTCCCTTCGTTCGGCACGGCCAACCACAACCCCGACTTCGCCGCCGTGGCCCGCGCCGCCGGTGCCTACGGAGTGCGGGTCGAGAAGCCCAAGCAGCTCGTCGGCGCCCTGAAGGACGCCTTCGCGCACAAGGGCCCCGCCCTCGTCGACATCGTCACGGACCCGAACGCCCTCTCCATCCCGCCCAAGATCAGCTCCGACATGGTGACCGGCTTCGCGCTCTCCGCCAGCAAGATCGTCCTGGACGGCGGGGTCGGCCGCATGGTCCAGATGGCACGCTCCAACCTGCGGAACGTGCCACGCCCCTGAACCCATCAGTCCGATCAGGCCGGTCGCATCCTCAAGCTCAGGATCTGGAACGGACGCAACGCGAGCACGACCCCCGAGTCGTCGGTGTGGGCCGGTTCGAGCGGGCGCTCCAGGAGGTCGGTCACCTCGGCAGCGCTCACCGCGAACGACGTGGTGAGCGCTGCCGCCGCACGTCCGCCCCGCGACTCGTAGAGCCGCACCACCACATCGCCGCTCCCGTCGTCCGCGAGCTTCACCGACTCCACGGTCACCGCCGGATTGTCGACGCTCACCAGGGAGGGCAGCACGGGCGCGGCGGCGACCCGCAGCGGCAGGTTGAGCGCGAGCCCCTCCGCGACCGCGTCACCCGTCGTCGCACCGGGCAGCAGCGCGTACGTGAACCGGTGCGTGCCCAGGTCCGTCTCAGGGTCCGGGCTGTGCGGGGCGCGAAGAAGCGTGAGCCGCACGGTGGTGCCGAGCCCGTCGCCGTGCGGCTCACGCGTGACGTCATGGCCGTACGTCGAGTCGTTGAGCACCGCGACGCCGTACGCCTCCTCGGCGACCCGCAGCCACCGGTGCGCGCAGATCTCGAAACGGGCCGCGTCCCAGCCGGTGTTGGCGTGCGTGGAGCGGTTCACATGACCGAACTGGATCTCGGCGGAGGACCGTTCGGCGTGCACGTCCAACGGGAACGCGGCCTTGAGCACCTTCTCCGACTCCTGCCAGTCGACGTCCGTGACGACGTCGACACGGCGGCTGCCCGCCGCGAGGCGGATCTCCTGGGTGATCCGCGACTTCCCGAAGGCCCGCACCACACGGACGGCGACCCGCAGCGGCCCGTCCTCGACCAGCTCCACGGACTCCGCCTCCGTGAGGTCGGTGTGCGTGTTGCGGTAGTGCTTGTCGAGGTCCCACGCGTCGTAGTGCGTGGGGTGGTCGGGATGCAGCTGGAGGAGGTTGCCGCGCGAGCCGGGGGACAGGACCTCCCGGTGCGCGTCGATGTCGTGCACGGAGGTCAGCAGCCCGTCCGCGTCGATGGCGACGCGCAGATGCTCGTTCAGCAACTGGATCTCGCCGTCGGCGAGCAGCGCGGTCGCCCCGGTCTCGCGCGTGTACGAGGCGGCCTCCTCAAGTCCCTTGCTGCCCAGGGCCGGGACGTTGACGTGCACCAGGGTGCCGTCGTCGGCCGTGACGACCTCGCTGCGCGGGTACGGCGACGCGTTGAGTGCGGCGGGACCTCCCGGGCCGAGGGAACGGACCGCCGCCGCGGTGATCTCGTCGAGCTCGGCGAGCACGCGTTCGTACGTGTCGCGGGCCTCGCGGTGCACCCAGGCGATCGACGAGCCCGGCAGGATGTCGTGGAACTGGTGCAGGAGCACCGTCTTCCAGAGCCGGTCGAGAGTCGAGTAGGGGTAGGCGTACGCGGGGTCGCGCACCGCGGCGGCCGTGCACCACAACTCGGCCTCGCGAAGGGCGTGTTCGGTGCGGCGGTTGCCGCGCTTGGTGGCCGCCTGCGAGGTGTACGTGGCGCGGTGCAGCTCCAGATAGAGCTCGCCCGACCAGACCGGCGCCTGTGCCCCGTACTCCTCCTCGGCCGCGGTGAAGAACGCCGAAGGCTTCACGATCTCGACGCGCGGCGAACCCTCCAGGGAGCGCACCCGCCGTGCCTTCTCCAGCATTTCGCGGGTCGGACCGCCGCCGCCGTCGCCCCAGCCGAACGGGACGAGGGAGTGCGAGGCGCGGCCCTTCTCGGTGAAGTTCTTCTCCGCGTGGGCGAGTTCGGCGCCGTGGATCTGGGAGTTGTAGGTGTCCACCGGCGGGAAGTGCGTGAAGACGCGGGTGCCGTCGATGCCCTCCCACCAGAAGGTGTGGTGCGGCATCTTGTTGGTCTGGTTCCAGCTCAGCTTCTGGGTGAGGAACCAGCGGACGCCCGCGAGCTTCGCCAGCTGCGGGAACGCGGCCGTGTAGCCGAAGGAGTCCGGCAGCCAGATCTCCTCCGTCTCGATCCCCAGCTCCTCGCGGAAGAACCGCATCCCGTGCGTGATCTGCCGGGCAAGGGCCTCGCCGCCGGGCATGTTGGCGTCCGACTCGACCCACATGGAACCCACAGGGGACCAGTTGCCGTCCGCGACGGCCTTCTTGATGCGCTCCCAGATGTGCGGCTGGTGCTCCTTGACCCAGGCGTACTGCTGGGCCTGTGAGCAGGCGAATACCAGCTCGGGATAGTCCTTGGCGAGAGCCGTCACATTGGCAAAGGTGCGGGACGCCTTGCGTACGGTTTCGCGCAGCGGCCAGAGCCAGGCAGAGTCGATATGGGCGTGTCCGGTGGCCGAAACCCGGTGCGCGCTGGCATGCGCGGGGCTGGAGAGGACATCCGTCAGCTCGGCGCGGGCCGCCGCGGCCGTGCCCGACACGTCGTGCAGATCGAGTGCGTCGAGCGCTCGCTCAAGCGCGCGCAGGATCTCGTGGCGCCGCGGACGGGCGGCGTCCAGTTCGTACATCAGCTCGGAAAGGACCTCGATGTCCAGCGTCAACTGCCAGACGTCCTCGTCCAGTACGGCTACGTCGGCAGACGCGAATCGGTAGATGGGGCCATCACCCGCGGTCAGTACGTCGCCCAGGGGTGTCGGTTCGAAGTCATGCAGAACGGTCGGGTTGGCGGCCGCCTCCAGGAGGAGGTGCACCTGCTCGCCCCCCTGCGCGGCAGCTGCCACGGGGATGTGCCGGTTGCGCGGGTGAATGCCCTTGATCGGGACGCCCGAAGCGTCGTACACCAGACCCTCCGCCTGGAAGCCCGGCCCCTCGCCGGTGAAGCCGGGGTCGATGACCACCTCGACATGGCGCCCGCGCCAGGCGTCGGGTACCTGACCACGCAACCGGAACCAACTGGTTGACCAGGGTTTTCCCCACGCGGTGCCCGTCTCGAAGTCCTCGTACGAGGCGTCGAGGGCCTCGGCGACGGGGACGGGTTCGCCCGGCGCGTGCCAGACGGAGAGGGAGAGCGGCACGCGGTCCGCGTACTGGGCGGGGCGGATGAACTGCCTCAGGGCGCGCTCCAGGCGTCCCTCCACCAGCAGTCGGTCGTCGTGCACGGCGGCTCCTCGGAATGCTCGGGCGGGCCCTGCCCGGTGCGGTCGGGCCCGGTGGGGATCATGCGGAAACGGTCCACCGCTTCACTTCCCCACCGGGCCGGGGCGCACCCACCCCAATCGTTGAGGAATGGACATGAGTGCCGCCAACTGGGCGGGGAATGCATTCCGTGTGCGTGTTCGAGCAGGGAGGAATTGACTCGTTTGTGGGCGGGGATCATGAAAAGGCAAGTAAGAGGGGGCGGCCCCATTTATCTGGGGGTCTCTTCGCCGAAAGCAAGGGATGAGCCGATCGACAGCAAGCCGGCAGAGCCCCATCGGGCCCAGCTCCGGCGCAGATTGGGGCGATCCGACCTGCGGGCGGTTCCCGAAGTCAGGGGCGCGCTACGCGAACTGCTCCGGACCTGGGGGAGGCCCGGAGAATCCGATATAGCCGAATTGCTGACCAGTGAACTGGTCACGAACGCACTGGTGCACACCGACCGGGACGCCATCGTGACGGCGACCGTGCGGCCGGGCAAGCTGCGCGTCGAGGTCAGGGACTTCGTCGGGCGTCGCCCGAAGCTCTGCGTGCCGAACGCCGACGACGACACGCACGGCCGGGGCCTGATGCTCGTGCAGAATCTCGCTGACGCGTGGGGCGTAAGGGCGCACGGGGTCGGGAAAGTGGTGTGGTTCGAACTGGACGGCGGCCCGGTGTGAACCGGCGGCCGTCATGAGCCGGCGCCCGTTATGAACTGGGGCCAGGCATGAACCGGCGGCCCGGTATGAACCGGACCGCCGGTCAATTCCCGTCCTGCGCTGCTGACATCAGCCGAACTGCTGCTCCAGATCCTTGAGCTTGCGCTCGAGGGAGTCGAGCCGCGGCAGCGCCTGGGTGTCGTCCTCGGCGGTGAGGTCGACGGTGACGGGTTCAGAGCCGTTCTTCACGGCCTGGAGGGAGGGACGGGAACGCAGGGGCAATTGCTCCTGCGTTGCTATGGAAGGGTCCGCGGTGACCTGCGCGGACCCCGTGGCCGGCGCGACGGCCGGCAGGTCGACCTGACGCCCGCCGCCGCGACCGGGGAGGCCGCGCTGGCCCTTGCTGATCGCCTTGAGCTGCGCACGCTCCAGCTTCTCCCGGTCGCGCCTGGTGATCCGGGTGCGCTGCTTCTCGCGCCGGTCCTCACGGACCTCCTCGACCGCCTCGTCCAGGGTGCGTACGCCTTCGAGGAGCATCAGCGACCAGGCGCCGAAGGTCTCGCGGGGTGCGCGCAGCCACCGCACGATCCGGATCTGCGGCAACGGCCGCGGCACCAGGCCCTGTTCACGCAGCGCCGCACGGCGTGTCTGCTTCAGCGCGCGGTCGAAGAGCACCGCGGCCGACATCGACATCCCGGAGAAGAACTGCGGGGCGCCCGCGTGGTCGATGCCCCTGGGCGCGTGCACCCAGTTGAACCAGGCGGCAGCGCCCGCGAACGTCCACACCAGGAGCCGTGAGCCGAGGGCCGCGTCACCGTGGCTCGCCTCGCGCACGGCGAGTACGGAACAGAACATCGCCGCGCCGTCGAGTCCGAACGGGACGAGGTACTCCCAGCCGCCGCTGAGGTTGAGGTTCTGCCGGCCGAAGCCGACCAGGCCGTGGAAGGAGAGCGCCGCGGCGACCGCCGCACAGCAGAACAGCAGAACGTACGAGGCCGTTCCGTAGATGGCTTCCTTGCGCCTGCGGCGTTCCTCGCTGCGTTCCCAGGATTCTTCGCCGGTGGCACTCGCGGCCACCTTCTGTCCGGCGCGCTTGCCGCGTGCGAGTACCGCCACCGCCACCAGCATGCCCAGGAGCAGGACGCCGCCCGGAAGCAGCCAGTCCAGCGATATGTCGGTCAGTCTCATCTGGGGTCCCTTGCGTCGCGGTAGGGCGTTCGGGCGCCATAGTGACCCAATCCCGATGGCCCCCAGAGGGGTTTCGGGGCAAGAGAACGCCAAGGGGGGTGCAAAGGGGTGCGGCGCGCGCCGTTTGCTCGAACGCAGCGCTTTGTAGAGGGATTTGAGTTCGATTAAACGAACGCGAAAGGGTGGTTCAAGGGGAGAGGGGCGGCGATTTGGGTACGGGGCGAGGCTCCGGTCAGGCCGCGGCGGCGGCGCTCAGCCGCGAGACGCGGTCCGCGTCGCAGGTGCGCGGGCAGGTCACACAGGTGTCCTCAGGGCGCAGCGTGTAGAACATGCAGCAGCTCGCGCGATCCCGCGTCGGCAGCGACTCGCCGTTCGGGCCCGTCAGCTCACGGAACCCCGCCGTGCCCACGTACGGCTTTGTGGCACCCGGAAGCAGCCGCTCCAGCTCGACCGTGGCGCGCTCCTCGTCGCCGAGGAGGTGGGCGATGTACCAGAGCCCTTCGACGATCTCGTCCGTGGCCAGGCTCCACAGGGCGCGCGAGCGGCGTCGCATCCGGGGCCCGAAGGCGTCCAGGAGCGGTCCCAGGTGCTCGGCGACGGCGTCACGCACCTCCGCGCGCAGCGCCTCCTCGTCCGGCACGACGCGGGCACCGGGCAGTGCGGCGGCCGGATCGCCCGGCAGGCAGGCGAAGCCCGCGCTGCGGACGGCGAGGCGGCCGTGGGAGCGCTGGTAGGCGACGTTCTGTACGGGGTAGCGGGGCACCCGGCGGTGCAGGAACCACGGCACGGTGATGAGGAGGGTGGCCGGCCAGGCGTAGCGGTGCAGGGCGAAACTGGCGATGACGTCGGGACGCCCCTCCTGCCCGTAGTCCTTGCGCACCTGCGCCTCGTCCCACGCGAGGAACGAGTCGAGGTCGGCCCCGCCCTCCGCGAGCCGCGATGCGGTGACCCAGCCGTCGCCCCGTGGGGCCTGCTCCTCGTTGCCGAGCTCGGTCACGCTCAGTCCGGGGAACACTTCGCTGAGGCGGGCGTAGGCGTCCGCGAGGGCGCTCGGGGCGCGCTCGGCCAAGGTGGGAACGGACATGGGTGGACCACCGAATCACGATCGATTACAGGTAAGCCTAACCTTACCCAGAATGATCGAGGTTTCAACTGAGGGGCTGTCCGCCTATGGTGCCTCTCGTACCTTTCGGACCGAGCGGACCATCGGGGTGGACGCGTGGAGCAGCCCAGAGCGCATGACGCGTACCGCCTCGCCGTCCGTGTGCCGGAGCAGGTGCGGGCCTCGTCGGCCCCCGCTCCGGAGCCGCCCCAGGTCCGGGGCGAGCACACGCACGGCGACGCGGTGGAGCTGCCCGCACCCCGCAGGACGGTGCAGCGGAACTCGGTCCGCGGCCAGATCCTGGACGCCCTGCGGGCCGCGCTCGTCGGCGGCGACCTCGCGCCCGGCGAGGTGTACTCGGCGCCCGTGCTCGGCGAGCGGTTCGGGGTCTCGGCGACTCCCGTGCGCGAGGCGATGCAGCAGCTGGCGACCGAGGGGGCCGTGGAGGTCGTACCCAACCGCGGTTTCCGGGTCACCGAGCGCAGCGCGCGCGAGCTGGGGGAGCTTGCGGAGGTGCGGGCGCTCATCGAGGTGCCGGTGATGCTGCGGCTCGCCCGTACGGTGCCCGCGGCGCGGTGGTGCGAGTTGCGGCCGCTCGCGGAGGCGAGTGCGGTGGCGGCGGCGGGGGGTGACCTCGCCCGCTACGCGGAGGCGGACCGGGCCTTTCACGGGGCGGTCCTCGCCCTTTCGGGGAACCAGCAGTTGGTTCAGGTGGCCGATGATCTGCATCGGCGGTCGCAGTGGTCCCTGGTGAGTGGTCCCGTCCATAGCCGCCGGGCTGACCTTGTCGCTGACGCGGCGGAGCACATGGCTCTGCTGGAGGCGTTGGTGGCGAAGGACCTGGCGGTCGTCCAGACCTTGGTGCGGGAGCACTTTGCGGGGGCGGGGGGCTGAGGTTCGGGCGGTCCCTGCGGGGCGTTCCCCAATCCCGCCCCTTCCCGAGACCAGGGGCTCCGCCCCCTGGACCCCCGACAAGATGGCCTCAAACGCCGGCCGGGCTAAAAGCACTTAGCCCGTCCGGCGTTTGAGGACGAACTCGGCGGAGCCGGTGATGACGGCAACCAGGAGCCGGAGGCCTACGCCGCCGGTGCCGGCGGCGTCAGATGCTGCGCCAGCCAAGACGGCACCCCACCCATCAACCGGAACAGCCGCGCCGCCTCAGCCCGAAGCCGCCCAGCCTCCGGCTCAGGCTCCGCGTCAGCGAGAGCGGCCAGCGCGGGCGCCGTACCCACCAAGTACCCCAGCTCCTCCCGAATCCGCAGCGACTCGGCGAAGCCATGCCGTGCCTCCGCCAACTCCCCCTCCCGCAGGGCGAGTCCGGCCAGGTGCCGCCAGGTGAAGGACAGGAGCAGGGTGTCCCCGTGCGCCGTCGCCCCCGCATGCGCCCGCCGATAGGCGGCCCGCGCCGCCTGGGGCGAGTCCGCGACGTGCTCGGCGATCAGGCCCCGGCGGAAGTCGAGAAGAGGGCGCCCCGGAGCATTCGGGGCAAGCAGCGCCGCCGCCCGCCCGAGCGCCGTACGCGCCTCGTCCGCCCGGTCCCGCACGGCGAGCACCGTGGAGGCGTACGCGAGCTGGCCGCGCTCGCACGCAGCGGCCCCGCGGTCGTCGTCCTGAACCGCCAGCGCCTCCGCCGTACGCAGTCCGTCCTCCGCCTCGGCCCAGCCCTCACCCGTGAACAGGCACCGCTCGACGAGCAGTGAGGTTCTCTGGAGGGCGGGACCCGGCCCCTCCCGCGAGGCGAGCAGCGCCGCCGCGTCGGTCCAGCAGCCGCGCGAACGCAGCCGCCATACCGCGGTCTGGAGTGGATCGTCCCCTGCAGTCGTTCCGGTACCAGACATGGCGGGATGCGCCACGTTGCCCTCCCCGAGCACGCCATTGAGCTGTTGAGTCGTGGGCGCATCTCAGCATGGATCGGCGCATCGGGCCAAGGGGCTGGGTGAAAGAATTCACAAAGGGCGGGCCATGAAAGTGGATCGTCCGAGGTCGCTCGCGTCAGCTCATCCGCAGTGCCAGGAAGAAATCGAGCTTGTCCTCGAGGCGCGAGAGGTCACGGCCCGTCAACTGCTCTATACGGCCGACCCGGTAGCGCAACGTGTTGACGTGCAGGTGCAGGCGCGCCGCACATCGCGTCCAGGAGCCGTCGCAGTCGAGGAACGCCTCCAGGGTCGGAATGAGCTCCGCACGGTGGCGCCGGTCGTAGTCCCGCAGCGGGTCGAGCAGACGGGCCGTGAACGCCCGGCGCACGTCGTCGGGGACGAAGGGCAGCAGCAGGACGTGCGAGGCCAGCTCCTGGTGGCCCGCCGCGCAGACCCGGCCGGGGCGCGCCGCCGCGACCCGGCGGGCGTGCCGGGCCTCCTCCAGGGCGCCGCGAAGGCCCTCCGCCGAGTGCACGGACGCGCTGACGCCCAGCGTGAGGCGGCCGTCGCCGTCGAGGCCCGCCGAGAGCGGGTCGCGGACGGACTCCAGGAGGGAGTCGGCGAGCAGGCCCGTCTCCGAGCCGTCGTGCTCCGTGGAGACCGCGGGCAGCGGTACGAGCGCGATCGCCTCGTCACCCGTATGGGCTACCGCGATGCGGTCGGAAGGCTCGGGGCCCGCCGACAGGGGGTCGACGAGGATCTCCTCCAGGAGCGACTGGGCCACCGGGCCGCCCTCGATCTCGCCGCCGTCCCACTCGACGCGGGCCACCACGACCTGCCAGTGCGGTGCCGCGCCCAGGCCGGGAAGGAGTACGGGGGCCGCCACCCGCAGGCGCGCCGCGATCTCCGCCGGTGCCGCGCCCGTCTGGACCAGTTCGAGGACTTCCTGCGCCAGCCTGCGCCGCACCGTGCGGGCCGCGTCGCGCCGGTCGCGCTCCACCGCGATCAGCTGGGTGACGCCCTGCAGCAGGTCGAGCCGCTCCTCGGGCCAGTCGCCCGCGTCGGCCTCGACCGCGAGGAGCCAGTCCGAGAGGACCGTCTCGCGCACGTCACGCAGGGCCGCCGTGCTCGCCGCTGCCGCCGCGGAAGCCGGACCGCGCCCACTGCTCCGGATGGGGAACAGGGAGTACGTCGTGCCGTCCACCTGGACCCGGTGCGGGCCACGGCGCCCCGTGCGGGCCGCGGCCAGGTGCTCGGCCGCCAGGCGCGTGCACACAGGGCCGGAAAGGGCGGGGCCCGCCGCGCTCGACCCCGCGATGGCGCGGCCTGCGGGGGACAGGACCCAGGCCCGCAGGTCCAGGTCGGAGCCGAGCAGGTCTAGTACGACGTCGGGGCCGCCGCCCGTGGGGCCCGAGGTCATCAGGCGGCGGTGCCGGTCCACGACGGCCGCCAGGTCACCGGCCCGCTCGCCGGAGACCTGCCGGACGACGTGCTCGGTGATCGTCGCGAAGGCGACCGTCTCGTTGACCGCGAACAGCGGAAGCCGGTGCCGGGCGCAGGCCTCGACGATGTCGTCCGGGATGGCGCCGAGCTCGGCCTCGCCCGCGGCGAGCGCCGCCACGCCCGCGCTCGCCAGGATGCGTACGAAGGGTTCCGAGTCGGAGGCGTCGCGGCGCCAGGCGAGGCCCGTCAGGACCAGCTCGCCCCCCGCGAGGTACCGGCTGGGGTCGCGCAGGTCCGTGGTCATCACACCGCGCACGGTGCGGTCGAGCTCTTCGTCACCGCCCAGCAGTCGCAGGCCCAGCGCGTCGGTGTCAAGGAGTGCGCGCAGCCGCATGGTGGTCGCCGCCGATCTTGTCTCGAATGGGATGTACAGACAGTCCAGGTCTGTCGACTCTGTGTCGCGAACTTTCGCACCGGGCCCTCGTGTCCTGGGGTGCCTCCGGTTTCCAGGGGGAATCCGCGAGGTTACTGAGGCCCGTTCTTCATACGAATCTACAAGACGCGCGGCTTGGCCAGCCAACTCCTTCATGGTTTCGGTGACTGACCCCATGGGACGACGGGGCGGTGTACTTGGCCCACTCCGCGTTAACAGCACATGAACGAGCAGTCGAGAGGCCTCCGGTCCGACTTGGCTGGATCCTCTCGAACGTACGACCCTCGATATGAAGAAGAAGAGAGCCTCATGGACTTCCTTCGCCCCGCCAGCTGGGAGGAGGCGCTCGCCGCCAAGGCCGAGCACCCCACCGCTGTGCCGATTGCGGGTGGCACCGATGTGATGGTCGAGATCAACTTCGACCACCGTCGTCCCGAGTACCTGCTTGACCTCAACCGCGTCGCCGAACTGCGCGAGTGGTCGGTGGGTGAGGAGACGGTCCAGCTGGGCGCCTCGGTTCCGTACACCACGATCATGGAGGAGCTGCGCACCGAGCTCCCCGGTCTCGCACTCGCCTCGCACACGGTCGCTTCCCCGCAGATCCGCAACCGCGGCGGTGTCGGCGGCAACCTCGGCACGGCGTCCCCGGCCGGTGACGCCCACCCGGCGCTGCTCGCCGCCGACTGCGAGGTCGAGGTGGAGTCCGTACGCGGCTCGCGCCTCATCCCGATCGACACGTTCTACACCGGCGTGAAGCGCAACGCGCTCGCCAAGGACGAGCTGATCAAGTCCGTGCACATCAAGAAGGCGGACGGCCCGCAGCAGTACTCGAAGGTCGGCACCCGCAACGCGATGGTCATCGCGGTGTGCGCCTTCGGCATCGCCCTGCACCCCGAGACCCGGACCGTGCGGACCGGCATCGGCTCTGCGGCCCCGACCCCGATCCGGGCCAAGGCCGCCGAGGAGTTCCTGAACGCGGCGCTCGACGAGGGCGGCTTCTGGGACAGCAAGAAGATCATCACGCCCTCGATCGCCAAGCAGTTCGCGGAGCTCGCCTCCGGTGCCGCCAACCCGATCGACGACGTCCGCGGCACGGCGAACTACCGCCGCCACGCCGTCGGCATCATGGCCCGCCGCACGCTCGGCTGGACCTGGGAGTCGTACCGCGGCGAGGGCCGCAGCACTGAGGGAGTCGCATAATGCGCGTGAACTTCACGGTCAACGGCCGTCAGCAGGAAGCCGACGACGTCTGGGAGGGCGAGTCCCTCCTCTACGTCCTGCGCGAGCGCATGGGGCTTCCCGGCTCCAAGAACGCCTGCGAGCAGGGCGAGTGCGGATCCTGCACCGTCCGCCTCGACGGCGTACCGGTGTGTTCGTGTCTGGTGGCCGCCGGACAGGTCCAGGACCGCGATGTCGTGACCGTCGAGGGCCTGGCGGACTACGCCAAGCACCGCGACGACGCCCACCCGGGCGGCGCCTGCGGCTCCGTCTGCGGCGGCACCAGCCTTCAGGAGGCCCGCCAGTGGCAGGCCAAGGGAACTGACGGCCAGACCGGCGAGGGCGGTGAACTCTCCACGATCCAGCAGGCGTTCATCGACGCCGGAGCCGTCCAGTGCGGCTTCTGCACCCCGGGTCTGCTCGTCGCGGCCGACGAGCTCCTGGAGCGCAACGTATCGCCGTCGGACGCCGACATCCGCGAGGCGCTCTCCGGCAACCTCTGCCGCTGCACGGGTTACGAGAAGATCCTGGACGCGGTCCGCCTGGCGGCCGCCCGTCAGGAAGAGACGGTCTGATCATGGCTGGAACCAAGACCACCACGGGCGCGCCCACCGAAGTCACCCAGAAGCACAACAAGGGCGGCATCGGCGAGTCCACGCTCCGCCCGGACGGCACCCTCAAGGTCACCGGCGAGTTCGCCTACTCCTCGGACATGTGGCACGAGGACATGCTCTGGGGCCAGACGCTCCGCAGCACCGTCGCGCACGCCGAGATCGTGTCGATCGACACCGTCGAGGCGCTCAAGACGCCGGGTGTCTACGCCGTCCTCACGTACGACGACCTGCCGGCCGAGATGAAGAACTACGGCCTGGAGATCCAGGACACCCCGGTCCTCGCCCACGGCAAGGTCCGTCACCACGGTGAGCCGGTCGCCCTCGTGGCCGCCGACCACCCCGAGACCGCACGCCGTGCCGCCGCGAAGATCGTGGTCGAGTACAGGGAACTGCCCCTCATCACCGATGAGGCATCGGCCACGGCTCCCGACGCCGTGCTCGTGCACGAGGGCCGCGACGACCACCACATCGGTCACGTCCCGCACCCCAACATCGTGCACCGCCAGCCGATCGTGCGCGGCGCCGCCGAAGAGGCCGCCAAGCGCGCCGACTTCATCGTCAAGGGCGAGTACACCTTCGGCATGCAGGACCAGGCCTTCCTCGGCCCGGAGTCCGGCCTCGCCATCCCGGCCGAGGACGGCGGCGTAGACCTCTACGTCGCCACCCAGTGGCTGCACTCGGACCTCGGCCAGATCGCCCCCGTACTCGGCCTGCCCGAGGACAAGGTGCGCATGACGCTCTCCGGCGTCGGCGGCGCGTTCGGTGGCCGCGAGGACATCTCGATGCAGATCCACGCCTGCCTCCTGGCGCTGCGCACCGGCAAGCCGGTCAAGATCGTCTACAACCGCTTCGAGTCCTTCTTCGGCCATGTGCACCGCCACCCGGCGAAGCTCTACTACGAGCACGGCGCCACCAAGGACGGCAAGCTCACGCACATGAAGTGCAAGATCGTCCTGGACGGCGGCGCCTACGCGTCGGCGTCCCCGGCGGTCGTGGGCAACGCCTCGTCCCTCTCGGTCGGTCCGTACGTGATCGAGGACGTCGACATCGAGGCGATCGCCCTCTACTCCAACAACCCGCCCTGCGGCGCGATGCGCGGCTTCGGCGCCGTCCAGGCCTGCTTCGCCTACGAGGCCCAGATGGACAAGCTCGCCGACAAGGTGGGCATGGACCGGGTCGAGTTCCGCCAGCTCAACGCCATGTCGCAGGGCACGCTCCTGCCGACGGGACAGCCGGTCGACTCGCCCGCCCCGGTCGCCGAGATCCTGCGCCGCGTCAAGGCCCGCCCGCTGCCGCCCGAGCGCCAGTGGGAGTCCAGCGAGGGCGCCGACGTCCGCGCGCTGCCCGGCGGCCTCTCCAACACCACGCACGGCGAAGGCGTCGTCCGCGGTGTCGGCTACGCGGTCGGCATCAAGAACGTCGGCTTCTCCGAGGGCTTCGACGACTACTCCACCGCCAAGGTGCGCATGGAGGTCATCAACGGTGAGCCGGTCGCGACCGTGCACACCGCGATGGCGGAGGTCGGCCAGGGCGGCATCACCGTCCACGCGCAGATCGCCCGCACCGAGCTCGGCGTCCAGCAGGTGACCATCCACCCCGCCGACACTCAGGTGGGCAGCGCCGGTTCGACGTCCGCGTCCCGTCAGACGTACGTCACCGGTGGCGCGGTCAAGAACTCCTGCGAGCTCGTCCGCGAGAAGGTCCTGGAGATCGGCCGCCGCAAGTTCGGCTCGTACCACCCCGCGTGGGCCACCGCCGAGCTCGTCCTCGAAGGCGGCAAGGTGCTCACCGACGGCGGCGAGGCACTCGCGGACCTCGGCGAACTGCTCGAGGGCGAGACCGTCGAGATCGAGGCCGAGTGGCGCCACCGCCCGACCGTGGCCTTCGACCTGGAGACCGGCCAGGGCAACGGCCACGTCCAGTACTCGTTCGCCGCGCACCGCGCGGTCGTCGAGGTGGACACCGAGCTCGGCCTGGTCAAGGTCGTCGAGCTGGCCACCGCCCAGGACGTCGGCAAGGCGCTCAACCCGCTCTCCGTGGTCGGCCAGATCCAGGGGGGTACCACCCAGGGCCTCGGCGTCGCGGTGATGGAGGAGATCATCGTCGACCCGAAGACCGCGAAGGTGAAGAACCCCTCCTTCACGGACTACCTCATCCCGACCATCCTCGACACGCCGACCATCCCGGTCGACGTGCTCGAACTGGCCGACCCGAACGCGCCCTACGGCCTTCGCGGCATGGGCGAGGCCCCGACCCTCTCGTCGACCCCGGCCGTCCTCGCGGCGATCCGGAACGCGACGGGTCTGGAGCTGAACAGGACGCCGGTACGTCCGGAGCACCTGACCGGTACGTGACCGACACCTGATCCCACGATCTCTCCGGGCGGCGCGTGCCTCCCACGGAACGTCACACTTCCCGACGCCCGCGGCGCCCGGAGAACCCCAGTACCGCACCGCTCGCGGTCATCGCAGTACCCAAGCAGTACTCGACCAAGCAGTACTCAAGCAGCACCCACGCAGCACCCACGCTCTTCGGAGCCCCAGTTCGTCTCGGGCCGTCCCCCGGGTCGTGCGCCCAACGCAGCATCCCAAATCCCGCAGTCTCCACAGGCCCAACCCTTGTTCGACCAGCCTGTTGCGGGTGCCCCTTTGAACCTTGGGAGTTAGGCACCATGACCCAGCAGTCAACGGAGCCGAAGACCACGGCAGAGGACGCGGGCAACGGCTCACGCGTCCCGGCCGGCAGGTCCTGGCTCGACCGGTATTTCCACATAACCCAGAGAGGGTCGACCGTCGGTCGGGAGGTGCGTGGCGGCGTCACCACCTTCATGGCGATGGCCTACATCATCCTTCTCAACCCCGTGATCCTCTCGGTGCCCGACGCCACGGGACACCGCCTCGACGGTGATCAGCTCACCACCGCCACCGTCTTCGCGGCGGCCGCCACCACCATCGTCATGGGAATCCTCGGCAATGTGCCGCTGGCCCTCGCGGCGGGACTCAGCGTCTCCGCCGTCATGGCCTTCCAGGTCGCCCCGGAGATGACCTGGGGCAACGCGATGGCGATGTGCATCATCTACGGCGCCATCATCATCCTGCTTGTCCTCACGGGCCTGCGGACCCTGATCATGGACGCGATTCCCCTGGCGCTGAAGCACGCCATCACCATGGGCATCGGCATGTTCGTCACGCTGATCGGTCTGGTCCAGGCGGGCTTCGTCACCTCCATGCCGTCCAAGCACGGCGACATGTACTCGAAGCCGATCCAGCTGGGCGTCGACGACAAGCTCATGGGCTGGCCCGTCCTCTGCTTCGCCGTCACCGTCCTGCTGATCTTCCTGCTCCAGGTCCGCAAGGTCCCGGGCGCGATCCTCATCGGCATCGTCGGCGGCACCGTGTTCGCCGCGATCGTCAACCAGGTCGCGGGCATGAGTCCGAAGGACTGGGGCCTGAACGCCCCCGAACTCAGCGGTTCCGTCGTCTCGTCGCCCGACTTCGGCCTCTTCGGCGAGGTGTCCTTCAGCGGGATCGGCGACATCGGCGGCATCACCGTGGGTGTCATCGTCTTCACCCTGGTCCTCGCGGGATTCTTCGACGCCATGGGCACCATCATCGGCATCGGCCAGCAGGCCAACCTCGCCGACAAGGACGGCAAGATGCCGGGTCTGAACAAGGCCCTGGCGATCGACGGTGCAGGTGGCGTCGTCGGCGGTCTCGCCGGAGCCTCCGGCCAGACCGTCTTCGTCGAGTCCACCGCGGGCGTCGGCGACGGCGCGCGCACCGGCTTCGCGAGCGTCATCACCGGTCTGGCCTTCGCGCTGTGCCTCTTCTTCACCCCGCTCGCCCAGCTCATCCCGACCCAGGTCGCGTCGGCAGCCCTCGTCGTCATCGGCGCGATGATGCTGAGCAACGCCCGGCACATCGACTGGACCGACCAGGCCACCGCCATTCCGGTGTTCCTGACCACGGTCCTGATGCCGTTCACCTACTCCATCACGGTGGGTATCGCGGCCGGTGTCATCGCCCACGTCCTGATCAAGGCCGTGCAGGGCAAGGTCCGTGAGATCGGCTGGCTGATGTGGGTGCTCGCGCTCGTGTTCCTCGCCTTCTTCGCGCTCCATCCGATCGAGAACTGGATGGGCGTCAAGTAGCCCATCCTGTACACACACACCCGTTAGGAGACGGACATGCTGGACATCGCCGAAGAGTTGAGCCGGTGGGTCGAGCAGGGACGCGACTTCGCCGTCGCCACCGTGGTGGCGGTCGGCGGCAGCGCGCCCCGGCAGCCGGGCGCGGCTCTGGCCGTCGACTCCGACGGCACGGCGATCGGCTCCGTCTCCGGCGGGTGTGTGGAAGGCGCCGTCTACGACCTGTGTCAGCAGGCCCTCGACGACGGCGGATGCGTTCTGGAACGCTTCGGCTACAGCGACGAGGACGCCTTCGCCGTCGGTCTGACCTGCGGCGGCATCATCGACATCCTCGTCACCCCGGTCCGCGCGGACTCCTCCGTGCGGCCGGTATTCGCCGCAGCGCTCGCGGCGGCCGCTTCGGGCGAGCCCGCGGCGGTCGCCCGCATCACCTCCGGTCCCGCCGAGCTCGTGGGCCGCGCCCTTCTCGTACGTTCCGACGCCGACGCCCCTCACGAGGGCGGGCTCGGCGGACATCCCGAGCTGGACCGCACCGCCGCGGGCGAGGCCCGCGCGATGCTGGACGCGGGGCGCACGGGCACGGTGGAGATCGGCGAGGACGGCTCGCGCTGCGGGCAGCCGCTCACGCTCCTCGTCGAGTCGAGCGTCCCGCCGCCCCGCATGATCGTGTTCGGTGCCATCGACTTCGCGTCGGCGCTCGTCAAGATCGGCAAGTTCCTCGGCTACCGCGTCACCGTGTGTGACGCTCGGCCCGTCTTCGCCACGGCGGCGCGTTTCCCCGACGCCGACGAGGTCATCGTCGAGTGGCCGCACAAATACCTGAAGCGGACGGAGGTCGACGGCCGCACCGTCCTGTGCGTCCTGACGCACGACGCCAAGTTCGACGTGCCGCTGCTCGAACTGGCCCTGCGCCTCCCGGTCGCCTACGTGGGCGCGATGGGCTCGCGCCGCACGCACGAGGCCCGCAACGACCGGCTGCGTGAAGTCGGCGTGAGCGAAATGGAGTTGACCCGCCTCCGCTCGCCCATCGGCCTCGATCTGGGTGCCCGTACCCCGGAGGAGACGGCACTCTCCATCGCCGCGGAGATCGTCGCGAACCGGCGGGGCGGCAGCGGGGTCTCGCTGACGGGAGCTCACACGCCGATCCACCACGACGGCTCGCGGCGCCCTGCGGGACGTATCGGATCCGTGGCCTGACGTATCGGGTCTGCTACGTTGCGTTACATAGTGACCACTTTGTGACGCAACGGGAGCATCTGTGAAGGTCGCCTGCGTCGGCGGCGGTCCCGCCGCCCTGTACCTCTCGATCCTGCTCAAGCGGCAGGACCCGTCCCACGACATCACCGTCCACGAACGGAACCCGGCCGGGGCGACCTACGGCTGGGGGGTCACCTACTGGGGCGGCCTGCTCGAGAAGCTCCGCGCCAAAGACCCCGAGTCCGCGCGCGCCGTCAGCGAACACTCGGTGCGCTGGAGCGACGGCATCGCGTACGTGGGCGACCGCACCACCGTCCACCACGGCGACGAAGGCCACGGCATCGGGCGCCACCGGCTGCTCGACATCCTCGCCACGCGGGCCCGTTCCCTTGGCGTACGCGTCGAGTTCGAGAGCGAGATCACGGACGCCGCCCAGCTGCCCGACGCCGATCTCGTCGTCGCGGGCGACGGCGTCAGAAGCGCGCTGCGCGAGCGTCACGCGGGCCACTTCGGCACGGAGGTCGCGGTCGGGCGGAACAAGTACATCTGGCTCGGCACCACCAAGGTCTTCGACTCCTTCACCTTCGCCTTCGTGGAGACCCCGCATGGCTGGATCTGGTGCTACGGCTACCGCTTCAGCGACGAGCAGAGCACCTGCGTCATGGAGTGCTCCCCGCAGGTGTGGACGGGCCTCGGCCTGCACGAGGCGAGCGAGGCCGACGGACTCGCCCTCCTGGAGCGGCTCTTCGCGGGGCCGCTCGACGGCCACCGCCTGATCGGCCGCGCGCAGGCCGACGGGAGCGCGCAGTGGCTCAACTTCCGTACGCTGACCAATCGGACGTGGCACCGCGGCAACGTGGTCCTGCTCGGCGACGCCGCGCACACCACGCACTACTCGATCGGCGCGGGCACGACGCTCGCGCTCGAGGACTCGATCGCCCTGGCGGACGCGCTGCGGGGGAGCCCGGCCCGGAGCTCGGAGCTCGGCCCTGCCCTCGCGCGCTACGAACGGGAGCGCAGGTCCGCCCTCCTCTCCGTACAGAGCGCGGCCCGCTACAGCGCCCAGTGGTACGAGAACCTGCCGCGCTACATGGGCCTCGACCCGGCCCAGATGTTCGCGCTCCTGGGCCAGCGCCACTCGCCGCTCCTGCCGCACATCCCGCCGCAGCTGTACTACCGGATCGACCGGGCGGCGGAGCAGTTGGAGCCGCTGCGCAGGATGAAGCGGTGGCTGGGCCCGAAGGTGGCGCGGACGCTGCACGGGCGGGCGCGGGCCTAGTGGGTCCGAACCCCCGTCACGCGCCGCGAGGCCGGGGCGGGGGAGAGGAGAGCAGCTCGTCCACCGCCCGCCCGAACATCCGGCGCCCGGCCGCCACGAGCAGGCCGTCGAAGAGCCGTGGCAACCACCGCACGCGCAGATCCTCCCGCCAGACCACCGTCGAACCGGCCGCTCCCGCCCGTGGGGACACCTCGATCTCGGCCCACCCCGTCACGAACGACCCACGCTTCTCGAGGCGGCACAGGCCCCCGTCCCCGCCCTCCACGGCCGGGCGCCACGTCACGACCTCCATCACGTCGTCGAACCCGACGGGGCCGATCCCGCTGCGGGCCACGAACACCGTCCCCTCCCCACCTGGCGGCGGCGTCCGGACGGAGATCCGCGTCAGCGGGACCACGTCGGCATGCCGCTCCCACGCGGTGATCCTGCGCCAGACCTCGTCGGTGGGCAGGGATGATTCCCGGTCGATACGGAAGAGAGCCACACGCCGATCCTGCCAGGCTTCGGGGCCCCGGAGGCGAACGGCGCCCGCTACGGGCGGTAGATCTTCCCCGCCTCCGCCTTGCCCGGCGCGAGCAGCTGGGGCACCGTCACGAAGACGTAGCCGCGCTTCTTCAGCTCGTCGATGATGCCCGGCACCGCGGGCACCGTCCCCTTGTAGATGTCGTGCAGCAGGATGATGCCGTCACGCTTGGTCTGATCGACGACGCGCTTCTGGATCAGGGCGGAGTCTTCGGTCGTGTAGTCCTTGGCGGTCACGCTCCACAGGACCTCCGCGAGGCCCTCCTCGCGCGAGATGTCGTTGACATCGGGGTTCGTACGTCCCTGCGGCGGGCGCATCAGGGTCGGCTTGTGGCCGATCAGTTTCTCTATCGCCTCGTTGGTGCTGCGCAGTTCCCGGTGTGCCTCGGCGGGCGTGATGTCGGTGAGGATCTTGTGCGACCAGGTGTGGCTCGCCACCTCGTGCCCCTCGTCCTCCATGCGCTTCACGAGCTCGGGGTGCTCGGCTATGTGGTTCTTGCCGAGCAGGAAGAAGGTGGCGGGCACCTTCTCCTTCTTGAGGATGTCGAGAAGCCGCGGCGAGTTCTCGCTCGGTCCCGCGTCGAAGGTCAGGGCCACGCACTTGGCCTTGCGGCAGTCGACGGTTCCGAACTTCCCCTGGTCCCCGGCGCTCAGGGACACCCCGTCCTTGCGGACGGAACTGGGCGCCGAGGTGTCCACCTTGGTGCATCCCGTCAGGGCGACGGCCATGGCCGCGGTGGACATGGCCGTCAAAGACGCGGCTCGACGGAACCCTTTGGCGGAACTCTTCATCTTGTTTTTCGCAGCGGACATGCGAGCACTGTACACGGCGTGTATATACGCAGTGTATATACGGGGTGTATAGAGGTGCCGCCGTAGCTCGTAGCCCTTCGTGGCCCTGTGTCGCGCCTGGCCTAGCGGCCGGCCGTCAGGCCGCTCATCCACTCCTCGACCGCCGCGGCACCGCGCGGCAGACCCGCCGACAGGTTCTCGTTGCCGTCCGCCGTGACGAGGATGTCGTCCTCGATGCGGACCCCGATGCCCCGGTACTCGGCGGGCACGGTGAGGTCGTCCGGCTGGAAGTACAGGCCGGGTTCGACGGTGAGCACCATGCCCTCTTCGAGTACGCCGCCGACGTACTCCTCGGTGCGCGCCCGGGCGCAGTCGTGGACATCGAGGCCGAGCATG
This sequence comes from Streptomyces sp. NPDC055239, assembly GCF_053606205.1. Classification (NCBI taxonomy): domain Bacteria; kingdom Bacillati; phylum Actinomycetota; class Actinomycetes; order Kitasatosporales; family Streptomycetaceae; genus Streptomyces; species Streptomyces sp. NPDC055239. The sequence continues at coordinate 745,787 of NZ_JBSGRD010000003.1, read as the reverse complement.
TGGCCCGTGCCCGCCATGGTGAAGCGGCGCTGCAGAGCGAGCTCGAAGACCCGCTCGGGGTCGCCGTCGAGGAGGCCCCACTCGACGAGCTTGTGCGCGAGGTGGCGCTGCGCGGCGTCGTGGAAGTCGCGGTACGCGGCGCCCGGCTTCACGGCGGCGATGCCGGCCTCCTGTGCCTCGTACACCGCGTCGTAGATCTTGCGCTGGAGCGGGGTGAAGGTGCCGTCGATGGGGAGCGTGCGCGTGACGTCGGCGGTGTAGAGGGTGTGGGTCTCCACGCCCGCGTCCAGGAGCAGGAGTTCGCCGGGGCGCACGGGGCCGTCGTTCTGCTGCCAGTGCATGATCGTGGCGTGCTCGCCCGCCGCGCAGATCGAGCCGTAGCCGATGTGGTTGCCCTCCAGGCGGGCGCGGCGGAAGAAGGTGCCCTCGATCCAGCGCTCCGACGTGGCGACGGCGGTGGCCAACTCCCGTACGACATCGGTGAATCCGCGGACCGTCGAGTCGACGGCCTTGCGCAGCTCGCCGATCTCCCAGTCGTCCTTGACCAGGCGGAGGCCCGAGAGCGCCTCCTCGAGATCGGCGTCCCGCTCCTCGTCGGTCGTCACGGCCGCCTCGAGCGCGGGGTCGTGGCCGCGCACGATGCGGGTCGGCACGTCGGGTGAGGCGGCGAGCTCGGCGGGGGCGTCGCGGACGTCGCGGCAGGGCAGGCCGAGGAGCAGCTCCGACTCGGCGAGGCTGCGCCTGCGGCCCATCCACAGTTCGGCCGTCATGCCGGTCCAGAACTCGTCGCTGTCCCGGCTGTCGCGGGGGAGTTGGTAGAGGTGGGCGTCGTGGCCTTCGCCGTCGGCGCGCGGTTCGAGGACCAGTGCGCAGTCCCTCGCCTGGTCGCCGGTCATGTGGACGTAGGCGGAGTAGGGGCGGAAGGGGTAATGGTCGTCGTTCGAGCGGGTCTTGAGCTTCCCGGAGGGAACCACAAGGCGCTCGCCCGGGAACAGCGCGGACAGGGCGGCACGGCGGTGCGCCGCGTGCGGTGCCTGTTCGGCCGGGCGCAGGTCGCGCTGCTCGGTGTCGGCCCAGCCCGTTCTCATCAGGGCGGAGAGCTCGTCGGAGACCTCGGGGTACAGGGTGTTCTTGCGTGCCTTGGACGTGGCGGGCTTGGCGGGCGCGGCGGACTTCGCGGACTCGGTGGGCCTGGTCATGGGGGTCACCTTTTCTTCCCCGTTCCGGGGCTCGTGGCGGAGTGCTCAGTGGCGGTTCCGCCAGCCTAGAGACCCTTGGCCCATAAGGGAACATGTGACATAGTACTGGCGTGACAAAGCGGCTGACCTGCGATGTTGTGGTAGTCGGCGCCGGGATGGTGGGCGCCGCCTGTGCGCTGTACGCGGCGCGGGCCGGACTGTCCGTCGTCCTGGTGGACCGCGGTCCTGTGTCCGGCGGCACGACCGGATCCGGCGAGGGGAACCTCCTCGTCTCCGACAAGGAGCCAGGACCCGAGCTCGACCTCGCCCTCCTGTCGAACCGGTTGTGGACGGAGCTCGCCGCCGAGCCGGGCGTGGGCGCGGGCATCGAGTTCGAGGCCAAGGGCGGCGTCGTCGTGGCGTCGTCCGATGAAGGGCTCGCGGCGCTGGGGGAGTTCGCCGCCGGGCAGCGCGAAGCCGGAGTCGACGCGCGAGCCGTCGCGGCCGACGAGCTGTACGAACTCGAGCCGCACCTCGCTCCCGGCACGGCGGGCGGCATCTACTATCCCCAGGACTGCCAGGTGATGCCGTCCCTGGCCGCAGCCCAACTGGTGTGCATCGCACGGTCGTTGGGGGCGCGGTTGCTCACCGGCCGGACCGTGACCGCCGTACTGCGGACCGCGAGCGGTGAGGTGCGCGGCGTCCGTACCGACCAGGGCGAGATCCACGCCCCGTACGTCGTGAACGCGGCGGGCACCTGGGGCGGTGATGTCGCCGCCCTCGCCGGAGTGCGCCTGCCCGTGCTGCCCCGGCGCGGCTTCGTCCTGGTCACCGAGCCGCTGCCGCGCATGGTCCGGCACAAGGTGTACGCCGCCGACTACGTGGCCGACGTGGCCAGCGGATCCGCCGCCCTCCAGACGTCGCCGGTGGTCGAGGGCACTGCCGCCGGGCCGATCCTGATCGGCGCCAGCCGCGAACGGGTCGGCTTCGACCGCTCGTTCTCCCTGCCGGTGATGCGGGCCCTCGCGGCGGCGGCGACCCGGCTCTTCCCGTTCCTGGAGAGCGTCCACGCGATGCGCGCGTACGTGGGCTTCCGCCCCTACATGCCGGACCACCTCCCCGCCGTCGGCCCCGACGCCAGGGTGCCCGGACTCATCCACGCCTGCGGGCACGAGGGCGCGGGGATCGGCCTCGCCGCGGGGACGGGCCACTTGATCGCCCAGGTGCTGAGCGGGACGGACCCGGATCTCGGCCTCGCCCCGTTCCGCCCCGACCGTTTCGCCGACACCGCACCCGAGGAGTCGCCATGAGCAGACGCACCCCCCTGAACCTGGTCCGCGCCCGCCCGGCCCCGCCGCACACCGTCACGTTCGACGGCCGCGAGATCCCGGCCCTGCCCGGACAGACGGTGGCCGCCGCGCTCTGGTCGGCGGGCATCACCGCCTGGCGCACCACGCGCCGGGACGGCGAGCCGAGGGGAGTCTTCTGCGGGATCGGCGTCTGCTTCGACTGCCTGGTGGAGGTCAACGGCCGGGCGAATCAACGGGCTTGCCTGATTCCGGCGGCGCCCGGGGACGAGATCAGGACGCAGGACGGCAGCGGTCATGGCGACGGGGAGACGGGGGAGCGGCGATGAGTGCGGAGCATCCGCGCACGCTGACCGTGGTCGGCGCGGGCCCCGCAGGCCTCGCGGCGGCGCTTGCCGCGGCCCGGCACGGCGTGCGGGTGACGCTGCTCGACTCCGCCGCGCGGGCGGGCGGCCAGTTCTACCGACAGCCCGCCGGAGCACTCGGCGCGCGCCGACCGCAGGCACTGCATCACCAGTGGCGGACGTGGGAGCGACTGCGGGACGGCCTCGCGGAACAGATCAAGGCAGGCCGCATCACGCATATGACGGAGCGTCATGTCTGGTTCGTGGAGCGGCGGGACGAGCCTCTCGGCGGCTTCACCGTGCACGCGCTCCTCGGCCCCGAGCAGGAGGAGTCCGTGGCCGTGCACGCCGACGCCGTGCTCCTCGCGACCGGGGGGTACGAGAAGATCCTGCCTTTCCCCGGCTGGACCCTGCCCGGTGTGGTCACCGCCGGGGGCGCGCAGGCCATGCTCAAGGGAGGCCTCGTACTTCCGGGGCGTACCGCCGTCGTCGCCGGAACCGGACCGCTGCTCATGCCCGTCGCCGTCGGGCTCGCCGCGGCCGGTGCCGAGGTGGCCGCCCTGGTCGAGTCCGCAGAGCCGAAAGCCCTCGCACGGCACGCGGCCACCCTCGCCGCTCACCCGGACAAGCTCGCCGAGGGAGCCGGGTACGCCGCCCGACTGCTGCGCCACCGCGTCCCTGTGGCATCGCGGCACACCGTCGTCGAGGCGCACGGCAAGGACGCGGTCGAGGCGGTGACCATCGCCGCGCTCGACACGGCGGGGCGCGTCAGGCCCGGCACCGAGCGGCGCATCCCCTGCGACACCCTCGCCGTCGGCCACGGCATGCTGCCGCACACCGATCTCGCCGAAGGGCTCGGCTGTCGCATCGACGGCCTGAACGTCGCCGTCGACGCCGAGCAGCGCACCGACGTCCCCGGCGTCTGGGCCGCCGGCGAGACCACCGGCATCGGCGGCGCCGCCCTCTCGCTCGCCGAAGGGCACATCGCCGGACGCTCGGCCGCCGCACGGCTCCGGGGGAGTGCACCCGACCCCCGCACATGGGCCCCCGCCGCCAAGTCCCGTACGCGGATGAGGGAGTTCGCCGAGGTGCTCGGCGCCGTGTACGTGCCGCCCGCGCACTGGGCCGAGCAACTCCACGACGACACCCTGGTCTGCCGCTGTGAGGAGGTCCCGGCGTCGGCGGTCCGCGAGGCCGTCGAGGAGTTGGGGGCCACCGACGCGCGGACCGTGAAACTCCTGACCCGGGCCGGTATGGGCTGGTGCCAGGGCCGGATGTGCTCGGCGGCCGTCGCCGGGCTCGCGGGCTGCGGGGAGCGGTCCGCGCGGCGGCCGTTCGCCCGGCCGGTGCCGCTCGGGGCGCTCGCCCGCAGCGCCGACGACGAGCAGCCCCCTCCTAGCCACCGAACCTCTCTGCACCGCACCGCACCGCACCGCAACGAAGGGACCACGCCCATGAACGCGCCCGCCGAACGCCCCCGCCCCTGGCACGGCGTCCTCGTCGCCACCGCGCTCCCGCTGAACGACGACCTCTCCGTCAACTACGCCCGGTTCGCCGAGCACTGCGCCTGGCTCGTCGAGAGCGGCTGCGACGGCGTCGTACCCAACGGATCGCTCGGCGAGTACCAGGTGCTCACCCCCGAGGAGCGCGCCAAGGTCGTGGAGACCGCCGTCGAAGCGGTCGGCGGGCAGCGCGTGATGCCCGGTGTCGCCGCCTACGGCTCCGCCGAGGCCCGCCGCTGGGCCGAGCAGGCCAAGGACGCGGGCTGCGCGTCCGTCATGCTCCTTCCGCCCAACGCCTACCGCGCCGACGAGCGCTCGGTGCTCGCGCACTACGCGGAGGTCGCCGAGGCGGGCCTCCCGGTCGTGGCGTACAACAACCCCATCGACACCAAGGTCGACCTGGTGCCGGAGCTCCTCGCGAAGCTGCACGCCGAGGGATACGTGCACGGCGTCAAGGAATTCTCCGGAGACGTGCGCCGCGCCTACCGCATCGCTGAACTCGCCCCGGAACTCGACCTGTTGGTGGGCGCCGACGACGTACTGCTCGAACTCGCCGTCGCGGGCGCCAAGGGCTGGATCGCCGGGTACCCGAACATGCTGCCCGCCGCGTCCGTCGAGCTCTACCGCGCCGCCGTGGCAGGCGACCTGAGCACGGCGGGCAAGCTCTACCGACAGCTGCACCCGCTGCTCCGCTGGGACTCCAAGCCCGAGTTCGTCCAGGCCATCAAGCTGTCCATGGACATCGCGGGACGCCACGGCGGCCCCTGCCGCCCGCCCCGTGTGCCGCTGCTGCCCGAGCAGGAGGAGGCGGTGCGCACCGCCTCCGAACACGCCGTCGCCGCCGGACTCGCCTAGCCCCTGGCCCGTTCCCACGCTGGTCCGCCCCCGCACCCGTACGAAAGGCACCGCACATGCGCAGCAAACTCGTCCTGCACGCGGTCGACTCGCACACCGAAGGCATGCCGACGCGGGTGATCACCGGCGGTATCGGCACCGTCCCCGGCGCGACGATGAACGAGCGCAGGCTCCACTTCCGCGAGCACCGCGACGACATCAAGCAGCTCCTGATGAACGAACCGCGCGGCCACGCGGCGATGAGCGGCGCGATCCTCCAGCCGCCCACCCGGCCCGACTGCGACTACGGCGTGATCTACATCGAGGTCTCGGGCTATCTGCCGATGTGCGGGCACGGCACCATCGGCGTCGCCACCGTTCTCGTGGAGACCGGCATGGTCGAGGTCGTCGAGCCGGTCACCACGATCCGCCTGGACACCCCGGCCGGCCTGGTCGTCGCCGAAGTCGCCGTCGAGGACGGCGCGGCGAAGGCGGTGACGCTGCGGAACGTGCCGTCCTTCTCCGTAGCCCTCGACCGCAAGATCACCCTGCCCGACGGCCGTTCGGTGACCTACGACCTGGCCTACGGAGGCAACTTCTACGCGATCCTGCCCCTGGACCAGTTCGGCCTCCCCTTCGAGCGCGACCGCAAGGACGAGATCCTCGCCGCGGGCCTCTCGCTGATGGAGGCGATCAACGCCGAAAACGAGCCGGTCCACCCGCAGGACCCCTCCATCCGCGGCTGCCACCACGTCCACCTCTACGCCCCCGGGGCCACCGCCCGCTACTCCCGGCACGCGATGGCCATCCGCCCCGGCTGGTTCGACCGCTCGCCGTGCGGCACGGGGACGAGCGCGCGCATGGCACAGTTGCACGCACGCGGAGAGCTGCCGCTCGACACGGAGTTCGTCAACGAGTCCTTCATCGGTACGAAGTTCAGCGGGCGGCTGCTCGGCACCACCGATGTCGCGGGCATCCCCGCCGTGCTGCCCAGCTTCACCGGGCGTGCCTGGGTGACCGGCACCGCGCAGTACCTCCTGGACCCGGACGATCCTTTCCCGGCGGGGTTCGTCCTCTAGAGCCTGGAATACTCACGCCACGTGACATTGCACCAAGGAGAACCGAGCCCCATGGCCGCTCAGCGCAACCGCGCTCCGTCCGTCGCGTCCGCCGCACCTCCTGTCCTGCCGCGCCTGGACGGAACGCGCAGCAGCTACCGCGAGCGGGTCGCGGACGCGCTCCGTGCCGCGCTCATCGCGGGCGAACTGCGCGCGGGCGAGGTCTACTCGGCGCCCACCCTCGCCGTGCGCTTCGGCGTCTCCGCCACACCCGTGCGCGAGGCCATGCTCGACCTCGCCAAGGAGGGGCTCGTCGACACGGTGCCGAACAAAGGCTTCCGGGTCACCGCGGTCTCCGAGAAGCAGCTCGACGAGTACAAGCACATCCGCGCGCTGATCGAGATCCCCACCACGGCGGAGCTCGCCACATCGGCGGACCCCGCCGCGCTCGAGGCACTGCGCCCCGTCGCTCAGGAGATCGTCACCGCGGCGGCGGACGGCGACCTCATCGCGTACGTAGAGGCCGACGTCCGCTTCCACCTCGGTCTGCTCACGCTCTTCGGCAACGACCACCTGGTCGATGTGGTCGGCGACCTGCGCAAGCGCTCACGCCTGTACGGACTCCAGGCACTGGTCGACGCGGGCCGTCTGGAGGCCTCGGCCGAGGAGCACCTGGAGATCCTCGACGCACTGCTCGCCCGTGACGAGGACGCCGTACGCGCGGTGATGACCCGCCACCTCGGTCACGTACGGGGTCTGTGGGCGGCCGAGTAGCGCCGACGCACGGCTCAGTGGTTGTTGTTCCCCGGGATCAGGAACAGGTGGATCGACTGGTCCTTGGCGCGGTACCGCCCGCTGCCCGGGCCCTTCTTCGCCCGGTCGGACACGATCACCACGTGGTCGGACGAGACCCAGGACACGCCTTCCGGGTTGCCGTAGACCTTGCGGCCCTTGCTGTCGGTGGGCAGGCGGTGCACCGTGCCCTCGTCGACCACCTGCCACTTCTTGGGGGAGAGACGGCCCACCCACAGCGCGGACGACGCCTGCGACAGGACGGCGATCTGCCCGTCGTCGCGCACGGACACGCTGCTGTAGTCCTCGAAGGGCAGCGACGCGGGCAGCCGGATCGTGCCCGTGTTGATCCAGCGCTTGCCGCCGTGCCGGAAGACCTGGATGCGCCCGCCGCCCGGCGTCCTGCCCTTCTTGCCGCCCTGGCACCGGTTTCCCTCGCACAGGGCGAGGAGATAGCCCGTGCCCGAGCGGTCGACCCACTCCAGGCCCTCCATGCCCTTGTTGGCGTCCGTCAGCTCGAAGTCGAGGTGCGCGGAGCCGGTGGGACGCAGCTTCGCGTCGTACTCATGGACGCGGGCGCGATAGCTCTTGGGCTTGACCCGTTCGGCCTCGCTCAGCGTGAAGTAGCGGTCGTTCTGCTCGTCGTGGGCGAGATCCTCGTACCCCTTGTTCGCCGCCGAACGCCCCTTCTTCTTGGTCTTGTTGCCGGCGCTCTTACGACTGAGGACGCCGTTCTCCGGAGCCTTGGGCGACAGTTCGCTGCTGACCCGGATGAGGGAGGGCAGGTTGTCGCAGACGACCAGGAAGGCGCCGTCGTGGTAGAGGACGCCGCTCGCCTCCAGGCGCTTGCCCGCGCCGTCTCCGATCAGCTCCTTGAGCTTGGCTTCCTTGACCAGGCGCAGCTCGCGCGCCTTCTCGACCTTGGCTTTCGCCGACTTCTTGGGTGCAGTCATGAGGGCAGTACCTCCATCGCGGCCGGGAACGCCGCCCCGCTGGCGCCGTTCGGATAGGTCTTGCGCAGCTCGGCAAGCTGCTGACGTGCGTGGTCGTAACGCATGCGCGTGTAGTGGAAGATCCCGAGCGTGAACTGTGAGCCCCGGCTCAGCTCCCATTGGCGGTACGCGGCGCGGTACACCTCGTCATTGGTGAACTGCCGCCCGGTGAAAGGCTGTCCGTTCGGGCTCGTCGACTCGCCGTACGCGGCGGACGAGATGAGCTGCCACAGGCCGTCGCTCCTCCCGGAGCCCTCCGCGCCGAGCAGCGCGGCGACCCGCTCGGGGCCGAACTCCGTGTCCAGGAGGTACTCGAGGTGGTCGAGGTAGTACTGGCAGAAGTCGTGGTGCCGCAGCAGGTTGGTGAAGAGCGGCAGGTGTGACACCTCGTGCGGCGCGTGCGTGATCCGGCAGTAGTTGCGGCTCATTGAGGGCCAGTCGAGCAGGTCCGTGTACTGCCACTGCGTCGCGAAGAAGTCGATGCCCGAGCTGTTGTCGTAGTCCCACGGGATGAACGTGAAGTACGGGCGGGCCATGAACCCCGTCGGGTCGCCGAGCCGCCCCGAGTTGTAGAGGTAGTAGTTCGACGGTGTCGCGAAGTAGTTGTCCCAGCTGCCCAGGAGGACGTTGGCACCCGCCCAGCGCAGGAACGCGGGCACGTTGAGGACCTGCTCCACCGCGTCGCGGAACGCGTCGGAGGCGAACCTGTCATCGCCGCCCGTGAGTTGGACTCCGTTGACCGTCCGGATGAGGGTGGCGAGGTCGTCGTACGTACTGGCTGAAGGATCGTCCTCGTTCGTCTTCAGGCGGTACGTACGGTCGTCCTCCATGCTGCCCGCGGTGAAGTACTGGCGGCCGCTGTCGCCGCCGTCCGTGCCGGAGCGGTGCTCCAGGGTCGCGCAGCCGACGTCGCCGCAGTACGCCTTGTAGAGGTTGCCCTCGGAGTTCTTGCCGAAGTGGTCCTTCAGGAACTTCTTGTCGACCTGCTCGATGACCGAGAAGAGCCCCATGTAGCGGTCGTTGATCGAGAACGTCGCGTACGTGTGCTGCGCCGCCGGGATGCCCGCGCGCTCCAGGAGCCGCCAGGCGACGGCCTCGCGCATCTGCGACGGGTCGTTGTACATCGCCTTGAGGTTGACCCGCTCCATGCCGAAGAGCCGGTCCTCGCTCTCGCCGATCTCGAAGTCGATCTTCCAGGAACGCTTGGGCGCGTGAGCCGTCAGGTTGCCGCTGTTGACCATCGAGAACGACGGTGTCGCGAGCAGCGTGTCGTCAGAGGCGCCGCTCCTGGCCAGGGTCAGCCGGGCGCCCTGCGGCGCCCGCATCACCTCGTCGGCCGTCAGGACGCCCGGCGGCCAGCCGGTGACCTTGACCTGATACATGTCCCCGGCGAAGAACTCGGCCTTGTTCTGGGCGGAGTTGAGATATTCGTCGACGATCTGCCCGATCGCGGTGAGCTTCCCGTCCGCGTCGAGGAGTACGAGGCTCCCGGCCGCCGCGCTGCCCGGCGGGGTTCCCTGTTCGGCGAGCAGCAGGTCGTACAACGTGCTGAACTCTGCCTTCGTCCGCAGCGCGGCATCACCTGGCCCCGCCGCGGCGTTGGCCCGCTCGGCGAGCCGCCGCCCCGTGCCTTGCGGCAGCGCGGAGGGAGCGACGACCTGGTTCTTGAACGCGTCCCGGAACGTGCCTTTGCCGATGGTCCTGTCCATGTCGGCCTCCCTGGCCTCCCTGGGTTGAACCTTTCTCTCTACGCCCGGCACCACATGACCGCCAGACCGATATCCGGCCTGGCGGTCACACGGCCCGTCAGACCCCTCAGATCCCTCAGACCCCGAGGATCCGGATCGACGGGTGGATGGCCGTGTTCAGGTACAGCTTCTCCTTCTTGCGGTCCTGCTCGAGCTCCATCACCAGGCGGTACCTGTGCACGCCCGGCTTGGCGGTGCTCAGGACCGTGCCGGCCCAGTAGTAATAGACCGGCGTGTACGGGGAGCGCATGCGGTCCGGCATCCCGTAGATCTTCAGCTCGGTGAAGATCTTCCGCTCGGCCACGTCCTCCTCGTCACCCAGTTCGGTGTCGAGGAAGGTGATGTTGTTGATCTTCGGCATGGGAGGCCAGGTGCCGTCCGGGCGCTTCTCCATGTCGAGCGGTCGCACGATCCAGTTCAGGACCTGGCCCTGCTTGCAGACCGTCTCCAGGGACGACGTGCCCTGTCCCTTGCCGCCGATGCTGTTGTCCATCATGTACATCGAGTCGCTCAGCGAACCCGTCTCCGCCGCGCGCTCCATGTTGATGAGCGTCACGATGTTCAGCTGGACCGAGTTCAGCTGCCCGGGGTTCTGCTTCTGCTGCACGTCGCCGGTCGACTTCTCCTGCACGCTGCTGCTCAACACTCCTCCTTCGCGTACGCCGTCATGCCCGGTCCTAGCCGATGAGGGACGACGACAGGGTGGTGGCGATCGATTCGTCCCTCGTGCCCAGCTTGAAAGAGATCTGGTACGTGACGTTGGGCGCGTCCTTCTTCACCGTGCCGGTCCAGTAGGCGACGTCGGTGCCGGGGTAGACCTTCCGCTCCGGTACGCAGATGGAGCTGTCGATCTCGATACCGTCGATGGCGACATACGCCTCGCACTCGAGCGCGAGCGCGTTCCAGAGAAGCTGGTCGCCCTTCTTCGCGCGCGTCTGCAGTTCCTCGGTGCCGAAGCCGGTGGATCCCGCGGACCTGTTGGTGTCGTACATGTACAGGTGGCCCTGCATGTTGCCTGCTGCGAGGGCACCCACACAGTCCACTACGGCGGTGATGGAGATGGGCCGCTTCGCGGTGCCGGTCTCCCGCTTCCTCGGCGTGGTGGTCATCTGCTCCTCCTTCTGGCTGAAGTCCGTGCGGGATCAGGACGTGCCGGGGCGCGTACCCGACCCCGGAGGGATGGGCAGCATGCCCATGCCCGCCTTGGTGAAGGCGTTACGCCGGGGCTCGGAAGTGATCTTGAGGGTCGACGGACAGACCAGGTCGACGGCCTCCCACCGCATTTCGCCGTTGAGTCCCACCAGCTTGTGCAGCTGGATGCGCATCACGTACGAGTAGGTGCCGGGCCGTGAGGTGTCGACCGTCGCGGACCAGTACCAGCCGTCCGTGACCAGGTCAGGGGAGCCGTACTCCGCCGGATACATGATCTTCGAGTCGACGGCCTCGCCGTAGATGTCGGTGATCACGGGGGCGGGGTAGGTGTACGCGGCCGTGTTCTCCTCGGTGAGGACCTTGCCGGTGACGTCCAGGATCTTCTGCCCGGACAGGCGGCCGCGGGTGCGCCGCGTGGTCTTGACGCGGGCACCGACGGTCTTGCGGACCTGGTTCAGCTGCTCCTGCTGGTCGGTGCCCGCGACCGATGACTTGTTCGCGAGGTCCTGAAGATCGGCCAGGGCCTGCTCGTCGGTCTGCCGCGCCCGGTCGACCTCGTAGCCGCGTGGCACGGTCGGCGGGATGGAACCCAGGCTGTACGGCAGCCAGTTGAGCACCTGCTCGCTGGCCTGCGATCCGTCCCTCCAGTAGGAGCCGTTGATCGCGGTGACGAGCTCGCCGGTCCCCTGATTGGTGGAGCCCTGCAGCTTCATGTTGTCGAACAGGTAGGTGTTGCCTTCGAGTGACTCGGACTCCAGCGCATTGCCGACGTCCACGAGCACGATGATCGCCAATTGTTGGGGCATGTTTCCGCCTTCGTCGCCGCTACTTGATTCCCGGCCCTTGCCGTCGCGCTCCGGCTGCTACTGCTGGCACATCAACGCGGGGGTGTCGACGTGCATGACGCTGTTCCCGCCCTCGTACATCTGGAGTTCCAGGCGGTACTGGTAGGCGACGCCGGGCGTCAGCCAGTTGGGCACCACGCCCGTCCAGACGTCGAGGTCGAGCTTGTCGCCCTCGGCGTGGTTGCCGCCCTGGGCGCCCTGCGCCTGGCCGTGGGGCTGGCCTTGGGACTGGCCGTAGGGCTGCTGGCTCTGCGGCTGGCTCTGCGTCTGGCCGTAAGGCTGGCCCTGCATCTGGCTCGCGCTCTGGCTCTGGCCCTGGCCCGACGCCTGGCTCCGGCCGTTGCTCTGGTCCGCGGGCACGAACGAGATGTTCTTGATCTCGACCGGGGTCTGCAGATCCACGGCGAGCGCGGTCCACGAGACGACCTGTCCCGGCCTGACCACGGTGCACAGGTCCGGCGTGCCCTGATGGGCGCTGTTGTGCCCGCCGTCGTCCATCATGCAGAGATTGCCGTTGAGCAGCGTGCTGCCCGAGAGCGCTCCGATGACGTCGACGACCGCGATGATGTTGACTTGCGGCTTCATCCTCACTCCTCCTGTAGGCGCTAACCCCGGTCCCGCACCAGCGGGACCTTGCCGACGGCCGTCCGCTCGATCTCGGCCGAGAGCCTGGGCACGAACTTGAGCTGGAAGCTGTACCCGGTCTTCTCGATCGACGCGGGGTTCGCCTCCCCGTGGTTGAACAGCGAGAGGGAACGCGGCAGGGCGTTCACGAACATCTGCTGGACGCCGTAGGGACCAAGAGCCGTGTCCGTCCGGTACGTCATGCCGAGTACGTCGTCGACCGAGGCGAGCAGTGTGATGGTCCTGCCCTCGCGGTGGTTCACGAACTGCACCTCGTGCGCCACCGCGTCCAGGTCCACCGCCTCGGCGGCCTTCAGCTCGTCGCGCAGGGCTTCGTAGGCACGGGCGGCGGAGTACTGGCTGTCGTTGATGTGGAGCACGTCGCCCGTGCGGCCCGCGAACTCGAACCGCTGGGTCTTGAGGCCGGGACCCTCGGTCCTGGGCCGCCGGATCATCCGGTCGCCGAGCTTGAGCCGCAGGAGCGGGGCCTCGTGGGCGTGCAGGCGCGTGACGACGAGCTCGCCCTCCTGGCCCTCGGGGACCCAGTGCCCGTTCTCGTCGACGATCTCGATGAAGTGCAGTCCTGGCACCGCGGACAAGTAGGGCGACGCGGGATCCAGCTGGAGGCCGATGGTCTCCGCCTGGGTGGCGGCGAAGTAGCTGAGGATCGCCAGGTTCGGGTAGAGCGCCTGAAGCTCGACCCGCTTGCGCTGCGAGAGCACCCCGCTGCCGTACAGGGCGACGCGGAAGCTCTCCCTCGACTCCTTGCGCATGCCCACGCCGAGCTCGCTCAGGATCCCGATGCCCGCGGAGATCCCCATCAGGGCCTTGGGGCCCTTGTAGGAGAACATGTGCTCAAGGACGGGGGCAGTGACGGGCCCCGCGCCGACGTAGTTGACGCCGGGCACGTGCTGCAGCACACCGCCCACCATCGTGCCGCTGCTCCACATCTGGTAGTCGGCCAGCGTGGTGAACAGCCACTTGGGGTCGGTGCTCATGAGATGTCCGGCGAGCTGATACGTGCCCATGAAGCGGCCGGCGATCTCGTACGTGTCCTTCAACTCCCGCAGGGAGTAGACGACTTCGAGCGGACGGCCGCCGCTGGTGCCGCCGCTGGCCACGATCTCGAACTCGCCGCGGGTCAGGGGCACCACCATGCCGGGGCGTGACTCCATGAAGAAGTCACGCTGGATGTCCTTGTCCGACAGCGGGATCTGCTGCCACGCCTCGTACGTCTCTGGCGCGCGGACGGTTCCCGCGTTGCGCAGCCGGTCGCGCCAGAGGGGATTGAGCATCGCCGTGTTCACCATTTGCTGGAGGCGGCGCAGTACGAGGGCTTCCTGAACCTCGTACGACACCTCGCTGTACGGTGTCTGGCATACCCGTTCGCATTCACGCAGCTTTCCGGCGAACGAAGGCAGTGCCGTTACGGCTTCAACTGATTCCGGCAGTAATTCCCAGTCCGGGATGAGCCAATTGGCCAGTTCGCGGGCGCCGCCGGGCGCCGGTGTGATCGACGTGACGTGTGTGGCTCGTGGAACTTGCGATGTACTCAACATCCGTCCCCTCTAAGCTGTTTCTGCTCCCGCTTGGCTGCTGAGCAGGTCCTGCCCTGTCCTTCGGATTTCGGAGATCAGCATCCGGAAGTGTTCGCCGGTGATCTGATGGTTCATCATGACCACGCGCAGTGCGGCCACCCCATCGACGTTCACTTTGGAGATGAAGAAGTTTCCCTGGAGCTTCACGCGGTTCCGGATGGAGATCTGGAGGCGATGGATGTCCTCTTTCCTGACCCCGGCCGGGTGATATCGGAAGCAGAGAATGTTCGCTTCCGGGCGGTGTACTGCCTCGAAGTCGGGCTCGGCCTTGACGATCCCGTGTGCTTCCTCCGTCAATTGGCAGAGATACTCGATCTTCTCCGCGAACAAGGCAGGTCCGTACATGGCCCAGAGCGACCAAAGGGTCATGATCATCGGCCGCTTCGTGCACTCGAAGTTCTTGCCGCCGCTGTCGTAAGCCGTGTATATGTCCGGCTCCTCGTCGAACACGTAACTGGCCTTCTGCCGGAAAGCGGTGAGGCTCGCTTCCTTGTCCCGGTAGAAAAGCATCGTGCAGGGCGCGGGAACGAACATCATTTTGTGCGCGTCCCAGGTCAGGGAATCCGCCTTGTCGATTCCCCGCAGCTTTTCGCGGAGGGTGTCGGAGACCAGGAGACTCGCTCCGTGGGCGCCGTCGACGTGCAGCCAGAGTTCCCTCTCCGCGGCCAGCTCCGCGAGTTCGTCGAGGGGGTCGAAGGCGCCCACCGACGTGCTGCCCGCCGAAGCGACGAGGCAGAACACCTTCAGGTTCTGCCGCTCGGCGGCATCGAGGGCGGGCCGTGCGTCCGCCGCACTGATCTGACCGCGGCTGTTCAGTGGGAGCCGCACGAGCTGTGCCTCGCCGATGCCCATCACACCGGCCGCCCGCGCGACGCTGTAGTGCACGTCCGCGCCCACCGCGATGGCTGGTCGTGGCTGGCCGCGCAAGGAGGATCCGCCCTCCGACCAGTAGCCGGGCAGCTTCTGGTTGCGGGCCGCCAGGAGCGCGGTGAGGTTGGCCAGGGAACCGCCCGACGTGGTCACCATGGTGAACCGGGCGGGATCCCAGCCGATGAACCGGTTGAGTTCATCGGCCATGATCCGCTCCACCGCGTTGGGCAACTGGGCGGCCTCGTAGAACGAGGCCGGCTGGTTGACCACCGAGCTGACGAAGTCGATGACGCCGGCGAGCGGCACGACGCCCGAGAACTGACGGCCCATGTATCCGGGCGAGTGCACCTGGATGCCGGTCCTGATGTACAGGTCGATGATCCCTGCCAGCTTCTCCTCGTCGAACGTCGCGACCTTCTCGCGTTCTGTCGTCATCAGGGCTTTCGCCGCCGCCGACAACGTCGCGGGATCGGTCAGTTCGAGACCCCTGATGGAGAGATCGGAAAGGTGTTTCTCCAGCTTCGAAAGTGCGGTTTCGGAAGTTTCCCGGAACAGTTGGGCGTCAAACGCTTCTAGCAGTAGCCCACTCCCTGCGGAAGCGGGGTCGTTCGGCCGAGATTCCGTCACGGGGGTCTCCTTCGTGAAGTCCCTGTGTTGCCCAACGTGAATGTGTGGGGCGGACGCAACCTGCGCAGGCTTCTGAGTCTTTGAACCTGCCTACGGCAGAAGGACTTCATTGCCGATGGAACGGGGCCGGCTGGTCGAACCGGGCAGCGCCATCTGCTCCGTCGGCGGGCGTTCGGCCGTCGCCGCACGGATCCCCTCGAAAGAAAAAGACGCTGGTTTACGGGGCTGCGCGCACCCCCCGGTATTCGCGCAGCACCGTCTTGATCGGCGAATCCCCCCTCGTGCCCCTCGTGATGCCCCTCGTGGTTCCCCCCACGTGGAGAACCGTAGAGCCAAATGTTTCGAGTGGGTGCCCCTTCCAATGGTCTGTCCAAAAATGGTGACGCAGACTTGATGGGTCATCAACTCTGCGTGACCTCACCGGGTTTCACACGCGCCTCACATGTCAGGTGAGGTCCTCCATTTTTGGACAGGGGTCAGCTGCGCCAATTCCGGCCCGGGTCAGCGGTGTAAGGGGGGAGTAGCGAAAGAAACGAGTCAAGGGCGGGTGATTAGTGCCATTGTCATGTGCCGGACGAGTGTATGGCGTGGTGAGCGGAGGGAGCGTCTCATTCTGTGCGGTGGGAATTCAGGCCATGGTGGGATCCGAATTAACTGGTCGGTATTTCAACTTGAGGAAAGCGTTATCCGTAGAGAAGCGAGGAGGGTGGCGACCCCCGTGGGGCCGCCACCCTCCTCACTTGCCTGCTTGCCTGCCCGTCCGTCGGTCGTCCGTCAGTCGTCGACCGCGTCGAGCACGTCACTCAGATCCACGAACTTGAAGTTCGTGGAAGGCCTTTCGGGGTCACCGGGCGCGTCGTGACCGTCCTGCACGACGAGCAGTCCGTGCGGGTACCTCGAGCCGAGCGGCTCATTGAGCACCGCGGCGCCGTCGCATTCCTCGGAGCCGTCGAGCGCGGAGGAAGCGGCAGTGACGCGGAAGCCCCCCTCGTACTCATTGCGCTCGGACAGCTCGCGGTCGTAGGCGGCGAACGTGTTGTCACCCTGGCTGGAGGCCAGCAGATAGCCGTCGCCGCCGTCCTGGTTCAGCAGCGTCAGACCCTCGACGTCGGCCGTGAGGTGCTTGCCGCCGTAGCCGGGGTCGGCGCCCGCGACGCACTCCTCGGACGATTCGTCGTACGTCCCCGGTACGCCGAACTCGCGCACCTTGTCGGCCAGTTGTGGCTTGCCGGTCAGATCCGCGCGCAGCCGCCAGATGCCGACGTCCTCCTGGCCCGCGTACAGCGTGCCGTTGGCCGGATCCACGACCATCCCCTCCACCTGCGGCTGCTCGCCCGGCTCACCGCACGGCGACCACGAAGTGCCGTTCGGCAACGGGAAGTCGGCGGGCAGGTCGAGCGTGCGGACCTTGCGGTAGCCGACCGTGCCGCCGCTCTTCGGCGTCAGTTCGAGCAGCGCGATGCGGGTCCGCTCCCGCTGGCTGACCAAGGCGTAGGACCGGCCCGTCGCGCGGTCCGTCCACGTCGCGAGACCGTACGCGGTGCGCTGTTCGTTGATCTCATCCTGCGAGGAGGAGAAGACGGGCGCCGCGGACGGGTCGGTGACATCGGTGAGCGGGCCGCCCGCGCGGTCCCGGTCGATGCGGTAGAAGCGCAGCCGGTCGCTGCCGCGGTCGCTGGTCACCGCCAGGTCCGCGCGGCCCGACGACAGGCGCAGACCGTGCACCAGGTCGACGTTGTTGAAACGGCCGGGCGCGTCATCGGGCTTCGGCGCGGCGGGCGCCGGAACGGACTGCACCTCGCGCGCGTGGAGGTCGTACACACGAAGGCCGCCCTGCTTGGCGGTCGCGACGACCAGACTGCGGTCCGGCTCTGCGGGGTTGCGCCAGATCGCCGGATCATCGGCGTCGGCGTCGCCGCCCGCCTCGTCGTCGTGCAGGGCGGGGGTCTCGGCGCGCGGCTCGACGGCGGGCAGTGCCGTGGCCGCGAGGGCGCCGGAGCTCAGGGGCAGGGTCGCGGCAAGCACGGTGACGGCGGCGACGAGGGCGAGCCGGCCGTAAGCGGGCCGATTTCTGCGGGACTTGGCCATGGAGGGGATCCTCTCTGCAAGGGTCTGTCATGGATCTGTCATGGGCAGTGTTGCGGGAAGTGTTACGGGCCAGTAAGGACAGAGAGCACTCTGTGATCTTGCCGTGAAGGGTTCCTGACAGGTATGGCGTCGCCCAGCGGGCCGCGAGGTGAACGGGTGGTGTCGCCTCCTGTCGGCTCCGCAGCTGAAGGCAGCTGAATTGTTGCCCCGTAAACGGCCTGTTGCCGCGCCTTCCGGGTGACCGGCGCCACGGCCCGTTCGGGGGTGCCCGACTCCGTCCGCCCGAGTAGGGTCGGGGGCTGCGTGATGACTGACGGCCGCAGCCTGGCCTCCCGGCCCTTGTGAGGGCCCATGCGTACACGGCCCTCCCCGGCCCCACCCGGGAAGGGCGCACCGCATGCGCGCGTACGGGAAATCTCCGTACGCGCAGGGCACCGGGATGCGGCTCCGACGTCTCTCGCGGGCAGTACGTCCCACCCGCAGTACAGCGGGCCCCCGGGCCCGTACCCCCCATACAAAGAGTCGCGCGTGCGCGGCCGCAGATCAGGAGCACCAGTGCAGGGCATCCCCCACATAGCCAGCACACCGCACGACGGGCGATTGTCGTCCATACCCCCGTGCCCGCCGAGCGCGCCCGGACGGGCGCAGCGCGCGAGCCGGGACATGACGCAGCAGCAGCACCCGAGCCGGGACATGACGCAGCAGCAGCACCCGAGCCGGGACATGACGCAGCGCGTTCCGCACCAGGCGGCGGCGCCCCGCATGCCCCCGGTGGCACGGCGCCCCCCGGCCGCCGCTCCTCAAATACCCGTCTTCATCGACCATTCGGGCTGGCGCAGGCGGACGCTGCAAGGCATGGCGGTGGTCGTCGGTGTCGCCTGCCTCGGGTATCTGCTGTTCGTCGGCGCGCTGATCAGCGGACTCCGGCAGCCGGTCGGCACGCAGCCGCCGAGCATGAACGGAACGGCGACCTCCGGCCCGGACGCCGGACACCCTCCGGCCGGCAGATCCGACCCGCCGGCCGGAGGCCCGAAGCAGTGAGCACGCGCGCTGAGGGCGTCCGTCGCCCGCCGCGCGGACACTGGCTCGTGCTCCTGCTCGTTCTCCTGGTGGTCGCCGTCACCCTCCTCTTCGAGGGCTGGACGACCCACCAGGTCGACGCCGCGCGCACCAAACCGCTCTGCACCCGGCCGATCCCGCGCCAGGCGGACGACGGGAAGCCGCTGCTGAGGTTCGGCCCCACGGGGGCGGCCGCTACCGCGGCCATGCCCCCGCGGACGGTCGCGCTCACCTTCGACGGCGGGCCCGACCCCGAGTGGACGCCGCGCCTGCTCGACCTGCTGCGCAGGCACCACGCGCACGCGACCTTCTTCGTCTACGGGAAGGACGTGGCCCGGCACCCGAAGCTGATGCGGCGGATCGTTCGCGAGGGCCACGAGGTCGGCTCGTACACCTACAGCGGCGGCGACCTCGGTGTGGCGTCGCCGCTGCGCGCACGCCTCGAACTGTCGCTCACCCAGTCCGCTCTCGCGGGCGCGGCAGGCATCAACACCACTCTGCTGCGGCTGCCGCACACCACGGCCGCCGACACGCTCTGCGGCGCCGAGTGGACGGCGGCGCAGGACGCGGCGGGGCAGGGGTACCTGGTGGTCGCATCGGACCACAAGGACCGCAAACCGTGGCGAGGCCTCGTTTCGCAGCACAGTCAGACGGACCTCGGCTACCGCGAGGCCGAGGACCTGCTGCGGGACAGCGGCGTGAAACGGTTCACCACGGTCAGCGGCGGCCTCGACCGTCCCTCCTTCCTCGCCCAGGCCCCGGTCGGCCAGGAGGTCAAGGGCGTGGGCCTGCTCTGGTCGCAGCGGCTCGGGAAGGCGTTCCTCACCGTGATGGTGTGGACGCTGACCCTCACGGGCGTGCTCGGCGTCCTGCGGATGCTCCTGTTCATGGTGTTCGCCCGGCTGCATGTGCGCAGGCTCCACCGGTACCGGCCAGGGGCACCACGCCTTCGTGAGGTGCGGGACCCGGTGACGGTCCTGGTGCCCGCGTACAACGAGGAGGCCGGTATCGCCTCCACCGTGTACTCGCTGCTCGCCTCCACGCACCCGCACTTCCAGATCATCGTGATCGACGACGGCTCGACCGACGCCACCGCCGACATCGCCGAGGGCATCGACGATCCGCGGGTGACGGTGATCCGGCAGCCCAACGGCGGCAAGCCGAGCGCCCTCAACACCGGTCTGGGATACGCCCGGTACGACATCGTCGTCATGGTCGACGCGGACACCATCTTCGAGCCCGAGGCGCTTGCCCGCCTCGTCCAGCCGCTCGCCCACCCGGCGGTCGGCGCGGTCAGCGGCAACACCAAGGTCGGCAACCGGCGCCGACTGCTGGGCAAATGGCAGCACTTGGAGTACGTACTCGGCTTCAACCTCGACCGCCGGATGTTCGAGGTCCTGGAGTGCATGCCGACGGTGCCGGGGGCGATCGGCGCCTTCCGCAGGGACGCGCTGATGGGCGTCGGTGGCGTGAGCGACGAGACCCTGGCCGAGGATACCGACCTCACGATGGCGCTCTGGCGGGCCGGATGGCGGGTCGTCTACGCGGAGTCCGCGGTCGCCTGGACCGAAGTGCCCAGCACGCTGCGGCAGTTGTGGCGGCAGCGCTACCGCTGGTGCTACGGCACCCTCCAGTCGATGTGGAAGCACCGCCACGCGGTGACGGAGGTAGGCCCCGCCGGACGCTTCGGCCGCCGCGTGCTGCTCTACGTCACGCTGTTCCAGATCGTCCTTCCGCTGTGCGCTCCGGTCGTGGACATGTTCGCCCTGTACGGGGCGCTGTTCCGGGACCCCGTGGAGGCCGGACTCGTCTGGTTCGGTTTCCTCTCCGTCCAGTTGGTCACCGCCGCGTACGCGCTGCGGCTCGACCGCGAACGGCTGCGCGTGCTGTGGGTGCTGCCGCTCCAGCAGTTCGTCTACCGGCAGTTGATGTACCTCGTGGTCATCCACTCCGTGACCACGGCGCTGCTCGGCACGCGCCTGAAGTGGCACAGCATGGTCCGGACCGGAACAGCAGACCCGTATCTGCTCGACGCGCCGCTCGGAGAGATGTCCGGAGAGATGTCCGGAGATCCGGTCGACGAGGGAGCAGGGAACCGGCGAGGGACCGTAGGAGTCGGACCCGGTAATGACCAAGGGAGTTGACCATGGCAGACGCGCTTGACCAACGGGCCGATGAGGACCCGTACGCGGCCCCGGACGGCTCCTCCACCGCGCGCGAGCGGTTCGCCGACCGCCCGAGCTCCCACTACGGACCCCGGCGCGCCCACGCCCGGCAGCCGAAGAGACGTAAGCGGCTGCGGCGGGTGGTGCTCGTCCTGCTGGCCTCCGTGGTCGTCGCGGCGGGCGGCACCTACGGCTGGGCCGAGACCAGGCTCGACCGAGACGTCGACCTCGGCGCGTACGGGGACCGCCCGCCGACCGGCGAGGGCACCAACTACCTGATCGTGGGCTCGGACAGCCGCGACGGGCTCTCGGAGGACGCCGTGAAGGACCTGCGAGCCGGCGGGGGCGGCGGACGGCGTACCGACTCGATGATGCTGCTGCACACCGGAGCCAACGGAAGCAGCATGGTCAGCCTGCCGCGCGACTCCTGGGTCACTCTGCCCGGCCGCCTCGACACGACGACGGGCAAGACGAAGAGACCCGAGGGAGACAAACTGAACGCCGCGTTCTCCTACGGCGGCCCCGAACTCCTCGTGCACACCGTCGAGCAGAACACCGGTCTTCGCATCGACCACTACGCGGAGATCGGCTTCGCAGGGTTCGTGAACATCGTCGATGCCATCGGCGGCGTCCGGATGTGCCTGGACCGGGACATCAAGGACAAGAAGTCGGGCGCCGACCTGCGCAAGGGCTGTCACACCCTGAGCGGCAAGCAGGCACTCGCCTTCGTCCGTCAGCGGCACCAGGAGAGGGAGGGCGATCTGGGCCGGTCGAAGAACCAGCAGAAGTTCCTGTCGACCCTCGCCCACCAGGCCGCCCGCCCCGGCACCCTCTTCGACCCGACGGAGATCGGCCCGGCCATGGAGGCGGGGCTCGACACGCTCATCGTCGACAAGGACATGAGCCTGCGCGATCTCAGCAAGATGTTCCGCGCCGTGCAGAGCGTCTCGGGCGGACACGGCAAGCGGATCAACGTGCCCGTGTCCGGCTTCGGCGTCCCCACGTCCAAGGGCAACGTACTGAAGTGGGACGCGAAGAGGTCGACCCGGCTCTTCGACGACTTGCGGCACGACCGCGTGGTGACGGAGACGGGGGAGTCGCGCCGATAGCTGACAACTGGTATCAGATAGCCGATAGCGGACGAGGCCGCCCCGCTCAACCTCAAGCTCCAGAGGCCCCGGTCCTGGCCTTGATCCCGGTCTTGACCTCGGTCTTGATGAGCGGCGCGTCCCGGGTGAGCTCCTTGAACCCGACGCCGTAGTACAGGCCGCGCGCCTGGGGGTGCCCCGGTGCCCCCAGGCAGGCGACGGTCACATGGGTGGCCCCGGCCGCCCGCACCCGAAGCATCCCGTGCAGAAGCATCGCCCTTGCAAGACCCAGACGCCGGTAGTCCCGATGCGTCCCGACCGGCTCGAACTCGGCGGTCCTGTTCGCTTCGTCGAGCCACATGATGGCCGAGGACGCCATCGTTCCGTCCGGCGCCTCGACCAGGATGTGCAGATCGCCGCGGTACGGCGCCGTCCGCCGTACGCCCTCGTAATCCTCGACCGTGTACGTGGAGGAGAGCCAGGCGTCCAGATGGGCCTGGACCAAAGCCTCCGGCCCGGCCTCGTCGGCGCTGCGGAACCGGAACCCGTCCGGCAGGACCGGCTGTTCCACATCGGTGAGGTCACGCTCGTTGAGCTGGGTCCAGAACGCGGTGTCGCCGAGCGATGCCGGATCGGTCTCATAGCCGTGCGCCGCCCATCGCTCCAGGGCGAACTCATCGGCGGCGCTCGGCATCACCGTACGTTCGATGCCCGCCGCCATGCCGTCGTACCAGTCGATGACCTCGTCGACCAGCGCGGCATGGCCGGGATGGACCTGATACGCCAGGTAGGCGCCGGTGACGTCCTTCACGGTCCCGTCGCGACGGTGCACCTGACGAGGAAGATGGACCCAGCCCCACGCCACGAGCTCCCCACCACGGAACCACAACCGACGCCGCCAACTCGCGCCTCCGACGACGTGCCCCTTGCCCCAGTTCCAGGCCAGCTCACCGACCGTCGCGTCGCCGTTCACCAGATCCGGGCGAGTGGCGGTGACGCGCTGCGCCAGAGCCTGCATGAGCCGCACGTCCGCGTCGGTCAGAAGCTCGAGGTTGGTCATGGTGCGCCACAGTGCCAGGACGCCACGATGTCGTCGACACGTTTTGGGCGTAGGCGGCTGCTGCCCGCCCGGAGGGCCTACTCGGTGATCAGCTCGATCTCGATCGCGAGCGTGCCGAGCGCTTCCTTCTCCGGCGAGTAGATACTCCGAATGTTGTCGAGTTGCTCGTCGCGCGTCGCTGTCGGGTTGATCTTCTCGGGGCCCTCGCCGTCGAGCAGCGCTTCGAAGTCGGCGTAATCGGCGACTCGTTTCACGAGCACTGTGCACGTCTCACCGGTGCCCTTGGCCCTGAAGCGGATCACATGACCGGGCGCGAGGTCTGCGAGGCGCTCGTAGCGCACCCGTACCTCGATGTTCTTGTGTCCGGCGGTGACGAGGTCGAAGTACCGGCGGTACAGGTTGAGCTCGTGAACGCGAGCAGCGGTTTCCGTCATTGGGAGGGGACGCTCCTAGCGGCTGGTGCGGTCATGAGGCGGCCGAGTTCGCCGACCGAGTACGAGCGGAAGAAGTGCCGGGGATCCGACAGTAGAACCTCGGCCATGACGAGCAGCCGCTCCACGTATTCGGGTAACGACCCCGACCACATCCGGGTGTCGAGCATCCATGGGGCGGCGCCGTCGGGCAAGGTCGCTCGCCCCTCGCGCATCAGTGACTTGGACAGTTTGGCGCCCGTGTCGGTCACTGCCTGCGGGCAGAACAGTCGGGCGGGCAGTTGTCCGCGGGGCAACCCGAGAGCCTGTAGGGCGCCGTCGACGAGTTGTGAGCCGAACACCCAGTCGCCGCCCTTGACCATGACGTAGAGGCGGCCGTGGGAACCGGTGACAGACAGTTCTTTGACGAGGTTCCGGTACAGCGTGGCGAGGTCGAGATATCCGCCGGCCGTCGGTTCGACGGCGATCTCGTAATCGCCGTGATGGAGGCATACCGCGCGCACGTCGGCACGCTCCATTCCGACTGGATACACGCGTGTTCGCTCGGCGTACTTCTCCGCCCAGCCGCAACCGGTGTGTGGACACGGCACGCGCACGTGTGGCACGCCGCTCGAGGGAGCTAGCCACCAGCGGGCGGCGTCGATGCGCCAGTGTGCTCGTAGCCACGTACGCCGGAAGTGTTCGCCGGCCTGCTGTCGCGAGTACGTCTCAATTGAGTACGGCACGCTCAGGCGCTCGGACAGCGCCGCGAAGAGCGGCCGGTAAAGCTCGTCGACCTGTGCGGCGAGGACGTCCTCGCCGAAAGCTTGCGCGAAAGCACGTTGGTATCGGTGCCCGGAATCCAGGTCTGTGACGACCTCGTGCGGCGCGTTGTCGAGGGCGCTGAGCTGAACCTCGACCGGGAACCCGAACCGAGCTCGCACGCGAGCCGCGGCAGCGAAGGTGAGGGACTGCACGAGCGAAGTGCCGATGTGTGGAACGCCGTTGATCTGCGTTCCCACCACAAACACGATGCGTTCGGGTGTCGTGGCAAGGATGCGGGGGGTGAGAACGTCCTCAGCGCTGGTAAGCGCGTTGGCGAGCACTGTGTTCGGCGAGACGGGGGCCAGGTTCACCGTTCGATCTCCTCGGCTGGACATATACGGGTCACTTCGGGGGCGGTGTCGACGTGGAGCCGAATGCGAACTCGGCCCATACGGCCTTGCCCGTGCAGAGTCTCCGGGCGACTCCCCAGTCGTCGGCGAGCGCAGAGACGAGCAGGAGCCCGCGGCCGTCAGATTCGTCTGTACCGGGGTGCCGCGCTGCGGGAAGGCCCTGTGTCCGGTCGTGAACTTCGACGCGCACTCGGGCGTCGTCGAGTGCGACCTTTACGCGAAAGTCGGAGTGGGGCGCGGCGTCACGCTCCGGCGCGCCGCCGTGCTTGATCGCGTTCGTGGCGAGTTCGGAGACGCAGAGGCGGACGTCCTCGAGGGGGCCGTCGAGCTGCCAATCTGATAGGGCGTCGGTCACGAAGGTGCGAGCTTCGGCGACCGATGATGGGTGTGGGGCGAATTCTCGCTCGCGGGGTTGTTGCACGGTGGCCGCCTTACCTGTGCGTGTCGGCGCCGTTCGTGCGGACCCCGCCCTTGAGTTGCCCGGTCAGAATGACCGAGGTGTTCACGTCCATGACTTGATCCCACCGCACGGGCGTGGAACGCGGGATATGACAACCTATGACACGGAGTTGATCAATGCCTCTAGCTGTGGCGATTACCGGAACTCGGTCAACCGGGCATCGCGAACCCGCCTGGTACACCGACCTTTTCGGCACCTACTTGGGTCCGTTCGCGGATGATGATGCGCACTTCTACATCGGCGGGGCAGTCGGGATCGACAGCTTGTCTCTGCTGTGGCTTGCCGGTAACTCGAAGTCGAAGATCACAGTCGTTGCGCCCGGAAAGGTAGAGGAGCAGCCGGCCGACGCGCGGCAGGCGATCAGCCGTTGCCGCAGCCGGATCGCAGAGGTCGTCGAGTTGCGTGCCGACGAGCTCCGCACTGAGGCCTACCACGCGCGAAACCGATGGATGGTCGATCACGCCGAGATGGTGATCGGCTTCCCTGCGGAAGGGCCGGAAGGTTCATCCGGCACCTGGCAGACACTCAACTATGGTGCCCAGAAGGGGAAACCTCGCCTGATCGTGCCCGTGTGACCTGATCGGCGGGCATCATGAGGACATGAGTGCGCACGACAGACTCATCGGCGCTGCCGCACTGAAGAGGCTACGACTTTCCCGCGGTTGGTCGCTCGCAGGCACCGCGCGGGCGATCGCCGACATGGCGTCCCGACTCGGGCATCCCCTCGACGCGAGTCTCGCCAGCGTGCAGCGGTCCGTTGCCCGGTGGGAATGCGCGGCCGCTCCGATCCTGCCGAGTGAGCGGTATCAACTGTTGCTCGCGCACATCTACGTTCGCGGCAGTGCCGGACAGCACAGCGTCGGGCCCGGGTCCGACTTCGCCGAACTACTGGACGCATTCGCGCACTTGGGCGAGAGCGAACGGCGTCTGTGTGAACTGCGATCACTACTCATACGTGTCGCCACTGACGTCGGCGGCGGCCTCCTCGCGCTGCTCGGGCCGACAACTCAGCGTGCCATGACCGAAGCGCTCACCGACCCCACCACCGCTGACGAAGGACTGCTCGTCGGGATGCGGAGCGCCATCGAGGAAGCGAATGAACAGGTCGGAAGTGTCCCGTTCGTCCGGCTGCAATTGCTGCTCGCGCCTGTGGTCGAATGCTGCCGTCGACTCCTCGATGGGCCCGTGCCCGACCCATTGCTTCCGGAATTGCGCTCGGTCGCCGCGCAGGCGTACACCCTCGCCGGTCGTATGGCTTTCGAGAACCGGGACGACGGCGCATCCCGGGCCCTGTACTCACGAGCAACCGAAACGGCCGGCCTCATCGGTGATCCGTGGCGGCGTGCCACGGTCCACATGAGTCACGCCCTGGTCACCCTGTACTCAACGCCAGGGATCAACGCAGCACGGTCCCTTGTCGACGCCGCGGTTCGTGACGCGCAGGCCGGCACCAGCGTCACAGTACGGGCGCGCGCGCATTCTCTACAGGCAGAGATCGCCGCACGAGCGGGTGCGGAGCGACATGCGCAGGCAGCCTTGTCCCTGGCGTGGTACGACATGGACGGTCTTCGGGACGATGATCCGTCGTCGAGCGGCTTCTCGCCGGCGCACCTTCGAGGCTTCGAGGGGCTATGCGAGCTGTACGTCGGGGACCCGACTGTGGCGCACGACTTCTTTGCCCATTCCGCGCACGAACTCGCGTCGCCCCGCGAGCGCGTACAGCGGTCCATCGTGACAACCGACCAGGCGCTCGCACGCATCAAGCTCGATGAGCCGCGCGCAGCGGCCGAGTTGCTGCACGAGTGCATCGACATGGCATCTGACACTGGGGGCCGTGTCGCTGCAATCCGGCTGCGCTGGGCGCGGCGGGAACTGCGCCGGTGGCGCGGCGAGGCCTTCGTCGCCGACCTTGACGACCATTTGATCGACTCGCTCGGCTAACGGAGCCTGAGGGGGCCGCTGCAAGGATCATCGAAGGCTTGGCGCGACCCTCACCAGCTGATCCCGGCCGCCACCGGCAGGTGATCGCTGCCGGTGGCCGGAAGGACCCACGAGCTCTCCGGTTCCACGCCCCGGACCAGGATCTGGTCGATCCGCGCCACCGGGAACTTCGCCGGCCAGCTGAAGCCGAAGCCGTCCCCGGCCGACTCCTGGGCCGAGCGCAGGTGCGAGGTGATGCCGGCGAACGCGCGGTCGCCCATGGTGCCGTTCAGGTCACCGAGCAGTACCACCCGCTCGTTGCGCTCGGCGGCGACGGCCTTGGTGAGCGCCTGCGCGCCGCGGTCCCGGTCGTCCGTCCCGAAGCCGCTCTTGGGAAGCACTCGCACGGACCCCAGGTGGGCCACGTACACCGCAAGGGGACCCCGGTCCGTGGCCACGGTGGTGCGCAGCGCTCTGTTGGCGGCCAGCTTGGCCTCGGTCGGCTTGGTGTCACCCAGCGGCCCGACGTCCTGCCCGGTGTCGACGGGGCGGGTGTCCGACAGCGGCAGCTTGCTCCACAGCCCGACCGTGCCCTGCACCGTGTGGTGCGGATACGCCTTCGCCAGTTCCTTCTCGTACAGCGGCTTCGCCTGCGGGGTGACCTCCTCCAGGGCCAGCAAGTCCGCGCCGGACGCGACCAGTTCGCGAGCGGTGCCGACTGGGTCGGGGTTGTCGGCGTCGACGTTGTGACCGGCCACGGTGAGATCGCTGCCCGAGGCGTGGGACTTGTCGACGAGCAGCCCGCCGAAGAGGCTCAGCCACGCAACGACCGGTAGCAGCAGCGCGAGAACCGCGGAGGCTGAGCGGCGCCACAGTGCCCCGGCGAGGAGCACCGGGATGAACAGGCCGAACCACGGCAGGAAGGTCTCCACCAGGCTGCCGAGGCCCCCGCGGTCCGTGAACTGTGCGTGCAGCAGCATGAGCAGGCCGAGCAGCAGCGCCAGCGCCGCGAGCACCAGGCCCCGCTTCCAGGGGCCAGGCCGGGAGGTGGCGCGGATCGCCCGGCGGATGCCGGTCTGCTCCACCGTGTCGACGTCCGCTGTGCCGACCTCCGCTGTGTCGACCTGCACCGTGTCGACCTGCACCGTGTCGGCCTTCGCCGTGTCGACCTGCACGATCGTCTGGCCTGGCTCATTGCGCTCATTGCGTTCAATACCGGTACCGGTCACTTCTGCATCCTCGGGTCCTGGGTGGGGTCGGCGTACATCTGCGGGCAGCCGTCAGCGATCGCTTCGGGGCGCAGCTCGTAGTGCCAGGGTTCGTTCCGGTAGATCTGGCAGAGCCCGTACTCGGGGCCGTGTTCCGACAGCCACCCCGTCGCGTTGGAGCGTCCGACGTCGACCGCGTCCCCCGACACGTGAGGAGACGTCTTGGCGGTGGCCACCCAGCGGGCGGCCTCGGCTTCGGACCCGTACTTGGCGACCGCCTTGCGCAGGAGATGGTCCTGGTATTCCGGGGAACGCCAGCCGCTGTTGACGGAGAAGGAGACTCCGTCGCCCTCGGCACTCTTTGCGGCCTGGCGGAGGGCCTCCAGTAATTCCGGATCGAGCTTGGCCACGGCCGGAACACCGTCGTCGAAGACGGTCGTGCCGTCGGGGACGGCGCCGTCGGCCTCGCCCAGCGCACCACCGTCCTCACCGGGAGGACCTTTCGAGGGTGAGGCGGCAGGGAAATCCGAGGAAGACGAGGCGGACGGGGAATTCTGCGCCTGATAGCCGAGGGTCGCGGCGACTGCTGCTGTGGCGGCTATGAGGCCGACGACAAGACGCCGTTGAATCCGGGAAGTCATTGTTCGCGCTGATGACAAGGTGTTGGTGTGATTCATGCAGCCAGTCAAGGCAGCGCGGTGTTGCCGGCTCGTATGGGATTTTCGATACGCCGACGATATGTAGTGGCTCGTAGCATCGAGAGCATGCGTGTGTTGATCGTCGAGGACGAGCCCTTCCTGGCAGAAGCCATTCGCGACGGCCTACGACTGGAGGCGATCGCGGCCGACATCGCAGGTGACGGCGAGACCGCTTGGGAACTGCTGAGTGTCAACGCCTACGACATCGCCGTCCTCGACCGCGACATCCCCGGACCGTCCGGTGACGAGATCGCCCGACGCATCGTCGACTCCGGCAGCGGCATGCCGATCCTCATGCTCACGGCGGCCGACCGTATCGACGACAAGGCATCCGGGTTCGAACTCGGCGCCGACGACTACCTCACGAAGCCCTTTGAACTCCAAGAACTCGCGCTCAGGCTCAGAGCACTCGACCGCAGACGCGCCCACCACAGACCGCCCGTGCGAGAGATCGCGGGGCTGCGACTCGACCCGTTCCGCCGCGAGGTCTACCGGGACGGCCGCTATGTCGCGCTGACCAGGAAGCAGTTCGCCGTACTCGAAGTCCTCATCGCCGCCGAAGGCGGTGTCGTCAGCGCCGAGGAACTCCTGGAACGCGCGTGGGACGCGAACGCCGACCCGTTCACCAACGCGGTGCGCATCACCGTCTCGGCCCTGCGCAAACGGCTCGGCGAACCCTGGACGATCGCCACCGTGCCGGGTGTCGGCTACCGCATCGACACGGAGCCCGGCACCGGGCGCGGGAGTGGTGACCGTGGATAGGAGGCCCGGCCTGAGCGTCCGCCTCAAGCTCACCCTCAGCTACGCCGGATTCCTCATGCTCGCGGGGGTCCTGCTGCTCGGCGCCGCGGGGTTCTTCCTGCTGCGCCAGGGATGGTTGCGGACCAACGAAGAGGGGGCGTGGCAACAGAGTCCGGGCACCGAGTTCGTGCGCGGTTTCGCGCCGACGGCAGCCGCGGTCATGGTGTTCCTCCTGGTCTTCGGCCTCCTGGGAGGATGGCTCCTCGCCGGCCGCATGCTCGCGCCCATGGACCGCATCACATACGCCACCCGGGCGGCCACGGCCGGATCACTGTCCCACCGGATCCGGCTGCCGGGACGCAAGGACGAGTTCCGCGAACTTGCCGACGCCTTCGACATGATGCTCGCGCAGCTCGAAGCGCAGCTCGCGGAACAGCAGAGATTCGCGGCCAACGCCTCGCACGAGCTGCGTACCCCGCTGGCGATCTCGAAGGCACTCATCGACGTCGCCCGCGCCGACCCGGACCACGACACCGGCGAACTCGTCGACCGCCTCCACGCCGTCAACACCCGGGCCATCGACCTCACCGAGGCACTGCTCCTGCTCAGCCGTGCCGACCAGCGGTCCTTCACACGCGCACACGTCGACCTGTCCCTCATGGCGGAAGAAGCCACCGAGACACTCCTGCCCCTGGCGGAAGCCCAGGGCGTCACCGTTGAGACCAGCGGCGACATCGCACCGACGATCGGATCGCAGGCGCTCCTGCTGCAGCTGACCACGAACCTCGTGCACAACGCGATCACCCACAACCTGCCTGAACGGGGCAGCGTGTGGGTCCATACCGGCGTCCGCGCTGACGTCCGCCCCATGACGGTGATGCTCACTGTGGAAAACACCGGCGAGAAGCTCACCCCGCAGCTGGTCTCGA
The DNA here is from genome assembly GCF_053606205.1 of Streptomyces sp. NPDC055239. Taxonomy (NCBI): domain Bacteria; kingdom Bacillati; phylum Actinomycetota; class Actinomycetes; order Kitasatosporales; family Streptomycetaceae; genus Streptomyces; species Streptomyces sp. NPDC055239. The sequence continues at coordinate 715,315 of NZ_JBSGRD010000003.1, read as the reverse complement.
CACTCACCGAACCTTTCCAGCGCGGCACCGAACGCGTACACGCCGACCGCGCGGGCGTCGGCCTCGGCCTGGCGATCGTCAACACCATCACCCGTGCACACGGCGGAACACTCACTCTCACCCCGCGCCCCGCCGGCGGGCTCCGCATCACTGTGGAACTACCCGCGACGCCTCCGAACCAGTGAGGTCGTTCGCAGCCATTTGGAACCATTTGGTCCTGCCGGGTATCTATCCACCAGTACGGCCGGTGTCCCGGTGAGGTGTCCCGAAGAGAGGAGCTGTTCCGGATGGTGCGTCGTCGACTCCGAGTTCTGCTGACCGCCCTACTGCTGCTGGGAACAGGCGTGGTGATGTCGCCCACGCCCGCCTCCGCCGTCATCGGCGGGGCGAAGGCCACGTACGCCCCGTGGGCGGTGCGCATGCTCGTCGACGGCAAACCGGCGTGCACCGGGACGGCGGTCACCCGCCGGTGGATCCTCAGCGCGTCGCACTGTTTCTTCGAGCAAGGACAGCCGGTCGCCGCCAAGCGGATCTCGTTCCGCGTCGGCAACCTCGACATGCGCAAGGGCACCACGGTCCACCCGTTGCCCGGTAAGCGCGCGGGGAGCGCGAAGGCCGACATGCTGCTCATCAAGGTTCCGAAGATGAAGATCCGCCCGGCACGCCTGTCCACGGCTCCTGTCCACCCGGGCCAGGACGTGCGGCAGTACGGGTGGGGCGCCACCTGCACCGGCGACGAGAACAGCTGTCAGTCCCCGGTGCTCAAGCAGTCGCACCTTCGGGTCGTACGGCCCGACGCCCCCCGATGCGAGGGTTACACGGCACCGGGCGGCTCGGACTTCTGCATGAAGAAGGTGTCCGGGATCCCCGCGGGCGGCGACTCCGGAGGCCCGGTGATGAGCATCGCCCCACGCGGGAAGGAGACCCTCCTCGGCGTCTTCGACGCCTCCGACCGGGAGAAGACCGCCGGGGCCGGGGAGATCTCCCAGCAACTCGCCTGGATCCGCTCCGTGGTCCGGCGGTAGGGCGGGTCACGAGAGCCGACCGCCCGTCCCGAAGCGGGGCATAGTACTCCGGCAGCCGATGGCCGAAGTTGCCCCCTGTGAGGCTCCTGCTCCTGAGCGACATGTTTGCATGTGTCCATGATCATTAACGCGCAGCAAACAAATGCGCAGCAAGCATCCGAGCCGCAGACGCACTCCGAGCCGCGTACGCACTCCGAGCCGCAGACGTACGTGGACCGCATCCTGGAGCACTGGCACAAGGACGAGGACGTCGAGGCGCTCGTCCAGGGTGCGCAGAGGCTGACCCGGGGGGAGGCGCGGCAGCGGCTCTTCCGGTTGGGGCACGCGCTGCGCGGCCAGGGGCTCGAACCCGGCGACGGAGTGGGGCTGTTCCTGGCCAACCGTGTGGACTCCGTCCTCGTGCAGCTCGCGGTCCATCTCATAGGCTGCCGCGTCGTGTTCCTGCCGCCCGAGCCGGGACCCGGCGAACTCGCCGCGCTGGTCGAGCAGTCCCGGGCGCGCGCCGTGGTCACCGACCCGCTCTTCGCCGAGCGGGCCGCCGACGCGGCCGGCCGCAGCGTCCACGCGCCCGTGCTGCTCAGCCTCGGGCCCTGTGAGCAGCCGTGCACGGACCTGCTGGCCCTGGCGGCCGAATGCCCGGCGGCGCGCCCCGAGGGCGTGCCCGCCCCGGGAGCGGACGAGGCCGTCACCGTTCTCTACACCGGCGGCACCCTGGGCCGCCCCAAGCTCGCCGCACACAGCCACCGGCTCTACGACGCGCTGATGGACTTGGTGAAGGACGACCCGCAGGACTCCCGCGCCACGGTCTTCCCGACCGTGAACCCCGGCACGGACAGGGTGCTCGCCTCCACGCTGCTCACGCACGGCAGCGGCCACCTCACCTCGGTGCAGGCGCTGGTGACAGGATCCGTTCTCGTCGTACTGCCCGAGTTCGAGGCGAGTGCGGCGCTGACGGTGCTGCGCGAGGAGCGGATCACGGCCACCATGTTCGTGCCGCCGATGCTGTACGCGCTTCTCGACCACCCGGAGTGCGTGTCGGGCGCTCTCCCCGCGCTGCGGCGGATCGCCGTCGGCGGCGCGGCCTCGTCGCCGAGTCGGCTTCAGCAGGCGGTCGAGGTCTTCGGTCCTGTGCTCAGTCAGGGCTACGGGCAGTCGGAGGCGCTCGGTATCGCCGTGTTCGGTGCGGAGGAACTGGCCTCCAAGGGGGCCCGGCGGCCCGAGCTCTGGCGCAGCTGCGGTCGCGCGATTTCCGACACTCGGATCGAGATCCGTGGTGAGCAAGGCGAGCAAGGTGAGCAAGCCGAGCAAGGTGAGGACGGCACGATGCCGCTTCCCGCCAGGCAGGTCGGTGAGGTGTGTGTCAGGGGCGAGACGGTGATGCTCGGCTACTACGAGGACCCGGAGCGCACGGCGCAGGCGCTGCAAGACGGCTGGTTGCGCACCGGGGACATGGGCTACCTCGACGCCGAGGGGTACCTCTATCTCGTCGACAGGGCCAAGGACATCATCGTCACCGGCAGCACCAGCGACAACGTCTACTCCAGGGTCCTGGAGGACTTCCTGCTCACGCTGCCCGGAGTGCGCAACGCGGCGGCCCTCGGCGTGCCGGACGAGGAGTTCGGGGAGGCCGTACAGATCTTCCTGGCCACGGCCGAGGGCACTGACGTGGACCTGGACGCGGTCGGCGCGGCGGTGACGGCCGAGTTGGGAGAGCTTTACACGCCCCGCAAGACGGTGCTCCTCGACCGGCTGCCGACGACCAAGGTCGGCAAGGTGGACAAGAAGGCGCTGCGCGCCGCGTGGACGAGCGGGACTCCGGCCACGCCGTAGGCGCCGCTGTGCCAGGCGGCTCGGCCCATCCCTTCAAGCGTGCGTGCACTCCTCGATGATCGATGCCACCTGCTGCGCCGAGGGTGAGTTGCGGTGGGCCCGGCGGCCCAGAACGAGGTCGATGGTTTCCGTATCGGCGAGCGGCACGTACGTGACGCCGTCGAGTCGAAGGCTCTGCACCGACTCCGGCACGAGCGCCACCCCGTGGCCGGCGGCCACGAGCACGACGAGGGTGGCGGTCTCACCGACCTCGACCAGGGGCGAGGGCTGGAAGCCCGCCCGGTGGCAGGCCGAAAGGACGCGGTCGTACATGGCGGACCGCGCCTGTGCGGGATGGATGACGAAGGGTTCGCCTGCCAGGGAATCCAGGGAGATCTGCCGGCTGTCGGCCAGTGGATGGTGGGACGGCAGCACGGCCACCAGGGGCTCGGTGCGCAGCGGCGTGATGTCGAGATCTTGGGTGGCGGTTCTGGAACGGAAGACCGCGAGGTCGTAGGTGCCGTCGAGCAGGCCGTCCGCGAGCTGTGGAGTGAGCAGTTCGCCGTGCAGGTCCAGAGTGATGTGGGGCAGTCGCGACCGCACGGTGCGGGCGACGCGCGGCAGCACGTCGTAGGTGGCGGTGCCGATGAAGCCCACGGAAACGCGGCCCGCGTGGCCGGTGGCGAGCTCAGTCATGTGAACCCGCGCGCGTTCGGCCTCGGTGAGCAGCGTGCGTGCGTAACCGGTCAGATGCCTTCCTGCCTCGGTGAGTTCGACGTGCCGGGTGGACCGGTGGAAAAGGGGTGTGCCCAGCTCGCGCTCCAGCTGCTTGATCTGCTGCGAGAGAGCGGGCTGCGCGATGTGCAGGCGGGCTGCCGCGCGCCCGAAGTGGCATTCCTCGGCGAGGGCGAGGAAGTAGCGGACCTGGCGGAGCTCCATGCCGCCCATTCTATAAAACAGGCTTATCAATGCAGAAGAACTGAGTCTTGGACGTGATGAAGCCCTCGCTCGTACGGTGAAGCCGTGACCGACAGTTACTTGTATGCAGCAGCAAGGACACCCTTCGGGCGGTTCTCCGGTTCCCTCGCCGGGATACGGGCGGACGACCTCGCGGCGCTCGCCGTGCGCGGAGTGCTGGCCAAAGTGCCCACGCTCTATGCGGGCGACATCGAGGATGTCGTCTGGGGGAACGCCAACGGTGCAGGCGAGGACAACCGCAACGTCGGCCGGATGGCCGTTCTCTTGGCCGGACTGCCCACCTCGGTTCCCGCCACGACCGTGAACCGGTTGTGCGGGTCCTCACTCGACGCGGCGATCATCGCCTCCCGTGCCATCGAGACCGGTGATGCGGACATCGTGCTGACCGGCGGTGTGGAGTCGATGAGCCGGGCCCCGTGGGTGTTGCCGAAGCCGGATCGGGCCTATCCCGCCAAGAACGTGACCGCTGTCTCCACCACGCTGGGATGGCGGCTCGTCAACGAGCGGATGCCGAAGGAGTGGACCGTCTCCCTGGGAGAGGCCAACGAGCAGTTGGCCGACCGGTTCTCCGTCCCGCGGGAGCGGCAGGACGAGTTCGCCGTCCGCTCCCACCAACTGGCCGACGCGGCCTGGACGGCCGGCTTCTACGACCAGTTGGTGGTGCCGGTCGCGGTGGACGGCAAGGGGAACACGCTGGCCCGGGACGAGGGCATCAGGCCGGGCTCCACGGTCGACAAGCTCGCCGAGCTCAAGCCGTCGTTCCGCCCCGACGGTACGGTCACGGCGGGCAACGCCTCACCGCTGAGCGACGGCGCCTCGGCCGTGCTCCTGGGGTCGCAGGCCGCCGCGGCCCGTATCGGGGCGGATCCGCTGGCCCGTGTCGCAGGGCGCGGGGTGTACGCGCTGGATCCGCAGATGTTCGGTTTCGCCCCGGTGGAGGCGGCGAACCGGGCGCTGAAGAGTGCGGGCATCACCTGGTCCGATGTGTCCGCGGTCGAACTCAACGAGGCGTTCGCCGTGCAGTCGTTGGTTTGTGTGGACGCGTGGAAGATCGATCCGTCGATCGTCAACACCAAGGGCGGCGCGATCGCGCTGGGCCATCCCCTGGGCGCCTCCGGCGGCCGGCTCCTCGGCACCCTGGTTCACCGGCTGAAGGAGTCCGGTGAACGGTGGGGCGTCGCCGCGATCTGCATCGGCGTCGGCCAGGCGCTCGCCGTGGTCCTGGAGAACGTGACGGAGACGAGCCGATGACCGTCCAACTCTGTGCCCACGCCGACGAGGCCGTCTCCGGCATCGAGGACGGCTCCACCGTGCTCGTCGGCGGTTTCGGCATGGCCGGCATGCCCGTCGACCTGATCGACGCGCTCATCCGTCAGGGCGCCGTGGACCTGACCGTCGTGTCCAACAACGCCGGCAACGGCGACACCGGCCTCGCCGCGCTGCTGGCGAAGGGGCGCGTCCGCAAGGTGGTCTGCTCCTTCCCCCGGCAGAGCGACTCCTACGTCTTCGACGAGCTGTACCGGTCCGGCGAGATCGAGCTGGAAGTCGTACCGCAGGGCAATCTTGCCGAGAGGATGCGGGCGGCCGGAGCCGGGATCGGAGCGTTCTTCTGCCCCACCGGAGCCGGAACTCTGCTGGCCGAGGGCAAGGAGACTCGCGTCATCGACGGCCGCACCTACGTCCTTGAGTACCCGATCAAGGGCGATGTCGCGCTGATCGGCGCCCAGCGGGCCGACCGCATGGGCAACCTCGTCTACCGCAAGACCGCCCGCAACTTCGGACCCGTCATGGCCACCGCCGCGACCACCGTGATCGCGCAGGTCCGAGAAGTCGTCGACGCCGGAGTGATCGACCCGGAATCCGTGGTGACGCCGAGTATCTACGTAGACCGCGTGGTGCAGGAGGCAAGCGCATGACCACCCCCGACCGCTCCTCAGCGGACGCCGAGCGCCGCCCCTTGGGCAAGCACGACATCGCCGCTCGCATCGCCCGGGACATCCCCCACGGCGCCTTCGTGAATCTCGGCATCGGACAGCCGACCCTCGTCGCCGACCACCTGCCCGCCGAATCCGGCGTGGTGCTCCACACCGAGAACGGCATGCTCAACATGGGCCCCGCCGCCCAGGGTGAAGCGATCGACCCCGATCTCACCAACGCCGGCAAGATCCCTGTGACCGAGCTGCCCGGAGCGGCGTACTTCCACCATGCCGACTCCTTCGCCATGATGCGCGGCGGGCACCTGGACATCTGCGTCCTGGGTGCGTTCCAGGTCTCCACGGCCGGTGACCTCGCCAACTGGCACACCGGGGCACCCGACGCCATCCCCGCCGTCGGCGGAGCCATGGACCTGGCGATCGGAGCCAAGAGGGTCTTCGTCATGATGACGCTGTTCACCAAGACCGGTGCGCCCAAGCTCGTATCGCGGTGCACTTACCCGCTGACCGGGCCGGGCTGTGTCGACCGGGTCTACACCGACCTCGCCGTCTTCGACATCACCCCGCAGGGAGTGGTGGTTCGGGAGACCTTCGGCCCCACCGTCGGTGATCTCGCGGGCCGTCTTGAGCTGCCGCTTCTGCCCGCCCGGATCTGACGTCAGCCGTCGGACGCGGCGCGTTCCTCATCGAGGGCCCGGAACACGTCGATGACATTGGCCGGTCCCGCGCTGCCGCCGCCAGTTGCTCGGCCCAGCAGATCCGCGAGGCGCTCGCGCGTCTGCTCGGTGGTGTTGCGGCCGACGACATACCACAAGCCGCGAGCCGCCTCGCGGCCGCGGTTGACGTACATGTGCGGGCGAGTGGAGTCGAAGCAGAAGGAGTCACCGGCCCGCAGTTCGTACTGATCGAACTCCAGCACCAGCGTCAGTGACCCCTCAAACAGGTACGCGTACTCGAAGCCGCTGTGGCGCATCAGCGTCCCCTCGACCGAGCTGCTCGCCCCGCCCTGGTAGGTCACCAGCAAGGCGTCCACAAGGCCGTTGTCGGACGAGGCCAGACGCTCCCAGCGGACGCCGTTGTCCATGTCCAGTGCCGGGTTGTCGGTTCCTCGCTGGATCACGACCCCTGGGCGGCTATGAGCGGAGGGCGTGGCCTCACCGTCCTGCGGCTGATGCCGGGACGGTCGGTTCACCTTGATTCCGAGCAGGTCGTCGAGCGAGACCTGTAGCCGGTTGACCAGTGCGTACAGCGTGCTCACGGAAGGCTGGGACTTCCCGGTCTCCACCTGCGAGAGCAGGCTGGCCGAGATGCCGGTTTCCGTGGCCAGGGACCGCAGGCTGATGCCCTGGGCCACCCTGGCCTCCCGAAGAGCCTGGCCGATGCGGTCCTCCATGTGCTGCCCCTGTCCTCCGGTCCGGCTTGCCGCCGGTTGTTAGCTGTCACTGAACGCTACCTCGGTTCGGTGAGAGTGAACAGCGGCGCACCATATCGCGGCTTTCGCCAAGACGAGCAGCCGAAATCTCGCCGAAACGGCCTGTTGACACCAGGATCTGGCGCGTTCACGATGGGCGCACACGTTCAGTGTGGACGAACGAAATCGCCCGTGTGCAATGACGGCCAGTGATACCTGGCCGGTCTCGTCCAGCCGCCACTGCCCCTTGAATCGCGCTGCTCGCGTGGACAGCCGAAGCCGGCGAATCATCAAGGCGCACTTGGAATTGGGAGCCCAGCATGACTGAGACCATGCGCGCCGCCGTCTATCACGGCGCGCGGGACATCCGCATCGAGGACGTGCCGGTGCCCGTGCCGCGTGATGGTGAGGCCCTGATCGCTGTGCGGCGCAACGGACTCTGCGGCACCGACGTCACGGAGTGGCGGGGCGGGCCGGTCATGGTGCCGCTGGCGGAGCGCCATGGTGCCAGTGGCCACCTCGGCCCCATGATCCCCGGCCACGAGTTCGTGGGAGAGATTGTGGAAGCCCGCGGCGATCTGGGGCTGCGTACAGGGCAGGTCGTTGCCGCCGGCGCCGGAGTCTGGTGCGGCACGTGTGACCGCTGCGTGCGGGGGCGCACCAATGTCTGCCGTCACTACTACACGCTGGGGCTCAACGCCCATGGCGGTCTCGCCGAGTTCGTCGCGGCCCCCGCCCGCATGTTGCGTCCGGTCCCCGAGGGGATGCCCCTGGATCATGCCGGCATGGCACAGCCGTTGGCGGTCGGGCTGCACGCGGCCCGACGGGCCGGGGTGCGGGACGGTGACAGGGTCGTGGTGATCGGCGCGGGCGCGATCGGAACGTTCGTCCTGGCGGGCCTGCAGCATCTGTACACCGCGGAGGTGACGGTGATCGACCTGCCAGGTCCGAAACTGGAGCGTGCCCGCGGGCTCGGTGCGGCGCAGACGCTCTCCGCACGCGACGATGTCGTCGCGGCCGTCCTGGCGGCGACGGACGGTCTTGGCGCCGACGTGGTCATCGAGGCCAGTGGGGCCCCCGGACAGTTCGAGAACGCACTCGCCATGGTCACCACCGGCGGACGCGTCCTTGCTGTCGGTCTGCCCAAACAGAAGCCGAGCGTGGACATGTTCTCGCTGACCCTTCGCGAGATCACGGTGACGTCCACGGTCGCTCACGTCTGCGACGAAGACCTGCGGCCGGCCCTGGAGATCCTTGCCGCCGGATCGCTGGGGGAACTGCTCCTGGACGACGTGATCCCCCTCGACCACCTCGTGGGGTCGGGCCTTGAGCGCCTGGCGAACGGGTCGGTCGACGGAAAGATCCTGGTGGATCCGGCAGCGCGCAGCTGAAACGCCGGATCACCCAAGGGAGTTGGCTCCCCTCCCAGCCGTAGCCTCCGGCGATCGGCCCATCAGATCCACATACAGAAAGGCTGTACAGGATGTTCGAGTACTTTCCCGGAAATTACGTATGGAACCTGTCCCTCAACCTGGCCCTGAGCACCGGGGCGGTCATCGACGAGGTGGACGAGGCATGTCGGCCTCTGCTGACGGCCGACTCCGGCGAGGCGTCGACCGAGCAGTTCTTCGCGTCGTGGTGCGGCGTGGCCCAGCGCCTGGTCGGTCTGGCGGACGCCGACGCGGCAGCAGGCCACGGCTATTCGGCGGCTGCCCGCTACCGACGTGCGGCGGTGTACTTCCTGACCGCCGAGCGCATGCAGAGGCACGGCTACGCACCCCGCGCCCAGGCGTACAGCTCGGGCCTGGACTGCTTCCGCAAGGCGGTCACCCTGGGCGAGGAGAACTGCGAGTTCGTCGAGGTGCCCTACAAGGACGATCAGGGAGATCGCTCCCTGCCGGGCCTGCTCATCAAGGCGCCGACGGCAGGCAAAAGTCCTTCCGCCAGCCCCTTTGTCGTCTTCTTCAACGGGCTCGACTCGACCAAGGAGATGGTCTACGGGACCGGCATCGCCCAGGAGCTCGCCCGTCGCGGGGTCTCGTCCCTCATCATCGACCAGCCGGGGTCCGGTGAATCCCTGCGTCTGCGCCGCATGACCGGATTCGCCGAGAGCGAGCGCTACGGCACGGCGTGCGTGGACTATCTCGAGACCCGCGCCGACTGTGACCCGGAGCGTATCGGTGTCGCGGCCTGGTCCCTCGGCGGCTACTACGCACCCCGCGCGGCCGCCTTCGAACCGCGCTTCAGCCTGTGCGTCGCCTGGGGAGCCATCTACGAGTGGGCGGAACTGCAGCGCCGGCGCCTGCAGCGGGACAGTTCGCACGCCGCCGAGATGTCGGTGCCGCACTTCGTCGAGCACCTGCTGTGGGTGTTCGGCAAGGACTCGGCCGACGACTTCCTGGAGTTCGCCGACACCATGAGCCTGGTGGAGGTCAGCGACCGCATCCGCGTGCCGTTCCTCGTCCTGCACGGAGCGGGCGACCGCCAGATCCCCGTCGACATGGCGCAGAAGCAGTACGACGCCGCGGTCAACAGCCCGCGGCGGGAGCTGAAGATCATGACCGAGAAGGACGGCGGCGTCGAGCACGTCGCGGCGGACAACATTTCGCCCACCACCGGCTACATCGCGGACTGGATCGCCGACGTGTACGGCACGGCCGCAGCGCGGCACTGATCCTCCCGACCGCGCGACGGGGAACCGGACGCCGGTTCACCAGCCTCACTCAGGGGCTCGACGCCCACCCAACTGCCCAGCAACCGACGGAGTTTGCGATGACGAGCAGCCAAGCACCCCGCACGGTGATCGAGCCCGACGTCAGACCCCCGCGAGCGGGGGTACTCAAGAAGGGTGCCATCGGCGCTTTCGGAGCGGCGATGATGGCCATCGCCGCGATATCACCGCTCACCACGATGTCGTCCAACCTTTCGATGAGCCTCGTGCTGGGCGTCGGCCCGGCCACGGTGCTCGTCATCGTGCTCACGGTGCTGGTGTTTCTCTTCTTCACCGCCGGTTATGTCGTGCTCGGCAGGTACGTCGTCGACTCCGGTGCCTACTCGGCCTACGTGGCCCACGGCCTCGGCCGTACGGCGGGATCGGCCATCGCCGTCATCGCGACCTTCGGGTACAACCTCGCCGTCGTCGCCTTCTCCGGCGTCGCCGGCTACTTCCTCGACAGTGCCTTCGAACCCCTCGGCCTGGACCTGCCCTGGTGGTTCTACGCACTGGTCGTCGTCGCCCTGACCGGCGTCCTCGGCTACCTAGGCGTGGACGTGGCGAGCAAGGTCACCAGCGTCATCTGCGGCACACAGTTTCTCCTGCTGGGTGCCTTCATCGTCGCCGTACTGGTGCGCAGTCCCTCGGGTTTCCGTCTTGACGTGTTCGCCCCGTCCGGGCTCACCGGAGGTGCGTTCGGCCTGTCGATCGTGTTCGTCCTGCTGTCCCTGGCCAGCTTCGAGACCACCGCCGCCTACGGAGAGGAGACACGGGACCCGCATCGCACCGTCCCCCGGGCCACGTACCTGGCGCTGTCCCTCCTCACCGGTGCCTTCATCGTCGGCACATGGGCAGTCGTCGCCGCGATGAACAGTGCCCCGCGGGAGGTCGCACAGTCCGGCCCGGGCGAGATCATCCCCGCCCTGTTCGGCTCCTACCTGGGCAGTTGGACCAGCACCCCACTGAAGTTCGTGATCGCGGTCAGCATCATCGGCGCCGCCATCGCCTTCCACAACCTCGCGACCCGGTACATGTTCTCGTCCGCCCGGGCCGGCCTGCTCTGGTCGGCCCTCGGCCGCACGAACGCACGCCGACAGACGCCCCACAACGCGGTCATCTGCCAACTCCTTTTCACCATCGTGTTCCTGACCCCCTTCGTGGTGGCGGGTGCGGACCCCATGGTCGGCCTGCTGCCGGCCATCGCGGGCTACAACTCGCTGTCGATGATCACCAAGATGGGAAGCTCGTCGGTCAGCGTCGTCGCCGCGTCCGTGCGTGGCAAGATCACCGGCTCGCTCTACGCGACACGGATCGCTCCGGTCCTCGCGACGCTCGGCTTTCTGACCGCCGGATCCCTGATCGTCGCGCACTACACAGAGGTGACCGAGAGCGACGCCGCCTGGGTCAACTGGATGCCTCTGCTCCTGCTCGTCTGCGCCACCTACGGCGGCCTGCGGCAGCGCTACCTCAACCGTCGCAGCGAGAGCGCACCGGAACCTCGCCTGCCCGCAAGTGTGCGTTAAAGATTGACACACGCCCGTCAGGGTGTTCAATGAGAATGAACATTCGGTGGGCGGGATGCCTGCACCACCCCGCCCCCTCATCACTGGCCAGGAGGTTCGGTGCTAGCCGCAACACCCTCTGAACCGCAACGTACGGGAGAGACGCATGCTGATCGGAATGGCCGGTCTGGGGCGGATGGGCCGCCCGATGGCCACTCGACTGGCACACGCCGGGCACACGGTCCTCGGTCACGACCCGGGGCTTGACCGGGCGCCGGAAGGCGTCGCGCTCGTGCAGTCCTCGGCCGAGCTCGGCCACGCCCCGTTGACGATCAGCATGCTGCCGGACGGAGCGACGACCCGGGACTTCGTCGTTAACGGTCTGGCGAACGTCACACCCGATCACCTCCACGTGGTGATGGGCACCGTCGGACCCGAACTGGTAAGGGAGTTGGCTCAATCCGCGACGGTGGACATCATCGACGCCCCGGTGTCGGGGAGCGTGTCCATGGCTGAGAATGCGGCGCTGACCACGATGGTCGGCGGGAGCCTGAAACAGTTCGAGCGGGTCCGCCCCCTCCTCGCGGCGATGACATCGGCGCAGTTCTACTGCGGACCCGTCGGCGCGGGCTCGGCGGCGAAGCTCGCCGTCAACGCCGTACTCGCGGCGCTCAGCCAGGGTGTCGCTGAAGGACTGCTCATCGCGGAGGCCGGCGGACTCGACCTCACATCCTTCTACGACGTGCTGCGCAACAGCGCGGCCGGCGCACCGTACGTCGGTTACAAGGAAGAGGCGTTCCTCACGCCCGAATCCGCCGGCGTCGCCGCCCCGGTGTCACTGATCCGCAAAGATCTCGCGCTGGCCCTCGACCTGGCCCGCAAGCGTCAATTGAGCCTGCCGGCATGCGAGGCGTCCTACACCGTCCTGGACGACGCGACGGCGGCCGGGCTCGGCCAGGAAGACATGGCCCAGGTACTCACCGCGCTGCGACTGCGCGGTGGCTCGCCGACGCGCGATGCGCACGGCGCCTGACAGAAGCCTGACAGAAGAAAGAAAGAGTTCCATGACTGCAAGCAGCATCCCCACCGCCACCGGTGTCAGGGCGACGATCCGCACCCTGGAGGACGCCCGCTACGAAGCGGTGATCACGGGCGACATCGAAGCCTTCACCGCGCTCGCCCACCCCGAGCTCGCCTACACCCATTCGAACGCGGTGGTGGACACTCTGGACTCGTACCGGGAGAAACTCGGGTCGGGTCACTACGTGTACCACCACATTGAACACCCGGTGGACCGGATCATCGTGTCGGGGGAGACCGCCGTGGTGGTCGGGGAGATGCATGCCGACCTCACCGCGGGCGGGGTGCGCAAGACGCTGGCGAACCGGTGTCTGGCCGTGTGGGTGCGCGAGAGCGACCGCTGGCTGCTCCTTGCCTACCAGCCCACCGTCCTGCCTGAGCCCACCGTCCTGTCCGAGGAGGTCTGATGCGCACATTCACCTACGACGCACTGCCCGGACGCGTGGTGTTCGGCCCCGGCGTCGCGCGCCGCGCCCTCCTGGACGAGATCGACGCGTTCGGGGCGAGGCGGATCCTGCTCATCGCCGCCGGATCCGAGACCGGTCTGGCGCGCGAACTGTGTGCCCCGTTCGCCGACCGGGTCGCGGCCACGTTCACCGAAGTCCGGCCGCACGTCCCCGTCGAGGTCGCCGAGCGCGCCCGTGCAGCAGCGGTTGGTGCCGACCTGGTGCTGTGCGTGGGCGGCGGGTCGACGACGGGCACCGCCAAGGCGGTCGCCCTGACCACCGGACTGCCGATCGTGGCCGTGCCCACCACTTATGCGGGCTCCGAGGTCACACCTGTGTGGGGCCTGACGGAGGGGACCCGCAAGACGACCGGCACAGACCCGCGGGTCCTCCCGCGGACCGTCGTCTACGACCCCGACCTGACCCTGACGCTCCCTGCCGCCCTGTCGGTGGCCAGCGGTCTCAACGCCATGGCCCACTGCGTCGAGGCGTTCTGGGCCCCTCGACGCAACCCGGTCTCCAGCACGGTGGCCGAGGACGGCATCCGGCACCTCGCGGTCGGCCTGCCTGCCGTCGCCGCCGACCCCACCGACGGCGACGCCCGGACCGAGCTGCTTCTGGGCGCCTATCTCGCCGGGTCGGCGTTCGCCGTCGCTGGATCCGGCCTCCACCACAAGATCTGCCACGTCCTGGGCGGCGCGTTCGACCTGCCGCACGCTCAGACCCACGCGATCGTGCTCCCGCACGTGCTGGCCTTCAACTCCGCGGACGCGCCCGAGGCTGCCGCCCGCATCGCCGCCGCGCTCGGCAAGCCCGACCCGGCCTGCGGGCTCCATGAGCTCGGCGCGAAGCTCGGCGTGCCGACCGGCCTGCGGGAACTCGGCCTGGGGGAGGGCGACATCGACACCGTCCTCGACGACATTCTCGCGCTCGCGCCCGCCGACAATCCGCGCGCTGTCACGGCTGACGGTCTCAGGGAGCTGGTGCACGCGGCATGGGCCGGTACCGAACCCGCGAGGGGGAACGCATGACCATCGAGCACTCCGGGGCCGACGGCCGGGAACAGGCGGTCACCGACGAGGTTCTCGCCAGCTTCGACGAGACCGCCGACCCACGTCTTCGCGAGGTCATGCAGAGCCTTGTCCGCCACCTGCACTACTTCGCCCGCGACGTCCGGCTCACCGAACGGGAGTGGGAGACGGCGATCGATTTCCTCACCCGCGCCGGACACATCACCGACGACCGCCGCCAGGAGTTCATCCTGCTGTCCGATGTCCTCGGCCTTTCCATGCTGGCCGTCGCCATCAACGAGCCGAAAACACCCGGGGCGACCGAGGCGACGGTGTTCGGACCCTTCTTCGTCGACGGCGCCCCCGAGGTGCCGCTCGGCGGCGACATCGCACACGGGGCGGCGGGCACCCCGTGCTACGTATCAGGTCAGGTGCGGTCCGGGGACGGCAGCCCGATCAGCGGCGTGCGACTGGATGTCTGGGGAGCCGACGAGGACGGCTTCTACGACGTCCAATACCCCGGCGACCGTTCCGCGGGGCGCGGCTGGCTGCGAACGGGGCCCGACGGCACCTATCGGTTCTGGACGGTCCTGCCCACGCCGTATCCGATCCCGCACGATGGCCCGGTCGGCGACCTGCTCACCGCCGCCGGCCGCGGCCCGATGCGGCCGGCGCACCTGCACTTCAAGGCCACCACACCGGGGCACCGCACCCTGATCACCCACATCTTCGTGGCAGGCGACCCCTACCTCGGCTCCGACGCCGTGTTCGGCGTCAAGGACAGTCTTGTCGTGGAAGCCGAGCACCACACCGCAGGAACGGCGCCTGACGGATCACAACCGCAGAGCGCCTGGACGAGCATGACCTTCGACCTCGTGCTCGTTCCCGACGACGCCGGCTGACCGCCTCCGGCGCCTCCCCGCGTGGGCGGCTCCCGCTTGACGCGGCACTGCAGGCCGCCCCCGGCCGCAAGCCTTCTGCACGGCTGCGGCCGGGCCTCGGCCCCCCATCCGTCCCACAAGGGACTGCTCACCCTCAGACCACAAGCTGATCAGTGCTGCCCGCGTTCACCGGCAGCACGCTCGGAGGTGTAACGATGCGACGTACTCGGTGGATTGTGCTCGGCGGCTGTTTCCTGGCCTACCTGTTCGACGCGTTGGAGATCGTCCTCCTGTCCCTGGCCCTCCCCGACATCCGGCAGGACATGGGTCTGTCGGTGACCCAGGCGGGCCTCCTCGCCACCGCCACCCTCCTGGGCATCGGCGTCAGCAGCGTGGCGGGCGGGTACGTGGCGGACAACTTCGGCCGTAAGAAGGCACTGATCGCATCACTGGTCACCTTCGGCCTGTTCACGGCCGCCCTCATCGTCGTACCGAACTTCACCGTCTTCCTGATCCTGCGTTTCCTCGCCGGTATCGGACTCGGCGCCGTGTGGAGCGTCGTGTCCGCCTACGTGGTCGAGACCTGGCCCGCCAAGAGCCGTGGCCGGGCCGCGGCGTTCGTGATCAGCGCCTTCCCGGCCGGAGGCGCACTCGCCGCCGTCATCTCCGGCCCCCTTCTCCCGAACTGGCGGCTGATGTTCCTCATCGCCGGCACGGCCGTGATCGTCCCTGTGCTCATCGTCCTCGTCTGCTTCCGGGAGTCAGCCGGCTGGGCGGCCCAAAGGGCAGAGAACACCACCGACTTCGTCTCGGTACGCGACGTGTTGACAGGCCCGCTGCGCCGCACGACCCTGCTGGGCACGCTCATGGCAGCGCTCGCCCTGACCGGCTACTGGGGCGCGACGACCTGGCTGCCGACCTACCTCACCGACGAACGCGACCTGCCCTCAGGCTCGGTGTCCCTGTTCGTGACGATCCTGAACCTGGGCATGTTCCTCGGCTACAACGGCTTCGGGATACTCGCGGACCGGATCGGCCGACGCCGGACGATCATTCTCACCCTCCTGGGGGTCGCCGTCACGATGCCCGTCTATGCCCTCACCACCCACCAGACGCCCCTCCTGTGGCTCGGTCCACTGTTCGGCGCCTTCACTGCCTTCTTCGGTCTGTTCGGGTCCTACCTCGGCGAACTGTTCCCCACCCGGACTCGTGCCACGGGCGCAGGATTCTGCTTCAACGTCGGCCGTGGCGTGTCCGCGTTCGCGCCCTTCGGCCTCGCCGGCCTCGCGGGCTCGATCGGGTTCAGTGGTGGCCTCATGGTGTGTGCCGCCTTCTTCGCTCTGGCGGCGGTGGTGACCCTGTTGCTGCCCCGTACCGGTGGACACGCACCGGAGCCGGTCGCCGAACCCCGGGCCGGTCTCGCGGCCCAACCGAGCACCTGACCACGGCGTCAACAGCCCCCGATCCGAAGGAAACCGATGGGAAAAGACCGGATCTCGATTCGAGCGGTGCTCAACGGGAGGGAGGTGACCCGCGCCGCAGTTCTCGACTGGGAGGCGAAGCGCCTTCCCAGAGCCGCAGCCAAGATCGGACTGGACGTCCCGACCGGCGAGCTCACACAGCAGCGCCTGACATTCGCCGACGGCAAGCTTTCCATGAGCCCGGAGGAGATTCGGCGGCGCTTGTCGCGCGACCTCCGCCTCGCCCGCGCGGTCACCCGAGCCACGGCTCGCCTGTCCAGGGGACGCCGAGCCACGAGCATGTGCGACCTGCACGTTACTGGTGGCAGCGCTGCAGAGTTCGTGCAGTGGTTCGATGACATTGAGCGCGAGGACTACACGCGCAGCATGGTCGCCGCCAATCCCGACCACTTCCTCATCCAGACCGACCTCCACGGACGGCAAGAGGTCATCGAGACCACTGGGGGCAGCCCCATGGCCAACCGGTTCTTCGTCGACTACGAAGACACCTCGTCACTGGTCACGCCACGGGACACCGGATTCGCCGTCCAAACCGCAGGCGTCGCCCTCACTGAGGCGGGCCTGCCCATCGGCGGGGTCCGTCACCAATTCAACGACGAGCCAGGCGGCTTCCGCGCCCGAGTATGCGTCGAATTCCCTCGCGCGATCGCACCCCGCATGCTCGTTGCGCACCGCTGGCATCTGGCTTGCGAATTCTCCAACTGGATCGAGTTTGCGTTCGGACAAGAGGGCTGAACTGACTGAGGAACGAGCACGGCCTCGGCTGCCGAGTGTTGGGGCGACTACCCGCCACTAGAGCCAGTCCCGACGCTTGAAAATCACGTACAAAATGGCGCAAACAATCCCCATGAGGCCAACCGCGAAGGGGTATCCGAACCTCCAATCCAGCTCCGGAATGCGGTCAAAATTCATGCCGTAGATAGTTCCAACGAGTGTGGGTGCAAACAGAATGGCCGCCCAAGAGGAGATCTTCTTGAAGCCGTCTACCGCGCCCCGTTGACCAGGGAATTTGAGCTGCTGAGGTGGTCTGAACTGGGGGAATGTCTTTCTGACTCTTTCACGCTCATTCAGCCTTGTGTCGCCGGTTCTCCCCAGGCGCTCCCCATGCGGCTCAATTCTCCCCATGGGGCTTGCTCGATGGAGGCGCCTCAAGAGAGTTCGGGCCCGATTGCTTTGTCGCTTTCCGTATGTGCTGAGAGTCGATGTTCGTGTCCGGCCGGCTTCCCCTCTGCGCAGCGACCTTGGGCGCACAGGCACCGGGCGTTCCAGAGGGGGACCGTCCTAGCTGCTCCTTGGCCCGTGTGAAGTCCTCCTGCGCGATGAACAGGCGGGCGAGCGCGATGTGCAACTCGACGATGAGTAAGCCGATGTTTCCGCTCACGCCCAGCTGATCGCGCAGCAACCCCCGCAGCTCGTGCGTCGACGAGGCTCGCGAGGCTTACCAGAGAGTCGCTCCCGGCCGACACCTCGTCCACATCGCCGATGGCCTCGTAGTACTGGCCACGAATCGCACCGACTACGGGACGGGTTTCCGGTAGAACGGCGGCTCGTTCCATCATCAACCTGAGTAGCTCATCGGCTTCGGCAGCCAGAACATGGGGGACCAGGACCTGCCGCCTTCGCCATTGACCAGGCGTATCCGTACCCCCTCCCATCCATCGCACCAGGCGGGCGCTGGCCTGCCACACCTCAGCGGCTTCATCTCCGCCGCGCACCTGTGCCGCGTTGGTCCGCGTTGGTCCCCAGTACCAGCGGGTGAGCTGTGAGACACAAGTCTGCCGCGTTCGCCGTGCCGCTTCCGTGTCCGCTGATCGAGACGTCCACGTCGACCAGGTTCAGCAAGCCCCTGCGGGAGACCACTGGTCGGGATGTGACGGGCCGGCGGCAGATCGTCGTACCGGCACTGAAACCAGCAGGTCGCGTATCCGGTTCACGTCCAGGCGGCCGTGGTCGAGCGGGCCGTGCAGCGCGCCGCTCGGCGGACAGCGACAGCTCCACCGGGGCGGTCGGCACATGGCTTCGGCGGCAGGTGGTAGACGAGCGGAGAGCGCCACGGGTACGGGTGTTCGGCCATGGAGCCGTTGAAGAACCCGGCCGCGGAGCCGTCGAGTCACCGAACCACGGAAACGGAGCACTCCATGCGGGAAGCCACCCAGACCGAAGTACGCCGTGCCTTCGACAGCGGGCTACCGGGGCTTCGGCCCCCGCGGTCCGTCATCGTCGTCGGCGCCGGGCTCGCCGGACTGGCCGTCGCCCACGAACTCGCCGCCCGGGACTGCGAGGTGACGGTCCTGGAGGCGTCCGACCGGCCCGGCGGGCGCGCGTACACACTGAGGGCGCCGTTCGCCGACGGCCTGCACGCCGAGGCCGGCGCGATGACGCTCACCCCGCACTGCCACTACGCCATGCACTACCTGCGCGAACTCGGCGTCGAGACGGACACCGCCGACCTCTTCGGCACCACGTTCTCCTACTTCGCCCGGGGCCGCTTCTTCACCCCCGACCCGGACGCGGTCGCCGGAGCCGGCCTCGACCTGCACCCGCACGAGAAGGACCTCGGCGTCAACGGCATGATCGAGCGCTACGTCTCCGCCGTCGCCGACAGCCTCCAGCCCGATCTGAGCGCCCCCGACTGGGCGGTCACTCAGCGCCTCGGCCCCTACGACCAGCTCTCCGTGCACGAGGTTCTCACCGACCGGGGCGCCTCCCAGGCGGCCATCGACCTCATGGAGCCGCTCTTCCTGGAAATGCGCGGCGGCGACCTGAAGGCGGCGTCCGCGCTGTCCTGGCTGCGCCACGAGGCGAGCCCGCATTCGCTGGGCAACGCCGACCCCCGCTGGGCCAAGGTGAAGGACGGCACCGACCGCTTCCCGCAGGCCTTCGCCGAGCGGCTCAAGAGCCGTATTCACTACCGCCGTCCGGTGGTTCGCGTCGAACAGGACGCGGAGCGGGCCCGGGTCACCGTCCTCGCCAACGGCCGCCTGGAGACCCTGGAGGCCGAACGCGTCGTCGTCACCGTCCCGTTCAGCACGATCCGGCACATCGATTTCACCGACGCGGGCCTCTCCGACGCCAAGCACGACGTGATGCGCCGGGTGAAGTACGCCTCGATCGTCCGCGTCTACCTCCAGATGCGCCGCCAGTTCTGGCCGCAGCACAACGCCAGCTTCTCCACCGACCTGCCCATACGCTGGATACGCGACGCCACCCCCCAACTCCCTGGACCCCGCAAGATTCTGGAGTGCCTGATGACAGGATGGCGGGCCCGGGCGGTGTCGGTCATGACCGAGGAGGAGCGCCTCGGCTTCGTCCTCACCGAGGTCGAGCGGATGCTGCCGGGCGCTCGCGACCACTTCGAGACCGGCACGTCCGTCTGCTGGGACCAGCGCCCCTACGCCGAGGGCGCGTACTTCCTGCCCGAGCGCGGGCACAGCGCCCTGATGCCGGTGATCCGCAGGCCCGAGGGACGGGTCCACTTCGCCGGTGACCACGCCGGGTTCGAGCCCAACGGCGGCTCGATGACCTTCGCGTTGGAGTCCGCGGCCCGCACTCTGGTGGAACTCGGCGCGGCGGCCGACGTGTCCTGAGCCCGCGCCGGCGGGGCCGGGGGAGTCAGCCGAGCAGTCGGCGCAGCACCCCGGCCCCATCGGTGGTCAGCACCGACTCCGGGCGGAACTGCACACCCCGTACGGCCTGTTCGTGCAGCGAGATCAGCTCGTGCCGGTCCGGTCCTGAGACGATCGTGCAGGTGTTGCGGAAGGCGGCGGTGACCGGTCGTCCGAATAAGTCCATCTCCCGCGCCAGTCCGGCGCCGCCGGACCTGGCCACGACCCGGGCGTCCGGCAGGGTGGCCAGCGCCAGCAGCTGGAAGCCGAGGCCCACCCCGGCCACCGGTGGCCCGCCGGGCGGCCGGTCCCGGACCAGGAGTGCGGCTGTCCGGCGCAGCGCCGCCATACGCGCGCAGCCGGGGTCGTCGGGGCGGCCGGGACCGGACGCCAGCAGCACGGGCCCCGGGTGCCGGACCAGGGTGCCGGCCGCGCCGGGGTCGTCGTGGCGGATCACCTCGGCGGGGCCGTGCACGGCGGTCACCAGGTGCAGCAGGGCGGCCAGTTCGGCGCGGGCGTCGCCGCCCGGGTCGAGTACCAGCACTGCCGGGCCGCCCGTGGACGGTGTGGCGGTGCCCTTGGTCCAGAACGACGACAGCGCCGCGTGCCGCCGGGCCAGCGCCTCCTGTACGGCGCTGTGGAGGTCATCAGGGCCCGGTGTGGCGGGGGAGGGCGGTGTGCGCGCCCGCTCGGCGGATGCCGGTCGCGCCTTGAGGGCGGTCAGCACGGCCTGGGCCTTGGTCCGTGTCTCGGCCGCCTCGGCCGCCGGCGACGACCGGCCGCCCACGGTCGCTCCCACCGACAGGCGTGCCTCGCCCCGGTGATCCACGATCAGGGTCCGGATCACCGCCGCCGAGTCCAGCTCCTCCGCCCCCGCCCCGTCGCGGCCGATCAGCGCGAGGAGACCGCCGTAGTAGCCGCGTCCGGTCGTTTCGTAGCCGTGAATGGTCTCGCACGCCTCCGCGAACGGGCTGCCCACCACCGTCGACGCGAACAGGGCCCGTGCGAGGGTCTCCCGCGCCCCGGCCGCCGCGGGTCCGCTGATCCGGCACTGTGTGTGCAGCAGATGCGCCATCCCGCGCAGGAACGGCCCCTCCACCCGCACCCCGGGCCCGGCCAGCCGGCACAGCACCGCCAGCTCCGCGTCCACCGTGGTCGCCAGCTCCTCCGCCTCCTTGCGGTCGGCGAGGAAGGCGAGCAGGTCCTCGGCGCGCGGCCCTTCCGGCGGGCGCCGGTAGGTGCCGCACAGCGGATTCATCACCACACGGCAGCCCTCGACGCCCACATGCCCCTGCGGGGTCGCGCCCACCAGGGTGACCGGCCGGGGGCCCCCGGTGTGCACGACGAAGGTCCAGTACGCGCCCGACTCCGCGGTCAGCAGCCGCCGGAACAGTTCCACGGCCACCGCGGGCCGGAATCCCGGCAGTCGCGCGGACCAGTCCCGGCGCAGCAGGACGTTCAGCCCGCCGCGGGCCGCGTCCGAGTCGGCGAACTCCCGCACCAGGTCCTCGTACTGAGCTTCGCTCGTCGTGAACCCGGCGTCCCGCCACTCCACCGGCGGTGCCGCGGCGGGGTGCCGGCCGGTGAACGCGTCCTCGGGCAGGAGGTGGTGCTCGCGTACCCGCAGCAGCCGCAGCGGCGTACCGTCGTCGTGGCACGGCAGGCCGTGTTCAGCCAGGTGCCGGAAGGGCAGCAGGGCCAGCAGCCCCGGACCGGGCGCGTCGTTCGGTGCGGCCGCTTCGTCCAGCGACCGGACGGTTTCCATGTCCCCGAACAGCAGCTCAACCGGGGCCCGTTCGCGCAGGCCGGGACGCTGCCTGTGGAGCAGCGCGAAGGGCGGCACGTCAGCCCCGTACAGCCGCTCCAGCACGTCCGCGTCCGTCGTCGGCCTCATCGACCGCACTCCCTTCCGGTCGGCCGCGCGGCGGCGGCCCGCCCGAGGCATTGGGTTCTCCGGTGCGGCTCATAACTTCGGCCCTACGGGCAACAAGTAGACCGTAGGAGGGGCCACTTGCCGTCCCTCGCGCACACCCCCCGCCACCCGACCGAGTACCCGTGAGGTGTCATGCGAATCGCGATCAGCGGAGCCGGACCCGGCGGCCTTTACACGGCTGCGCTCGTCAAACGGCTGCGGCCGCGAAGCGAGATCGACGTATGGGAGGTGAACGCCCCCGACGAGACCTTCGGCTTCGGCGTCGTCTTCTCGGAGGGTGCGCTCGGCGGTATCGAGGCGGCCGACCCCGCGCTGTTCGCCGCGCTCGGCGACGAGTGCGCCCACTGGTCGAGGATCGACGTCCACCACCGGGGCCGCACCTCGCGCAACGGTGGCTACCGCTTCTCGGCGATCGGCCGCCGCGCCCTGCTGGCCATGCTGCGCGACCGTTGCGCCGACCTCGGCGTCACCGTCCGCCACGGCACCCGCGCCCCCGAGGCGGACGTGCTGGCCCGGACGTACGACCTGGTGGTGGCGGCCGACGGCGTCAACTCCGCGACCCGCGAGGCCCGTCGGGAGGAGTTCGGTACCGAGACCACCCGACGCGGCTCCCGCTACCTGTGGCTCGGCACCGAACGGCCCTTCACCGCCCTGACCTTCGCCGTCGCCGAGACGGAGCACGGCACGCTGCACGCCCACGCCTACCCCTACGCCCCCGGCCTCAGCACCTTCATCGCCGAGGTCGACGACCGGGTGTGGGAGGCCGCCGGGTTCACCGAAGGCGACACCGATGTGCCGGACACCTCCGGGAGGAGTGACACGGACCGGCTCGCCGACCTCTTCGCCGACGTCCTGGACGGGCACGGGCTGCGCACCAACCGGTCGCGCTGGGGCCGCTTCGTCTCCGTCCACAACCGGCGCTGGAGCCACGGCTCTGTCGCTCTCCTCGGCGACAGTGCGCACACCACCC
Source organism: Streptomyces sp. NPDC055239 (assembly GCF_053606205.1). Lineage (NCBI taxonomy): Bacteria > Bacillati > Actinomycetota > Actinomycetes > Kitasatosporales > Streptomycetaceae > Streptomyces > Streptomyces sp. NPDC055239. The sequence goes on along the minus strand of NZ_JBSGRD010000003.1, from coordinate 692,537 downwards.
ACTTCTCCGTCGGCTCGGGCACCCGGCTCGCCATGGAGGACGGCCTGGCGCTCGCCCTGGCGCTGGACGACCACGGGTCGGTTCCCGAGGCGCTCGCCGCCTACCAGGCCGCGCGCCTGCCGGAGGTCGAGGCCATGCAGCGCACCGCGCGGACGAGCCAGGAGTGGTTCGAGGAACTGGAGCGGTACGCGGACCTCGAACCGGAGGCGTTCAACGCCCACCTGATCACCCGCAGCGGCCGCCTCACCCGCGACGACCTGGCCTCCTGGTCCCCGGAGCGCGTCGAGCAGATCCGGGAGCGCTTTGCGCGCGCCGACCGCAGCCCGCGCGGGACCGCCGTCCGCTGAACCGGCGGTCCGCCCGCCCCGGCGGCCGCGGGGAGCGTCATGAGGGGGAGGCGCGCCGCTCGGCCATGGACCGGCCCCCCACGAACCAGTGGTCCGCAGGCGCCTCCTCCACGATCACCCGGACGGCCTCCGCCGGTGTGCCGAGCGCCTCGTGCGCGGCGGCCGTGAGTGCCTCGCCGAGCGCGGCCACCTCCTGCGGGGACCGGCCCTCCAGCAGGGTGACCCGGATGAGGGGCATGCCCGACTCCTTCCGATCCGATTTCTGTCACGGTGCTCGAACGACTTTCCGTCGCGGTCCCGGGACACCCGGGACGACGTCTCAGGACGGGAGTTGCCTGCGGGCGGTCCGCAGGTCGGCCGCGAGACTGCGGCCCGTGTGCGAGTCCTTCGACCCGGCCAGTTCGGCGGGCGTGCCCTCGAACACCACCCGGCCGCCCTGGCTGCCCGCCTCCGGGCCGAGATCCACCACCCAGTCGGCGTGCTTGACGACGTCCAGGTCGTGCTCGATCACCAGCACCGTGTTGCCGCCGTCCACGAGCCGGTCGAACAGGCACAGGAGTCGGCGCGTGTCACTCATGTGCAGCCCCGTGGTCGGCTCGTCGAAGACGTAGACGGTGCCGGTCTCCTTCAGGCGGTGCGCCAGCTTGAGCCGCTGCCGCTCGCCGCCGGAGAGCGTGGACAGCGGCTGGCCCAGGGTGAGGTAGCCGAGTCCGACCTCGGCGAGAAGAGCCAGCTTGCGCCGTACGGGCGCGTCGTCGAAGAAGTCCGACGCCTCCTCGGCGGTCATGGCGAGGACATCGACGACCGTCCGGCCGTGCACGGTGTGGCGCAGGGCCTCGTCATTGAACCGGCGCCCCTCGCAGCGTTCGCACACCGTGGTCACCGGGTCCATGAAGGCAAGGTCGGTTTCGATGACTCCCTTGCCGCCGCACTCCGGACAGGCGCCCTCGGAGTTGAAGCTGAACAGCCCCGGCTTCTCGCCCGAGACACGCGCGAACCGCTGGCGCAGGCTGTCCATGATGTCGGTGTACGTCGCCGGGTTGGACCGCGTGGAGATGCCCACCGACGACTGGTCGATCACCACCGCTTCCGGGTGCTGCGCGAGGAACACCTTCGATACGAGAGTGCTCTTGCCGGAACCGGCCACGCCGGTCACCGCGGTGAGCACCCCGGTGGGGAAGCCGACCGTGACGTCTCGCAGATTGTGCAGGTTCGCCGCCCGGACGGTCAGTTCGCCGGTCGGGGAGCGGACCGCCTCCTTGAGCCCGGTCACGCTCCGCAGCTGTTTCCCGGTGACGGTGCCGGAGCGGCGCAGCCCCGCCGGGGTGCCCTCGAACGTCACCTCGCCGCCGTCGCGCCCGGCCCCCGGGCCCATGTCGACGACGTGGTCGGCGATCGCGATGACATCCCGGTCGTGCTCCACGACCAGCACGGTGTTCCCCTTGTCGCGCAGGGCGAGCAGGATGTCGTTCAGCCGCCGCACGTCCCGCGGGTGCAGGCCGACGCTGGGCTCGTCGAAGATGTACGTCAGCCCGGTCAGGCTGCTGCCCAGGTGGCGCACCATCTTCAGCCGTTGCGCCTCGCCGCCGGACAGCGTCCTGGTCTGCCGTCCGAGGCTCAGATAGCCGAGCCCGACCGACTGGACGCGCTCCAGCGCGGCCCGCGCGCCCGTCACAGCCGGCTTGACGGAGGGCGCGTCGATCCGGGCGAGCCGCTCGATCAGGTCGGTGATCTCCATGGCCGAGAAGTCCGCGATGTTGTCGCCGTCGATGCGTGAGGCGAGGGCGGCCTCGTTCAGCCGTCCGCCGTGGCAGACGTCGCAGGGGCCCTGGGTCACCACCCGCTCGATCTCCGCGCGCTCCTTGCTCTTCGCGTTGTCGAGGCCGGGGGTGATGTACCGGCGGGTGAAACGCTCGACGATGCCCTCGTACTCGTTCTTGTAAACGCCGTTGCGGCCCGCCCGGTCGACCGTGAACCCCTTCCCGTGCAGCAGCAGTTCGCGGTCCTTCGCGGAGAAGCCGCGCACCGGCCTGTCGGGGTCGAAGAGCCCGGACTCGCCGTACAACTGCCACTGGAAGGTGCCGACCGCGAACGAGGGGAAGCGGATGGCGCCTTCGTTGAGGCTCTTGTCCTCGTCGAGCAGCTTGCCCAGTTCCAGGCGGACCGTCGTGCCGAGGCCCTGGCACTCCTCGCACATGCCGCGCGGGTCGTTGGGCGAGTACATGTGCGAGGGGCCCGCGCTGGGCGTGCCCGCGCGGGAGAACAGCACCCGCAGCGCGGGCAGGATCTCGGTCATCGTGCCGACTGTGGAACGCGCGTTGCCGCCGACCTGCCGCTGGTCGACGACGATCGCCGTGGAGAGGTTCTCCATCACCCCCGCGTTCGGCCGTTCGTACTTCGGCATCCGGTTGCGGACGAAGGCCGGCAGGGTCTCATTGAGCTGCCGCTGCGACTCGATCGCCAGCGTGTCGAAGACCACCGAGGACTTCCCCGACCCGGACACCCCGGTGAAGACCGTCAGCTTCCCTTTGGGGATGCGCAGGTCGACGCCCTTGAGATTGTTCTGCCGGGCCTCGCCCAGCACGATGAAGTCCTCGTCGTGGTTCTTCCGGCGAGCCGCCATGTCAGCACCTTCCGCATAGGACGGGTGATTTCCCTCGGGAAACCATTCCATGTCCTCCTCTGCTACCCCGCGACCGCGTACGCCTGCGCGCCGCGCGGACTGGCCGCGCCCAGCACAAGACCGGTGCCGGTGAGCCCGGTGGCGCACACCTTGCTGAGCGAGTAGTCGGCCACCAGGTCCACCTGGTGCCCCCGCCGCCGCAGCGCCTCGACCTCCGCCGCCGGCCAGCCGCCCTCCAGGACCACGGTCCCCGGGCGGAACCGGCGAGGGGCGAAGGACGTGGGCACGTGGTCGGTGTGGAAGGTGCGCGCCTCGATCGCCGCCTGCGGGCCCATCCCGTGCTCCGTGTGGTGCAGGAAGAAGCTCAGCGTCCACTGGTCCTGCTGGTCGCCGCCGGGCGTCCCGAACGCCAGGTACGGCCGGCCGTCCCGCAGGACCAGGGTCGGGCTGAGGGTGGTCCGCGGGCGCTTGCCCGGCGCCAGCGTGTTCGGGTGGCCGGGGGTGAGGGTCGCCATCTGCCCGCGGGTGCCCAGTGGGAAGCCAAGACCCGGCACCACCGGGGAGCTCTTCAGCCAGCCGCCGCTGGGCGTCGCCACCACCATGTTGCCCGCCGCGTCGGTGACGCTGACGCAGCACGTGTCGCTGGTCGCAGCGGTCAGTTTCATGATCGCCGGGATGCCCTGTTCCAGCTCGCCCAGCCAGGCCGGGTCCGCCGGTGCGACGCTCTCGTCGTGCAGCGGCGGCAGCAGCGGCTCGCGCCCGCCAGGCCGCCCCGGCCGCAGTTCCCGCGAGGCCCGAGCGCCGAGCAGCGCCCGCCGCGCGGCGGTGTACGCCGGGTCCAGCAGGGCGTCGACCGGCACATCCGCGTGGTCCGGATCGCCGTACCAGGCCTCGCGGTCGGCGAAGGCGAGCTTGGCGGCCTCGACCACCGTGTGGACGTACTCCGCGCTCTGCGGACCCGTCGCGGCGAGATCGGCGTCGGCCAGCAGGGCGAGCTGCTGGAGGAAGACCGGGCCCTGCGACCAGGGCCCCGCCTTGTGCACGGTGAGAGAGCGGTGATCGAGGGTCAGCGGACGCTCCACGTGCGGCCGCCACGCCGCGAGGTCCGCGCCGGTGAGCAGGCCGCTGTTGCGGCGGCCGGTGGAGTCCATCTCCTCGGCCTTGGTGAGATAGGTGTCGATCGCCTCCGCCACGAAGCCGCCGTAGAACGCCTCCGTCGCCGCGTCGATCTGTCCCTCGCGGCCTGGGCCGGACGCCTTCGCCTCGGCGACCAGCCGCCGGTAGGTGCGCGCAAGGGCCGGGTTGGTGACCCGCTCCCCGGCACGCGGGGCGACCCCGTCGCGCAGGTAGGTACGGCCCGACTCCGTCCAGGTGTCGCGGAACAGCTCCGTGAGCGCGCCGATCATGGCGGCGCACTTGGGCAGCACCGGATAGCCGTCCTGCGCGTAGCCGATCGCCGGTTCCAGTACGTCCTCCAGAGGCAGCGTGCCGTACTCCTTCAGCAGACGGAGCCAGGCACCGACGGCGCCGGGAACGACGGCGGGCAGCAGTCCGGAACCGGGAACGACGGCCAGACCCCGTTCGGTGAAGGCCTCCACGGTCGCCGCCGCCGGCATCGGGCCCTGCCCGCAGACGACGTCGACCGAGCCGCTTCCGGAGCGGTGGGCGAGGATCGGCACGTCGCCGCCCGGCCCGTTGAGATGCGGTTCCACCACCTGGATGACGAAGGCGGCGGCGGTCGCGGCGTCGAAGGCGTTGCCGCCGCGGTTCAGCATGGACATGCCCGCTGTGGAGGCCAGCCAGTGGGTGGAGGCCACGGCGCCGCGAGCGCCGTGCAGTTCTGGTCGGAAGAGCACCTGGGAGGATCCTTTCTCGTCGCAGGGCCGTACGGGTCGTACGGGGTCGTACCGCGTGGGGCCCCTGGCGGCTCAGGGCCGTCCGGGGGGTGTCATCCGGCCGGACGCGGTGGCGGTGACTCGGCCGTGGACCGTGGCGGCGTGGGCCTGGCCCTCGATGAGGTCGACGGTGCAGGAGAGAGTGGCAGGGCGGCCCAGGTCCTCGCCCTGGCGGACCTGGAAGCTGTGGCGGCCGTCGGTGCCGGGCAACGCCTTCTCCCGGCCGAGCCAGACGCCAAGACCCAGCGCGGCGGAGGCGCAGGCGGGGTCCTCGGGCATGCCGTAGCCGGGGGCGAACACACGGACGCGGGCGGTGCGGTTCGCGGGGTCCCACGCGAGGAGCACCGCGTCCGGGCAGTCCTCCCAGACCGGGTCCCTCAGGTCGGCTGCCGCGCGGGCCAGGGCCTTTGCGCCCACCGGCAGGACGTGGAACGCCGGCCCGAAGCCGGTCAGGTGCGGGGTGCCCGCCAGGTCGGCGTCCGTCAGACCGCACGCCGCCAGCAGCGGGGCGGGGTCCCACTCCGGCCGCAGGAGCGGCTCGCCCGCGACGGACACGGTGGAGCCGTCGGCCCCCGCGATCACGGTGAGCTGCCGCCCGCCGCACTCCTGCACCGCCTCCCCGGCCGCCAGCCGTCCGGCGCGCACCAGCGTGCTCGCGGTGCCCACCGCGCTGTGGCCGCCGAACGGCGACTCGCCTGACGGGGTCATCACCCGCACCCCGTACGTCGACCCCGGCAGGCGGGGCGGCACCACGAAGACCGTCTCGGTCAGGGCGGTCTCCCGGGCGACGGCGAGCATGTCCGCTGCCGAGAGATCCGCGGCGTCGGGGACCACCCCGAGGGCGCAGCCGTTGTACGGGGTTTCCGTGAACATGTCGACGATCTCGTACGCGATCAACGTCCCTCTCCTTCGCCGTAGGGGTCACCGCCCGCTCCGCCGCCCGGCGGGGCCGTCACGGGTACGGTCCGTGGCGCCGTCCGGCGCCCGGGGCTGAGCAGCACTTCCTCCGCCACGGCCTCCAGCACCCGTGGGTCCCCCTGGTACGGGAAGGACGCGCGCGGCCAGTGCACCACCACGTCGGTGATGCCCAGTTCGCCGAAGCGGCCCACCGCGTCCCGGTAGGACTCGACGGAGTCGAGGACCCCGCCGACCAGGGCGCCGGTCAGCAGCAGCCGGTTCAGCGTGGCCGGGTCCCGGCCGGTCGCCTCGCACGCCGTGTCAAGGCGGTCCAGTTGCCGGGCGATGTCCGGCAGCGCCTTCTCGTAGGGCAGGGCGTCGAAGCGGCCCGGGGGACCGGCGGTGACCCAGGTGTCCGCCCGTCGGGCCGCGAGCCGCATGCCGCGCGGGCCGGTCGCGGCGACGGCGAACGGCACCCGGGGCCGCGTCAGGCACCCGGGATTCACCGGCACGTCGTCGAAGGCGTAGTGCTCGCCCGCGTACGAGGTGCTCCGCTCGGTCAGCAGCCGGTCCAGGGCCTCGACGAACTCGGCAAAACGGTCGGCGCGTTGGCGCGGGGTCCGCTCGGTGGGGTCCACCACCCGGTCGTCCAGGCCGCCCGCCCCCGCGCCAAGACCGCAGACGAAGCGACCCCCGGCGATGTCCTCCAGCGACATCACCTCCTTGGCCAGCGTCACCGGGTGGCGATAGGTGGGCGTGGCGACCATCGTGCCCAGAGTGATCCGCGAGGTGACGGCCGCCGCGGCGGCCAGGGTGGGGACGCCGGCGAACCAGGGCTCGTCCCGTAGCCACCGCCACATCAACTGGTCGTACGTCCAGACGTGGTCGAAGCCCAGTTGCTCGGCCAGGACCCACTGTTCGCGCGCCCGCGACCAGCGCCGCTCGGGCAGGATCACCACTCCGTGCCGCACGCGTACTCCTCCTTCGTTCCTTCGTCGTGTCGTGCTTGGCCGTGTCCCACGCTGTCCGGTCAGGGCGCGCTGTGGTGCAGCACTCTCGGCCTGAGCTGCCCGGCGGAGGCGTCGATCCGGCCCAGGACGGTCGCGAAACCCTCCTCGTAGCCCCGCCGGACCTCTTCACAGCGCAGCTCTTCGGGGAAGGCGGCGTCCTCCTGCGGGGTGAGGCCGGGATAGAGGCCGTTGGCCGCCACGTCCTGCGTGATCGCGCGCAGCCGGGACCGCAACTGGTCGACCAGCTCCGTCGCGTCGACCGGCGCCCGCAGGGTCAGGAAGTAGTGGTCGTAGATGAGCGCCTGGGTCTCGGGACGAGTCGGCGTGATCTCCGCGGCCGACTCCTGGAGCAGCGACCGGCCGCCCGGCACCAGCTTGGCCGCCACCCCCGCGTGCACCGCGTGGTACATCCGCACCGCCTTCTTCAGCCGCTCTGCCTCGGGCGTTCCCTCCCACTCGGTCTTCTTCCCCCGCAACAGCGAGCGCACGGGCACGAAGTCGGGGGCCCAGGTGCCGCTGAAGCTGCGGTGCTGGAGGTACATGCTGGGCCGGATGACGGTGCCGTAGACGTCGGCGGGGCAGGAGCTGGTGTACAGCAGCATCGCGGTGTAGGCGTCGGTGAGGTCCGTCATCGCCCGCAGGGAGGGGGCGGGATCGGAGTGGGAGCGGGCCTGGTGCAGGGCGTGCGCGGTCAACTGCCAGATGGCGAAGGTCGCCTGGTGGCCCGTGATCCAGCGGAACCAGAACAGCTGGTGGGAGATCTCGTCGGCGGCGAGGGCAGGGCCGGTCCGCGGGCCCGGTCCGCTGCGGTCCACGCGGGAGGGGTCGGCGGGCCGCACGTCGGATATCGCGGTCTCGGTACCCGGTGCCGGCGGCTCGGGCAGCGTCAGCGGCTCCAGGCCGTAGGGGAAGTCCCCGAAGTCCCAGTCGTCGGGCACCGGCAGTTCGGTGACGGTGCGGTGAACGCGCGTGTTCATCGGTCTCCTCCTGGTGGTGTGTAGGCGAACTCGAACTCCAGGCCGTTGACGTCCAGGACGTAGCAGCTCTGGACGCCGTCCGCGTCGATGACGATGTCGGTGGGCAACTCGTCGCCGGCGAAGCTGAAGCGGCCGGATTCGTACAGCCGAAACCAGCGCTCGCGCCAGGCCCGCAGCTCTTCCGGGGAGCCGGTGGCCAGGCAGATGTGCTGGAACTGGCGGGTGTTGGCGCCGGGGACGGCGTCGTCGTGCCCGGTGCGTTCGAAGAGGTGGAAGCGCAGACCGGCCACCATCACCTCGGTCAGCCGGGTGATGCCGGGCAGGCGGCTCAGCGTCAGGTCGCAGAAGGTGTCCAGCGTCCAGTTGGTCCGGCAGCCGAAGAACTCCTCGTACCAGGCGACGCAGTTGTCGAGGTCGTCCGTCTGCACGCCCACGTGGTGCAGTTCCGGTACGAGGCGGAGGTCCGTCGGCCGCTCTTTCGTGGTCCCGGTTCGCGGCAAGATACTGCGCTCCTCTCATTGCGGTCATGCCAGAGGGATCAAAGGGCTTTCTTTTTTCTCGTTCAGGCAGGCGATTTCCCGGAAATCCGTCGACTAACCGCGGCTAACCGACGGAGATAAGTGGACCGAGTGAATCCGTAGATTTTCCAGAATTTTTTCCGTCCGGGTACCGAATGTTCTCCGCACAGGGAACAGTGGAGTCATGACACAAAATCAATGGAGTGCGGTGGACGGCTACTTCGACGCGGTTCTCGGTGACGAGGATTCCGCGCTTGCCGCCGCCGCCCAGGCGCACATCGGATTCGATCTTCCCGATATCGGGGTCTCCCGCTCCCAGGGAAAGCTGCTGCATCTGCTGGCCCTCGTCCAGCGCGCCGAGCGCATTCTGGAGATAGGCACCTTCGGCGGGTACAGCTCCATCTGGCTCGCCCGCGCCCTGCCGCCCGGCGGACGGCTGGTCACCATCGAGTGGGAGCGCTCGTTCGCCGAGACCGCCGCCGGCCACCTGGAGCGGGCAGGCGTCGCCGACCGTGTCGAGCAGAAGGTGGGCCGGGCGCTCGACATCCTGCCCGACCTCGCGAAGACCGCGGAGCAGCCCTTCGACCTGGTCTTCATCGACGCCAACAAGCCCGACACCCCGGAGTACTTCGACTGGGCTCTCGAACTCTCCCGGCCCGGCGGCGTGATCGTCGTCGACAACGTGGTGCTCGGCGGCGCGGTCGCCGACGCCGACAACCCGGACGGCGGCGTCCGCGGAATGCGGCGCTTCCACGAGAAGGTGGCCGCAGAGCCCCGGGTGAGCGCCACCACGATCCAGACGGTGGGCGCCAAGGGCTACGACGGCTTCACCCTGGCCGTGATCCTGCCCGTCCCTGGCACCCGGCCCGAGGCGCCCGACCTGCCCTGACGCCCGGCGGGAAGCCGGCCCCGCGGGGGCGGCGGCGCGGACACCTGCCGCCCGCCGCCCCCGTCGCCGTGCGGCCCCGGCGCTCATGCCTGGTCGGGCCCGATCAGGTCCGGCGCCGTCCAGCCGTCCAGGTCGTACTCCGCCATGCACTCCTCGGCGAAACCCCGGTAGTCGTCGACAAGGCCGGACGCCGTCTGCGCCATCAAGAGCTCGATACGCACGTTCTCGTGGCTGCCCGAGTAGTTGCGCTCGTACAGCTCGTGGCGGCCCGCGAACTCCGTGCCCACCGAGTCCCAGATCAGCTTCATCAGCTTGACCCGCTCCACCGAGTCGTATCCGTTCGACCCGCGCATGTACCGGTCCAGATGCGGCCGCAGTTCGGGGTTCTTGAAGTCCTTGGCGTGTGAATTCAAGTAGATGAGGCCGCTGCTGAGGTCCTGGAGAATGATCTCGCGGACCCGCGGATATCCGATCGTCATGAACCAGCGGTACGCCATTCCGTAATCCAGGTTCGGCAGCAGTCCGCCGTCGTGCCAGCCGTTCGGATTGCGCGCCATCGCGTCGCTGAGACCCCAGAACATGTTCCGCCAGGCGAGCACTTCGCCCACCCGGGTCTGAATGCCCCGGAAGTCCTTCGTCCCGGTCACGTCCAGACCCTTGAGCAGCAGGCCGGCCAGGAAGTCGAGTTTCACCGCGAGCCGGGTCACTCCGTGGAAGGTCAGCCGGTGCGTGAACCCGGAGGTGTTCAGGAAGGTGCCGGCCTTGGCGGTGTCGCCGTAGATGAAGACGTTCTCCCAGGGGATCTTCACCTTGTCGAGGATGAAGACGGTGTCGTTCTCGTCGAGGCGGCTCGACAGCGGGTAGTCGAACGGGCTGCCCATCCGGTTCGCGGCCAGCTCGTAGGACTGACGGCAGATCAGCTTTACCCCCGGCGCGTCCATCGGCAGCGTCGCGACGAGCGCGAACTCCTTCTTCTTCACCGGCAGTCCGTAGTGCGCCACGAAGTTGAAGTGGGTCAGCGCCGACCCTGTCGCCACCACCTTCGCGCCGCTGACCACCAGGCCGTCGTCGCACTCCTTCTCGACGTGCACGAACACGTCGCCGACCTCGTCCGGCGCCCGGTCGCGGTCCACCGGGGGGTTGATCACCGCGTGGTTCCAGAACAGCACCCGCTCCTGCGCCTCCGTGTACCAGCGGCGGGCGTTGTCCGCGAACTCCCCGTAGTACTCCGGGTTCGCGCCCAGCGTGACGAGGAAGCTCGCCTTGTAGTCCGGGCTCCGGCCCATCCAGCCGTACGTCATCCGGGCCCACTTGGCGATCGCGTCCCGGTCGCCGACCATGTCCTCCACACTGCGCGGCACCCGGAAGAACTTGTGCGTGTAACCGTCGCTGCCGGTGTCCGTCGGTGTGGTCAGCGTGTCGTGGTGCTCCGGGTCGTGCAGCGCGTCGTACAACCGCGCGGTCATCCGGGCCGTGTTGCGGAACGCCGGATGCTTGGTGACGTCGTCGACCCGCTCCCCGTACGCCCATATCTCCCGGCCGTCACGGATGCTCTCCAGGTACTCGTCGCCGGTCATCGGCCGCGTCTTGCGGCGCGGTCCGGTGTCCCCGGTGGTGTCGGGGCCGGGGGCGCCGGCCGTGTCCGTGCTGTGCGTCGTGTCCGTCATGTGCGTCAGTCCCCTGTCCTGTCCGCCCTGCTGGGCTCGTCGTGTAGTGGGAGGTGCGCCACCGGGTCCATGCCGTCCAGGCACAGTGACCAGGCGCCGAGCGAGTCGTCCGGCACCAGCTCCGGGAAGGCGCCACCGTGGAACAACAGCGGCCGCCCCGGGCGGCTTTCGAACTCCTCGACGCTCCCGATGTGCAGCGTGTGGTCGCCGCCGTCGTGGATCTGCCAGGGCCGGCAGACCAGATGGGCCACCGTGCCCGCAAGCCGCGGGTGCGGCCCCTGCTCGTCCACCCACGGCACCGGCTCCGCCATGGGCCGTCCGGCGAAGTGCATCGCCAGGTCGCGCTGCGAGGCGTCGAGGATGTTGACGACGTAGTCGCCGTCCTCCCGCAGCAGCGCGCCCGCCCGGCTGCGCCGGTCCAGCGCCACCAGGGCCAGCGGCGGGTCAAGGGACACCGAGGTGAAGGCGTTGACCGTCGTGCCGTGTACGAGGTCGCCGCGGCGGCAGGTGATCACCGTCACCCCGGTCGCGAACTGGCCCATGCAACTGCGCAGGGCACGAGGGTCGATGGGGCGGGGCGCGGTGTCCACGCCCCCTCGCTCAGGCATGCTCATGGGTCCCCCTGGACTCCCGGGGGCCGGTGCTGTGTACGCCGGGTACACCGGGTACACCGGCCCCGTAGCTGTCGTGGACGCCCGGCCGGTGCGCCGCGGCCGGTGCCAGGGCGCCGGTCAGCAACTCGGCCAGGATGCAGGGGCCGTCCTGGGTCAGGAACGACTCCGCGTGAAACTGGATCGTGGACAGGGCAGGCCCGCGCAGCGCGATCACCTCGTCGCCGACGAGCTGCACCTGGACCGGGCCGCCGCCGAACTGCGGGCGCAGCCAGTCCTCGTCGGCCCGCGCGACGTAGCTGTTGTAGAAACCGGCCATGCGCGGCTTGCCCCACAGCGGGACCCGCAGCCGCCTGCCCTGTGCCGGGTCGGGCAGCCGGGTGACCCGCAGCCCCAGCAGGGTGCACACCGCCTGGTGCCCCAGGCAGACCGCCGCCAGCGGCAGACCGGCCGCGAGTCGTTCGGCGGCCGTGGCCCGCAGGGCGCGCACCCGGGGGTTCGCCTCGTCCCGCGGGTCGCCCGGGCCCGGACCGAGCAGAACCACGCCCGGCGTTCCGGCGGCGCCCGCACGCGCTGCCCGGGCCCAGGGCACCAGCCGCACCGCGCAGCCCAGCGCCCGCAGTTGGTGGGCGAGCATCGAGGTGAAGCCGTCCTCGGCGTCGACGATGGTGACCTCGGTGCCCGCGACGGACCGGGCGGCGGGTGCGTCAGCGGTCCCCCGCAGCCAGAAGGCCGCAAGACCGTCGTTGCGGGCGGCCAGCGCGCCGCGCACCGGACCTGCCTCGGCAAGACCGGCGGCGGACGCCGGGACGGGGACCCTCGCCGACCGCCGCCCCGACAGGGCGTCCAGCAGGCCCGACAGCTTGGCGGTGGTCTCCGCCGTCTCGTGCGCCGGCACCGACTCCCGCACGACACTGGCGCCCGCCGTCAGCCGCACGGTGCCGTCCGCCCCGAGGTCCGCCGTGCGCAGCGTCAGCGCCGCGTCCAGCTGCCGCTGCCCGTCCGCGCGGCCCAGCAGTGCGATGACCCCGCTGTAGTAGCCCCGGCCGTGCGGCTCGTACCGTTCGATCACCCGGCAGGCGTTCTCCACCGGGCTGCCCGTCACGGTCGGCGCGGGCATCGTGGTGCGCAGGATCTCGGTGAGCGGGCGATCCGAGTGGCCGGAGAGGTAGTACTCGGTGTGCGCGAGGCGGGACATCCACTTCAGGGACGGTCCGCTGACCCGTACGCCGTCGCCGCACAGGGACGCCATCATCTTGAGTTCCTCGTCGACGACCATGTAGAGCTCGTCGGTCTCCTTGGGGTCGCGCAGGAAGCGCAGCAGCCCCGGCAGGTCGGCGCCGGTCCGCGGGTACCGGTAGGTTCCACTGATCGGGTTCATCTCCACCCGGTCGCCCCGCACGCGCACCTGCTGCTCCGGGGTGGAGCCGATGAAGTACCGGTCGCCGGTGAAGATCAGAAACGTCCAGTACGCACCGGTCTCCGCCGTCATAAGGCCGCGCAGCACCGCGAGGGCGGCGGTGCGGTCGAAGGCGCGGATCCTGCCGTACAGACTGCGGGCCAGTACGAAGTTGGAGCCCTCGCCGCGGTGGATCTCGCGGTGGACGATGCCGTCCACCGCCGCCGCGTAGCCGTCGTCGTCGACGTCGAAGCGGGTCTCCTCCACTTGCGGCGCCCGGTCCGGCAGGCAGGCCAGCAGCCGGTCGAGCGGGACGCGCCGGTGCTCGCGCACCTCCATGGCGAGCAGCGGCTCGCCGTCGTCGGGGTGCGCGAAGCCGCGCTCCCGGATCTGCCGGTAGGGGGCCAGGACCAGGGTCTGAGTGCCGTCCGGGCCGCCGTCCAGGTCCAGTTCGAGAGTGTCCAGGTCGCCCGCGCGCCGTACCGGGCCACTGAGGATCTCCACCGGTGCCGCGCGGTCGGCGCCGGGGCGGTGCAGCACCGCGAAGGGCCGGCCCGGCGGTGGCAGCAGCACGTCGTGGGCCTGCGCCGGAGCGGTGGTGAGGGTAGTGGTCATGCCACAGCCCCCACGGGAAGCCGCCAGTGCGCGGCGGCGGCGACGGCCTGGACGAGGCTCAGCCGGGGATCGCACAGACTGCGGTAGCCCGGCCCGCGGGCCGGCCTGCGGCCCGCGCCCTCGCACTCGGAGATGTCGTCGGGGGAGGCCTCCAGATGGAGGCCCGCGCACCGCCCCGAGTTCTCGGCCAGGACGTCCACGCACTGCCGGATCTCGGACATGATCGCGTCGAGGCGGCGCGTCTTGAGCCCGTCGGGCGTCTTCACGGTGTTGCCGTGCATCGGGTCGCACATCCACAGCACCGGGTGCCCGGCTTGCCGGACCGCCCGTACCACCGGGGCCAGTTCGGCGACCCGACCCGCTCCGAACCGGGCGATCAGGGTCAGCCGGCCCGGGGTGCGGTGCGGGTCGAGCACCGCGCACAGGTCAAGGACCTCGTCGGCCGTGGCCTCGGGCCCGATCTTGCACGCCACCGGGTTGTCCAGCTCGGCCATCAGCCGCACGTGCGCGGAGTCGGTCTGCCGGGTGCGCTCGCCGATCCAGGGCCAGTGCGTCGACGCCAGATAGCTGCCGCTGTCCGCGTGCCGCCGTACCTGGGGGAGTTCGTAGTCGAGCAGGAGTGCCTCGTGACTGGTCCACACCCGGTCCTCGGGTGCGGCGCCCTCGCCGCGGCCGAGCCGGTCGAGGGCGGTGACGGCGCAGCGGGCGGCCTCCAGGCCGGTGACGACGCGGGACGGGTCGGGGGTGCGGTCCTCCTCGCAGGCGTCCGGCGCGTTGACGACCGGGCCCCGGAACACCGGGAGCCGCCCGCCGGGCACGGTCTCCCAGTCGTCGGAGCGGGGCTTGGCGAACTGCCCGGCCATCCGCCCGACGCGTACCACGGGCAGCCCGGAGCCGGTGCGCATGACGTCGCCGAGGACGTCCAGCATCTCCACCTTGCGTGCGACGTCGCGCGGTTCGCACTCGGTGGTCAGCTCCACGCAGTCACCGGCCTGGATGAGGCAGAACTCGCCCTCGGCGGCCCGCGCGAGGAGCGTGTGCAGCTCGCGGACGCTCGCGTACGACACCAGCGGGGACTCACGGGCCAGCCGGTCGTGGACCGGGGGCAGCAGGGAACGGTCGGGCCACCGGGGCTGCTGGCGGGCGGGGAGCCCGGCCACCATCGAGGCGATCAACGGGTCGTGTCCGGCACCCGGAACGGGGTATCGAGGCATGCTGTCGGCCTTCGTTCGGAGGCGGCACGTGGGGGTGGACGCCTGCGGATGTCTGGGTGGGGGGAGCCGCTGGGCGGCCCGGTCTACGCGCTCTGGCGCCCGGGGGGCCGGCGGTCCAGCTCACCGGCCGCTTCGAACCAGCGGATCATGCGGGTCAGGGAGCGGCGCTCGATGTCGGGCCAGTGCAGTCCGAGCCGGTCGAGGAGCCGGGTCGTCCGCTCGTTGGCGTAGGTGTTGTCGCCGAGTTCCAGCGCACCCTCCCGGAACAGCGGCACGGCCGCGGCGAGGGCGTTGCCCCCGGGGCGACGGGCCGAGTCCTCCAGACGGGTCAGCCACTCCTCGGCCGGAACCGTGTCGAGCGGGTGGCCGCAGTCGCGGACGGCGGCGTGCACAGGCGTGAAGTCGGAGCCGCGCGGGTGGAACAGGTGGTACGTGGCGCCGTCGGCGGACGGCTCGCGGGACAGGGCGTGCACGGCCCTGCCGACGAAGTCCACCGGCAGCAGGTCGGTGGTCAGCTCCTCGGCGGGAGGGGCCGAACCGAGTTCGATGAAGCTCTTGATCTGCCGCCACAGGAAGTCGTCGGCCTGGCAGGCGCCGGTGACGCTGTCGCCGGAGATCCGGCCGATGCGGTAGACGGTCATCGGCATTCCGCGCTCGCGGGCAAGACGGGCGATGCCCTCGGCCACCCACTTGCTCTGCGTGTAGCCGATGCCGAGCCCCTCACACGTGCCGGGCACCGCCTCCTCGGTGATCGGCCCGCCCTCGCGGCCGGGGGCGAACACGGCGACGGTCGACATGTGGTGCACGTGCTTGAGCCGTCCCGCGGCGGCGAACTCAAGGACGGAACGCAGCCCGTCGACGTTGGTCGGCTTCACCGAGGCGTACGGCAGCACGAAGTTGATGTGCGCCGCCGCGTGGTGGACCGCCTCGACCGACTCGGCCAGGTCGGCGTGGTCCGCGTCGGACAGTCCCATCCGGTCCCGGGCGAGGTCGCCGGGGACGGCGCGCACCCGGTCCCAGGCGATGCCGCCGGCGATGCCGTACCGGTCGGCCGTGGTGTGCAGCCGGGCCAGGGCGGCGTCCGCGTCGTCGGCGCGCACCAGGCAGGTGACCGTGTGCCCGGGGACGGCCGCGAGTTCGCGCAGCAGCCAGCTGCCGAGGAAGCCGGTCGCCCCGGTGAGCAGGATCCG
The DNA here is from genome assembly GCF_053606205.1 of Streptomyces sp. NPDC055239. NCBI lineage: Bacteria > Bacillati > Actinomycetota > Actinomycetes > Kitasatosporales > Streptomycetaceae > Streptomyces > Streptomyces sp. NPDC055239. The sequence goes on along the minus strand of NZ_JBSGRD010000003.1, from coordinate 676,685 downwards.
GGTCGCGGCGTTCGGCGCGACCGGTTCACGGTTGCCGGGCCGGACGGCGTCCGGCAGGGTCACGTCGGCGCGCAGGTCGGCCGCGGGCTCCGTGAACGCATGAGTGCCGCCCGCCCGGCGCTCGTCGATCCGCGCGGCCATTCCGGCGACCGTGGGGCTGTCGAACAAAGCGCGCAGCGGGATGTCGACCTCGAACAACGTCCGCAGCCGGTAGACGAGTTCGGTAGCGATGATGCTGTTGCCGCCCAGTGCGAAGAAGTCGCCGTCGCGCCCGGGGGAGCCGCTGCCCAGGACGTCCGACCAGGCTTCGGCGATCGCGCGTTCGGTGCCGGCCCGCGGCGGCTGGGCCGTGCCCGATCCTTCGTCCGCGCGCCGGTCGCGCACCTCCTGGGCCAGTCGCCCGGCCAGCCCGGCCCGGTCGATCTTCCCGCTCGGCGTGGTCGGCAGCCGGTCAAGGCGGACGAGGTGCGCGGGCACCAGGTACTCGGGCAGCCGCTCGGCCAGTGCGGCCCGCAGCCGTATGCCGTCGTCGGCGCCGTCGCCCGTGACGGCGGCCACCAGCCGCCGGTCGCCGGGCCCGAACTCCACCGCGACCACCGCCGAGTCGCGCACCCCGTCGAGGGCGTCGAGGCGGGCCTCCACCTCGCTCGGCTCCACGCGGTAGCCGCGGATCTTGATCTGGTCGTCGGCGCGGCCCAGGTACTCCAGGTCGCCGCGCGAGTTCCACCGCACGAGGTCGCCCGTACGGTAGACCAGCTCGCCCTCGGCGCCGTAGGGGTCGGGCAGGAAGCGGCGCGCCGTCTCCTCGGGGCGGCCCCGGTATCCCGGCGACAGGTGGGGGCCGCCGATGTACAGCTCACCCGTGACGCCCGGCGGGAGGAGTTCGCGGTCCGGGCCGAGGACGCGCAGCCGCATCCCGTCGACCGCCCGCCCGATCGGCGGAGCCTCGGGCCAGTCGGCGGGTTCGCCGGACAGCTCGTGCCAGGTGGCGAGGTGGGTCTCGGACGGGCCGTACATGTTGAGCAGCCGCGCCCGGGGGTGCCGGGTGAAGAACTCCCGGATCTGCGGGGAGACGACCAGCGCCTCGCCCACCGAGGTCACCTCGCGCAGCGCGTCGCAGCGCAGGTCCTCCGCGACGGCGAGGGCCGCGAACCTCTGGAGCGCGATGTATGGCAGGTACAGGCGGGTGACGTCGTGCTCGGCGACGAAGGCGGCCAGCCGGTGCAGGTCCTTCTGGAGTTCGCCCGGGATCAGGGCGAGCGTTCCGCCGACGCAGAGCGTCCCCAGGATCTCCATCACGGAGACGTCGAAGGAGAGCGTCATGTACTGGAGGGTGGTGCCGGTCGCCCCGCACGGGGAGACCCGGTCCTGTGCGGCGACCAGGTTGCCGACCGTGCGGTCCTTGATGACGACGCCCTTGGGGGCGCCGGTCGACCCGGAGGTGTGGATCACATAGATCTCGTCGTCGGGCGTGCGGGCGGGGCCGAGCGGCGCGGGGTCGGCCGCTGCGATCCTCTCCGCCTGTCGGTCGGTCTCCAGCAGTCTTGTCCCGGGCGGGAGTTGTGCACCGGTGGCGCTGTCGGTGAGGACGAGGAGTGCCTCGGTGTCGTCGAGGACGTACGCCACCCGCTCCGGCGGGTGGGACGGGTCCAGCGGGACGTAGGACGCCCCGGACTTCACGACCGCGAGCAGTCCCGCGACCATGTCGACCGAGCGGGGCAGCGCGATGGCGACCCGGCGGCCCGCCGCCGCGCCCTCCTCGCGCAGGACCCGAGCGAGCCGTCCGGCCCGCTCGTCGAGTTCCCGGTACGTCCACCGGCGGCCGCCGTCGGTGACGGCCACGGCGTCCGGGGCGGCCGTGGCCTGCCGCTCGAAGAGCTCGGCCACCGGCACCGGGGGCGCGGAGCGGTCCACGCGGTCGTCGTGGGCCAGCACCTCCCGCTCCTCGTCGGCGGCGAGCAGACCGAGTTCGCGGACCGGAGTGTCCGGCGAGGCCTCGGCGAACCGGGACAGCAGTCGGCCGAGCCGCTCGCCCATGCTCCGCGCAGTCGCCTCGTCGAAGAGGTGCGCGTCGTACTCCAGGCTGCCGTGCAGCCCGTCCGCCTCCCGGGCGAACACCACCGACAGGTCGTACTTGGCGCCGTGCGCCATGTCCCGCCGGATGCTCAACGGCGTTCCGTCGTAGGTGACCTGGGCGGAGCCGGGGTCGGTGAGGACGAGCATCGTCTGGACGACGGGCGTGTGACCGCCACCGCGGTCGGGCCGCAGCCGCTCGACGACCTTGTCGAAGGGGGCCCACTTCAGCCGCAGCGCGTCGGCCACCTCCTCGCGCGCCCGCCCCAGCACCTCGCGCACGGTCATCGAGCCCGCCACGTTCTGGCGCAGCACGACCATGTTGACGAAGTAGCCGACCAGGTCCTTGGTCTGCGGGTCGTCCCGCAGGGAGACGGGCGAGCCGATCAGGACCCGTTCCTGACGGGTCAGCTTGGCGAGGAACGTGCCGTACACCGCGAGCAGCGACATGAACAGCGTGACGCCCTCGCGTTCCGCGAGCCGTTCCAGCTTCTCGGTCACGGGGGCCGGAACGTGCAACGGGACGGTGCCGCCCCGGTGTTCCTGCGTGGCGGGCCGGGGCCGGTCCGCGGGCAGGGCGAGTACGGGCAGCTCCCCGGCGAGCCGGTCGGCCCACTCGTCGAGCAGGCGCGTGGTGCGTTCGGGCGTGAGGTGCGTGCGGTGCCAGTGCGCGAAGTCGGCGTACTGCGGGCGTCCCGGCACGGCCTCCACCGGCAGGCCCCGTCCGATGCGGTCGTAGGCGTCGAGGAGTTCGCGCAGGAAGACACCGGCCGAGGCGGCGTCGGAGGCGATGTGGTGGATGTTGCAGACGATCGCGCTCTCCCCGCCAGGACCGAGCGCGCAGGTCACGGAGAGCACCGGCCCGTGCTCCAGGTCGAGGCGGGTGTTCGCCACCCGCTGGGCGAGCGCGTCGAGTTCCTTGTCGTCGCCGTAGTGCTCGATGCCGTAGTGGAAGGCCGTGTCGTCGTCGGAGACGACCTGGAGGAGCCGGGCGTCACGTAACGCGTAGGTGGTGCGCAGGACTTCCTGGCGCCGCAGCACCCCCGCGACGGCCCGGCGCAGCCGGTCCCCGTCGAGCCGGAACGGCAGCCGCGCCAGGAACGGCCCGTTGTACGCCTGGGGGGTCGGCAGGTACTGGTCGATGAGCCAGATGCCGCTCTGGCCGAACGAGGCCTCCGCCGTGCCGCCGCTGCGCGGCGCGGACCCGGCCGTCACCTCCTGCCCGTCCTGCCCGGCGGAGCCTGACCGGCTCTGTGTGAGCCGATCGGCCACCGCCGCCGCGCTCTGCCCGCCAAGGCCACCGTCGGATGGCGGGTCGACGCCGAACACGGACCGCAGCACCGCGCCCAGTTCGTCCAGCAGCGCGGGATCGTCGCAGTGGTCCAAGAAGGGCTCGTCCGGTCCCAGGCCGGGAGCCCGGAGTGTTCTCCGTGCCAGGTTCAGAATTGCCGTGATCAAGGGGTTGTTCACGGGTTTGCCACCCTCCTCGGACGTCGGGCGACCGGCCCGACGTGCCGGTCGCTGTCCGGCGCTCCGTCAGCCCTGCGACGACGAAGAGGTGGTGGCTGCCTGGTCGCGGGACTCGTCGATGAAGCGCGCGAGCTGCTCGACCGTGCCGTGCCGGAAGACCGACTCGGTGGTGATCTCGATTCCGAATATCTTCTGGAGGCGGGAGGCCAGCTGCACGAAGTGCAGGGAATTCCCGCCGTGTCCCAGGAATGAGTCGGTGGTCGAGAACTCGTCCATTCCGGAGATTTCGATCCAGGCCTGGAGGACGACACTTTCGAGGGGGTTCTGCATGGTCTTCTTGCCTTTCTCTGAATTCTCGTTCTGGTTCTTCTGGACTTTCTTTTTCTTCTGGGATCCCACGGTGAGCGCGGTGCGGTCGATCTTCCCGTTCACGTTCGTCGGCATTTTCTCCAGATGCCGGAACGTGGAGGGGACCATGTGGGAGGGCAGGTCCGCCGAGAGCCCCCGGACCAGGTCCCCCGGGGCGGCCGGGCGGCCGTCGGGGGTGGTGTAGAAGGCGACGAGGTGCTTCTCGCGGGTGTCGTCGTCCTCGAACGCCTTCACGGCGGCGTCCGCGATCCCGTCGAGGGCGCGCATCGCCAGCGTCACGGCGCTGGTCTCCACCCGGAACCCGCGGATCTTCACCATGCTGTCGGACCGCCCGACCAGCACGATGTCGCCGTTCTTGTTCCGCCGTGCGAGGTCTCCGGTGCGGTAGAGCGGCCCGTCACCGTTCGGGTCCTGGGTGAACTTCTCGGCGGTCAGCTCCGGCTGGTCGGCGTACCCGAGCGCCACACCGGTGCCGCCCACGCAGAGTTCGCCCACCTCGTCGGTGGCGCAGGGGCGCATCAGCGGGTCGTAGACGTCCAGCGCGACCGCCGGCAGTGGCCGTCCGATCGGGACGACGCCGGCGCCGTCGACGTCTGCGGGCGAGGTCAGCGGGTGCAGGGCGGTGATGGAGGAGTTCTCGGTGCAGCCGTAGCCGTTGTAGAGGACCGCGTCGGTGTGCGCCAGGGCCCGTCGCAGGTGGTCGGGGGAGGGGAAGTCGCCGCTGAGCAGGACGATCCGCACCGAACGCAGGCATTCGGGTTCCTGGTCGACCAGGGCGTTGAACAGGCCGCAGGGGAGGCTGAGCACGGTCGCGCCGCGTTTCTCGACGGCCTCGCGCAAGTCCGGCAGCGAGGGCAGTCCGGGGGGCATGGGCAGCAGGGTGGCGCCGTGCAGGAACGCCAGCCAGATCTCGATGGTCGATGCGGCGAACGAGAACGCGGCCGACTGGGTCAGTCCGTCCTCGGGGGTGATGTCGAGGGGACCGCTGTGCGGTCCAAGACGCGCCAGTCCGCGGTGCGCGATCCGTACGCCCTTGGGCCGGCCCGTGGAGCCCGAGGTGTACATGAGGAACGCGGTGTCCTCCGGGCCGGTGCCGGGGTCCGGGTCGCCGTCGAGGAGGCCCTCGCTGCCCCTGACGAGGTCGTCCCGGGCGAGCGCGCCGTCGCGGACGTCGGGGGGCAGAACGTCGGGGTCGTCGCAGATCACCGGCGACGGGCGGGCCTCGCGGAGGATGCGGGCGAGGTACTCCGGGGGATACGCGGGGTCGAGCGGAACCACGCAGCCCCCGGCCTTGAGGACCGCCAGGAGGACCGCGTAGAGGTCGGGGGACCGGCGCATGTGCACTCCGACGCGGTCGCCTCTGGTGACACCTCGGTCCTGGAGGTGCCGAGCCATCCGGTTGGCCCGCCGGTTGAGGCGGTCGTACGTGACCCGTTCCGTGCCGTCCGCAAGGGCGACGGACCCGCCGTGTGCGCGGACGATCTGTTCGAAGAGGGTCGTCAGGACGAGAGGAGGTGCCGAGGTCGGTGGACTTCCCGTCCGTAATAAGGACGGGACATTCACGTTCTTTTCCATGATCGCTGATCTCCTCGGGTGGGGGTCCGGAGGGAGGGCTCCCGCAGTTCCACGGATGCGCACCGCGCATTCCGTGCAGAACCTGATTCGGGCTTGTGCATTGTCAGCGGAGAAGGGAAAAAATGTAATTTCCTTATGGAAATCGATGCTAACCACGATTTCGCGTCGATGTCAAACGTCCATGCTTTTCCGCAGGTTGAGTGGGTTTTTCCGTGCTTTACGCGCGTACGTCGGCCGACGGAATAGGGCATGAAGTACAGCCCCGTCGCCGTATCGTCTGATCTGACCGTCCGGTGCGGGTCGACCGGTGCGCGTCCGCGACCGGCCCTCGCACTCCGGTACCCCTGGTTGGCGCGATTACGCCCCCAGATGGTGTCCTCAGGGAAAACAGTTCCCGGCCACCGCGATGGCCCAGGCCCGCGACCCCTTGATATCTTGGGGTTCCCCCCCACCGGTTACCCCGTACCGGAAGCGCACATGACTCCACGAGACGGCTTGACCCCCACCCATCATCCGGAGCCGACCGTTCTGCAGGCGGCCCTGACCCACCTTCAGTGCCTGTTCGTCGCGCGCCGGTCCCGCGTCAACCCCGAGGGCGTCAACTGGCACCAGTACGACACGCTCGAACTTCTGCGGGCGCGCGGTTCCATGCGGCCCTCCGAACTGAGCGACGTGCTGGAGGTCTCCCGGCAGACCACGTCGAAGGCCCTGCGCGTGCTGAAGGACCTGAACCTGGTGAAGCAGGTGGCGGCCGGAGAGGACCGGCGCGAACTGAGCACCTCCCTCACCCCCGAGGGCCACCTGTTCCTCGCCCGGATCGCCCGCGGCCACCACGACATCGGACAGCTCGCCGCCGCGGTTCTCACCGAGGGCGAGAGCGCCCTTTTCGCGGAACTCTGCGAGAAGGTGTCCGCGGCCATGGAGTCCGACCAGGCACGGTGACGGGCCCCGGTGCCTCGCCGGGACTTCTCTCGTTGCACCGGGCATGAATGACGCTCCCCCCACCACCCCCCACGCCCCGGTTCTCGTCCTCGGCGCCCGCGGCACCACCGGCCGCCGGGTCGCCGCCCGGCTGCGCGAGGCCCACCACCCGGTCCGGGCCGCCTCCCGAAACTCCGACGTCCCCTTCGACTGGCACGACGACACCACCTGGGAACCGGCGCTCGCCGGCGCCGAACGCATCTACCTGATGCTCCCTCACGAACTGCCGCTGGCACCGGACTTCGTCCAGCGGGCGCTCGCGACCGGCGTGCGGCGGTTGGTCCTGCTGTCCAGCCGCGCCATCGAGGAGATGGGCGACGAGCGGCTGATGGCCGCCGAGCGCCTCGTCCGTGACTCCGGGGCGGACTGGACAGTCGTACGGGCCGACTGGTTCAACCAGAACTTCGACGAAGGCATCTTCCGGGAGGCCGTCCTCGACGGCTCGCTGGCGCTGCCGCTGGGCGAGTGCCGTCAGACGTTCGTCGACGCGGACGACATCGCCGCGGTGGCCGTCGCCGCCCTCACCGAGGACGGCCATACCAGCCGCACGTACGAGGTGACCGGCCCCGAGGCCCTCTCCTTCGCGGATGCGCTGGCGACGATCGGCCGCGCCGCCGATCTCTCCGTCGCATTCCACGGAGACCAGGACACCTACCGCGCCACCGGCCGCGCCGAGGGCCGCCCTGTGGAGGACGTCGAACGCGAGATCAGCGCCTTCGCCGCCCTCACCGCTCTCGGGGACGCCCACCCCACGGATACCGTCCACCGCCTCACCGGCCACCCCTCGAAGCGCTTCGCCATCTACGCGAAGGAGGCAGCGGCGATGGGCGCGTGGTCGGGCAAGGAATGAGAGTCGGGCAGGAAGGAGAGGCCGTCTCGCGTACACCGCACACACCGCGGTGAAGCCGTAGTGGACCCGGACGTCTTCGGTGGGCGTGGTGCCGGGGGCAGGGTGCCAGAACAGTCCGCGTATGTCGCCGGGCGCGAGCAGGACGGTGTCCGGTGGTCCGTCGGACAGGTTGCCGGACGGGGCGAAGATCCCTCGCGCTGCCGCCTCCTGCGTTCCGATCTCTTGCCAAGGCCGCCAGGGTGGACCGTACGGTTCGGGGTCGACGGCGTAGGCCCCCGCCTCCAGGAGTGGCGGGTGCAGCCTGTCCCCGTGCGTGTCGCTCAGGTGGATCGGCAGTGCCACCTCCGACACCTCCGCCGTCAGCACTGCACCGCAACCCGCACACCCGAACACGGCCAAGTCGTCCCCTCCCGCGCGACCGGCAGACAACGGGTTTTCGGCCGATGGGGGAGGTGATGGCGTAATCCCCAGTGCGGCGCATCCTCCCCAGATTCTCCCTAGGGGGTCGGTAGCGGCTCCAAAGGGACTCCGCGTACGCCAAGTTGATCAATACGCTGGGGCCCGTGACTACAGCCAGTCCCGCCGCTTGAAGATGAAGTACAGACTCACGCACACCGCCGCCATCAGCAGGATCGCGAACGGATACCCGGCCGCCCACTTGAGCTCGGGCATCGTCTCGAAGTTCATCCCGTAGATCGTTCCCACCAGCGTGGGCGCGAACAGGATGGCGGCCCACGAGGAGATCTTCTTGAAGGTGTCGTCCTCGCGGCGTTTACCTGCAGGAATCGCGATCCGGAGCGTGTTGACCTGCGGAGATGAGGGTTTCCGGTGCTTTCACTCTGACGTCGATTTGCAGGGTCGATTCTCCCCAGGCGCTCCCCAGAGCGGCTTCATTCTCCCCAGATTCTCCCCAGCGGTGGCTGCTGGGGGCGGCGGGTCGCTGCTGGCCAGGCGACGGCTCCAAGTGTCGGGGCCGGCTACGCACCGTTAGTTGGAAGCGAGTCGGAGCAGCGATGGCGTTCGGTTTCGTGGACGAAGGCTGCGTGAACGAATCGGACTTTCCGCCTCCGTCCAGTTCCGTTGAGATCACCACCCCATGCCCGGGAAGCGGGCTGGTCCGGCCGTTGTCTGTGCCACCGTTGCACCTGTCGGTGACCGGCGGCGCAAAGGGGGATGGCGTGCGACTGTCGAGGGACGTCACGGGGTGGGCGTTCATCGCTGATGTTGAGGGGGCCTGGCATGCCGGTCTGGCCATCGGACTGGCCAGCATCAGCCCGTTCACCACTGGAGGCGGGGAGGGAGGCAGCCTGTTTACGCGTGCATACGCCCGGGGCCTCCCGGCGCTTCTCTCACTGGACGAATTGCCGTTCAGCCATCCTGTCGCACCCCAGTGGTGTGTCTCGCAGGACGCAGGAGATGCGCTGTCTGTTCTCGGCCCCGACGGTACGCCCTTCGTGTACGACCTCGACCTGGAAGTGCCGCCAGGGTGGCGGGAAGCGGCGGACGTCTCGGGTTCGGTCATGTTGGTCGTGTCCCACGTGCTGCCTGCCACAGACGATCCGCTCGGCGCTCTGACCTTCGAAACGCAGCGAGGGATGGTGTGCGCTGGCGCTGTGCGCTTCGGCGAGCTTGCTTATGAGGAGGACGGCCAACCGGCAGTCAAGTTCGTCATAGACCCCGTCGGCGTGCTTATGGAGCTGGCACATTACGTCTGCGATCGGATCATGTCGTTGGACGAGGCGAAGCGACGGGCACGCGGAATAGAGGAGACGCTGCAGGCCCTGGCGGAGCACCACGCAATGTCCGTCGAGGCGATAGCGGATCCATTGTTCCGGGACGTATTCCTCGAACACCGTGGCTTGGTTGAGTTCATGTACGTCTACTGGCGACTGGTTGCTGAGGTCGCCGATGCCTGTGCGCTGGAGGCTCCCTGGCGGGTCGCGGCTTTTCAGACCGTCGAATTGGGCGTCCAACTGGTGGCGGACCGGTGCGACCGCGCGGTGTTCGAGGAGTCCGAAGCGCTGTCGGCCCGGCTGATACACGGGCTGAGCGACCCCGCCGACCTGGAAGCCGCGCTGCTGGCTGCCGCTCGGTTACGGCTGGCCAGCCGAGGACCAGAGGACTTGGCCACCGACGAATACGCTCGTGAACTGCTGACCACCTGGTCCGCTCGGCTGACCGCAGACCTGTACCGCACATGGTTCACCGAAGAGGAGCCCTTCCAGACGGAGTCCCACCGGCTGGTGGCGGAAGCGGGACACCTGGTGGTGCGGGCGCTGGAGTTGAACGGTGGGTCGAGGAAGCCCCGGCTATTGGCGGTACTGGCGCAGATCCTCGCGGACGAGGCGGGACTTCACCATGGTGCTGCAGGCGCTGCGCTATCGGCATGGCGCGACTCGTCCGCCGCCGACGAACCGGACCTAGCGCTGTTCCTTCTCAGGACGGTGGGTGGGATCTCCCCTGAGACGGCCGACGGGCTGCTTACGGGTGTGTTCGGGACGCCACCGGCCGATTTCCTGGCGGCTCACGGCAGCGCAGTGACCGCGAAGGTGATCAGCCAAGGCATCAACCTGGCCCGGGAGCGCGTCGACCGGCCATTGCTGCGCACCGTATTGGATTGGGCGGGGCAGCTCGACATCCAGTGGGCCTCTGCCCACCGCAGGCAGCTCATCGAGGCCCGACTTCACGTGCTGCCCGACGACCCGAGTGAGTGCCCGGGTCTCAATCAGGCGCTCTCGCTGTCGTTCCCGGAGACCTGGACACCAGCACAGCGGTCTGCGGTTCTGCTGCACGCCGCCGCACACGCCCGCGACCGGCGGCAGCCGGCGTTGGGGCTCACCTTCCTACGGCAGGCGGGCGACAGCCAGGACGAAGAAGCCCGGCTGCTCACTGCGGATCTGTACTACCAGTCGGCGGAGGCAGGTGAGCCGGTCTCCGGTTCTGTCCCGTTCCCATGGGGCTACTACACGTACGCGGCACTTGCCTACGCGTCGCTCGGCTTCGAGGAATTGGCGCGGGCGAGCCTGGTGCCGTTCGTGCAGCACCTGGGAAATCTCCACGGCGACGACCTGCGGGACGCACTGCGCGCAATCATCGTGGATGTACCGAACTTTGACCCGAGCGGCGCGTCCGAACTCGGCGGGATACTGCGCGACCTCGTGCACTCAGCGGTGTGGCAGCTCACCGCGGAAAGCGAGACGCTACCGATGGGGCTTGTACTCGGCCTGCATCAGGCTGGCAAGGGATCGCAGCTGGGCGCGTGGTGGCGCATCGAAGGCCCGCTCGACTTGCCTGCCCACATCCAGCATTTCATCGGCAAGCTGCGCGACCTGGAGGAGCCCTCTGCCTCCGGTGGTGCCTTGTCGAACCTGCTCGATGTCATGGACGCCGACCATCGTCCTGGCGGCCACGACAACGCGCAGATTGCCCGGAACCTCCGGTGGCGCGTCTCGTCGCTCATCGATGACGAGCTACGTCGCCGCTCGGCACCGCTCATCGATGACCAACACATATGGGCCAAGGCGCATGAACTGCTTGACGAGCGAACGGTGTTGTTGACGTGGTTCCTGCCCGCGGCGATGAGCGGCGCGGCCGTGCTGCTCGCGGTCACCAGACAGGGCCGGGAGCTCACGGTGCACCTCGGCGAGGGCGCGGACGAGAACGACGACCGGCACCCGGACGCGGACCGGGTCGAGGCGATCCGGACGGAGATCGAACGCGACCCGCTGTTCGCCGCCGTGACGCCGGAGGGCAGTCGGCTGCTGAGGTCGGCGGGCCTACCGCTCGGCGGCGGCGACCAGTGGGACAAGTGGCGTGCCCAGGGCAAGGACCGAATCCTGGCCTGGCCGCACGGAGCTCTACACTACCTGCCGATCCCGCTTTGCCGCACGGGTAACCGCATGATCGCCGACGACTGGACGGTCACCACGATCGCTGGCCTTGAAGCCCTGGCACCCATCGAAGTTGCTGTGCGTGCGCCTCGCTCCGTTGTACTGGCCTCTGCTGTCGGGGGCGTTCCCTTCGGGCTGCATGCCGAACCGGCGCTGGAGGAGCACGCGCGGAATGTTGCCGAGGCGGTAGGTGCCGATGCCCTCACCGGTCTCGCGGCCACTCGCGACAGGCTGCTCGCAGAGATGTCCACGGCGGACGTCGTCCACATTGCCGTACACGGGACGCTGGACGAGGACGCACCGTGGATGCACTGCCTCTACCTCACGCCGGACGGAGACGACGACGGCCGTGTATTCGCCTACGACTTCTTGCCTGTCGACCTGCGCGGCGTTCGCCTTGTCACACTCGCCGCTTGCGAGTCAGCGCTTGGCCGATTCGACCGCGGGGACAACATCCGTGGCATCCCTTCGGCACTGATCACCGCCGGAGCGCAGGCCGTCATCGGGTGCCTGTGGGCCGTGCGTCCGGAGCCAGCCACGTACTTTTACCACCATCTGCACCATGGGGTCGCGCGCGGCGCGGACCCGGAGCATGCCTTCCGAGGCGCCCAACTCGCTACGCGTGCCGTGTACCCCCACTACCGTGACTGGGGAGCGTTCACCTATGTGCACGGCCGGAACAAGGGAGCCGCCGCATGACAGAGATTCGGCTGCACGATGTCGAACTCGTGCCGGAGCGTACGCTCGGCAGCCCGGCGGATGACGGACCCCTGCGCGGCAGGCTCACGTTCGGCTGGGACCTACTGCCCGCTGACCACGAGAGCGCGCCATCGGGCTGGCCGTCCTACCTCAGGGCCACACCTGACCGGCAGTTCCGGCAACTGCTGATGGTGTGCTCGTTTCGCCCCGAGATGCCGGAGAGCAAAGGCGTGTTCCGCCACGCTTCGCTGGGCGTCGCGCTGTCGACACCGGAGCGTGATGTACAGCCGATCGCGCGCCTGATCGATCCCGGTGAACGCACCCGCCCGGTCGCCGGCCCTGGGACTGGCGTGACCTTCACGGTCACGACCGGCGTGCTGGATGTGGGGGTGGAGAAGGCACCAGGAGTCGGACCGGCGAGGGAGGAGTGGATCGTTCGGGGCCACGGCGCTTCCCAGCCGAACCCGCAGTGGGAGTTCCGCCGAGTCAAGGGTTTCCCCCTGGTAGGGGATCACCCGGTGGCCGCGCTGGTGGAGCTCGTGCCCGGCCGCATGAACACGGCCGAGGTGCTGGTTGCTGCGGAGTTGGAGCACCGTAGTTGGGGCGTCCGCCGCTACCGCGCACGGCTAGCCCCCACACCGCACATCATCGTGTTGGCCGAGTGACCCTCGGTCGCCAGGGTGCGAAGCTTGCCGATGTCGCACGCAGCGCCGGAGTCTCCACGGGCACGGTCTCGAACCTCCTCAACCACCCCGACCGCGTACGGGAGGGCACCCGCGGCGTCGAACTCGGCATCGCAAAGCTGGGGTTCGTGCGCGAAAGTGTCACGTCGGAGCATGCGGCCCACCGGCGCCGAAACGGGTTCTCCACCTGGTTGTTCACTGCGGAAGTCTCCGGCTGGTACCCGAAGAACGCGCCACAGGAGGCCCGCCCAGTGCCGATCCTCCGTGAGCGGCGGCCCGGCATCCCGGCCAGGGCCTCGGCGCCGCCGACCGGGCCGACGCCCGCTGGCTCCCGATCGTCAAGGGCCTCACAACTCGCAGCCGGCATCACACTCACCGGACGATGATGGAGGACCTCGGCATGGAGGAGGTCCTCATGAACGAGTGCATGGGCCGTATCGAACGGCCCAGTCTCCGCCTGCTACGCCCACGCTAGGCCGGGCATGCGCAAGCGCCTCATGGCTCGCCGAGCAGCGAGAAGCGGCGTCCGGCGCCCGGCTCGAGAGGTGCCCCACGTCGCCAGTACCTGTGCTCAACGACCTCCTGCGAGCCCGTTCAACACGCTGACGTGTCGCTATGTGTCGTCGCTGCGGTGTCCGTGCAGGCGATAACCCATCTCGTCAGGGTGACGCATTACCCGTGCCAAGCGCCAAGCGGCATCGTAGGAGAGGCGACCGTGCTCCCGGACGCGTAACCGTAAGGCCAGCATGCTGGTGAGGGGGTCTAGTGCCCAGCGCAGCGCAGCGATCTTCACTGCGTCTCGCTCGACAGCAAGGCGAGGCGGTGGGCCGTGTTCTCGTCGCCGAACGCGCGGACAGCGTCGGTGAGAATAATGAGTAGTTCTTTGCGCCCCGCTTCCGTCAGGTTGGCAACGAAGTCGTGGAGAAGCTGCGCGATGGTTACCCACTGCTGTCCTGGCTGCCATTGACGGACTTCGCGTACCAGCTCTTCGAGATTGGTGCCGGCCGGTGGCCCGCCCAGTCGAGGCCAGTGTTTCGACGCCCCTTCCAGGAGCCCGTATAGGCGGGCAGTCGCAGGATCAGCGAGGATTTCCTCCCGTAGGAACGCCTCGCGAGCCTGGGCCTGCCGTCGTGCCAGGTCGTCTAACTCGTGTTCGCGCTTGAGGCGTTCCTTCTTACGTTGGTACTCCTGCTGCAGGCGTTCTGCGAGTAACGCGGCCTCGCGCGTAGCGTTGTCCACGCTGATGCGTACTTGGACGTCAGTCACCATGACGCCGCAGCCGGTGAGAGGGAGCCGTTGTCGGACGGCATCGGCAATATTTTGCTCTGCGGCTGCCGGCCGTAGGGCATCACAGTGTCTTGCCGCTTGCTCGATCTCTTGCCTCGTGAGGAGCGGCGCCGTGTGCGGACTTGTAAGCGCAGTGGAGTCGATATGGCGCCGCCACGTCACGCGGATCTCGGCTGTGAAGGACAGAGTTGGGTCCATGCTTTTGGGGCGGTCCGTGAAGACGGATGTCCAGCTGGGCATGTCTTCTGTCCCGAGGAGACGCCCCTTGGCGGCCTGGCGCCTCATGCGGCATCGACCTTCGCTGTGGCCGATGGCTTCTCACCTGGAACGTTCAGGGCCTCCTGCTGCGCGGGCGGCTGGCTTCGGCGCGTTGTGAGGTCCTGGTCAAGCAGGGCGGACAACTCGATCTTGAGCCCCTCCCTCTCTGCGGAGTAGGGGCGATCTTGCCCCTGCACCCACCACTGGGCGGAGGTGCGTAGAGCCTCGCGAAGAGGGGGGCCCGCAGCCCCGGGAATGTTCACGGCCTGGCGCAGGGTGTCGAAGACGAGGGGCTTGAGTTCGCGGCGTTGCAGTGCTGCATCGAGCCATGTGAAGACGGCTTTGTCGAGGTCTCGCTCCCCAGTCGGCCCTGCTGCCTGGCGCAGTAGAGTCCGCCAGCCAGCTACGAGCCCTTGCAAGGGCGGACGGAAGGTGTCCTCCTCAGCGGGATTCTCCTCGATCATGGCTTGGAGGAGAGGTGGCAGACTGGCCCCATCGGGCGGGGAATTGAGCGCTAGCGCGGTGAACGTCCGGTGACCGACGCTCTGGCTGACCGTCTCTGACTTGCACCAATCGACGATGTACCCGAACAACATCTGCCGCACGGTGGCGTCCTCCCATAAAACGCGTACCGCGTCGCGCAGCGCGTCGATCACGTCAGGATGACCTTGCGCGGCCACATTTCTGAGTCGGCGCAGCGCCTTAGCCGTATGCCTTCGACCGAACTCGCCCGTACACACCTCTACAACGGCTCTTTGTAGGTGAGGCTGGGTCCGGCTCGACCAGGCCAGCAGCATGGAATGGATGTAGGGCGCGCTGGCGGCGTGGATGGCTGCTGAGTCCAAGAGCTCAACGGCTAAGGGCCAAAGTTCCTTTGCGGCTCCAGGCTTGTACCACTCCTCAACGATCCGCTCCAGTGGCGTCTGGCGACGGTGCCGAATTGCCCATCGCAGAGCGAACTGACCTACGCGCCTCGCCAGGGCAAGTCGACCGTCCTTGCTGATGATTTCTAGCGCTTCTCTGCTCGCACTGGTATCGACGACCGGTGCCTGCGCGAGCCACTTCAGGAAGGTTGTACGGGCCAGGGGACGGTCATTCCAGAAATACTCGATGACGGCGTTATCCCAGTTCGGGCGGGTGAAGGTGAGCGTGCCGTCAGCCTCACGTCGCGCGTCGATAGCCCTTGTCATAGCGATGACCCCGGGCTCCCGCTGTCCATCAATTTCGACTTCTGAGTCGTCGAGCTGCCCGGTTAGTTCAGCGGCCTTCGCATACACATGCCCGACTGGATCATCACGGAGAACAGCCGCAGTGAGCAGGAAGTTGCGCTCGAAACTTGTACGAGATCGGTTCTCGGGCTCGTGCCATGCGTAGAGTTCGTCCTCCCAGTTGCTGCGGGCCGCGACGACGTTGGCGACCTGCTCTTCGAACGTCAGCCGAGACACTGCTCCGCGCTGGTGCCTGAGCGCCTGATCGGCGGCATCGGCATCCGCTACAGCGGACTGCGCTGCCCGATGCTGTTCCAGCATGAGATACACGAGGTTCAGCACGTCGGTTGGGTGCTGGCCGGCGAGGAGGGGCTTGATGTCCTTGTGCTCAAGCCAACGGCCCGTCGGGAAGCTGGGCTCCTGCCCGACCAACCACCGATTGGCGATGTCCCGCGGTCGCACCGATCCCAGATCAGGCGCGATGCTGTCTGGCGCTCCGTGGCTAATGCGCCTCCATTGCTCGGGGCGGGTGAGAACGATCAGTCGGCAATTACGCTTCTGTAGACGCTCGACGAGTTTGTTGAGACTGCCGCCGAAAGAGTCATCGACGGCGAAGTCATCCTCATCAGGCGGGAGTTCCAGCAGAAAGCCGCAATTGACGTCGTGAGGCAGCCGTTTGGTGGGAAAGTGCTTGGAGCCACCGAACGACAGCGGCCGTACTTCGGTGATGACGCCGGTGCCCAGGAGATGCGCGAGCAGCGCGTAGGCGGTGAAGGTTCGGCTGTTGTTCGGTCGGCGATTGATGACCAGTACGGAGCCTGCCGCCCGCAGAGCTTCAAGAGCCTGCTGGAAAGGGCTCGGTGCCAGTCGGTCTTCACCGTGGGGCTCGGCATACACCTCGCGGGCTACAGCCAGGTACTCGGGCGAGATCGGGGCGTGCGAGTCAAGCGTCTGCTCGTATACGTACTTCGTGCCGATCTGCTCGCCGTAGTTGTTGGAGGCCCACTGCAGCACGGCGGCTTGCCCGACCGCTTCCACCGATTCACGCGTCGGCACCCCTGACCCGGGAGGCCGCGGGAAGCTAGTGCCGGCGGTGTGTCTGGCGGCATCCGTGGCTCCCGACGTTCCGTCTGCCGCTGCGGTCGACGTAGCCGTGTTGGGCGGCTCGGGAGGTGGCGATGGTAGTCCCTGTGGGGCCCCCGGTTCGGGACCTGGATTCTGTGGTGCCGACGCGGGCTGCATTTGGGCCGTTGGCTGCTCGCCCTCATGTATTTCGTCACTCTTGATCAGAGACAAAGGCTGCTGCGGCCCTTCTGCGGGGCGTCCGTTATCGAAATTCATGCTGCCGCCCGCCTCAGCCGATGGTGCCTTCTACTTCGATGCCGACCTGTTCACCCGTCTCTTCGATGGTCTCGGCCTCTTGGTCGACGCGTGCTCGTCCGCGTTCCGTGATGTCGCCCCCAACGCGCATCCCGACCTGCTTGCCGTGGAGGGAATCGGTCCGCTGGGAGACCTCGACGCCCGGCCGATCTGTCTCCTTCTCATCACCGAACGGCAAGCGGCGTCCGTATACCTCCTCCAAGTCCCGGCGAAGACGCCCCAGAACTCCTCTCAGCTCGGTGTCATCGCCCAGAAGGAATTCGGGGCGTGAGAGGTAGACGCGGAGTGCGCCGTGATCTCCATTGATACGAGCCACGCGCTCGTCAGTGAGTGCGGGGGCCCTGACCAGCAAGGGCTGCGGTTGTCCCGACACCTGCTCCGGCTCTTCCACTGGCACTCGACCAGCTCGCCGGTCCAGCACCGCACTCGCTCGGTCGAAGAGAAACTTGACTGCCTCGGTCAGGAGCGTCCCGGCCAGTACAGGAAATGCCAACGGATCCATGTGGTGCTTCCTCCCCGTGCCCCGTGGGTCTGCGAGGTGACCGCACCTTCCGCTGGTAGATGCGATTGGCACTTGCGCAGACAAAAGCGATGTTCACCCTATGAGGGGGATCATTGCGGAGGGCAGGGTGAGAACTGGTCGAAGCGCGGGATGGCTAACAAGGTGGTGTTGACGCAGGGTGCATGGTATCTGACAAGGGGTGATTGCATGGGTGGTCGGCTTCGCCTACAGCACAGCCGTCGGCCGATGGCTCGAAGCGATCGATGTTCGAAATTCGTTCGCAGGGCACCACTGTCTGGTTCCTGTCGCCGTCGGGCGCGGAGACGATCGAGAGCGGGATCCGGTGATCTTCGTCGGCGGATCAGCCGATGAGGCAAGGGTTCCGTGCCGACTTGTACAGGCCCGGGTTCGGACCGCACTCCTGGGAGTCAGATCTCTAAGGGCCCGAATAGCAAATCAGGACCAGCGCTGATTCCTGAATACCGATCCTGACCTGGTATTTCAGCTGTCGGGGTGGCGAGATTCAAACCCACGACCTCTTCTTTCCGAATGAGGTTCGGTGGAGATCATGACCGGCTTGGACAGTGTTTTCGCAGGTCAGAGTGCTGGTGTCGGTTGGTGTGGCATGGCTTCGCAGGGGATTTAAAACGGCTCCCGCGGAGTGTTGAAGGTTGCCGACGAGACAGGTGGAATCTCGTCCGGCAGGGATGGAGTCCGACTCAGAACTGCCGGGCGTCGCGCGGGCTTGCGAAGTGGTGCATGAGCCGCAGGGTGAGCTCCTCAGCGATCGTCGGTACCGCGTCGCTGATGTTCGAGGCGTCCCAGACCTCGTCGGGCAGGACCTGCACTGGCCCACCGCGTCCGTTTCGTGCCAGGACAGCGCTGGTGGAGGTCCTGGCGGCTTCCAGGCTCATTACGGTCACGAGATCGGCGGGATCGAGGGCCATCGCGGGGGCGAAGCGGGTTCCCGGGACATCACCGAGACGCAGTAGCAGATGCAGCAGTTCAGCAACACGCTGCTGTGTGTGTTCTGGGTCGAGTACCGGCATGTGCATGCTGCTGGATCGAGGCAGCGACTCCCAGCAGCTTCGCTGGCCAGATCGAGTAATGACCAGACCGCGGCAGCGCCCCCGCCGCGAGTCGCGGACGCACGCAGCGGCAAAGTTGCTTTCGAAAATGCTGGATACCTCTTCGGCCGCTGTGAAGAACCCCTCTGCTCGGCCCAGGGAAACGAGCTCATCCGGCAGCCGGTTCAACCGGCGAACAGGCAACCGCAGGCCGCTCTCCGGGAGTAGATGCACTTCCATCGTGGCGCTCTCGCTGGACCATGGTGGAAGTAGGTCTTTGCGCCAGGAGATCGGCAGAGGCTCTTCGACGAGGGAGTTAGCGATGGGAGAGGCGTCTGCTGCGTCCGAGCGTGAACTCGGCAGCTTGGCGTCGGTTGCTCTTGGGAAGGGCAGCGCCTTGATGGTGGCAATAGTCAGAGCCGCGGCGTTGTCGGCGGCGATGAGCTGGAAGCCGCCGCCATCCGTGTGTTGCTTGCTGCCGTCGGCCCGATCGCTGATACCTCGGATGACCAGTGCCGGAACTTGACCGGCCATGGACGCGGCGCTAGCGAAGCCCGCTCCCTCAGTCTCGATCGCTGCGACACCGTTGTAGTGCACATCCAGGAGATCTTGAAGCGCGGAGCTCGGGGCGTTCACCACCACCTCACCGGCAGCGATCGGTTTGAAGTGGACTTCGGGCGTCTCTCGGTCGTTAGGCAGTAGAGATTGGGACCAGTCAGGATCCAGCACGGCGAAGTGGGCTGCTTGCTCCAAGCGATGCGACGCAGGCCATGTCTCGGGCCGTGTCTTGAAAGTTTCTTCCTGCTTGCCACCTTGATAGGCGAGTACTCGGGTCGCAACGATCACATCGCCCAGCGCAACGTCGTGCTTCATGCCGCCAGCGATGCCCGTGAAGAAGACGGCGTCCGGGGCGATCATGTGGATGGCGCGCTCAGTTAGAACGGCTGCGCCCTGATTTCCCTGACCGACTCGAGCGAGGTATACCTCCCAGCTCGTTCCCGGGATACGGCAGCGCTCGAAGATCGTTCCCGACTCATGGTCGATACGCTCTGGGTCCATCACCTGCGCCCGCATAGCTCGGTACTCCAGGAGAAGCGCGGTGAAGACAACGATCTTTCCGCTGGACGAACGCACGTAGCACCTCGCGAAAAATGGCTTGCCTACCCGAGCGATCGTGAGGTCCTGCACCGATGCGCCTGGGACGTGGTCCCAGCTTAACTCTGCGGTGTGACAACGCTGTTCGGGAGTGGGAGAGTCGCACCCAAGTAGGGCTGTCGCTCGGATTTTCGAATGGGGGATGCCGTGGCTGAGGCGGAGGATGTCACCGAAAGCAGACTGCTGTTGGCAGAGTATGACCGCATCAAAGAGGAGCAGAAGGCGCGGATCGGGTTTCGCGACAACCTGCTCTACTTCACGCTTGCTGCTTCGACTGCAGTACTGGCGATCACCGTCCAGAACAAGCACGCTCAACTCTTGCTCGCTGTCCCCGTTGTCTGCCTAGTCCTAGGATGGACTTACCTGGTAAATGACGAAAAGATATCAGCGATCGGTCGCTACATTCGCGACCAACTGGGGCCAAGGCTGGCCGAGATCAGTGGTACGCCTAGTGGTGCCATTTTCAGGTGGGAGATCTATCACCGTGGTGACGTGAACCGCAGAACCCGCAAACGATTGCAAATAGCTGTCGATCTGTTCACATTTTTGGCCTTGCCGATGACTTGCGTGATCGCATTCTGGTGCTCGCGCGCAGTTCATCCGGTGCTCTTGGTCGCTTCTATCATGCAGACAGTATCCCTAACCGCTCTGGGCTGGCAGTTCCTGTGCTACGCCGAGCGCTAGAACAGGGCTGACCCACGACCTCTTCGTCCCGAATGAGGTTCGGTTTGAGAGCTTGCCTGCATGGATGGCGCCTTCCCTGGTCAGGGACAATGCGCCAGTTGGCCCCGGGTGGTCTGGAAGGGGCAGCGGGAGCGAGACGGCTCCCAAATGGCTCCCAAGGGGGCGTGGTACGGACGGCATATGGCGCGCTTAGTGGCGCCTGATTGTGTGTGACCCAACTCGTGTGCCACCGTCGGTTCGCACCTCGCGCGAGAGAGAGTCCTGTGTCTGCTCAGGATGCGAAGACGGCCGGGGTTCGTCGGACACAACGGTCGAATCCTCATAGACATGGGGTGGCCACGAGACCGCCTCTAGCGCTGCCTTCATCCCTGCTGCATCCTGGAAGCGATCTTCAGGATTCTGTGCGAGGGCCTTTAGCAGTACGGAATCGCAGGTGGGGTCGAGTAGCGGGTTTACGGATGACGGTGGCGGTATCGGAAGTGACGTTATCGCATGGAAAATCTCGAACGCTGATCCCCTGCCATGGAAGGGCAGCCTTCCTGTGAGCAGTTCGTAGAGGGTTACGCCAGCCCCATAGAGATCCTGGTGCAAGGTCGGTGCTTCCCCTCGGACGGCCTCGGGGGACATGTAGCTCGGCGTTCCAACGATGGACCCTTCCGTGCTGTGTACTCCCTGGCGTGGGTTCTCGACGAGGCTTGCAACGCCAAAATCGAGCACCTTTACTCTTCCGTCAGGGCTCAACATAATGTTGCCGGGCTTGATGTCGCAGTTGATGACCCCTGACTCGTGTGCATGCTTTAGGGCATCGAGAACCACTCGCAGCAATGCGACGCCTTCCAGCGGGCTAACCCGCCCTTCCCGGAGTACAGACATGAGATCCCTGCCGCAGATGTACTCCATGACGATGAAATTTCCTTCATCGCTCTCAACGAAGTCGTGTACTCCTGCGATCGCGGGATGGTTAAGCGCTGCAACGGCCCTCGCCTCATCGTGAAGAATTAGCGGAAGTCTTGAATCATCCGAGAGGTCTCGTCGAAGTGACTTGATGGCAACGACGCGCCCAAGCAGTTGATCTTTCGCTCGGTAGACGGACCCCATCCCTCCAGAGCCGACCAAACCGTCTACTGCGTATCTGCCGCCGATCATAAGGGGATCATGCGGTCCGGGACTGGAAGGTTCAGCTACCGAGTCAATGTCCAGGCGAAGGGCCAATTTCCGTAGCACTTCAGTGAATGATATTCGCACTGACGCGGTCCGACTGGGAGTGAACGCTCGGTTGCGGGCCAGAATGAGCCTGCCCGCAGTGTCGCTTCCTGTACGGTCCGGACGGGGTCTTCCTCTCGTGGTAAGTGCGTATTTCACATGCTCATATGCTCTGTCCACCGAGATTACGGGAGGCCCATCCGGGATGCCCTCGAGGAGGACTGCCAGGAGCTCACCTGTGAAGGCCGTGTACTTTTCGCCTGGCGGGGCCAGCGCAACTCGATCGTCTCTGGCCGAGGTGAGTACTACCGCGCCGCGAGCCGCTGTCTGGGCCCGTACTGCGTCTGAGGCTGCCGACATCGTGCCGCGGTGCACTCTGCCACTGAAACAGCTGTCCAATATTGCAATCCGACGGCGCGCAGGTGAGTGGGCCAGGGACCGGCCTAGCCATTCGTATGAGACGCAACTCCAGGGCTCTTCGGCCTTGGAACTCTCTAGCGAGACATAAAAACGTAGTTCTTCGTCAAGAACGCCATGTCCGGCGTAATACACAAGAAGTGTGTCCCGCGCCCCCGAAGACGCCTCCTGTAGCGCGGTCATGATGTCTGAGGGGGTTCGAGGGTGCGCCAAAACTGAGCAGTGGCTGGACGGTAGTCCCCAGCCATCTGCTGAAGTCAGGAACTGCTGCAGTGCCTCAATATTGTTGTGTACCGCGGGAAGGTCTTCGAAGTGGTCATAAGAGGATACGCCAATCAAAACTGCACGAGTCCGTGCTGGGTCAGGCAGCGAATCCACCACGTTATTCATCGGTCAGAGCAGCGGCGATACGAGCAATGGCCGCGGGGTCGTCACTGTCAACCGTGACTCGTGTGCCGTTACGTTCGATCGCAACAGTCGGCGGGTTCGATCTACTGCCGCGCCACACTGCGATGGCTAGCACCAGGTTCGCCACCTGGAACCCACTGTCCACCGTCAGCTGGATTGCGTCGAAAGCAGTCCCCATGTCTGCTGGCGATGAGGATGCTGACGAGAGGGAAACATGGGCTTCATCGCCCACGAGCTCGTCGTCACGCAACCACTGCGTGAGACGGCGTAGGTCTTCACCTATGAACCGACCCTCGATCGCAACTCGGTACTCGGCCATGTATCCCCCGTGGTAGGCGCTATGTGGCGTCCAAGATTCTAGGGTGCGGACCTTTCCACGACCCAACTGCGGTCATGGATCACGGCTGGGGCCAGCCATCGAGTGACACCTCCGGACCGCCAGTCAGATAGCGGTGGAGAGCACTGGCAGTGGTGTCCACGAACTCCTCTGGGATGGCGGCGGCGTCGACCCAGCGGACCTGGGCGTGCTTGCGCGGCTCGCGATTCTCGGGCTCGCCCGTCCATTCGTGGGCGACGAAGACGACGGTCAGGAAGCCGTTGGGGGCTTCAACTCCCCATGCACCATGGATGATGTGGGCGACCTTGAGGGACCCGGCCTTCACCGTCAGGCCGGTCTCCTCGTAGAGCTCGCGCACCGCGGTTTCGGTGATGGGCTCGCCGGGTTCGCTCTTGCCGACGGGTAGATCCCACATGCCATGGGCGAACTTCGCGTTCTCGCTGCGCTGGAGGAGCACTACGCGGTTGGTGGCTTGGTCGTGGACGATGACGGCGGCGACCAGCAGGGTCATAGATTCGAGGGCGGGCTTGAGGGCCTTGGGCTGGTCGTCGGTGGTCGGTTGAGCCACTGTGCGTCCCTTCATCTCATCGGCCGGGTGGTGGGCATGTTAGGCGAGTGCTTCACGTGCGCGGCGGGCGAGTTCGGTGGCTCCGGGGACTTTGCGCCGCTGGTAGATCGCGAGGGTGGATCGCAGTGACGTGATCGCTTTACGGGTGCGGTCGGAGGTCATGCCCTCCATGAGAGTCAGCGCCTGCGACCAGGCGGCGACGGCCTCGTCGGCTCGTGCCTGGGCCGCGAGGTTGTCGCCCAGGTCGGCGTAGGTGAGGGCGTGGACCCGCTTGTACTTCACGGGGTCCCAGCGGACCAAGGCGTCGCGGTGCTGTTGTTCGGTACCTACGTGGTCGGCGAGGTCGGTCAGCGTGCGCGCGGTGTGGCTGGCCACAGTGCCGGCGGCAGGGCCGCTGACGCGGGAGTAACTGGGCTGAGGGCCGTCCCCGCGCAGGAGAGCGTCCTCGGCGGCGAGCAGAGCGCGGGCGGCGGCGGGCTTCTCGCTGGTGGCGGCGTACGCGCGAGCGTGGGTGATGTGGAGCAGGGCCTCGGTCTGGCCGTCGATGTGGCCGTCCCCCTGGGCGAGCGCAGCCTCGGCCAGGGCAATGCAGTAGTGGGGCTGCTTGAGGCTGAGGGCTTGGTGGGCAAGGGCACGCATCATCCAGGCGGCGTGGCCGTGCGGGTCAGCCTCGCAGGCGAGCTGGTAGCCGACTCGGTAGTAGCGCTGGGCAGCGCCTTCCTGGCCAAGGTCGTGGTGCTTCCAGCCTGCCAGGTAGGCGAGTTCGGCAACTGCGCCGAATGCGGCCTGGCGTAAGGGCTCTGCGGTGAATCGTCCGCGGAGCAGGGGAGCGGCGGTGTCGGCCAGGTAGGCAGTGACGGTGGTCAGGCCGTGGCCGCCGCCGAGGCGTTCGTCAGCCGCGCTGAACGCGGCGGTGATCTCGCGTACGACGTCCACGTCCTGCGCACCGACCAGCCCGGTGCCGGTACGGGCACGGAGCATGCGGGCGGTGGCTTCGTGATCGTAAGCGAGCGGCATGGCGACGCCTGCGGTGGTGAAGGCGGCGACCGCGAGGAAGCGGCGGCGCTCGACGTCGGCGCGGCCCAGATCGGTCACCGCCAAGACCGGGTCGGCTTCGTCCTGCTCGTTGCCGTCAGACGTGCCCGCGCCGATCTCGGTCGGTGTGACGATGCGGCCAACTCGGCGGGACAGCGCTTCGGCAAGGTACTGACTCGTTCGGCCGCTCGGCCGGCGAGTTCCGTTGGCCCAGTGGGAGATGGCCGACTTGTTGGTCTGGATGATCTCGCCGTTCTCGGCGGCGATGCGCCGTACATCATTCGCCAGGGCCTCGTACGTGCAGCCGATCGTTTCGATGACCTCGCGCAGGCGGGAGTTGGATGCTCGCTGGGCTGCCATGACCGCCTCCGATCAGGAGCTGTAAACCGCGTATACCGCTTTGCCTGGCTCTCACCGTACCCACGCTGCGTGACGAACGGTTCACTTAATCGCAGCCGCCCGGCACGGTTTCAGGTTCCGACCGTGATCCAGCCTCCCCCTTGGTCCGGGCGGCTCCCGAAGTTCCGTACACCCGCAGGGGGTCCGGGCATTCCTATGCCCGCTCCCGGCCCTTCAGAGACGGAGACACGGTGACCACCATCGAGACCACGACCATCACAGTCGAGTTGCCCGAGGCGTTCGACACGCGCTGGAGCCGCCTGCCCGGCATCCAGGTCGACGGCCGGCGCATCACCATCGGCCCGGCCGAGTACTTCTTCCGCTTCGAGTCCCACACCTGGCTCGTCGCCGACTGGGAGCTGGTCAAGTCACAGCTCCTGGACGTGGACGAGACGACCGAGAGCGCGGTCGAGCAGCTCGCGCTCGACTTCATCAAGCAGCACAGCTGGCCCACTTCGGATGCGGCCCAGGTGCTGGCCATCGCGTACGAGGTGTACGCCTACCTGTTCCGCGAGGAACACCTCGCAAGCCTCGGCCTGCCGCGGATCACCACCGACCACCTGCGGATGCTGCGTGAGGCCGCCACCCTGATGGCACTGAACAAAGTCGAGCTGGACGGGCACATCTCGAACGTGGGCCCGTGTTGGTTCTTCCCCGCCGCCACCTCCGTCGTCTTCGACCTGAACGATGAGATGGGCGGCCTGCTCGACGAGGTCTACCACGGCGGCTGGTTCAACGAGCACCGCCGCATCGAGTCCATCAAGGCCCACGCCGCGCTCGGCGGACGCCTCGTGCACGGCTGCCAGTCCGTGCCGGACCAGTCCGGCGGCGTGGTCGCACCCTACGGTGCCTCGATGGCCACCTTCCGCGACGACCTTGCCGAGTTCAAGGCCGGATGGATCAAGCAGGTCTACGCCCACCGCGTAGCCCCCGCCGCATAGCCAGCGCCCCACCCGGCTCCGGGGCGGGCCGGCACCGTCGCCCGCCCCGGACGCCCTCAATCACAGGAGTCCTTCATGGACGCGTCGCTCAATGCCGATCTCTTGGCCAGTGTGCTGACCGCTGCCGGTCGCCCCTCCGCCGTAGCGCGCGAAGAGGTGCGCGTCTGGTCCATGTCCGGCGTCGAACGCCTGACCTTCTCCGACGGGGCCACCGCCATCTTCAAGTACGCCAAGAAGCCCTTCGACAGCGAAGACCAGGCCCTCCGCCTGGCGCACACCCTCGGCGTCCCGGTCCCGAAGATCCACGCCTCCGCGGTACTGGACGGCTGGCTCGGGATGCTGCTGGAAGACCTCGGCGCCCCCATCCGCGACGCCGACGACCTTGACGGTGCCGCCGCAGCCGTTGTCCTGCACTCCACTCGTAGGGCAGCGTCCCTGCCCATCCTGGATCAAGAGGCCCTGCGCTCCCTGCCCGGCCAGGCACTGGACCACCTCGACCGGCTCCGCAAAGCCGAGCGATGGCAGGACGCGGACGACATTGAGGCGGCACTCGACCGGCTCGTCCAGGCCGCCGAAGCACGCTCGACCGAGGCCACGGTGGCGCCGTTCGGCTGGGTGCATTCCGAGTTCCACCCCACCAGCCTCCACATCGGCCAACGCGGCTGGCGTCTGCTGGACTTCGCCCGTTCCTTCACCGGCCCCGGTCTGCTCGACCTCGCCAGCTGGCACGGCACCCTTGAGGAGCCCGACCCCGTACGCCTGCGCGTATTCCTGGAGACCTACGTCGCCGAGGGCGGCACCCCTGATGCGCTCGCCGAGCGCGGCGGTCTCGCTGCGGAGAAGTGGGCGCTGGGATGGCACCGCATGTGGGCGGTGGAGTGGTTCATGGAGCAGGCCATCCGGTGGATCAACGACCCGGCCACCGACCCCACGTACATCAAGGTCGTACGCCGCCACCTCACAGACGCCCTCCGGCTCCTGGAGGTCTAGATGCCACTCGCTCAGGTATCCCCCTGGCACGCACACGCACTCCAGCGAACCGCCGCGGGCCCCGCCCGAGCACTTGCTGTACCGGCCCGCATGGAATGGACCGTCAGGCCCGGCAGCGGTCCAGGTGCCGAGATCCTCGGGCCCGACCTCCGAGGGAAACGGGTGCTCGAACTCGGCTGCGGCCCCGGCCACAACGTCGCCCACCTCGCCACCCGGCACGGAGCACGCGTCACCGGCCTCGACCTCGTCGGCCTTCAAATCCGCCGAGCCCGCTCCCACTACGGTCGACTCGCCAACCTCACTTTCGTCGCCGGCCACGCCCTGCACTACCTGCAAGCAAGCGACGAACAGTTCGACGCCATCTACTCGGTCTTCGGCGCCATTGGCCTCGTAGCTCCCGAGCTCCTGCTCCCGGCCATCGCCCAGCATCTGAAACCCGGCCGCACTCTGGCCTTCACCGTGCCTCACCCCGAGCGCGGCGGTCGCCACCCGTCACAGGAGGACCGGCCGCGCCGCGACCACGTCATGCTCCCCGACCGCACTCGACTACCCGTCGCGCGCTGGGACTTCGACGCGGGCCGCTGGGAGACACACCTCCGCCGGGCGGGCCTCTGGGTCACCTCGGCCCAGGAGTGCCACGACGCCCGCCTCGGCCGCTGGCCCGCGACCTTGCTGATCACTGCCCGCAAGCTCTGACCTCTGCTCCAGCCCTCTGGAGGAACCGATGCGCACCACGCCCTACCTGCTCCTCGACGTCGACGGCGTCCTCATACCGTTCCCGGCGGACGACGGGTCCACCCCGGCCTCGCATGTCCGACACGACGTCGTCCCTGCCGGCCGACGTGCCGACGACCCCGTCGCTGTCTGGCTCAACCCCGAACACGGCCCCCTACTGATGGACGTGTTTCGAACCGGCCTGGTCAACCTGGTCTGGTGCACCAGCTGGCGCCGAGACGCTGCAACCTTGATCGGCCCACTTCTCGGCCTCCCGCCACTGCCGTACGTCGACCTCCCGCGGCCACAGATCACGACCAGCCACCCCGATGGCTACCTCTGGAAACGCGACTACGTCGACACCTGGCTGGGCGACGCACCCGCCATCTGGATCGACGACGACTTCACCAGCCTTGACCATGACTGGGCTGCCGCGCGCACCGCCCGTGGCGCGGCGACCCTCCTGATCGAGCCGGACCCTCATGCCGGACTGCAGGCCCAGCACCTGGACTTAGCCATCGGGTGGGTGGACCAGTTGCGTCGAATCGTGACAACTGGTCCACCCGATGCTGTACCTGGAGTCGTAGCCGCCTAGCGCCCAAGTGCGGCTCTGCCGGTCGCTAGCGTCGCCGTGTCTGCGGAGGCTGTGCCTGAGTGGCCGGGGCAGCCGGTGTCGGTCGTGTCGGCATGCTCGGACGCTGTGCCGCGCTCCGGGCCTGCGCCGCACGGGCGCGGTCGCTCGGCACCGGCCTGGCGCTGAGGCGTTCGACGCGCCAGGTCAGAACACGCGCGGGGCGGCGAGCATCGTCCAACGCTCGCTGGTCGGCAGCCAGCTGCAGGAGCTCCTTCGGATCGTGTCCTTCCTCCTCTGCGACCGCGAGAACGGCGGCGAGCGCGTCGAAGGCCGGGTCCTCCAGTACCTGTTCCGCATGCTCGGGTACGTACTGCCGGATGAGCAGGATGTGCCGCTCCACGACCCGCTGGGGTGGCCGGCGCTGGGCGCGTGCGGTGAGCGGCGAGGCTGCGGTCTGCTCGTAGGCGGCCTGGAGGTGCAGCAGGGTCTGGTGGGCGGCGACCACTTGCTGGTCGTGCTGGTGGAGCTGGTGCCAGCGAGTGGCGGCCATGACGACGAGGAGCGCTGCGCCCAACAGCATCGCCAGCAGGGCACCGTCCCTTGGTGCGGGCTCGTGGACCATCGCCCGTACCGCGCCGCGCAGGGCACGGGCGTGCTGGTGATCGGCCTGGATGCGGGAGCGGGTGGCGCGTTCGAAGGCTTCCGCTGCCTGACGGAGCTGAGGCTGTACGCCCTGGGGCGCGAGGAGCGGGAGCACGTCGAGGGTTTCACCGAAGGCAGCCAGGTGGGCCTGGGCGGCTCCGTCATCCTCGCGGTCGAGGTGGTGGGGGATGCGTTCGGCGGCGGCGGTTGCTTGGTGCCAGGGGTTGGTCCTGCGTGGGCTCGGCTGCCGTTCGGTGGCGTCGATGCGCTGGCGGATCTTGGGGAGGGACAGGTCGGGGGCGAGTGCTGAGCCGGAGTACCAGATGGGCTCCTGCTTGCCGTTGGTGTCGTCCTGGAGAGCAACGGTGTAGCCGCGTACGTCGCCGGTAGGGAAGTGCTTGACGTCGACGAGGACGCCGTCGGTGTGCTGGAGGAGGCTTATGAACTCCTCGGTGCTGGTGGCGGCGGCCACGGCGGTACGCACGGTGGTGCGCAGTCGTTCGCGGGCGGTGCGTGCTTGGCCGGCGCGCTTGGCCTTCTCCTGCTCGGCGCGGGTGGGCCGCTTGGCGGCGGTGCGATCCCCGCGTACGACCTGGAAAAGGTCGTACTCCTTTTCGATAGCTGCGAGTTCGCGGTCGGCGGTGAGGTAGTCGTTCCAGTGCCGGGCGGTGCGCAGATCGGCGCGGACCTTGGTGGCGGCGATGTGGATGTGGTCGTCGGCGTGGCGGACGGCGACCCAGCGGCAACCGTCCGGGTCGCCGTCAGGGGCGATGCCGGTGGCGGCGACGACGCGGCGGGCGATGTCGGCCCAATCGTCATCGCTGAGGTGGCGGTCGGTTTCGGCGGCGCGGATCGAGCAGTGCCACACGTGCTTCTCGGGCGCCCTGCCGAGCCGCGCGGCCTGTTTGACGTGCAGGTCGAGGTCGGCGACGAGAGCCCTCTTCGTGGCGTCGAAGTCGTCCGCGCGGCCGGGGTCCGGAGCGAAGCCGTCCCAGGAGGCGACCAGATGCGGGTCGGTGTGGCCCTTCTTCTTCGTGTCGTACAGGTAGCGGATGAGGTCGGCGGTGGTCTGGCCGCCGGTGATCTTCGCGATCATCGGGCCGCCTTGTGGCTGACGGCCTGGTTCGCGGCGGCCGCGATGTGGCCCACCGCCTTACCGACCGCGTCTAGGGTCCGGTCGGTCTGGGCGAGGAGAACACTGTCCCCAGGGTGCGGATGGCCGCCGGAGTTGAGCTTCTTGGCGATCTGGTTGACGTTGCGTCCGATGGTGGCGACCTGCTCGCGGAGGGCGTTCAGTTCGTCGATGTAGTCGTCCAGCTGGGTGCGCTGGCCGGGCACGGTGAGATCCCCCTCGACGTGGGCCAGCGTCACGGTGGCGACGTAGTGGGCGCCGCTGAGGTTCAGCGACGTGGCCTTGGCGCGGATGGCGGCCCTCTCTTCAACGCTGTAGCGGGCATCGACGCGCTTCTTGCGCCGGCCGCCTGGGTCGGGCTTGCGACGTTGGGCGACTCGGTGCAGAGCGGCTGCTTCGGCGGCGCGCGGTAGGGGCACGGCAACGGCGACGGGCTCGACGTCAGGGTGTTGCTTCTCCTCCTCGGGCACCCCCTGGTGCCCGAGTGCCTCCGCTACCCCTGGGGCGGAGGCTTCCCTGCTGGACCGGCCCGTGGACGGTCCAGCGGCATACCTTGCTGCGCGTGTGACGGGGGTGGAGGTCGTCTGCTGCTTAGCCGTTAGGGGTTCGTAGTGCGGGTCGTGCATGGGTCGGATCTCCGTGGGGTGATGGTGTTGAGGGCCTCGCTGCGTCTGGCTTCGGTGTCCCGCGCTGCATTCCGAGGGTCGCGGGGTGGACCGCGAGGATGAGGTGAACGTGGGGAATCAGACGTCGTCGCCAGGCGCGTTGGGTTCGCCCTGTTGCTGGGAGGCGGCCTCGTCGAGTCCGTCGAGAGACTCGGCGGCGAAGCCGGAGTACGCGACGGGCTCGGCCCGGCCGGTGCGGCGCTCGGCCTGCAGTTGGTCACGCAGGACGCGGGCTCGCTTCTGGCCGATCCGTAGTTCGTTGCGCAGACGCTCGGCGGTCAGCTGGTCTTCGCTCCAGCCCGCGGTCAGGAGTCGGGCCTCGTCGAGGACTTCGGCGTTGGTGCGGGTGCGGGTGCGGGTGCGGTCGGTGGTCGACCTGGTGGCGGGGAGCCGACCGGTCGCCCGACGCGGGACGGTTCCGGTCGACTCCGCTACAGCAGCCGACCGGGACGGTCGGGTAGCGGAAGCGGGGGCCGACTCGTCGGTCTCGGTCGGCCTCGTCACGGGCGCCTCGGCGACCTTCAGAGGGGTCGACTCAGTCTGCTGCTCGGGGGCAGATTCAACCTGGTCAGATGCCGACCGGGCAGCCTGCTCGTTGGCTTGCCGACCAGCTGACTCGTCAGCTTGCTGGCCAACCGGCTGGGCGGAGGCCGTTTCGGCTGGGTCGGCCGACTCGGGGGTGTGGTGCAGCACCTTCGCCACGAGATCCGATCCGAAGTAGATCGACCCGACCGGGAGCGAGGTCGCCAGCAGGACGAGGGCCCAGTTCGCGGGGTCCCAGTCGGTCAGTCGGCCCTGCTGGATCGATGTGGTGTGCAGGGCTGGAATGAGGCCGTGCACGTAGTTCAGCAGCAGGCTGGCGATCGCGTAGGCCGCCAGGACCCGCAGCGCGAACTTCCGGCCGGGACCGGTCAGCACGAGCGTGGCGATGAGCGCGAGGGCCATCAGCCCGTCGACCACGATCGGATAGAGCAGAGCGGCGGTGGAGTCTGCGCCGATGGCGCTGGCCACGTCGGACAGCGCGTTCCATGAGACGCGGAAGGCCATGAGGACGACGGCCACCAGGCCGATGACAAGGGTGATGTGTCCCTTGCGGTTCACGCCAGGGCCCTCAGCTGGCGTGGGTGCTCGGCGAGCATCGCCAGCATCACCACGTTGGCGAGGGTCTCGTCCTCGGCGGCCGGGGGAGAGCGGGAGCAGGGTGATGCCGGCGCGGACGCTGCGGCTTCCGTGTACGGCTGCCCGGGCGCTCGGGGTAGGGGAGTGCAAGGCGAAGGGCTCCAGGGGGAAGCGTGACTTGCGGGGTGGGAGTGAGGGGGCACGGAGGGGCGTACACGCGGGCGTGATCGCTCCACGCGGGCCGGTCAGGGCTCAGCCGACGGCGGTCAGGCGGCGGGAGGAGGCGCAGAAGCGGGTCTGCTGCCCGCCCTCGGCCCTCCGGTGACGCAGCCGACCTGGTGGCCAGGTTGCTGTCGACGAGGCGGCTCAGGCGGCGCCGGGAGCAAGGGCCTGTTAACACCCGTGCGTACCGGTGCTTATGCCGCGCCTGCGGTCGGGGCCGTCGAGGATGACGCGGCGGGTCATCTCGGCGAGGCGGGAGGCGACGCGGTCGCCTACGGCGGTCCGCAGGTCGGCGATGGGGACGTTGGTGGTGATGAGGGTGGGCAGCTCGTGGACGTACCGGTGGTCGATGAGCCGGTAGGCCAGCTCCTCGGTCCACTCCGATGCCTTGGCGGCGCCGAGGTCGTCGAGCAGCAGCAGCGGGCTGCGGGCCAGTTCCTGGAAGCGGCGTTCGCCGTCGTGGCCCTGGCGTGGCCGCAGGGTGGCGTGCAGTTCGGCGGTGGTGATGGCCTCCCAGCGCAGCCGGACTCCGGCGCCGAGCAGTGAGCGGATGGCGCCGTACGCCTGATAGGTCTTGCCGGTGCCGGTCGGCCCCGCGATCAGCAGCGAGGGCCCGTAGGCGATGCCCGGTGCGCCGCCCGGCCCCGGTCGTCCGGCAGCCGCGATCTCCTCGACCCAGGGCGATACGTCGGGGTGGTCGGCCAGGGCGTCGCGGTAGCGGCGCGGGATGCGGGCGGCGGCCAGCTCCAGAGCGGTCACAGGTTCCGGCGATGGCGTGGCGTCGACCACGGCGGTGAGGTCGATGTCGCGGGAGGCCAGGATCGCCTCCAGCTTGGCCACGGCGCCGCCCAGTTGGCGTGGCTCGCGGGCAGATGTCTTCGTGCTCACAGCTCACCCCCGTACGCGGACTGTGCGTCGATCGGGTTGGTCCACGGCCGGTGCCCTGCGGACGTGGCGCTCGCCGTGGGCGGGTTCATGGCCTCGTTGACCAGGCTCGGCAGCACGCTGGGGTGCAGGCCCTTGGAACGCAGCCGCTCAAGCCCGGCGCGCACGTGCGCCGCGTCGATGCCATCGGCGAGCAACTGGGCGGTCTGTTTGCCGAGATGCCCCAGGAAGCTGCTGGGAGGCCGATTGGGGCAGGCGGCGGCGTACTCGCCTATGAGGGTCTTGGCCGAGACGGTCTCGGGTGCGTGGGCGCTTGCGTCCCCCAACGGAGTAGATCCTAGATCCCTGTTCCTAGGTCCTAGATCCGGACCGTGAGTGCTCACCGCTTGCTTCCGCGTTCGTGGTGAGGGCTCAAGGAACCCGTTCTGACCTGCGCCTTGGTGGCTCACGGAGCCTTCCTTACCTCCTCCGAGAGCCTGCGCGGAGGGCTCGGTGAGGGCTCCGCGCGTAGGCGGTGCGGACTCACGCGTCAGGCCGAGATCGTGGTGCGGGCAATCGGGATGTCGGACGCCGCTGGGCCGGTTGACCTTCTGGTGCCGGGCGAAGGTGACGACGTGCAGGTACCGCTTCCCGTCCACGCCCTCGTACCGGCAGATCAGGCCGGCGGTGTCGAGCTGGTTGAGGTCGTCCTCGACGCCCATGGGCCCGTGCTCGGGGCGCAGGGACCACAGCAGGCCGGCTATGACGGCGGCCTGGTCGCGATACCGGCCGTGGTCGTCGGCCTGGGTGAGCAGGCCGAAGAAGGTCCGCTCGGCGGAGAGGGTGACGGCTGCCAAGGATTCGGACGCGAACGCCTCGGGCTTGATGGTGCGGATTCGGGCGATGTCGTTCGACCACCTTCGTCGTAAATCGGGTCAGGGAATTCGAAAGCGGGGGAGGGTTGTGCTGGGGCGTGGACAACACAGCCACACCCAGGGCGCGAAAGTCCAGAGTTGGTTCACAAACTCTGTACTACTTCCGTGCGGGGCCAATACCGTAGCCCCGGAACCCCGGTTGCCGAAATCTGTCGATCGGCGCATCGCTCACGGCAGACGAATAGCGCTTCCGTAAAGGGGCGAGAGGAAGCTACAACACAACCATGCCCCCACATCCTCTTCAAATAGGATCCGCGGGACAGGCCGCCGCCCGCGCCCTCGTGCGCACCCGCACCGCCCGTGGCTACTCCCAGCGTCAGCTCGCCACTCGCGTCACCGCTCAGGGCCGGCGCATGACCTTCACCGCGCTCTCTCGCATCGAACGCAGGGTCCGACGCTGCGACATCGACGATCTCGTCGCCATCGCCGTCGCCCTCGGTGTCTCCCCCTGCGCGCTCCTCGGCGGTCCCGCCGAGCCCCTGGAGTCGGTCAGCGCGGGCGCAACATAGCCGACGATCGCCGGTTACCCAAACCGGCGATTCTCCGCATCATTGAACCTCCCAGCGAGACCACCGTCTCCAAGTTCTCCGTGAATCCTTGCGCAGCAGGATCTCCGGCGAGTGGAAACAGAGGGCCTCCGGGAAAACCTGTGGCGACGCACAGTTGCAGTCGCCGCGACAAGCCATTCCTCATCCTGTCCCCTATTGAAGGATCCCTCTTGCCTGAAGTCGCCTCGCATTCCTCCGTCCATTCGTCCGCCCTCTCGGATTCCTCCGCCGTCGACCGCGCATTTCTTGGCGTGCGGGAAGCGGCTGCCTACCTCGGCCTTTCGCCTCGCACGCTCTACGTCTGGCGGCACCGCCGGCAGGGGCCGCCGAGTTTCCGGCTGGGCGCCCGTGGGCGTGTGACGTACCGGCTCGATGCGCTCGATGCCTGGATACGCGAGCAGGAGCAGGCCGACTCGCGCTCAAATCCGGCCCTGGATCCCGTGAGCGCGGCCCCGCAGCGCCGCGCCGACTACTCGGCCACGGCCTGACGTCCCAGCGTCAACGGCACTCCCACCCCCGATCCTGAGGACGTACTTGGCCGGCTACATCGAAGACCGTTGGATCAACAAGAAGAAGGACCCCACCAGCGGCAAGCGGGAGCGCACCGCTCGGTACGGGAAGGGCTCGCGGTACCGCGGCGCCGGAATCCCCGGCGTCCGGAACATGTCGTTCGACATGCTGGAGGACGCCAAGGCGTGGCTGCGCAGGGCCGGGACCGACAGCGAGCGCGGCGAGTTCGTCGACCCGCGTGACGGCTCCATCACGCTGGCCGACTACGTCACCCGCTTCTGGAAGGACGGCGTGAGGGGCGCACCGGCCACGATCAAGCGCGTCGACGAGCGCGTACGTCTCCACATCCTTCCGCACCTCGGCACGGTGGGCCTGAGGGACGTCTCCGCGACCGTCCTGCGCAGCTACATCGCCACGCTCGAAGGCGAGTGCGCGCCGCGCTACGCCCGCCAGATCCTGACCACCCTCTCGAACATCTTCGAGACGGCCATCGACGACAAGCGCCTCGTACGCAACCCGATGCGCGCCAAGTCGGTGCGCTGGCCCAAGGTGCCGGAGGACCAGCGGGAGGCATGGCCGCTGGAGACCGCGCAGCGCATGCGGGACGCGATCAAAGCGCGCTACCGCATCGCGGTCGTGGTCGCCCTTGGTTGCGGGCTGCGGCAGGGGGAGGTCTTCGGCCTCTCACCGGAGGACGTCGACTCCCAGCGCGGGATCATCCGCGTGCGCAGACAGGTCCAACTGCTCAACGGTCGCTTGTACTTCACCCTGCCCAAGGGCGGGAAGACGCGCATCGTGGACATGCCCGGCTCCGTCGCTGCCGAGCTGGCCGCGCACTTCCTGCAGCACCCGGCCGTGGAGGTCGAGTTGCCGTGGGGCGGCCCGGAGCCGGAGCGGGAGAAGCAGACGTTCCCGCTCGTCCTGACGACGACGTACGGGAACGCGCTGCGGGCCAACATCTTCAACGACGAGGTCTGGAAGCCCGCCCTCGCCGCAGCCGGGGTCATCCCCATGCGGGAGAAGGGCAAACGCTGGCAGGCGTCCCGCAAGGACGGCTTCCACGTGCTCCGGCACACCTTCGCCTCGATGATCCTCGAAGCGGGCGAGTCCGTCGTCACCCTGGCCCGCTGGCTCGGCCACTCCAGCCCGACCATCACCCTCGACCACTACGCCCACTTCATGCCGGAGGCCGGCGGGAAGGGGCGGGCGGCCGTCGACGCACTGCTTGGTCCGGGACGACCCGTGTACGTCCCTGAAGACTCTGCTGCTGCCTGAACGGCGGGTGGCACAGTGCGTGATGTGCCACCCGTTTGTGCTGTGCGGCTCCGGCCGCAGGTGGGTGGCCGAAGGGGGCCGTCGTAGTTGACGTTGCTGAGCGGGGAGCTGAGCGGGACCTTGGGCGCCGGGACGTGGGCGACGCCCGGACAGACACGATGTATGCGGTGTCGAGCAGCGTTGGTGCATGGGACTGGGCATTGATGCGGGTGCTTGCCTGGACGGCATTCGGCGCCTGCCAGAGGTGGTTTGGCGGTGGGAGCCAGGACGGCCGAGGGTTCCACTTCAAGCGCGGTGATGTCATTGCAGCCTGCCGCCAACCAGTTGCCGTATGCCAGTTGAGCAGCGACATGATGTACCGAGCCACGTAGGAGAATAGACGGACGCAGATAGGTTTGCTCGGTGGACTCCCTGAGGGCTGGGAGTCCGCTGCCGTGCCCTGGAGAAGTGATGCGCAATGGGACTGTCGGGCGGAACAGCGGACAAGGCTGGCAACCGGTACGAGGACTGGTGGACGGCGCTGAGAGTGGCGGAACTTCTGCGTGGGGAAGCGTCCCGGATTCGCCTTGAGCCTCCCGGGCAGGCTGGCGAGGGCATCGAGTTTGAGCTCGAGGCCAATGACAGCACCTGGTGCGATCAGGTGAAGGACGTGCCTTCCAGAGGACCGTGGAATCTGCGTGCGGTGGGGAGGATCCTCAAGGCTGTCGC
This sequence comes from Streptomyces sp. NPDC055239, assembly GCF_053606205.1. Taxonomy (NCBI): domain Bacteria; kingdom Bacillati; phylum Actinomycetota; class Actinomycetes; order Kitasatosporales; family Streptomycetaceae; genus Streptomyces; species Streptomyces sp. NPDC055239. The sequence goes on along the minus strand of NZ_JBSGRD010000003.1, from coordinate 640,348 downwards.
CGGCCATCTTGCGGACGGCAAGAAGGTGCGCCTCGTTCTCTCGACTGGATCGCCCGAACTGCACGGACTCGCCGAGCGCGCCAGGGCCGCTGTCACGCTCGCAGAGTTCGAGGAGATCCTCACCCAAGCTCAGGAGCCTCACTTCGCAACAGTGCTCGGGTGCTGGGCTGTGAACGGCAAGCCCGTTGCTCGGGAAGTTGCCTGGCGGTATTTGCAGGCCGTGTACGTGGAGCAGTATTCGCCGGAGAACCTGCGACGGCTGGTCCACCTCACCTATGAGCATTTGTTCGTAGGTGCGCCCGAAGCCATCGTCAGACAGCTGAGTGGATACCTGGACAGCCGCCTGCACCAGTGGCTCACGGGTTCGGAGATCCGTAGTCACCTGCTGTCTCTGGACGGAGTCCGGCCCCGTTTGCTGGCGGGAGACAGCAACACCCTGACCGCCTTGGCAAACACTGCCGACAGGTTCTTGCGACGTGTGCACCGCAGCAGGCCCGCTTTCGGACTGGCTGCGCGCCCCCATGCTGAGCAGCTGTACGACCGGCTGGTGGCAGACGGTGGTCCGCAGATCATGCTGTGCGAGGGGCAGGCCGGCTCGGGTAAGTCGACAGTCGCTGCGGATGTACTGGTGCGCCTTACAGGGCAGGGATGGCCGGTCGCTGCCGTCCGCATGGACGGTGCGGACCAGACGGTGCAGACCGCAAGTGGCCTCGGTGCCAGAATGAATCTGCCGGACTCGCCGGGGATTCTGCTGCCCGGAGTCGCGAGCGGAGGGCCAGGGCTCCTCCTTATCGATCAACTGGATGCCGTGAGCCTCTACAGCGGTCGGATGTCGGACGCTTTCGAGGCTGTAGAGGACCTTCTCGAGCAACTATCCGTCACGCCGAACGTCAAAGTGCTCCTGGTGGCTCGCACCGTCGACATCGACCAAGACAGCAGGCTCACACGGCTGGCTGCCGACACTGCCCGAGTGTCGAGATTTCCCGTTGGGAAACTGGCCGAGGAGGCGGTGCGGACCGTCCTCGCTGCTGGTGGGAATGATCCTGAGCGTCTGGGCCCCGTGACGCTGGAGCTGCTGCGTACCCCCTTGCACCTTGCCGTCTTCGGCAGCCTCTCACCTGCAGCTCGAGCAGTGCCCTACCGGACGCTGCAGCAGCTCTACGACCGGTACACCAAGGACCTGCGAGAGCGCATTGAGCTGCAGCTCGGAAGTCTCGACTGGAAGGGGATCACGGGAACCCTGTGTGCCTTCATGAGTGAGCGTGAGAGCCTGCAGGCACCCTGCGCCCTCCTTGACGGGTTCGCCAGCAAGGAGGTCCGGGCCTTGGAGTCACACGGTCTCCTGGTGGGCGACGAAGAGGCCACCGGATTTTTCCACGAGACCTACTTCGACTATCTCTTCGCCCGGTCTTTCCTAACCACCGGAAAGGACGTCCACGACTTCCTGGCGGATTCCGGACAGCACCTGTTCAGGAGAGCCCAGACCCGTCAGATCCTCGAGCACCTCGCCGGGACAGACCGTGACCGGTTCCGTAGCACCACAGTGCGGCTGCTCGACTCCACCAGGATCCGCTCCCACCTGCACGATGTGATCACGGCCGTCCTCGGGCAGCTTGACGCCACTCTTGCGGACTGGCACGCCGTTGAACCCATCGCCTGGGGTCCGACTCCGGCAGCCACTAAGGTACGTCGCCTGCTGGCGCGGCCCGCCTGGTTCGATGCCGCCGACCACGACGGCAGGTGGGAACGCTGGCTGGGCGCCTCCGCGACCGTCGATGCCGCGTTTGCCGAACTGCTAGTTGCGGCACGGGACAGGCCGCAGAGAGCCGCAGAACTGGTACGTCCTCACATCGGCACCACGCCCCAGTGGCGTCAGCGCCTGCTGGCGCTGACGGAGTGGGCACTCACTCCTGGGCTCGTGGACTTGGCTGTCGAATTGATCCATAGCGGTCACGTCGATGAGGTTCGTAGCCGCATCGCAGTCAACAGTGACTTCTGGTCCCTGCTCTACACCCTCGCCGAAACGGATCCCGCTCCATCAGCCCGACTCGTCGGCGCCTACCTCGATCGGCAACTGAACCGAGCACACGACGACGGCCTCGACGATCCGTTCGCCGGTCCGTACCTGTCGAATCATTCGCAGACCGCCTCCACCGTTCTGTCCAAGATCGCCGGCGGCGCACCCAAGGCGTACGTGGACCACGTCCTGCCGTTCGTCATTGGCATCGCCGAATCCGGCAGTGTCCCTGACGGGCAGCCGGACAGAGCTTGGGGATATCGCCGCTTGGGCGGCAGCAGCGTCGATGCTGAGCTGCTCTCCGCCCTCGACACCGCATTGCGCGCATTGCCTGCCGCCGACCCGGCCTCGGCCGTCAGCATCCTTCGGATGCTGAGCGACTCCACGACGGAGATCTCACGCTTCCTCACCTGCCGCCTTCTCACCGCCTATGGCGCAGCTGACGAGGCGATCACTTGGTTGTGTGGCAACGAACGGAACCTCAGCCTGGGCTGGGTGGACAGCCCCCGTTGGGCATCCCGTGAACTCATCGAGGCCGCCACACCCCACTGCAGCGCCGGCGCACTCGACCGTCTGACAGCCATGCTGCTTGCCCACTACCCCCCACGGGAGCTCCGGAGGGAGAAGGGCCAGCCCAACCGGTGGGGTTTGGCCCAGTACGAGCTACTGTCAGCGGTCTGCTCTCCGCGCCACAGTGACAAGGTTCGACGGAGGCTCGCTGAGCTGGAACGGAAGTTCCCCGGATTCAGCCCATCCCCGCCTTCCGAGATCCTCACCGAATGGGTCGCCTCTCCGATCAGCGACCACGCAGCGCAGCACATGACGGATGACCAATGGCACCGGGCCCTCGACAAATACGCTTGCCCCCAGCCCGATCGATTCTGGCCGCCCCAGGGCGGTGTACACGAGCTTGCCGGCACACTCGGCTCACGCGCACAACAGGAGCCTGCCCGCTTCGCTGCTTTCGGTCTCACTCTCGGCCCCGACGAGCCCGGAGCGTATCTGTGCGCGATCGTGGACGCAGTCGCAACCCACCTGGACACTGACCAATGGGAGCGGCTGGTCCTCCATGCTCACCGGAACCTCGGCCAAGAAGCTGCCTTCACGCTCTGCCGAGCCTTGCAGTCGGCCCCGGACCACTACACGCCTGCCCTGCTTCCCATGCTCGCGACCTACACGACGGCCGCCCAACCCGAGGGGGAGACCTGCGAGCTAGACGACGAAGGCACACGCACTGATCTGCTGACGGCTGGCCTCAATTCCACCCGTGGCCAAGCCGCCCTCACCTACGCAGCCCTCCTCTTCCACGATGCTCAGCACCTGTCCGCGCTCAGACCGCTCATCCTCCGGCTGGCGACCGACCCCGTAATCGCCGTCCGTGTCTGCGCCGCCGAGGCCGTACGCGCCCTGATGAACCACGATCCGCAAGCTGCCCTGGAGACAGCCAGCCAGCTGATGACACATCAGGACCTCAACGTCCACAACGCACAGACCACCCAGCGGTTGCTCATCCACGCTTTGGCCCGCGACCCCGCCCGATTCGCTCCCCACCTCGCCCAGGCGCTCAACGGTCCTCGACAGGCCGCGGAACTCGCAGGTCAGACTTGGGCCGTGGCGGCCCTCCAAGGCAACCTCACGGCGGACCTGCCCGTCACCGCACAGCAACTGAACACCATCGCCCGGCGTGGTGCTGCCGCAGTCCTCGCCCGCAACCCCGAGCACTACCCGCGTCTGCTGCCCCTGTTCAACGACTCCGACGAAGATGTCCGCAACAACGCCTCCGTCGTAATGAGGCACGCTTTCGATTTGCTTCCCTCCCAAACCGAGGAGCTCGTGCAGACCTTCCTCACCAGCCAGGCGTTCCCAGACAACCTCGGGCAGCTTGCCTTCGCGCTCCACGATCCGACCGGCCCATTGCCGCAGACGGCGTTGGACGCTTGCGAGCACATCATCTGGCAGGCGGGCAGCAGCCTGTCCGACATCCGGACCAGCCACGCAGCTCACGGGCATTACGTGGTCACAGCAGTCCTGCGCCTGTACCGACAGAGCCCACCCAGTATGCGTACCCGCTGTCTAGACATCATTGACAGCCTTTCCCGAGCTGACGCTCCAGGTCTCAACACGGCTTTGGAAGGCGAACGCTAATTCCTTCCCGCGGACTCGGTAACTCCAGGCTGGCTGCACCTGTTGACCGAGTTCAGGAGAAACACTGCCTGCGAACCACGGTTCGTACGGCAGAGCAGAAGGAGCATGGCCGTGCAGTAGACGCCGAGCGCGGACGCAGCGCGACGACCGCTCCGCAGTGCGGCGCATTCTCCCCAGATTCTCCCCAGGCCGCCGAAACAGACCCCAAGAGCATTTCGCTACTGCGAACTTCAATGGCCTGAGTGGCTTGCACTCTACAGCCAGTCCCGCCGCTTGAAGATGAAGTACAGACTCACGCACACCGCCGCCATCAGCAGGATCGCGAACGGATACCCGGCCGCCCACTTGAGCTCGGGCATCGTCTCGAAGTTCATGCCGTAAATCGTTCCCACCAGCGTGGGAGCGAACAGAATCGCCGCCCAAGAGGAGATCTTCTTGATCTCCTCGTTCTGCTCGAACCCCGCCTCCGCCAGCGCCCGCATCTCCGCGTTCTGCTGCTGTGTGACGAGCGTGGAGTTGACCGTGAGGATGTCGGCGAGGGCCTGGCGGAAGCCGTCTACGCGTTCGCTGGTGTGCGTGACGTGGTCGGCCACGTCACGCAGGTAACGCTGGAGTTCCTCGTCGGTGCGGTACTTCGCGAAGCCCGCCATCAGGGAGTGCAGCATGGCCACGAGGGGGCGGGTCGCGCGCTGGAACTCGACCATCTCGCGGGAGAGTTCGTAGATGCGGCGCGATACCGCCGGGTCGCCGCCGAAGACCTCGGTCTCGATCTCGTCGATGTCGTTCTGGACGCCGGCCACGACAGGGGCGTATCCGTCGACCACCGCGTCCAGGATCGCGTAGAGGACCGCCTCCGGGCCGAGCTTGAGCAGCTCCGGGCTCTCCTCCATGCGGCGGCGTACGGCGGTCAGGTCCGGGGCGGCGCCGTGGCGCACCGTGATGACGAAGTCGGGTCCCACGAACACGTGCAGCTCCCCGAAGTCGACCTCCTCCTGGGCATCCAGGTAGCGGGCCGCGCGCAGGACGACGAAGAGGGTCTCCCCGTAGCGTTCGAGCTTCGGCCTCTGGTGGGCCTCCATCGCGTCCTCCACGGCGAGCTCGTGCAGGTCGAACTCGGCGGCCAGCGAAAGGAGTTCGGCCTCCGTGGGGCGCGCCAGGCCGATCCATGCCATGCCGTCCTGCTGCTCGCGCAGCTCCCGGAAGGTGTCGGCCAGGGAGGAAGGCGTCGCGACGCGGACCCCGTCCCGGTAGAGCGCGGCCTGTACGACGCTCACGGCGTCCGCCGGGGTGGGGGAGGAGGACGCGGGCGGGGCGGCGTCGGGGTTTCCGGAGTTCCCGTTTCCCGAGGCCGAAGCGGTCCTGGCCGGGTCCGTGCGCCGCCAGCCGTGCCTCTTTGCGCCCGGTACGGGCCGGATCCGGCGCTCCGCCATGCTGGCTGCCTCCGAGGTCGAACGTGTGTCTTGGTTAGCTCCGAAGCAGGATATACGTCCCAAAAGTCGCGAGCGTGTCGACATCTCGGTGCGCTTGCGGACCGTGGATGTCCGCAAGCCTCGCTAGCGTGCGAAGCATGACGAAGACGCCGGGGACGACGGGCACGCAGATGAGTACGCCGGGCACGCCGGGCACGCCGAGGGCGGCGGGTGGCCAGAAGCTCACCGCCCCCGTACTCGGCACCCGCGCCCTCAACCGCGCCACCCTCGACCGTCAACTCCTCCTGCGCCGCTCGGCCGGCCTCTCCGTCGAGGCCGCCGTCACCCACCTCCTCGGCCTCCAGGCGCAGAACGTGAAGCCGCCCTACTTCGCGCTCGCCGCCCGGCTCGAAGGGTTCGACCCGGAGGATCTGTCCGGGCTGCTGGCCGCGCGCGACCTCGTACGCATCGTCAGCATGCGCTCCACCATCCACCTGCACACCGCCGACGACGCCCTCACCCTGCGCCCGCTGGTGCAGGGCGCGCGCGACCGTGAACTGCACGCCTTCCGCAAGGGTCTTGTCGGCGTCGATCTGGAGGAGCTCGCCTCGCTCGCCCGCGCCGCCGTCGAGGAGGAGCCCAGGACCATGAAACAGCTGCGGGAGGTCCTGCTGCCCCGCTGGCCCGACGCCGACCCCCAGTCACTCGCCGTCGCCGCACGCTGCTCGCTGCCGCTGGTCCAGGTCACCCCGCGTGGTCTGTGGCGCCGCAGCGGACAGGTCGTGCTCACCACCGCCGAGCACTGGCTCGGCCGCCCGAGCGAGCCGGTGCCCGCGCCCGACGCCACCGTTCTGCGCTACCTCGCCGCCTTCGGGCCCGCGTCCGTCAAGGACATGCAGACCTGGGCGGGCCTGACGCGGCTGCGGGAGGTCTTCGAGCGACTGCGGCCCCAGCTGCGTACGTTCCGTGACGAGAACAGCGGCGTCGAACTCTTCGACCTCCCCGACGCGTCCCGCCCCGACGCGGACACCCCGGCTCCGGCACGTCTCCTTCCGGAGTACGACAACCTCCTGCTTTCGCACGCCGACCGCAGCCGGGTCGTGCCGCCCGAGTACAAGGGCCGTACCTGGAAAGGGAACTTCTCCTACAGCGTCTTCCTGGTCGACGGCTTCCTCGCGGGTGTGTGGCGGGTCGAGGAGGGCGGGGGAGAAGCCAAGGGGGGCAAAGGTGGCAAGGAAGTAAGGGGTGGCAAGGACTCCGTCGTCCTCACCTTCGAGCCGTTCGGCGCCCTGACCAAGGCGCAGCGCCACGAACTGACCGACGAGGCCGAGCGGCTGTTGCGCGGCCCGATGAGCCCGGCCGCCACCACCACGTACGACATCCGCTTCGGCACGGTCATCGAGCGCTGAACGGCGTGGGAGGCGTTACGGCAGCAGCCCCGCCCTCCGCGCCGCCACCACCGCCTCCAGCCTCGTATGCGCCCCCAACTTCCGCATCGCCGCCCGCAGATACCCCTTCACCGTCTCCGGGCGCAGCCCGAGCCGCTCCGCCGCCACCGCGTTCGTCACGCCCCCGGCCACGCACGCGAGTACGTCCACCTCGCGCGGGGCGAGGGACACCGCACGCTCCCGTCCCGGCGGCAGCGTGCCCGCCGAGGCCAACCGGCCGCACACCGCCAGGATCTCCGCCCGCAGCGCCGGATCGACGATCCGCGGTGCCAGCTCCCGCAGCGCGCCGTGCGCCTCGCGGACCTGCTCCCAGGCGGGCCCGGCCCCCGCCTGCGGCTCCCGCGCCGCCACCAGGAGCGCCCGCACCTCGTCACGTACGACAAGGGCCTGCTCCACGTCCCGCGCCGCCGCCACCGCGGCCGAGAGCGTCTTGTCGCCCAGAGGCTGGGCCGAGCGCAGGGCCCCGTAGAGCACGCCTCGCACCCGTCGCCGTACCACCACCGGCACCGCGAGCACCGAGCGCAGGCCCTCCGCGGCCACGGCGGAGTCGTACTCATGGCTGATGTGTCGCGAGACGTGGTAATCCGTGACCGCGCAGGGGCGCGAGAGCGCGACCGCCTTGCCGCCCAGACCGTTCCCTGACGACACCGCGAGCCCGGAAAGCGCACGCGTGCCGGTGCCCGTCAGCTCGCCGATCCTCACGTGCCGCTGCCCTTCGACGAGGCCCCCGAAGGCCACCGGAAGACCCGTGCCGCGACGCAGCCGCAGCAGCGCGGCCCGCATCTCGACCGCCTCGCCTCCGTCAGCCGTCACGTGTCAGTCCTTCCACTTCGGGATATTCCCTTCGGGACACCCCCGTACGGGGGTGGTGATACCCGCATCACGAATTACACGATGTTACGTAGCGTCCGGCAATGACCCCGGCGAAGAGCCCGGCAGAGGCGCCGGGCACCGGACCGGCGACGAGGAGAGCGCAATGACGACGACGGGCACCAGTGGCACGGACCAGTTCCGGACGGCTCGGGACTTCCTGCTGCGGCATCGTGAGGACTACGCCGCAGCCTACGAGGGGTTCGCCTGGCCGCGGCCCGAGCGGTTCAACTGGGCGCTCGACTGGTTCGACGTCATCGCCCGCGGCAACGACAGGACCGCGCTGCACATCGTCGAGGAGGACGGGCCCACCACCCGCTTCTCCTTCGCACATCTGTCCACCCGCTCCGACCAGGTCGCCAACTGGCTCCGTGCCCAGGGGGTGCGCGCCGGTGACCGCGTCGTCGTGATGCTCGGCAACCAGGTCGAGCTGTGGGAGATCGCCCTCGCCGCGATGAAGCTGCGCGCGGTCGTCATCCCGTCGACCCCGCTTCTCGGCCCCGTCGACCTGCGCGACCGGATCCGGCGCGGGCGCGCACGCCATGTGGTCGTACGCCCCGAGGACACGGCGAAGTTCGACGCCGTACCCGGCGACTACACCCGCATCGTGGTGGGCGGGAGCCAGTCCGGCTGGATCTCGTACGAGGCTGCCGCCGACGCCTCTGATGCCTTCGAGCCGGACGGCGTCACCCGCGCGGACGACGCCCTGATGCTCTACTTCACCTCGGGCACGACGGCCCGCCCGAAGCTGGTCGAGCACACTCATGTGTCCTATCCGGTGGGCCACTTGGCGACGATGTACTGGATCGGCCTCAAGCCCGGCGACGTCCACCTGAACATCTCCTCTCCGGGCTGGGCCAAGCACGCGTGGTCCAACCTCTTCGCCCCGTGGAACGCGGAGGCGACCGTCTTCATCCACAACTACACGCGCTTCGACGCGAGTCGGTTGATGGCCGAGATGGACCGGGCCGGGGTGACGTCGTTCTGCGCGCCGCCGACGGTGTGGCGCATGCTCATCCAGGCCGATCTGACCCAGCTGCGGACACCTCCGCGCGAGGTCGTCGCGGCGGGGGAGCCGCTGAACCCTGAGGTCATCGACCAGGTGCGGCGCGACTGGGGCGTCACCATCAGGGACGGCTTCGGGCAGACCGAGACCGCCGTGCAGGTCGCCAACTCGCCGGGCCAGAAGCTGAAGGTGGGCTCGATGGGACGGCCCACGCCGGGCTTCGCCGTCGAACTCCTCGACCCGGTGACCGGAGAGCCGGGAGCGCAGGAGGGCGAGATCTCCCTCGACCTCGCGGCGAACCCGGTCGGCCTGATGGTCGGCTACCACGGCGACCCGGAGCGCACAGCCGAGGCCATGGCCGGCGGCTACTACCGCACCGGCGACATCGGCTCCCGCGACGCCGACGGGTACCTCACCTACGTGGGTCGGAGCGACGACGTCTTCAAGGCCTCCGACTACAAGATCTCGCCCTTCGAGCTGGAGAGCGTGCTCCTTGAACACGAGGCGGTGGTGGAGGCTGCGGTCGTGCCCGCGCCGGACGCGCTGCGGCTCGCCGTCCCCAAGGCGTACGTCGTGCTGGCGAAGGGCTGGGAGCCGGGCGAGGAGACGTCGGAGGCGATCTTCGAGTACACCCGGTCGGTGCTGGCCCCCTACAAGCGCATCCGACGCATCGAGTTCACGGAGGAACTCCCCAAGACCATCTCCGGCAAGATCCGGCGGGTCGATCTGCGGGAGCGGACGGCGGAGGGGGTGGGGGACGAGTGGACGGAGCGGGGTAAGGGCTGAGCTTTGGCTGGAGCGGAGTGCCTGAACTCCGATGCCGTCTTCGGGGTGAGATCCAGCCGACGTGTGTGCGTGCGCGTGTTCCCGGCTGACCGTGGATGACGGACCCGGGAGTGTGCGGCTCGCCGGTGTCCGGCCGACGCATACCCCGGCGGTGCTGATCACGCGTGGGTAGTTGGCCGGGCAGCTGACAAAGATCATCAACCTCCAGCGGATCTGCGCTGACGGATGCGCCCACGCCTGGCACCAGTTGACGGCAAGGGGCCTCACAAGCGCGGGCAACGTAGCCGGAGCCCCGCACCGGCACTCCGTTAGCGAATGCTCTGCAGCAGGTTGCCCGTCGCGGTGACCGTCCAGAACGACCATCCGTTGCGGTTCGGATTGACCTGCGGGTTGCGCGCCCTCACCACCGCCACTGCCGCCCCACTGGGTGATTCGTGCTCGCCTCGGCCGGGGCCCGAGGGGATCGTCACGCTGCGAGAGGAGGGGTCATAGTAGGCCTGGGTACGTTGGCCTTCGTAGGACGCGTGGATCTCGATGCCTTGTTCCGTGCGGAGTTTCTGAATCTCCGCTCCGACGAGCGTGGGAGCAGCCTGGTCCTCTGCGATCACCGCCTCGTCAGCGGGCAGTTCATCGGTTTCCCGACGGGTGACCTGCCCGGCATAGGCGGGAAGCCCCAGCAGTTCGTTGAGGGTGTTGGCAAGCAAGCATCTGCGTGCCGCCAGGAAGTCGGGGAAACGGTCGAGGGTTCGCAGCTCCGTGTCCTCGGGGATCCACTGTTCAGCCAGCCGCTCACCGGCGATGCCCGTCATGTAGGAGTCAGGCAGCCTGGACGAGATCATCTTGTTCGTCTGGCCGGCGATGAACGCCAGGTTGGCAAGGCTGTTCCACTCTTCCTTCGCGTAGATCGTCTGGACCTGGGCGCGCGGGAAGACATGGTGGAATTCGATCTTTGCTCCGGTGCTCAGCGGCTGGTCGGTGATGGCGATGTTGGTCGCCCAGTCTCGCACTCTTGCCTGTAGGGCGGCGATGTAGAGCAGCCTGAAGAACGGATGCGTGGAGTACTTCTGCTCCATGTCCCTGGGGTGAAGCGGGCTGTCTGCGGAGCGGGGGCCGGAGGCCCGGCGGATCAGTTCCACGAACAGTTCCTCGCCGCCACGCTCGCGGATCAACCGGGCTTCCGCATCCAGCTTGCCTTCGACCTGTAGCGAGTAGTGGCTGAACGCCATCGCCGTGTAAACCCATCGGCGCAGCAATTGAGCCTCACCCGGGCGCAAATGACCGGATCGTCCGTGCAGCAAGAGGGCGGGCACGATGGCGAGGTTCGGTGACGAGAGGATATCGGAGCGGGGAATCGAGCACTCCGACCGCAAGAAGTCGATGGCGAGACGAAGAGCTGCCTCGGTGGCCTGCCAGGCGTCCTTCAGCGCGGCTTCGTCCACCTCCCCGCCGATCAGCTTGATGTGATGCGCTCCGGTTCCCGCAAGAAGGCTCATGAGGCGCAGAACAGCCTCCCTGTTCAGCGCGAAGTTGCTGTCCTCCAGTTCCTGGTGAAAGGCGTCCATGGTTTCCAGGCCGTCGGACCATCGTGCTGCGATGGCGCTATACACGAGATCACCCTTGGACAGCCGCCGTCCGCCCTTGTTCAGTCGAGCGAAGAGCTCAGCCACCTCCTCGTAGTCATCGGACTCATAGGTGATGACGGCGATCTGGTGGCTCCGGATGTTGTTCACCTTTTGCAACCGCTGCGTCCACGCGGCGAAACTGGGGTCTTCGAGGGATAGTCCGGCGTCGCGAAGGACTTGGTAGAACTGCACGTTCTCCTGCAACAGCAGCGAGACGGGAAAGAGCAGCGGGTCCTTGCGCTGGATCGCGCTGGGATTGACGAACTCCTCGGTCCGTACGTCGAAACGCAGGTCGATGAGGCGTCCGTCGGCTTTCGAATCTGGTCGATACACCCATGCCAGGGAGGTCAGACGCTGCTGGCCGTCCAACAGATAGAGAGGCTGATGCTGCGACTCGGCGGTCTGGACCACGGCGGCGGTCTTGAAGGGGACCGTCAAATTGGTCTTCCACAGCAGCAGGGCGCCCACTGGATACCCTCGGTAGAGGGAGTCGAAGAGGTCACGAACATCGGGACGCATCCACACGAAGTCACGCTGGATGGAAGGGACGACGACCCGGCCGGCCAGTAGGTCCTCCACCTGACAGATGATCTTTTCGTTCGCCAGACCCATAGTTCCCCCGAATCGCGTGCGTCTGCAGGGCATCATATCGATCGCCAGTGACGCACCATCAGGAGATCGGGAAGGGCTTCCAGGCCGGGTCCCTGAGCAGCTTGTCAAGACCAATTGGCGCACGGCAGAGGGCGGAACATGCGTCGGCGCCTCACCCCACCGGTGAGGCACCGCCACGCGCTCGGCCCCTGGCTCAGCCCCGATCTCCTCATGCCGACTTCTTCTTGTCGAACCAGATGGTGCACAGCTTCGGCACCAAGCGCATGATCGGCACCGTCGTGCAGATACCCGGGGCGCTCCGTCCGATGGTGCTTCCATCGCGACTTCGAGCCTGTGCCGCAGGCGTTCGCACAGCGCGGCCGCAGCTTCCTTCTGCGGCCGTCAGACCAGCGGCTTCAACGCGCAAAGGCGCTCGAACCCTGGCGGCCGAACTCGATGCCGACCCCGCCCCCGTACGCTCAAGATCTCAGGGACGCGATCGCGGCCACGACCCGGACGGAAAGCGGAGAGGTGACGTGAGATGAGCGAACAGGTCCTCGTGCTGTGGGACATCGACCGGACCCTGCTGTACGTCGGGAACATCGACCGACAGGTCTACCGCGAGACCTTCAAGCAGGTGACGGGGCGAGAGGCCGTCAACCTCCCCGAGCGCGGAACCGGTATGACGATGCCGCTCGCCATCCGTGGCCTGCTCCTGGCCAACGGCGTCGCCGAAGACGACGTCGCCACGTACCTCCCGCGCATGGTCACGCTTCTGCCGGACAGCCTGCGCCGCCGCACCGACGCTCTGCGTGGTGAAGGCACCCTCATGCCGGGCGCCGTCGCTGCACTCGACGCCGTGCACCGTGATCCGCGATTCCTGCCCACCGTCGTCACGGGCAATCTCAAGGCCAGCGCCCGGGTGAAGCTCGATGCATTCGACCTCACCCAGTACGTCGCCCCCGACATCGGCGGTTACTCATCGGACGATGCCCACCGGCCTGCCCTGGTTGCCGTTGCCCAGAGACGTGCGGAGGCGGTGACCGGTCAGCGTTTCGACCGCGGCAGCACCGTGATCATCGGGGACTCGCTCGAAGACGTACGCACGGGACGGGAAGGTGGCGCACCCGTGATCGCGGTGGCCTCCGGCACGACCACCGCCCGCGCCTTGGAGGATGCTGGGGCCGACCTCGTCCTTCCCGACCTGACGGACGTCCCCCGGCTCGTCGACGCCATCGATTCGCTCACCGGTACTACCGGCAGGGTCGATTAGGAAGCTGACGCGGGCAGGCCACGAGTTGTCGCTGGACTCCGGGGCGCGGGGGGCCGGAGAGGCGGATGCTGACGTGCTTGCCGCCGGTGGTCTCGTCGGTGGGGGAGAGTAGAAGTTGGGCGGCCGTGTGGAGAAAGCGCTGGGCACGGGGGTCGACGACAGCGGTCCCTCGCTTGTGGAGTCCGGCCTCGAGCGTGTCAGCGATGGGGTTCACGCTCGACCGTGAGCTGTGACGGCGTTCCGGTCGTCCAACACCTCACGGGATCGCGGAGCAGCGTGTACCTCATCGCCCACGACGACGACCAGGTCGTACCGATCGACGCGACCGGCCGCAAGGCCGCGGAACTCATCGCCGAAGCGGAGCTGAAGGTCTACGAGGGCGGCTCGCACGGCATCGCGCTCGTGCCGGGCGACAAGGAGACCTTCAACGCGGATCTTCTGGACTTCCTCCGGAGGCGGACGGTTCCGGTACCGGGCGTCGGTCCCCCGGCTCCCGTACCGGACTGGCCGCACATCTGCGCCTGTAAGATCCAATCCCCGTGAGCAGTAACGCGATTCACTTACCCGAGCGACCCCGACAGGCCCTGGCCGCACGCTGTCGAACCCTCATAGAGGCACGCTGGTTCGCCGTCACGGTATTCACCTTGATCCTGGCCAACGCCACCGTGCTGGGCGTCGAGACGTACGCGGGTGTCACAGACCGCTGGGACGACCAGCTGAAACTGGTCGAGCACGGGTTCCTGGCGGTCTTCACGCTGGAGATGCTGCTCCGCATCGCCGCCCACGCCGACCGTCCCAAGGAGTTCTTCCGGGACCCGTGGAACCTCTTCGACCTGGCCGTGGTCCTGTGCGCGTTCCTGCCCGTCGTCCGTGAGAACGCCACCGTGCTCAGGCTGCTCCGGCTGGCGCGCGTGCTGCGCGCCGCCCGCTTCCTGCCCCAACTGCGCATCGTCCTCGTGGCGGTGGGCCGCAGCCTGCCCGGCACGGTGAGCTTCCTGTTCGTCGGCGGACTGCTTCTGTACGTGTACGCGATGGTGGGCTGGGTCTTCTTCGCCGATGAAAACCCCGAACACTTCGGCTCGATCGGCCGCGCGATCCTGACACTGTTCCTGCTCATGACGCTCGACGGTCTCGGCGACGCGGTCCGCGCGGGCCTGGAGATCTCCCGCTGGAGCATCGTCTACTACGCCTCGTACGTCCTCCTCGCCTCCTTCGTCCTCGTCAATGTCCTCATCGGCGTCGTCATCACGTCCCTCGACGAGGCCCGCACCATGGAGCAGGAGGAGACCGAGGAGACTGAGGAGAGCGACGAGGCCGCGCCCACCGCCGCCGAGAGCGACTTGCGGACCCGCATCGTGACGGCGCGCAGAGCCCTCGACGACCTGGAAGAGAGCCTCCGGAGCTTCCCCGCGCCCCGCGCACCGGAAGGGGAGAGGACTGTCCGGTCAGGGCATGGGAACCTGAACCTGTGACGTGAAGGCTCTGTCGAAGAGAGGCGAGCGGGCATGGAGATCTCGGGCATCATCAGCGCCGTCGTGATCGGCATCGTCATCGGTGTACTCGGCCGCCTTGTCCTTCCGGGCCGCCAGCGCATCGGCGTGCTGTGGACGATCCTGGTCGGCATCGTGGCGGCGTTCGTCGGCACGGCCGTCGCGGTCGCGTTCGGCGTCGCCGACACCAAGGGCATCGACTGGATCGAGCTTGCCATCCAGATCGGTCTGGCCGCGCTGGGGGTCACCGGTCTGGAGCGGGTCAAGGCCCGCCGCTGACCGGCGCCCGCCGCCGCGCGGTCGCAGGTCGCGCCGCTCTTTCAGACGCGCAAGGCTCGACGCGGTACTGATCCGCGGGTGACACTTGACGCCGCCCAGTACCGCGAAGGGGAGTTCCAGTGAGTCCGGTGAGCGCGAGTCTCCGTGCGGGTGAACTGTCGTATGCCCACGGTGTCAGTAAGACGCCTTTGCTCGGTGACACCATCGGGCGCAATCTGGACCGGGCGATCGAGGCCTGGCCGGAGCGGGACGCGCTGGTGGACGTGGCGGCCGGGAAGCGGTGGACGTATGCCGAATTCGGTGCGGCCGTAGAGCAGTTGGCCCGGGGATTCATGGGGGTCGGGGTCGGCAAGGGTGACCGGGTCGGCATCTGGGCGGTGAACTGCGCCGAGTGGGTGCTCGTGCAGTACGCCACCGCGCGGATCGGCGCGATCATGGTGAACATCAACCCGGCTTACCGTGCGCATGAGTTGGAGTACGTGCTCAAGCAGGCCGGGGTGACGGTTCTTGTCGCCACGCGGTCGCACAAGTCGAGCGACTACCGGGCGCTGGTGGATCAGGTGCGGCCCGGTTGTCCCGAGCTGAGGTCCGTCCACTACATCGAGGACAGCTCGTGGGACGAGCTGCTCGGTGCGGCGGGGGCGGTGGGGTCCGGACAACTGGGCGCGCGTGAAGCCGAATTGAGCTGTGACGATCCGGTCAACATCCAGTACACGTCGGGCACGACCGGCTTCCCCAAGGGGGCGACCCTCTCCCACCACAACATCCTCAACAACGGCTACTGGGTGGGCCGTACGGTCGGCTACACGGAGCAGGACCGGGTGTGCCTGCCCGTGCCCTTCTATCACTGCTTCGGGATGGTGATGGGCAACTTGGGCGCCACGTCCCACGGCGCCTGCATCGTCATCCCGGCGCCGTCCTTCGACCCGGTCGCCACGTTGCACGCGGTGGAGCGCGAGCGCTGTACGTCGCTGTACGGGGTGCCGACGATGTTCATCGCGGAGCTGAACCTCTCCGACTTCGCCACGTACGACCTGAGTTCGCTGCGCACCGGCATCATGGCGGGCTCTCCCTGCCCGGTCGAGGTGATGAAGCGGGTGGTCGCCGAGATGCACATGGAGGAAGTCTCCATCTGTTACGGCATGACGGAGACCTCCCCGGTCTCGACACAGACCCGCCGCACGGACGACCTGGAGAGGCGGACGGGCACGGTGGGCCGGGTGTTGCCGCACATCGAGGTGAAGGTGGTCGATCCCGTCAGCGGTGTGACGCTGCCACGGGGTACGTCGGGCGAGCTGTGCACGCGGGGCTACAGCGTGATGCTCGGCTACTGGAACGAGCCTTCGCGTACGACGGAGGTGATCGACGCGGGGCGCTGGATGCACACGGGGGACCTGGCGGTCATGCGCGATGACGGCTACGTCCAGATCGTCGGCCGCATCAAGGACATGATCATTCGGGGTGGCGAGAACATCTACCCGCGTGAGATCGAGGAGTTTCTGTACGGCCACCCGAAGATCGCGGACGTCCAGGTGGTGGGCGTTCCCGACGAGCGCTACGGGGAGGTGCCGCTGGCGTGCGTGATCCTGCGGGACGCGGAGGATCCCCTGACGCTGGAGGAGCTGCGGGCCTTCTGCGAGGGGCAGTTGGCGCGCTACAAGATCCCGGCCGGGCTGCGGATCCTGGAGAGCTTCCCCATGACGGTGTCGGGGAAGGTGCGGAAGATCGAACTCAGGGAGCGGTACGGGGTGTAGTCCCGTTGCCGGTGAGCTTTGCCGCGCAGGGGGCGGCAGGCAGTGGCGTGCCCGGTCGGGCGCGTTCCCTGCATGCGTCCGCCGGCCCCGCCGCGCCCCGCCGCCCCGCAGGGCCGCGTCACCCCGCCGACATCAGCTCGTCCGCCGCGCCGTTCACCGGCTGTGGTGTGCCCGTGAGGTCGATGACGAACAGCGGGATGGACAAGGCGTCCGCGCGGGTGCGGGCGGCCTCCTCGTAGCCCGCGAGGCTGAAGCAGACGCAGCTGACGGACTCGGCCATCGCGCTGAGCCATACGCACTCCACGTCACGCAGCGACGACGGTTTCACGGACGGCTCGATCAGGGCGATCACGCCTCGCGCCGCCACCCGCACCCCGGAAGGCGCCCGCTTGACCGCTCCCCGGATGTCCGTGTACCCGAGCCACCGCAGGTACAGCGCCGCCACCGTCACCGCGTCCTGCGCCGTACGGACCGGCACGGGCTGGAAGGCGGGTCGCGGAGTCGGAGCCGTCGGGGGTGGGGGTATGTGCGCCGGGGGAGTGGGAGTGGGGGTGCTCGGCGTCGTCGGAGGTGGGGGAGCGGCTGACGGCGCCTGCACCGCCCGTACCGGAATCCGCAGCACCGCCCCGCACTCGCACTCCAGCTCAGGCTGCGGCCACTGGTCCCGGCGCCCGCACATCCGGCACCGCACGATCACCCACTCGTCCGCCCACGTCCGGTCCGTCACCGGAGTCACGGTCGCTCCGCGTGCCACCGGCGGAACCACCGGGGCACCGCACGCGCAGGGGTAGGACGGTGGAGCGTACGCATGTTCGCGCCGACAGGCCGGGCACCGTACCGGGACGTCGCTGTCCGTCATCACCCTCACCCGTCACCGTTACCGCTCACCGTCACCGCTCACCGGTTCGTTATGTCCATCGTCCACCAAGTGAGCTTGCCGCGGCAGCTAGTTGAGCCAAGAACAGTGCCTTTGCCAGGGTCAAATCCCGGCGGCGGCTGCCCGGCAGGGGAGGCCCGCCATGCGGGCGACGGTGCGCGGCGCGGGCCTCGCCGCGGGGTGCGTGGCGAGGCAGGCCGTGACCAGGGGCAGCAGCTCCCTCGGTACGTCCGTCAGGTCCGGGCCCCCGCCTCCGGCGGTGAAGGGTTCGCGCCCCGTCGCCGCGAAGGCGAGACCGCACCGAGCGGCCGTACCTCCGCCGGCCCTGTTGGGCGGGTGACGTGCCCGGTGACGCCGTGTCCGGTGCAGTGGCCACGCGCGCCCCCCGATAGTCGGCCCGAATTCAACGACTGGGACGCGCCCTTCGGGCGGGCCGGTTCCCGGACATCTCTTGACGGTCTCCACCGCACCGGCCTACATTGCTTCCATATAGCAGAACATACTTTCCACAATGCGGAAACAGAAGCTCACCGCGGGGCGCGACGGGAGCCGGATCCGCCAGCCGTATCCGTCAGCCGAATAGCTGATGAAGCTGTCGAAGCTGTTGTCGAAGCAGGAGAACCCCATGGCACGTATGACCGCTGTCCGCGCGGCAGTCGAGATCCTCAAGCGCGAGGGCGTCACCAACGCGTTCGGTGTGCCCGGCGCGGCGATCAACCCGTTCTACAAGGCGCTCCAGCAGGGCGGTGGCATCGACCACACGCTCGCCCGGCACGTCGAGGGTGCCTCGCACATGGCCGAGGGATACACCCGGGCCAACCCCGGCAACATCGGCGTCTGCATCGGTACGTCGGGCCCTGCGGGCACCGACATGATCACCGGTCTGTACTCCGCGACCGGCGACTCGATCCCGATCCTCTGCATCACGGGCCAGGCGCCGACGCACCTGCTCCACAAGGAGGACTTCCAGGCCGTCGACATCGCGTCGATCGCCACGCCGGTCACGAAGATGGCCGTCACGGTCCTTGAGGCCGCGCAGGTCCCCGGCGTCTTCCAGCAGGCGTTCCACCTGATGCGCTCGGGCCGTCCGGGTCCGGTCCTCATCGACCTGCCGATCGACGTCCAGCAGACCGAGATCGAGTTCGACATCGACACGTACGAGCCGCTGCCGGTCTACAAGCCGACCGCGACCCGTGCCCAGATCGAGAAGGCCATCACCTTCCTGGTCGAGTCCGAGCGTCCGCTGATCGTCGCGGGCGGCGGCATCATCAACGCCGACGCCTCCGACCTCCTGGTCGAGTTCGCCGAGATCACCAACACCCCGGTCGTCCCGACCCTGATGGGCTGGGGCACCATCCCCGACGACCACGACCTGAACGCGGGCATGGTCGGCCAGCAGACCGGCCACCGCTACGGCAACGCGACGTTCCTGGAGTCGGACTTCGTCCTCGGCATCGGCAACCGCTGGGCCAACCGTCACACCGGCTACAAGCTGGACGTGTACACCCAGGGCCGCAAGTTCGTGCACGTCGACATCGAGCCGACCCAGATCGGCAAGATCTTCGCGCCGGACTACGGGATCGCCTCCGACGCCAAGGTCGCCCTCGAACTCTTCGTCGAGGTGGCCAAGGAGCTCAAGGCCGCGGGCAAGCTGCCCGACCGCTCCCAGTGGGTCGCATCCCACCTGGAGCGCAAGGAGACGCTCCAGCGCCGCACGCACTTCGACAACATCCCCATGAAGCCGCAGCGCGTCTACGAGGAGATGAACAAGGCCTTCGGCCCGGACACGCGCTACGTGACCACCATCGGCCTCTCGCAGATCGCGGGCGCCCAGATGCTGCACGTCTACAAGCCGCGCCACTGGATCAACTGCGGCCAGGCGGGCCCCCTCGGCTGGACGATCCCGGCCGCGCTCGGTGTCGCCACCGCCGACCGTGACACCCCCGTCGTCGCCCTCTCCGGCGACTACGACTTCCAGTTCATGATCGAGGAACTGGCGGTCGGCGCGCAGCACCGCATCCCGTACGTCCACGTCCTGGTGAACAACGCCTACCTGGGCCTGATCCGCCAGGCCCAGATCGGCCTGGACATCAACTTCCAGGTCAACCTGGAGTTCGAGAACCAGAACAGTCCCGAGCTCGGCGTCTACGGCGTCGACCACGTCAAGGTCGCCGAGGGCCTGGGCTGCAAGGCCATCCGCGTCACCGACCCGAACGACCTTGCCGCGGCCTTCGAGCAGGCCAAGAAGCTGGCCCAGGAGCACCAGGTCCCGGTCGTCGTCGAGGCGATCCTGGAGCGCATCACGAACATCTCCATGAGCCCGACCGCCGACATCAGCGCGGTGAAGGAGTTCGAGGAGATCGCCACGGAGCCGGGCCACGCGCCCACCGCCATCCGGCCGCTGAAGGTCTGAATCGCCTGACGCAGCCCTGGAGAGGCGGTCCACCCGGTGGGGTGGGCCGCCCCTTTGGCGCGTGCGGATTAGTGTGTGCGGATGGAATCGCTGGAGGGGCTGCGGGTCATGACCTGCGCGGACGTCGCGGAACTCGACGCCTGGCTGGACGAACACCACAGCAGTGAACCGGGTGCGTGGCTGCTGATCGCCAAGAAGGCGACGGGCGTGGCATCGGTGACGTGGGGCGAAGTCGTCGACGTCGTGCTCTGCCACGGCTGGATCGACGGCCAGCGCAGGTCGCACGACGACGTGTACTTCCTGCAGAAGATCACCCGGCGCCGGCCGCGCGGCCTCTGGTCGAAGGTGAACGTCCAGAAGGCACAGGCCCTGATCGACGCCGGCCGCATGCGCGAGGCGGGCCTCGCGGAGGTGACGGCGGCCAAGGCCGACGGGCGCTGGGAGGCGGCCTACGAGTCGCAGCGCAACGCCACGGTCCCGGACGACCTGGCGGCGGCCCTGGCGGTCAGTCCGGTGGCCCGTGAGACCTTCGAGGGCCTCACCAAGTCGGACCAGTACGTCGTTCTGCACCGCCTGATGACGGCAAGGACACCGGCTACGCGCGCCGCAAGGCTCGAACGGATGCTGGCGAAGCTGGCGGCGGGCGAGAAGGTGCGCTGAGCGGCGGGCGGGCCACGGAACACCGGGGCCCGCACACAGAAGAGCGCCGAGTACGGGACCGTCCGTACTCGGCGCTCTGGCTCTGATGTTTTCGGCTGTTTTCGGCTGGGACCGCGGCGGCTGCGAATGGCTCCGGGGTGCCTCTTCCCTCATGTCGAGAAGAGGGCCACAGGGCCTTTACCACCGCACTGGCTCGCAGAGCCGCCGCGGTCCTCGTCCGGCGCCCGGTACACCACGGGACCACCCCTCATCCGGGTTCCGTGATGGCGCGGGCACAGCACCGGGGAGTTGACCTCCCGTCAATTCCCCGGCGCAGCTAGGGAGTTCTAGTCCTCGCGCAGGGCGCGGACAGCCTCCTCCACGCGCTTGCCGTACTCGGCGTCGGCGGCGTGGAAGTGGGCCAGGTTCTTCTCGATGACGTCGTCACGGCTGACCTGCGAGAGGCCGCCCGCGATGTTCGCCACCAGGCGGGACTGCTCCTCGGCCGACATCAGGCGGTAGAGCTCACCCGCCTGGAAGAAGTGGTCGTCCTTGGTGTGCAGCGGAGCCTCGTGCGTGCCGGTGTGGCCGTTGACGGCGAGCGGCGCGGAGAGGGCCTGGCCGGTCTCGGCGGGGCCGTCGTACGAGTTGGGCTCGTAGTTCTTGCGGTCGCGGCCGTACGCGTTGGACGCCATCAGGCCGTCGCGGCCGTAGTTGTCGGCCTTGGTCGCCTTGGGGGCGTTCACCGCGAGCAGGGTGTGGTTGACGCCCAGGCGGTAGCGGTGCGCGTCCGCGTAGGCGAACAGGCGGCCCTGCAGCATCTTGTCGGGGGAAGGGCCGATGCCCGGAACGAAGTTGTTCGGGGAGAAGGCGGCCTGCTCGACCTCGGCGAAGACGTTGTCGGGGTTGCGGTCCAGGACCAGACGGCCCACGCGCTGCAGCGGGTAGTCGCTGTGCGGCCACACCTTCGTCAGGTCGAAGGGGTTGAAGCGGTAGTCGGCCGCGTCCGCCGCCGGCATGATCTGCACGTGCAGCGTCCAGGACGGGTTCACGCCGCGCTCGATGGCCTGGAGCAGGTCCGTCTGGTGCGAGTTGGCGTCCTTGCCCGCGAGTTCGGCGCCCTGCTCGGCCGACAGGCTGCGTACGCCCTGGTTCGTCTTGAAGTGGTACTTCACGAAGAAGGCCTCGCCCGCCTCGTTCGTCCACTGGTAGGTGTGCGAGCCGTAGCCGTTCATGTGGCGGTACGACGCGGGGATGCCGCGGTCACCCATCAGCCACGTCACCTGGTGCGTCGCCTCGGGGGCGTGCGCCCAGAAGTCCCAGACGTTGTCCGGCTCCTGCTTGCCCGTGAAGGGGTCGCGCTTCTGGGAGTGGATGAAGTCGGGGAACTTGATCGGGTCCTTGATGAAGAAGACCGGGGTGTTGTTGCCGACGAGGTCGTAGTTGCCGTCCTCGGTGTAGAACTTCAGCGCGAAGCCGCGCGGGTCACGGACCGCGTCCGCGCCGCCGAGGCTGTCGGCCACCGTGGAGAAGCGCAGGAACGTCTCGGTGCGCTTGCCGACGGTGTTCAGGAAGTCGGCCGAGGTGTACGCGGTGACGTCGTCGGTCACCTCGAAGTAGCCGTAGGCACCAGAACCGCGGGCGTGGACCACACGCTCCGGGATGCGCTCGCGGTTGAAGCGCGCGAGCTTCTCGAGGAGGTGCTGGTCCTGGAGGAGAAGCGGGCCACCGACGCCGGCGGTGGCGGAGTTCTGATTGTCGGCGACGGGGGCGCCGGACTCGGTCGTGAGCACACGCTTCGACATGGTGGCGGGGTTGACCTTCCGTACGGACTACTGAAACTGCTGAGGTGACGCGAGCGTAAGTACGCCTGAACAGCTACGTCAACAGTTTGTTGAAGTTTTGGGTGGGGCTTGATGCGACTTGCGGGTGGGGATTTGAGTTCCGGGCCGCGGCGACGCCTGGGCGCGACAGGACAGGTGTCAGCGCCGCCGCGGCCCGGAAGATGAGGGAGCTCTCGGAGCCTCGTAGGGCTTCTGAGGGCTCGGCTTAGAGCTCGGCGCCCGAGAGGCGCTCGACGCCGCGAAGCAGCGCGGAGTGGTCGAGGCCGCCGTCGCCCTGCGTACGCAGTGAGGCGACGAGCTGCGCGACCACGGCGCCGACCGGGAGCGAGGCACCGACATTGCGGGCGGCGTCGGTGACGATGCCCATGTCCTTGTGGTGCAGGTCGATCCGGAATCCGGGCTTGAAGTCGCGGTTGAGGAAGTTGTCCTTCTTGCGGGTCAGGACGGTCGAGCCCGCAAGCCCCCCGTTCAGGACGTCGAGGGCGGCGGTCAGGTCCACCCCGGACTTCTCCAGGAAGACGACTGCCTCGGCGCACGCCTGGATGTTCACGGCGACGATCAGCTGGTTGGCGGCCTTCACGGTCTGCCCCGAGCCGTGCGGACCGCACAGCACGATGGTCTTGCCGAGGGCGTCAAGGAGCGGCTTGGCCTCGTCGAAGTCGGCCTTCTCGCCGCCGACCATGATGGAGAGAACAGCCTCGATGGCACCGGCCTCGCCACCCGAGACGGGGGCGTCGAGGACGCGGATGCCCTTGTCCTTGGCGGCCTTGGCCAGGTCCACGGAGGTCTGCGGGGTGATCGACGACATGTCGACGATCAGCGCGCCGGACCTCGCGTTCTCCAGGATGCCGTTCTCGCCGTACGCGATGGCCTCGACCTGCGGGGACGCGGGCACCATCGTCACGATGACGTCGGCGTCCTTGACGGCCTCGGCGATCGACTTCGCGACGCTGCCGCCGGCGGCGGCGAGACGGTCCAGCTTGTCCTGCTCAAGGGTGAAGCCGGTGACGGAGTAACCAGCCTTGATCAGGTTCTCGGACATGGGGGACCCCATGATGCCGAGTCCGATCCACGCGATCTTGGGAAGGTTGCTCATGAGGGAGCCTTTCTAGCTACGGGGTGATGCGGGGTAATCGGGTGGGTGGGCGGGAAACATCCGCCGCGAAGCGGCGGGCTAGTCCGCAGCCGGCAGCCAGCCGAAGGCCTCGGCGCTGGGCCGGTCGCCCGCCTTGTACTCCAGCCCGACGTACCCCTCGTAACCCGCCTTCCGGAGCTGATCGAGCAGCTCCTCCAGCGGCAGCGACCCCGTGCCCGGGGCCCCGCGGCCAGGATTGTCGGCGATCTGCACGTGCGCGGTCTGGGCCACGTAGCGATCGATGACGGCCGGCAGGTCCTCACCGTTCATGGACAGGTGGTACAGGTCCATGAGGAACTTCGCGTTACCGAGTCCGGTGGCGGAGTTCACCTTGTCCACCACGGCGATCGCGGCGTCCGCGCTGACGATCGGGCAGCGCGGCGACTCGGGCTTGTTCAGGGCCTCGATAAGCAGCACCGCACCCACGCGGTCGGCCTCGCGGGCCGCGAGCGCCAGGTTCTCCAGGGCGAGTTCGTCCTGGACCGCGGGGGTCACGCCCTCCACCCGGTTGCCGTAGAGCGCGTTGAGCGCCTTGCAGCCGAGGGACTTGGCGAAGTCCGCCGCCACCGGGAGGTTCGCGCGGAACTTCTCGCTCTCCTCGCCCGGGATCGACAGGGCGCCGCGGTCCGGTCCCGGCAGCTGACCGGCGTAGAAGTTCAGACCCACCAGCTCTACGCCGGCGTCCGTGATCGCGGCCCGAAGGGCGTCGAGCTCGGACTGCTCGGGGGTGGGGGCGTCGACCCAGGGCCACCACAGCTCGACCGCCGTGAAGCCCGCCGCGGCGGCAGCCGCGGGGCGCTCCAGGAGCGGGAGTTCCGTGAAGAGGATCGACAGGTTCACATTGAAGCGCTGGTCGGAGTATCCCATGGGGCTTCCGCGCTCCTTCCGTATAGCGGAAGTTAATTTCTGTCTGATGGAAGATTGCCGTCGAGGATCCGCCCTTGTCAAGAGGGGGCTGCCGGAAAATCACCACGCGGCAGTAGGTTGAGCGCGTGCGATTGAGAGTGGAGTTCACGACCGAACCCTTCGACCTGGACGAGGCGCCCGCCCACGCCGTGGTGGCCCGTGACGTCATCCAGGGGGCCGACCTCGACGCCGTGGACGTCGGTCCCTTCGGCAACACGGCGGAGGGCGGCGCCGACGAGGTGCTCACCGCCGTCGACGCGCTGCTGCGCCAGGCCCTGGAGGCGGGCGCGACCCGTGTCTCGCTCCAGGTGAACGTGCTCGGAGAGTCGGGGGAGGTCATCGAATGACCGGATCCGGACCCGGGGACGCCCGCGATCCCTTCGTGGCCGCCGTCAAGCCGCTGGTGGACGCCATGGGCGGCGAGATGGTGCCCCCCGACCAGGCGGGTGCCGACGACGTCGTCCTCGCCTGGGAGGGGCAGGACGTGGTCGCCGTACGCCTGCCGCAGCTCGCCGACTCCCTCGATCACATCCTGATCGCCCTGGAGCGCAAGCGCGGGATGCCGCTGTCGGATCTCGACCGCAAGGCCAAGCAGGAAGTCGTACGGATACTCGAGGCGCGAGGCGCCTTCGCCGTGCGTCACGGAGTGGAGACGGTGGCCGGCGCGCTCGGCGTCTCACGCTTCACTGTGTACAACTACCTCAACCGCTCCACCTGACCTGCTGGGTAAGCCCCAGGTCAGAGCGCTACTGAAGGCCACCGTCCGTTAACCGGACGGTGGCCTTTGTTACTCGAAGTTTTCAACAAAGTGTTGACGTGGTGTTTCGGCTGGCGTTAGCTATCCGCAGCCCGTCCAGCACAAGGCCGTATGGCCACGGAGGCACCCGTGACTTCGAGCTCGACGCCGGGCCCAGCCCGGTTCAACGCCTTGACGGAGAGCGCGGCCACCGCCGCCCTCCACGAGGCCTGCGCCTCATCGGCCTGGGGAAGCAAACTGCTCTCCCAGCGCCCTTTCCCCACCGTCGAAGCCCTCTTCGCCGCAAGTGACGCCGCCATGGCCGAGCTGACCGCCGAGGATCTGGCCGAGGCGATGGCCGGGCACCCGCCGATCGGCCGCCCGAAGCCCGGGGACCCCACGTCGTCCCGCGAACAGCGCGGCATGGCGGGGGCCTCCGAGGAGCTCAAGGCCGAGATGCTCGAACTGAACCTGGCCTACCAGGACCGGTTCGGACATGTCTTTCTGATCTGCGCCACCGGGGCCACCGGTGAGCAGATGCGCGACGCGATGAAGGCACGGATCGGCAACACGGCCGAGGCGGAGCGCGAAATCGTGCGCACCGAACTCGGGAAGATCAACCGCATCCGGCTGAACCGTCTCGTAGAAGCAGAAGAGGAAAACGACTGATGAGCACTGACACCACCGCCTCGGTGTCCACGCACATCCTGGACACCAGCGTCGGACGCCCCGCCGAGGGCGTCACCATCTCGCTCACCGCCCGCAGTGGCCGTGACGCGGAGTGGGTGGCGCTCGGCGGCTCCGCGACCGACGCGGACGGGCGCTGCAAGGACCTCCCGGCTCTGCCGGAGGGCACGACCCACGTACGACTCGACTTCGAGGTCGAGCAGTACTTCTCCACAAACCAGCACAGTGACACGAAGAAGCAAGCCGAGGCGCAGCAGGACGCCCCCCGCGTAAGGGACAGCGGTGCGTTCTTCCCGGAGGTGGCGATCACTTTCGCCGTCGACCCGGGCGAGCACTATCACGTACCGCTGCTGCTCAACCCGTTCGGCTACTCCGTTTACCGAGGGAGCTAGCAGACATGCCCACGATTCTCGGCCAGAACCAGTACGGCAAAGCAGAGAACCGCGTCGTCAAGATCACGCGGGACGGCGACACCCACCACATCAAGGACCTGAACGTCTCGGTCGCGCTCTCCGGCGACATGGAGGACGTGCACTACTCCGGCTCGAACGCCAACGTCCTGCCGACGGACACCACCAAGAACACGGTGTACGCGTTCGCCAAGGAGTACGGCATAGAGTCCGCCGAGCAGTTCGGCATCCACCTGGCCAGGCACTTCGTGACGTCCCAGGAGCCGATCAAGGTCGCGCGGATCCGCATCCAGGAGTACACCTGGGAGCGCATCGCGACCTCGGACAACAACTCCAGGTTCATCGGCTCGGACGAGGTCAACCACTCCTTCGCCCGCAAGGGCCAGGAGCTGCGCACCACGCAGATCACCTTCGACGGTGAGAACTGGGAGATCATCTCCGGGCTCAAGGACCTCACGGTCATGAACTCCACCAACTCGGAGTTCTGGGGCTACGTCAAGGACAAGTACACGACGCTGAAGGAGGCGTACGACCGCATCCTGTGCACCGACGTCTCCGCCGCCTGGCGTTACAACTGGACCAGCGACGCGGACCGGATGCCCAACTGGGAGAAGTCGTACGCGCAGGCCAAGAAGCACATCCTGCAGGCCTTCGCCGAGACGTACTCCCTCTCGCTGCAGCAGACCCTCTACCAAATGGGTTCGCGCGTCATCAACAGCCGGAGCGAGATCGACGAGATCCGCTTCTCGCTGCCGAACAACCACCACTTCCTGGTGGACCTCGAGCCCTTCGGTCTCAAGAACGACAACGAGGTCTACTTCGCGGCGGACCGCCCCTACGGCCTGATCGAGGCCACGGTTCTCAGGGACGGGGTCCAGCCGAAGATCCCGGTCGACATGACCAACCTCTGATACGGGACGCGCGCCCCCGCCCGTCCGCAGCGGACGGGGGCGCGCCACACCGGAGGGAACAGCAGCAATGGCACAGCCTGCAAAAGGGTCTGAGAAGGGCCCGTGTTCCACCCCATCGGACATAGCCGACGGCGACTCGACTAACGGCGACTCAACTGCCGGCGACGCAACTACCGTCGAGTCAACTGCCGCCTGCCACCCGGTGGATGAGAAGCTCCACCCCTCGCGGCTCGTCCCCGCCGCACTCCAGCACATCGCCGCCATGTACGCGGGCGTCGTCACTCCGCCGCTGATCATCGGCCAGGCCTGTGGTCTGGACACGGTCGCGCAGACGCGCCTCATCGCCGCGAGCCTGCTGATCGCCGGACTCGCCACGATCCTGCAGACGCTCGGCGTCAAGGGCTTCGTCGGCAACCGGCTCCCCTTCGTGAACGCCGCCTCGTCCGCGGGCATCGCACCCATCCTCGCCATCGCCGAGAACAGCGCCACAGGTCATCAACTCCCGGCCATCTACGGCGCGGTGATGGTCGCGGGCGTCTTCTGCCTCGCCGTCGGCCCCTTCTTCGGGCGCCTCCTGCGCTTCTTCCCGCCGCTCGTCACCGGCGTCGTCATCACGCTCATCGGCGTGACGCTGATGCCCGTGCCCGTCACCTGGGCGCAGGGCGGCGACAAGACCGCCGCCGACTTCGGCGCCATGAAGTACCTCGCGCTCGCCGCCTTCACGCTCGCCGTGATACTTGTCTTCCAGCGGTTCGGACGCGGCTTCCTCAAGCAAGTCGCCCTGCTTCTTGGCCTGTTCATCGGAACGCTCGCCGCGATCCCGTTCGGTATGGCCGACTTCAGCGCCATCAAGTCGGCGCCGGTGGCGGCACTCCCGACACCCTTCGCCTTCGGTGCCCCGGAGTTCCAGCCCGCCGCGATCCTCTCGCTCTGCATCGTGATGCTGGTCCTGATGACCGAGTCGTCGGCCGGCATGCTGGCCCTCGGCGAGATCTGCGACCGCAAGAGCGACGGCAGGACCATCACCCGCGGCCTGCGCACCGACGGTATCGCGACACTCATCGGCCCGGTCTTCGGCGGCTTCCCCACCTCGGCCTTCGCACAGAACGTCGGCGTAGTCTCCTTGACACGTGTACGCAGCCGCTATGTAGTGGCCGTCGCTGGCGGCGCGCTCATCGTGCTCGGCGCCTTCCCGATGCTGGGCGCGGTCGTCAGCCTCGTACCGATGCCGGTCCTCGGCGGCGCGGGCATCGTCCTCTTCGGCTCCATCGCGGTCAGCGGCATCCGTACGCTCTCCGAGGCGGGCCTCGACGACAGCTCCAACATCATCCTGGTGGCCGTCGCGCTCGGAGCGGGCATCATCCCGCTCGCCGCGCCCACCTTCTACGCCGAATTCCCGGCCTGGGCGCAGACCGTCCTGGGCTCAGGAATCAGTGCGGGAGCGCTGACCGCGGTCCTGCTCAACCTGTTCTTCAACCATCTCGGCACCCGTAGCCCCGCGGCCGCGGCACTCAAATCTTCCTAGGGTCATGCCGTGCCCACATCGCCACTCACCGAAGAAGGAAGAAGCACCATGGCAGCACCGGCAGACCTTCAGCGCATCGTCATCGAGAACTGTGCCATCGCGACCGTCGACGCCGACGACACCGAGTACGCATCGGGATACGTCGTCGTCGCGGGCAACAAGATCGAGTCCATCGGCTCCGGAAAGGCCCCCGAGGGCCTGGCCAACGTCGTACGCCGCGTGGACGGGACCGGTCACCTCGTGACCCCCGGCCTGGTCAACACGCACCACCACTTCTACCAGTGGATCACCCGTGGCCTCGCCACCGACCACAACCTCTTCAACTGGCTCGTCGCGCTCTACCCGACGTGGGCGCGCATCGACGAGCAGATGGTGAAGGCGGCGGCCCAGGGTTCGCTCGGCATGATGGCTCGCGGCGGTGTCACCACCGCGATGGACCACCACTACGTCTTCCCGAAGAACTCCGGTGACCTCTCCGGCGCCATCATCGGCGCGGCCAGCGACATGGGTGTCCGCTTCACCCTCGCCCGCGGCTCCATGGACCGCAGCGTCAAGGACGGCGGCCTGCCGCCGGACTTCGCCGTCGAGACGCTCGAAGGCGCGCTCGCCGCGACGGCCGCCACGGTCGACAAGCACCACGACGCCTCCTTCGACGCGATGACCCAGGTCGCCGTCGCCCCCTGCTCCCCGTTCTCGGTATCGACCGAACTCATGAAGCAAGGCGCGGAGTTGGCGCGTGCCAAGGGTGTACGTCTGCACACCCACGGCAGTGAGACCGTCGAGGAGGAGCAGTTCTGCAAGGAACTGTTCGGCATGGGTCCCACCGACTACTTCGAGTCGACGGGCTGGCTCGGTGACGACGTGTGGATGGCGCACTGCGTCCACATGAACGACTCCGACATCGCCGCGTTCGCCCGTACAGGCACGGGAGTCGCGCACTGCCCGTCCTCCAACGCACGTCTGGCCGCAGGCATCGCCCGCGTCCCCGACATGCTCAAGGCGGGCGTCCCGGTCGGCCTCGGTGTCGACGGCACCGCGTCCAACGAGTCGGGCGAACTGCACACCGAGCTGCGCAACGCACTCCTCATCAACCGCCTCGGCGCACACCGCGAAGCAGCCCTGAACGCCCGTCAGGCCCTGCGCCTGGGAACGTTCGGCGGCGCCCAAGTCCTCGGCCGCTCCACGCAGATCGGGTCGCTCGAGCCGGGCAAGCTCGCCGACCTGGTCCTCTGGAAGATCGATGGCATCGGGCACTCCTCGATCGCCGACCCGGTGACCGCCATCGTCTTCGGCGCGGCGGCCCCGGTCACGCTCTCCCTCGTCAACGGCCGGCCGATCGTCGAGGACAGCCGCCTGCTGCACGTCGACGAGGACGCCATCGCCCGCTCCGCGCGGGACGAGGCGCAGCGCCTCGCGCGGATCTCCGCGGAGGCCTGACTCCAAGAACTCCGGTCAGGGGGGACGGCCCTTGACCGGACTTGAGCAGCCGAGCGGGTTGCTCAAGTGCCGCCCCGGAACGTGGCCCAAAGCTTCACGTTCCCGGGGCGGTCAGTACTACCTGGGCGCACCACCAGCACCACCACCATCACCACAACTTCATACCGAGCAAGTCCTTGCACCACGCACCACCTCCCAGAAGCGAAAAGTGCCGGCAATGCGGCCCGTACTGGAAAACAACCGGAGGAGCCACAGTGGCCACTCAGCCCAGGTTCACCAAGCAAGGCACCACCCCAGGCACCACCCCAGACCCATCCGAATCCGACGGCGAAAGCGCCATAGGAACGACGGGCGAGACTCACCCCGTCGACCAGAAACTCCCGCCCCTCAAGATGGCGACGACCGGCCTCCAGCACGTGGCGGCCATGTACGCGGGCGTCGTCGCCCCGCCGCTCATCGTCGGCGCGGCGATCGGCCTCTCGCCGAAGGAACTCACCTTCCTGACCGGCGCCTGTCTGTTCACCGCGGGCCTCGCCACCTTCCTCCAGACGCTCGGCATCTGGAAGATCGGCGCCCGTCTGCCCTTCGTCAACGGCGTCACCTTCGCGGGTGTCGCCCCCATGCTCGCGGTCGTCGACTCGACCGACAACAAGGACGACGCGCTACCGATCATCTTCGGCGCGGTCATCGTCGCGGGCGTACTCGGCTTCATCGCGGCGCCGTTCTTCTCGAAGCTGGTCCGCTTCTTCCCGCCGGTGGTGACCGGCACGGTCATCACGCTCATCGGCATCTCGCTCATGCCGGTCGCGTTCGGCTGGGCACAGGGCCCGGTACCGGGCGCCGACGACTACGGTTCGATGAAGAACCTGGGCCTGGCGGGCATCACGCTAGTGATCGTTCTGCTCCTGCGCCGCTTCACCACGGGCTTCGTCAAGCAGATCGCCGTGCTCCTGGGCCTGGTCGTCGGCACGCTCATCGCGATCCCGTTCGGAGTGACGGACTTCAGCCCGGTAGGCGACGCGGACATCGTCGGCTTCCCGACGCCGTTCCACTTCGGCGCCCCGCAGTTCGCGGCGGCGGCGATCGTCTCCCTCTGTGTCGTCATGGTGGTCTCGATGACCGAGTCCACAGCCGACATGCTGGCGCTCGGCGAGATCGTCGACCGTCCCGCCGACGAGAAGACCATCGCGGCAGGCCTGCGCGCCGACACCCTCGGCTCGGCGCTCAGCCCGCTCTTCAACGGCTTCATGTGCAGCGCCTTCGCACAGAACATCGGCCTTGTCGCGATGACGAAGATCCGCAGCCGGTACGTCGTCGCCGTGGGCGGCGGTTTCCTGGTCCTGATGGGCCTGTGCCCGATGGCCGCCTCGCTCATCGCCGTCGTACCGCGTCCCGTGCTCGGCGGCGCGGGTGTCGTCCTGTTCGGATCGGTCGCGGCGAGCGGCATCCAGACCCTGGTCAAGGCCAACCTGGAGCGCGACAACAACGTCCTGATCGTGGCCGTATCCCTCGCCGTGGGCCTCATCCCGATCGCGGCGCCGGAGTTCTACCACGCGTTCCCGGAGACCGCGAAGATCATCCTCGACTCGGGCATCTCCACGGGCTGTGTCGCGGCCGTGCTGCTCAACCTCGTCTTCAACCACATCGGCAAGAGGGGCGAGGACGACGACGTGACCAACCCGATGGAGCCCGGGGGAGAAATCGCTGAACAGAGGGTGCACGAAGGGTCTTCCCCGGCGGGGGCCCACTGACGTAACGTGCGTGACGCCGCCCGCATCGCGGAAGTTACTTTCCAGTCGGACTAACGGTCGGTCCCGCCGCGCGCCTCGTGAACTCCCGCGCGACGGGCCCGACTTCCGGCGTCACGCACACGGAAGAAGCGCCACCCATGAGTTCTCAGCCCAGCCCCGCCGAAAAGGCCGCACCGGCCACCCCGGCCCCTGAGGTTCATCCCGAGGTTCATCCGGTCGACGAGATCCTGCCGCCGGGCCGGATGCTCGTCGCAAGCCTCCAGCACGTCGCCTCCATGTACGCGGGCGCCGTCTCGGTCCCCCTGGTCGTGGCCGTCGCCGCCAAGATGTCGCCGGGGGACACGGCCGTACTCATGGGCGGCAGCCTCCTGATGGCGGGCATAGCGACGCTGCTCCAGACCCTCGGCATCGGCAACTTCATCGGCTCCCGCCTGCCGTTCGTCAACGGAGTGTCGTTCGCGGGCGTCGGCGTGATGCTGACGATCATCACGACACAGGGCGGCGTGGAGGCGGGGATGCCGGTCGTCTTCGGCGCGATCATCATCTCAAGCCTCTTCGGCTTCCTGGTCAGCTCATACTTCTCACGCCTGGTCCGCTTCTTCCCGCCGGTGGTGACGGGTTCGGTCATCACCCTGATCGGCGTCTCACTCATCCCCGTCGCATACGACTGGATAGTGGACGATTCCTCGACGGGCACCCCGCAACCCGGCAGCATCGGCCTGGCGGGCGCAACGGTCCTGGTCATGCTCCTGCTCCAGCGCTTCACGCGAGGCTTCCTCAAACAGATCAGCATGCTCTTCGCCATGATCTTCGGAACGCTGCTCGCCATCCCGATGGGCCTGGCGGACTTCTCCAAGCTCGATGACGCGGCCCTGGTGGGCATCCCCTCCCCGCTCCACTTCGGCGCACCGGAGTTCAACATCCCGGCCATCATCTCGATGTGCGTCGTGATGCTGGTGATCCTCACCGAGTCGACCGCCGACATGATCGCCCTGGGCAAGATCGTCGACAGGGAGGTCGACGAGAAGACAATCGCCCGCGGCCTACGAGCCGACGCACTTGGCTCCGCCCTGAGCCCCCTCTTCAACGCCTTCCACGCGAGCGCGTTCGCCCAGAACATCGGCCTGGTAGTCATCTCCAAGGTGCGCAGCCGCTTCGTCGTAGCACTCAGCGGCGCCATCCTGGTCCTGATCGGCCTCAGCCCCGCAGCGGCGGCGCTGATCTCGGTCGTCCCCATGCCGGTCCTGGCGGCCGTCAGCCTCTTCCTCTTCGGCTCCATCGCGGTCAGCGGCATCCAGACACTGCTCCAGGCGGACCTGCACAGGGGCGACAACGCCCTGATCGTCGTGGTCACCCTCGGCGCGGGCCTGGCTCCCGCACTCTCGGACGGCTTCTACGACGCGTTCCCGGCCTGGGCCCAGATCGTCCTGGGCTCCGGCATCTCGACGGGCTGTCTGCTCGCAGTGGCCCTGAACCTGGTCTTCAACCACCTTGGCAGCAAGGCGAGTTCGACGTCTGACCCGGAGCCCGCGATCACGCACTGACCCGAGTGACCGGCGAGGACGCCACGCGGGAATCCGACATCACCCTCACCCGGCACATTGATGTCGCAGACGTGCCAGACCGGTGGTGGGTGGCGCTGCTGAACTCGGCGGCATGCCCGCACCGACTAAGTCACTCCTGCCGCCCGCCTCCACCCACTCACCGTTGGGCGGCTGGCCTGCCGTCATCGCCGTGACGCTGGGGATCTTCTCCATCGTCACCACCGAGATCCTGCCGATCGGCCTACTGACCCCCATAGGCGACAGCTTCGGCATCTCGGACGGTACGGCAGGGCTCATGATGACCCTGCCCGGCATCCTCGCCGCCGTCGCCGCCCCCACCGTGACGGTCACCACCGCCCGCGCAGACCGCCGCCACATGCTCTGCGCCCTGATCCTGGTGCTGGCCCTTGCGAACTTCCTCGCCGCGGTGGCGCCCGGCTACTGGCTGATGCTGGTCAGCCGGGTCTTGGTGGGAACGGTCATCGGCGCCTTCTGGTCCATGGGGTCGGGGCTCGCGGCCCGCCTGGTCCCCGAGGCGCAGGTAGGGCGGGCGACCGCCGTGATCTTCTCCGCGGTCCCGCTCGGCTCGGTGCTCGGTGTGCCCGCGGGTACGTGGATCGCTCAACTGGCGGGCTGGCGAGCGGTGTTCGTCGTGATGGGCGTCCTGACACTGGCCGTGTTCGCCGCGCTCGTGGTCTCCGTACCGCCCCTGCCCCCGGTGCAGGTCACCCGCCTGACCGTCCTGCGCGACCTGCTCGGCACGCCCCGCGTCAGGGTCGGCCTGGCAGCGACGTTCCTCATCGTGACGGCCCACTTCGGCACGTACACCTACGTCACGCCGTTCCTGGCGGAGGTGACGCATGCGGGCCCGCGGTCGATCACCGTTTTCCTGCTGGCGTACGGCGTCGCGGGCATCGTCGGCAACTTCCTCGCGGGGGCGTGGGCGAGACGCTCGCTGCGCCCTACGTTCACGGTGGCCGCCTGTCTGCTCGCCGCCGCGACGTTGCTGCTGCCGGTGCTCGGCACGGGGAGGCCCGGCGCGCTGGTGCTGCTCCTGATCTGGGGCGCCGCGTACGGGGCGGTGCCGGTCTGCTCGCAGACGTGGTTCGTGACGGCGGCACCGGGTGCGCCCGAGGCCGCGTCGGTGCTGTTCACGTCGTCGTTCCAAGCGACGTTCGCGCTCGGCGCGCTGGCCGGCGGAACGGTGGTGGACGCGACGTCCACCACCGTGGTGATGGCCCTCGGGGGGATCGTTGCGGTGTTGGCGGCGGTGGTTACTGCGCCGGTGCGTCGCTGGCGGCGTAGGGGGTGAAGTCTCGCTTGGCGGTGGGGGAGGGGGCTACTTCTACGCAGTCGTCGCGGATCCGCCGCTGTAACTGCTCTTGAACCAAGCCAGCTCGGGGGTACTCATCATGCTCCTCGGCCTCTGCCGTTCCTGGCGGGCCGCGAGCTGAGCCTCGATCTGCTCGTCGCCGAGCGGCGGGAGCTGGTTGGTGAATAGAGGTTCAGCGCCGCCTGTTCGAGCTGGGCCCAGCGGCGGAACCACGACGCCAGGCCTCGCTGGCGCGAGAGTTGATATGGCCGGTCGGCAAGACGGTACGGGCACGGCTCGCCCGGTAAGGTGCGGGCCCACTGCCCACTGCCCCACGCCCCGACGCCCCGACGCCGGATCATGCGGCCTGGTCCGGTGGCCATCGGGGCCAACTGGAGCTCGGCGGCGGTGTGGGGTTGCCCGGGAGGGGGCTGTGGTGGGCCGGTGTTGGTCTGGGCGCCGGGGCCGTCCGGTTGACCCGAGATTGGCGGTTACGGGCCGGGCGTAAAGGGCGCTCCTACGTCGCGTCGGCTGCGCCGATTCCGCTTCGCTCCACCCTTGACTCCCGTCCCTCCACCGCGCGAGGGAAGACATCCGGACGGCCCAGGGGCGGGACTCTCGACCACTCCCGTCGGGCCGAGCGGTTTTGACGCCGGGTGCGGACTGGTTCGTTGGGGTCGGCCGTCAGTGAGGGAGGCGCGCGGCTGCTCAGGGGGTGGGTGCGGGTCTCGTCAAGCGTCCGGCGACCGGATCGTTTGGGGTGGCCGCAGAAGGGGCGCGGACGAGGGGGATTGCAGGAAAGTCCCACGAGAGGGGCCCAGGGGCGGGGCTGGGGTGGGACTTTCTTGCAATCCACCCTTTTCCGGGCAGGGGCACGTCCCGCGAAGTGGGTGCTCGAATTGCCGGTCGCCGTGTACCGCATCCGGGCCGGGCCCAGGTAGTCCGGATCTCTACACCACTCGGCCCGGGATGTGGGGTGGCGTGCCGTGGGGCACCTACTTTGGCGAAGTTGCGTTCCGGTGGGAGAGGGGCGCGCGAGCGCACCAATGCGCCCCTCGGTAGGACGGGAGCCGCCCTCTCTGTGGCGGCCATGTCGGGAAGCGGGTGTGCGGTCGCTCGGGAGAGGCGCGCGATCGCTCCGGGGCTGGGTCCCGGTGTGCCGTCGAGCAGCTGTTGATCGGGTCTTCTGGCGTGATCGGGCGGGGTAGGGGCGGTGTCGGTGGCCTGTGTTGGCGGGAGGCGCCTGGTGATCGGTGGCTGGGGTGGGGCAGGGGGTCCGGGACCTTTTCCCGGGAGGCGCATCGCGCACTCCGCGCGCCCCCCTTCTCCCCGAACGCAACTTCGCCAAAGTAGGTGCCCCGCCCGTGCCCCTCCGCGCGGATTGCAGAAAAGTCCCGCCGTACGGGCCCTCAGAGGCGTAAATCGTGGGACTTCCCTGCAATCCGCTCTGCGACCGGCCGCCGGACCACCCTTCCCCGCGTCGGGCAGCCGGGCTGTCGGGTACCAGTCAGCCCCCGCCGCCACGGACCGCCCCCCCGCCCGCGCCCCCGTCCCCTGACGGTCGCCCCGACGAGCCGACCGGCAGCCGCCAGCCGAAACCGGCGTCCGCCCCCGGAGCAATCGCACGCCTCGCCCTCGACGCTCACCCCGGAAGATCCGGCCCGCAGCCGCCTGACGACACCGGCACTCACCCCGGAGTGGGTACACGCGCTACCCCTGGCGGCCACCCCCGACAAGCCAGTCGGCAGTCGCTTGACGAAACCGGCACCCACCCCCGACCGGCCGCGCACCTCATCCGCTGGCGGCCACCCCTGACGAACCAGTCGCCGGACGCTTGACGAGACCCGCACCCACCCCCGCAGCAACCGCGCACCTCACCCACGCCCCGCCGCCCCCGACGAACCAGTCCGCACCCGGCAGCAAAGCCGAAGCCCCCAGGCAGCCGTCCCGAGAGTCCCGCCCCTGGGCCGTCCGGATGTCTTCCCTCGCGCGGTGGAGGGACGGGAGTCAAGGGTGGAGCGAAGCGGAATCGGCGTAGCCGACGCGACGTAGGAGCGCCCTTGACGCCCGGCCCGTAACCGCCAATCTCGGGTCAACCGGACGGCCCCGGCGCCAATCCGAACGCCGCTTCGGTACAGCCCCGTCTCAGCTGGCCGCAGCCGGCGTCCGGTCCGTCGCCAGTTTGACCGCGAGGGCGCCGAGTACCGTCCCCATCACGTAGCGCTGGACCTGCAGCCACGACGGGCGGCGGGCCAGGAACACCGCGATGGTGCCCGCCGCCATGACGATGGCCAGGTTCACGGCCAGGCTGATGGAGATCTGTATGCCGCCGAGCACGAAGCCCTGCGCCAGAGTGTGACCGGCCGCCGGGTCGATGAACTGCGGTATCAGCGAGATGTACATGATGGCGACCTTCGGGTTCAGGAGGTTCGTGAGAGCTCCCATGGAGAAGAGCCGCCAAGGCGAGTCGGGCGCAAGCTCCTGGTGGGTGAAGACCGAGGTGCCGCCCGGCTTCAGGGCCTTCCAGGCCAGCCACGCCAGATACCCGGCGCCCGCCAGCTTCACGGCCAGGTACAGCTGGGGGACCGCCAGGAACACCACCGACAGACCGAGGTTGGCGGCGGTCAGATAGACGACGAATCCGACGGCGACCCCGGCCAGGGAGATCGCTCCGGCCCGCCTGCCCTGGGTGATGCTCCGTGAGACGAGGTACATCATGTTGGGGCCGGGCGTGAGCACCATGCCGAGAGAGACCACTGCGACGCCGAGGACCGCGTTCATTCCGATCATGGAGCAAGGATCGAACGGCGGCACCGTCAAGCACCAGCGAAGAGTTCTTCACACAACACGTAAGCGCTGCTACATCGGCGCGGGGCAACAGCACCCCGCGCCGATGCGGACGGCTCAGCCGATCCGGTACGGGTCCCCGTACACCTTCCACTCCAGCGGCGTGTTCAGGTTCAGGTTGCCCTTCTTCAGGAACACCCGCTGTGCCGTGTCGACGCGGCTGGTGTCGCTGTGGGCCTCCTCCTGCTTCATCGCCCAGACACGCGCGTCGAGGAACGCGTTCAGGTAGGCCGTCTCGTCGCCGCCCTGCGACGGCGGCTTTGCCTTGTTGAGGGCGCGCTTGCGGATGCTGCCGAAGCTGGTGCTGTCGCCGCCGTTGCCGTGCATGACGATCGCGTCGTAGTACGCGAACTGCCCGAGGACGCCGATGCCGTCGGCCTTGCCCTGCTTGACGGCCGGGTTGAAGTAGACGCGGTCACGCTCGTCGTTCTGCGCCTTCTGGAACTCGGGGTCCTCGGCGGCCTTCTCCCAGTCGCGCTTGTAGTTGGGGTCGAGACCGTCGTGGGAGTCGGTGCCGTCCACCTCGCGCAGCGCGGGCAGGTACTTGGCGAGGACGTTGTTCGGCTTGCGCTGGGTGTAGAGCTCGACCAGGTCGAGCATGTCGCCGGTGCCTGAACAGAAGCCGATGATCCCGGCGGTGTAGCCGCGGCCGTCGCCTATGTCCTCGCAGTAGCGGTAGTACTCCTTCCAGGTGAGGTCGGAGTTCTCGGCGCTGCAGACGATCTTCATGGCGATCTCCTTCTTCGCCGGATCGTCGAGTCCGCCAGCCCTGGGGGTGGGGGCGGCGCCTGCCGTCTGGGACGCGATGACCGGGCCCGCGACGAGCGAGGCGCCGATGAAGGCGAGCAGGGTGCGGCGTGAGGTGAGGGTGCGGGGTGCGGGGGCGCGATGGGGGGTGGGCACGGGGCCTCCAAGGTGGGGGAGTTCGTCGTTCCGATGACGCTTGGGCTCTTCCGCGTACTGTTAGGAAGGTTTCCTACCAGAGTTTGCGGATGACGTATACCCGTCAAGGAAGGGCGAGTTGGTGATCTTGGAGGTCCCGGAGCGACCGGCTACCGTGTCACGGTCAGCCGTTCGCGCACCTGAACAGCGATTTTGTACGTGTCTCCGGTCGGCCGGGTGGCCAGTTTCCCCGGGTTACGAATCCATCCGTCTTCGAGGGTGAACCAGTCGATGGCCTTCGGGGCGCGCCCTTCCCCGAGTGCCGCCCGCAGCTCCTTGAAGTACGTTTCCCAGCGCAGCCGGTAGAGCCCACCGACGAGTCCGGCCCACTCGCGATTGGCGTAGTCGCGCAGCCCCGCGTCCGCCCCGGACCGCGTGCCCCACACGGTGAGCAGCGACAGTTGGTCGTACGCGAGCCGGTCCCGCTCCTTCGCGTCGGCGCCCCACGAGCGGGCGTCGGCGACCCAGCGGCCCAGCAGGTGGCGGGAGTCGGTGGACACCAGCTTGTCGAGCAGGTCCATGAGGTCGAGCCAGACCCGGGTCAGCCGGTCGAAGTGGGCGGTGTCCCCGTCGTCGTACGCCTGCTTGATCCGAGGGAGCAGTACCCGGCTGCGGTTGGAGAGTGCTTGGCGCGCGACGTCCAGTACGTCACGTCGGTAGGCGGAGGACCCGCGCAACCCGGGCCGCACAGCCAAGAGTTCGGCGAGTGCGGGCTCGAAGTCCGACGGCTCGTACCGCAACGCCTTCGGTGACCAGGCCGCCGCCGACTTCGCCGACAGGTCGGGCCGTGCGCCGAAGAGGCCGTCCGCGCCCTCGGCCCACTCGTCGGCGCGAGTCGTGCCGTACGCGGTGCGGCGCAGGATGTCCCAGGCGGCGGCAGCGTGCGGATCGGCCGCTCCGTACCGCGATACGGACCAGTCGGCGAACCAGGCCGCCAGATCCAAGTCTCGCGTCCGCCAGGCCAGTTCGGAGAAGAGCTCGAAGGCGGCCGGGTTGTTGTCGGCCGCCTCCGGCATCAGGGAGATGCCGCGCTGCATGCTGCCTTCCTTGGTGCGCCACTTCTCGTAGAGCGCCGCCCAGTCGGGGGTGTTGGCGCCGAGAGTCGTGTGCCCGCCGAAGTTCCAGATCGAGCCGAAGGTGTACGGGGTCCGGTTCCAGTCGGACTCGCGGTCGGTGACCTTCGGGAAGCGGTCGGAGAGGCCGTCGACCACCAGCATCCTGGACTTGTCGACGGCGTCGACGATGGCCTTGGGCGGATTGCTCTGCCAGCCGAGGATCACCCAGGTGGCGCCGGGGTGCGCGGCCTGGAGGGTCTTCTCGACGGCCTTGGCCGCATCCGGGACCGGTACGTCGCCCGGTTTTCCGCCCTCGTGGAGGAGGTCCATCTTGTACATCGTTGAGGCACCGAACAGTTCGTCCTGGGCCTGGTAGAAGGCGGCGGCCACCCGCCTGAACGCCTCGGTGCGCGGGTCCAGCCAGTCGGGCCGTGCGAAGCCGACCCAGTCGCCCTGCGGCACGGTCCTCGCGCCGGGATTCTTCGCCGCGAAGCCGGGCGGCACCGTGCCGAAGTAGCCGGGGAGTACCGGCGTCATACCGAGGTCGCGCAGCCGGTCCGCGATGCGACGTCCCAACGCAGCCCGTTGGGTGAGGAGTTGACGCGAGACGGGGTACGGGAAGGCGGACATGTTCTGGAGCAGCCACCACGGCTGGTGTGCCGGGGCCGGGATCCACTCGCGCAGCTCGCCATCGGAGTAACCGAACTCCTGGAACACGCGGTGGTACAGGGCGTCGGCGCCGACGTACACGAGCACTTCGTTGTAGCCGTGCAGCGCGAGCACGTCGATCTCGTGCTCCCAGTACGACCAGTCGTTGTACGCCCCTGTGTAGCCGTCGTTCGTGTCGTTGAGGACGAAGCGGTGCGGGGCGTTGGCGCGTCCGGTCACCGGCTCGGCGAGGCCGGGGAGCCGGTCGGGCAGGTCCAGTTGGTCGCCGGCCCAGGTGATGTTCGCGTGCGCGGTGTGCTTCAAGTAGTGCC
This sequence comes from Streptomyces sp. NPDC055239, assembly GCF_053606205.1. Taxonomy (NCBI): domain Bacteria; kingdom Bacillati; phylum Actinomycetota; class Actinomycetes; order Kitasatosporales; family Streptomycetaceae; genus Streptomyces; species Streptomyces sp. NPDC055239. The sequence continues at coordinate 599,707 of NZ_JBSGRD010000003.1, read as the reverse complement.
GTAGGCCTGTTAGTTGGACGGCTGGAGTCGGTCCGGTGATGGTGATGTGTCCGCGCCGCCCGGAGACCTGGAAGGCGTCGGCGGGGCCCGCGGTTCTGAACGTCAGCTGCTTGAAGTGCCGGGGCAGCAGACGCCCGGCGGCCTCGACCGCGGGCGAGTCGGAGGTGGCGGGCGATCCGGAGGCCGAAGGTGCACCGGAGACCGGTGCGCCGTCGGCGGTGGATCCGGAACAGGCGACGGCGGCGCCGGTCGTTCCGGCGATGGCGGTGAGGAAGGTGCGGCGGGCAAGGGGCATGACGTGGGGATACCCTCCCGGTTCGGCGATGCCCGGGCGGGCGCCCGGGCAGTGCTGGACGGCGCACCACGATGAACCGCCCACGAACCATGGTCAAGATGCCCTGGCCAGATGAACCCCGGTCGTCCTGCACCGCTCCCGCACAGCTCCGACGCCCGAAGTCCCGGTGTTAGCGTCAGCGGATGACCGCACCCCTGCCCGGCAAGCCGACCCGCGCCTCCACCACGGGACGCCCTCTGATGGCCGCCCTCGACCTGTTCGGGCGGCGCTGGAGCCTGCGGATCGTCTGGGAGTTGCGGGCCGAGCCGCTGGGGTTCCGCGCACTGCAGGAGCGGTGCGACGCGATGTCGTCCAGTGTGCTGCGCCAGCGCCTGACCGAGCTGCTCGAAGCCCGCCTGGTGCGGCAGCTGCCCGACAGCTCCTACGCCCTGACCGAGCTCGGCCGCGAGGCCCACGAGGCCCTGCGCCCCCTGGACGCCTGGGCCGGACGCTGGGCGACGGAGGTCGGCAAGGAGGCCAGTAAGGACGTCAACGCCGACTCGGCAGAGGATCGGCGATGAGAGCGTCACGCATCTGCTGGACGGCGGTCGTCAGCGTGCTGAGCGGCCGGAGCAGCAAGGTCGCCTCCGTCAACTGACCCTCAGCGTCTGCCTGTTGCACGAACGTGCCGTACACGGACTCCGCACCCACCTTGCCCGTGAAGGTCGTCACGCACTGCTGCCCCTGCCCTGGCTGCCCCTGCCCAGCCATCCCCGGATCGGTGAACTCCCCCAGCGGTTCGATCCCCGTCAGGCACTGCCCGATCTTCGGGAACAGGTGCGCCACGTCGTCCCGCCCGCTGTAGTCGGCGACCGGGCTGTGGAAGACGACCTCCCTCGCGAGCAGGAGCCGGGTCCGTTCGGGCACGTCGGGTGCCAGTAAGTCACGTATGTCGAGGCTCATCAGTACCGCTCTCCCTGTCTGCTTCGATTTCCGAAGCGCTCTTCGGAGCCTAGCCCAGGCACCGGGACTTTGTCCCACCCCCGTGGGCCCGCATCCCAGGCAAGTCCGGCTCCATGTCCCGACGTCAGAGGCGGTCTATGCCCATAGATGAGCCCACCGGCGCTGACCTACTTTCGATTTCGGCGCAGTCGAAAGCGCCCCCATCCGGAGAGAATCCCGAGAGAGGCCGTAAATGAAGCGCGTACACAGGACCGCGGTCAAGGCTGAAATAGTCCGCGAGCCGGGAGCGAAAGAGACCACCCACCGGAAGCTCATCGACACACCGGACGGCGCCGACCGCTTCGTCCTCACCGAATTCGAGGTCTCGCCCAACGGCTCCACACCGCCGCATTACCACGAGTGGGAGCACGAGATCTATGTGCTCGAAGGCTCGATGGGACTCGTCATGCCCGAGCTCGGAAAGACCGAGGAAGTCGGCCCCGGCGACGCCGTCTTCATTCCCCGTAACGAGCCCCACGGCTTCGTCACGGGGCCGGACCAGACCTGCCGGTTCCTGGTCGTGGCGCCCTGCGAGCGGCCCCCGGTACGGAACGTCTTCCTCTCCGAGGACCCGTACGAGTACACCCAGAACCCCGAGTACGTGAGCCTCCTGGAGGGCGGCAAGTGAGTGCCCCGACGGCCGCGGCCCCCAGCCGCGCCCTCGCTCCGTACGAGGACGGACCGGACCCCGGCCCGCTCCTCGCCCTGAACTTCGGCTTCGCCCGCGCCAGGGTGCTCGGCACGGCCCTGGACCTCGGCGTGTTCACCGGCCTCGTCCGGGGCCCGCGCGGCACCCACGGCCTCGCCGCCGAGCTGGCATGCGACACCGAGGCGCTACGCCTGCTGCTCGCGGCGCTCGAGGAGTTCGGCCTGGTCACGGGCGGCGCCGAGGAGAGCTGGACGCTCACCGACCTGTCCCGCGCCTATCTGGTCGAGGGCGGCCGCGGCTACCTCGGCCGGCACTTCGACGACGTACTCGCGGAGTGGGACCAGTGGAGCGGCCTCACCGAACTGGTGCGGGCCGGCGGGCACGGCGGCGGAGAGCTGGGGGCTCCGGAGAGCCGGGGCCTGTACCCGGGGATGTTCGCCGGGATGTTCCCGGTGTCGGTGCGCGCCGCCTTCCACGTGGTGCGGGAGCTCTCCCTGCGAGGGCTCCCGCTGCCGGGGGAGGCGGGGCGTGTCCTGGACTTCGCTGCGGGTTCCGGCGAGTGGGGCATCGCCCTGGCCGCCGCCGACCCCGAGGCGAGGGTGGTGGCCCATGACTCCCCGGAGCTGCTGAACACCGCACGCGAGCGGGCGGCGGAGTTCGGCGTCGCGGAACGGTTCCGCTTCGTCCCCGCCGACTTGACCAGGGACTACGCGGGCGACTTCACCAAGGCGCCCTTCCCCGACGGCTGTTTCGACACCGTCGTCCTGTCGCACCTGGGGCGCTTCGTGGGCCCTGACGCGACGGAGCGCCTCGTACAGGAGTGCGCACGGCTGCTGCGTCCCGGCGGCACCCTGCTGGTCGTCGACGTCATGCGTCAGGCGCCGGGGAAGCCCGCCCCGCACCGCTCGATGATCGCGCTCAGCCTCCTGGTGAACACCGAGGCGGGCGGGATCCAGGAGGAATCCGCGTACCGCGCGGTCATGCAGAAATACGGGGTGACGGCAAAGGAGTCCGTCACATCCGGCCTCATCACCGTCCTCACAGGAGAAAGGCGTTAGTGGTTCACGTGGTTCACGTGCAAGAAGTGGTGGTCACCGGTTTGGGCGTGGTAAGTCCGGCCGGGATAGGAACAGAAGCGTTATGGGAAACGATCTCCGGGGGAAGGAGCGTGACGAAACCTCTTTCCGACATCACGAGTTCGGCGCTCTTCAAAGGCTTCGACTTCGTGTCGGACTCGATCGCTGAGGTCTCCGGATTCGAGGAGCAGATACCGGGCCTCCCGCCCGAGGTGCAAAGGCTCGACCGGTACACGCAGTTCGCCGTCGCGGCCGCCTACCAGGCCGTACGGGACGCGGGGCTCGCCCCGGGCACGTACGAACCGGAGCGCGCCGGACTCTCGCTGTCCACGGCGGTCTGCGGCACCCCGAAGATGGAGGAGGAGTTCCTGCGGGTCACCGACGAGGGGCGGGGGCCCATCGACCCGGCCAAGGCGGGCCGCGACCTGTACCTCGCGTCCATGTCGAACACCCCGGGCACGATCCTCTCGGCGCTCTTCGGCATGCAGGGCCCGTGCGTCACCCTGTCGACCGGCTGCATCGGCGGCGTCGACGCGGTCGGCCACGCCTTCGAGGCGATCCGCCACGGGGAGGCGGACGTGATGATCGCGGGGGCCACGGAGGCGCCCATCACTCCGGTGACGGTGGCGTCCTTCGAGATCATCAACTGCCTCTCGCGCTCCCACGGCGACCGTCCCGAGGCGGCGTCACGCCCATACGACGCGGGCCGTGACGGCTTCGTGCTCGGCGAGGGCTGCGGAGTGGTCGTACTGGAGTCGCGTGAGCACGCGGAGCGCAGGGGAGCCACGCCGTACCTGACGGTCGACGGGTTCTCGAACACCTCCAACGCGGCGCACATGACCGACCTGCTCTCCGACGGCGAGGATCTGACCCGCGCCATGACACAGGCCGTAGCGGAGGCCGGCCTGCGTCCGGAGGACATCGACCACGTCAGCTCGCACGGCAGCTCGACGCCGCAGAACGACACCTGCGAGACAAGCGCCCTCAAGCTCGCCCTCGGCGAGCGGGCCCACGAGATCCCGGTGAACTCGGCGAAGTCGATGGTCGGCCACGCCCTGTCCGCTGCGAGCGCCATGGAGATCGTGCTCTGCGCCCTCGCGGGCAAGCACTCCTTCGTCCATCCGACCGCCAACTACGAGAATCCCGACCCCACTTGCGACCTCGACTACGTCCCGGGCGAAGGCCGCCCGTGGCACGGCGAGGCGATCCTCAAGGGCGCCAGCGGATTCGCGGGGCTGCACGCCGCGCTCGTCACGCGGGCCGTACGGGAAGGTGCGCGCCGATGAGTATCGTCATCACCGGAATCGGCGCGGTCACGCCCGCGGGCATCGGCATCGACCCGCTCTGGGACAGTGCGCGCGCAGGCATCCCACAGGTCACCGCCATCGACCGCTTCGACGCCTCGGAGTACGCCACTTCGGCGGCAGGACAGTCGGACTTCGACGCCGAGGCGGAACTGCCGTCCCGTTTCGTCAAGCGCACCGACCGCTTCACGCACCTGTCCGTGCACGCCGTGCGCCAGGCCCTCGCGGACGCCCGCGTCACCGTGGGCGAAGAGGCATCGGCCGAACGCACCGGCGTCATGGTCGGCAACATCCTGGGCGGCTGGGAGTTCGCCGAGCGCGAGCTGCGCCACCTGTGGACCGACGGGCCGCGCGCGGTCAGCCCCTATCAGGCGACCGCCTGGTTCCCTGCGGCGCCGCAGGGCAACATCTGCATCGACCAGGGGATCAAGGGCCCGGCGCGCACGTTCGTCGCCGACCGGGCCAGCGGTGCGTACGCGCTGATCGGCGGGGCCGAGGCGCTCCTGCGCGACCGCGCGGACGTCGTGATCGCGGGCGGCGTGGAGGCGCCCCTTTCGCCGTACGGCTGGCTCTGCATGGAGACCAGCGGGCTCGGCGCCAAGTCACGTGGCTCGCTCGCGCCGCACGAGCTGTACCGGCCGTTCGACGCGGGCCACGGCGGCAGCGTCTTCGGCGAGGGAGCAGTGTTCCTCGTCATGGAGCGGCGTGAGCACGCCGAGCGGCGCGGCGCGCGGATCCTGGGCGAGCTTGCAGGCTGGGGCGTGAGCACCGACGGCTACATGCCGTACTACACGGTCGAACCGACCGGAGAGGTACTCGGCCGCGCCATGCGGTCCGCGACGGAACGCGCCGGGATCTCCGGCGGCGACATCGGAGCGGTCTTCGCGCACGGCTCGGGCATCCCCTTCGAGGACGTGACGGAGGGGTACGCGCTGCACGAGGCGTTCGGCTCCGCCACCGCACGCCAACTCCCGGTCACCGCACCCAAGTCCGGGTTCGGCCATCTCTTGGGGGCGGCCGCGCCCGCCGACGCGGCGCTCGCTCTGCGGGCGATGCGCGACGGGGTGATCCCGCCGACCGTGAACCTGGACTGCCGGGCTCCCGGCATCGACCTCGACCTGGTCACGGGGCAAGCGCGCCCCGCGGCCGAATGCGAGCACACGCTGGTGGTCTCACGTGGCCTTGGAGGTGTCAACGCATGTCTGTTGCTGAGGCGTTGACAGCGCGGGCAGTTGTGCCCCAGTCGGTCGGCATCCGCGCGGTGGGCATCGACATCGTCGACGTGGAACGCCTGCGCGCCATGGCCGAACGGCGTGGACAGCGGCTCCTGGAGCGGCTCTTCACGGTCAATGAACAGGCCCTGTGCGACGACGCGTCGCCCCGCCACCGTGCGTACCGCATGGCGGGCCGCCTGGCCGCCAAGGAGGCCGTGCGCAAGGCGCTCGGCGGCTACGGCGAAGGCCTTGCCTGGCGCGACGTCGAGATCGGCCGCGACGCGTCGGGCGCACCGGTGCCCCGCCTTGTCGGCCGGGCCGACGAGGCGTTCCGGCGCGCGGGCTACAGCGGCCTTCACGTGAGCATCTCGCACGAGGCGGGCGTGGCGGTGGCGATCGCGGTCGCCGACTGAGCGGTGGCGATCGCGATCGCCGACTGGCCATCACCGTCGCACCAGCTCAACACCAATTACCTGAAGGAGTAAGTGAGTTCCATGGACATCCGCGAGAACGTGGTCACCGTCATGCGCGGTGCCGGCTTCAAGAACGAGGAGCTGACCGACGATCAGCGCCTGGCAGAGGACCTCGACATCGACTCGACCGAGCTGGTCGAGGTCGTCGTCGCCCTCGAACAGCACTTCGGCGTCAGCATCGACGCCGACGCCGAGGGCGGCTTCCGCACCTTCGGTGACCTCGTCGACTGTGTGGAGCGCCTGCTGTCGGCCGGCGTCGCCGCGGTGGGGAGCTGAGACGATGCCCAGGATCGAGAACAGCGTCGTCATCGAGGCGGACGCCCAGCGCGTCTTCGAGGTCACCAACGACATCGGCCGCTGGCCCGACCTCTTCGACGAGTACAACCACGCCAAGGTGGTCTCCGAGGAGCGCGAGGGGCGCTGGACCGAGATCCTCTTCGAGCTGACCAACCCCGAGGGCTCGACCTGGAGTTCCTGGCGGCTCCTGGACCACCGTGAGCTGACGGCGGTCGCCGAGCGGCGCGATCCGCTCTTCCCGTTCCGCTACATGCACCTCAAGTGGAGCTATCAGCAGGTGCCCGAGGGGACCTTGATGACCTGGGTCCAGGACTTCGAGGTCGATGAAGGCTTTGATGTCCCGCTGCCGACCGTCGTGGAGCGCATGCAGCTGCACACCCGGCAGAACCAGGCGGGCATCAAGCGGAAGATCGAGTCCGGGGTCTGAGTTCTCCGTGCCCATCGCCGTCACGGGGGTCATCGCGATGGACCACCTCATGACCTTTCCGGGCCGGTTCCCGGAGCGGTTGGTCGGGGGCAGGCTGCACGCCGCGTCCCTGGCCTTCCTCGCCGAGCGGCTCGAGATACGCCGGGGCGGGGGCGGTGCCAACATCGCCTTCGGCCTCGGCAGGCTCGGTCTCGATCCGGTCCTGGTCGGTGCGGTCGGCTCCGACTTCGCCGACTACCAGGTGTGGCTCAAGCAGCACGGGGTCGACACCGAATCCGTCCTCGTCGTGCCGGGTGAGCACACCGCGCGCCACGTGTGCACGACCGACATCGAGGGGGAGCGGGTGAGCACCTTCCGGCCGGGTGCCATGCGGGCCGCCGCCGCTGACTCGCTTCCCTCGCTGCGTTCCGTCGCGGAGCGCGCCGGTGGTCTGGGGCTGGTGGTGGTCGCGCCGGGCGAGCGGTCCGCGATGCTCCGGCACACCGAGGAGTGCCGGGCGCTGGGGCTGCCGTTCGTGGCCCACCCTTCCTGGCAGATCGGTGAGATGGACCGCGCGGACCTCAAGTACCTCATCTCCGGGGCGAGTTGCCTCTTCACCGACGAGGACGAATCGGTGCGGCTGAGGGAGTCCACCGGCCTGACCCGTCCGCAGATCCTCGGCCGGGTCGGAGCGTGGGTGACCACGCTCGGTCCCGCCGGGGCGCGGATCGAGCGCTTCGGCCATGAGCCGTCCCTCGTCCCCTCCCTCGGCTCGGTCACCGTGGCCGAGCCGAGCGGGGCGGGGGACGCGTTCCGGGCGGGCTTCCTCGCCGGGTTCACCAAGGGGGCGCCGCACGAGCGCGCCGCCCAACTGGGTTGCGTAATGGCCTCGTTCGCGCTGGAGACGACCGGGACACAGGAGTACGCGATGGACGTACGACGCCTCCTCAACCGGGTCCGGGAGGCGTACGGCCACACGGCGGCGGTGTCGATCCGCCGTCTGGTCACCTACGCCGCGTGAGACGTCACCGACAGGCGTGAGACGTCACCGACAGAGAGGGAAACCCGACCATGTACGTAGACCTGAGCATCCCCATCAGCCGCCGTGCGCCCGGCGTCGAGTTCGAGCAATGGCTCCACCGGGACGGCATACGCCACCTGTCGCGCAGGATCCGGGCGTTACCGGGGGACAGCCGCAAGGACCGGCGGCGCAACTACTTGCGCTGGCTGACCGGGGCCAGGCGCCTGCACGCACGCGACCTGCCCGGCGGCTGCTTCCTCTCCAACGAGTTCTACCGGATGTCCGTGCACCAGGGCACGCACGTGGACGCGCCCTTCCACTACGGCCCCGAGTGCGCGGGCAGGCCCGCGAAGAAGGTCCTCGACCTGCCGCTCGACTGGTTCCGCGGGCCCGGCGTCGTCCTCGACGTACGGGAGTGCGGGGGACGCGTCACGGCATCGGACGTGAAGGAGGCGCTGCACGCGGCCGGTGCGGCGGTCGGCCCTGGGACGGTGGTGCTCTTCCGCACCGACTCGGATCTGCGTCTGGGCACTCCCGCGTACTACACGGAGTCCACCGCCATCACCCCCGAGGCCGTCGACCATCTGCTGGATCTCGGCGTGAAGGTGCTCGGCACGGACTGCTGGAGTTTCGACGGCCCCGCCCGAGCGATGGTGGAGTCCTTCTACGGAACGCGTGACCCCGCGGCTCTGTGGCCCACGCATCTCCACGGCAGGAAACGGGAGTTCATCCAGATTGAGGGCCTGGCCCGATTGCGGGATCTCCCGCAAGGCGGCTCGTTCACCTTCATGGCCTTCCCCATAGCCCTTGCCGACGCGGGCGCGGCATGGTGCAGGGCGGTGGCCGACGTACATTGAATGGGCAATTGCACGGGCAATGGAATGCTGTCCCTGTGTGGTGTCAGGAAGATGACGGACCCGTGCGTCACGGGTCCGTCACGAGTCCGCCTTGGTGGCCCAGAGAGCGTTTCGCGTACAGGACGGTCTGTACGCGGTTGGGGGTGCCCAATTTGGCGTAGATACGGCTCAGATAGTTGCGCACGGTCTTCGGGCGAATGCCTAGGGCAGTGGCGATGCAGGCGGTCTCGTGGTCGTCGGCGACCAGGGACAGGATCTGCCGCTCGCGCTCGGTCAGTGTCGAGAGCGCCGCGTCGTCGCCGCGGTGGCGGCCCGCCATGAGCTGCAGGATCGGCCCCGCGGTGGCCGCGGTGAACGCGGCGCCGTCGCGGTGTACGGCGAGGAGCGTGCCGTGCAGTTCGTCCGCGTCGATGCTGCGGGAGAGGTAGGCGTTGGCGCCGGCCACGAAGGCCTCTCGCATATAGACCGGCTGCTGGTTGGAGGAGAGGATGACGATGCGCACGTGGCCGGACTCCCGGCGAATGGCCCGAATCGCGTCCACACCGCCCGTTCCGGGCACGCCGAGCCCCATCACGACGATCTGCGGGCGGTGCCCGCGTAAATGCTCCACCGCCGCGGCGGCGTCATGGGCGATGGACACCACGGAGAATTCCGTAAAGCCGTCCAGAAGCTTTCGGAAACCTTCGAGCACGAGTTGTTCGCTGTCGACGAGCAGGATCTTTATCGATGACACTGATATCCCCCAGGGTTCCGCATTCACGACTGTGAAAGATCAGAACAGAGGGACATCAAGTGTTGTGCTCCGCGCCCCCGTTGGCTGATTTTCATCGTCGACGAATTATCTGCCTGAGGTGATGCTACACCCCTCTCGCAAAGTCTCTTTCGGTGAATAGTAAATTATCGGATCGGCGTTGCTCGGTGGTTTGTTGGAGTCACAGATTCCTTTCGCGCGCTGATCGGAATTCGATGGAAATCAGTAGGGCCGCGCGGTGTGGGCGCCTCCGAGGTGGCGTATCCCCAGTCATCGGAGCGATGTCGCATGATCCCGCCAACATCAGCCCCATCGGGCTCAGTTGGGCGCATTGACATCCGATGTATTCGACCCTACGTTCCCGAGCGACCCGTCAACCTCAGGGAGCCGCCCCCATGCGCACACAGTTCAGCCGCACCCGGCGAAGAGTCGCCGGGATAGCCCTGCTCCTCGCCTCGGCCCTCGCCGCCACCGCCGTCCCCGCAGCGGTGGCGGCCCCGACGGAACCCCCCGCATCCGCATCCGCATCCGCATCCGCAGCTGTAACCGAAGCCGCAGCTGCAACCGAAGCCGCCGGCCCGGGAACCGACCACGCGGCCGACGACCCCTTCACCGCCGACCGCACCAACTGGTTCCGGCAGGACCGCTTCGGCATGTTCATCCACTTCGGCGCTTACTCCAACCTGGAGGGCGAGTACAAGAAGGCCGATGGCTCGCTCTGCCGTGACGCCGAGTGGATCCAGCGCCAGTGCGACATCCCGAAGGCCGAGTACGAGAAGCAGGCCGCGACGTTCAACCCGGCCGACTTCGACGCGAAGGCCGTGGTCAAGGCGGCCAAGGACGCCGGAATGCGCTACATCGTCATCACCTCGAAGCACCACGAGGGGTACGCGATGTGGCCCACGAAGGTCAACGACTGGAACCTGCGCGACCACTCGTCCTTCGACAAGAAGCGCGACATCCTCGCCGAGCTGAAGAAGGCATCGGACGACGCGGGCCTCAAGCTCGGCTTCTACTACTCGATCTGGGACTGGCACGACCCGGACTTCCCGGACCCGGCCACCTTCCCCAAGTACGAGAAGCGGATGCGCGCCCAGCTCAAGGAGCTGGTCGACAACTACGACCCGGCGCTCCTGTGGTTCGACGGCGAGTGGGACACGGACAAGCCCCACAACCCCTGGACGGCGAAGGACGGCGAGAACCTCGAGGCCTACCTCCGCGGCCTCGACCCGGACCTGGTCATCAACAACCGCGTCGGCAAGCGCCGCGTGGTCGACGGCGACTACGGCACCCCCGAGCAGGAGATCCCCGGCGCACCGGTCGACGGCCAGCTCTGGGAGTCCTGCATGACCCTCAACGGCCACTGGGGCTTCGCCCGCTACGACACGGACTGGAAATCTTCGTCCACCCTGGTCAGGAACCTCCTCTCCACGACGTCCCGCAGCGGCAACTACCTCCTGAACGTCGGCCCCGACGCCCGCGGCCGCGTCCCGCAGCCCTCCGTCGACCGCCTGAAGCAGATGGGCGACTGGCTGCGTACGTCGGGCCAGGGCGACGCGGTGTTCGGCGCGCGCTACGGCGGACTCGTCGAGGAGCCGTCCTGGGGCTCGGTCAGCCGCAAGGGCGACAAGCTGTACGCGGCGGTCACCCAGTGGCCCGCGTCCGGTGCCGCCCTGCATCTGAAGGCACGTACCGCCTTTGAGGTCACGGCGGCACGCGTGCTCGGCAGCGGCCAGAAGGTGACGGTCACCAAGTCCGGCGACGGCATCGACGTGAAGCCGTCCGGCGGGGCGACCAACGACACCGCCACGGTCATCGAGCTGAAGGTGGACCCGGGCCCGACGGCCCGCCCCGGCAAGGGCAAGGGCCTGAAGCAGGAGATCTTCGACAACGCGGACCTGACCGGCACTCCGAAGATCACCCGCACCGACCGCACCCTCAACCACGCCTGGAAGTACGAGGGTTCACCGGCCGCGAGCATCCCCTCCGACAAGTTCAGCATCCGCTGGAGCGGCAGCCTGGAGCCGCGCCGCTCGGAGACCTACACCCTGACGACCGTCTCGGACGACATGGCACGGGTGTGGATCGACGGCAAGCTGGTCATCGACTCCTGGACGCCGCACGAGCCGAAGATCGACAAGGCTCAGGTCGCCCTCACCGCAGGGAAGCGGCACTCGATCAAGGTCGAGTACGCGGAACAGACCGGCGAGGCCCACATGAAGCTGCTCTGGTCCAGCCCCGGCCAGGAACAGCGGATCGTCCCGGCGACCCAGCTGTACGCCCACTGACCTCAGGCGGTCGGGCCCCAAGTCCTGCGGAGTCAGGACTTGGGGCCTCCGCTGTCGGGACCAATGGCGGGCACTTTCCGTTCTCCGGAATTGGGAGTGTTGATCTCGCCCAACAGGGCAGACGACGGATTGTCGTTGTCCGGCCACCCAGGTCAGGGCATCGATGAACGCCTATTGCCGACCGAGAGAGTGACTACCCCGTGAGCGCGCCCGAAGCACCTGAAACACCGGCACCCGCTCCGGAGGCCATAGCGCGCCACCGCGCGCTCTTCCGCGCGATCCACCGCCGCAAGAACCCGCGCCTGCGCCAGTCGGACATCACCGTCACCGAAGAGGTGCAGGTCAGGCGGGCGGTCAAGGCGACCGCGCTCGGCAACGCCATGGAGTGGTACGACTTCGGCGTCTACGCCTACCTCGCGGTGATCATCGGCAAGGAGTTCTTCCCCTCCGGCAACGACACCGCGCAGACCCTCTCCTCCCTGGCCACCTTTGCTGCGGCCTTCCTGGTGCGCCCCATCGGCGGCATGGTCTTCGGCCCCCTCGGCGACAAGGTCGGCCGCAAGAAGATCCTCGCGCTGACCATGATCATGATGGCGTCGGCGACCCTGGCCATCGGCCTGATCCCCAGCTACACCACCATCGGCGTCTGGGCCCCGGTCCTCCTCGTCCTCTGCCGCATGGTGCAGGGCTTCTCCACGGGCGGTGAGTACGGTGGCGCCGCGACGTTCATCGCCGAGTACGCGCCCGACAAGCGCCGCGGATTCTGGGGTTCCTTCCTGGAGTTCGGCACCCTGATCGGCTACACCGTCGCCGCCGTCCTCGTCACAGCCCTGACCATCGGGCTGAGCGACGACGCCATGCAGTCCTGGGGCTGGCGCATCCCGTTCCTGGTGGCGGCGCCGCTCGGTCTCATCGGCCTCTACCTGCGGCTGAAGCTCGACGAGTCGCCCGCCTTCCAGAAGATGGCGGAAGCGGAGAGCGGCCCCGCCGCCGAACGCCAGAAGAAGTCCTTCAGGGACTCCTTCTTCGGTCAGTGGCGCGCGATGCTGCTCTGCATCGCCCTGGTCGCCGCGTTCAACATCACCGACTACATGCTGCTGTCCTACATGCCGACGTATCTGACGCAGCTCGGCTTCGGCGAGACGGGCGGCCTGATGTCCATCGTGGTCGTCATGCTGATCCTGATGGCGCTCATCAACTCCGTCGGCCGCCTCTCCGACCGCATCGGCCGCAAGCCGGTCCTGATGGCGGGCTCGGTGGGCTTCTTCGTCCTCGCCATCCCGGCCTTCCTCCTCATCAAGCAGGGCGGCACGGTGGCGGTCTTCACCGGCCTGCTCATCCTGGGTCTGTCCCTGGTCTGCTACCTGGGCGTGATGTCGTCGTCGCTGCCGGCGCTCTTCCCGACCGACGTCCGCTACGGCTCGCTCTCCATCGGCTTCAACATCTCGGTCTCGCTCTTCGGCGGTACGACACCGCTGGTGGTCGCGGGGTTGATCGGCGTGACCGGCAACGACTTGATGCCCGCGTTCTACACGATGCTTGCGGGCCTGGTCGGCATCATCGCGGTCGCCGCGATGAAGGAGACGGCCCGCCAGCCCCTGGAGGGCTCCCCGCCGTCGGTCGCGACGGACGAGGAGGCGCGGGAACTGGTGGCGGCGCAGCGTCCCTGACGCCAACGCCGACGTGGACGCGGCCCGCTGTAGAGGCAGGCCGCGTCCAGGCCTCACCTCACCTCAGGTGCCGGTCGTAGAACCGGCCCCCGTCCTCCACCTCGAACCACGGGGTACCGGTGTGCCCGCCCAGATTGGCGTGCAGCGTCTTCTCCTTGCTGCCGAAGGCGTCGAACAGGTCGAGGGCCCGCTGCCGGGGGTTCCCCTCGTCGTCCCACTGCAGCAGGAACAGCAGCGGAACGGTGACCTGCCGGGCCTCCTCGCGCTGGGCGCGGGGCACGTAACCCCCGGCGAAGAAACCGGCGGCAGCGATGCGCGGCTCGACCGCCGCGAGGCGGATGCCGACGGCCGTCCACCCCGAGTACCCGACCGGGCCGCCGATCTCGGGCAGCGCGAGGAGGGCGTCCAGGGCGGTCCGCCATTCCGGGACGGCCCTTTCGACCAGCGGGCCGATGAAGGACTCGAAGATCTCGTCGACCTGCTCACCGGCCTGCATCGCCCGGCGGATGTCGGCGCGGGCCTGATCGTCGGCGGCGGACCGGGGCCGGTCACCGCACCCGGGGGCGTCGATGGAGGCCACCGCGTAGCCGCGCGCCGCGGAGTGCCGGGCCCGCGCCACAAGCCGGGGTTCCGACTTGGGCAGGCCGTTGTTGTGGGCCATCAGGACCAGCGGGGCCGGTGCGGCCCCGGAAGATCCAGCGGAGCCAGGCGTCCACAGGGTGCCGGGGATCTCGCCGAGGGTGAATTCGCGTTCGAGGACGCCGTCGTCGAGGCGCTGCTCGGAAGTGAAGTGCATGATCGTGCCTTTCGGGAGGGCTCACAGACGGCGCTCCCGGACGACCTATCGCCCGACCGTGACCCCGGAGGGGAGCACCCATGTCGATACTGCGTTCACGGGTACCACCTCCTCGTTCTCTCGCACGGCCTCCGGAAAAGTAGCAGGGGCCGCCACGGCCCGCCAACGGGTTTTCGCGGAGTCTCAGAGGGCGCCGAGTCCGTTTCCGGTAGCGCCGTTTCCGTTAGCGGCGCCTCCCACCTGCACAAGGCCCAACTCGTAAGCCGCAATCACGGCCTGCGCACGATCCCGCAGCTCCAGCTTCGCGAACAGCCGGTTGATATGGGTCTTCACGGTGTGGTCCGTGATGGTGAGCCGGATCGCGATCTCCGCATTGGACAGGCCCCGAGCGATCAGCGTGAGCACCTCCGCCTCACGCGCCGTGAGCTCACCCATGGAGTGCACCGGCAGCCGCGACGCCCGCGCGTGCACGAACTCGCCGATCACCCGCTTGGTGATCTCGGGGGAGAGCAGCGCGTTCCCGGCCGCCACCACGCGTACCGCATGCAGCAGTTCGGGAAAGGTCGCGTCCTTGAGCAGAAAGCCGCCGGCCCCGGCCGCCAGCGCGTCGTACACGTACTCGTCGAGGCCGAAGGTCGTCAGCATCAGCACCTTCGTCGCGCCCCCGGACGCGGCCAGGATCTCGCGGGCCGCTTCGATGCCGTTCTTGTGCGGCATCCGGATGTCGAGGAGCGCGAGATCGGGCCGTGTCTCGGCGGCGACGCGTACCGCCTGCACACCGTCCTCGGCCTCGCCCACGACCTCGATGTCCTCCTGCGTGCCCAGGAGGTTCACAAAGCCGGTGCGTACGACCGCCTGATCGTCGGCGACCAGTGCCCTGATCACGTGCAACTCCTTCCCTATGGAGTCCGTGGAATTCATGGGCTCCGTGGTGATCACCCGGTCCCCCACGGAAGCTCCGCCTCGACCAGGAAACCGCCGTCCGTGCCCGCGCCCGCGCTGAGCTGGCCCCCGACCAGGGCCGCCCGCTCCCGCATCCCGGTCAGGCCGTGACCCGCGCCGGGGCCTGAGCCGGGGCCAGGTCCGTCGTCCTGGATGCGCAGTGTGAGCAGCCGGTCGGCGCCGTACGCGATCTCCACCACGGTACGGGCGCCGGGCGCATGCTTGCGCGCGTTGGTCAGCGCCTCCTGGGTGATCCGGTAGGCGGACAGCTCCCATGCGGCGGGCAGCGACACCCGCTCCCCGGTGACCCTCAACTCGGCATCGCCGCCCACCGCCCGGTGCTGCTCGACCAGTTCGGCGAGATGGTCGAGGGTCGGCTGCGGTGCGGTGAGGGCCGTGTCCCGCTGGCCCTGGGGAGTGCGCAGGACACCGAGGAGGCGGCGCAGTTCGGCCATCGACGAGCGGGCGGTGCCGGCGATCTGCTGGAAGCCGTCGCGGGCCTCGGGGGTGAGTCCGGGGGTGGTGTACGTGGCGCTCTCGGCCTGCACGGCGATCATCGACACCGAGTGCGAGACGATGTCGTGCAGCTCACGGGCGATGGCGGCCCGCTCGGCCTCGGCGGCCTGCTGCCGCTCCATGGCGATCAACTGGGCCTGCGCCGCGTCCCGTTCAGTGCGGGTCTCCTCCCGGGAACGTACCGCGTCACCCATCATCACGGCCCCGAAGATGACCACGGTCAGCAGGAACGACTCGGCGAACAGACTGAGTGAGCTCTTCTCCCAGAGCACGGGCACCGGCAGGTCCATCCGCGACCAGGTGTTGATGTGCACCAGGTTCACGCACAGGGCCCCGAGCGCGGCGCCCGCGACGGTCACCGCGGGGTGCAGTACCCGGTTGCGGCCCAGGGTGTAGCAGCCGACAAGACCGCTCACCATGATCGAGACGTACAGGTTGACGTCCCCGGCGAACCCGAGCAGCCCCGCGGCGACCGTGAGCACCGCGACGGGCGGGAACGACCGCCGCCACACCAGCGAGGCGGCGGAGACGAGGACCCCGATGATGGTCGTCGTGGATCCGGGAAAGGCGATCAGCTCCGCCACGGCACCGGCGGTCAAGGCGCCGCCGGTGAGCCAGGGGTAGGCGGGCGCGGCGATCCAGGCGCGGAACCGCTGCTGAAGGGACGTACTCATACGTCCATGATCCGGGCCGGCGCGGGTGCGCGCGTCGCCTCACGGGTTGAGCCTGGGCTCGCATGTCATGCCACGGGTTGAGTCCCAGGTCCAGATCCTCGGTTGACGCGCTCCGACCTGCGGATTTCTACCGTCGGTGGACATGACGAAGACTCTTGAACGGTACGCGCGCCACATCCGGTACATCCGCCACATCCGGATCGAGCGGTACGAGCCGTACGCGTGGGCCGGCTGCGCGGTCGTCGCGCTGTGGCTCGCCCTGGCCTCGGATCTGAGACCGCACCGGGTGTGGGGGGTGGTCGCGGGGGTGGGCTACGCGGTCGTGGCGGTTCTGGCGTGCGGCGCGCGCTCCCGCCCCGCCGTCCCGGTGGTCGCGGTGGCGGGGGCCGTCGTGGCGCCTCTCGTCCTGCTGGTGACGGCCGGGCAAGGGCAGTTGGAGGTCACGGTCGTCGAGCGGTCGGGGCAGCTGCTGCTCGCGACCGGCAGTCCGTACGTCACCGACCCCTCGGCCGTCGCCGACTTCAACCCCTATCTGCCCGGGATGGCGCTCTTCGGTGTGCTGCCCGGGGATGCGCGCTGGTGGCTGGGCGGCGCCTTCGTGGCGGCCCTCGCGGCGGCCGGTCTGCACCGGGCCCGGCTGCTCGCCTGCCCCTTGGTCGCGCTGCCCCTCGCGGTGGGCGGGATCGACCTGCCGGTGGTCGGCCTGATGTGCCTCGGCGTCGTACTCGCCGGGCAGGGGCATTCGGGCCGGGCGGGCCTGGTGCTCGGCGCCGCCGCCGCGCTCAAGTGGACGGCGTGGCCCGCGCTGCCCGTGGCCCTCGCGCTGATCGCGGTACGCCGGGGCGGCCGACCCGCCCTGCGGTACGCGGCCGTTGCCCTGCCCACCGCGACAGCGGCGGTGCTGCCCTTCGCCCTCGCCAACCCCTGCGGCTTCTACCGGAGCGTCATCGCCTTCCCGCTTGGCCTCACCGACACCACGTCGCCGGCCGAGAGCCCGCTGCCCGGCCATCTGCTCGCGACGTACGTCCCCGGCGGCAGGGTGATCGTGCTCGCGCTCCTCGCGGTGAGCGCACTGCTGATCGCGCTTTCGCTTGTGGTGCGGCCGCCGGGGACGGCACGGGCGGCGGCGGCGCGGCTCGCGCTCGGCCTGGTCCTTGCGATGGCCCTGATGCCCGCGACCCGTTTCGGCTACCTGGTCTATCCGCTGGTGCTCGGGGCGCTGGCCTACGGAATGCCACAGCGCGGCAGCACCCCCGTCCACCCGCTCACCCCTCCCACTCCTGTCGCCCCTTCCAGGGAGAAGGCCCTCGTATGACGAACAACTCCCGCCCTCGCACACTGATCGTCACCAATGACTTCCCGCCCAGGCAGGGCGGCATCGAGACGTTCGTCCGTGAACTGGCCGACCGTTTCCCGCCCGACGAGGTGGTCGTCTTCACCTCGGCGCTGAGCCCTGCCATCGCGGCGTCAGCGCCTGACGAGTCCCTTCCGTACCCAGTGATCCGCCACCGGGCAAGCACCCTCCTGCCCACCCCCCGGGCCACCGCGCACGCCGCGTCCGTGGCCCGCCGGTACGGCTGCGACCGGGTGTGGTTCGGCGCGGCGGCGCCGCTCGGCCTGATGGCGGGCCGACTGCGGCAGACGACGGACATCCGTACCGCCGTCGCCACCACGCACGGCCACGAGGTGTGGTGGGCCCGCACCCCCGGGGCCAGGGCGCTGCTGCGCCGCGTCGGCACGGAGGTCGACACCCTTACCTGGCTGGGCGCGAGCACCCGGCGGCCGATCGAGGCGGCCCTCGCTCCCGGGACCCGCACCGCACGTCTGGCCCCCGGCGTGGACACCACGGTCTTCCGCCCTTCCCTGGACGGCGGCCCGGTGCGGTCCCGCTACGGCCTTGGCCGCCGCCCGGTGATCCTCTGCGCGGCCAGACTGGTCCCGCGCAAGGGCCAGGACACGCTGATCAGGGCGCTGCCCTGGATCCGCAGGGTCGTCCCGGACGCCATGCTCCTCCTGGTGGGCGACGGACCGTACGCCGCTGAACTACGTCAACTCGCGGTGACCGAGGGTGTCTTGGACTCGGTCGTCTTTGCAGGCGGTCACCCCCACCACACCCTCCCCTCCTTCTACGCCGCCGCAGACACCTTCGCCATGCCCTGCCGCACACGCCGACGCGGCCTGGAGGTGGAGGGGCTCGGCATCGTCTACCTGGAGGCCGCCGCGTCCGGACTCCCCGTCCTTGCGGGCGACTCGGGCGGCGCCCCCGACGCCGTACGCGAGGGCGAGACCGGCCATGTCGTCGACGGTCGCTCGGTGGCGGCGACGGCGGACCGCCTGATCAGACTCCTCCGCAACCCCGAACTCGCCCACGGGATGGGCGAGAAGGGCCGCCACTGGGTCCAGGCGGAATGGACCTGGAGCCGCTCCTACGCAACTCTGGCGGGGCTGCTCGCTTCCGCGACCTCCTCGGCATACGCACCGACGACCCGGCCCTGAACGAATTCCGGGGCAAGACGGTGTGGGCCGAGGTCAGTCGCAGAGGCGGCGCGTGGTGAGGGCGCCGCCCGTGTTCTCGTTGTCCGTGCCCAGGGCCGCGAGGTGCGAGCCGGGTACGCAGCGCAGTGCCTCGATCTTGTGGCCGTCGAACTTCTCCAGGACCTCGGGCGACTTGGCGACGGACAGCCGTACGTTCCCCTCGGAGGAGACGGACAGCTTGCCCGCGTCGCTCACCGCGGAGTCGAAAGGACCGTCGTCTCCGGCATCGGACGCCGAACTGATCAGCAGACGGCCCGACTTGGTCACCTCGATGTCGGAGGCATGGCGCACGTCACCCTCCGGATACGGCGCACGGAACGTCGCCTTCTCCACCGGCCCGAACTGCGCCTCATCGTAGGAATTGATCGAGAACGGCGCCGCGTACAGCGTCGCGGGGCGGTCCTCGCCCTCGCCCCGGTCCGCCCAGACCGCCACCGTCTCCCCGTGCCGCGAGGTCAGCGAGAAGCTCTCGAAGTTGTCGTCCGTGCCGATCGCGGGCAGCGGGGCGATGTCCAGGACCTGCACGGACTCCCCGGCGTCGGTCAGCTTGAGGTGATAGGCGAGCCCGCGGCTGGCCAGGGCCACATACTCGTCGGACGTCCCCGGCACCGCGTCGAGCGCCTCCAGGTCGACGGGCTCGGCGCCGCCGTGCCAGGAGATCGGCGCGACCTCGGCCACCTGGCCCGGGCGGTAGGTGACTTCGGCGATGCGGTTCTCGCCGGGCTCCTTGTTGTCGCGCACGACGAGGGTGCGCAGGTTGTCACCCGAACGTGAGGCGACGGTGAGGCCGCTGATGCCCGACTTGATGTCGTCCCCGACCTGCTGCCACGACGCGGCCTTCGGCTGAGCCGTGGAAAGTCCGGTGCTGAGCGCCACGGCAACTCCCGTGCCGATAACGGTGAATGCGGTCAGAACGGTCTTACGCATGGTCAGGGACCTCTCGCTCGATGTGCGACGCGCGTAGATTCACGGCTGGCCGGACCGTAGTGGTCCGGCCGCCGTGAGGGCAAGGGCGTTACCTGAACTGGTCTAACGGACGGGCTCATGCCGCCGGGGCAGGGGCGCGGTGCTGCTGCTCGGCCTGTGCCTGCTCGCTCTGCGCCTGCTCGGCGGCGGTCGCGTCGGAGGCGGTCGTCCCGCGCTCCGGCCGCAGCAGCGTCGCCGCCAGGGCGAGGCCCGCCGCCGCGATGCCCGTGGCCACCCAGAAGGCGAGGCGGTAGCCGTCGGCCGTGGCCGCCACGGTCCGCTCGCCGTCCGCGAGCAGGGTCTCGGTGCGGCTCGCCGCCAGCGTGGTCAGGACGGCGAGGCCCAGTGAACCACCGACCACCTGCGTGGTGTTGAAGAGCCCGGAGGCAAGACCCGCGTCCTCCGCGCGCGCCCCGGACATCGCGAGCCCCGTCACCGCGGGCATCGCCGCGGCGAATCCGGCGCCGAGCAGCAGCATGGCGGGGAGTACGTCGACGACGTACGAACCGTCGGCGGGCAGGCGGCCCAGGAGAGCGAGGCCGCCCGTGATGAGGACGAGGCCCGCGAGCAGCGCACGGTAGGGGCCGAAGCGGCCGATGACCCTGGCGGAGAGGCCCAGCATCAGGACGCCGATGATGATGGGTGCGGGCAGGAACGCGAAGCCGGTCTTCAACTCGCCGTATCCGAGCACGCGCTGGAAGTAGAGCGCGCCGATGTACTGGAAGCCGAACATGCCCGCGATCATCAGGATCTGCACGGCGTTGGCGCCGGTCAGCGTGCGG
Source organism: Streptomyces sp. NPDC055239 (assembly GCF_053606205.1). Taxonomy (NCBI): domain Bacteria; kingdom Bacillati; phylum Actinomycetota; class Actinomycetes; order Kitasatosporales; family Streptomycetaceae; genus Streptomyces; species Streptomyces sp. NPDC055239. Next base: position 579,214 of record NZ_JBSGRD010000003.1, on the reverse strand, counting down.
GAGCGGAAGACGCGCAGACGCAGCAGGGGACGGGCCGTACGGGCCTGGCGTACGGCGAAGGCGGCGTACAGGGCGAGGGAGAGTGCGGCGAGCGCGAGGGTGGCCGGTGTGCCGTGCCCGGCGGAGCCGACGATCGTGTAGACGGTGAGCATCAGCGCGCCGGTGATGAGCGCGGCCCCCGGGTAGTCCGCGCCCCCGGCGAGGCCCGTGCCGCGGTCGTCTCCGAGGACGCGTACCGCAGCCATGAGCGCGACGGCCCCGATCGGCAGGTTGATCAGGAAGATCCAGTGCCAGCTGAGGGTCTCGGTGAGCGCGCCGCCCAGGAACGTGCCGAGCGCGCCGCCCGCCGCGCCGACCGCGCTGAACACCGCGATGGCCTTGGCCTGTTCGCGCGGCTCGGGAAAGAGCGCCACCAGCATGCTGAGCACGACCGCCGATGTCATCGCCCCGCCGACACCCTGCACGGCGCGTGCCGCGATCAGCAGACCCTGGTCGGTGGCGACTCCGCACAGCACGGACGCCGCGGTGAACACGGCGAGGCCCGAGACGAACATCCGCTTGCGGCCGACGAGATCGCCGAGCCGCCCCGCCAGGAGCAGCAGGCCGCCGAAGGCGATGAGATAGGCGTTCACGACCCAGGCGAGGCCCGGCGCCGAGAAGCCGAGGTCGCTCTGGATGGCGGGCATCGCGACGGTCACGATGTTGCCGTCGATGATCGTCATCAGCAGGCCCGAGGACAGAACGGCGAGCGACGCCCTGCGGGAGCGTGGGGAAGTGGTGGCATCGGACACGGTGAAAAACCTCCATGAACTGCATAGGTGCACGACTTGTAACGGGGTTCATCGTGCGTGACCATGGAGGCCGGGAGAAGGAGGAACTTCAATGTCCCAAGGGAACATCGGTGTTACGGCGCAGGTGGTGAACGCGCAGGCGTGCCCGCTGCGGGAAGTTCTTGACAGGGTGGTGGGGAAATGGAGCATCCCGATCCTGGTCGCGGCGGCTCACGGCCCCATCCGCTTCACCGAATTGGAGCGCAGCATCGAGGGCATCAGCCGCCGCATGCTGACCCTGACCCTGCGGAACCTGGAGCGCGACGGCCTGCTCACGCGCACGGTGTATCCGACGGTTCCGCCGAAGGTCGAGTACGAACTGACGCCGGTCGCCCAGGAATTGCACGGCACGCTCCTGACCCTGACGGGGTGGGCGGAGCGGCACCGGGTGACGATCGCGCAGTCGCGCGCGGACTATGACGAGAAGCGGGGGCTGGTGTAGGCCCGAGGCCACCGAGCCTCGGGCCTGCACATGGGCTACGGCTTGCGCGCCACCGCGCCGTACGCGTCGACCGGCGTCGCGTCCTCGGCCTCCGGGCGCCAGCGGGTGACCTGGGAGACACCGGGCTCCACGAGGTCCAGGCCGTCGAAGAAGCCGCCGATCTCCTCGACGCTGCGTACGTGGTAAGGGATGGCGCCGCTCTTGTTGTACGCGTTCGACGCCGCGATCATGCCCTCGCTGGTGGCGGTGCTGTCGCTGATCACGAGGTAACTGCCGGACGGCAGGCCCGCCATGAGCTGTGACACCAGATCACGCGCCTGCTGGTAATCGGCCACGTGGCCAAGGGTGTTGAGGATCATCAACGCGACCGGCTTGGAGAGATCCAGGGTCGCGCTCGCGGACTCCAGGATCGCCTTGGGGTCGTAGAGGTCGGCGTCGATGTACGCGGTGACGCCCTCGGGCGTACTGGTGAGCAGCGCGCGGGCGTGGGCCAGGACGAGCGGGTCGTTGTCCACGTAGACGATCCGGGAGTCCGGGGCCACGCGCTGGGCGACCTCGTGCGTGTTGTCGGCGGTCGGCAGGCCCGTGCCGATGTCCAGGAACTGGCGGACGCCCTGTTCCGTCGCCAGATGGCGGACCGCGCGGCCGAGGAACTGCCGGCTCAGGCGCGCCACGTCGACGAGGCCGGGGTGGATGCCCTTGATGTGGTCGCCGAGTTCGCGGTCCTTCTCGTAGTTGTCCTTGCCGCCCACGAAGTAGTTCCAGAAGCGCGCGGAGTGCGGCGTGCTGGTGTCGATGCGCGCGCGTATGTCCGCTGCGGCGTCGGCTTGGGGGTCGCGATCCGACACGAGGGTCCTCCTGTGGGTGAACGGGCCTGCTTGTTAATTGAAAGAACGATCACCTGCCAATCTAGTTCCCGCGGCCCCGACCAGCACCCCCCAACTCACCTTTCGCCGACGGCGGTCGACAGCCGGTCAGAGGCCGATCACCGTCGGGTCGTCGGCCAGCGCCCTGAAGTACTCGCGGGGATCCCGCACCATCTGCCGTTCATTGAGGTCCAGGAGGCCGCCGACGGAGCGCAACTCGGCTGCCTCCGTGCCGTCCGCCTTGCGGATCGACTGCTCGATGCGGAACGTCTTGCGCTCGCCCCACACGAACACGCAGGTCACCTCCACCTCGTCGCCCGCGCGCAGCTCGCTGAAGTAGCGGATGGTGTTCTCCAGGGCGACCGGACCCACCCCCTTGGCCAGCAGATCGGCCTGTTCGATGCCCGCCGCGCGCAGCACCGACCAGCGGGCGTGCTCGGCGTACTGGAGGTAGACGGCCTGGTTGACGTGACCCTGTGCGTCCGTCTCGTACCCACGGACACTGATGCTCACGGAAAACGGCTCCGCCACGACATTCCCTTCGACGGTTCAATACGGATACTTCCCTGTCACTGCCCCTCGGCCCTCCCTACCGCCGTCCCCTCCGCGGCGACGCAAGGAGATAGCGGGCGCCGTTCGGCCGCTCGGCGTGTTCGCTGACCTGCCACCCCGCGGCCTCAAGCGCGCTCGCGCACGCCCGCAGGCCGTCGGGTGCCACATCGCGCACGGAGACGGCCTCGGGCTGCGGAGTCTCGCTCACCCGATAACCCTCGGGCCCCGGCGCACAGCCCGCCGCCTCCAGGGCAAGGGCCGCGGCCTGCACCAGATGCGTCCGCTCCCAGGCGCAGGGGCGGTCCCGCGCGCCGTCCTGATTGGTCATGCGGCGCATCTCCAGGAGGCCTTCCCAGGCGCTGCGTACGTCGCGGGCGCGGGCCGGGCTCCCGGAGTCCCGCGGGGGTATGGGCTCGGCGCCGGTGCGGGCGGCGAAGAGGCCGGAGGCGGCTGGGGCGGCCGGGGGAGGGGCGGGGGCCTCGGCAGTGGGACCGGGCCAGGCCTCTTCCCGTACGCGATGGCCTGTGGGGGTCAGGAAATAGGCGTGCGGCGGCCGGGGGTGCCGGAAGGCGAGGCGGTGCCGCACGAGTCCCGCCAGCTGCGCCTCGCTGCCGGTGAGGCGGCCCGTCGCCGGGTCGGCGGCCTCGATGATGCGCCGCTGAGCCGCCGTCGGAGGCTTCGTCATAGCCACCTCTTCCCCAGGTCCTCAGGTCTTCTTCGCCTGGTTCCGATAGTGCCTCGTGCCACTGACAACGGCCGCGGGACGTCAGCTGTCCGCCGCCTGCCGACTCAGCGAACTGTTCCCGTGGCGAGGTCGACCACCTTCTCGGCGACGAGGTCGAGCGTGCGCCGGTCGTCGTCGGCGGTGCCGCGCTCGGCGGGCGTACCGGGGTAGGTGTCGAGCAGGACGTCCGTGGCGCCGAGCCCGGCCAGTGTCTCCAGGTCGGCGCGGAGCTGGTCGACGCTGCCGTGCCCGAGGGGGCGCTCCGCCGTGTCCGGCTGCGGGGCGAGCCGGAGCTGGAGGCGGGGCACGAGGTCAGGGGCGGGGCGCCCCGCGACCTCGGCCTCCGCCGCGATCCGGGGCAGCGCCGTCCGCAGGACGTCGAGCGTCGGCATGAACGGGTGCCAGCCCTCGCCGAGGCGGGCCGCGCGGCGCTGGGCCGCGGGGGAGTTGCCGCCGACCCAGACGGGCAGCTGTGCCTGGGGGAGGGGAGCGTTGTGGATGCCTTCGTAGGCGACGTACCGCCCCTGGAACGAGGTCGTCTCCTCGGCCCAAGACGCGCGGATCGCCGCGAGGTACTCGTCCGTGATGGCACCGCGCTCGTCGAAGGGAACGCCGAGGGCCTCGTACTCGGCGCGGGACCAGCCGACACCGGCGCCCAGGATGAACCCGGCGTCGTTCAGCTGGTCGATGTTGGCGGCGAGGCGGGCGGTCTGGAGCGGGTGGCGGTAGGGGATCACCGTGATCGTCGTGCCGAGCCTGAGCCCCGGTACGCGGCCCGCGAGGTGCGCGGCGAGGACGAACTGGTCGTAGAACGGCGCCGGATAGACCGAGTGCACGTCAGGGGTGACCGTGATGTGGTCGGAGATCATCGCGAAGCCGAACCCGATGTCACGGGCGCCCGTGGCCTGCCGGACGAGGGAGTCGGGGGTGGTGCCGGAGCCGAAATTGAGGAGGTTAACGCCGTATCGCATGGCGGCAAGTCTTGATGATCTTCGGGGTGCGTGTCGAACCGGGAAGTGACCTCCGGGTCGGCCGCGGAGACCGGCCGACCCGGATCGCTCGCTGCTACACCCGCTACTTGCTCATCGCGAAACGCATCAGGGCCTGCTCGTCGCCCTGCTTGATCTTCCCGGTCTCGTTGATGACCTGGAGCTTCCAGCTCCCACCGTCCCGCATCGCCTTGGCCACGGCGCAACCGTTGTCGTTGGTGAGCAGGCTCGGCCAGATGTCGGCGACCTGCTGGGTGCTGCCGCCCGTGGCGTCGTACACCTTGAAGCTGATGTTGCGCGCGTTCTGGAAGGCGCTGCGCTTCTTGTACGCGGCGGCGACGAACACGATGGACGTGATGTTGTCCGGCACGCGCTGGAACTCGACGGTCACCGTCTCGTCGTCGCCGTCGCCCTTGCCGGTCTGGTTGTCCCCGCTGTGCACCAGCGAGCCGTTGCCCAGCGGGTCGAGCGAGTCGAGACCGGCGAGGCGCACCGGGTCCGCACCCGCCATCGCGATGGCGATCAGGTCGAGGTCGGTGCCGGTCTTCTGGCGGAGCTTGCCCATCAGGCCGCCGCTGCTGCCCACGGTCGGGTCCCAGGACACCCCTATGGTCAGGTGGGTCACTCCGCCGAGATCAGCCGGTCCGTCTTCCTTCTTGAGCGTGATCATTCGTGATCCTTCTTAATGGTGAGAGAGCTATATGAGACAGAGTCTGCCTGGTTTCACGGGCGGATGTTCCAGCTCGCCACCACCGGGCGGCCGTGCTCCGTGCTGAGGCGGCATACCGTCCCCGTCGCCAACTGGAACAACGCCCCACCGGACGCCGGGAGTCCGAGGCGCCGAGCCGTCAGGACCCGCAGGAAGTGGGAGTGGGCGAAGAGCACCACACTGCCCTCGTTGTTGCCCAGAGCCGCGTCGACCTTGGCCAGCATCCGGTCGGCCCGCTCACCGACCTGCTCCGGAGTCTCACCGGGGTGCTCGGCGGGGCCCGCGGCCACTCCGTCCGTGAACAGGTACCAGTCGGGGTGGGTGCGGTGGATCTCCACCGTCGTGACTCCCTCGTACGCCCCGTAGTCCCACTCGCTCAGGTCGGCGTCGACGAAGGCGTTCGGGAACCCGGCCAGCTCCGCGGTGTCCCTGGCCCGCTCCCGGGGGCTCACGAACGCCGCCCCGATCCGGAATCTCCCCACGAGTGGAGCGAGCCCCCGCGCCTGCTCCCTGCCGTTCTCGGTGAGCGGGATGTCCGTCCAGCTGGTGTGCTGCCCGGACAGCGACCACTGGGTCTCGCCGTGCCGGACGAGGAGCAGGTCACCCATGGTGCGGAACTTCCTGTTCTGTCGGTTGTGGCCGGTCCGGAAGGCCCGGTCCGGCCACCACCGAGGTTAGATCCCCGCAGGTACGCGCGCCGGGCGGCCCGAGCCGCGCGTCAGGCAGTACCCCCCGATGCCCGCGAGGGCACCGAGCACGCCACCGGCCGCCGTCCACAGCCAGCGGGACGACCACCACCCGGACGCCCAGCCGTCCTCCGGCTCACTGGAAGCCGCCTCCATCTTCGTGCCGATCCCCGGCACCAACGGCTTCGCAAGCGAGCCGTCCACGGCCATCGCGCCGCCCGCGTCGCTCGACGTGACCTTCGTCGCAGCCTGCATCGGCAGACCCAGGTCGTCCGCCTTGAGGCCGGTGACCGTCAGGCGCGCGTAGTACGTGCCGGGCAACGGGTCGTTCGCCCACGGCTCCGCCCAGCCCCGCACCGTGCGCAGGGTGCAGGACAGCTCGACCGTGGCGGCGTCCTGCGCAGCCGTCCTGGTCTGCGCGCCGAACCGGCACGCCTGATGGCGCCGCAGCCCGTCGTAGACGTCCACCTGCCAGGTGGAGTCGCCGTTCCGGGTGGTGCCGTCGGGCAGCTTCACCTTGGCGTGCACGGTGGGGCGCTGTCCGACGTCCGCCGGGAACGACCAGTACAGGTAGTCGCCGGTGGACGCCTCGGCGGTGGCCTCCTGGTCCAGCTGGATCGCCGTCGCCGTACGGAAGGACGTACCGGCCTCGGTCGGCTCGGCGGGCTTGTCGTCGTCGGAGTCGGCCACGGCCGCCCCCGCCGTCCCGCACAGGGCGAGCAGCGCGGCCCCCACCAGCACACCGGCTCGTCTCAACACACGTGTCGCATTCATCAGTTGGCCCTCCAGACCGCGAAGCGCCAGCGTGAGACCCAGCCCCAGACCAGACCGGCGATGAAGCCGACGAGAATCAGAGTGCCGAGCAGCCACCAGCCGTTGCCCAGGCCGAAGGACGCCACGTCCGACGCCTCGTCGGGCGCGTCCACCAGGTCGACGGCCAGTTCGACGGGCAGGCCCGGAGTCGTCTTGACGGAGGCGGGCGCCGAGAAGGAGTTGCTCACCTGGAGGCACACGGTCTCCGCGGCGGGCTCACCCCCGTCCGTCTCCTCGTCGTCCGCCTCGGGCTTGGGATAGCGCAGGCCGGTCGAGATCACGTCCGTACGTCCGTCACCCGCATCGGAGCCCCGTACGATCTCGCGTCCGTGCACGGTCGAGGCCCGAAGGAGTACGCCGTAGTCCTGGTTGACCGCGCGGTCGGCGCCGACGCTGACGGAAGCGCGCAGCTCCTGGCCGGGCTTGACGTCGACGCGGTACCAGCGGTGCTCGCCGAACTTCTCACGGTCGGTGTAGACGCCCGCCTTGAGCTGCGGTGCGTCGGTGCACTGGGCGGCGCCCTTCGCCGCCACCGGGGTGGCGACGGGGTCCGCCGCGCGGTCCACCAGCTGCTTGACGCGGCCGGAGAGCTCATCGGTGTGCCGCACCGAGGTGTACGTACCGCCGGTGGCCTCCGCGATGCAGCTCAGCTGGTCGCGGGTCTTGGCGTCCGGCACCAGGCCGAGCGTGTCGACCGTGAGGTGGATGCCCTCGGCGGCGATCTTGCGGGCCACTTCGCAGGGGTCGAGCGGCTGGCAGGTGTCCTCGCCGTCGGAGATGAGGACGATGCGGCGGCTGCGCTCGGTGTTGTCGTCCTTGAGGTCGTCGGCGGCCTTCAGGAGCGTGGGGCCGATCGGCGTCCAGCCGGTGGGCGCGAGCGTGGCCACCGCGGTCTTCGCCTCGGTGCGCTTGTCGCGGTCGAGCTCCGCGACCGGGTAGAGGAGCTCGGTGTCCTTGCAGCCCGTCTTGCGGTCGTCGCCGTGGTAGTTGGCGCCCAACGTCCTTATGCCGAGCTGGACTTCGTCCGGCGTGCCGTCGAGCACCTCGTTGAACGCCTGCTTCGCCGCAGCCATCCGGGACTTGCCGTCGATGTCGCGGGCCCGCATCGAACCGCTGACGTCGAGCACCAGCTCGACCTTGGGTGAGGGCTGTGCCGGTTCATCGGCCTCGGCGGCCGCGGGGCCCGCCGTGCCGAGCCCGGCGGTCATGGCGGCGAGCAGGGCGAAGGCCCCGGCCGCCAGCCGTTGTCTTGTGATCATCGCGGAATCTTATTGATCTTGGCGTGCATACCCAAACCCGCAGGTGGGTATCAGCCGACGCCCCGTCACGGCCCCGGCTCCCTGATGCACTTCACTACCTCAGCTGACGTCCGCCGAACGCCCCGCTCCCGTCGGCCTGTTTCCACCACGTCTCTAGGGCCGTCTGGTCCATGGATCGCCAGAGCGGCGTCTCCTCGACGAGCGCGCGGCCGAGGCGGCGCCCGAGCTCGACCATCGCGCCGCCGGCGACGGTGCGGTCGGTGTCGTACGTGTCGAGCGCGTCGGGCCAGGTCGTGGCCGTGGCGAAGGCGGACTCCAGAACCGTCGCGTCCTGCAGCGCCTTGACCGCGCCCGCCCCGGTGTGCGGCCGGGCGACAGTGGCCGCGTCGCCCATCAGGAGCACGCGGCCCGTGGTGTAGCGGGGCGCGGTGAAGTCGTACATCGGCTGGAGGAAGAGCTCGTCGGGGGTGGTCGCGCGGATGAGGTCGCCCCAGTAGGGCGGCAGCAACTCGTCGCACACGTAGGTGAGATGCGAGGAGAGCGCCTCCGTGAGCCCGCCCGGAGGCAGGCTCGTGGGGCCGGTGAGCCGCAGGTCGACGCCGAGCCCCAGATCGAGGTCCGGCGGCGGCGACGTGTACAGGACCCAGTTGACGCGGTGGCCGCCGACGCCGTCCGGGATGCGGTAGACGATGACGTGGCCGCCGGGGAAGACGACGTACGCGCAGTCCTCCTGAGCCCACAGCTCCGGGTCCGCGAGCCGGTCGGCGGGGAAGGCGCCGCGCCAGGCGAGATACCCGGCGTACGCGGGACGCACGGAGGCGAACGCCGCCGAACGGACCACGGAGCGGTAGCCGTCGGCGCCGATCACGAGGTCGACGCGCTCGGTGCCCTCGGCGGTGACCACCTCGGCGTCCTCGCGCCCTGGACGCACCTCCTCCACCGCCACGCCCGACCGGAAGACCACGGAGTCCGGCACACGGCCGCGCAACTCACGCCACAGAGGACCCCAGTTGTACGTACGAAAAGGGAACGGCATCGCCCCGATCTCGTGACCGAGCGGCCCCGCGGCCGACCCGTCCCGCACGTACCAGCGGCGCCGCTCCAACTGCACCCACGGCATGTCCGCGTCCAGGTACCCGGCGGAGTCCAGCTCCACGTAACGCGAGTTGTGCACCGCGAGCCCGACACCGCGGTCCGCGAGGTGACCCGCGGCCCGCTCGTACACCGTGATCTCGTCGGCGCCCCCGCGGTACGCGGCGAGTGCGGCGGCGCATCCTGCGATGCTCCCGCCCACAACAGCGACTCTGCCTCCACGCATCATCGCGCCATCCTGGCAGGAAGAATGACCCTCTGTCAGTGAAGTGACACTCCGCGTCCGGCGAAGAACGGCTCGAAGTCCGAAAGTGGCATGTCCGCCATCCGCGTCCCCGCGTCGATCCCGGACGGGTTGTGCAAGTGCAGGCCCCCGTCCGCGGAACGCCCGGTGACCAGGACCAGGTGGCCGCCACGGCCGGGCGAAGGACGGTGCGGGCGGCGGATCTCGAAGTGGACCGAGACCATGACCGAGCGGCCCTCGTCGAGCAGCCCGACGATCTCCTCCACCGTGAGGTGCCGGTGCACCGTGGCGTTGACGCCGTGGACCTCGCGCACGTACTCCGCGAACGGGGCGTAGATCAGTCCGCGGATCTCTCCGTCGGCGTCCTCTGTGTACGCGCCGTACTTCAGCGCGCCGTCCCGCAGCTCGAAGAGCGAGGGCGCCGACGGGCCGAGCGCCATCCGCAGGCACGTCAGACCGCACAGGTGGCCGCACCAGCGCGCGTAGTCCTCCAGGGTGACGGCGCCCGACTCCGCCCAGGCCGGATCGGCCGCACGGTCCAGTTCGCCGTACACGATGGCCTCGACCAGGTCGGGCGAGGCGAACTGGGTGAGCGAAGGGACCCGGCAGGCGGAACAGAGAGACACACGACCCCCGTCGTACGGTGACATCACTTCGTGCGGTGACTTCACTGGCGGTATCCGCTGAGAAAGCGGCCGATGCGGCTGATCGCCGCGTCGAGGTCGTCAGCGTAAGGGAGGGTCAGGATGCGGAAGTGGTCGGGGCGCGGCCAGTTGAAGCCGGTGCCCTGGACGACCTGGATCTTCTCCTGGAGGAGCAGGTCGAGGACGAACTTCTCGTCGTCGTGGATGGGGTGGACCTTGGGGTCCAGGCGCGCGAAGGCGTAGAGGGCGCCCTTCGGCTTCACGCACGAGACACCGGGGATCTCGTTCAGCTTCCGCCACGCCATGTCGCGCTGCTCGTACAGCCTGCCGCCCGGAGCGGTGAGCTCGTGGATGGACTGCCTGCCGCCGAGCGCGGCCTGGATGGCGTACTGCGCGGGGGCGTTCGGGCACAGACGCATGGAGGCGAGCATGGTAAGCCCCTCCAGGTAGCTCTTCGCGTGCTGCTGCGGGCCCGTGACGACCAGCCAGCCCGAGCGGAAGCCCGCCACGCGGTAGGTCTTGGAGAGCCCGCAGAAGGTCAGGACGACGAGGTCGGGGGCGAGGGCCGCGACGCTGTGGTGCACGGCGTCGTCGTACAGGATCTGGTCGTAGATCTCGTCGGCGAAGACCATCAGGCCGTGGCGGCGCGCGAGGTCGAGGATGCCTTCCAGGATCTCCTTGGGATACACGGCGCCCGTGGGGTTGTTCGGGTTGATGATCACGACGGCCTTCGTCCGGTCGGTGATCTTCGATGCCATGTCGTCCAGGTCCGGGTACCAGTCGGCGGACTCGTCGCACACGTAGTGGACGGCCTTGCCTCCGGAGAGGGTCGTCACGGCGGTCCACAGGGGGAAGTCCGGGGCGGGGATGAGGACTTCGTCGCCGTCTTCGAGGAGTGCCTGGACGGCCATGGTGACCAGCTCGGAGACGCCGTTGCCGAGGAAGACGTCGTCCACGGAGACGCCGTCGAGGCCGAGCGCCTGGTAGCGCTGGGCGACGGCGCGGCGGGCCGAGAGGATGCCGCGCGAGTCCGTGTAGCCGTGTGCCTGGGGGAGCATCCGGATCATGTCCTGGACGATCTCCTCGGGCGCCTCGAAGCCGAAGAGCGCGGGGTTGCCGGTGTTCAGGCGCAGGACGCTGTGGCCCGCCTCCTCCAGGGCGTTGGCGTGCTCGATGACAGGCCCCCGGATCTCGTAACAGACCTCGCTGAGCTTGCTGGACTGCCGGAACTCCATGCGCTGTGCCTCCCGTGACGTGAGTTACTTGGTTTTACCAAGCTGGGGCTTGGAAAGTCCAACAACTTGCATAGACTGAGTCGCATGCCACCTGCACCCAGGCCTCGCCGAAGCTATGACCAGTACTGCGCTGCCGCCCGTGCCCTCGACACCGTGGGTGACCGCTGGACCCTGCTGATCGTCCGGGAGCTCCTGATAGGCCCCCGCCGCTACACCGACCTGCACGCCGATCTGCCCGGCGTGAGCACGGACGTCCTGGCCTCCAGGCTCAAGGACATGGAGCGCGAGGCCCTGGCCACCCGCCGCCGCCTCCTCCCGCCGTCGGCGGCGTACGTCTATGAACTGACCGAGCGGGGCCGTGAGTTGCTGCCGGTTCTGCAGGCCCTCGCCGCCTGGGGCGCGCCCGCTCTCCAGGAGCGGGCGCCGACGGACGCGGTCCGCGCCCACTGGTTCGCGCTGCCTCTGTTGCGCGGCCTCGCGGGGCTCGGGGTGGAGGGAGTGGTGGAAGTGCGCCTGGATGAGGGGGAGTTCCACGTGCGACTCGGGGGCGCGGGGGAGTCGTACGGGGACGGCCCGGCGCCCGTGGAACCGGACGCCCGCATGGTCATGGACGCCGAGACGTGCGTGGCGGTGAGCGGGGGAGTCCTTACGGTGGGCGATGGCGTACGGGCGGGCCGCATCGATCTCATGGGCGAGGGAGTCCTCGCGAAGGCGCTGCGCGCGTCCTGATCCCGCTGGGTCTCCTGATCCCGCTGAGGCTCCTGATCCCCTTGGCGGCAACCGGGTTTCGGCCAGACCTGGTTGGTCCCGTGTGTCTCCTCCGAACGTCCTAACGCGCGTGCCGCAGTGTTCATGATCGGCCAGTCGAACATTCCGGGCGGGCGGTACTAGGGTCGTAAGGGTCCATGTCGTCTTTTGGCGTGGGCGGTGGCGTCAGCCAGGGCGCCCCAACAGGGGAACGGGGAACATGGCAAAGAACGGTAATCAAGGAAGTAATCACGCCGTCCGGGTCTTCCGGGTCCAGAGTGCCTTCACCGAGCTCGAGGGGCAGGTGCACGGCCCCGGGGAATTGGCCGAGGCGACCGGCCTAGACGACTCGACGGTGCATCGCATTCTGCAGTCCGGTATTCACGACGGCATCTTCGTCCGTGAGGGGCGCGGCCTGTACCGGCTCGGCCCCGGTGCCGCGCGGCTGGGTCTGAAAGCCCTCACGCACGCGCCCAACACCGATGTGACGCACGAGGTGCTGGAGAGCCTGCGCAAGACCACCGACGGGGGCCTCGTGTTCCTCTTCGGCCTCGCCCCCTTCGGCGGGGCCAGGAAGCAGTGCCTGGACATGGCCGTCGGTGACTCCGACCTGGCGGAGCTCGGCGTCAGCAGGCGTGCCCTCCTCACGGTCTTTCAGTCGTTGCGTACGGGCGCCTGCGGGCGGGCGATCCTCGCCCACTTGCCGGAGGTCATCCAGGAGGGCGTCCTTGCGGAGCCGCCTCCCGTGGAGGCGGGCCCGGGGGTGTTCCGGGACGAAGGCGCCCTGCTCGCTTCCCTCAAGGCCGTGCGCGAGCAAGGGGTGGCCACCGACTCGGAGGAGTGCGCCGCCGGCTGGAACGGACTTGCCGTGCCGGTCCGCTGGGACGGGCTGATCATGGGCTCCGTCGCGGTGCTCAAGCCCAAGGACGCCATGCCGCAGTGGCCGGTCGGCGTTCTGATAGCCATGAAGGAGGCCGCCGGCGTGTTCACCGAGACGGGTGGCGGCGCCTGGTCGGCGCGGACTCCCAGCTCTTTCTGATCGCATCGCTCCTCCTGGTCGCCGAAACCCCCGCGTCATCCCGCCGCAATAATATAGCCGCGCGGGTATCCCGCTGGTGTCGCGGTGTTCACGCGATATTCGCATCTCGGCACGTGAGAAACGGCTGCCGTTTCTCACGTGCCGGGATTCACCTCGCTCGTATTCTCACCCTGCGGGAGAGGGTTGGTCTTTCTTGACAAACTGAGGTGCCCGTGGCCAATACTCGGAGCCGGAAAGCCGGAGTGCTCGTGTTCCGGATTCGCCGTCAGGGGGGGTTGCCTTGGTCCGCGCAGTCGCTGTCCGTCCGCACGCGTCGCAAGACGGGGCGGGAGGTGCTTGTCCTGTCCGCGAGGGCTGTGGTGAACAGGCCTCGGGTGAATATGCCACAGGTGAACAGGGCTCTTGGCAAGCCGAGTTGAGGAGAGTTCCGCTGCTCTCCGCGCGCGAGGCAGAAGTGTTCCAGCTCCTGGGTGAGGGCTGTTCCAACCGCAGCATCGCCCGGCGACTCGACATCGCCGAGCGAACGGTCAAGTTTCATGTGGCGCAGGTGCTGAGTAAATTGGACGTTGAATCCAGATTGCAAGCAGGTCTTGTCGCCTTCTCCGGTCGGCGCCTGTACCAAAGTGCAGTTCCCCGCCGGAAGAATGCCGGATAGTTTTCCTGGAAGGACTTGAAGGAAAAGCGCGAGGCCGCGGGCCCGGTTTTTCTCCAGAGTCTCCATACTCTCCAGGCTTTCCGGAGACGCGCTCCGCGCAAACCCCGGTTCCCGAGGACTCGCCGCTCCCCCCTTCGTGGTGACGGAGAAAGGACACGCCCATGCCGGCCAAGACCGCCGCTCTCGACGAGAGCCCGACGAAGCCCCTCACGGCGCATCCGTCCGAGCCCGCCCGGCCCGGCACGCCGGACAGCACCGGCACGCCGGACAGCATCGGCACCCTGCGCGCCATCCGCCTCTCCGCCGAAGAGGGGCCCGGCGCACACGCCACCGAACAGCAGCACGCCCGGGGCAAGCTGACCGTCCGTGAACGTCTGGAACTCCTCTTCGACGAGGGGTCGTTCACCGAAGTCGAGCAGTTGCGCCGACACCGCGCCACCGGCTTCGGCCTGGAGGCCAAGAGGCCCTACACCGACGGAGTCGTCACCGGCTGGGGAACGGTCCACGGTCGCACCGTCTTCGCCTACGCCCACGACTTCCGCATCTTCGGCGGCTCCCTCGGTGAGGCCCACGCCACGAAGATCCACAAGATCATGGACATGGCCGTCAAGGCGGGTGCCCCGCTGGTGTCGCTCAACGACGGCGCGGGGGCCCGTATCCAGGAGGGCGTCTCCGCGCTCGCCGGGTACGGCGGCATCTTCCGGCGCAACACCAGGGCCTCCGGCGTCATCCCGCAGATCTCGGTCATGCTCGGCCCGTGCGCGGGCGGCGCCGCCTACAGCCCCGCCCTGACGGACTTCGTGTTCATGGTCCGCGAGACCTCGCAGATGTTCATCACAGGACCCGACGTGGTCCAGGCGGTGACCGGCGAGGAGATCACGCAGAACGGCCTTGGCGGCGCCGACGTCCACGGCACGGTCTCCGGCGTCGCCGCCTTCGTCTACGACGACGAGGCCGAATGCCTGGAGGAAGTGCGCTACCTGCTGTCGCTGCTGCCCTCCAACAACCGGGAGATGCCGCCGTCCCACGCGACGGACGACCCCGCCGACCGCCGGACCGACACGCTCGCCGAACTGGTCCCCGCCGAGGGGAACCGGCCCTACGACATGCGCGCGGTGATCCAGGAGATCGTCGACGACGGTGAACTCCTGGAGACGCACGCGGGCTGGGCGGGCAACATCATCTGCGCCCTCGCCCGGATGGACGGGCGGCCCGTCGGCGTGATCGCCAACCAGCCGTCCCAACTGGCGGGCGCCCTGGACATCCACGCATCGGAGAAGGCCGCCCGGTTCATCACCACCTGCGACGCCTTCAACATCCCGCTGGTCACCCTCGTGGACGTGCCGGGATTCCTGCCCGGCGTGGACCAGGAGCACAACGGCATCATCCGGCACGGCGCGAAGCTCCTCTACGCGTACTGCAACGCGACCGTGCCGCGCGTCTCCCTGGTGCTGCGCAAGGCCTACGGCGGGGCGTACATCGTCATGGACTCCCAGTCCATCGGCGCCGACCTGACGTACGCCTGGCCGACGAACGAGATCGCCGTGATGGGCGCCGAGGGCGCCGCGAACGTCGTCTTCCGCCGGGAGATCGCCGCCTCCGACGACCCGGAGGCGACCCGGACCCAGCTGGTCAAGGAGTACAGGACAGAGCTGATGCACCCCTACTACGCCGCGGAACGCGGACTCGTCGACGACGTCATAGACCCCGCCCTGACCCGCTCGTCCCTCATCGAGGCGCTGCGTGTCCTGGGTGCCAAGGACATCGACCTGCCGTCGCGCAAGCACGGCAACCCGCCGGCGTGACGGGCACGCGGAACACCGCGCTCACGGTGGTACGAGGACGACCCGACGACCTCGAACTCGCCGCCGTCACCGCCGTCCTGAGGGCGATGGCCCAACAGGCCTCCCAGCAGGCGGACATGCCCGCACCGCCTACGCCGGACCCCGTGCACGCCCGCTGGGAAAGCGATGGCCGTACCCGTCCCGCCGGCTCCTGGCGCTCCGCCGGCATACACCGGCCGGGCCCCGCGGGCCGCGCCCGAGCCACGGCGTGAGCCGCCGTACCGACGCCGGATTCCCCACACACTCGACTGGGAGCGGATAGTGAAACATCCACTCAACCCGATCGACGAGGTCTTCCTGGACATGGACCAGGACATCGGCCTGGTCCAGGGGCAGTTCCTGCGGTTCCGCGGACAGGCCCCCTCGCTGGAGCAGCTCCACGACCACCTGGCCGAGCGGCTGCCCGGCCTGCCCCGGCTCACCCACCGGGCGGTGACGGGCAGGCGCGGCGCGTTCCGTGCCCCCAGCTCCGGCTTCGCTCTGCGTGACCACGTGCAGGAGTTGAGCCTCCCGGCCGGGACCCCACTGGACGAGGTGCTCACGGCCATGGTGCGCAGGCCGCTGTGCGAGAGCGGCCCCCTGTGGACGATCCACCTCGTGCACGGCTACTCCGACGACGAGTACGCCGTCTGCTACCGGGTCCACCACGGCCTGGAGGACGGAATGGGGGCGGCCCATGTCGCCACCGTCCTGTTCGGCACCCCGCACCAGGACCGAACCCCCGGGAACGGGGAGCGGAACGGGCGCACCGGACCGCTGTTCACGGCGGGACCCCGTGAGCTGCTGCACGGCGCGCTCAGCGTGGGCGCCGGAATGACGCGCGGTCTCGCGCCCGGCAGGCTCTGGCCCAAGGCGCAGTCTCCCGCTCCGGAACACCTGGCCATGTGCAGCGTCAGCGCGACCCGGCGTGAACTGAGCGAACTGGGACGGGGGTTCGGCGGCACGGTCAACGACGCCTTCCTCATGGCGCTGTGGGGCGCGCTGTCCGCCTGGAGCGCGACGGGCGACGGCCACCACGATGTGCGCTCGGTGTTCCGCACGTCGCCCGTACCGGTCCGGATGCCGCTGAGCACCCGGCACGAGGGCGAGGAGGGCGCCGTCGGCAACCACCTCACGACGACCGTGGTCACCCTGCCCGGGCAGGGGGTGCCGCCCGCCGAGGCGTTCGCGCAACTCGTCGGCAGCACCCAGCGGATGCGGTCCAACGGTCTGCGTCCTGCAAGCAGGGCACTGGTCGCCCTGCTGCCCAAGGCCCTGATCCGCTGGACGGTCAGGCGTCTGCTCAGCCCTCACTCGTCACCGCTGTACGCCTCCAACTACGCGCTTCCCTCCTGTCTTTCCTTCCGCGACGACCCGGTCGTGGACGCCGTGCCGCTCGGTGTGCTGCTTCCGGGCAACGCCCTGTCGGTGACGCTGCTGTCCTGTGGATCCCGGGTGCAGGTGAGTTTCCTGTACGACCGCAGGCTGCCGGGCGCCCAGCGGCTGGCGGCGCTGTGGCGCGAGGCCCTCGACGAGCTCGGCCACCTCAACACGATGGACGCACTTCCGGCCGCCTGAACGGCCGCTCCCCCTGCCACCCGCTCTTCCCCCCCCAGCCACGCACTCTTCCACTCTTCGGAGGGATTTCTATGTCGAGTCGGTCCAGTTCACGCGGTCATGCCGTGTGGACCCTGATCGTGACCGGCCTCGCCGTCTTCATGGCGGCGCTGGACAACCTGGTCGTCATCACCGCCCTGCCCGCCATTCAGGAGTCCCTCGACACGAGCCTCCAGGACCTGGAATGGACGGTGAACGCCTACACCCTGTCCTTCGCGGTCTTCCTGATGGCCGGTGCGGCGGCCGGTGACCGGTTCGGCCGCCGCCGCATGTTCGTGGTGGGGCTCGTCGTCTTCACCGCGGCGTCGGCGGGATGCGCCCTCGCGGACAGCTCCCAGCAGCTGATCATCGCCCGCGCCGTGCAGGGCTTCGGCGCCGCCATCGTCATGCCGCTGACGCTGACCCTCCTGACCGTCGCCGTGCCGCCCAAACGGCGCGCCATCGCCCTTGGCATCTGGGGCGCGCTGAGCGGCCTCGCTGTCGCGCTCGGGCCGCTCATCGGCGGCGCCGTCGTCGAGAAGATCTCCTGGGAGTGGATCTTCTGGGTCAATGTGCCGATCGGCGTGGTGGTCCTCGCCCTCAGCCTGTGGAAGCTCGCCGAGAGCAAGCATCCCGAGAGCACGCTCGACCCGGTGGGCACCGTCCTGGTGAGCCTCGGCATGTTCGGAGTGGTGTTCGCCCTCGTACGGACCACCGAGTACGGCTGGGGCGGCAGCGAGGTACTGCCCTACCTGATCGGCGGAGCGGTGATCCTCGCGGCCTTCGTCCTCTGGGAGCTGCGCACCCGCCATCCGATGCTGCCGATGCGGCTCTTCCGCAACCGGTCGTTCAGCGCCGTCAACTCCACCAGCCTGCTGATGTTCGCCGCCATGTTCGGCCTGGTGTTCCTGCTGACCCAGTTCATGCAGAACATCCAGGGCTTCTCGCCGCTCGAAGCGGGTGTGCGGATGCTGCCCTGGACCGCGATGCCGGTCCTCGTCGCCCCGCTCACCGCCCTGCTCTCCGCGCGTCTGGGCAACCGGCTCGTGGTCGCCGCGGGGCTGCTCTTCGAAGCCGTCGGTCTCGGCTGGCTCGCCATGGTGACCGAGGTGCACACCGAATACGCCGACCAGGTCCCCGGCCTCGTGCTCGGCGGCATCGGGCTCGGACTCTTCTTCGCGCCCGTCGCCGAGATGGCGATGAACATCGTCGCCCCGCGCGACCAGGGCATCGCCTCCGGAGCCAACAACACCTTCCGGGAGCTCGGCGGTGTGCTCGGCGTGGCCGTACTGACGTCGGTGTTCACCGCGCAGGGCGGATACGCGTCGCCGCAGAACTTCGTGGACGGCCTGGTCCCCGCCACCTGGATCGGCGCCGGGATCGCCGCCCTCGGCTTCGTCGCCATCCTCACCGCACCGCGCCGGTCCAAGGAGAACAACTCCGCGTGGCAGGAGGAGGAGCGCCCGGACACCGGCAGGACGGACCCGGCGGACCTGCTCGAGCCCTCGCAGCGCTGACTCCTCCCGTAAAACCCCCGGCACGCAATCGCCCGCAGTCGACCAGCCAGTGGCAGGGAGTCGAGATGTACGACGCAATAGTTGTCGGCGCACGGATCAGTGGCGCCTCCACGGCCATGCTGCTCTCCCGGGCGGGCCACAAGGTCCTGCTGCTGGACCGGGCCGTGTTCCCCGGCGGCAAGGCAGCCGCGACCAACCTCGTCCACCCGCCGGGCATCCTGCGCCTCAAACGCTGGGGCCTCCTCGACGAGTTGACCGCCACCGGCTGCCCGCCCATCACCGAGTACGGGCTGCGCAGCGGACCGGTGGAGCTGATGGCCCGGCTGCCCACCGCCGACGGAGTGGGCGAGGCGTACTCGCCGGAGCGCAGCAGGCTCGACCAGATCCTGCTCGACGCCGCGGTCAAGGCCGGTGCGGAACTGCGCTCCGGCGTCTCCGTGCGGGAGCTGATCACCGACGACGCGGGCACGGTGACCGGTGTGCGGGGGGAGACGTCGGACCGTACCCCCGTCGTCGAACACGCCCGCGTCGTGGTCGGGGCCGACGGCTCCAACTCGACCGTGGCCCGACTCCTCGACGCACCGAAGTACGAGGCGCACCCGGTGCTCAACAAGAGCCACTGGTCGTACTGGGAGGGCCTGCCGCACGACGGGCGGGTCCGCACCTACCGCCACGCGGGCAAGCACGCGTTCACCTGGCCGACCCACGACGGGCTCACCATCGTGGGAGTGGCCCTGCCGGTGGCCGACTTCAAGGCCACGAGCGACGAGGACCGCGACCGTACGGTCATCTCCGCGTTCGACGAGGTGGACCCCGAGCGGGCCGAGCTGCTGCGCGCGACCAAGCGGGTCGACCGCTGGATGACCGGGTCCGTACCCAACTTCCTGCGCCGCTCGCACGGCCCCGGCTGGGCCCTGGCAGGGGACGCCGGCTACACCCGGGACCCGATCACCGCCGCCGGGATCACCGACGGGCTTCGCGGCGCCGAACTCCTCGCCGCCGCAATCGAGTCGGGCCTGTCCGGCGGACAACCGCTGGAGGCCGCACTCGCCGGGTACGCCCGTGACCGCGACGCCCTGGTCACAGGGCACTACCGCTACACCCGCGACCACGCGACGATCGCGAACCACTCGCGGGAGGAACTGGCGTTCATCCAGGCCATGAACCGCAGCCCCACGCACGGCCGCGACATGGTCGGCATGTTCGCCACGATGGTCCACCCGGCGGAGTTCTACTCACCTGCCAGCATCCACGCCCTCCTCGACCACCTGGAGCCCGGCGCCGGTCCCGGCTGGAAGCTGCGCATGGTGCGCTGGCTGGCGCGCGGGGTGCCCCGGCACCTGCCCGGCGCGACCCGCACGGCCGACCGCCTCGTGGCGAAGAACCTCGGGCCCATGGGGCAGTACCTGGCCTGAGCCACCCGCGCCCCGCGTCCCGAGCGCTCATCCCTCTCCCTCACCACCAGCATGGAGGCACGACCATGACCGTCCACACCTCTACCGACCTGCGCACCACCTTCCTCTTCCCCGGCCAAGGCGGCTTCGACGGCGCGGCCCTGCGTCTGGCCAAGGACAAGTACCCGCAGGTCAGGCAGGTCTTCGAGCGTATCGATGCGGAGACCATGAACCTGTTCTCGCGCCGAATAACCGACGTGCTCTTCGGGGACCACGACACCGATCTGCGAGAACTCCTCGACGACGACGCATGGGCCTCCCAGGTGGCCATCTACGCCGCCGGTCTGGCCTCGTACGAGATCCTGGACGCCCAGGGCGTGCGTCCGGACGTCCTCGCGGGACACAGCCTCGGCGAGATCACCGCACTCGTCGCCGCCGGGGCGTTCTCCGTCGAGGACGGTGTGCGGATCGTCGCCCAGCGGGTGGCGGTCATCCAGCGGCAGAACGGCATCGAGGGCCGCATGGTGGCCCTTTCGGCGGGCGCCGACCGGGCCAGCCGTCTCCTCGACCTGCTCGATGACCCGCTGCTTGCCGTCGCCACCGAGAACCACGACGAGCAGACCGTGGTGAGCGGTCCCGGCGACGCGCTCGACCGGGTGATCGCGATCGCCGGACAGCTGGGCATCGGCGCCATCGAGATCGACGCCCCCTTCCCCTTCCACACCCCGGCGCTCGCTCCCGCCGTACCCGAATTCGCCGCCTACGTAGGCAAGTTGGACCAGCACCCGCTGCAGCACCTGGTGTACTCGCCGATCCTCCAGCGGTACTACGAGCCCGACGACGCGCTGGCCGACCGCCTCGCCGAGCACTTCGTCACCCCGGTGCGGTTCGCGGCCGCCGTGCGCCATCTCCAGGCCGCCGGAGTCACGACGTTCGTGGAAGCGGGCGGACGGGCCGCCCTGTCCAAGCTCGTCGTCCGGCTGACCAAGGGCTCGGACGTACGCGCCCTGCCCTCGCTCTCGATCGACGGTGACGGCGGACTCGCGCTCGACGCCACCCTGCGGATCCTGCGGGACGCGGGCCTCGCCGGTGCGACCGGGGCCCCGGGCCTCGCCGAACTCCTCGCCCCCACGGTGCCCACCGACGTCTTCGAGGCGTACTGGACCGAGCACGGCGACGAGGTGCTCCGGCGTATCGCCGACGACCTGGGCTCCTTCACACCGCAGACACGGCAGACACCGTCGCCCGCGGCTGCTCCCGCTGCCCCCGTCACGTCCTCCGCACCGGCTCCGTCCGCCGGGGTGCCGGACCGTGCCGAGATCCACGCCGAGCTGCGGACCCTTTACGCCGAGGCCCTCGAGTACCCCGAGGAGGTCTTCGAGGACGGCGTCCAGCTGGAGGCCGAACTGGGAGTCGACTCGGTCAAGCAGGTCGAGCTGCTCGCCCGCGCGTCCAAGCAGTACGGCCTGCCCACGCGGGAGGCCGGTTTCCGCCTGGAGAACTACAACACCATGGACAAGATCGTCGACTTCGTGGTCTCGGAGCTGTCCGGCCGGGAGGCGGTCGCGGCGGGCTGAGGGGCCTTCCCGTACCGCTGCTTCCGCTCGTCCTCCCGGCTCCAGAAGGGCACGTGTTCCATGAACGACCTCGCAGGCAAGGTGGCCCTGGTCACCGGCGGATCGAAGGGGATAGGCAAGGCGATCGCGCGTGAACTCGCCACGCGCGGCGCCGCGATCGTCCTCAACTACTTCCACTCCCACGACCAGGCCAAGGCCACCCGCGACGAACTGACCGCCGAGGGCCACCGGGTCGACCTGGTCCGCGCCTCCGTGGCCAGGCAGGAGCAGGTCGACCGGATGTTCGCGGAGATCGACCGGTTGCACGGCCGGCTCGACATCCTCGTCAACAGTGCCGCCGACGGCGCGTTGCTGCCGGTGGACTCGGTCACCGACGAACACCTCGACAAGGCCATCGAGATCAACTACAAGGGCGGGCTGCGCTGCGCGCGCGCCGCCGCGCCGCTGATGGCAAGGGGCGGTGGCGGCTCGATCGTCACGGTCTCCGCACTCGGCGGCTCCCAGATGGTGATGGCCAACTACCTGGCCTGCGCACCGGCGAAGGCAGCGGCCGAGGCGGCGTCCCGGTACCTGGCCGTGGAGCTGGCTCCGCTGGGGATCCGGGTCAACACGGCGTCCGCGGCCATGCTGAGCAGCGAGGTGGCGGACAAGTTCCCCGACGCGGCCCGGATGCAGGACGTCATCGCCCGTGCCACGCCGTGGGGGCGGCTCGGCACGCCGGAGGAGTTCGCCACCGTGGTGGCCTTCCTCGCCTCCGACGACGCCCGCTGGATCACCGGCCAGGTCGTCCTCGCCGATGGGGGCCTCACGCTCGGCGCGGCGCTGCTCTCGCCTCCCGCGGAGGAAGCGCCGACAGCCGAAGTGCCCCTGGCAGTGACGGAGTTCTCAGAGACAGAGTCCTCGGAGACCGAGCTCTCAGAGGCGGAGTTCTCGGAGGCGGAGTTCGGGGACGACTCGATCGCCGTCGTCGGCATGGGTCTCGCCGTCGCCGGGGCGAACAGCCCCGAGGAGTTCTGGAAGCTCCGCATGACGGGGGACGAGCTGTTCGTCAAGGTCCCCGAGGACCGCTGGCAGCACGAGAGCTTCCACTCGGCGGACACCGCCGCCGAGGACAAGGCGTACGCCGACCGCTGCGTGTTCATCACCGGCTTCGAGCCCGCGGAGGGCGCCCTCGACGGCATGGAGGGGAGCGCCGACGACCAGGAGCTCACCACCCAGTGGCTGCGCCACAGCCTGGTCCAGGCACTCGACGGGGTCCGCCGCACCGACACCGACAACTGCTCCTTCGTCGTCGGCTACACCCCGGACGGCAGCCAGCACCTTGAGGAGGCCGGGGTCCTCGACAGCGTCAGCAGGATGACGCACGACATCATCGACGACCTTGCGCTGTCCGACGACGAGCGGCAGGAGCTGCGCGGGGGCATCGACACGTCCCTCGCCGACCGCTACCGGCGCGGCGGCCAGAACCCCTCCCGGTTCCTGCCGCACCGGGTCGGAGAGCTTGCCATGCAGGGCATCCTGCCGTCGTCCACAGAACTCCACATGGTCGACACCGCGTGCTCCTCGTCCCTGTACGCCATCGACATCGCGGCCAAGGGCCTGCTGATGGGCAAGCAGGACATCGCGGTGTGCGGCGGGGCCTTCGCCCTCGCGCCGCGCGGCACCGTGCTCTTCTCCAAGCTCCAGGGACTGTCCAAGAGCGGCGAGGTGCACGCCCTGGACGAGGCGGCCGACGGCGTGATCTTCGCGGACGGCGCCGCCCTCGTCGTACTCAAGCGGCTGAGCAAGGCGCAGGAGGACGGCGACCAAGTGCTCGGCGTGCTGCGGGCGTTCGGTTCGTCGTCGGACGGCAAGGGCAAGGCGATCTACGCGCCGAACTCGGCAGGCCAGAGCCTCGCCGTGCGGCGCGCGCTGGAGAACGGCGACGTCGACGGCGACGACGTGGACTGGATCAACGCGCACGCGACCGGCACCCCCGCCGGTGACCTCGCGGAGTTCTCCACCCTGCGGGAGCACTTCGGCACGGCACGGGCGACGGCCGTCACCTCCAACAAGTCCCTCATCGGGCACACGGGTTGGGCGGCCGGTGTCGTCTCGCTCATCGAGAACCTCAAGGGCCTGGAGAAGCAGACCATCCCCGGCCAGTTCCGCTTCACCAACCCCCGTGCGGACTTCCGCCTCGACGAGACACAGCTGGACATCCCGTCCAAGGCCGAGCAGTGGTCCGGGCGCAGTGACAGGCCCCGGCTCGCCGCCGTCTCCGGGTTCGGCTTCGGTGGTACCAACGCGCACCTGATCGTCGCCGAGAACCAGCCCCGCGTAGAGGCCCCTCTCGTGGAAGAACCGCAGGCGGAGGCGCCCGCCGGGACGATCCCCGCGACCAAGAAGCCGGACCCCGACAGCCGGGTGGTGATCGTCGGCTGGTCGTCGCACCTGCCGGGTCTGACGGACCGCGACGAGGTGTCGGGCTGGCTGGCCGGCGGGAAGCCGCCGCTCGACAGCTTCGGCGCCGCCTACCCGTCGCCGCCGTTCAACGAGGTCAGGCTGCCGCCCAAGACCATCAGGGCCCTTGACCGGTGCCAGCTGATGATCCTGCAGTGCGCCCACCGCCTCCGTGACCAGATGCCCGAGTTCTGGGGCAAGCAGGCCGACAAGACCGGTGTGTTCGTGGGGCACATGGGCCCGACCCGGGCCGCCATGCTGTACGCGAACCGCTGCTACCTCGACGACATCGGGCAGGCCGTCGCCGACTCGCCCCTCGCCGGTTCACCGGCCGCCGGGCAGGTCCTCGAGCGGCTGCGCGAGCAGGTCCGGTCGATGATCCCGGAGTCCAACGAGGACGCGTTTCCGGGACAGATGCCCAACATCATCTCCGCCCGCGTGGCGAACTACTTCGACCTCCACGGCCCGAACATGACGATGGACTCCGGATTCGCCTCCGCGCTGTCGTCGATCACGTCGGCCGGACGCTACCTGCGCACCGGCGAACTGGACTTCGCGCTGGCCGGCGGCATCAACGGCAACAGCCTCCCCGAGTACCGCTCCCTGATCGGCGGCCTGCTCCCGGAGCAGGAGCAGGAGCTCGCCGAGGGCGCCTTCCTGTTCGCCCTCGCCACCGAGGAGCGGGCCGAGCGCGAGGGCCTGCCGATCCTGGCGTACGTCGACGAGCCCCTCGGCAGCGCCGCCGCGCAGACCGGTGCCGCGCACGAGGGGGACTCCGTGCGGTGCACGGATCCCGAGCACGCCCGCTACCTGGGCGCCGCCGGGGGTCTTGCCGTACTGAAGGCCCTGCACGGGCCCGCGGGCACGGTGGAGGTCTCCTGCGACCAGACCGGCGGCGCACCGGGCGCCCGGCTGCGGCTCACCGTCCCCGGCCCCGCCGACCCCGGCCCGGAACAGGGCAAGGAAGGTGGCAAGGAACGTGGGGCAGGCGTCACCGGGACCCTTCCGGCGAGCTTCGTGTCGGACACCCACACCGGCGATGGCGTCCCTCTGCGGGTGCGCCGTCAGATTCCGGTGCTCGAGGAGACACCGGCACGGCAGGTGCGGGAGCCGATCGCGTTCCTGCCGGACGGCGCCCTCGTCGTCACCGACATCCCGGGTCCGCTGGCCGAGGCGGTGGACCCCGACACCGCGCTGACCGTGCTGTCCACCACCCCGCTCGCGGCCCCCCGGCCCGGCTGGCACCACCTGCCCGAGATCACCCCCGACACCGTCCGCGCGGCCCTCGCGGACTCCGGGCAGCCGGTCACACACCTGCGGGTCCTGTCAGGTCTCGGCCGCTCCGCACCCGCCGGGCAGCCGCTGACCGAGGGCTCGGCGCCGGTGCTCGCCCTGCACGACGCGACGTACCTGGCACTCCAGCAGACCCACGCCGGTCTCTCCACCGCCGAGTCCACGCTCGTCATGCTGTTCCTCGACGCGGTACCCGGCGGCACCCCGCATCCCTACTCCGGCCTTTTCACCGGCCTGCTCAAGAGCGCGGGACGGGAACTGACCGACAGCACCAGCTTCGCGCTCCTCACCTCGGCCGCCGAAGTGGCCGACGGGGTACGTCTCGTGGAGGAGGAGAGCAGGGCGCACCGGGACTTCCCCGTCGTCGTCGACGCCGACGGGGTGCGCCGCACTCCCCGGCTGCACGACGAGCCGGTCGCCCTGGACGCCTCCACCCCGGCCGTGCTCGACCGGGACTCCGTGGTCGTCGTCGCGGGCGGCGCCCGGGGCATCACCGCCGAGGTGCTCAAGGCGGTGGCCGCCGAGTTCGGCCCCCGTATCCACGTGTTCGGCAGCAACGACCTGGACAGCTACCCGCCGTCGGTCTTCGAAGGCAGCGACGAGGAGTTCGCGGCGGGCCGGGCGGCCTACATCAAGGCGGAACTCGCCAAGGCCAAGGGCAAGGGCGGGGGCAAGGGAAAGACGAAGGGCAAGGGCAGGAGCGCGAGCGCGGGCAGGCCCCCGTCGGTCGCGGACCTCAACAAGTCCTTCGACCGGATGCTCAACGCCAGGGACGCCCGCAACAACCTCGACGCGATGGCGCAGCACAGCGGCGCTGGCCGGGTCAGCTACGTGCAGTGCGACATGCGCGACGGCGCCCAGGTGGAGAAGGCCGTCGGCGCGGTGCTCCAGGAGCACGGGCGGATCGACCTGTTGGTGAACGCCGCCGGGCTGCAGCGCTCGGCGCTCATCAAGGACAAGGACTTCGCGGAGTTCACCTCCATCCGTGACCTGAAGGTCGAGTCGTACCTCAACCTCAAGTACGCGCTGCGCGACGCCCCGCCCCGCACCTGGTGCAACTTCGGTTCGCTGCTCGGGTACTTCGGGCAGCTGGGCGAGTCCGACTACGCCTCGGCCAACGACTTCCTGGGCAGCGCGGCCACTTACGCGGCCGCCACCACGGAGCTCGACGAGTTCACCGTCGGCTGGACGCTGTGGGCCGGTGTCGGCATGGGCGCCAACGAACTGACCAAGGCGTACTACGAGCGGGCCGGTTCCTACAGCAGCATGGCCGTCCCCGAAGGCGTCCACCACTTCGTGCAGGAACTGCACGCGCCCGTCCGGCGGGCATCCCTCGTGCACCTGGGGGACGCCGAACGCGCCACGGTCGAGGAGTTCTACCCCGGCTACCTCACGGAGGACCCGGCCGCCGACCCGGCCACCGGTGACGCGGCTCCCGCCGTGCCGGAGCCCGGCTTCTTCCTGCGCCGGGTCGTCGAGTCGACGGCGACGTCCGCCGAGTTCGAGTGCCGCTTCGACCTGGACACCGACGGCTATCTGGAACACCACACGGTGCGCGGCGAGCCGACCCTGCCGGGTACGTTCGTCACGGAAATAGCTGCGGAGGCCGCCCGGCATCTGGTCCCGGACCAGCACGTCGTCGCCTTCGAGGACCTGCGGTTCGAGCACTTCCTGCGCGTCTACCGCGACCTGCCGACGGCACCCAAGCGGCTGTACGCGCGGATCGCCGCGTCCGACGGCTCCTCGACCGCCGTCGAGGTGCGGATCACCGAGGACGTGGTCTCACCGACCGGCGTCGTACTCGTCAAGGACCGGGTGCACTTCACGGCCAGGGTCCTGCTCGCCGACGCGCTCCCCGCCGCCCCGCACTGGGAGGCGTGGGACACCGCGGACGACACCCCCGTACCCGATCCCTACCACCAGCACGGCTCACCGGTGCAGCTCACCGGGCCGTTCATCTCGACCACGGACACCCGCATCCACCCCAACGGCAAGCGGGGCCGCTACGCCCTGTCGCTGCCCGCCGACGACCCGACGTGGCAGCGGTTCACCGTCCCCAGCATCCTGCTCGACGGCCTGGCCCGGGTCGGGGTCCTCGACCTCGTCGACGGCCATCTGATCCCCGTCGCGGCGCCGCTGTCGATCCGTCGCATCGATCTGTACGAGGACACGAACGACCTGTCCCTGTCCGGATCCGACGAGGACATCGAGCTGTACGCCACGCCGCCCGGCTTCGACCTGTCCGCGGACCTGGTCGACAACCGGTTCGTCGCGTCCCGTCCTGACGGCCGGATGGTCCTGCAGATGAAGGACATGCAGGCGACGCTGATCGGCTATGTCGACGCCCGGACCGGCGAAGCCGTCGCGGCCGACCGTGACTGACGGGACGGGGCCGACCGTGACCGACGAGGAAGGAATCGCAGCATGACATCCGTACGCGAACAGCCGCCCCCGCCGGTGTCCGCCGACGACGCGGGCAACGCCCCGGTACAGGCGGTGAGCCGGATGGAATGGCAGCTCACCACCCTGCCGGCGCCCACCGCCGACCCCGCGCGGCTCAGTGGGATGCGGGTCCTGCTGCTCGGCGGCGACCGGGAGACCGCCGCAGCCGTGGAGCGCGAACTGGCCGGACACGGAGCCCTGGTGCGCCGCCACCCGGCGGCATCCGGGGCAGCCGGTGGCGGCGCTGTGGACGCGATCGTCGACCTGACCGTGGGCTCCACGTCCCCGGACGTGGACGAAGCCTGGCGCGAGCCGCTCCTGGAGACGGTCGCCGCGCTGCGCGAGCACTACGACGACTGGTCCGCCGAGACATCGGCGCGACGCCTGTACTACCTGGCCGTGACCTATCTGGGCGGCGGGATGGGCCACCACCCGCAGGACGATCTGACTCAGCCGCTCGGTGGCATCTGGGCGGGTCTCGCGAAGACGCTGCACCGCGAACTGCCGAACTGCAACGCACGCGTCGTCGACACGAGCCTGACCGCCGCGCAGGACCTGCCGGGCATCGTCGCAGCCGAACTTGGCAGGCCCGGCGAACTGGAGGTCGGTCACCGCGACGGACAACGGCTGACCCTCACCCCCGTCGCCAAGGACGCAGGGGAGCCCGCCGTCCCGCTGGGCCCCGACGACTGTGTGCTGATCTCGGGCGGCGGCCGGGGCATCGGCTGGGAACTGGCCCGTTCGCTGGCCGCCACCTACGGCCTGCGGGTCGTGGTGACGGGCCGGGAGGACTTCCCCACCGGCGACGAACCGTGGTTCGGCGTCGGCGAGAGCGAACGCAAGGCGTACGAGAAGGAGTTGTGGGCCGGTCTTCGGCAGGGGGCGACGCCGACCGGGATCAGGAGGGACATCGCCCGTGTCCGCCGCCTGTGGGAACTCTCCACCAACATCACCGAAGCCAGGGCCGGCGGGCTGCGCGTCGACTACGCCCGCTGCGACTTCACGGACGTGGAGCAGGTGCGCGCCCTCCTGGCGCGTGAGGGCGCCGCGCTGACCGGGGTCGTGCACAACGCGGGCGTGGACACCGCGGCGAGGCTGCCCAAGAAGACCGACGACGAGATCCTGCGGACCGTCCGCACCAAGATCGGGGGCTTCCTCAACCTCTTCGAGGGAGTGCGGGAACTGCGGGAGAACCGGCTCAAGTTCTTCTGCAGCGTCGGCTCCCTCACCGGGCGGCTCGGCGGGATGGTCGGCCAGCTCGAGTACGCGGCGGCCAACGAGGGGCTTGCCCGGCTCGGCCGGTGGGCGGGACGCCGTGCGGACTTCCCCGTGATGACGCTCGCCTGGCCGACCTGGGACCGCATCGGTCTGATCTCCAACTTCTCGGCGACGCTGCGCTACATGGCGGCCATCGACATCACCGAGGGCCTCGCCAAGTGGCAGGCCGAGCTGCGGGCGGGATCCGAGGGGGAGGTCACCTTCGTGGGGCCGCTCGGCAGGGCGATGAGCCCCGGCCAGGCGACCGACTACCCCGTCGTGCCCGACCTGCCCGGCTTCACCGGCACCTATCCGCGGATCTTCCACCTCGGAGAGGTGAGCACGTACGAGCCGCACGTCCGCATGGTGTCGCGGGTGACGTTCGACCCCGACCGGGCACCGGTCCTTGGCGACTTCCTGGTGGACGGCACGGCTGCCGTCCCCGTGAGCATTCTCCTGGAGAGTGCGGTGCGCGGCGCGGAGTGGATCGTCCCCGAGGACTACCGGGTGCTGCGGGCCGGCTGCCTCGAGGAGGTCGTCGTACCGCTGGACCTGCTGCGGCTCGACGCGGGACCGACCGTGTGGGAGCGGGAGGTGAGCGGCGCCTTCGAGGGGGACACCTGGGTGGTCACGGTGAGGTTCCGGCGGGTGTCGGACGCCGGGGGCGGGCCCGAGGCCGGCGAGGCGACCCTGCGCGTCGTCCACGATTCGGCCGACACCCGCTCACCCACCCCGCCGCGGCGGGACGTGAAGCCGACGACCGTCTGGCGCTCAGGACCGCCACTGCTGAGCTGGCGTGCGTCGGTGGTGCCCGCCGCCGTCTGGTCCGAGGGCCAGGACAGCCGCCTGACCGCCGTGGTGCGGCCCTGCGTTCCGAACGATCTGTGGGCGACGCTCCACGCGCCGCGCACGGCCCTCTCCGTCTCCGCGCTCGAGAACGTGGTCCGGGCCTGCGCCCGTCAGGGCGAGGGAGTTTCGGTCGCGAAGAACCCCTTGGTCATCGGCCGTATCGCGCTCCATTCCGATGAGCACGGAGATTCCCTCATCGAAGGGGATCCGGCCCTCGGCGTATGGAGAGTGAAGAATTCGGAATCCGGGGCTCCTGTCATGACCGTCTCTGGCCTGCGCGGTCCGGTCGGAAACGGTTGACCCTCAATACTGCACGGAAATACGCCGTACAGAAATGCGCCGTACAGAAACACAGCACACATAAATACAGCACGCATAAATCAGGGAAGGTACACATGTCGAATCTGCTGGAGAACAAGGCCGTACTCGAGCGCTACTACGAGGAGTGCCTCAACAAGGGCAACCTCGATGTCATCTACGAGGGCGCCGGTGACGAGCACATCAGCCACGGAACGGCTCCGAACGGCAAGGAGGGCGTCGAGCACCTCAAGGAGTGGGTGCGGCTCCAGCGCGCGTCCTTCCCCGACCTCCACGTGACGGTCGACGACTGGATCCTGGAGGACGAGAAGGTCGTCAGCCGGTTCACCGCGCGCGGCACCCACACCGGGGAGCCCTACGAGGGCGTGCCCGCCATCGGGCGGGAGTTCGCCGTCAGCGGCATCGTGATCGACGCCTTCGACGGCGGCAAGATCGTCGAGAGCTGGTTCTCCCTCGACGGACTCGACCTCGCCAAGCAGCTGGGCGCCCTGGGGTGAAGCCGCAGGCCCCGGCACCCGACGGTGCCGGGGCCCGCGCGCGACGTCAGCCCTGGCGGACGGAGCGCGCGTACGCGTCGGTGATGGGTTCGGCGTGTGCCTCCGCGTTGCCGGATGCGGCGAGGGAGTCCAGCGCCCGCTGGAGGACGACGGTGTCCTCCAGGGTGTGGATCTCGGTGATTTTGCCCCACTTCAGATACATGAACTGGGTCATCACGTTGTCGTAGCGCGTGCCGTCGGGCAGTGGCCCGCCGATGCGCACGCGGGTCGCCACCTTGGTCATCCAGGGGCCGCCGGAAACGATGATCTCCAGCGGCTCGAAACCGGCGTCGGGAATCAGCCTGAACACCCGCTGCCACCACAGGCTCATCGCCTCGACCGTGTGCCGCTCGCCGGAGAGCGCGTGCTCGCCGTAGAACACGTAAGTGAAATCCGGTGCCAGCGTGTCCACCATGGACTGCCAGTTCCCGGCGTTGATATCGGCAAAAGCACTGCGGAGCTTGGCGGTGACGATTCGGTGATACATAAACTGCCTCCCGAACATTCGGGCCGCTTTTTTCACAGCCCTCAGAATTATTTTCCGCTGACGCTTCAATTGATACCACGGCGCCCCGTACGGAGATATACCCCGATGATCGGGGCAGAGAATAGGAGAGTGGGATGACGACACCCCTGCCCGTGCTCATCACCGGCTGTTCCTCCGGGATCGGCCGCGCCTGCGCCCTGCGGATGCACCGGTCCGGCCTGACCGTGTACGCCACGGCGCGCAGGCCGGAAACCCTTGCCCCCCTGGCGGCCGAAGGCATCCGGACGCTGCGCCTGGACGTCACCGACGAAGCGAGCATGCGAGAGGTCGTCGACCTCATCGAGGCCGAACACGGCTCGGTCGGCGCCCTGGTCAACAGCGCCGGATACGCGATGTCGGGCGTCGTGGAGGAAGCCGGACTCGACGACATGCGGCGGCAGTTCGAGACCAATGTGTTCGGGCTCGCCCGCCTCAGTCAGCTGGTGCTGCCCGCGATGCGGGCCGCGCGGCGCGGAACCATCGTCAACATCTCGTCGATCTTCGGGCGTTACGCGGTGCCCGGCGGCGGCTTCTACCAGGCGTCCAAGCACGCGGTCGAGGCACTGAGCGACGCCCTGCGCCTCGAAGTGGCGGACTTCGGCGTCCGGGTCGTCCTCATCGAGCCGGGGCCGGTGCGCACGACCGACTTCGGCGCCACCTACGTGGCCAACTTCAAGTCCGCGGGCAAGGACTACGACGCGTTCCGCCAGCGCACGGCCGAGTACTTCGACGCCATCTACACGGGCAGCCGCCGCAGTCTGGCCGGAACCTTCGCCATCCAGGCCGACGACGTCGCCCGGGTGGTGGAGCGGACGGTCCGCAGTGCCCGCCCCGGCGCCCGCAGGCCCGTCGGATTCCTCGCCCGCAGCACCCTCGTCCTGCGCCGCCTCGCCCCGGACGTCGTCTTCGACAACCTCTTCGTGCGGCGGGTGTTCCCGGTGCCCCGCGACGAGGCCCGGCGCGGCGCCCGCGGGGCCACCCCGATCGGCGAAGTCCGCCGGACAACGCCGCCGTCCCCGCAGCCCCGCCACGAAGGATCGCAGCCCCGCCACGAAGGAGAACGCCGATGACCGCCACCACAGCCCCCGCCACCACGCCCCGCGGCGCCGCCCGCGCTCCCGGCCCCAAGGGAGTCCCGCTGCTGGGCAGCCTCGGTTCCTGGCGCCGCAACACCGCCGAGTTCCTCCTCGGCCTGCAGCGCGACTACGGCGAGACCGTGCGCATGAGGCTCGGCCCGATGACGGTCCATCAGGTCACGGGGCCCGAAGCGGTGCAGCAGGTCCTGGTGAAGAACAACGGGAACTACGTGCGCGGCCCGCTGTACGAGCAGTTCAGCGTCGTCATGGGCAAGGGCCTTCTCACCACGGACGGCGACTACTGGCGCGGGCACCGCAGGGCGGTCCAGCCCGCGTTCCAGAAGAACACCATCCTCGACATCGTCCCGAACATCGTCACCGCCACGAACGAGATGCTCGACGAGTGGGAGGCCAAGGCCGCGCGCGACGAGCCCGTCGACCTGATGACCGAGATGCTCAGGCTCACCCTGATCACGCTCAGCCGCTCGCTGTTCGCCTACGACATCAAGCCCTCGTCCAAGGTGCTCAAGCACATCGTCGACGACGTGGTCGAGGTGATGTTCCGGCGCGGTACGCCGTCCGAGATGCTGCCGTCCTGGCTGCCGACCGACCGCAAGCACAAGATCGCCCGCATCCACCGCGTCTTCGACAAGATCGTCGCCGATGTACGGGAGAGCTACGGGCGCACCGGCGAGGGTTCGCTGATCGCCCTGATGGAGCAGGCCGAGGACCCCGTCACCGGCGAGCCCTGGACGGATCAGGAGCTGCGCGACGAGCTCCTGACCATCTACCTGGCAGGACACGAGACGACCGCGGTGTCGCTGTGCTGGACCCTCCTCTCGATCGCCAACCACCCTCCCGTGCAGGAGGAGTTGGACGCGGAGATCGCCCAGGTCATGGGCGGCGGCCTGCCGGACAGGCAGAACACGGACGCGCTGACGTACACCAGGATGGTGGTGGACGAGAGCCTGCGGATGCACCCGCCGATCTGGATCTTCCCCCGGGCCGCCGTCGACGCGGACAGCCTGGGTGGATACGACATCGAGGCCGGCTCGTCGATCCTCCTGTCACCGCTCGTCTCCCACCACAACCCGCTGCACTGGGACAACCCGCTGGCCTTCGACCCGAACCGCTTCACCGAGCAGGCCGTCAGGGAACGCCCGCGCATGGCCTACTTCCCGTTCGGCGCGGGACCGCGCCAGTGCATCGGCAACACCATGGCGCTGCTCGAACTGCGGACCATCGTCACGATGATCAACCAACGGTTCAAGCTGAGCAT
The DNA here is from genome assembly GCF_053606205.1 of Streptomyces sp. NPDC055239. Taxonomy (NCBI): domain Bacteria; kingdom Bacillati; phylum Actinomycetota; class Actinomycetes; order Kitasatosporales; family Streptomycetaceae; genus Streptomyces; species Streptomyces sp. NPDC055239. The sequence goes on along the minus strand of NZ_JBSGRD010000003.1, from coordinate 545,763 downwards.
GATCCCGGGCCACTCCCTGCAGTACGGCTCACCGGTGATCTCGCTGCGCCCCTTGCAGGACGTCATGGTGCGCGTGACGGCACGCGAGCGCACGGCGCCCGGGAGCCGCACCGCACCCACGCCCGCACCCTCGCCCGCATCCACGGCCCCGGTCGGGCACGACACCGCCGAGGCCGCGCAGAAGTGCCCGGTCACCGGCAGCTCGGGCGGCTGATGACGAGGTGACGGCGCCCAGGCTCCGTGCCCGGCGTCGTCGAGGCTTCTTTGAGGTGTTGTCCGCCCTCGCCGGTGCCGACACAGCAACTGTCGCTCGGGTGGCCAGTGCTGCCCGGGTGAAGCGCGCTATTCCTCGGCTGAGGTCGGGGCTTGGGGGAGACGGAGTTGGAAGCATGCTCCGAGGGCCTGGGGGGTGAGGGTGAGGGTGCCTTGGTGGCGGTGGGCCAGGTCGCGGGCGATGGCGAGGCCCAGGCCGGTGCCGCCCTGGTCGCGGGAGCGGGCGTCGTCGAGCCGGACGAAGCGTTCGAAGATGCGCTCGGCGTCCTCGGCGGGCACGCCCGGTCCGTCGTCGTGCACCGTGAGGACGACCCAGCCGTCCTGGCTCCGGACGGTGATCTGGATGCGGTGTGCGGCGTGGCGGGCGGCGTTGTCGATGAGGTTGCGCAGCAGCCGTTCGTATTCGTCGGGGTTTCCGGGTGCGTGTGCGGGGGCGGTGCTGTCGCAGGTGAGGTTCAACGGCCGTTCGGTGCGGGGGTATTGCTCGGTCAGCCGGGAGGCGAGGGCTGTCAGGTCGACGGTGTCGGGACCGGCTGTGGGGGTGCGGGTGTCGAGGCGGGCGAGGAGCAGCAGGTCTTCGGTGAGTGCCTGGAGGCGGCGGGTCTGTCGTGCGGCGGTGGTGGCCGCGGCGGGCCAGTCGGTGCGTTCCGGGTAGGCGAGCGCGACTTCAAGGCTGGCCAGCAGCGTGGTGAGGGGGCTGCGCAGTTCGTGGGCGGCGTCCGCGACGAAGCGGCGCTGCTGGGTGGCGGCGTCGTCGAGGCGTTGGAGGGTGGTGTTGATGGTGGTGGCCAGGGCGGCGATCTCGTGTCCCGCGGCGGGCACGGTAACGCGTTCGCGGGGGTCGCTCGCGGTGACTGAGGCGGTGAGGACGCGAATGGCTTCGACCGGCCGCAGCGCGATGCGGACGGCGAAGTAGGCGACGGCGGCGATCAGTACGAGGCCGACGAGCCCGGCCCGCAGCAGCCGGCGGTCGGTGGCCTCGGTGATTTCCTCGGCGATGTCCTCGCCTGCGTGCGGAAGCACCACCACATAGACCCGCAGCTGGGCGTCGGCGGCGACACCCAGAGCGGCGACTCTGTCGTTGCTCAGTTCATCGGCCCTGACATCGTCGTACATGACCGGGTAGGTCCCACCGTCCTTGCCGAACCGGTCCATGGGCTCGGAGTCGTGGCGCCCCGGTATACGCATGGGTTCGGTCGTATAGCCCCATCCTGTCCCGTCATCCGCCGGTGGAGCGGGCAACTCGGCCTTCGGTGGGGCGGGCAGCACATGGCGGGTGCCGGGATCGAACTCCTCCATGCCTCCGCCGTAGGCGACAGCGGCACGGCGGCCGGTCGCGACGACCTCGTACGGCACAGTGCTTCGGCGAGCGGGAACCACACCCTCCTCCACCTGATCGACGAGAGCCAAGAGCTGTTCCCGCGCCTGCACATCGGCGATCTTTGTGCTCTCGTGGTAGACGTCGCGGTGTACCCACCAGCCGATGCCGACCAGGATGACGGCGGCCGCCGAGGCGGCGGCCAGAGCCGTGCGGGCCCGTACCGAACGCGGCCACCAGCGGCGTCGCGGCTCAGTCGCGTTCACGGTCGTCCACCAGCCGGTAACCGGTACCCCGCACGGTCTGCAGGGACCGTCGGCCGAACGCGGCGTCCACCTTCTTGCGCAGGGCGCTGACGCGCGCCTCCACCAGGTTGGGATCGAGGGCTTCGTCGGGCCACGCGTGATAGAGCAGATCCGTTTTGGAGACCGCCTGGCCCGCCCTGCGGGCCAGCAGCTCCAGCACGGCGAACTCCCGGGGTGTGAGTTCCACCCGGGCCCCGGCCCGGCGGCAGACCCGGCCGGCGACATCCAACGAGAGGTCGCCCACGGCGAGGACGGGCGGTGCGACCGTGGCGGCTCGTCTGACCAGGGCCCGCAGCCGTGCGACGAGCACCATGTAGGAGAAGGGTTTGGCCAGGTAGTCATCGGCCCCCGTGTCCAGGGCCTCTGTCTGATCCCAGTCCCCGTCCTTGGCGGTGAGTACCAGGATGGGGGTCGCGTTGCCCTCCCGGCGCAGCTGGGCGCAGACCTTGTAGCCGTTGAGTCCGGGCAGCATCAAGTCCAGTACGACCAGGGCGTATTCGCCGGTCCGGGCCATCCACAGTCCCTGCCGCCCGTCATGGGCGAGGTCGACGCTGTAGCCCTCGGCGGTCAGACCGGTGCGCAGGGTGTGGGCAAGGTCCACCTCGTCTTCGACCACCAGGATGCGCATGCGGTGCAGCCTCGCACAGTGCCGGCCCGCCTTCCTGATCGGCCGGTCAGGTTGGATCAGCATCCGGTCAACGAGGTTCGGGCACGCTGGCGGTCCTCGCCGAGGAACACCGCGTCGATGGCGAAGCGGTCGGCGGGAGATTTACGCCTGACCAGCAGAAACCCAGTGGTTACACCCGGAAGACAACAAGTTCTCAGAGAGCCTCCAGGGGGAGACTTGCGCAGACAAGCGAAAAGAGCGTGCACGGCCACGATCGCCACGGCGGCAGCCGTGGCTCTGGCGGCGAGCATGACCGGCCCGGCGTCGGCGGAGGCCGAGCGCACAACCAGTGACTCGGCCGCTGACCAGACCGTACAGATCACGCCCAAGCACCGCATCACCCTGATCACCGGCGACCGCGTCGTCGTCGACGCCAAGGGCCGTGTCACCGGCCTGGAGCGGGCCAAGGGCCGCGAGGGGATACCCGTCCAGATCCGCAAGGCCGACGGACACACCCTCGTCGTACCGGCCGACGCCGCGCGGCTGATAGCCGACGGCAAGCTCGACCAGCGGCTCTTCGACGTCACCGAGCTCAACAAGTCGGCCGGCCGCAAGGCCCAGAAGCAGGGCCTCAAGCTGATCGTCGGCTACCGCGGCGCGGCCGCGGCGGCGAAGGCGGACGTCCGCGACGCCGGCGACACCAAGGTCCGCAGGACCCTCACGTCGCTGAACGCGGACGCGGTGCTGACGCCCAGGGGGGACGCGCCCGACCTGTGGGCCGCGCTCACCGACACGCGGTCCGGCGGCGCGAAGACCGCCTCGGGCATCGCCCATGTGTGGCTCGACGGGGTCCGCAAGGCCAGCCTCGACAAGTCCGTTCCGCAGATCGGCGCCGACAAGGCGTGGGCCGCCGGGTACAACGGCAAGGGCGTCAAGATCGCTGTCCTCGACACCGGTGTCGACGCGACCCACCCGGACCTCAAGGAGCAGGTGGTCGGGGAGAAGAACTTCTCCACGTCCCCCGACGCGACCGACAAGTACGGCCACGGCACGCACGTCGCGTCCATCGCGGCCGGTACGGGCGCCAAGTCGGCGGGCAAGTACAAGGGCGTCGCGCCCGGCGCCAAGCTGCTCAACGGCAAGGTGCTCGGCGACGACGGCTCCGGCGACGACTCCGGCATCCTCGCCGGGATGGAGTGGGCGGTCGAGCAGGGCGCCGACGTCGTGAACCTCAGCCTCGGCGGCGGGGACACACCCGACATCGATCCGCTTGAGGCCCAGGTCAACAAGTTGTCCAAGGAGAAGGGCGTCCTCTTCGCGATCGCCGCGGGCAACGACGGCGGCGAGCAGACGATCGGCTCCCCGGGCAGCGCGGAGGCCGCGCTCACCGTGGGCGCCGTCGACGACTTGGACAAGCTGGCCGACTTCTCCAGCACGGGCCCCGGCCTCGACGGGCAGATCAAGCCCGACGTGACCGCACCCGGCGTGGACATCACGGCCGCCTCGGCCCCGGGCAGCGTCATCGCCCAGGAGGTCGGCGAGAAGCCGCCCGGCTACGTGAGCATCTCGGGTACGTCGATGGCCACCCCGCATGTCGCGGGCGCCGCGGCGATCCTGAAGCAGCAGCACCCCGACTGGACGTACACCCAGCTCAAGGGCGCGCTGACCGGCTCCACCAAGGGCGGCAAGTACACGCCGTTCCAGCAGGGTTCGGGACGCGTCCAGGTCGACAAGGCCATCAAGCAGACCGTGATCGCCGACCCGACGTCGGTGAGCTTCGGCCTCCAGCAGTGGCCGCACACCGACGACAAGCCGGTCACCGACAAGGTCACGTACAAGAACCTCGGGAAGACCGATGTCACGCTGAACCTCGCGGTGGCGGGCACCAACCCGAAGGGGCAGGCCGCACCGGCCGGCTTCTTCACGCTCGGCACCAAGACGCTGAACGTCCCGGCGGGCGGCTCGGCCTCCGCCGACCTCACGGTCAACACCAAGCTGGGCGGCACGCTCGACGGCGCCTACTCCGCGTACGTGACCGCGACCGGCGGCGGCCAGAGCGTACGCACGGCGGCGACGGTGCAGCGCGAGGTGGAGTCGTACGACGTCACGTTCAAGTTCCTCGGACGTGACGGCAACCCGGCGAAGTACTACGGCGCCGACCTGGACGGTGTCACCGGGCTCGCCCAGGACAAGTGGTATTCGCCCTACGACGAGTCCGGCACCGTCAAGGTCCGTGTTCCCAAGGGCGGTTACATCTTCGACTCGGCGATCTACGTCGACCCGGACGACCTCGCCAAGGGCTTCGACTGGGTGGCGCAGCCGAAGCTGAGCATCACCAAGAAGGCCACGATCACGGTGGACGCGCGGACAGCGAAGCCGGTGGACATCACCGTGCCCGACGCGGGGGCGAAGTCGGAGGTCGCTCAGCCGATGTACACCGTCGGCACGCCGACCGGCAGCAGCTCGTACGGCTGGTGGCTGGACTCGTACGCCAACTTCCGTACCGCGCACGCCGGCCCGCAGGTCACCGACGGCAGCCTGTACCAGCAGTGGGGCGGTCACTGGGTCAAGCCCGCCGAGGAGTACGACACCCTCGCCGGCGGCAAGGTCAAGCAGCTCGCCACCGGTTACACCAAGCACTACAAGGCGAGTGAACTGGCCACGGTGAAGACCGGCCTGGGCGCCTCGTCGAGCGGCAAGCAGGGCGTGATCTACGCCTGGGGCGAGGTGCCCGGCAGTACGGACACCTTCGCGCCCGGGGTCCAGCAGAAGCTGCCCGGCACGCGCACGCTGCGCCTGTCCACCGCGAGCGGGACAACGTGGAAACTCGACTTCGAGCAGCACGGCGGGCTCGACGAGAACGGCTTCCCGATCGTCGAGGCCTTCTACACGCTCGGCACCCCGCAGACCTTCAAGGCCGCCAAGACCTACGAGAAGACCTTCCACACGGCGGTCTTCGGCCCGCGCATCGACTCAAGCCTCGGCATCTACCGCGAGGGCAACGGCATCTACGGCTCCCTGCCGCTGTTCGCCGACGGCAAGACCCACGCCGGCTCGTCGCTCTACTCGTCGGCCACCACGACCCTCTACCGCAACGGCGCCAAGGTCGGCTCGAACAGCGACCCGCTGGAAGGGCAGGGCACCTTCAAGGTCCCGGCCGGTGACGCCGCGTACAAGCTGACCACCTCGGTCAAGCGCAGCGTCAAGGTCGCCGCGGCCTCCACCCGCGTCGACGCCAGCTGGACCTTCCGCTCCAAGAAGGCCGACCGGGCGAAGCTGCCCGCTTCCTCGGTCCGGTTCAACGCGGCCGTCGGCCTGGACAGCAGGGCTCCGGCGGGCAAGAAGGTCTCCGTCCCGGTGACCGTCCAGGGTTCGGCCGCAGGCAGCAACCTCAAGTCGCTCGCGGTGTACGTGTCGTACGACTACGGCCAGACCTGGAAGAAGGTCACCGTGAAGAACGGCAAGATCGCGGTCACGAACCCGGCCAAGGGCAAGGGCATCTCGTTCCACGCCAAGATCGCCGACAAGAAGGACAACAAATCGACGATCTCGATCTACAACGCGTACTACGGGAAGTGACATGATCCGGTGGATCACCGACAGGTTCGCTGAACGCTGACACGCACGGATGGCCCGCCGGAAGCAGAGCTTCCGGCGGGCCATCCGTGTATGAGGGGAGTGGAGCTCGTCGCGATGCTGGTGGACCGGGCACGGAACGAGGGGCCGCAACCGACCGGCGAGGGTGGGTTGTTGCAAGCCTTCCCACGGTGAATAGGTGGAGCACCTACACATGGAAGCCCGCGTTGGCCGAGGTGGTGGAAGCCGGAGAGTCCGTCGTGACCTTGGTGCGGTGGCTCGGGCGCTCCTCGCCCGCGATCGCCCCCGGTTACTATGCGCACTTCGTGCCGGAGGTCGGAGGCAAGGGGCGAACCGCCATCGCCCCGCTGTAGCGCCCGTCCGACGGGGGCTGTGGATTACATGGTTGAAGAGATGGGTGGCCTGGGAAAATGCTGAGAGAGGTCACCGCGACCCGCTACATCGAGCCCTTGCGGACCGGGGGCTCCGTGCCCGGCGTCGTCGAGGCCGACGACCTGGGTACGTACGTCGTCAAGTTCACCGGCTCCGCGCAGGGCCGCAAGGCGCTGGTCGCCGAGATCATCGTCGGCGAACTTGCCCGCCACCTCGGCCTGCGCTTCCCCGAGCTCGTCCTGGTCCACTTCGACCCGGCGGTCGCGGCGGACGAGCCCCATCAGGAGGTGCAGGACCTGCTGCACGCCAGCGCGGGGCTCAACCTGGGCATGGACCTCCTGCCGGGCGCGGCGGACTTCACCCCCGAGGCGCTGGACGTGGACCCGCTCGAAGCGGGCAAGGTGGTGTGGCTCGACGCCCTCACCGCGAACGTCGACCGCACGGTGCACAGCTCGAACCTGATGGTCTGGCCCACGTTCGGCCTCCAGCCGCCGAGGCTGTGGCTCATCGACCACGGGGCGGCCCTGGTCTTCCACCACCGCTGGGGCGCGTCCGCGCCTGACAAGGTGTACGACTTCCGCCATCACGCTCTCGGGGGGTACGGCCCGGACACGCCGGCCGCCGACGCCGAACTTGCGCCCCTCGTCACGGAGGCCGTGCTTCGCGAGATCGTCGGTCTCGTGCCGGACGCGTGGCTGGCCGATGAGCCGGGATTCTCGTCACCCGACGAGGTGCGGGAGGCGTACATCGCTTTTCTGCTGGCCCGTGTCCGTGCCTCAGCGGCTTGGCTGCCGACGGACTTCCCCAGCCGGGGAGAGCTTGCCGCTGCCGACGCGAGGCGTGCCGCCGTTACTGAGAAGGGGCGTCCGGCCTGGTTGAAGCGGGTCCCGGATCTGCACGGGAAGCCTGCGGCTGAGCAGGACTGGTCCGTTCACCTTGAGTGAGGGGGATCTGCGGGCCGTATGTGGCTGGGCGCGCAGTTCCCCGCGCCCCTGACGGGGCCAGGCCCCCCGGCGCTGTGCGATGCCGGGGGGCCTGGCCGAATCCGAGGTACGGGTCAGCGCAGCTGCTCGTACGCCGGGAGCGTCAGGAAGTCCGCGTAGTCCGCGTCCAGGGAGACCTGGAGGAGGAGGTCGTGGGCCTGCTGCCACTTGCCGGCCGCGAACGCCTCGTCGCCGATCTCGGCGCGGATGGCGACCAGTTCGGCGGCGGCGACCTCGCGGGCCAGGTCGGCGGTCGCCGTCCGGCCGTTCTCGAAGACGACGCCCGCGTTGATCCACTGCCAGATCTGCGAGCGCGAGATCTCGGCGGTGGCCGCGTCCTCCATCAGGTTGAAGATGGCGACGGCGCCGAGGCCGCGCAGCCAGGCCTCGATGTAGCGGATGCCGACCTGGACTGCGTTGACCAGACCGTCGTACGTGGGCTTCGCGTCGAGGGAGTCGATGGCGATCAGGTCACCGGGGGCGACCCGCACGTCCTCGCGAAGGCGCTCCTTCTGGTTGGGCTTGTCGCCCAGGACCGCGTCGAACGACTCCATCGCGATCGGGACCAGGTCCGGGTGCGCGACCCAGGAGCCGTCGAAGCCGTCGCCCGCCTCGCGGTCCTTGTCGTTCTTGACCTTCTCGAAGGCGACCTTGTTGACCTCCGCGTCCCTGCGGGACGGGATGAACGCCGCCATGCCGCCGATCGCGTGCGCGCCGCGCTTGTGGCAGGTACGGACGAGGAGTTCGGTGTACGCCCGCATGAAGGGGGCCGTCATCGTCACGAGGTTGCGGTCCGGCAGGACGAACTTCGAGCCGCCGTCACGGAAGTTCTTGACGATGGAGAAGAGGTAGTCCCAGCGGCCCGCGTTCAGGCCGGACGCGTGGTCGCGGAGCTCGTAGAGGATCTCCTCCATCTCGTACGCGGCCGTGATCGTCTCGATGAGGACCGTGGCGCGGACGGTGCCCTGCGGGACGCCGACGTAGTCCTGCGCGAAGACGAAGATGTCGTTCCAGAGGCGGGCCTCCAGGTACGACTCCGTCTTCGGGAGGTAGAAGTACGGGCCCTTGCCGAGCTCGATGAGGCGCTTGGCGTTGTGGAAGAAGTACAGGCCGAAGTCGACGAGCGCGCCGGGGACCGGGGTGCCTTCGAGCTGCAGGTGGCGCTCGTCCAGGTGCCAGCCGCGCGGGCGCATGACGACGGTGGCGAGCTCGTCGGCGTCCTTGAGGGCGTACGACTTGCCGCTGCGGTCGTCCGTGAAGTCGATGCGGCGCTCGTAGGCGTCGGTCAGGTTGAGCTGGCCGAGGACCACGTTCTCCCAGGTGGGCGCCGAAGCGTCCTCGAAGTCCGCGAGCCAGACCTTGGCGCCCGAGTTCAGGGCGTTGATGGTCATCTTGCGGTCGGTAGGACCGGTGATCTCGACGCGGCGGTCGTTCAGGGCGGCCGGGGCGGGCGCCACCTTCCAGGAGTCGTCCGCGCGGATCGCCGCGGTCTCGGGAAGGAAGTCGAGCGAGGAGGTGCTTGCGATCTCGGCGCGGCGCTCGGAGCGGCGGCTGAGGAGCTCGTCACGGCGGGGCGTGAAGAGCCGGTGCAGCTCGGCCACAAAGGCGAGGGCCGCGTCGGTGAGGACCTCCTCCTGCCGCGGCAGAGGCTCCGCGTCGACGATGGCCAGCGGGGACTGCGCTGGTGCGGACATGAGCTGTCACTTCCTTCAGCGAGCTTCACGAGTGGTGCCTTGGCGGCCGCCGGGCATTCGCAGTGACACTCAGTGCCACGGGAGCCGAGATACGGCCGTGGGCCCCACTTGAGGGAACGGGTGCTTCTGAACAGTGGATACTAGTTTCCTCATAGTGGAAGTTCAATCGTCTGTTGATGTCGAGATTCTCTTCGTCGACAGAACGTGTCGCTGAGTGCCATGCCGGTCACTCAAGGTGGACCAGGTCGGCGGGGGTGTCGATGTCGTACGCCCGGGCCACGTCCCCGCACTCGACGAGAGCGATCTCACTGGCGTGTTCCTTCAGATAGGCGCGCGCCCCGCGATCACCCACCGCGCTCGCCGCGATGCCCGCCCAGTGATCCGCGCCGAAGAGCACGGGGTGGCCGCGCTCTCCGTCGTACGCGGCGGCGGCGAGGGTGGCGGGGGAGCGGTAGGCGGCGTACACGCGGGCCATCGCGGCCGGGCCGATGCCGGGCTGATCGACGAGCGAGACGAGCGCGGCGGCGGCTTCGCTGCCGGTTTCGGTGCCGGTTTCGGCGTCGGCCTCGGTGCCGCGCAGGGAGGCGAGCCCGGCCCGCAGCGACGAACCCATCCCCTGCGCCCACTCCGGATTGTCGATCAGTACGCAGCCGGGGAGCGAGGCCTTCTCTCGTACGACATCGGCGTCCGCGCCGAGCACCACGTGCACGCGCGTGCACCCGCCCTCGCGCAGTACGCGGACCGCGTGCTCCACGAGGGGCCGCCCCTGGTGGTCGAGGAGGGCCTTCGGCCGGCCGCCGAGGCGTCGCCCGCCGCCCGCCGCGAGAAGGAGCCCGGCGATCATCGGATTCGTCATGGCTCCTGCATACCGCACCCTGCCCGGAGCCTGTCGCGATCGAGCGGTGTCTTCCGGCCGGAAAGTGGCGCGTCCCGGTTCCCGTGGCGTTTACTGGCCCGCGTCCCCCTGGTGTCTGACCAGCGCTGTGCGGGGTCGGCAAGATCTGCACGAGAGAACGTGCGCACGACATCGTGCGAGGGGGAGAGCTGTGTCGCAGAGCGTAGGGCAGAGACAAGTGACCGGCAGTGACACCGGCAGTGAGGCCGGCAGTGATGAGGATCCGCGCGTCGCGGAGTTGGGCGCCGCGGTGTCCCGGCTGCGCCGTGAGCTGGCAGCGCATCCGGTCGAGTTCCCCGACCGGGGCATCGCCGAGGACGAGCTCGCGGCGCTGGCCGCCATGGCACTGAGCGGTGCGCCCGAGGTGCCTCGGCTGCGGCGGTCGCTGCTGCTCGTCGCGGGAGCGATCGGCTCCGTCAGCGCCCTTGGCGCGGGGCTCGCGGCGGTCCGGGGCGCGGTGGAGATCTTCGGGGAGCCGGGGCGGGCCCCGGGGCCTTGAGCGGTGTTGATCACCGGCTTCGCCGAGTTCGTCCTCAAACGCCGGACGGGCTGGGTCCTCCCCGTACGCCGTTGGTCACAGGCTTCGGCGTGCCCGACGGGCTGAAAACCCCCACCCTCCCGTCCACCAGCTCCACCACCCGGTCGGCCACGGCCAACCTCGCCCGGTCGTGCGTGACCAGGACCGTCGCCGTCCCCCACTCCCGCGTGAGCCGCCCGAGGAGTTCGAGGACCAACGCGCCCCGCTCGTGATCAAGGGCGCTGGTCGGCTCGTCCACCAGGAGCACCGCGGGCGCGTTCATCAACGCCCGTGCGATACCGACCCGTTGGCGCTGACCGCCCGACAGCTGATGCGGGCGCCGGTGCGCGAGGTCCGCCAGGCCCACGGTGTCGAGGAGCCCCCGTGCTCGCTCCCGCACCTCGGCGGAACGTCCGCGTCCGTCGATGCGTGCCATCAGTTCCACCTGTTCGAGCGCGGTCAGCGACGCGAGGAGATTCGGCTGCTGGAAGACGATCCCCATCCTGCGCCGCCGCAGCTCCGCCCGCTCGGCAGCCGACAGCGCCCCCGTCTCCGTACCCCCGACCACCACCCGGCCCCGATCGGGGGTCACCAGCGTCGCCGCCACGGCGAGCAGACTGGACTTGCCGGAGCCGGACGGGCCGACGATCGCCGTCAGCGTCCCGGCGGGGACGTCGAGCCCGACCCCGTCGAGTGCCGTCAGGCGCCCCTCCCCGTCCGGGTACGTCAGCGTGATGTCTTCGAGGGACAGGCTCATCGGGCACTCCCCAGTGCGGTCAGCGGATCGACGGCGGTGATCCGCCGTACGGACAGGCCCGCGCCCAGCGCCCCGAGGGCGATCATCACGGCGGCGGGCCACAGCACGGTCGGCGGATCGAGGACGAAGGGCACATCGCCGCCGCTGATCGCGGAACCGACGAGCGCCGCGATCCCCGTCCCCAGGGCCGTCCCGGCGGCCAGCATCAGCACGGCCTGCCCGAGAGCGTCCCTGAGCAGGTACGGAGTGGAGGCGCCGAGCGCCTTCAACACCGCGATGTCACCGGCGCGCTGGATCGTCCACACCGTGAAGAACGCCCCTATGACGAGGGCCGAGATGACGAAGAGGAAGCCGCGCATGAGCTGCAGCGAGCCGTTCTCCGCCTGGTAGGAGCCGATGGCCGAGAGCGCGCCGTCGAGGGACTTCGTCTCCGTGCCCGCCGCCTTGTCCCCGGCGGCGAGATCGGCCCCGTCCCCGGTCCGCAGCGCGACGACCGTGGCCTGGTCGTCCATCGACGTGCCCCGGTGGCCGAGCCCCTGCCAGTCGTCGAGCGCGGTCCATACGACAGGGGTATGGCTGTACGAGGCGTCCGACGCGACCCGCGCCACCCGCTCCTGGACTCCGCCCCCGCCGAGCCGCACGGTGTCCCCGGGGCCGACGCCGAGGTCCGCCGCCGCCTTCTCGGAGAGCACGGCCTCGCCCGGTGCGACGCCGTCCGGCGCGATCCCGGACTCCGGCTCCACGCCGAAGGCGGACACGGCGGCCGAGCGCTCGCCCGCGGTGGCGTTGAGGGTGCTGATGCCGATCGGCTCGGCGGACCGTACGCCCGGCTGTGCCGCCCAGGCCTCCCAGGCGCGCTGTTCCACCTGGGAGCCGGTGAAGGAGACGGACTGGCCGTCCGGTGGCGCGGCGAAGGCGAGGTGGTCGGCGGGCAGGCCGGTGATCGCGGAGGTGTTCTCCCTGGCGAGCCCGGCCGTGAGCCCGGAAAGCAGCCCCACGAGCAGAGTGATGAGTACGACGACGGCTCCCATCAGGGCGAACCGCCCCTTGGCGAACCGAAGGTCTCTCCATGCGACGAACATGCCCCCACCCTCCGTCCGCGCACACCTCCACGGCATCGCGCCACAGCACGCTTCACCCGAATCGAAGGGGGGAGCCGGCGGTCAACCTTTCGGTTGACGAAAGCGGGGGCGGCTGCGCCTACGCTGGAGGGTCCGATGAACACCTCCACCGAGCCTCCGCCTCCGGACCGGGCCGAGCCTCCTCCGTCTCCCCGCCCGGCTGCCTTCCGGCCTGCACCGCATGCCGGGCCCAGGCCGAGACTGCGGTGCGAGGCCGAGCCCGTGTCGAGACTGTGGTCCGAGGAGGGCGCCGGGCCCCGACGCCCACTCCTGCCCCCGAATCAGCCCCCGACCGAGGCCCCGATGCTCTCCGCCGACTCCCTGGCCCCCGCCCTTGCCCCCTCCCGGACCACCCCCGTCGCCCTGACCCTGCGGCTGTGTCTGCACGCGCTGCTCGCTGGGCTGCTCGCGCTCGCCGCCGTGCGGGCCGTGGCCGACGGTGCGCCGCGCGGTGGTGCCGTCGTCGCGGCCGTGGTCGTCATGGGCGGTGTCTACGCGGCGGGCACGCTCACCCCGGCCGTCGCGCGCTCGCAGCGTGCGGCAGCCGTGTGGCTCGCGGCGCTCGGTGTGTGCTGGGTGGTGCTGCTCGTCCTCTCGCCCGACGGGCTGTGGACGGCCTTCCCCCTGTACTTCCTGCAACTGCACCTGCTGCCGTTGCGCTGGGCCCTGCCCGCCGTCGCGCTCACCGCCGCCGCCGCCATCGCCAGCTTCCTGCTGCACGGCTCGCCCATATCGCCGGGCAGCTTCATCGGGCCGCTGCTCGGCGCGGCCATGGCGGTCGCCACCGTTCTCGGGTACGAGGCGCTGTACCGGGAGAGCGAACGGCGCCGTCAGCTGATCGACGAACTCATGGCCACGCGTGCCGAGCTCGCCGCCGCCGAACGGACCGCGGGCACCCTCGCCGAGCGCGAGCGCCTTGCCCGCGAGATCCACGACACCCTCGCCCAGGGACTCTCCTCCATCCAGCTCCTGCTGCGGGCCGCGCAACGCGCGCTGCCCGCCGGATCCCCCGCGGCGCCGCACATCGAGCAGGCCCGTGGCGCGGCGCAGGACAACCTCGCGGAGGCGCGGCGCTTCGTGCGTGCCCTCAGCCCGCCAGACCTGGAGCACGGCTCGCTGGCCGGAGCGCTCGAGCGGCTCTCCGCGTCCGCGTCGCCGGGCTCGGACGGCTCGCACGTCGACGTCCAGTTCACGGTGAGCGGCACGCCCACCGAGCTGCCGACGCCGTACGAAGTCGCCCTGCTCCGCACCGCCCAGTCCGCCCTCGCGAACACCGTCCGGCACGCGGGTGCGGGGCGCGCCGAGATCACGCTCAGCTTCATGGACACGTCAGTGTCCCTGGACGTGGTCGACGACGGGCGGGGCTTCGATCCGGCGGCGTCCGCGCCACCGGAGCGCGGAGGCGACGGAGGGTTCGGGCTGCCCGCCATGCGGGCGCGGGCCCGGTCGCTCGGCGGGACGCTGAGCGTGGAGTCGGCGCCGGGGCAGGGGACGGCCGTCGCGGTCACGCTGCCGCTTCCGACGGGGGCGGTTCGGGCGGGGGCCGCGCTGTGAGCGCCGAAGCGCGGGAGCAGCCCATCCGGCTGCTCCTCGCCGACGATCACCCCGTCGTACGCGCCGGACTGCGTGCCGTCCTTGACACCGAGCCGGACTTCGCCGTGGTGGGGGAGGCGGCGACGGCCGAGGCAGCGGTGTCGCTCGCCGCGACCGGCGCGTTCGACGTCGTCCTGATGGATCTCCAGTTCGGGGCGGGGATGCACGGGGCGCAGGCCACGGCCGCGATCACCGCCGTGCGGGGAGCGCCGCGGGTGCTGGTCCTGACGACGTACGACACGGACGCCGACATCCTCGCCGCGGTCGAGGCGGGCGCGGCGGGATATCTCCTCAAGGACGCGCCGCCGGAGGAACTGGCGTCGGCGGTGCGTACCGCGGCAGCGGGGCAGTCCGCGCTCGCGCCCGCGATCGCGCACCGTCTTATGGACCGGATGCGGGCGCCCGGTGAGGCGCTGACCGGGCGGGAGCTGGAGGTGCTCAGGCTGGTGCGGGAGGGCTTGTCCAACCAGGAGGTCAGCAAGCGGCTCTTCCTGAGCCAGGCCACCGTGAAGTCCCATCTGGTGCACATCTACGCGAAGCTGGGGGTCGACTCGCGTACGGCGGCGGTGGCTGTGGCGACGGGGCGTGGGCTGATCAGGGGCGGCGCGGGGCAGTAGTTCCCTACTCGTACGAAAGCTCCGGACGGGACTCGTACGAAAGCGCCGGACGGGCTGGATGCTCCAGCCCGTCCGGCGCTCGTGAACGACCCGGCGTCTACGCAGCGGGACCCGAACTGGCAAGCGCGGCCGACAGCTCCACCGCCACCTCCTGCAGCACCGGCACGATCTTCTCCACCGCGGCCTCCGTGACCCGGCCCGCCGGTCCTGAGATCGAAATGGCCGCCGCGGTGGGGGAGTTGGGGACCGAAACCGCCAGGCAGCGCACCCCGATCTCCTGCTCGTTGTCGTCGACGGCGAAGCCCGCGCTGCGGACCTCGTCGAGCGCGGCGAGGAAACCCTCCGGCGTGGTGATCGTCTTCTCCGTGGCCGCGGGCATTCCGGTACGGGCGAGGAGCGCGCGCACCTCCTCCGGCGGGGTGTGGGCGAGGAGTGCCTTGCCGACGCCCGTGGAGTGGGGGAGGACTCGGCGGCCCACCTCGGTGAACATCCGCATGGAGTGCTTGGACGGCACCTGTGCGACGTACACGATCTCGTCCCCGTCGAGCAGCGCCATGTTCGCGGTCTCGCCGGTCTCCTCAACCAGGCGCGCGAGGTAGGGGCGGGCCCAGGTGCCGAGGAGGCGCGAGGCCGATTCGCCGAGGCGGATCAGGCGCGGGCCCAGGGAGTAGCGGCGGTTGGGCTGCTGGCGTACGTAGCCGCAGGCGACCAGCGTGCGCATCAGGCGGTGGATCGTGGGCAGCGGAAGGCCGCTGCTGGCGGAGAGCTCGCTGAGGCCGACCTCGCCTCCGGCGTCCGCCATCCGTTCGAGGAGGTCGAAGGCGCGCTCGAGGGACTGGACACCACCGCTGGCAGCGGGCGGCTTGGAGGCGGCGACCTCAGTGGAGGCGTCGCTGGCGCTTGACGTCGGCACGGCGCAGTCCTTTCGGGGCTGACGGGCAAGTCAGCAGCCTACCGGGCGGTTCCTCGCCGGGTCCCTTGGCGGCCCTCGCGTATCTGCCGGTCAGGGCCGGTCAGGGACCGGTCGGGGCGCCTTTGTCCGCTTCTTCGCCGTCACGCCCAGTGATCGATTGACGGCCGGGTTGTGCGTAACTACGTTCTGGTCTGTGGAATTCTAATTCCACTTTGTGGAAACGTCCAGTGTGCCCCAGGTGACCTCTTGACGGCTCGGGGTCGGCCGTGAAGACTCATTCAACAGAACGTTGAATTCCGTTTAGCGGAAACGAATGGTCTGTGTAGCGGAAAAGAACGAACAGGCAGTCAAGCGAAGAAGCGAAGAGAGGGCGTTGAGGACGTGGACGTAGAACTGGTGCTGCGCTCGACCCGCGTGATCACCCCGCAGGGAACCCGCGCCGCGTCGGTCACGGTCTCCGGAGGGAAGATCGCGGCCGTACTGGCGTACGACGCCGACGTACCGGCGGGGGCCCGCATCGAGGACTTCGGTGACGACGTCCTGCTGCCGGGGCTCGTCGACACGCACGTCCATGTGAACGACCCGGGCCGCACGGAGTGGGAAGGCTTCTGGACCGCCACCCGTGCCGCCGCCGCGGGCGGCATCACCACCCTCGTCGACATGCCGCTCAACTCCCTTCCGCCGACCACGACGGTCGACAATCTGCGCACGAAGCAGGAAGTGGCCCGCACCAAGGCGCACATCGACGTCGGCTTCTGGGGCGGCGCCCTGCCCGACAACGTCGGCGACCTCAAGCCGCTGCACGACGCCGGTGTCTACGGCTTCAAGTGCTTCCTCTCGCCGTCCGGCGTGGACGAGTTCCCGCACCTGGACCAGGACCACCTCGCCACCTCCATGGCGGAGATCGCCGGCTTCGGCGGACTGCTCATCGTGCACGCCGAGGACCCGCACGAGCTTGACGCCGCCCCGCACAAGAGCGGTCCCAAGTACACGGACTACCTGGACACCCGGCCGCGCGTCTCCGAGGACGCCGCGATCGAGGGCCTCATCGCACTCGCCAAGCGGCTCGGCGCCCGTGTCCACGTACTGCACCTGTCGTCGTCGAACGCGCTGCCCCTGATCGCCGCCGCCAAGCGCGAGGGCGTCAAGCTCACCGTCGAGACCTGTCCCCACTACCTCACGCTCACCGCGGAGGAAGTCCCGGACGGCGCGAGCGAGTTCAAGTGCTGCCCGCCCATCCGCGAGGCCGCCAACCAGGACCTGCTCTGGGACGCGCTCGCCGACGGCACCATCGACTGCGTCGTGACGGACCACTCGCCGTCCACCGCGGAACTCAAGACCGACGACTTCGCGACCGCGTGGGGCGGCATCTCCGGGCTCCAGCTCAGCCTCCCCGCGATCTGGACCGAGGCCCGAAAGCGCGGCCACAGCCTCGACGACGTGGTGCGCTGGATGTCGACGCGCACATCGGAACTGGTCGGACTCGACCAGAAGGGCGCCATCGAGGCCGGCCGCGACGCCGACTTCGCGGTCCTCGCGCCCGACGAGACCTTCACCGTGGACCCCGCGGAGCTGCAGCACCGGAACCGAGTCACGGCGTACGCGGGCAAGACCCTCAGCGGCGTCGTGAAGTCCACCTGGCTGCGCGGCGAACGCATCCTGCACGGCGGCGAGTTCAGTGAACCCGCAGGCCGACTTCTGGAAAGGAACAACTGATCACTGTGACGACGGCGATACCCACCTTCACCGGCGACGCGAGCCCCTACGGCGGCGGCGACCCCTTCGCGGACTACCGCACCGCCGACTTCCCCTTCACCCAGTACGCGAACCTCGCGGACCGCCAGCTCGGCGCGGGCGTCATCGCCGCCAACGACGAGTTCTTCGCGATGCGCGAGAACCTGCTCCTCGCGCACGCCGCCGTGTTCGACCCGGAGCACTTCGGTCACAAGGGCAAGGTCATGGACGGCTGGGAGACCCGCCGCCGCCGTGGTGTCTCGGGTGAGCACCCGTGGCCCACCGCCGACGACCACGACTGGGCGCTCGTACGCCTCGGCGCCCCCGGCGTCGTACGCGGCATCGTCATCGACACCGCCCACTTCCGCGGCAACTACCCGCAGGCCGTCTCCGTCGAGGGCACGAGCGTCGACGGTTCGCCGACCCCCGAGGAACTCCTCTCGGACGACGTGAAGTGGACGACTCTCGTGCCGCGCACGGCAGTCGGCGGACACGCGGCCAACGGCTTCGCCGTCGACGTCGAGCAGCGCTTCACGCACCTGCGCGTCAACCAGCACCCGGACGGCGGCATCGCGCGCCTGCGGGTGTACGGCGAGGTCGTCGCCGACCCCAAGTGGCTCGCCGCGCTCGGCACGTTCGACGTGCTCGCCCTGGAGAACGGCGGCCAGGTCGAGGACGCGTCCGACCGCTTCTACTCCCCGGCCACCAACACCATCCAGCCGGGCCGCTCCCGCAAGATGGACGACGGCTGGGAGACGCGGCGGCGCCGCGACACCGGCAACGACTGGATCCGCTACCAGCTGGTGGGCCAGTCCGAGATCCGCTCCGTCGAGATCGACACGGCGTACCTCAAGGGCAACTCGGCCGGCTGGGCCGCCCTCTCCGTCCGTGACGGCGAGAGTGGCGAGTGGGTCGAGGCGCTGCCCCGTACCCGCCTGCAGCCCGACACCAACCACCGCTTCGTCCTGGACGCCCCGGTCGTCGGCACGCACGTGCGCATCGACATCTTCCCGGACGGCGGCATCTCCCGCCTGCACCTCTTCGGTTCGCTGACCGAGGCGGGCGCGAGCCGTCTCGCGGCGCGTCACCAGGAGCTCGGCGGCTGATCCGGGCCGGGCCGGGCTCGCTGGAGCCCGCTGAAAGACGTGGGGCGCGCCGGGTGGGAATCCCCGGTGCGCCCCATCACCACGCCCGCGTGATCACCATGCCCGCGTGACTCAGGCCCCGTACCCGCCGTCCACCACAAGCTCCGTGCCCGTGATGAACGCCGCGTCGTCCCCGGCCAGGTAGGCGACGAGCGAGGCGATCTCGTCCGCGGAGCCGAAGCGGGCGAGCGCCGTCGCCGCCTTCTGCGGCTCGGCGAACGGGCCGTCGGCCGGGTTCATGTCCGTGTCGACCGAGCCCGGGTGCACGACGTTCACGGTGATGCGCCGCCCGGCGAGCTCCCGGGCCAGCGGCTTGGTCATGCCGACGAGTGCCGCCTTGCTCATGGCGTACAGCGTCGCGCCGGGGCCACCCGCGAACCGCGCGAGTCCGGACCCGGTGGAGATGATCCGGCCCCCGTCGGCCAGCCGCCCGGCCGCTGCCTGCGAGGCCAGGAAGACCGAACGCACGTTGACGGCGAGCACCCGGTCGACGTCGGAGAGCGCCAAGTCACCGATGGGGCCCAGTACTCCGATGCCCGCGTTGTTCACCAGGATGTCCAGGCGGCCCAGATCGTCCGCCGCGCGCTCCACCGCGCCCGCCGCGTCCCCGGGGTCGGCCGCGTCGGCCCTGATGGCGAAGCCGCGCCGCCCGGACGCCTCGATCTTGGCGACGACGTCCTGAGCGGCGGCCTCCCCGTTGACGTACGTGATCGCCACATCGGCACCCTCCTGCGCGAGCCGCAACGCGATCGCCGCGCCTATGCCGCGGCTGCCGCCGGTGACCAGGGCCGTCTTGTCGGTCAGAGAAGACATTCTTCGAACCTCATTCGCGTGGTTATGTTCCGTAATGCGTGAGAAGTGCTTGCGGGTTCAATGAAAGCCGTCGGCGTGCGCTGTGGCTGGCGGGAAATGGACAGCGACGTCCGTGGGGGAGGTCCGTGGGGGAGTGCGATGACTTCCGGGCGGGCGCGGGGTCTGAGTAGGTGAGAGAAGCGAAAAGACCCGGCAAGAACGTGGAGCAGAGAGGCACTCGCCATGAAGGTCACGCTCACCCAGTTCCAGACCCTGGACGGCGTCATCCAGGCCCCGGGCGGCCCTGAGGAGGACCGCAGCAGCGGCTTCGAGCACGGCGGCTGGTCGTTCCCCTTCGACGACGAGGACTTCGGCGCCTTCGTCACCGAGAACTTCGACCGGGTCGACGCCTTCCTGCTCGGGCGGCGTACGTACGAGATCTTCGCCTCGTACTGGCCGAAGAAGACCGACCCCGCGGACCCGGTGGCATCGCGGCTCAACTCGCTGCCCAAGTACGTGGCGAGCACCACGCTCACCAGCAGCGACTGGCCGGGCACGCGGTTCATCGGCCGTGACGACCTGGTCAAGGACGTCACGCTCCTCAAGGAGCAGCCGGGGCGTGAACTCCAGTTGCACGGCAGTGCGGGCCTCGCCCAGTCCCTGCTGGCGCACGACCTGATCGACACCGTGCACCTGCTGACGTTCCCCGTGGCGCTCGGCACCGGCAAGCGCCTCTTCGCCGAGGGCGGCCTGCCCACGGCGTTCAGGACCACCGCGTCGCGGATGACGTCCAAGGGCGTCGTCATCAGCTCCTACGAGCGCGCGGGCCGCCCCGAGTACGGCAGTTTCTGACGCGGCCAGGACCGCACGGACCGCTGGCCCGGACCGCACAGGCCACTGGCCAGGACCGCACGGTGAGACGGCCGCCGCCGTCCCTTCCCGGCGCGATCTCCGCCGGATACGGTGATCGACCCACGTGAGAGCCGCCGAAGTCTCCACACCGCCGCATCCGTTGGAGATCGCGCCCCGTGTCGACGCTCGCCGCTCCCGCCGCGCCCGCAGCGCGCCGCGCCTGGCTCACCGATCTGCCCGTCCTGCTCGTCGCCGTGGTCTGGGGCGCCAGCTATCTGGCGGCGAAGGGCATCACGACGACGCACACGGTCGTCGCCGTCCTGGTGCTGCGGTTCGCCGTCGTGCTGCCCGCGCTCGTGGTGGCCGGATGGCGCGGCCTGCGCGCCCTCACGGCGCCGCAGTGGCGCGGGGCGGGAACGCTCGGCCTGATCCTCAGCGGGATCTTCCTCCTGGAGACGTACGGCGTCGTCCACACATCGGCGACCAACGCGGGCCTCATCATCAGCCTCACCATGATCTTCACCCCGCTCGCCGAGGCCGCGGTGACGCGGAAGAGCCCGCCGCGCGCGTTCCTCGCGGCGGCCGGACTCTCCGTCCTCGGGGTGGTCCTGCTGACCCAGGGCGCCGGTTTCACCCGGCCGTCGCTGGGGGACGGCCTGATCCTTCTGGCGGCTCTCGCGCGCACGGTGCACGTCCTCGCGATGTCCCGGATCAAGGCGGTCAAGGACGCCGGAGACGCGGATTCGCTGTCGCTCACGACCGTGCAACTGGGCTCAGCGGTGGTCGTGTTCGCGGTGCTCGCCGCCGCCGGTACGGGGGCCTCGCCCTGGTCCGTCGCCGCCGGCTTCGGGGCGCGGGAGTGGGCAGGGCTGCTCTTCCTCTCCGTGTTCTGCACGCTCTTCGCCTTCTTCGTACAGATGTGGGCGGTGCGCAGGACGTCTCCTTCGCGGGTGAGCCTGCTCCTCGGCACGGAGCCGTTGTGGGCGGCCGCGGTGGGGATCGCGGTGGGCGGGGAGCGGCTGGGTGTGGTGGGTCTGGTGGGAGGTGTGCTGGTTCTGGTGGGGACCAGTTGGGGGCGTCGGGCGCGGTGATACGTTCCGTGGTCGATCAAGATCGATCAAGGAGGAACGTCCATGGGGGACTTCGAGCAGAAATTTGCCAGAAGCGCTGAAAACCGCCGCAATTGGGGTGCTGTGCTTCTCGCCGCGGCCGCCGCGATCTGGTTCGTGCTCGCGTGGCAGCTGATGATGCCGTTCAGCGACGGGGACGACGAGTACCCCAGCAGCCGTAAGTGCGAGTCGATGCTGTTCTACGAGGGCGACGACCCGACGTGGCAGGACGACACGTGGGACGACTGCCGTGCGCAGCGCCGGTGGCCCGAAATGCTGGGCTGGCTGGGGCTTTCGGTGCCGCTCTCGGTGGTGGGCGCGGCGCTCTACACCAACGGGGCCACCAGTCGGCAGCTGCGTGAGTACATGGCGGAGCACCGCATCGCCGCGGCCAAGGATGCCGCGGCCAAGGACGCCGCAGCGGAGGCCGCAGCGGAGGCCGCAGCGGAGGCCGTTGCCGAGAAGGCCGCCGACGAGAAGAGCGCCGTCGAGAAGGGCGCCGACGAGAAGGACTGACGGCGGCGAACCGATGGCGCTCGGTTAACTCCCGGAAAATTCACCGAACTTGACGTTGACACAACAACCTCTACGCGCGTCACACTGGTCGCATGCGAATCCCCCCACGAATCGTGAGCGTCACCGCCCTCGCCGCCGCCCTGCTCATCGGCGGCCCCGTCGCCGCCTCAGCGAGCCCGGCCCCCGACCACCACGCCCCCACCTCGACGGCGTACTCCATCACCGCCGTCGGTGACATCTGCTACTCCAAGCTGCCCGACCAGGCGCACGACACCCTGGACCTGATCGAGGCGGGCGGCCCCTACCCGTATCCGCAGGACAACACCGTCTTCTCGAACAGGGAAGGCATCCTGCCCTCCCAGAGCTCGGGCTACTACCACGAGTACACCGTGGTGACGCCGGGCTCACCGGACCGCGGCGCGCGCCGCATCGTGACCGGTGAGAAGAACGAGGAGGACTACTACACGGCCGACCACTACGAGTCCTTCGACCTGGTCGACCGCTCCTGCTGAGACCTAACGGGGCTTTCGGCTCTCCGCGAGGGCGAACAGCGCGAGCGCGAGCACGATGAGAGTGACGCCCGCGTAGATCTCGTAGCCGTCGAGGAACCCGATCCGCTGCACGATGCCCCAGCCGCGCAACCGGCCGGTCAGCTCGTGCACCAGGGCGGCCACGCCCTGGATCAGGAGAAGGACGCCCAAGACCTCAAGTAGCTGCTTCATACCGAAGAGCCTCGCCCCGTGGACTCCCCACGCACATCGGCCACGGGGCGAGGCTTCTTCCCTCCGGCACCCTCCCAAAGTCTGCGCGTGCGCGACTTTGGTCGATGATCATGTGCGGACGGCGCCCGATGCCCCCGACAGTGCGTAGATTTATCGACCATGAGCGGCAATGAGCCCCCGTCGGCACCCCCGTCGGCACCCTCGGCAGTCCCGGCTCCCCTGGCCAGGCGCCCATGGGCGCTGCCTTCGGCCCTCGCCGCCGAATTCGACCCGGACCGCACGCCGGGCAAGGGCAAGCGCAGGGCCCGGCGGACCCTGCGCGACTGGCTGGTCGACTTCGCCTGCTTCTTCGTGGCCGTCGGCATCGGCATGGTGGGCGCGGACGCGGTCAGCGGCAACCCGCACGTCTCCCCGGGCTTCGTGGAGGCCGACCAGGTCATCGGCGCGCTCGCCTGCGCCGCTGTCTGGCTGCGCAGGCGCTGGCCGGTCGGCCTCGCCATCGCCATGGTGCCGATCAGTGTGCTCTCGGACACCGCGGGCGGCGCTGCCGCGGTCGCCCTGTTCACCCTCGCGGTGCACCGCCCCTTCCGGTACGTCGGCTGGATCGGCGGGCTCTCGATCGCGGTCCTTCCGCTCACCTACTGGCTGCGGCCCGACGCCGACGTGCCGTATCTGGTAGCAGTACTCTTCGGGACGCTGCTCAGTGTCGGCGTCATCGGCTGGGGCATGTTCGTGCGCTCACGCCGCCAGCTCCTGCTGAGCCTGCGCGACCGCGCGATCCGCGCCGAGAACGAGGCGGCGCTCCGTGCCGAACAGGCCCAGCGCCTGGCCCGCGAGTCCATCGCCCGCGAGATGCACGACGTGCTCGCCCACCGCCTGACCCTGCTCAGCGTGCACGCCGGAGCCCTGGAGTTCCGCCCGGACGCACCCCGTCAGGAGATCGTCCGCGCGGCCGGTGTCATCCGGGAGAGCGCGCACGAAGCGCTGCAGGATCTGCGCGAGGTGATCGGGGTGCTGCGCGGTGGCAGTGGCGGCGCCGACGGCGAGGCGTCCGGCCGCCCGCAGCCGACCCTCGCCGCCCTGGAGACCCTGGTCGCCGAGTCCCGTGACGCGGGCATGAAGGTCGTGCTCGACCACCGCGTCGCCGACTCGGCCGCCGTGCCCGCCGCCGTCGGCCGCACCGCCTACCGCATCGCACAGGAGGGCCTGACCAACGCCCGCAAGCACGCGCCGGGCGCCGAGGTGACGGTCCTGGTGTCCGGCGCCCCCGGCGAAGGCCTCACCCTCTCGGTACGCAACCCGCCGCCGCCCGGCGACGTGCCGGCCGTTCCCGGTTCCGGCCAGGGGCTCATCGGCCTCACGGAGCGGGCCATGCTCGCGGGCGGCCGCATCGAGCACGGGTCCGCGGGGGACGGCGGGTTCCGCGTCGACGCCTGGCTGCCCTGGGACGCGCCCTCCGGCCGGGGCGGCGAGGCTCGTTAGTGTGGGCTCCATGAACCCGATCCGCGTGCTCCTCGTCGACGACGATCCGCTGGTCCGCGCAGGTCTGTCCTTCATGCTGGGCGGCGCGGACGACATCGAGATCGTCGGCGAGGCGGCGGACGGAACCCAGGTGCCCCCACTGGTCGCCGAACTCCGCCCCGACGTCGTACTGATGGACATCCGCATGCCCACGATGGACGGCCTCGCGGCGACGGAGGCCCTGCGGGGGCGCCCCGACGCCCCCGAGGTCATCGTCCTCACGACGTTCCACGCCGACGAACAGGTGCTGCGGGCGCTGCGGGCCGGGGCGGCCGGGTTCGTCCTCAAGGACACCCCGCCCGCCGAGATCGTCGCGGCGGTACGGGCGGTCGCGGCGGGGGAGCCGGTGCTCTCGCCCACGGTGACACAGCAGTTGATCACCCAGGTGACGGGCGTGGACCCCCAACAGGGCCGCCGCGAGCGTGCGTTGGAGCGGCTCGCGCTCCTCGGGGAGCGGGAGAGGGAGGTGGCGGTCGCGGTGGGCCGTGGCGCGTCGAACGCGGACATCGCGGCAGAGCTCTACCTCAGCGTGGCCACCGTAAAGGCCCACGTCTCCCGAGTCCTGACGAAGCTGGACCTCAACAACCGGGTGCAGATCGCACTGTTGGCGCATGACGCGGGGCTGCTGGACGGGGTGGAGTAGACCCGGACCGCCCCCGGGCCACCCTGTCCCCGGAGTTCACACCCCGGCGATCTCTTCCACCCGCACCAACCGCCGTTCCCGTCGCGACAGTTCACACGCCTCGGCGATCCGCAGCGCCTCAAGGGCCTCCCGCCCGTCGCAGGGGTTCGGGCGTTCGCCGCGTACGACGTCGACGAACGCCGCGAGCTCCGCCTCGTACGCGGGAGCGAACCGTTCAAGGAAGCCGGGCCACGGCTTCTCGGGCGGTGGCGGGCCCCCGGGCTCCACGGACGACAGGGGCGTGCGGTCGTCGAAGCCGGCCGCGATCTGGTCGTCCTCTCCGGCCAGCTCCATCCGTACGTCGTAGCCCGCGCCGTTGCACCGCGTGGCCGTCGCCGTGGCGAGGGTGCCGTCGTCGAGGGTGAGGAGCGCCGCTGCCGTGTCGACGTCGTCCGCCTCGCGGAACATCGCGGGCCCGGCGTCCGACCCGGTCGCGTACACCTCCGTCACCTCGCGCCCCGTCACCCACCGCACCATGTCGAAGTCGTGGACCAGACAGTCGCGGTAGAGGCCGCCGGAGAGCGGGAGATACGCGGCAGGCGGCGGCGCGGGGTCGGAGGTCATCGCCCGGACCGTGTGCAGCCGCCCGAGCCGCCCCGACCGCACGGCCTCGCGCGCCGCCACGTACCCCGCGTCGAACCTCCGCTGGAAGCCGAGCTGGAGCACCGTGCCCGCGGATTCGACCTCCTGGAGCGCGGTCAGCGTGCCGGGCAGATCGAGGGCGATGGGCTTCTCGCAGAAGACCGGAAGCCCCGCACGCGCCGCCTTGCCGATCAGCTCGGCGTGCGCGGAGGTCGCCGCCGTGATCACCACCGCGTCTATGGCCCCCGACCGGCCGCTCCCCGTGAAGATGTCGTCCACCGAAGCCGCCGACGCGGCGCCGATCCGTGCCGCGAGCCCCGCCGCGCGTCCGACATCGGCGTCGGCGACGACCAGTGCGTCCACCTCGGGATGCCGATGAAGAGCCGCAGAGTGAAATGTGCCGATACGGCCCGTTCCGATCAGTCCGATGCGCATGGACCCACCCTCGCCACGCCCCGCGATCCTGTCAATCCTTTGTCCGGACAACAGAACTTCAGAACTTCCCGTCATCATTCCCTGCGACTACGCTCCCCATGTGCCCAAATCAGCCGCCAAACCAGCCGTGGACCCGACCGTCTCCCTCCAGCTCGGCGTCGACCGCAGCAGCCCGGTCCCGCTGTACTTCCAGCTGTCCCAGCAGCTGGAGGCGGCGATCGAGCGCGGCGCCCTGACACCGGGCACCCTGCTCGGCAACGAGATCGAGCTGGCGGGGCGACTCGGTCTCTCCCGGCCGACCGTCCGCCAGGCCATCCAGTCGCTCGTCGACAAGGGGCTGCTCGTGCGCCGCAGGGGAGTCGGCACCCAGGTCGTGCACAGCCAGGTCAAGCGCCCCCTCGAGCTCAGCAGCCTCTACGACGACCTGGAGGCGGCGGGCCAGCGCCCCGAGACCCGCGTACTGCGCAACACCGTCGAGCCCGCGTCCGCCGAGGTGGCCGCCGCGCTCGGTGTCGCGGAGGGCGAGGAAGTACACCTGGTCGAGCGGCTCCGTCTGGCCCACGGGGAGCCCATGGCGTTCCTGCGCAACCGCCTGCCGTCCGGCCTGATCGCCCTCGACACCGCTCGGCTCGAAGCCACCGGCCTCTACCGTCTGATGCGTGCCGCGAGCATCACCCTGCACAGCGCGCGCCAGTCCGTGGGCGCCCGCGCCGCCACCGCCGACGAGGGCGAACGCCTCGGTGAGCCCGAGGGGGCCCCGCTGCTCACGATGCAGCGCACGACCTTCGACGACACGGGCCGCGCGGTCGAGTTCGGCTCGCACATCTACCGGGCCTCGCGCTACTCCTTCGAGTTCCAGCTCCTCGTACGGCCGTAGGGGCGGGCCCGGCCGTCCCAGGCCGGGCCCGCCCCTACGGGTCTCATGGACGCGTCACCATCGGTACCAGCGCCCCTTTCTGCCTCCGCTCGCAGCCGGGCGGATCACGAAGCCCAGCAGCCACACCACGAGCAGGATCACCGCGACCCACCACAGGGCCTTGAGCGCGAAACCCGCACCGAAGAGGATCAGAGCCAGAAGAAGAACCAGAATCAGGGGAACCATTGTTATCAACCTCCTGGCCACCAGGTGCTCCTGGACCTGACCTACAAACACACAAAAGGTGTGTTTCTTTCAGGGGTTGAAGGGCACGCGCGGCCGTCCGACAGGGAGCCCGGAAGGGCACTTGCGGCCTCTTGATCCGATCGCGTCGATGATGTTTGCCGGGCGACTGAGCGGCTACCCGAACCGGCAGCACATGAAGTCGATGCCAAGGGAGCGTGAGCGGACATGACCGCCAACGAGAAGGCCAAGGCGAAGACCGAGCAGGTCACCGGTGCTGCCAAGGAAGCCGCCGGACGGGCCGTGGGCAACGAACGCCTCACCGCCGAAGGCCGCGCCCAGCAGGTGAAGGGCGACGCACGCCAGGCCAAGGAAAAGACCAAGGACATCGGCAAGCACTGACGACCACGGCAACAGCGCAGGGGCCGCCCCGAGAGCCGGGGCGGCCCCTGCGTGCGTATACCAACTCGCCAACAGTCGTCAGAATGTTCTGACAAATCCATTGACGCTGCCGCGCGCCCGCCGCTAGAACTCCCCCAGCCGCATTCGAGCGGCCGGGAGAAGAGGTGGTCCCACCATGCGTACCCCGCGTACCCCGCGTACCCCGCGGCATAGCGCCCGCACGGCAGCAGCTCTCATAGCGGTGATCGCGCTCGCGGCCGGGTGCAGCAGCTCCGGCGGCAAGGGCGACGAGGACAAGTCGGGAGACAGCGGTGGAGGCGGCAAAGGCGTGGACACGCCCCGTCTCAAGATCGCGATGGTCACGCACTCCGGCGAGGGCGACACCTTCTGGGACATCGTCCAGAGCGGCGCCAAGCAGGCGGCCCGCAAGGACAACGTCGATTTCCTCTACTCCAACGACAAAGAGGCCAAGGGGCAGGCCGAGCTCGTCCAGTCGGCGATCGACAAGAAGGTCGACGGCATCGTCGTCACCCTGGCCAAGCCCGAGGCGATGAAGGCGGTACTCGGTAAAGCCGAGGCCGCCGGGATACCGGTCGTCACGATCAACTCCGGCGGCGAGTTCTCCGCCGACTTCGGCGCGCTGAGCCACATCGGGCAGGACGAGTCGGTGGCGGGCGAGGCCGTGGGCGAAGAGCTGAACAAGCGCGGCAAGAAGAAGGCTCTCTGCGTCATCCACGAACAGGGCAACGTCTCGCTCGAGGAGCGCTGCGCGGGCGTGAAGAAGACCTTCAAGGGCTCGGTGGCGAACCTCAACGTCGAGGGGACCAACGCGCCCGGCGCCCAGTCCTCCATCAGTGCCAACCTCCAGGCCACCAAGGACATCGACGCGGTGGTCGCTCTCGGCGCGCCCGTCGCGGCCATTTCGGTGAAGGCCAAAGAAGACGCGAAGAGCAAGGCGGAAGTCGACACCTTCGACCTGAACGCCGAGGTCGTCAAGCGCCTCAAGGCCAAGGAGGTCGGCTTCGCCGTCGACCAGCAGCCCTACCTCCAGGGCTATCTCGCCATAGACGAGCTGTGGCTCTACAAGACCAACGCGAACGTCCTCGGCGGCGGCAAGCCCGTCCTCACCGGACCCGCGATCGTCACCGGGAAGGACGTGCCGAAGCTGGAGAAGTACACGGCCCGCGGTACCCGATGAACACACGCGTGATCCGCGTGGTCGATACTTGGGCGGCTGGGGCCGGGGATCCGGACCGGCCTCATCGAAGAGCAGAGCTAGAAGGGCACGGCGTCGTGGCAAGGGTTCAGACAGGGGTACGTGCGGTGGGCGCCGTGCTGGTCGCGGTGCTCGGGGTATCCCTCGCGGGGTGCAGCAGCACCGGCGGCAAGCGCGCCGAGGACGCACGCAAGGCGGCAACGGCACAGGGCAAGGCGGCGGTGAACACGCCCAACTGGACGTTCGGGATGGTGACCCACTCGGGTGACGGCGACACGTTCTGGGACATCGTCCAGAGCGGCGCCGAGCAGGCCGCCGTCAAGGACAACATCAAGTTCCTCTACGCCCACAACGCCGAGGCCCAGCAGCAGGCCCAGCTCGTGGACTCGTACATCGACAAGAAGGTCGACGGCATCATCGTCAGCCTCGCCAAGCCCGCCGCGATGAAGGGCGCCCTGGCCCGCGCCAAGAAGGCCGGCATCCCGGTGATCACCGTGAACTCCGGCTCCGCGGAGTCCAAGGAGTTCGGCGCGCTCACGCACATCGGGCAGGACGAGACGATCGCGGGCGAGGCCGTCGGCGACGAGCTCAACAAGCGCGGCAAGAAGAAGGCGCTCTGCATCCTGCACGAGCAGGGCAACGTCGGGCACGAGCAGCGCTGCGACGGCGCCAAGAAGACCTTCGACGGCAAGCTGCAGAACCTGTACGTGACCGGCACGAACATGCCCGACGTGCAGTCCTCCATCGAGGCCCGCCTCCAGTCCGACAAGTCCATCGACTCGGTCGTCACGCTCGGCGCGCCCTTCGCTGACGCCGCGGTCAAGGCCAAGGACAGCGCGGGCAGCAAGGCGGAGGTCGACACCTTCGACCTGAACGAGAAGGTCGCCGCGGGCCTGAAGTCCGGCACGCTCGGCTTCGCCGTCGACCAGCAGCCCTACCTCCAGGGCTACGAGGCCGTGGACCTGCTCTGGCTCTACAAGTACAACGCCGATGTGCTCGGCGGCGGCAAGCCGGTCCTGACCGGACCGCAGATCATCACCAAGGATCAGGCCGCCGAGCTGGAGGAATACGCGAAGCGAGGGACCCGATGACAGCGACAGCTCCGGCGCCCGCGCCTTCCCCGGGCCCTGCGGACACCAAGACGGACGAGCGCCTCCTGAAGGCCTCGCCGCTGAAGAAGCTGATGGGCCGCCCCGAGCTCGGCTCCGTCGTCGGCGCCATCGCCGTCTTCATCTTCTTCGCGGTCGCCGCAGACAGCTTCCTGCAGGCCAACAGCCTCGCCACGGTGCTCTACGCGGCATCGACGCTCGGCATCATGGCGGTGCCGGTGGCCCTGCTGATGATCGGCGGCGAGTTCGACCTGTCGGCGGGCGTCATGGTGACGACCTCGGCGCTGATCTCGTCGATGTTCAGCTACCAGATGACGGCCAACGTCTGGGTCGGCGTGCTCGTCTCGCTGGTCGTCACGCTCGCGATCGGCGTCTTCAACGGCGTGATGCTGACACGCACCGACCCGCCGAGCTTCATCATCACGCTCGGTACGTTCCTGATGCTGACCGGCATGAACCTCGGCTTCACCAAGCTGATCAGCGACACGGTCTCCACGAAGTCGATCGCCGACATGGAGGGCTTCTCCTCCGCCAAGAACGTCTTCGCCTCGACGCTCACCATCGGCGGCGTCGACTTCAAGATCACGATTCTCTGGTGGCTGGGCCTGATCGCGGTCGCCACCTGGATCCTGCTCCGCACCCGCGTCGGCAACTGGATCTTCGCGGTCGGCGGCGGCGAGGAGGCGGCCCGCGCGGTCGGAGTGCCGGTCGCCATCACCAAGATCGGTCTGTACATGGGCGTCGCCTTCGGCGCCTGGATCTCGGGCCAGCACCTGCTCTTCTCGTACGACGTCGTCCAGTCGGGCGAGGGTGTCGGCAACGAGCTGATCTACATCATCGCGGCCGTCATCGGCGGCTGTCTGATCACCGGCGGCTACGGCTCCGCGGTCGGCGCGGCCGTCGGCGCCCTGATCTTCGGCATGGTCAGCAAGGGCATCGTGTTCGCCGAGTGGAACCCGGACTGGTTCAAGTTCTTCCTCGGAGTGATGCTGCTCCTGGCGACCCTGCTCAACCACTGGGTCCGCAAGCGCGCGGAGGCGACGAAGTGACCACCGACACGACCAACGCCACCGACGCGGTGCCGGACCCGGAGCCCGGCCGCACCCCGCTCGTCGAGCTCGACGACGTCAGTAAGTACTACGGCAACATCCGCGCCCTCGAAGGCGTCTCCCTGGAGGTCCACGCGGGTGAGATCTCCTGCGTCCTCGGCGACAACGGCGCGGGCAAGTCGACCCTCATCAAGATCATCGCGGGCCTGCACCGGCACGACGCGGGAGACTTCCGCATCGACGGAGAGGACGCGAAGCTCGGCTCGCCGCGCGAGGCCCTCGACCGCGGCATCGCCACGGTCTACCAGGACCTCGCCGTGGTCCCGCTGATGCCGGTCTGGCGCAACTTCTTCCTCGGCTCCGAGCCGACGAAGGGCGTGGGCCCCTTCAAGCGCCTGGACGTCGACCTCATGCGCAGGACGACCCGCGCGGAGCTGCTGCGCATGGGCATCGATCTGCGGGACGTCGACCAGCCCATCGGCACCCTGTCGGGCGGTGAGCGCCAGTGCGTGGCGATCGCGCGCGCCGTCTACTTCGGCGCCAAGGTCCTGGTCCTCGACGAGCCGACGGCGGCGCTCGGCGTCAAGCAGTCGGGCGTCGTCCTGAAGTACGTGGCCGCTGCCAGGGACGCGGGCCTCGGAGTGGTTTTGATCACCCACAACCCCCACCACGCCTACCTGGTCGGCAACCGCTTCGTCCTCCTCAAGCGCGGCACGATGTTCGGCAGCTACGCCCGCGACGAGGTCACTCTGGATGAACTGACCCGCCAGATGGCGGGCGGCTCCGAGCTGGACGACTTGCGTCACGAGCTGGAGGACAAGGCCCCGTAGGGGAAGCGCCCGTAGGGGCGCGGGGAACTGCGCGCTCAGCCCGGGAAGAGCCGCAGTCGCGTCTGCTCGGTCACCCAGCAGACGCGACTGCGGCGTCTTCGTGGCTTGTCGCGCAGTTCCCCGCGCCCCTACGGGGCGCTCCGCACCCCGAGTCCCGTTGTGCGCGCCCACGCGAGTGTGAGGCAGAATCGCCGCAATGAGCACCTACCGCGACCTCGCGCACCGCGGCTCCGCCCGAGCCACCGTTCTGCGGACCGTGGGCACGCGTGAGCGCCGATCCCATCTGACGGCGCCCCGCGTCCCCACCGTCGGCATCGACATCGGCGGCACGAAGGTGATGGCGGGCGTCGTCGACGCCGACGGCAACATCCTGGAGACGCTCCGCGCGGAGACCCCGGACAAGTCCAAGAGCCCCAAGGTCGTCGAGGACACCATCGTCGAGCTGGTCCTCGACCTCTCCGACCGGCACGACGTGCACGCGGTGGGCATCGGCGCGGCGGGCTGGGTCGACGCGGACCGCAACCGCGTCTTGTTCGCCCCGCACCTCTCCTGGCGCAACGAACCCCTGCGCGACCGCATCTCGGGCCGCCTCGCGGTTCCCGTGCTCGTGGACAACGACGCGAACACGGCCGCGTGGGCGGAGTGGCGCTTCGGCGCGGCCCGCGGCGAGGACCACCTGGTCATGATCACCCTCGGCACGGGCATCGGCGGCGCGATCCTGGAGGACGGTCAGGTCAAGCGCGGCAAGTTCGGCGTGGCGGGTGAGTTCGGCCATATGCAGGTGGTCCCCGGCGGCCACCGCTGCCCGTGCGGAAACCGCGGCTGCTGGGAGCAGTACAGCTCGGGAAACGCCCTGGTCAGGGAGGCCCGCGAGCTGGCGGCTGCCGACTCCCCGGTCGCGTACGGGATCATCGAGCGGGTCAAGGGCAACATCCCCGACATCACGGGCCCCCTGATCACCGAGCTGGCCCGCGACGGCGACGCGATGTGCGTGGAGCTGCTCCAGGACATCGGCCAGTGGCTGGGCGTCGGCATCGCGAACCTCGCGGCGGCCCTCGACCCCTCCTGCTTCGTGATCGGCGGCGGCGTATCGGCCGCCGACGACCTTCTGATCGGCCCGGCGCGTGACGCGTTCCGCCGCCAGCTGACGGGGCGCGGCTACCGCCCCGAGGCCCGTATCGCCCGCGCGCAGCTGGGCCCCGAGGCGGGCATGGTGGGCGCGGCCGACCTGGCCCGCCTGGTGGCCCGCCGCTTCCGCCGGGCGAACCGCCGCCGGGTGGAGCGCCACGAACGTTACGAGCGCTACGTGGAAGCGCGCCGCACCAACGACAGCACCTCACAGGGGACTCAGTAAGCGATGACCGTGCCCCGCCAACCCTCGTCCCCGGACTCTCCGGAATCTCAGGGCTCCCCGGATCCCGCCGGCGAGAGCGGTGGCCCCCGTGAGGGCCGCCGCCACATGATCCGCCGCCGCTGGCTGACGGCCACGATCATCGTGCTCCTGATCGGCGTACCGGCCGGCTATCTGGTGATCTCCGCGAACCAGAGCCGCAACAGCGGACGCGACAAGGAAGCCAAGTACTCCGCGACCGGCCTCACCGCGGGCTGGCCGTCCAAGGTGCAGCGCCGCCTCTACGACGTGCCGATCGCCCCGTACTCCAGGGAAGTCGCCTACTACGAGACGAACAACTGGCGCACGAGCCGCCTGTACGCCCAGTTCCTGACGAGCAACAAGGGCCTGGACACGTTCCTCAAGCAGATCGGCACGAACACGACCGAGCTGAAGAGGAACGACATCACGATCAGCAAGCGCGACCGCAAGGTGGTCGGCTGGGAGTTCACGGACCCGGGCCCCTGGCTGGGTCTCACCCACAAGAAGAAGGACCCTGCGCCGACACTCGACGTGGTGGTGAACCGCGTCAATCCCGACCACCCGATGGTGTATGTAGTGTCTACGACAACCCCGTAACTGGCGTGTTTCATCAGCGAGTTGCCAAGGGGGCGGCTCGTACGATGACGCCCATGATCTCCATAGAGAAGTCCGACGGGGCGTCCGAAGAGGAGTACGACAGACGCCGACGTGCCCAGTGGCTGTCGGGGGAGGCGCGGGCGGACGGGGTCGCGCGCAGGGACATGCTGCGGCTGCTGGCCGCGGCGGGGGCCGTGGGCGGCGCCTCGGCCCTCGGCGCACCCCGGGCGACGGCGGCGACCGCCACCGCCACAACTGCACCCGCACCCACGGCCGCAGCCGCCCCCGGAATCGTGAAACCCCTCCCGGCGGACCGCTTCACGATCCGTGGCACGAACGCGGAGACCAAGTTCGAGGCGCTCGCCGAGACGGGTTACCACACCCCCGCATCCCACTTCTTCGTACGCAACCACACGGCGACGCCGAGCCTGGACGCGAAGACGTGGAAGCTGACGATCTGGGGTGACGGCCTGAAGAACGGCAAGGGGCGCGAGTTCACGCTCGCGGACCTCAAGCGCCTCCCGTCGACGTCACGTACCGCCTTCGTCGAATGCGCGGGCAACGGCAGAAGCTTCTTCACGACCCAGCAGGGCCAGTCGGCCTCGGGCACGGCCTGGACCCTGGGCGCGATCGGCAACGCCCGCTGGCGCGGCGTGCGTCTCTCCGAAGTCCTGCGCCTGGCAGGCGTCTCGCGCCACGCGGTGGACGTGATGCCGAGAGGTCTTGACGCGGAGTACATCACGGACGACGGCACGAACCTGGGCAAGGTCCGCCGCCCGCTCCCGCTCTCCAAGGCGCTGGACGACGTCATCCTCGCCTACGAGATGAACGGCGCCCCGCTCCCCGCGGATCACGGTTACCCGGTGAGGGTCCTTGTCCCGGCGTGGGTGGGCATCGCGTCGATCAAATGGGTCGGCGACATCGAGGTCTCCGCGGAGCCCCTCTACTCCCCGTGGAACACACAGTTCTACCGCTTGTTCGGCGAGGCGTACCCGCCGGGGGGCAGCACCCCCCTGACCCACCAGACCCTGAAGTCCGCCTTCGAACTCCCTTGGAACGCAGACATCGAGGCATCCACGACCCACCACCTCACCGGCCGCTCATGGTCGGCGACAGGCGGGATCACCCGCGTGGACATCAGCACGGACGAGGGCACGACATGGCACCGCGCCCACCTCAAGGACACACCCCACCGCGCCACTTGGACCCGCTGGACCACCCCGTGGCACCCCAGAACTCCGGGCCCGACAACACTCCTGGCCCGCGCCACGGACACCACGGGGCGCACTCAGCCGGAGGCGACGGTGCACAATGCTCAGGGATATCTGTTCGATGCCGTGGTGCGGCATGCGGTGACAGTGGTGTGAGACCGCTGACCCGACAAACCTAGGGGGCACTTCAGGTGCGCGTCCTGATCTCACCGTCCTACGGAAGCACCGAGACGCGTCGCCATTGGGCTGACACCCTCGCTCAGCAAGTGGACTTCACCGAAAGTCGGTACGCGGAGGTGCTCGCCGCTCAACAGCAGAACCGGCTTCTGGAGTTGCACCCGGAAGGCAAGGCCCGGTTCTGGGGAGCGACGCCCAGCCACGACAGAAAGATGCAGGACGTCGATACCGGGGACGTGGTGCTCTTCACGGGTGAGAACCGGGTGCGGGCTGTGGGCGAAGTGGGAGCGATATTCCGTAACCGTGAGTTGGCCGACCGCCTGTGGCCCCCGTCCCAGGACGGCAAGAGTTGGCACACCGTCTACTCATTGCTGGATCTCGCCGACGTGTCGATCCCTTACGCCGACCTCAACATGGCGATCGGTTACAAACCGGCGCACAACTTCCCGGGCCAGATGGTACTGAAGGGCGACAAAGCGCGCTCGGTACTCGAAGAATTCATGATCACCCCGGGGACGGAATGGAGCCGGCGGTCCCGGGACATCGTGCCGCCTGTCGATGAACAGACCCGACAAGCCACCCGCACTGCGGCGCTGGAGGAACAGCGCACGCGGCAGACTTCGTATAACCGAAGTAGGCGCCTCATCGTCGTAAATCGCCACGAGTCCAGCCTCGTCAGCGAGTTCCGGCAGATGCTCCTGACCGAGGGACGAACAGCGGCTCGCTTCTACTGCCCTGGAGGCATCAGCGATCTCTACGTGACTGACGGCAACGGGGCCGAATTGATAGAGGCCAAGAGCAACTCCAGCCACAGGTACGTCCGTGAAGCGCTGGGGCAGCTGCTCGATTACGCACCGCACAGCCCACAGGGAGCCGACCGCCTCAGCGCACTGTTCCCGACCCGCCCGGCCACGGGAGACGTCGCTCTGCTGCATCGCTATGGAGTCGATTGCGTCCACCGCGTGGCTCAGGGGGTCTTCGAGAAGTCGCCGGCACCGCAAGGGCGCCGGGACCGGATGCGTGAGATGTGGTCGGGTGAGGCCAGGGAGGCCCGGCCGATAGGACTGAGCCGGATCGGCTAGCCGGCGTCGGCGGGCTTCGTACGTCCGGCCTGGAGCTGTCCCAGAGGAATGACCACGGTCGAATGGAAACGATCGACGGCGGAGTCCACACTGCGAATGAAGCCGGACTCCGCGTTCCCCCGTGTGTTTCCCACGCTCTTCGAGAGCGAGAGCCGGAATCCGCTGATGCGCTGCGATCCCGTCGGGATCAGATCACCGGGTTCGGGACGGAGTCGCTCCAAGGTGCCTCGTGGGCCTGTGCCCTGGTCCTCGAGGAGGGTCTGGACATGCAGGTCCGCCGGAGCTTCACTGAGCTGCTTCATCAGGCGCTTCACCCAGGTGAGTGGGTACCCCTGGTCCGGTGCCGGGACCTCGACGGACGTCCTCAGCTTGCCGAGCCGCAGATCGGCGCCGATCGCCAGAACTCCGGCCGCTCCGTCGACACGGATCTCGGCGTGCAGCCGCCCTTCCTCACTGAGCTGGTCGGCCAGCAGAGCGCGACGTGCCTGAGGGCCGGTCCCACGCTTGGCGCGCTGCACCGGTACGACCTTCGTGCCGAGTTCACCGCCGAGTCGCAGGCAGACCTGCCGGATCAGGCGCTCCCAGCTCTCCACGACGAGCACAGTGCGCGGATCGCCGGGGGAAAGCGTCTCGTCGTCGATGCCCTTGCGCACGGGGACCCAGGCCGGACCCATGTTCTGGAAGCCGTGGCACCCGGAGTTCTCGTGCTGGAGGTAGTGGAGCAACTCCTGCAGTAGCCAGGCATGGGCTTGGTGACGTACGCCTTCGTGGCGGATCAGCATCTGGGCCTGGTGTGTCACTTCGGCCCAGGAGAGGTGCCAGAGCGCGACCTTGTGCTTGCGGCGACCGTCGATCTTGACGTCGACAAGTGGGCTTCCTTCCAAGGCGACGTCGTTGGAGAGGGTGATGACGGCTTCGTATCCACGTCGGGCGGCGATGTCCATATAGTCCTGGATCTGCTCGCCCTTGAGGGAGTTGCCGTTGGTCTTGGTCTCCACCAGAGCCGTCCACAGTCTCCCGGCGCGTTCGACGCGAATGACTCCGTCCGGCCGCTTCGGATTCTCGCCGTGCGGGAGAGTGACTTCGGTGAAAGTCTCCATACGGCCCGCGGGGGCTCCGAAGGCAGCGGTGAGACGACGCCCGAACTCCGGTACCTGAGTCATCACGGACAGCAGGATCGATGTGGCCCTCGTCTCGCGTTCCCTGTCGCTCTTCAGCGATGTGGCCGGGAACAGCCGAGACGTCCGCCACGAGTCGTTCTCCGCGAGGGAGGCCTTCGGAGCCTTGGGAAGAGTGACCTTCTTCTTGGCTGTACGCAGGCGGCGCGCAGGGGCAGGAGCGGGCGGTTCGGGCATGGAGTGAGCAGGGAGGACCGGAGGCGCCTCGGCAACCGGATCGGCTTCGGCTGTCGCCTGCGTCGCCGGGGATTCAACCGGCTCGCCCACTGTCTCGACTTCGGCCTCTTGGTCGTCATCCTCGTCGATGTCGATGCCGTAGTCGGTGGCCAGCCCCGCAAGGCCCGTGTCGTAGCCCTGCCCCACGGCCCGGAACTTCCACTCGTCGTTGCGCCGGTAGATCTCACCGAAGACGAAGGCGCTCTCCACGCTTGCGTCCGTGATGGCAAAGCCGAGTACAGCGTCGCCAGATCCGTCTGTCAGCGTGAGGCGCAGGCTCTCCAACTCACCGAACCGGGCCCGCTGATGCCGGCTTGCAGCGATGACGATGCTGTCGACATCGGTCGGGAGAGCACTGAGGTCCAGTTGGATCCGGTCCTCGCTGCCGTTCTCCGTAGGAGTGAGGCCCAGGAGCTGCACACTGCCGTCCGCTGCGGCAGGGTTGTTGTAGAAGAAGAAGTCAGAGTTGCTGCGGACTTTCCCTTTCTCGCTCAGTAGTAGTACGGAGACATCGGCATCGCCCTGACCGCTCGGACTGCTCCAGCTCAGGCTGATGATGACGGAGTCCGCATTGTCGCTGAGAGCGGACAGGGTCGCATTGGCGCCTTTGACGATTTCATGCAAGGCGAGATCCCCCCACGGGATGGCAAGGCTGTTAGGCCACGGCCGAACTGCCCTTGTTGGACACGAGATGAAGCTCTCCCCAAGAGCTTGAGGTGAAGCCTACTCGCACTGGATGTGGCGCTCAGCCTGTCCGAGGAGAAAGGCGAACTCTCAACGTTCCTGTGTCAGCGATCGCCTGACGAGAGCCGTTGAGCGACCACTGCCGGATGCTGGGAAGATGCCCGGGCCTGCCACAAAGTGGCCTCCCCTCGCTGACCCCCGTCAGGCCGACGGGGGTCAGCGAGGGGAGGCCATGGGCCGCTCACAGGGCGAGAAGGGCCGTCTTCGCCTTGGTGGCGACGACGATGCACGTAGAACTGCCAGCCCGTTCTCGGCCGTGTACCGGAGACTCGGGTCGGGGATTCCGTATCCCGCAAGATCCGCAGGATGATTGTGGCAAGACGAACTGACTTCCCGCCATGGGATGGCATCAGGACGGCGCATCGGAGGTGATGTGGCCAGGTGGAAATCAGATATTGTCCAGGTCGCCAGAAATGAGCCTGTGCCGACGGCGAGCGTGTGTCGGGCAAAGAGGGTCAGTGAAATCGAGGATCTCGGAGATGTGCGGTGCATGCCTGTTGGCGTCGTCGCCCGAATTCATGGAACCGGCGTCGATGAGCACCTCTGCTTCCTCGCAGTCCAGCCGCGTTTCCTTGAGGAGTGTGCCCAGCTGTCGCCATGCAGAATTACGGCCCAATCCCACGCTCGTCTCGTGCTGCCGGGCCCGCTCGCCAGCCGTGCGGAGGGTTCCGGTGGGAGAGTTGATCCTGACGTGGTGCCCCAACAACAGGCGGCGCCATGTGGTCCAGAGCCTCCGACGCTCCGTGATCGCCGTGCAGTCAACAGAGGCAGCCCCGGAGGCAGACGCTCCATCGCTGACAGCGCATCCGACGAAACCTGGCCGAGCGCCGTTACCTCTCCGAGTTGCCATCGGCGAGGGCGCCCTCAGCGAGGGGGTGCCGTCGGGGCGGTCCCTAGACAGCCCTCCACCCCTCATAGACAGCAGCCCCCACCCCCAGGTCCTCCCAAGCCATCCCCGCCGACTTGAACAACCGAGGCCGCCCCTCGGCCACTTCCACCTCGCCCCGCACCAACTCACCCAGAGTCCGCAGCCGCCCGAGGTCAAAAGCGCCGGCGTCCACCGCGAGCACGATGTCCCCGCACTCCCGCAGCGCGACGCCGTGCGACTCCGCCACCACCAGACCGCGCCTCAGGAGCCCCTCGTCCACCTCGCGCGCGTCCGGTTCGTGCGAGCCCACCGCCGCGACCGTCGCGTGGGCGGGGAGCAGCGCGCTGTCGAAGAGCGGTTCGCGGGCCGTGGTGCAGCAGCAGACCACGTCGGCGGTCGCGACGTCCGCCGGGGTCGCGGGCGCCGCCGAGAGACCCGCGTCACGGCACCGCTCCACGAAGGCCGCCACTCGCTCAGGGCTGCGCGCCACCACGTCCACGTGGGCCAGGGTCGGCCGCACCGCGCGGACCGCCTCCACATGGCCCCAGGCCTGCGGACCGGTACCGAAGACCAGGAGGCGACCGGCGTCCGGGACCGCCAGGTGGTTGATCGCCGCCCCCGAGACCGCGGGGGTGCGCAGGGACGTCAGCGCGATGCCGTCGAGGAGGGCAAGGGGCTTGTGGGTCGCGCCGTCCAGGAGGAGGTACACGCCCTGGATGCGGGGAAGGCCGCGGGCCGGGTTCCCCGGAGTGACCGTGGCGATCTTCACGCCCGTGTACGACGTCGTCGACGACGGCATCAGCAGAAGCTGACCGCCCGGCACGCCCACGACTGACCGCGGAGGTTCGGCCTCCGGATCCAGGCCCGCCTTAAGGGCGGCTTCCACCGCCTCGATCGCCGCGGACATCGTGACGATCCGGGCCATCGCATCGGCGTCGATGTAGGGCGGGGCCTCGCTCATGCCTGTTCCTTTCACTTCACGCTCATGATCACTCCCTTATAGAACACCTCCACGGCCTGGTCGACACTGCGGATGAAACCCGACTCCGCGTTGCCGCGCGTGCTCCCCAGGCCGCGCGAGAGGGAAAGACGGAAGCCGGTGATCGGGCTTCCGGGAGAGGGGAGCAGGTCCGCCGGTTCCGGGCGGAGCTTCTCCAGCGTGCCGCGTGGGCCCGGAGCCTCGCCGCGGAGCAGCGTCTGGACGTGGAGATCGGCGGGGGCGGCGGAGGCCGAACAGCCATCCTGACAAGAGCTTTGGCACCCTCTTGCTCACGTGTGAGCAAGAGGGTGCCCCGCCATAGGCCGACGGTCACTCCGAGAAGTGCGGCTGTACCTCCCGACGGCGCTGCGGCAGCTGAGGTTCGGGGGCGGGGAGCCGGGACAGGCGCTCGCCCTCGACGTCCATGTTCGGCAGCAGGCGGTCGAGCCACTTCGGCATCCACCAGGCCGCGTTGCCGAGCAGGGCGAACAGAGCGGGCACGATGGCCATGCGGACGACGAACGCGTCGAACAGGACCGCGATCGCGAGGCCGAACCCGATCATCTGGATGAAGTCGTTGTCCTCCATGATGAAGCCGGAGAACACGCTGATCATGATGAGCGCCGCGGCCGCGACCACCCGGCCGCCGTGCTGGAATCCGGTGACGACCGCGTCGCCCGTGGTTTCGCCGTGCATGTACGCCTCGCGCATCCGGGTCACCAGGAAGACCTCGTAGTCCATGGCGAGACCGAAGACCACGCCGATCATGAAGATCGGCATCGTGCTCATCACGGGGCCCGGCTCGTCGACGCCGAACACGTTTGCCAGCCAGCCCCATTGGAAGACCGCCACCACGGCGCCGAGGGCCGCGGACACGGACAGCAGGAAGCCCAGAGCGGCCTTGAGCGGCACGAGAACCGACCGGAAGACGAGCATCAGGAGCAGGAACGCGAGGCCGACGACGAGACCGAGATAGGGGAACAGCGCTTCGTCGAGCGTCTTGGAGAAGTCGATGAACATCGCTGTCTGGCCGGCCACCAGGATGGGGGTGCCGGTGTCCGTCTGGATGTCTTTCGCCTTGCCCCGCAGCAACTTGACCAGATCCTCGGTCCTCGGATCGGCCGGTCCCGTGGACGGCATGATGTTCACGATCGCGGTGTCGCCGGACTTGTTGGCCTCCGCCGGGCTCACGGAGACGACACCCTTCTCCTCGCCCAGCTCCTTGCCCACCCTCTCGGCGGCGGGCGCCGCGTCCTTGGCCTCGACGGTCACCATCAGAGGGCCGTTGTAGCCGGAGCCGAAGGAGTCGGACACCATGTCGTACGCCTTGCGCTGGGTGGTCTCGGCCGCCATCGTCCCCTCGGACGGCAGTCCGAGCTCCAGGCTCGCTGCGGGTACGGCCACGGCACCGAGACCCACCACGCCGACCAGCAGAACGGCCACGGGGTGGCGCAGGACGAGCCGGGCCCAGCGGGTGCCGAGGTTCGGCTTCTGCGGGCCCTCGTGCTTCTGGGCCTTGCGCTGCCGGCGGGCCGACAGAGGCTTGCCGTACTGCTGTGCGCGATCCCCGCGGCGCAGGACCTTGACGGGGGCGAAGCCGAGCAGCGCGGGGACGAGGGTGATCGCGATGAGTACGGCGACGACCACGGTTCCCGCGCCGGCCAGCCCCATCTTGGTCAGCATGGGGATGTTGACGACGGCGAGACCCGCGAGGGCGACCACGACGGTGAGGCCCGCGAAGACGACCGCGGAGCCCGCCGTGCCCACTGCTCGCCCGGCCGCCTCTTGGCGCTCCCTGCCCGCGGCGATCTCGGCTCGGTAGCGGGAGAGGATGAACAGCGCGTAGTCGATGCCGACCGCGAGGCCGAGCATGAGTGCCAGCGTCGAGGTCGTGGAGGACAGGCCGAGCGTGCTGCCGAGCGTGACGATGCCGCAGATGCCGATACCGACGCCCATGATGGCGGTGAGCAGCGGCATTCCGGCGGCCACCAGGGAGCCGAAGGTGATGAGCAGCACGACGGCGGAGACGGCGATGCCGATGACCTCGCCCGAGCCCATCGTCTGCGACGGCGGGACGGCGTCGCCGCCCATCTCGACCGTGAGGCCGCTGTCGCGGGCGTCGTCCACCGCCTTCGTGAGCGCCTCGTGCGCCTGGGGGCTCACCCGGGTGGCGCCGACGTCGTAGGCGACCGACGCGTAGCCGGTGGTGCCGTCCTTGCTGACGGCCTGTCCCTTGAACGGGTCGACGACGCTGACCACTTCGGGTGCCCGTCGCAGGTCGGCGACGAGGGTGGCGACCTTCCGCTTCTCGGCGGGCTCGGCGAGTTCCTTGCCGTCAGGGGCGCGCACGACCACCCGGGCCTTGGCCCCGTCGGCGCTCAGGGAAGGGAACTTGTCCTTGAGCAGGTCGTACGCCTTCTGCGTTTCGGTGCCTGGCATGGTGAACGTGTCGGCGGGAAGAGGCGGGGCCGAGGCGGCGGCAAAGATCGCGCCGATGAAGACAAGCACCCACAGCAGGGCCATCGTGCCCCTGCGTCGGAACGCGAGGCGGCCAAGTTTGTAGAGCAGGGTAGCCACAGCGAAAGAGCTCCTATCGGATTCGCCGGTGAACGGTGAACGGTGAACGGTGGGGGTTGGGGATGGCTGTTGACGGGTGACGACGGCACAGGTCGTCGGGGAGAAGCGGTCGGGCCCCCGTGGGGCCGGGCCGCTAGGGGAGGTCCTCCTTCCGTCGGTCGAAGCCGTCGTCGGCCTGGAACCGGACGGTGCAGGCGAGAAAGACATCGCCGAGGTCGGGGGTGTGGATGGTGAGCGCCTCGGCCTCGATGGACTGGGTGTCCAGAACCTCCAGGACGGCCTTGAGCGTGGGGATGCCGCCGTCCGTGGGGATGTAGAGGGCCAGCGCGTCGTCGTCCCTCGTCACGGCATCGAAGGTGGCGGCGGCCGCTTCTAATCCGCGTGCGTCCGCGAACTGAAGCCGGATGTAACCGCTGGGGGCTGGAACGTCGGGTTCCGGCGCCCTCGTGGGGCTGTCGCTCCCACGGCTCCCGCAGCTCTCACGGCTCCCGCGGTTCTCACGTCCCGGCCGGCCCATGGGCGGTGTCACCACGAACTCGGCCTGGCACGGGTCTCTTCGCCGCCCGCGTCGGCGACGGCCACGAGCTCTTGTCGTAAGAAGTGGTCGACGTACGCCGTGAAATTCATGACGCCATGATGGCACAAGCGTGGCGCCATAAAGTGGCGATGATGGTGGGGCTGGCAAGCTTGACCGAAACCCGCCCGCGGGGCACAGGGTGCACCTGAGGGTTCAGGTGGCTGGCCAACGCGTGGAGATAGGCCTTCTACCTGTGGTTATGTGTTGCAGATGGTTCGCGTACGCGGTTGCGGCGAGCCGCTCGGCAGTCCGAAAAGCGGGGCCGGATGGCGTCAGTGGCTCGTGATGATTGACGCCATTAATGGCGCCATTGGCGGGGTGTCGCGATCGGCCGGACGTCCCTTCCCGCCCCTTCCTCCTGCACCTGGTCCAGTACGCCCGGCAGTGCCCGGAGGAACGCCGCCACTTCGTCGTCGCCGATGATCAGGGGCGGGGCGAGGCGGAGCACGCTCGGCGTGACGGCGTTCACCAGGAAGCCCGCATCCTCGAGTGCTCGTTCCGCGGCGCCGGCCAGCGGCTCGGTGAGAACGACCGCGAGCAGCAGGCCGGCTCCCCGCACCTGGTCGACCAGCGGGTGCGCCGCCCCTTCGATCCCCCGGCGCAGGGTCGCGCCCTGCCGCGTGACATGCGACAGAAGGTGCTCGCCGGCGATCGTGTCGAGGACCGCGAGCGCGGCCGCGCACACCACCGGATTGCCCCCGAACGTCGTGCCGTGCGAGCCAGGCGTCAGCAGCTCCGCCGCCGTACCGAAGGCGAGGGCCGCACCGATCGGGAGGCCACCGCCGAGGCCCTTGCCCAGCGTGACGAGGTCCGGCTCCACGCCGTGGGCCTGATGCTCGAACCAGTGGCCGCTGCGGCCGATGCCGGTCTGCACCTCGTCAAGGACGAGCAGGGCTCCCGTCGCCCGGGTGATCTCGCGCGCCGCGGCCAGATATCCGGACGGGGGTACGACGACGCCGTTCTCGCCCTGCACCGGCTCCAGGATCACCAGCGCCGTATCGCTGTCGACAACCGCCCGCAGGGCCTCCGCGTCCCCGAACGGCACATGGGTGACCCCGCCGGGCAGCGGCAGGAACGGGTCCCGCTTCGCGGGCTGACCCGTGAGGGCGAGAGCGCCCATGGTGCGGCCGTGGAAGGCTCCCTGCGCGGCGACGACATTGCCGCGCCCGGTCAGCCTGCCGATCTTGAACGCGGCTTCGTTCGCCTCGGCGCCCGAGTTGGCGAAGAAGACCCGTCCAGGTCGCCCCGCGAGCTTCAACAGCCGTTCGGCGAGCAGGACCTGCGGTTCGGCGACGAAGAGATTCGAGACATGGCCGAGCCGGCCGATCTGCCCGCGGACCGCGTCGACCACCGCCGGATGCGCGGTGCCCAGGGAGTTGACCGCGATACCGCCGAGGAAGTCCACGTACTCTTTGCCGTCGGCGTCCCAGTACACGGCACCCTCACCGCGCACGATCGGCACGCGCGGCGTCCCGTAGGTGTCCATCAGCGACGCTCGCCAGCGCTCGGTGAGCCCGTTGTTCGTCGTGCCGCTCATCGCAGCCCCCCTTCCTCGTCCGCCGTGACCGTGGTGCCGGACGCCTCGTCGGTGAGCATCGCGGTGAGGGCCGAATGCCGTACGCGTCCGTCGAGCACCCGCGCCCGGGGGACTCCATGACGCACCGCGTGCAGGCAGGCCGCCATTTTCGGGACCATTCCGTGGGTGCAGCAGCTTCTCGAGTTCGATGGCCGTGAGACTTTCGATCACCTGGTCGCTGTTCGGCCAGTCGGCATAGAGGCCCGCCACGTCGGTGAGCAGGAGCAGTTCTCCGGCGCCGAGCGCGGTGGCCAGCGCGGCGGCGGCCGTATCGGCGTTGACGTTGTAGACGTGGCCGTCGTCGGCACTGCGGGCGACCGACGAGACCACCGGTATGCGGCCGTCCGCGAGCAGCGCGTCGAGAACGCCGGTGTCCACCGCGCTGATCTCGCCG
The DNA here is from genome assembly GCF_053606205.1 of Streptomyces sp. NPDC055239. Taxonomy (NCBI): domain Bacteria; kingdom Bacillati; phylum Actinomycetota; class Actinomycetes; order Kitasatosporales; family Streptomycetaceae; genus Streptomyces; species Streptomyces sp. NPDC055239. The sequence continues at coordinate 500,858 of NZ_JBSGRD010000003.1, read as the reverse complement.
ACCCGCCCGATGTCCAGGGGTTCGCCGTCGACCACCGGCAGATGTCTGACCGCCGTGATGGTGTCCGCGTCCTCGCCGGTCATACCGACCGCGTACGGGCCGTGCCGGTTGATCAGTCCGACCAGTTCGCGTTGCACGCGGCCGGTGAGCACCATACGGACCACGTCCATCGCCGGGGGAGAGGTGACCCGCAGGCCTGCTCTGAACTCCGAGGCGAGTCCGTGCCGTTCGAGCTCCGCATTGATCTGCGGGCCGCCGCCGTGCACGACGACCGGACGGAACCCGGCGTCGCGCACCCGCGTGACGTCATGGGCGAAGGAAGCCTTCAGCTCCTCGTCCACCATGGCGTTGCCGCCCAGCTTGATCACGACTGTTCGGCACCGCCCGGTGCCGGGCCGAGGAGCGGCCGGAGCGCTGTCCCGGTGCGCCCTCATGAGGAGTACGCACTGTTCTCGTGGACGTATGACGCGGTCAGGTCGTTGGTCCAGACAGTCGCCGCGTCGTGGCCCGCCGCGAGGTCGGCGGTGATCACGACCTCCCGGCCGCGCATGTCCACGGTGGCCCGGTCCGCGCCGATCGATCCGCCCTCGCAGACCCAGACACCGTTGATGGCGACGTTGAGCCGGTCCGGCTCGAAAGCGGCGGAGGTGGTGCCTATCGCGGCGAGCACCCGGCCCCAGTTGGGATCCTCGCCGTGCAGGGCGCACTTGAGCAGATTGTTGCGGGCCACGGACCGGCCGACCTCGACGGCATCGTCCTCCGATGCCGCGTTGACGACGTCGATCCGGATGTCCTTGCTGGCGCCTTCGGCGTCGGCGACGAGCTGTCGCGCGAGGTCCTCGCAGACCGCGTGCACGGCCGTCGCGAACTCCTCGGACGAGGGGACGATCCGGGACGCCCCGGAGGCGAGCAGCAGCACGGTGTCGTTGGTGGACATGCAGCCGTCGGAGTCGACGCGGTCGAAGGTGCCGCGGGTCGCTGTCCGCAGGGCGCTGTCGAGGACTTCGCCGTCGATGTCCGCGTCGGTGGTCAGAACGACCAGCATGGTGGCGAGTCCGGGCGCCAGCATGCCCGCACCCTTGGCCATGCCGCCGACGGTCCAGCCGCCGGCCTCGGCCACCGCGGTCTTGTGCACGCTGTCGGTGGTCTTGATGGCGATCGCCGCTCTCTCGCCGCCGTCCGTGGACAGGTCCGCGGCCGCCTTCTCGACACCCGCGAGCAGTTTGTCCATCGGCAGCCGGACACCGATGAGTCCCGTGGACACGACGGCGACATCCGCCGCGTCATGGCCGCCGATGACGTCGGCCACCTTCTCCGCGGTGGCGCGCACATCCTCCAGGCCGGCCGGTCCCGTACAGGCGTTGGCGCCACCGGAGTTGAGTACGACGCCGCTCAAGGTGCCATCCGCGATGACGCGTTCGCACCACAGCACGGGGGCTGCCCTGACGCGGTTGGAAGTGAAGACTCCGGCCGCCGCTCTGAGCGGGCCGTTGTTCACCACCAGCGCCAGATCCAGGCCGCCGTGGACCTTGATCCCGGCGGCGACACCCGCAGCAGAGAATCCGCGTGCTGCCGTGACACTCATGATGCAACTCCTCGGCCGAAAGGCCACAGTTGGTTACTCGGAGCGCCCCTGTGTGTGGCGTGAATGTCAGTCCGGAGGGTTCCGCCGTCGAACAGCTCACCTCCCGTGCAAGGGCAATTCAGTATTACGCCCAATAAGTCCTTGGCGCCATACCGGAAGTGCCGGTAGTGCGTTTTACGGCACCGGATGATGGAGGATCGGTGTCCCGCCGACAGGACAGCGGTGCGATGGTTCACTGAAATTGACTTCGACGCTCAATTCACTGATAGCGTCCCCGAACTGAGGCCGTGTCCTACCTGCCGGATCACCGAAAGGGCGAGTTTCGTATGTTCGTTCCCAGTCAATATCGCGAACCGGACAGTTCATGGATGGTCGATCTGCTCCGCAACAATCCTCTGGCGCTGATGGTGAGTAACGGAGCTGTGGCTGAAGCGCCGTTTGCCACGCATCTTCCCGTCATTCCGGACCCTGCGGCGGCCAACGAATGGTCCGCGGATCTTTCGGGTGCCACACTCCTTGGGCATATGAACAGGGCCAATCCTCACTGGAAGGCGCTGGAAACCGGCAGTGCCGCCCTGCTGACATTCACAGGGCCGCACGCCTATGTCTCGCCGACGGTGTACGAGGTGACACCGGCCGCGCCGACGTGGAACTTCACCTCGGTGCATGTGCGAGGCGTGGTGGAGAAAATCGATTCCACGGAGGAGACCCTGGAAGTGGTCCAGTCCACTGTCCGTGCTTTTGAGGCTGATTTCGGTGCCGACTGGGACATGGCCGAATCGCTCGACTACTTCCGCCGCATCGTGCCCGGCGTCGGGGCGTTCCGGCTCACGGTGTCGGGGGCCGAGGGAATGTTCAAGCTCAGCCAGGAGCAGAAGCCCGAGGTTCGCGACCGCGTGCAGAAGGAGTTCAGCGGGCGGGAGTGCGGTCGGCACCGCGAGACCGCGGCGTTCATGCGCCAACTCCCGTGACGGGCCGTGCACCTGAGCAGTGGGGCGACAGCGAGGGCCCGCACGCCGTCAGGCGTGCGGGCCCTGTGTCTCATGCCGCCCTGCGAGCGCTCCGTCCAGGAGGTTCCGCTTCCGAGAGCCGGCTCGCCGGATCAGGCGCTGAGCTCGGCCTGTTCCTCCATCTTCTCCAGGGCTCGTTCGGCCGCGACGTCGAGCGTGGCGAGCACCCACTGCTCGAAGTCGATTCCTGACTGCTCCGCGGCCTTGTGCCACCACTGGAAGCGATTTCCGGGTACGGCGAGTTGCCGGATGGGCTCGACCTGGGTTCCCCGTTGTCGCTCGGCCTCACGGGTCTGTCGAATGGCACTGCGCAACTGCTTCGTGGTCCACCCCATCCCCTCGGCCCGGTCGAGCCACAAGTCCTGTTCCTCGACCGACAGAGAGGCGAGTTCCGCGTGATGCTGGAAGGTGAGTCCGGCACGACGGCGGTGTAAGGCGAAGCGCCGCGAGACCCAGGCGTAGTTCCGCAAGGTCTGATACTGCAGACCGGCGGCCCGGATTCCGCGCTGATACCGGTCGGTGTAGTGGTCCTTCCCGTATACCAGCCAGTCGCCCAGCCACCAGGACGAGGAATTCACTATTCCGGAGAGCTGCCGCCCCGCCCGTTCCCAGTCGTCGAACTTCAGCCCCGTGGGTATCTGCAGCCCCACGTTCGTCGTGAGCACCTGACCGCGCGGCCCGTCGCCGTCGGCTCTTCGCTGCCGTGCCGCGCAGTCCGGGGTCTTGCGGAACATTACGACCTTGGATCCGTCGAGGTCGCCGGCCTGGTTCATCATCATTCCTCCAAGTGCATGTACGTCACGGGATGAGGGCATGTCGGCCCGCTCCCGAACAGGAGCAAATACAGAGGGATTTGACAGTGGCAACTGGAATCGGTGCGGCATTCATTTCCCTGGCGCACGGCGATACGGGAACGGGAGTTCATTTATCGCCGGACGGTCGGGCAATGAGTGTTCCGGCCGCTCACCGAATTCGAACGTGCCTGATTCCAGTAAGCTGCTGACCGAGGGCTGCGTGCGCGAGATCGCGTTCGGCCTGCGGGCAGCTGTCACAGAGCGCGGCAATCGGCCGCAAGCGGCATGGGGAAATCCCCGGCCGCTTGCCATGTGCTTCGAATCTGTGGGGGCGTCGCTCAGGTCGGCATCTGCAGGAATGTGCCCAACCAGTCGCCCCGTACGCCTCTACCACAAGTCCCCCTAGACGCGGCAGTTGCCGGCGCGTGCGACCGCCGGCGTTGCGAGGATCCCAAGGGATCCTCTTTCAAGGTCGATCAAGTAAAACCCAGGACCCTCAGATGATTCAAGCAGGAAGTCGCTGCCGGGCGTGAATTTTCGGGTGTCAAAGATCATGACACTGCCGCTGTCGGAATTCCTCTTTCGGAGGACTGCATTCCGCTTGATTCCGGGTATGGGGTGCGAGCCGCCACTCGATCTTGGTCGGGGGGAGATCATCCGGCCGACTTGTGTCCGGGTGCACGAGTCAGCCGTGGGGAAAGCTGCAACGCGTTCTTGTTGTGGAACGCGCGGTTATGTTCGTGAACTGTCGGGTGCCTGTCCGACGGGATCAGTTCACCCAGCCGGTAAAGCTCTGGCCGCCCTGCTGGGTGCGTCGCTCGGGGCGGCGGGTGGGCTCGTCGTAGGTCAGCGTGGCGGAGGCCGCCCGGACCAGCCACGCGTTGACCGACAACCCCTCACGGCCCGCGGCCTCCTCGATCCGGGCCTTCAGGTGCTCGGGCGGCCGGAAGTTGATGCGCGATGTGGCGCCTTCCTTGGCGCCTAGCGCGGGCGGCTGGACGGCCGACGGCGTCGCCGGGGCGCCATTGCGTGCGCGTGCATGGTCCTCGGCGTCGTCGGATGCGTACTCGGACGGCGGCAGTGTGACGACGAAGCTGGGGTCGAGGCCGCGCAGGCGGATCTCGACGGCACCCGGAGCCAGCTCGCGGGTGATCTCGTCCGTGGCGGCCGAAAGGGCATCGAGCAGAACGAGCCGGACGGCGGACGACAGCGGCGTGACGAGACGCTCGGCGAGTTCGCGGGACTGAGAGTCTCCGGCCTCCGCCGCGGCGAGCAGTTCTTGCCGCAGATTGTCGACATACTGCATGAGTTCCATGGCGTCATCCTCACGCTGACGTGGCGCGATGTGCAAGTCAGTCCGCCGACCGTGGTGGCCGCCCGCCCTATGGCATGACCGAGTGATCCGGGCGCGCCCTTTCGACGAGGCCGATGAACTCGCCGGCGGTCGAGTGGGCGTAGAAGTCGCGGAGCGCGATCTTGGGCAGCCCACGCTCGCGCATGGTGGTGAGGACATGGACCACGAGCAGGGAATTGCCGCCGAGCTCGAAGAAGTTGTCGTCCTGGCGCACGTCCGTGTTCAGGCTCGTCCGCCAGATGTCCAGAATCTCCTCGCCGATGCGGCCCGACGGTTCCTCGGTTCTCACCTCGGTCAGGTGCCCGTGGACCGTGGGCCCGGCGGGCGCGGGGGGCGGGAGCTGTGTCACGTCCGGCTTGCCGTTGGCGGTGAGCGGCACGGCAGTGATCTCTGTGAGCGTGGACGGGACCATGTAGTCCGGCAGGATGCGGCGGGCGTTGGCGAGCACCTGGCGGGTGCCGCTGTGCTGCGCGTGGTCCGGGTCCAGCACGACGTACGCGTCGATACGGCTGCTCGCGGAGTCGCCGGGAGGCGCCTGGTCGGCGACCACCACCGCGGCGGTCACCGCCGGGTCGCCGGCCAGCACGGACCGGATCTCGTCCAGTTCGATGCGGTGGCCGCGGATCTTGACCTGGTTGTCGAGGCGACCGAGATGGTCGAGCAGCCCGTCCGGCCGCAGCCGCCCCTTGTCGCCGCTGCGGTACAGGCGTTCACCGCTCTCCTCGTCGATGACGAACCGCTGTGCCGTCAGCTCGGGCCGACCGAGATAGCCGTCCGCCACACCGGCGCCGCCGACGTAGATCTCCCCGGCGGCGCCCGGGGGAAGGACACGTCCCCTCGTGTCCCGTACGGAAAGCGACCAGCCCGGCAGCGCGCGGCCGACCGAGCGGGACCCGGCGACGAGATCGGCCGGGGTGATCGTTTTCGCGGTCACATGGACGGTGGTCTCCGTGATGCCGAACATGTTCACCACCCGGCACCAGGTGGGCGAGTACCGGGCGAACCACGGGCCGAGCAGCCGCACGTCGAGCGGTTCGCCGCCGAACACCAGCAGGCGTACGCAGAGTTCACTCGTCGCCGACTGGTCCGCGCGTACGAGCTGGGCGAAGGCGGACGGGGTCTGGTTGAGCACCGTGACCCGCTGGTCGGCGAGCAGCCGGTGGAACTCATCGGTGTCCCGTGCAGTCCAGTACGAGACGACGACGAGCCGTCCCCCGGTCAGCAGACAGCCCCAGAGCTCCCACACCGAGAAGTCGAACGCACTCGAATGGAAGAGAGTCCACACATCGTCCGGGCCAAGGGCGAAGTCCGTGGAGGTGGCCTCCAGGAGGGCGGTCACGTTCCGGTGGGGGACAACCACCCCCTTCGGGCGGCCGGTGGACCCCGATGTGTAGATCACGTAGGCCGCGTCGTCCGGGCTTCTGTCCCGCTCGGCCTCCGTGGCCCGGCGGGTGTCGCCGGGCCTGCCCAACTCGTCGAGGCCGACGACACGTACATCCGGAATATCGGGCATCTGCGTCTTGTCCCCGATGACGACGGGGAGTTGAGCGTCCTCGACGATGTACGTCAGCCGGTCGGCCGGATAGCGGAAGTCCATCGGCACGTAGGCGCAGCCCGCCTTGAGGACGCCGAGGAGCGCGACGACGAGGGGGATGCCGCGGTCCAGACAGACACCCACCTTGGTCGCCGGAGCGACGCCGAGGTCGCGCAGTCCCGCCGCCACGGCGTCGGCGCGCTCACTGAGCCGGCGGTACGTCAGCTCACCGTCCTCGTCGACGAGGGCCACCGCGTCGGGGAAGCGGCGGGCCACGTCGTCGAAGCGGCGGTCGATCCGCCCGCCGTCGCCGAGCCCGCGGCCCGCGCCGCCCAGCCTCAGGACCTCCGCCGTGGCCTGAGGGGTCATCAGGGGCACCCCCGTCAGCGGGGACTCGCCGACTTCCGCCATCGGTAGGGCGGCCAGCCGCTCCACGGACGAGCAGAACATCTCGGCCACGCCCGGCGAGACCGCACCCGCGTCGAACCAGAGCGACGCGTCGACCGTGCCGTCGGACCGCTCCGCGCAGAACACGGTGAGCGGGAAGACCGGCGCCAGACCGGCCACGTACACGTGGTCGTCCGCACCGGACACCACAAGGCCGACCCCGGGCAGCTCCGCCCCCACCGGGGACGGCTGTGTCCTGTCCAGCAGCGCGAGCAGACGGTCCGGCCCCTGCTCCTCGTCGATCTCTCCGACCCGCAGCAGGGCGACCGGGCCGCCGGACTCCGTGTCGAGATGCCCGATCTCCACGGTCCGCTCGCCCCGATATCTGGCCGTGGTCAGCGCGACAGCGGCAAGGAGCAGCCCTCCGCTCACCGCGCCGCGCGGCAGGGCGAGCGGGCGGCCGGTGACGATCCCGCGGCGGCCCGGATCGCCGAGACCCCAGTCGACCGGTGCCGATGCCACGGAAGGTGCCGTCACTCCATCGGCGACGGAGAAGGGCGTGCCCTCGGCCAGGTCGGCGCCGGACAGAGCGGCATCGGCCAGTCGGCCGAGGGCGTTGCGCGTGACGCGCCGACGGTCGGCCACGAGCACGAGATGCCCGGTGCCGTCGCTGTACCGCAGCAGGACAGCTCGTACGGGGGCGGCATCGTCACGAACCGGCCGGAGTGCTTCCTTCCGCAGCCGTTCCCGCGCCGTGAGGGCGTCCCGCGGCGCGGGCACCGCTGTCTCCCACAGCTCGCACGTCTCCGCGGCTCCCCCTTGCCGAGCTGCCTCGTCGAGGCGGCGGCGAACCGCCGTGGTGTCCAGGGGCGCGGGCAGGCCCGCGATCAGAGCGTGGCAGCGGCGGCCTCGTCCCGTCAGGCGCTGCTGATGCGGCAGCACGACGTGCCCTGGCCCGGATGCCGAAGGCGCGCCGAGCCTCTTGGCGTCAGCCGTGTTCTCGGCCGTGTTCTCAGCCGTGTACTCGCGATGTGTCGCCATGATCCGGTCTCCTGCCGGTGTCGGAGCGGTCTCGTGTGCGAAAGGCCCGTTCACCTGCTCGTGAACCCTCCGTCGACGGTGATCACAGATCCTGTGACCTGGCGGGAGTCGTCACCGGCCAGCCAGAGGGCGGCGCCCGCGATGTCCGAGGACTCGATGAGCGCGTTCATCGGCTGATCGCGCAGGAAGAGGCCTTCGTACTCGCCGGTCGGGACATCGAGCGAGCGCGCGATCTCCACCAGCATCCGCCCCTCGACCAGCGGGTTGTCGCGCACGGAGCCGGGGCACAGTGCGTTGACCCGGATCCGGTGGGGCGCGTAGTCCAGCGCCGCCGCCTTCGTGAGGCCGATGAGGCCGTGCTTCGCGGTGACGTAGCCGCTGAAGTTGCGGTAGCCGACCAGACCGGCCGTCGACGAGATGTTGATGATGCTGCCGGACTTCTGCTCGGTCATGGCCGGCGCCACAGCCTTGATCATCCTCCAGGCGCCCGAGAGGTCGACGTCCAGCATGAGTGACCAGTCGGGCTCGCTGATCTCGTGCAGCACCACGCCCGACGGGGCCGCGATTCCGGCGTTGTTGACGAGGACGTCGACGGTGTCGAACCGGGCCAGGGCCTCCTTGACGGCGGTCTCGACCTGAGCCGTGTCGCGCACGTCGACCGCAGCGGCCGTCACGGCGCTGCCCTGCTGTTCGCACAGCTCCGCGGTGTGCGCCAGCTGGCTCCGGCTGCCGAGCGGATATCCCACACCGTCGAGGTCGCCCGCGATGTCGAGGAGCGCCAGATCGGCTCCCTCGCGCGCGAACCGGACAGCGCACTCCCGGCCGAGACCGCGGGCCGCTCCGGTGATCACGACGGTCTTGCCTTCCAGTGACGTGCTCATGGCTCCCTGCCCCGTTCCGTTCAGCTCCCCGCGACGATGCGCAGCAGCGCCTCGGCGGAATCGGCCAAATACATGTGTCCGCCCGGCAGTTCGACATAGCGGAACTCGGCCCCGGTGATCTCGTGCCACTGCTGTGCGTGCTCCCTGGAGACCAGGGCGTCGTCCTCGCCCCGCAGAGACGTGACGGGAACGCCGAGGGGTTCGTTCGAGGACGGCTTGTAGTTCTCGTGCATGGCCACGTCCGCGCGGAGCACGGGAAGCAGCAGCTCCCTCAGGTCCGGATTGTCGAACGCCGCGTGCCGGTACCCGGCGAACTCCTGTACCCGCTCGACGAATTCGTCGTCGTTCAGACCCGTTGCCCTGGAATCGCGTCCGTTCCAAGGGCCGGGAGAGCCGCTCACATAGAGATGCGTGAGTCCGGGATGCCCGAGCCGCAGGAGTTCCCGCGCGATTTCATAGCACAGAACGGCGCCCAGGCTGTGACCGAAGAGCCCGAAGGCCGGAAATTCCGATGTGATCTCCATGATCTGCGGCGCGAGTTGCTTGGCGGCGTCGATCGCGTCGGTGAATGGCGCATCGAGGAAAAGCTCTTCGCGTCCCGGAAGTTGCACCGGGAGCACCTTGACGTCCTGCCCCTGGACTTCCGTCCACGCGCGGTAAAATCCCGCGCCGCTCCCGGCAAAGGGCAAGCAAATCAGCGGAAAAGCATGTGACAGCAATGGATTCCCCGTTCTTTCGCGAGCTGTTGACTGCGCCCTGTGCGAGGAGGCGAGCAGCGAGGAGGTGAGCAGAGGTGACACCTGTCCCGTCGGCAGGGCGGAGGGGCAGGCGGACCAGCGGACCAGGGGGCTGCCCTGGCTGTTCGGCGTCGGTGACCACCGACTGTCCGTGTGAACTCGAAAATACGAGGGCCATTACCTCGCCCGCCACACCGTAAAGGGATTCAGGTGTCCTGTCGACGGGACACCATGCCGTCGCGGCCACGGCGTCCCCGCCCACGTCACGCTTGACCCGGCAGCCCGCTCGTATGAAGGTGTGGGAAGTCCTGGGATTGAACGGCACGCCTCATTAATTACATCGGCGGTACGACCAGAGACTTTCCTGTCCGGCAATTCATGCCGTGGACAGCTTGGCGATGTGAACCGATTCTCCGATCCGCTTGTTCGCGTGGGGTGATGGATGTGCACAATCCGTTGGAGCGGGACCGGTCGCTGACGGCGATGGTCGACATGGGTGAACGTGTCCATGAAGCGACCATTACCGCGTTGTTCGGGCGGCAGGTCCGGCTGACCCCGGACGCCATCGCGGTGGGGTCCGACGACAGCTCGCTCACCTACCGCGAACTCGACGTCAGGGCGCGCCGGTTGGCGCGTGGCCTGGCCCTGCGCGGCGTCGGCCCGGAGTCGGTCGTCGCGATCGCCCTGCCGCGATCTCCCGATGCCGTCGTCGCCCTCCTCGGCGTACTGAAGGCCGGTGCCGCCTATCTGCCGATGGACTCCGACTACCCGGCCGAGCGGGTCGAGTTCATGCTCCGCGACGCGCGGCCTGTCCTGCTGCTGACCACGGCCGGCGCAGCCGACGGCCTGCCCGGTTCCTGCCCCGCCGTGGAGCCGAAGGAGCTGGAAGAGCTCGGGGCCGACGCCCCGGAGCCCGCTCCCGCGCAGCACCCGTCCCGACTCGCGTACGTGATCTACACCTCCGGATCTACCGGCACCCCCAAGGGCATCGGAGCCACCCACCGTGATGTGGTGGGTCTCGCGACGGACGGCCGCTGGCAGGGCGGCGCCCACGAACGGGTGCTTCTGCACTCGCCGTTGGCCTTCGACGCCTCGGTCTACGAACTGTGGGTGCCGCTCCTGAACGGCGGCCGGGTCGTCGTGGGCCCGCCCGAGGATCTGACCCCGGACGTCCTGGCGGGGCAGGTGGCACGCCACGATGTCACCGCGCTCTGGCTTACGAGCGCGCTGTTCAACCTCCTTGTCGAGGAGGACGCACACTGCCTGACCGGGCTCCGGGAAGTGTGGGTCGGCGGCGACCGTGTCTCACCGACCGCGGTCAACGAGGCCGTCGCGGCCTGCCCGGACACGGTGTTCGTGAACGGCTACGGCCCCACGGAGACCACGGTCTTCGCCACGAGCCACCGGATCGATCCCGCCGCCCCCGCGACCGCGGAGGTCCCCATCGGGCGCCCCCTGGACGCCATGCGTGGCTATGTGCTCGATGCGCGGCTGCGGCCCGTCGCGCCTCACGCGCCGGGGGAGCTGTACGTCGCAGGTACGGGAGTGGCGCGCGGCTATCTGCACCGGTCGGCGCAGACGGCGGAGCGCTTCGTCGCCTGCCCCTTCGGAGCCGCCGGTGAACGGATGTACCGGACCGGGGACCTGGTGGTGCGCGACGCCGACGGCGATCTCGTCTATCAGGGCCGCGCGGACGCGCAGGTGAAGGTGCGCGGCTTCCGGATCGAACCGGGCGAGATCGAGACGGCACTGCTGGCGCACCCTGGGGTCTCGCACGCGGCCGTGATCGCCCGCGAGGACGGCGGTACCGGCACGGCCAAGCAACTGGTCGGCTATGTGGTGCCCGCCCAGGACCGCGGCACGACGCCCGGCTCCGACGTCCTGCCGGGCGAGCTGCGGGAGTTCGTGGCGGAGCGACTGCCGGAGTTCATGGTCCCCGCTGCCGTCGTTGTCCTCGACAGGCTGCCGCTGACGGCGAACGGCAAGCTGGACCGCGCGGCGCTGCCCGCACCCGAGTTCACGGGCACCGACTACCGGGCGCCTCTGACGCCCGACGAGGAGATCCTCGCGGGGGTCTTCGCCGAGGTGCTCGGCCGGTCCCGCGTCGGTATCGACGACGACTTCTTCACCCTCGGCGGCGACAGCATCCAGTCCATCCAGGTGGTGTCGCGAGCCAGGGCCCAGGGCGTGCACGTCAGCTCACGGGAGATCTTCCAGCACCGGACCGTGGCCGAGCTGGCCGAGGCCGCCGCCGTCAACGCGGTGGCGGGCCGGGGGCCGGTACTGGCCGAGCTCGCCGGCGGAGGCGTCGGGCAGCTGCCGCTGATGCCGGTGGCGCACTGGATCCAGGAAGCGGGGCCGGGCTTCGACCGGCTGCTGCAGGCAGTGGTCCTCGAACTCCCCGACGGCATCGACCACGACGGCCTTGCCGCGACCCTCACCGCCGTGCTCGACCGGCACGACCTGCTGCGCGCGAGGCTGCTGCCCGACGGGATGCTCGTGGGACAGCCGGGCTCGGTGGACGTGAAACCGCTGATCCGGTCCGTGGCCTGCGACGGCCGGTGGACGGGCGAGTCCTGGCGGGACACGCTCGTGGGGGAACTCGACGCGCTGGCAGGGCGGTTGGACCCGGCGGCCGGGATCGTCGCGCAGTTCGTGTGGTTCCGGCCGCCGACCGGCCCTGGCAGGTTGCTGGTCGGCTTCCACCACATGGTGATCGACGGGGTGTCGTGGCGGATCCTGATGCCCGACCTCGCCGCTGCCTGGCAGGCGGTGAGGGCCGGGCGGCCCCCCGGGCTGCCGCGGCCCGCGACCTCGGTGCGGCGCTGGGCGCACGCCATGGTCGACGAGGCGTCGCGACCGGAACGGGTGGCGGAGCTGGCGCAGTGGGGCTCCATCGTCGACGGGCCGGACCCGGTCCTCGGGGCACGCAGGCTCGACCCGGCCGTGGACGTGCAGTCGACGGTGGAGAAGGTGCGGGTACAACTGCCGGTGCCGGTGACCGAGGCAGTACTGACCGCCGTGCCCGCGGCCTTCCGAGGCGGAGTCAACGACGCGCTCCTGGCCGCACTGGCCCTCGCGGTCGCCAAGTGGCGCCGCGGCAGGGGAGTGGACGAGCCTTCGACGCTGCTGAGGCTGGAGGGCCACGGCCGCGAGGAGGACGCCGTGCCCGGCGCGGACCTCTCCCACACTGTGGGCTGGTTCACGAGCGTGTTCCCGGTCCGCCTCGACCTGGCAGGCATCGACCTCGACGAGGCGTTCGCGGGTGGTCCCGCAGCTGGGGCCGTGGTCAAAGCGGTCAAGGAGCAGCTGCTCGCCGTACCCGGCAGAGGCCTCGGATACGGGCTGCTCCGGTATCTGAACCCCGAGACCTCCGAGGCGCTGCGGGGGCACGCGATCGGCCAGATCGGGTTCAACTACCTGGGGCGTTTCTCGGCCGCCGACATGCCGGAGGAGCTACGAGGCCTCGGCTGGACCCAGACGGCCGAGCTGACCGAGTTCACCGAACTGGCCGAGCTGGACGCGGGACACGACGCGGCCATGTCCGCGCTCTGCGAGGTGGACATCAACGCGACGGTGACCGACACCGCCGAAGGGCCCCGCCTCGGCGCGGTGTTCGGCGCCCCCACCGGAGTACTGTCCCCGGCCGAGGTCAGCGAACTTGCCGGACTGTGGCAGGACGCGCTGGAAGGCCTCGCCCGGCACACCGCAACGCCGGGAGCAGGGGGTCTGACGCCCTCGGACGTGCCGCTGGTCCGCGTCGGGCAGAGCGAGCTCGAGGCGTGGGAGAAGCAGTATCCGGGCCTGGTGGACGCATGGCCGCTGACCCCGCTGCAGTCCGGCCTGCTGCATCACACGATGCTGGCGGACACCGACGCCGACACCTACCAGGTGCAGCTGGTCTTCGGTTTCGAGGGAGCCGTCGACGCCTCGCGGATGCGGGCCGCGGGGCAGGCCCTGCTCGACCGGCACGCGAGCCAGCGCACCGCCTACGTGTCCAACGCCGACGGAGACGTCGTACAGCTGGTCGTCGATCATGTGGCGCTGCCCTGGCGCGAGATCCGGCTCTCCGACGAGGAGTTCGAACGCTTCCTCGCCGAGGACCGGACCGTGCCGTTCGACACGGCGACGCCTCCGCTGCTGCGGATGACCCTGGTCCGCATCGGCACCGACCGCACCGAACTGGTCCTCAGCGCGCATCACATCCTCTTCGACGGCTGGTCCGAACCCGTCCTGCTGCGCGAACTCCTCGAGCTGTACGCCGCCGACGACGCCCACGCCCTGCCGAAGCCGCGCTCCTTCAAGGACTTCCTCTCCTGGCTCGCCCTGCGCGACCGCGAAGAGTCGGTCCGCGTGCACGCGCGCGCCCTCGAAGGCGTCACCGAGCCGACCCTGCTCGCTCCGGCCGCGGCCGTGGACGGAGCGGCGGGCGGGGCCGTCGGTTTCGGAGAGCTGGACCTGGACCTCACTCCCGATGAGGCGCGGGACCTCGCCGCCCGGGCGGTGGCGGCGGGCAGCACGCTCAACAGCGTCGTGCAGGCGGCGTGGGCGATCGTGCTCGCCGAACTCACCGGAAGCACCGACGTCCTGTTCGGCACCACTGTCTCCGGCCGTCCGCCCGCGCTCGGCGGTGTGGACACGAGCGTCGGTCTCTTCATCAACACCGTGCCCGTACGCGTCAGTTGCGCACCGTGGAAGACTCTCACCGACGTCGTGACCGAACTGCAGACCTCACAGGCCGACCTGCTGGAGCACCACCACTGCGCTCTGGCGGGCATCCACGAGGCGACCGGGCTCGGAGCGCTCTTCGACACCCTCGTCGTGTTCCAGTCCTATCCGTTCGACCATGCCGGAATAGCAGCGGCGAGCGCCGCCGCCGGGCTGTCCGTCCCCGCCTTCCGCAACATCGCAGGATCGCACTACCCGTTCGTCGTGATGGCGGAGCAGGACCCCTGCCTCCGGCTGCGCCTGCAGTACAAGCGCAGTGCCGCCGACCGGGACACGGCGGCCCGTACCGGTGCCAGGCTGCTCCGGGTGCTGCGAGCCTTCCTCGCCGATCCGCACGGCAGGGTCGGCGAGGCGGCGGTGCTCACGCAGGAGGAACGGTCCGTGTCCACGACCGGTCCGCGCATCCCCGACGAGCTGATCCCTGCGTTGTTCACCCGGCTGACGGAGGCGGCCCCGGATGCCGTGGCACTCCTCGTCGACGACGTGCCGACCCTCCGGCGGGAGCTGAACTCCCGGGCGGACCGCCTCGCCGACGCACTCGTCAGAAATGCCTGTGGCCCGGACTCCGTGGTGGCGGTCTGCTGTTCCGACCCGGTCGATCAGGCCGCGGCGCTGCTCGCCGTCCTGAAGGCGGGCGCCTGTGCGCTGCCCATCGACCCGAAGGACCCGCCGCAGTGGTCGGAGGCGGTCCTGCGCGACGCCGAACCGATGGCGGTGCTGATCGACAAGGCGGCGGACGGCCCGCTGTGGGGAGATCTGCCCCGGATCATGATCGCGTCCGACGCCGTGGACAGCGCCCCCGCCGACGGTGGCATCCGGGGCCGCCCGCTGCCCGGTCACCTGGCTCTCATCGACTACGTACCGGACGCGTCGGCGCGGCCGTACGGCGTGGCGGTCACCCATGGTGGCCTTGCCGCCGGTGTCCCCGGCCCTGTATTCGCCGCACCGCTGGAGAGCGGCCCCCGAACGAGGCCGACGGACCTCCTGCTCGCACTCTGCGCCGGACGCACGGCAGAGGTGCGCAAGGGGGCCCTGGAAGTGCACGGCACACCCGTCGAACCCCTGCGCGTCCATGTGCTCAGCCCCTCCCTCGCACCGGCCGTGCCCGGCGCCGTGGGCGAGTTGTACGTGGCAGGGGAGTTCGGGCGCGGCCGACCGGGGCACGGCGGCGACACGGCGACGCGGTTCGTCGCCGATCCGTTCGGCGCGACGGGCTCGCGCATGTACCGGACCGGTGTGCGTGCGCGGCTCACCGCCGACGGCCTGCCGCAGCAACTGGACGACCCTGGCGCGACGGCCGCACGGCGGGCGGTGGAGGCCGTCCTGCTGACCCATCCCGACGTGGCCAGTGCCGCGGTCGTCGCGGCCGGCGAGGGAAACGTCGGCTACGTGGTGGCCACCGGCACCGCGGAGATCGCCCCCGACGTGCTGCGGATGTTCGTCGCAGGGCAACTGCCCCACCACATCGTGCCGTTGGCGGTCATGGTCCTGGACCGGCTGCCCACGACCGCGAACGGACGGCTCGATCACAAGCTTCTGCCCGAAGCCGCAGGCGAACAACGCCGTACGGCGGGCAACGAGCGCGAGGAACTCCTGACCCGGCTGTTCTCCGACGTCCTGGGACGCGACCAGGTCGGTGTCGACGACGACTTCTTCGCGCTGGGCGGAAATTCCCTGCTCGCGACACGGCTGATCGGCCGGATTCGCAACGAGCTCGGGACGGAGGTCTCCATTCGGTCCGTGTTCCTCCACTCGACCATCGCCGAACTGGCCTCGCACTGGGACGACATCGCCACAGCGAGCGGTCCCCGCTTGCGCAAGAGGAGTTAGGAAGCCTCAAGCAATGACCGTACAGAGCACGGAACTTGTCTCCGAAACCCCGTACATCTGGCGTGCCAGGCAACCCCGGAGCCGCCACCGGCTGATCTGCTTCCCGCACGCGGGAGCGGGCGCGACCACGTACACCGACTGGGCCCCCGCGCTTCCGGAGGAGATCGAACTGGTCGCCGTGCAGCTGCCCGGCCGCCAGAACCGCATCGCCGAGGAGCCGTTCACCGAGGTCGGGCCGCTCGTGAACGTGCTCACCCACGCACTGCGCCCCGTCCTGAGCGGCTCGTTCTCCTTCTTCGGCCATTCCTGCGGCGCGGCACTCGCCTTCGAACTGGCCAAGGCGCTGCGTGCCCAGGGGCGTCAGGGCCCGGAGCAGCTGTTCCTCTCCGCACAGCCGGCCCCGGGCGTGACCGGGATCCGTCAGCTGCACGACCTCCCCGAGGACGAGTTCCATGCCGAGATGGTCGGACTCGGCGGCATCGACGAAGAGATCGCCCGTGACGAATTCGTCATGGCCTCCCTCCTCCCCGTGCTCCGCGGCGACTTCGGCCTCTGGGAGCGCCACACCACGACCCCCCAGGCCCCGCTCGACTGCCCGATCACCGTCCTGGCGGGCGACCGCGACCCCCGGGCGCCGAAGGAGACGGCGGGTGAGTGGAGCAGGCAGACGAACGCCGGATGCAGCACGCACTTCTATCCGGGCGGTCATTTCTACTTCCTGGAGAAGCCCGCGGAAGTGATCTCCCTCATCGCCGGGAAGATGCTGGCCCCCGCGGTGAACGGGAGGACCGCATGACGGCCCCGGACGCGAGCGGCGCTCTCGACGACATCGCCGCGGCAGCCCTGAAGGTCCCCGGCGTCGACGACGCGGTCGCCGTGGTCCGCAAGGGCGTGCGGACAGCGGCGCCGCGGCGCGCCGCCGAACCGGCCCCGCGGGAGCCGGCCCTCACGGACGCGGCACCGGCCGATCTCGACGGCGGCCACCTGAGCATCCCGGACGACGCACCCCGCACCTTGCAGGAGGCCCTGCGCGCGGCGGCCGAACTCGCGCCGGACAAGGGCACGATCTTCATCACCAAGGGCAATGAAGACGTGCTGCAGACCTATCCCGCGCTGCTCGCCGAAGCCCAACGCGTGCTGGCCGGACTCCGCGCCGCCGGTCTGCGCCCGGGCGACGCGGCACTGTTCCAGTTCGACGACAACAAGGCCTACCTCACCGCCTTCTGGGCCTGTGTGCTCGGCGGATTCGTGCCGACCCCGGTCGGCATCGCCACGACGTACCGGACGCCGAACGAGACCAACCGCAAACTGCACAACGCCTGGCACCTGCTCGGCCGCCCCGTGCTCCTCACCGACGACGCCACCGCGGGCGCGCTCGCCGGGGTGCGGGAGCTCTGGAGCGAGCCCGATGTGCGCATCCTGACCGTCGGCGAGCTCGCCACTCACGCACCCGACACCGCGTGGTTCGATGCCACCCCCGAATCGCCCGTGCTCAACCTCCTCACCTCGGGGAGCACGGGTGTGCCCAAGTGTGTGCAGCACACCAACGCGAGCGTCGTCGCCAGGTCGCTGGCCGTCGCCGAGCACTGCGGCCTGACCGGTGACGACATCAGCCTCATCTGGATGCCGTTCGACCATGTCACGGTCGCCATGTACAACGTCCGCGACGTGTTCCTGCGGTGTCTGCACATCAACGCCAAGATCGAGCATTCCCTGGGCGACCCGCTGCTCTGGCTCGACTGGGTCGACCGCTACCGCGCGACGAACACCTGGGCGCCGAACTTCGCCTTCGCCATGGCCAACGAACGCGCCGAGGAGATCCGCACACAGCGCTCGTGGGACCTGTCCTGTCTGCGCGAGATCACCAACGCCGGTGAACCGGTGGTCGCTTCGACCAGCCACCGGTTCCTGGAGCTGCTGGCTCCGCACGGACTGCCCGCCGACGCCATGCGGCCGGTATGGGGCATGTCGGAGACGTGCTCGGGAGTCACGTACGCCCGCCAGCACCTCGACGACAGGGGCGCGGGCACCGTCTCCGTCGACCCTTCCTCGCTGAGCGGGAACATCCGTCACGTCGACCCGCTCGACAAGGACGCCGTGGTGCTCTCCTCGGTGGGACGGCCCCTCCCCGGGGTGCGGATCCGCGTCGTGGACGACACCGGCGCGGTGGTGCCCGAGGGGCGCCTCGGCGAGCTGCGCATCCGCGGCCTGACGATGATGCACGGCTACTTCGCGAACGAGGACGCCAACCGCGAGTCGTACGACGAGGACGGTTGGTTCCGCACCGGTGACCTCGCGTTCGTGCACCGGGGCGAGGTCGTGATCGCGGGCCGCAAGAAGGACCAGATCATCGTGCGCGGCATCAACTACATGGCGCACGAGATCGAGAGCGTCGTCGAGCAGGTCGACGGAGTGCGCGTCACCTTCGCCGCCGCGGCCGGTGTGCGCGAGCCCGGCGCGGGCTCCGATCAGCTCGTGGTCTTCTTCGTGCCGCTCCAGTGGGACAGCGACGCGCTCGCCGCGACCACCGAAACCGTACGGGCCACCCTCGTACGCGAAGTCGGCATCGCACCGGACCTGTTGGTCCCCGTCACCGAGGCGGAGTTCCCGAAGACGGGGAGCGGAAAGATCCAGCGGGGCGCTCTCGTCGACGAGTTGCGCGCCGGAACCTACGTCGGCCGGGTGGTCGGTGGTCAGGCGGAGCAGGAACAGCCGGACACCTGGTTCTTCCGGCGGCAGTGGGCCGAAGCACCCACGGCCGCCGGGGCGAGGGGCGGCGACTTCGGGGTGCGGATCGTGCTCGCCGATGACGACGACCTGCGCCGCCTGGACATCGACGGGCCGTACGTCACCGTACGCCGCGGTGAGGCGTTCACCGAGGAGGCGCCGGACCGCTACCGCGTCAGGACGGACGACCGGGCGGAACTGCGGCGGCTGCTCACCGCGGTGACATCGGCGCACGGTCCGGTGTCGACGGTCGTGCATGCCCTGCCGCTGACGCCCGGCAAAGATCCCCTCTCCCGGCTCACGGCGGCGACCGCCGAGCTGACCTCCCTGGTCGGGGCGCTCACCGATGCGGAGTCGGACCATCCGCTGCTGCTCGTCCTCACCGCGGGCTCGGTCCATGTGCACGACGGCGACAGCGTCGACCTCGGTACCTGCGCCCTGCCCGCACTCGTACGGACCGCGGCCGGTGAGAGTACGTCGCTGGTGATCCGCCAGCTCGACCTGCCGGCCGACACCGGCGCGTGGGCCCAGGCCGTACGCACCGAACTCGCCGATCGGCAGCACGCGGGGGTCATCGCCGCACGGCAAGGACGACGGTGGCAACCGCGGCTGTCCCCCGTCGGGCAGGACAGCGGGCAGGACAGCGTGCCGGACACCGTGGCGCCGCCCGTGACCGCGGGCGGAACGTATCTGGTCACCGGCGGGCTCGGCGGCATCGCACAGGACATCGCGTCCTACCTCGTCGCCGCCTACGGGGCCCGGCTGCTGCTCGTGGGCCGTTCGCCGGCCGATGGCGGGAAGTCCGGCCGCCTCGCCGAAGTGGCCGCACTCGGCGATGTCGTGTACCGGCAGGTCGATGTCGCCGACACGGCAGCCCTGGCAGGGGCGGTCGCCGAGGCCGAAGCACGCTGGGGACGGCCGCTCGACGGCGCGCTGCATCTGGCGGGAGCCGACCCGACCGGCCAGTGGGCCGACCTCGAACAGCACACGGTCGCCCGCGAGTCGACGGAGGGCTTCGCCGTCCAGTACCGCGCCAAGGTCGCGGGAACACTGGCCGTGGCAGATGTCCTCGCCGCACGCCCGGACGCCTCGCTCGTGCTTTTCGGTTCCGTCAACGGGCAATTCGGCGGGCATTCCTTCGGCGCCTATTCCGCGGCCAACGGATTCCTCATCGGATTTGCCGACCACTGGTACCACGAACGCCGCCGGGCAGTGCACTGTCTGTCCTGGAGCATGTGGACCGGAATAGGAATGAACCGCACACAGTCGGACGCGCCGGCCCGCAGCCGTGGATTCCGCTCCATCGAACCTGCCGACGGACTGAGGTTGTTTCTCGACGCGGTCGCGACGCCCCATCACTCGCTGATCGTCGGCCTCGACCTGACGAATCCGTCCATCGTCGAAGAATTGGTTCCCGAGCAGCTGCGGGCCAGCGAGATTCTCGTCGCCTACACCGCCGACGGGGTCGCACCTGAGACGGTCCGCGCGGCTGTCGCGTCGAGCATACGTGACAGTCAGGTGCCGGTGCGCCTGGTCGAAGTGCCCTACATTCCGCGGGACATGAGCGGTGACGTGGACGCCGCCCGACTGCTCCTGGACGCCGCGCCCGACAGGAAGAGCAGGCGGTTCACGGCGCCCGGGACCGATCTGGAGCGCCGTGTCGCGGCCCTCTGGTCGGACTCCCTCAACCGGCCGGAAATCGGCAGGGACGATTCCTTCTTCGACCTCGGAGGCAATTCGATCCGGGCAACCCGTCTGCTCACCCTTGTCGATGACATGTTCGCGGTCCGTGTCGCGACGCAAGAACTCTACGAGAACCCGACCGTGGCCGGGATGGCGGAGATCATCGAGCGGCAGGGAGCGAACTGACCGAAGCGCGGGACCACCGCGGGTGAGCTGCCCTGCCGGGGACCGGCGTCCTGTCGACAGGACATGATCCGGCCGGGCGGGGTGCTCACCGGCCGCGTATTTGCTTGACCCCGCAGCATGCAGCCCGGACAGTATTCGACGTGGGAATCCCGCTGCCGCCCGTGAAATCAAGAATGCGGCGCAGTGCGATGTGAAACGGGAATCCGGATTGCATTCCTTCGAGCTTCCATAGCCGATCTTCCAGAGCCGAGCTTCCATAACCCACGACCGCCGAACTGTCATGCGCGATTGGCGCTGAGGCCCGAGCGTGATCCGGCCGCCGTCCATGTCCGCGCAGGATGATCGATCGAGGAGTAGACGCGAAATGATCCCTCTGTCCTTTGCGCAGCGGCGGTTGTGGTTCATCGACCGGTTCGAGGGGCCTTCAGCGACGTACAACATCCCGTTCGTGCTGCGTCTGGGCGGGGCGCTGGACGTGAGCGCGCTCTCTGCCGCGCTGCGCGATGTCGTCGCCCGGCACGAGAGCCTGCGCACGCTGTTCGTCGAGGACGCCTTCGGCATGCCCGTGCAGCTGGTCCAGCCGGTCGAGGGCCTGTTGGCGGCCGTGCCGGTCGTCGAGGTGGGATCTGCCGGCATCGATGTCCTGGTGGCCCGGGCGGCCTCCCACCGGTTCGACCTCTCCACCGAGATCCCGGTGCGGGCACAGGTGCTGCGCAGCGGGCCCGAGGAGCACGCACTGGTGCTCGTCGTGCACCATGCCGCCGCCGACGGCGAGTCGATGGCGCCGCTCGGCCGGGACCTGGCCACCGCCTACGCGGCCCGGCTGCGGTCCCAGGAGCCGCAGTGGCCCGAACTGCCCGTGCAGTACGGCGACTACACGCTGTGGCAGCGGGAGGTGCTCGGGGAGAGCGACGATCCGGGAAGCGTGCTCTCCACCCAGCTCGGCTACTGGCGCGACGAGCTCGCGGGGGCGCCGCAGCAGCTGAGGCTGCCGACGGACCATCCGCGGCCGTCGGAGGCCAGCCACCGCGGCGACGCGGTCGAGTTCACGATCGACGCCGAACTCACCGCGGCGGTCGGGGAACTGGCCCGCGCACGGGGACTGACGCTGTCGATGGCGATGCAGTCGGCTCTGGCCGTACTGCTGCACCACCTGGGCGCGGGTCAGGACATCACGATCGGATCCACCATCGCCGGGCGCACCGACGAGGCGCTGACGGACCTGGTCGGCTTCTTCGTCAACACCTGGGTGCTGCGGACCGACCTGTCGGGCAACCCGTCTCTCGGCCAGGTGCTCGAACAGGTGCAGGACAAGGCGCTGAACGCCTACGACAACCAGGCGGTGCCGTTCGAGCGGCTCGTCGAGGCACTGAACCCCGAGCGCTCCACGGCCTACCACCCCTTCTTCCAGGTGATGTTCAGCTGGCAGGGCAGCGCCCACCTCGATCTGGATCTGCCGGGCCTGAGCGCGCGACTCGAGGCCGTTCCCACGCAGACGGCGAAGTTCGACCTGGAGTTCAACTTCGCGGTCGTCGAGCAGGGCCTGCGCTGCACCCTGGAGTACGCGACCGATCTCTTCGACCGGGCGACCGTGGTGCGGACGGGCGAGCGCTTCGTACGGGTGCTGAGGCAGCTGGTGGCCGAGCCGGACGCGCGGCTCGGCGCGGTGGACGTCCTGGCACCGGCCGAGTACGAGCTGCTCGCGGGGCGCAACGACACGGCGGCCCACACGCCCGACATGACCGTTCCCGAACTCTTCGCACACCGGGCCGCCCTGTCGCCGGACGCGATAGCGGTCGTGTCCGGTTCGCAGGAACTGACGTACGCGGAGCTCGACGCGCGTGCCGACAGGATCGCCCACGTACTCGCCCGCAGCGGCGCAGGACCGGAGACGCTCGTCGGCCTGGCGCTGCCCCGCTCGGCGGACCTGGTGACCGGGCTGCTCGGCATCCTCAAGTGCGGTGCCGCGTATCTGCCCATCGACCCCCGCTACCCCAGCGCACGACTCGGCCTCATCCTCTCCGAGGCCAGGCCGCAGCTGATCCTGACCGAGGCGAGCACCGCGGGCGTGCTGCCGGACTCCGGAACTCCCCGCGTGCACCTCGACGACATCGATCTGACGAGCGGCCCGGCAGAGCACCCCGGCGTGCCGCCCCGGCCGGACAACGTGGCGTACGTGATGTACACCTCGGGTTCCACGGGGACGCCCAAGGGGGTCGCGATCACCCACCACGGTGTGGTCAACGGTGTGACCCGCCTTGCGTCGTCCGTGGGTCTGGTGCCCGGATCGCGAATGCTCGCCGGGACGTCCGTCAACTTCGACGTGTCGGTGTTCGAGATCGTCACCACCCTGGCCAACGGCGGCACCGTCGAGGTCGTCCGCGACGTATTGACACTGGGCGAGGAGGGCGGCTGGGCGGGCAGTGTGATCAGCACGGTTCCCTCGGTCTTCAGCGAGCTCATCGAGCACATCGCGGGCAAGACCACGGTCGACAGCGTGGTGTTCGCCGGTGAGGCACTGCCCGCGTCCCTCGTCCGACGGGTGCGGGACGCCTTCCCCGGCGTACGGGTCATCAACGCCTACGGGCAGAGCGAGAGCTTCTACGCCACCACCTACGTCGCCCCTCAGGAGACCGGACCCGACAGCTCCGGACCCGACAGCTCCGGACCCGACAGCTCCGGACCCGACAGCTCCGGACCCGACAGCTCCGGAAGCGCGCCGATCGGCGTGCCGCTGGGCAACATGCGGACCTATGTCCTGGGGCCGGGACTGACCTTGGTACCTCCGGGCGTAGTGGGGGAGCTGTACGTCGCGGGCGCGGTGGGCCGGGGCTACCACGGCAGGGCCGGACTGACGTCGGAGCGCTTCGTGGCCGACCCCTTCGGGCCGCCCGGGGAGCGCATGTACCGCACCGGGGACCTCGCGCGCTGGAACGCTGATGGGCAACTGGAGTTCGCGGGCCGTGACGACGCGCAGATGAAGGTCAGGGGCTTCCGGATCGAGGCGGGCGAGGTCGAGGCCGCGCTGACCGCCCACTCCGGTGTGGCGCAGGCGGTGGTGACCACCTACGACCGTCCCGGCGGCAGGCAACTGGTGGGCTACGTGGTCTCCACGGGCGCGAGCGGCGGCACCGTCGAGAGCCTCGGGCATCTCCAGGTCGACCTGACCGCCGGGGTGTCGGTGGCGGAGCTGCGGGCCTTCGTCTCCGAGCGGTTGCCGGAGTTCATGGTCCCGTCCGCCTTCGTGATGCTGGACCAGCTGCCGCTCGCCCCGAACGGCAAGCTGGACAAGGCCGCGCTGCCGGTGCCGGAGTTCACGGGCGAGACCTACCGGGCACCGAGCTCCGAGCGGGAGGAGATACTCGCCGCGGTCTATGCCGAGGTGCTCGGTCTGGAGCGGATCGGGGTCGACGACGACTTCTTCGCCGTCGGCGGGGACAGCATCCGTTCCATCCAGGTGGTGTCGCGGGCCCGTGCGCGGGGCGTGGAGGTCTCCCCGCGGGAGATCTTCCAGTGCCGGACCGTGGCCGAGCTGGCCGTGGTGGTCGGCGAGCGCACCGCCGACGCCACCACGCTGCAGGAGCTCGAAGGCGGTGGCGTCGGACGCATGCCGCTGATGCCGATCGCCCGCTACCTGAACGAACTGGGGGGCGGCACCGGCAGGTTCGCGATGTCCGCCGTGGTGGATCTGCCGGACGGCATCGACGAGGACGGGATCGTGGACACGCTGGCCGCCGTCCTCGACCGTCACGACATGCTGCGCTCCCGGCTTGCGGACGGCGCCATGGAGGTGGACCCCCCGGGCTCCACGGACATACGGGCACTCCTGCGCCGTGTGGGGTCGGGTGTGGATGTGCAGGGGGAGTTGGATGCGGCGGCGGGTCGGTTGGATCCGGTGGCGGGGGTGATGGCGCAGTTCGTGTGGTTCGTGGGTGCGGGGCGGTTGTTGATCGTGTTGCATCACTTGGTGGTGGACGGGGTGTCGTGGCGGATTCTGCTGCCGGATCTTGCTGAGGCGTGGGATCGGATACGTGAGGGTGAGGCGCCCGAGCTGACTCCGCCGGTGACATCGGCGAGGCGCTGGGCGCACGCCCTGGCGGACGACGCCGCCGGTCCGGAGCGAGTGGCGGAGCTCGCCCTGTGGCGCTCGGTCGTCGAGGGCCCTGACCCGCTGCTCGGGGCGCGTGCCCTGGACCCCGCCGTCGATGTCCAGTCCACGCTGGAGAGCCTGTGGGTACGGCTGCCGGTGGCGGTGACGGGGGCGTTGTTGGGTGAGGTGCCAGGGGCGTTTCGTGGTGGGGTCAATGACGGTCTGTTGGCGGGGCTTGCGTTGGCGGTGGCGCGGTGGCGGCGGGTGCGGGGTGTGGAGGAGTCGTCGGTGTTGTTCCGGCTGGAGGGGCATGGCCGGGAGGAGGGGGTGGTTGCGGGGGCGGATCTGTCTCGGACGGTGGGTTGGTTCACGAGTGCTTTTCCGGTGCGTCTTGATGTCGGGGAGGCGGATGTGGATGAGGCGTTCGCGGGTGGGTCTGCTGCGGGTGTGGTGGTCAAGGCGGTCAAGGAGCAACTGCTCGCCATCCCTGACAAGGGGCTTGGCTACGGTCTGCTGAGGTATCTCAACGACGAGACGGGTGCGGTGCTCGCGCCCTATTCCACCGGTCAGATCGCCTTCAACTACCTGGGCCGCTTCTCCTCCTCCGACATGCCCGAACACCTCCAGGGCCTCGGCTGGACCCGCTCCCCGGGCACGGGCGAGCTGATCCCGGAGATGGACGCCGACATGCCGGCGCTGTCCCTGCTCGACGTGAACGCGCTGGTGACGGACGACGGGCAGGGGCCGCAGCTCAGCGCCCGGTTCGCCTTCCCCACCGGGGTGCTGTCCCGCGAGGACGTACAAGAACTTGCCGATCTGTGGTGCACCGCCCTCGAGGGCATCGCCCGGCATGCCGCGGCGCCGGGCGCGGGCGGGCTCACCCCGTCCGACGTGCCGCTGGTGCCGGTGCGGCAGAGCGACATCGAGGCCTGGGAGAAGCGGTATCCGGGTCTTGTGGACGTATGGCCGCTGACCGCTCTGCAGTCGGGGCTGCTCTTCCACGCGCTCCTGGCCGACACCACGTTCGACGCGTACCACATGCAGATGGTCCACCACCTGTCCGGAAGGGTGGACCCGGACCGGATGCGGGCCGCCGGGCAGGCGCTGCTCGACCGCTACGCCAACCTGCGCACCGCGTTCACGGCGGACGCCGCCGGAGACCAGGTCCAGCTGGTGCTCGACGGAGTGGAGCTGCCGTGGCAGCTCCTCGACATGAGCGGTGCCGGAGATGACGAGCGCGCACAGGCGATGAGCAGGTTCCTGGCGGAGGACCAAGCGCGCCACTTCGATCCCGCCGAACCCCCGCTGCTGCGCATGACGCTGGTGACGACCGGACCGGAACGGTCGGAACTCGTCCTCACTGCCCACCACGTGCTGATCGACGGCTGGTCCGTTCCGCTCCTGATGCAGGACCTGCTGCGGCTGTACGGCTCCGGGGGCGATGCCTCCGTACTGCCGAGGGTGCGCGGGTACCGGGACTTCCTGACCTGGCTGTCACGGCAGGACCGTACGGCGGCCGCCGACGCCTGGGCCGACGAACTCGACGGCATCGACGAACCCACCCTTCTTGCCCCCGGCGCCGGTTCGGAACTCCACACCGAAGTGGGACAGGTCGCCGTCCCGGTACCCGCCGAACTGGCGCGGACCCTGACCAGGCGCGCCGCGGAACTGGGCATCACCCTCAACACGCTGGTGCAGGGCAGCTGGGGGCTGCTCCTCAGCCGTCTCACCGGCCGGCGTGACGTGGTGTTCGGCACGACCGTCTCGGGCCGCCCGCCCGAGGTCACCGGCGTGGACACGATGGTGGGCCTCTTCATCAACACCCTTCCCGTACGAGTCAGTTGCGCACCCGGGGACTCTCTCGCGGGCCTGCTGACCGGACTGCAGGAGCGGCAAGCCGCGCTGCTCGACCACCACCACCACGGACTGGCCGACATCCAGCAGGCCGCCGGGCTGTCCACGCTCTTCGACACCGTCGTCGTCTTCGAGTCCTACCCGGTCGACCGGGCCGGGATCAGCGCGGCGCACGGCGAGGCCGGGGTCGCGATCACCGGCATCACCCCGTTCACCGGAAGCCACTACCCGCTGGTAGTGACGGCCGACGCCGACCCCCATCTGCGGCTGGCGCTGCAGTACCACCACCATGTCTTCGACCACGAAACGGTCTCCGCCCTCGCAGGCCGCTTCGAGCGCGTGCTGCGACAACTGGCCTCGGACCCCGCACTCGTGGCCGGGCAGCTCGACGTGCTCGACACGGCGGAACTGCACCAGGTCCTCGTGGAGTGGAACGCCACCACGCGCCACGTCCCGCCCGCCACCTTCCCCGAACTCGTCCGGGCGCAGGCAGCCGAACGCCCCGACGCCCTCGCCGTCGAGGACGAACAGGTCAGGCTCGGCTACCGGGAGCTGGAGGAGCACGCCAACCGGCTCGCTCACCATCTGCGCGCACTGGGCGTGGGCCGGGACTCCGTGGTCGGCCTGTGCGTCGAACGCGGAGCCGACCTCGTCGTCGGGCTGCTCGGCATCATGAAGGCGGGCGCGGCCTACGTTCCCCTCGACCCGGGGTATCCCGCCGACCGGCTCGCGTACATGCTGAGCGACTCGGGCGCCCGCCTCGTGGTGAGCGAGCGGCGGACGCGCGGCGGCCTCGGCCCCACCGACGCCGTCGTCGTCGACCTCACCGAGGACCGTGACCGGATCGCGCGGCAGCCGGCCACCCCGGTCACCGGCGGTCCCGGCACCGACGACCTCGCCTACGTCATCTACACCTCGGGCTCGACCGGCCGACCCAAGGGCGTTCTCGTGACCCATGCCGGCGTCGCCAACCTGGCCGCCGCGATGGCCGACCGTCTCCGCGTCACCCCCGACAGTCGCGTCCTGCAGTTCGCCTCCTCCAGCTTCGACGGCGCCGTCATGGAGGTGCTGATGGCGCTCCCCAACGGCGCGACGCTCGTCATGCCGCCGCACGGCCCCGTCGTAGGCGAAGCACTTCAGCGCTTCCTGAGCGAACGGCGCATCAGCCATACGCTCCTTGTGCCTTCCCTGGTGGCCACCCTCGACCCCGAAGGGCTCGACGAGCTGCGCACCCTCGTGGTGGGCGCCGAGGCCACCGGCGGGGACCTGGTGGCGCGGTGGTCCGAGGGCCGCCGCATGATCAACGCGTACGGGCCGACCGAGAGCACCATCGTGGCGACGCTGAGCGCACCGCTCAGCGGTTCGGCCGTGCCGCCCATCGGCAGCCCGCTCCCCAATACCCAGGTGTATCTCCTCGACGACGCGCTGCGCCCGGTGCCCGTCGGGAGCGCGGGCGACCTCCACATCGCGGGACCTCACCTGGCCCGCGGCTACCACGGGCAGGCCGGTCTGACGGCCGAACGCTTCGTCGCCAACCCGTACGACGCACCCGGCAGCCGGATGTACCGCTCCGGTGACGTGGCACGCTGGCGCGCCGACGGCAGCATCGAATACCTGGGCCGCTCCGACGACCAGGTGAAGATCCGCGGTTTCCGCATCGAACTCGGCGAGATCGAGAGCGTGCTGGGCGGCCACCCGGACGTCGAGCAGGTCGTGGTGGTCGTGCGCGAATCGGCGGCGGGCGGACGGCTCCTTGCGGCCTACGCGGTCCCCGCCACCGACGCCACCGACGGGCTCACGGCCGCCCTGCGCGCGCACGCCGAGGAGGGGCTGCCCGGCCACATGGTCCCCTCGGCCTTCGTGCTCCTCGACTCACTGCCGATGACGTCCAGCGGCAAGCTGGACCGATCGGCGCTGCCCGCACCGGAGTTCGGCGCGGCGGACGAGGGCAGGGGACCGCGGAATCCTCGCGAGGAGCTCCTGTGCACCTTGTTCGCCGAGGTCCTCGGAGTGGAGCGCGTCGGCATCGACGACGACTTCTTCAGGCTTGGCGGGCACTCGCTGCTGGCCACCAGGCTCGTCAGCCGCATCCGTACGACCGTCGGGGAGGAGGTTTCGGTACGGGCCGTCTTCGACTCGCCCTCCGTCGCGAAGATGGTCGAGCACCTGTCGGGCGGAACATCGGCCAGGCCCGAGCTGCGGCGCCGCGCACAGCTGCCGCCGCGGACACCGCTGTCGTACGCGCAGCGCCGCCTGTGGTTCGTCGACCGCTTCGAAGGGCCGTCGGCCACGTACAACCTGCCTCTCGTGCTCCGGCTGACCGGCGATCTCGACGTGCCGACTCTCCGGAGCGCCCTGCGCGACGTGGTGGCCCGCCACGAGACGCTGCGCACGCTCATCGACGAGGACGAGAACGGTGTGCCGTTCCAGCGCGTCGTGCCGGCCGACGAGATGCCGCTCTCGGTGTCCGTCGTCGACAGCGATCCGGCCGGTGTGGACGGTGCGGTGGCCGAAGCGGTGGCCCACACGTTCGACATCTCCGCCGAACTCCCCGTACGGGCGAGCGTGCTGCGTCGCGGCGCGCACGACCACGTCCTGGTCCTCGTGATCCACCACATCGCCGGTGACGGCGAGTCGATCCCGCCGCTGATGCGCGATCTGGGCACCGCCTACGCGGCGCGCAGCGAGAACGAGGCACCTCGATGGCCCGAGCTGCCGGTGCAGTACGCGGACTACACGCTGTGGCAGCGCGAACTGCTCGGCGACGAGGCCGATCCTTCGAGCGTGGTGGCCGTCCAGTCCGCCTACTGGCGGGACGAGCTCGCCGACGTGCCGCAGCCGCTGCGGCTGCCGACCGACCGTCCGAGGCCCGCGAGGTCGAGCCACGGCGGTGACATGGTGGACTTCGCACTCGACGCCGAACTGGCCTCGGCCGTCGCGGAGTTGGCGACGGCTCGTGGAGCGACCGTCTCCATGGTGCTGCAGTCGGCGTTCGCGGTCCTGCTGCGGCAGCTCGGCGGCGGGGACGACATCGCCATCGGTTCCCCCATCGCTAACCGCACCGAGGACTCCCTCGCGGATCTGGTCGGGTTCTTCGTCAACACCTGGGTGCTGCGCGTCCGGACGTCGGACAACCCCTCGTTCACCGAGGTCCTCGACCAGGTGAGGCACAAGGCACTGACGGCGTACGACCATCAGGACGTCCCCTTCGAACGGCTGGTGGAGCTGCTCAACCCGGACCGCTCCACCGCGTACCACCCGCTGTTCCAAGTCATGTTCGGCTGGCAGAACATCGTGCGCGAGGACTTCGAGCTGAGTGGCCTGCGGGTGGCGCTGAACACGGTCGCCACTCGGACCGCCAAGTTCGACCTGTTCCTCACGATGGCCGACGTCCCCGGGACCGGTGTGCTGGGCGGCCTCGAGTACGCCACCGACCTCTTTGACAGGGCCACTGCCGAAGAGATCACCTCCCGCTTCGTACGGACCCTGCGGCAGCTCGTCTCGGAGCCCGACGCCCCGGTCGGCGAGGCCGAACCGGTACGGACGGGTGCCGGACGGCAGGCGACCGTCCAGGGCACCCGCATCGACCTGACCGAGGTCGAGGCCGCCCTGACCGGGCATCCCGCGGTGGCCGAAGCGGTCGCCGTGACGCACGACGGCGGAGGCACCGGCCGACGCCTTGTCGCCTACGTCGTCCCGGACGGTGCCGGGGGCACCGGCGAGAGCATGGACTTCACATCCGGCGTCTCCGCGGTGCAGCTGCGGGAGTTCCTGACGGGCCGCGTGCCGGACGCGATGGTCCCCTCGGTCTTCGTCGTACTGGCCAGGCTGCCCCTGACGCCGGACGGGCTGACGGACTTCGATGCCCTGCCCCAGCCGGTGTTCACAGGCGGCGACTACCGGGCGCCGCGAACCGTGGTGGAGTCCGTCCTCGCCGGGGTCTACGCCGAGGTCCTTGGCCTTGACCGGGTCGGGGTCGACGACGACTACTTCCTGGTGGGCGGCGACAGCATCCGCTCCATCCAGGTGGTGGCGCGGGCGCGGGCCCAGGGCGTCGAGATCAGCCCCCGGCAGATCTTCGAACTGCGCACGGTGGCCGAACTGGCAGCGGCGGCGAGCGCCCAGAACGGTATGGGCACGGTTCTGGCGGAGCTCGAAGGAGCGGGCGAGGGCTGGATGCCGCTGCTGCCCATCGCGCAGTACCTCATCGAACTGGGCGGGGACATCGACCGGTTCGCGATGTCGACCGTCGTGGAGCTGCCGGACGGCATCGACGAGGCCGGACTCGCGGCGACGCTCGGCGCCGTCATCGACCGCCACGACGCGCTGCGCTCCCGGCTTGCGGACGACGGGCTGCGGGTCGCCGCCCCGGGGTCGGTCGACGCCGCGCGGCTGATCCGCCGTGTGGGGTCGGGTGTTGATGTGCAGGGGGAGTTGGATGCGGCGGCGGGTCGGTTGGATCCGGTGGCGGGGGTGATGGCGCAGTTCGTGTGGTGCGTGGGTGCGGGGCGGTTGTTGATCGTGTTGCATCACTTGGTGGTGGACGGGGTGTCGTGGCGGATTCTGCTGCCGGATCTGGCTGAGGCGTGGGGTCGGATACGTGAGGGTGAGGCGCCCGAGCTGACCGCGCCGGTGACGTCGGTCAGGCGCTGGGCGCACGCCCTGCGCGACGAGGCGGCGGGCGCCGACCGCGTCGCCGAACTGCCGGTGTGGCAGGCCGTTCTGGAGGGCCCGGACCCGCTGCTGGGGACGCGTGCCCTTGATCCCTGGCTCGACGTCCGCTCCACGGTCGAAAGCGTGTCCCTGAGACTGCCGGTGGCGGTGACGCGGGTGTTGTTGGGTGAGGTGCCTGCGGTGTTCCGTGGTGGGGTCAATGATGGTCTGTTGGCGGGGCTTGCGTTGGCGGTGGCGCGGTGGCGGCGGGTGCGGGGTGTGGAGGAGTCGTCGGTGTTGTTCCGGTTGGAGGGGCATGGCCGGGAGGAGGGGGTGGTTGCGGGGGCGGATCTGTCTCGGACGGTGGGTTGGTTCACGAGTGCTTTTCCGGTGCGTCTTGATGTCGGGGAGGCGGATGTGGATGAGGCGTTCGCGGGTGGGTCTGCTGCGGGTGTGGTGGTCAAGGCGGTCAAGGAGCAGCTGCTCGCCATCCCTGACAAGGGGCTTGGCTATGGGCTGTTGAGGTATCTCAACGACGAGACGGGTGCGGTGCTCGCGCCCTATTCGACCGGTCAGATCGCCTTCAACTACCTGGGCCGCTTCTCCTCCTCCGACATGCCCGAACACCTCCAGGGCCTCGGCTGGACGGAGGCGGCCGACGCGGCCGGTCTCGCCACGGCGACCGATCCGGGCATGCCCGCCATGGCGACCGTCGACATCAACGCGTACGTCACCGACCGGCCGCAGGGTCCCGAGCTGGAAGCCCGGTTCGACTTCCCCGCGGGGCTGCTCACCCGCGACGAGGTCCAGGAGCTCGCGGACCTCTGGAGCGATGGCCTCGAAGGCATCGCCCGGTACGCCGCGGCGCCGGGCGCGGGCGGGCTCACCCCGTCCGACGTGCCGCTGGTATCGGTGCGGCAGAGCGAGATAGAAGCCTGGGAGAGGCAGTACCCGGGTCTTGTGGACGTATGGCCGCTCACGGATCTGCAGTCGGGTCTGCTGTTCCAGTCCCAGCTCGCCGACTCCGGCTACGACGCCTACCACGTACAGCTCGTGCACCATCTGACCGGCGAGGTGGACCCGGCCCGGCTGCGCACGGCAGGACAGGCCCTGCTGGACCGGTACGCCAACCTGCGCACCGCGTTCGTCAGCGATCTGGCCGGCGACCGCGTGCAGCTCCTCCAGGACGGTGTCGAGCTGCCGTGGCGGGAGATCGATCTGCGGGACCTGGACGAGGAGCTGCGAGAAGCGGCGTTCGAGCGGTTCCTGGCCGAGGACCAGGCCGTCCACTTCGACCCGGCCGCACCGCCGCTGCTGCGGATGTCGCTGGTACTCACCGGCCCGGCCGAGGCCGAACTGGTCCTCACCGCCCACCACGTGCTGTTCGACGGATGGTCGCTGCCGCTGCTGACACAGGATCTGCTGCACCTCTACGGCTCCGGGGGCGATGCCTCCGTACTGCCGCGGGTACGCGGGTACCGGGACTTCCTGACCTGGCTGTCCCAGCAGGACCGTGCCGCGTCCGAGCGGGTGTGGGCCGCCGAGCTCGAAGGAGTCGACGAACCGACCCTCATCGCCCCCAAGACCCCGGCCGACGCCGAGCAGAGCGGCGTCGGGCACCTGGAGATCCCGCTGGCCTCGGAGGTCTCCCAGGAACTGTCGCGACGGGCAGCCGAGTCGGGCGTCACGCTGAACACGCTCGTGCAGGGTGCGTGGGCGATGGTGCTCGCCGGTCTGACCGGGCGGCGGGACGTGGTGTTCGGCACGACCGTGTCGGGAAGGCCGTCGGACCTGCCGGACGCGGACTCGATGGTCGGTCTTTTCATCAACACCCTGCCGGTACGCGTTCCGCTGTCCCCCTGGGACACCCTCGGCCAGATGCTCAACACGCTGCAGAGCCGTCAGGCCGCGCTCCTGGACCATCACCACCACGGGCTGGCCGACATCCAGCGCGCGACCGGGCTGCCCGTTCTCTTCGACAGCGTCGTCGTCTTCGAGTCCTTCCCGGTCGACCGTACGGCCATCACGGAGGCGAACACGGCCGCAGGCATCTCCGTCACGCGGGTCAGCGCGGAGAACGGCACCCACTACCCGCTCGGCATCGCGGCCACGGCCGATCCCCATCTCCGGGTGGCCATGCAGTACCAGCGGTCCCTGTTCGACCAGGCCGCCGCCGAGGGCATCGCCGAACGCTTCGCGCGCGTCCTGCGGCAGATCGCGGCGGACCCGGATGTCCCGCTCGGCCTTGTCGACGTGCTGCTGCCCGCCGAACGGGACCGGATCCTGACCGAGGCCAACGACACCGCGGTGCCCGTACCCGAGGGAACCGTCCCCGAACAGTTCGCGCGCCAGGTCACCGCGACACCGGACGCGGTCGCGGTGTACTTCGAGGACACGGCGCTGACCTACGCGGAGATCGACACCCGGTCGAACGAGCTGGCCCACGAACTGATCCGGCGCGCGGTGGGACCGGAGTCGGTGGTGGCGGTGTCGGTACGGCGATCGCCGGACCTGGTGGTCGCACTCCTTGCCGTACTGAAGGCCGGTGGTGTGTACCTGCCCGTCGATGCCGCCGTTCCCGCGGAGCGGATCGCGCTCATGATGTCGGACTCCGGGGCGTGCCTGTCCCTCGTGGACGCGACGACCGAGGCGGCCCTGTCCGAGCTGCCCGTGCCCCGGCTGCGGGTGGACGAGCCGCTGCCGGAGGCCGACACCAGCGCGGTCGGCAGCGCCGCGCTGGTCGACAACACCGCCTATGTCATCTACACCTCAGGCTCGACGGGCCGCCCCAAGGGAGTCGCCGTCACGCACCGCGGAATGGCGTCCCTGGTGGAATCGCACGTCGACCGGCTCCGGATGACCGCGGACAGCCGCATGCTCCAGCTCGTCTCGCCCAGCTTCGACGTGTCGCTGTGCGAGGTGTTCACCGCGCTCCTTTCGGGAGCGAGCGTGGTGCTTGCCGACACCGAGCGGCTCGTGCCCGGCCTGCCCCTGGCCGAGACGGCGGAAGCGCACCGGGTGACGCACGTGCAGCTCACGCCCACCATGCTCGCGGCGATGCCCGCCGATTCGTTCTCCACCGTGTCCTGCCTCGTGATCGGCGGCGAGGTGGCGCCCGCGGAGCTGGTCGCCACCTGGTCCTTCGGCCGGCGCATGGTCAACGTCTACGGGCCGACGGAGATCACCGTCTGCGCCACCATGAGCACGCCGCTCGTGGGGGACGGCGGTGCCCGCCCGATCGGCCGACCCGTCGCGAACACCCGGGTGTACGTACTCGACGACGCCCTGCGGCCGGTACCGCCCGGGGTGCCCGGAGAGCTGTACATCGCGGGTCCTGGCGTGGCGCGCGGCTATGTCGCACGGCCGGATCTGACGGCCGGACGTTTCGTGGCCTGCCCGTTCGGCGAGTCCGGCGAACGGATGTACCGGACGGGCGATGTGGTCGCCTGGACGCCGGAAGGCGACCTGGTCTTCCGGGGGCGGACGGACGAGCAGGTGAAGATCCGTGGATTCCGGATCGAGCTCGGTGAGATCGAATCGGCGCTGCGCGCGCTCCCCGCGGTCCAGGAGGCCGTCGTCGTGGTCGACGACCGGCCGGGCGACCGGCGTCTTGCCGGGTACGTGGTGGCGGGCGCGGACGGTGCCGACCCGGCCGAGCTGCGCGGCGCCCTGCGCGAACGGCTGCCGCAGCACATGGTGCCGTCCACGATCATGATCATCGATGAGGTGCCGCTGACCGCGAGCAAGAAGCTGGACCGGCGTGCGCTGCCGGCTCCTGACTACGCGGGCACGTCCACCGGTCAGGGGCCGCGGACCACGCGGGAAGCCATCCTGTGCGGTCTGTTCGCCGAGGTACTCGGCCTCGACCAGGTGGGCGTCGCCGACAGCTTCTTCGCCCGCGGCGGTCACTCCCTCCTCGTCAACCGGCTCATCACCCGCATTCGCGCGGTCCTCGGGGCCGAGCTGCCGCTTCGCGTCGTCTTCCGGTCGCCCACCGTCGCCGAGCTCGCCGCGTACCTGGAATCGGGCGACGGCCCGGCCGAGGGCGCGGATCCCTTCGCTCCGGTGCTGACCCTCAAGAGCGAGGGGGACAAGGAGCCGCTGTGGTGGATCCACCCCGGCGGCGGATTGAGCTGGCCTTATCTGGGCTTCGCCAACCTGCTCCCCGAGGACAGGCCGGTCCTCGGGATCCAGGCGAAGGGCTTCGACGGGACGACCGCGCTGCCCGAGTCGGTCGATGCGATGATCGCGGACTACGTGGCGGAGGTGCTTGCCGTCCAGCCCGAGGGTCCGTACTTCCTCATGGGGCTCTCGAGCGGTGGCACGCTCGCGCACGCCATGGCCGCCGAACTCCAGCGACGCGGGCACGAAGTGGCCCTGCTGGCCCTGCTTGACAGCGTTCCCAGCAGCTATCTGGCCGGTCGGCCGCTGCCCACCGAGACCGAGTTCCGTGACTACTTCGCGGAGCATCTGACCAGCCTGGCGGGCGAGGACGACTACGAGTCCTTCGTGGACAACGCGGTGGCGATCGGCGTCAACTACACCGCTCTCATGCCCGAGTTCGCCGTACCCACCTACCGCGGTGACGCCCTGCTCTTCAACGCGGTGCCGAAACCGGAAGGTTCGTACGCGGACCTGTGGCGTCCGTACATCCTCGGCGCCCTGCGCCCGCACGACATCCACAGTGCCCACGAGGACCTGTACCTGCCGGGACCGGCAGCCGAGATCTGCCACATCATCAGCCAAGAACTCGCCGGGGACTGAGGGGACGACTGCACAGGCGGGCCAGTTCAGTTCGGCTTTTCACTGAGGGGACACAGCAATGGAATCGTCGCGTGAACCAGACATCTATGACGTGGTGGGCATCGGGTTCGGACCGTCCAACCTGTCACTCGCCGTCGCGCTGGAGGAGAGCCCGGACCCTGTCACGACCGCCTTCTTCGAGCGCCAGCAGTCTCTCGGCTGGCACCGCGGCATGCTGCTGCCGTCGGCGAAGATGCAGGTCTCGTTCCTGAAGGACCTGGCCACGTTCCGCAATCCGGCGTCGCGGTTCAGCTTCATCTGCTACCTGCACGATGTGGGGCGCCTCACGAGGTTCGTGAACAACCAGGACTTCTTCCCCACCCGGCGGGAGTTCCACGACTACCTCGAATGGGCCGAGTCGAAGCTCACGCAGCCGGTCGCCTACAACTCGGAGGTGACCGCGATCGGCCCGGCGCCGACAGCCGCACAGGGGGCCATCGACCGCGTACGGGTCACCGTGCGCGACGCGGCCGGTGGTTCGCGCGAGGTCGACACGCATAACGTCGTCATCTCCACAGGGCTGGTCCCCAGGATGCCGGTCGGCTTGGAACCCGACGAATTCGTCTGGCACAGCTCGCAGTTCCTGCACAACTTCCGCGAGCGGAAGGACTCCGACCTGAAACGGGTCGCGGTCGTCGGGGGCGGCCAGAGCGCGGCCGAGATCGTCAGGTACCTCTACGATCACCTGCCGAACGCAAAGGTGTCCGCGATCATCCCGTCCTACGGGTACTCCATCGCCGACGACACCCCCTTCGCGAACCAGGTGTTCGACCCCGATGCCGTGGACAGCTACTACCACGGCTCGCAGCGGTCCAAGGACGCCGTGTGGCAGTACCACAAGAACACGAACTACTCCGTGGTGGACGACGAGGTGATCCGGGGCCTGTACGAGCGGGCCTACGAGGAGGAGTTCAGCAAGGGCGACCGGCTGCGGTTCCTCAATCTGGCCCGCGTGGTCGACGTCAAGCGCGTCGGCAACGACACCCGCATCACTGTGCACTCCCTCGAGACCGAGGAGTCGTACGACCTGGATGTCGACGTCCTGGTCTGCGCCACCGGCTACGACCCGATGGACCCCGCCGAGATCCTCGGCAAGCTCGACGCCTACTGCGTACGCGACGCGGACGGCCGGCACAGCATCGGCCGTGACTACCGGCTGGTCACGACCCCTGAACTCGACTGCGGGATCTATCTGCAGGGCGGCACGGAGCACACGCACGGTCTGGCGTCGTCGCTCCTGTCGAACATAGCCACCCGCAGCGGAGAGATCGCGCACTCGATCACGGCCCGACGATCCAGGGCCCAGGAGAAGGGAATCAACGCATGAGCACCAACCCGTTCGACGACGACAACGGCCGGTTCCACGTGCTGGTGAACGAGGAGGGTCAGCACTCCCTGTGGCCGGCCTTCTCCCCGGTCCCGGACGGCTGGCGGGCGGTATTCGGCGAGAGCAGCCGGACGGAGTGCCTCGACTACGTGGAGGCGAACTGGGTCGACATGCGGCCGAGGAGCCTTCGCGAGGCCATGGCCGGGGACTGACAGAGCGCGTTGAAAGGGAATGGCATGACAACTCCGGCCGAGCGATGGGGTATTCACCCCGAGCACTTCTGGCTGTACGGGCGCCGACCGGAGCAGCCGGTTGAGTTCGACGAGAAGATGAACGCGTGGAACGTCTACGGCTATCCCGAGGCGATCGAGGTCCTCAGCGACCCGGGGACGTTCTCGTCCCACATGGCGCGCCTGCTTCCCATGGGCGCGGACGAATCGTTCACGGAAGGCGATCTGCTGCAGACGGATCCGCCGGACCACCGCGAGCTGCGCAAGCTGGTCAGCCGCGCCTTCACCCCGAAGATCGTGGCCGACCTCGAACCGCGGATCAGCGCGCTCACCCACGAGCTGCTCGACGCGCTGGCCGACCGGGACGAGTTCGACCTGATGGCCGGTCTGGCGTATCCGCTCCCCGTGACCGTGGTGGCAGAACTGCTGAGCATTCCGAGCAGTGACCGTCATCTGTTCGAGCGGTGGATGACGGAGATGGTCCACAGCCTCGGCGATGTCTCGATGGAGGACGACGCCGAGGAGCAGGAGCGCATCTTCGAGGCCAGCATGGCGCCGATGCGCAAGATGCTCGACTATCTGCGCGAGCACACGGCCGAGTGCAGGCGGCGGCCGGCGGAGGATCTGCTCGGCACGCTCATCCAGGCGGATCTGAACGGGCAGCGACTGACCGACAACCACATCGTCAATTTCGCCAAGATGCTCCTGATCGCGGGGTATCTGACGACCACGATGCTGATCGGCAACACGGTGCTGTGCCTGGACAGCTATCCGGACCAGGCGGCGCGAGTCCGCGACGACCGTCTCCTCGTGCCGGGTCTGCTCGAGGAGTCGATGCGGTTCATGAGCCCGGTGGCGGCCACGTACCGGGCCACCACCAAGAAGGTGGAGATCGCCGGGCAGCGGATCGAGGCCGACCAGATGGTCATGGTCTGGTACGGGGCGGCGAACCGCGACGCCCGGCAGTTCGCCGATCCTGACGTGTTCGACATGACACGCGGGCCCAACCCGCACCTCGGATTCGGCCGCGGAATCCACTTCTGCCTCGGCGGGCCGCTGGCCAGGATGGAGGGCAGGGTCGCGCTCAACATCCTCTTCGACCGCTTCCCGAAGCTCCTCACGGACCCGGACAGGCCGCCGACGTTCATGCCGGGCTTCGACACCACCGGCGTCAGCACGCTCCCGCTGCGCACCTCGCCGTAGTCACGGTCCGCGCTTCGGGAGAGTCGGCCGTGGCCACGATGACGCCATCATGGCGCAGTTTGTAGCCACGGAGTACTGGCTGGTGAGCGCGCGGATCGCCTGTCACGGACTGTCCGTGGCGACCAGCGCTTGTATATGGCGCCATTGTTGTGCCACTATGGCGTTATGAACCTGACGCCGTACGTCGACAGTCTCCGCCGCGAGTTCCTCCTCGCGGCGGAGGCCACGGGCGAGGAGAATCTCCTCGTGGCGGAGCGCCTCGCGCCCTCGCTCGACGCGTCGGCCAGGCTCACCCTGCTGAACGCGCTGTCGACCGCCGCGGACGAGATCTCCCGTGATCTCGCGCCCGGGGCGGTCGACGTCCGCCTGCGTGGCCTCGAACCGAATTTCGTGGTGACGGCGGCGGCGCCCGGATTCGGTGCCGAGAATTTCCCGGCCGCGGGCCCGTCCGCCGCGAACGGCACGGTGATCCCGGCGGCCGAGGAGGAAGGCACCCCGGCTCGCATCAACTTCCGCCTGCCCGAGCACCTCAAGGCGCGGATCGAGGAAGCCGCTGGGCGGGAAGGGCTCTCGGTCAACGCCTGGCTCGTACGGGCCATCACCGCGAACCTCAACGGCGTCGGCCGCTCCGAGTGGCGGGTGCCACCCGGGGACCAGTACAACGTCGGCTGGGTGCGGTAGCGCACACGCAAGCGGCTCATCAGGGAAGGCTGACATGCCCACTTTCGACACTCCTGAACCGATCTCCGCCACCATCGAGTTCTCCGCGGGCAGTATCTCCGTCACGGCGAGCCGACGGGACGACACGGTGGTCGAGGTCCGTCCGACCGACAGCTCCAATGCCGCCGACGTGAAGGCCGCCGAACAGGCACGGATCGACTACGCGCAGGGCAAGTTGCAGATCAAGGCGCCGACACAGATGCTCCCCTGGCCCGGCTCTTCGCGTCGCCACGGCTCTGTCGACGTGGCGATCGAGCTGCCCGAAGGCTCCCATGTGCGCGGTAGTTCGTCCTCGGTGACCCTGCGCGGCGAAGGCCGCCTCGGTGAGTGCCGGTTCGAGTCCGCGCAGAGCGACATCCGCCTCGAGGAGACCGGCCCGCTCCGCCTCACCACATCACGTGGCGAGATCAACGTGGTCCGGGTGGTCGGCAACGCCAAGATCGTCAACGGCTCGGGGGACGTACGTGTCGACGAGATCGACGGAGCTGCCCTGATCGGCAACGACCAGGGCGAGGCCAGAATCGGCGACGTCACCGGGAACCTGCGCCTGACCGGGATGAACGGCGACTTCCACGTCGAGAGGGCGCACGCGAGTGTCGAGGCCAAGACGGCCCATGGCAGCGTCCGGATCGCCGAGATCATCCGCGGTTCGGTCGTGGTGACGGCATCCTCGGCCGAGATCGAGATCGGTATCAAGGAAGGGACCGCGGCGAAGCTGGACGTGAGCACGCTGTCGGGCAGGGTCCGCAACTCCCTGAAGGTCGTCGGGGGTCCGGCGAAGTCCGACGAGATCGTGGAACTGCGCGTCCGCACCTACAGCGGCGACGTCGTCATCCGACGTTCCTGACCATTTCCGTGAACTCGGCGGTGCCCGGTCCACGGGTCGCCGCCGACGAGAGACAGGCCCCGGCGGGCGTAGAGCTCAAGAGCCCGCCGGTGGCCCAGGCGGCCCGGGTTCCTTCATCCCCCGCGGGGGCCCGGGCCGCCACCCGAACCAGGCCCACACCCGGAGAGACACGTGTGAAGATGAGGGATCAATTATGACGACGCGCGAGACGATCGTGCTGGATGTCGATGGCCTCCGCATGCGCTACGGCACGACCGACGTCCTCAAGGATGTGAATCTCCAGGTACGCCACGGTGAAGTGGTGTGCCTGCTCGGACCGAACGGGGCGGGCAAGACCACCACGCTCGAGATCCTCGAAGGCTTCCGTATGCGGTCGGCAGGCCGGGTCGAGGTCCTCGGCGCCGATCCGGCGCACGGCGACGAGAACTGGCGGGCACGGGTCGGTGTGGTGCTCCAGTCGTGGCGGGACCACGGCAGGTGGCGGGTGCGCGAGCTCCTCGCGCACCTCGGCATGTACTACGCCCGTTACTCCACCGAGCAGATCAAGCG
Source organism: Streptomyces sp. NPDC055239 (assembly GCF_053606205.1). Lineage (NCBI taxonomy): Bacteria > Bacillati > Actinomycetota > Actinomycetes > Kitasatosporales > Streptomycetaceae > Streptomyces > Streptomyces sp. NPDC055239. The sequence continues at coordinate 460,105 of NZ_JBSGRD010000003.1, read as the reverse complement.
GCCGTGGGACCCGGACGAACTCATCGCCGCGGTGGGCCTGACCGCGCAGGCGGACAAAAAGGTCCGGATGCTCTCCGGCGGGCAGCGCCGCAGGCTGGATGTCGCGGTGGGCATCGTGGGCCGCCCCGAACTGCTCTTCCTCGACGAGCCCACGGCCGGTCTCGACCCGGTGGCCCGGCGCGAGTTCCACGACCTCGTCGACCGTCTCGCCGACGAGCAGGACACCACGATCGTGCTCACCACCCACGATCTGCACGAGGCCCAGAAGCTCGCGGACCGCATCATGATCCTCAACGGCGGGCGGATCGTCGCCGACGGTACGGCTCAGGAGCTCGCCGAGCGGATCGTCGGCGAGGACACGGTGCGCTGGTCCCGTGACGGCCGCGACTTCGTCCGCTCGACAAGGGATTCGACCAAGTTCGCCTTCGAGTTGTTCCGGCAGTACGGCGAGGACATCACGGATCTCGAAGTCCGGAAGGCCACGCTGGAGGACACGTATCTCTCGCTGGTGCGACAGCCGTCCGATGAACCCGAAGAAGAACCAGAAAAAGAAACAGAGACAGAACCAGAAGCAGTGAGCGAGCTGGGGGAAGTGACCCGATGAACGAGACTGCACTGCGAGCGGGCTGGTCCCGCGGCCTGATCGAACTGCGACAGTCGTTCACCAACGGTGGCGACCTGTTCAATCACTTCTTCTGGCCCGTGCTGATGCTGATCGTGACGTTCTTCCTGCGGGACGTGTCCTTCGGTGACAGCGGATTCGAACTCGGCACCCTGGTGCTGCCCGGCATCCTCGGTATGAACGCCGCGATGGCCATGGTGTCCATGAGCCAACTGCTCACCGCCGAGCGCGAGGACGGGACCCTGCTGCGGGCCAAGGCGACCCCGAACGGCATGCCGGCCTACTTGATCGGAAAGATCATCTCGGTGGCGGGCGGCGTCATCGTCGACCTCGCGATCTTCCTCGTACCCGGCCTGTTCATCATTCCCGGCCTCACGATCAGCAGCCTGAGCTCCTGGCTCACCCTGGGCTGGGTACTGGTGCTCGGCCTGGTGGCCACCCTGCCGATCGGCGCGGTCCTGGGATCGGTGTTCAGCAGCGCACGCAGCCAGGGACTCCTCACGCTCCCGATCCTCGCGATGATCGGAACCTCCGGGATCTTCTACCCGGTCACCTCCATGCCCGACTGGGTGCAGTGGATCGCCCAGGTCTTCCCCATCTACTGGCTCGGGCTCGGCATGCGCTCCGCGCTGCTGCCCGACAGTGCGGTCACCGTCGAGATCGGCGATTCCTGGCGCCATCTGGAGACCGTCGGCGTCCTTGGGGCCTGGGCCGTCCTCGGTCTTGTCCTCGCGCCCATCGTGCTGCGCCGCATGGCCCGGCGGGAGTCCGGCTCGACCATGGCCGAGCGTCGCGAGAAGGCCCTGCAGCGAGTCGGCTGAATTGGTCCGCGTCCTGTTCGGCACGATGGCGCGACAGCGGAATTCGGCTGTGATAAAGGGAAGTTGCGCCTTCGGGGGCACTGAATTGTACGCCGTGAACCCTGTCCCGTCGCCAGGACAGGAACAGGACGGTAAAGGGTCATGGAGAGCCGGGCGAACCTTGACATCGGCAAGGCCTCGCTTGAACACTGAGGCAGCCTGCTGAATTCGGCGCCCATTCTCCTAGGCATTCATGACTCTTTCACGGAAGGACACGACTGTGACCTCGCCCGTCGATCAGTGGGAGTTTCACCCCGGCCATTTCTGGATGCGTGGAAAGCGGCCGGAGAAGATTGTTGACTACGACGAAGAGTTGCAGCTGTGGAATGTCTACGGATATCCCGAGTGTGCTGCGATACTCGGAAACCCCAAGACCTTTTCAAGTGACACCATGCGTCTTGACCCCATCAAGCTCGACGAGTCGATAGTCGAGGGCGACTTCAGCCACACGGACCCGCCGAAACACCGCAAGCTGCGCGGACTTGTCGACCACGCGTTCACCCCGGGCCTCGTGGCCAAGCTCGAGTCCCAGGTGCACGGGATCGTCCACGAGCTGATCGACGGCATCGAGGGGAAGAGCCAGTTCGATCTGGTGGCGGACTTCGCCGCGCCACTGCCGCTGATCATGATCTCCGATCTGCTGGGCGTCCCGGCGAGCGACCGGGCCCTGTTCCGGCAGTGGATGGACAAGATGCTCGACGGCTCGGAGAAGTTCGAGTCGCCCGAGACCGTCCTGGAGCAGGAGAAGGAGCTCGAGAAGGAGCTGGAACTGCTGTGGGAGATGCGCGACTACTGGCATCAGCGGGCGGCCGAGAGCAGAAAGCACCCCCGCGAGGACCTGATCAGCCAGCTCGTGCACGCCGAGGTGGACGGTGAGCGGCTGAACGACAGCCAGATCTCCAACATCGCCAACCGGCTGCTGGTCAACGGTCACCTCACCACGGCCATGCTGATCGCCAACACCGTGCTGTGCATGGACGCCTTCCCCGACCAGGGGGCCCGCGTGCGGGCGGACCGTTCGCTGGTGCCGCCGCTGCTCGAGGAATCCATGCGGTACATGAGCCCGATCTGCGGAGTGGGCCGGGCGACCAACGTCGAGGTGGAAGTGGCCGGACAGGTCATCCCCAAGGATCAGTTGCTGCTCGTGTGGACCGGGGCGGCCAACCGTGACGAGCGGCAATTCGAGAACCCGGACATGTTCGACGCGGGGCGATCCCCCAACGCGCACCTGGGTCTGGGGCGCGGCATCCATTTCTGTGTGGGCCGGCAACTGGCCCGTATGGAAAGCAAGGCGGCAGTGGAAATCCTGCTGGACCGCTTGCCCACCCTGCGGACCGACCCGGCGAACGCCCCGTCGTTCCTTCAGGTGGTGGATGCCAGCGGCGTCGCCACACTCCCTGTCGTCCAGTAGGTCGTCACCCAGTAATCCGTTGGATCCCGGTAAGGAGAAGTGTGATGACGACGGTCGTCGACCGCTGGAACATTCACCCCGACCATCTCTGGCTGCGGGGGAAGCGGCCCGCATCCCCGGTGGAGTTCGACGAGGCGCAGGGGGTGTGGAACGTCTACGGATACCCCGAAGCGCTGGAAATGCTCAACAACCACGGGACGTTCACGTCCAACCTGGCGCATCTCCTTCCCGTCTCCGTCGACGCCCCGCTGCTCGAGGGCGACATGTCGCAGATGGACCCGCCCATCCACCGCAAGTACCGCCAGCTCGTCAGCCGGGCCTTCACCCCCAAGCTTGTCGCCGCCATGGAATCGCGGATCGAGACGATCACCGGTGAACTGCTCGACGCGGTGGAGGGCAAGCCCGAGATCGAGATCGCCGCCGACCTCGCGTACCCGCTGCCGGTCATCGTCATCGCCGAACTTCTCGGAGTCCCGGCCAGCGATCGCGACCTGTTCAAAAAGTGGGCGGACGACATCATCGAGGGCTTCAGCGGGTTCTCGTTCCTCGACGACAGCGGGCAGGGCGAGCAGGACGTCCGTGACGCGACGGAGCGACTGCGGCCGCTGCTCGACTACATGGCCGAGCACGTCACCGACCGTCGGCGCCACCCCCGCGAGGACCTGCTCACGCATCTGGCCCTTGCCGAGGTCGACGGTGAGAGCCTCACCGACAACGAGATCGTGAACGTCGCGAACATCCTGCTGATCACGGGCCACATCACCACCACCATGCTGCTCGGCAACACGGCCCTGTGCCTGGACGCCTACCCCGAGGTGGCCGCGAAGGTCCGTGCCGACAGGTCGCTGGTGCCCGGCGCCATCGAGGAGGCGCTGCGGCTGCTGTCCCCGTCGGCGGCGCTCGCACGGGGAACCAGCGCCGAAGTGGAGATAGCCGGGAAGGTCATTCCCAAGGACCAGATCGTCATGCTCTGGCTGGGTGCGGGCAACCGTGATCCCCGCCAGTTCGAGGACCCCGAGACGTACAACCCCGCCCGGGACCCCAACCCGCACTTCGGCTTCGGCCGCGGCATCCACTTCTGCATCGGCGCCGGTCTTGCCCGGCTCGAGGGCCGTATCGCGCTGAACGCGCTGTTCGACCGCTTCCCGGTGCTCAGGACCGACCCGGCCACGCCGCCCACGTTCTTCCCGACACCCGACATGATCGGCGTCAACACGCTGACCCTGCGCACCTCCTGAGAGGAAATGGCTTGTCCGCCAACGGAGGGGAAGCGGAAACCGCCCCCATGGAACAGTCGTTGACCCAGATGACCCTCGGCTACGTGCCGGCGCAGGTGCTCCACGCCGCAGCGGAACTGGGCGTGGCCGAGGCCCTTGGAGACGGCCCGCCGCGTGATTTCGGCAGTCTCGCCAAGGAGACGGGTACGGACCCGGCGGCGCTGCGCAGGCTGCTCAGGGCCCTCGCCGGACTTGGCGTGGTCACCCAGCACGACGCCGAACGCTTCTCGCTCACCGAGCTCGGCGGCCGACTGCGCGCCGACGCGCCGGACTCCGAGCGGGACGACATCGTGCTCTCCACCGCCCCGGAGCTGTGGCGGGCCTGGGGCGAGCTGTCGGCCGTCGTACGGAGCGGAGGGCCCGCCCACGACCCGGCCACCGGTCTGACGGCCCACGAGGCGATGCTGCGGCACCCGGAACTGTCGGTGAAGCTGCGTGCGGGCATGGCGCAGGCGACGCGGGAGTTCGCGTCCGGCGTCGTCGGAGCGTACGACTTCTCCCGGTTCGGCACGGTGGCCGACTTCGGCGGCGACGAGGGCACCTTGATCGCGGCGATCCTGGGTGCGGTGCCCGGCCTTCGGGGCGTGCTCCACGACCGGCCACAGGCTCTGGAGCGGGCTCGGGCCGTACTGGGCGCCGCGGGTGTCGCGGACCGGTGCGAGGTCGTGGCCTGCGACCTCGCCGAGCCGGTGCCGGTGCCGAGTGGAGCCGACGCGCTGGTCCTGAACAACATCGTCCGCGACTGGGGCGACGAGAGGGCGACCGCGCTGCTGCGCAACTGCCGTGCGGGACTGGCCCCTGAGGGGCGGCTGCTCCTGGTGGAGACACTCATGCCGCCGGTTCTGGCCCCGGAGGAGTCCGCCGCGTACGGCCTGACGGATCTCAACAACCTGGTCTTCACGGGCGGACGGGAACGCACCCGGGACGAATACGCCGAGTTGCTCGACGCGGCGGGCTTCACCCTCTCGGCGACCGTGGCCGTGCCGGTCCCCACGGGTATGCCGGACTACCACGTGATCGAGGGCACCCTCGCCTGACCGTCGCGGAGCCGCCCGTCCTCCCCACCGGATCGACGGGGAGGATGGGCGGCTCTTCTGGTGGTTTGTCCCGTGGCGAAAAGCTGGGGTGGTTTGGTGCAGGCCAGTACCCGCGTCCGTGAGATCTCGCGAGATGTGGGAGCGTGAGCAGGTGAGTGAGACGACGATTGCCGCCCTGCAGTACCGCTTCGACGGCCCCGAAGACGCCCCTGTGCTGATCCTTGGGCCCTCCCTCGGTACCACCTGGCACATGTGGGACCGGCAGGTGCCCGAGCTGGTCAAGCAGTGGCGGGTGTTCCGTTTCGACATGCCCGGACACGGCGGTGCACCCGCGCACCCCTGCGGGTCCGTCGGCGAGATCGCCCAGCGGCTGCTCGCCACCCTCGACGAGGTCGGCGTGCAGCGCTTCGGCTACGCGGGCTGCGCGTTCGGCGGCGCGATCGGCGCCGAGCTCGCCCTGCGGCACCCCCAGCGCGTCGCCTCCCTGGCGCTGATATCCGCCTCTCCGCGCTTCGGCAGCGCCGACGAGTTCCGCCAGCGCGGGGTCATCGTGCGGAGCAACGGGCTCGACCCCATCGCGCGTACGTCCCCCGAGCGCTGGTTCACGCCCGGCTTCGCCGCAGCGCAGCCCGCGATCACCGACTGGGCCGTACAGATGGTGCGTACGACCGACCCGGGCTGCTACATCGCCGCCTGTGAGGCTCTCGCCGCCTTCGACGTGCGTGCCGAGCTGGGGCGGATCGGGGCGCCCACGCTCGTCCTGGTGGGGTCGGAGGACCAGGTCACCGGGCAGGGCGAGGCCCGTACGCTCGTCGCCGGCATCCCTGACGCCCGCCTCGCCGTCGTGCCGGGCGCCTCTCACCTCGCTCCCGTCGAGCAGCCCGCCGCCGTCACCGACCTGCTCGTACGGCACTTCTCCACCGCCTGGCAGCTCGCCACCGACGGCACCGGTACGCACGCGGCGATCAGCGCACCGCCCGTCAAGCCGGTGCTCGCCCCGCCGCTGCCCGTCTTCCCCGTTGCCGAGATCGGCCCCACGGAGCAGCCCGAAGCCGTCGGCGGCGGTCGCCCCGACCCGTACGAGGCGGGGATCAAGGTCCGTCGCGAGGTGCTCGGCGACGCGCACGTCGACCGCGCGCTCGCCGCGGCGGAGGACTTCTCCACGGACTTCCAGGAGCTCATCACGCGCTACGCCTGGGGTGAGGTCTGGAACCGGCCCGGTCTCGACCGGCGCTCCCGCAGCTGCGTCACGCTCACCGCGCTCGTCGCGGGCGGCCACCTGGAAGAGCTCGCCTTCCACACCCGCGCCGCCCTGCGCAACGGCCTCACCCCGCAGGAGATCAAGGAAGTGCTCCTCCAGGCGGCCGTCTACTGCGGTGTCCCCGCGGCGAACTCCGCCTTCAAGGTCGCCCAGGAAGTGATCCGAGAGGAAACCACGCCCCAGGAGTAGCAGGATGGGGTGATGACGACCGCCGCGAAGCGCATCAAGCTCACGAAGAAGACGCACGCCTGTGTCCGCCTGGAGCGGGACGGCCAGAGGCTCGTCATCGACCCCGGCGCCTTCAGCGAGGAGGACGCGGCGCTCGGCGCCGACGCGATCCTCGTCACGCACGAGCACCCCGATCATTTCAGCGAGGACCGGCTGCGCGCCGGCATGGAGGCCAACCCGGCCGCCGAGATCTGGACCCTGCGCTCCGTCGCGGAGAAGATCTCGGCCGCCTTCCCGGGCCGGGTGCACACCGTCGGGCACGGCGACACCTTCACGGCCGCCGGGTTCGACGTGCAGGTGCACGGCGAGCTGCACGCCGTGATCCACCCGGACATCCCGCGGATCACCAACGTCGGCTATCTGGTCGACGGCTCGGTCTTCCACCCGGGCGACGCGCTGACCGTTCCCGATCAGCCGGTGGAGACGCTGATGCTGCCGGTGATGGCGCCCTGGAGCAAGATCTCCGAGGTCATCGACTATGTGCGCGAGGTCAAGCCGCAGCGCGCCTACGACGTCCACGACGCGCTGCTCACCGATCTGGCCCGGCCGATCTACGACTCGCAGATCGGGTCCCTCGGCGGCGCCGAGCACCTGCGGCTCACGCCGGGGGAGTCCGCCGAACTCTGACCGGCCGGACCGAGAGTGTCAGTGGCGGCCGGTAGGTTGTGAAGCATGCGCATTGCCACCTGGAACGTGAACTCGATCACCGCTCGTCTGCCGAGGCTGCTCGCCTGGCTGGAGAGCAGCGGTACGGATGTGCTGTGCATCCAGGAGACCAAGACCACCGCAGATGGCTTCCCCACCGAGGCGCTGCGCGAGCTCGGGTACGAGTCGGCGGTGAACGCCACAGGACGGTGGAACGGCGTCGCGCTTGTCTCCCGCGTGGGCCTCGATGACGTGACGGTCGGCCTGCCCGGCGGCCCGGAGTACGACGGGGTGCAGGAGCCGCGTGCCATCTCCGCGACCTGCGGTCCCGCACGGGTCTGGTCGGTGTACGTGCCGAACGGCCGCGAGGTGGAGCACGCGCACTACGCGTACAAGCTCCAGTGGTTCGAGGCCCTGAAGGCCGCGGTCGCCGACGACTCCGTGGGCGCGCGGCCGTTCGCGGTGCTCGGGGACTTCAATGTCGCCCCGACCGACGAGGACGTGTGGGACCCCGCCCTGTTCGAGGGCGCCACCCATGTGACCCCCGCCGAGCGCGCGGCCCTCGCGGCGCTGCGGGACGCGGGGCTCTCCGACGTCATGCCGCGGCCTCTCAAGTACGCGCACCCCTTCACGTTCTGGGACTATCGCGAGCTCGGCTTCCCCAAGAACAAGGGCATGCGCATCGACCTGGTGTACGGGAACGAGCCGTTCACGAAGGCGGTGACGGATGCGTACGTCGACCGCGAGGAGCGCAAGGGCAAGGGCGCTTCCGACCACGCCCCGGTCGTGGTGGACCTGGAGCTCTAGGCAGGGGGAGGGGGCAGACCTTCCGGCGTCTGCCCTCTCGCATACCTGCCCCTTCGCAGCCGCTACCGCGGAACCAGCGCCCCCAGATCCACCGACTCCGCCAGGGCGGCGAGCCCCGCGTCCCCGGGATGCAGATGGTCCCCGCTGTCGTACGCGGCGAGGATCCGCGCCGGATTCCCCGGATCCCGCAGCACGGCGTCGAAGTCCAGGACGGCGTCGAAGTCGGCGCCGTCCCGCAGATAGCTGTTGATCTTCATCCGCTCCGCGTCCGCCGCAGCCGTGCACAGGGACTCGCCCTGGCACGGCGCGATCGTCGCCGCGACCACCCGCAGGCCCCGCGCGTGTGCCCGCTCGGCCAGCTCCCGCATACCGGCCGTCACCTGATCCGCCGACGCGCCCCAGCGGACGTCGTTGACGCCCTCGAAGACGACGACCGTACGGGCCGACGTCTGGGCGAACACATCACGGTCCAGGCGGTGCAGCGCACTCACGCCGCCCGTGTCGGTGGAGACGCCGTCGCCGGGATAGCGGTCCGCGATCACGCGATTCGCCGAGATCCCCTGGTTGAGCACCCCGAAGCGCGGGACCTCGTCCTGCTGAAGCAGTCGGGTCGCGAGCACGTTGGGCCAGCGGTGATTCGCGTCCTGCGTCGACTTCACCCCGTCCGTGATGGAGTCGCCGAGCAGCAGCACGGAGCCGGGCCCGCCCGACACATCGACTCCCGTGAGCAGCGGCCAGGTCGAGATCGTGGACGTGTACGCCGCCGGGGAGCCCTCCGCGGCGTGATCGCCGGGGCCGCTCACGTACGAGGTCTGGATGGCCTGGCTGTGGACGGGCGCGGTGGTCACCGTCTCCGGGAGGTGGAAGCTCACCAGGAGGTTCGTGTCCTCGGGCACGTCGAAGTCGAGCGGGTCGCTGAACGCCTGTGCGCCCGCGGGGAGTTGGGTACCGGCCTTGCCCCCGAAGGGCAGTGGCCGCGGCTCGCCCCGCGCCGCCGCCCCTGACTCCTGCACGGCCACCGTCGCGCTTCCGATCCGCACCGGCGCCGAGGCGAACGTGTTGTCGAGCCGGATCCGCACCCGCGGCCCGCCCGTGCTCGTGTGGACGACAAGACGCACGGTCCGGTCGGCCCACGGGCCCACCGCGGTGTACCCGGCCGTCGACGCCGACCAGCTGCCGGTCCACCCCTTCGTCGCCTGCCGCACGGAGAGCGAGAAGATATGCAGATCAGGGGCGCCGGGGTCCTTCGGCAGGGTCACCGAGGCGACCTCGCGCCCGCGCGCCACCGGTACCGTCACGACGTACAGCCGTGCCTTCTCGGCGAGTTGGCCGCCCGGGGTGTTCACATGCGGCAGGGCGACGGCCTTGGTGGCGAGCGGACCCGAGCGCCAGTCGGGCGCCGTCAGGCGGTACGTCCCCTTCGATCCGTCCCGGTAGCGCACCGTCCCCGTGCCGCTCGCCTCGCCGCCCGTGCCCGCGACCAGGAACGCCAGAGCGTCCCCGCGCCCGCGCACCCGCACGGACTGCCCGTCGGCACGGACGTTGTCCGCCCTGCCCGCGCCCGTGCGGGGCCAGGTCAGGCGTGCCCCGTCCACGGCGAGCGAACGCCCCGGAGTCCAGCCCGCCGCCGCCAGGTCCCGCGCGGAGAGCGAGCCGCCCGAACCGTCGAAGTCCGCGTCACCGGGCCGCGCGTCGTCACTGATCGCCCTGTTGTCGAAGAGCCGCTCCAGAGGGAGCGGCCCGGGTCTGTGCGGGGCGGCCTGCGCCGACGCCACGGGTACGACAGTGGCGAGCACCGCGAGTACGGCTGCCGCTCCCCATGAACGCCGGCCTGGACGGTGGAGCATGTAGACCCCCATGGCTGTAGCTGACGTGACGACAGGTGCGCATGAAGCTAAGGAGACCGGAGAGAAGCGTCAATGAGGTGCGCGTGAACATGACCCGAACTCGCCGGGATGCCAGGGTGATCGCGATGGGCGCGGTGGGGCCGTTCGGGTCTGGGCCCTCGCGGCATATGCCCATGCACACGTCGCGCCGTGCATGGCGCGATTCACCTGATTCCGTGATCAACTGATGCAGGATACATTTCTGGAGATACGGACATTCGCGGCCCGGAAGTGGACAGGCGGATGGCAGATGATCTTGTGCGGCCATGCATCTGGCGCGGACAATCAATGGAGAGGCCGATCATGAACATCTCCTTCTTCGGCAGGTGGCGCCGCCAGGAGTCCACCGACCCGGCCTCAGGGCTCGCAGCCGCGTTCGAGGGTGATCCGCAGGGGGTTGCCGAACTCCTCTCCGAATGTGAGCTGCTGCGCTCCCAGGCCGCCGCCGCCGGTCTCGAACTCGACGACTCACCGGCCTCGTTGAGCGCCCTCGACCAGTTGCTGCCGCGCTGGCGCGACGACCCCGAGATGCTGCCCTGGCTCGGCAACGACGCGGGTCTGTACCTCGGTTCGGTCATCGTGCGTACGGTGCCCGGCACCACCTGGCACGTCTGGCCCGGCGGCAGTGCCGTCGTGCGGCTCGCGTCGGGGCGGGAGATCCAGGTGGTGGAGGCGGGCCTCGACTGGGCGGTGCAGGGAGCTCCCGAGCTGTCCCAGGTCTACGCGGAGGCGTCGGAGGCGTAGGGCCTTCCGCCTGGATCAGGATGACGTAACTACAAGTACGGTTAATGCCCATACGTGCGTGTCGTCCAGTAAGTCCCGTTTTCGCGTGGATAGTTTGCGCGGACCGACACCGCCGAGAGTGGGCAGGGCAGGGCATGGCCGTCGATCCGCTGATCGAGCTGCGTGATGTGAACAAGTACTACGGGGAGTTGCATGTCCTCCGGGACATCAACCTCACCGTCGGCAAGGGGGAGGTGGTTGTGGTCATCGGCCCGTCAGGGTCGGGGAAATCAACGCTCTGCAGGACGATCAACCGGCTCGAGACGATCCAGTCGGGAGCCATCGCACTGGACGGGCAGCCGCTTCCGAGCGAGGGCAAGGCACTCGCCACGCTCCGCGCCGACGTCGGCATGGTGTTCCAGTCCTTCAACCTCTTCGCGCACAAGACGGTGCTGCAGAACGTCTCCCTGGCGCCGGTCAAGGTGCGGGGCCGCAAGAAGGACGAGGCCGAGCACCGCTCCCGCGAGCTCCTGGAACGGGTGGGCCTCGCATCGCAGGCCGACAAGTACCCCGCGCAGCTCTCGGGCGGCCAGCAGCAGCGTGTGGCCATCGCACGCGCGCTCGCCATGGAGCCCAAGGTGATGCTCTTCGACGAGCCGACATCGGCCCTCGACCCCGAGATGATCAATGAAGTGCTCGAGGTCATGCAGGGTCTCGCACGCGACGGCATGACCATGGTCGTCGTCACCCACGAGATGGGCTTCGCCCGCTCGGCCGCCAACCGCGTCGTCTTCATGGACGCGGGCCGCGTCGTCGAGGACCGGGCCCCCGAGGAGTTCTTCAGCAACCCGGAGAGCGACCGCGCCAAGGACTTCCTCTCCAAGATCCTCAAGCACTGACGGGGGGCCAGGCATGATGCGTACGACACGTCTGCTCGCGGCGCTCGTCATCGCCGCCTGCGCCGCGACCGCCTGCGGCAAGGAGGGCAGCCCCCCGGTGAAGGGGCCGCAGCCCGACGAACTGCCCAAGTACCAGGTCGCGACGGGATTCACGCTGCCGGACTCCGGCACCTGGAAGAAGGCCAAGAGGCGCGGCCACCTCGTCGTCGGGGCCAAGGAGGACCAGCCGTTCCTCGGCGAGAAGAACCCCGCCACAGGGGCGTACTCCGGCTTCGACATCGAGATCGCCAAGATGGTCTCGGCCTCGCTCGGCCTCGACCCGAAGTCGATCACGTTCAAGACGATCGCGTCGGCGAACCGCGAGACCGCCCTGCAGAACGGGCAGATCGACTACTACGTCGGCACCTACACCGTCAACGACCTCCGCAAGAAGCTCGTCGGCTTCGGCGGCCCCTACTACATGGCAGGGCAGGGGCTGCTCGTGCGCTCCGACGAGGACGACATCAAGGGGCCGCAGGACCTGGACGGCAAGAAGGTCTGCTCGGCGGCGGGTTCGACCCCCTACCAGCGCATCCAGAAGGACTACCCCAAGGCCACACTCATCGCGTACGACACGTACTCGGTCTGCGTCGACAACCTGCTGACCTACCAGGTCGACGCCGTCACCACCGACGACGCGATCCTCATCGGGTACGCGGCCAAGGTGCCCGACGAGCTCAAGGTGGTCGGCAAGCCGTTCTCCGAGGAGCCCTACGGCATCGGCGTCCCCAAGGGCGACACCGCCCTGCGCTTCGCCGTCGACGACGCACTCGCCGCCCGGGAGAAGAACGGCGACTGGAAGAAGGCCTACGACGCCACGCTCGGCCTCTCCGGAGTCCCGGCGCCGAAGCCGCCCGCCATCGACCGCTACCCGGCGAGCTGAGGAGGCGTCGTGGACGTACTGACAGACAACTTCTCCACCTTCGGCAAGGGGTTCGTCGGCACCGTCGAACTCACCGTCTACGCCTCGATCCTGGCCCTCGTGCTCGGCTTCGTGATGGCGTCGTTCCGGGTGGCGCCCGTCGGCTCCTTCCGGGCGTTCGGCACCGCCTGGGTGACGGTCCTGCGCAACACCCCGCTCACGCTGCTCTTCTTCGCGGTGCTGCTCGGGCTCCCGCGCTTCGGACTCGTCCTGCCCTTCAAGGTGTTCGCCGTCCTCGCGCTCGGCTGCTACACCTCCGCCTTCATCTGCGAGGCACTGCGCTCGGGCATCAACACCGTCCCCAAGGGCCAGGGCGAGGCGGCCCGCAGCCTGGGGATGACCTTCGGGCAGACACTGTCCGTGGTGGTGCTCCCGCAGGCCTTCCGGTCCGTCATCCCGCCGGTCGGCTCCACTCTCATCGCACTCGCCAAGAACTCGGCCATCGCGGGCGCGTTCAGCGTCACCGAACTGCTCGGCACGTACAAGACGCTCAGTGAGCTCGGCTACAACATCATCTGGACGTTCGTCTGGATCGCCGTCGGCTACCTGATCATCACCCTCGCCATCAGCGCCGTCTTCAATGTCCTCGAGAAGCGCTGGGGAGTCGCCCGATGAACGCCCTCTCCCACGAATCCACCGCCCTCTACGACGTACCGGGACCGAAGACCGAACGCAGGCACAAGCTCTACGGTCTTCTCTCCACCGTGATCCTGCTCGCCCTGGTCGGCTGGCTGATCTATCTGCTCTTCGACACAGACCAGTTCACCGCGACCAAGTGGACGCCCTTCGAGTACAAGGGCATCCAGGAACTCCTCCTGAAGGGCCTGGGGAACACCCTCAAGGCCTTCGCCATCTCCGCGGTGCTCGCGCTCGCGCTCGGCGGCCTGCTCGCCATGGGGCGGCTCTCCGATCACCGTCCGGTGCGCTGGCTCGCCACGCTCCTCGTGGAGTTCTTCCGCGCGATGCCGGTCCTGGTGATGATCTTCTTCGTCTTCGTGGCGCTGAAGGTCCAGCCGCTGCCGGCCCTGGTCACCGGGCTCACGCTCTACAACGGCTCGGTGCTCGCCGAGGTCTTCCGCTCGGGCGTGAACTCCGTGGAGCGCGGACAGCGGGAGGCGGCGTACGCGCTTGGGATGCGCAAGACGCAGGTGATGACGCACGTCCTCGTACCGCAGGCCGTACGCGCCATGCTGCCCGCCATCATCAGCCAGTTGGTGGTCGCCCTCAAGGACACCTCACTCGGCTATCTGATCACCTATGAGGAGTTCCTCCACGCCGGGAAGCTGATCGCGTCGAACCTCGACTACGATCTACCTTTCATCCCCGTGGTTCTGGTGATCTCGCCGATCTACATCGGGATGTGCATGCTGCTCTCGTGGTTCGCCCAGTGGGTGTCCAGACGACAGCGGCGCAATCCCAAGACCGAGGCCGCGGACGTGGCACCGGCCGAACCAGGGACGCTGCTGCCGGGTCAGCAGTAGCTAAAGGGGCCAGGGCCCGACCCGGCAGCAGCCGGTGATCACTTCTCGCGCAACGGGACCGACACGTATGACGGGTCGGACGCGGGCGAGGAGAAGGTCAGCTGCGCGCCGGACGGGTTGTGCTCGATGTAGAGCGGGTCGACCGTGTCGACCACCAGGGCGAGCTTGTGTCCTGCCGGAACGTCGTAGGCCGTGGAGAACAACTCCAGGTCCACGCCGAACGGCCGGCCGGGAGTCTTGCCGTGGAAGGTGTACGGCGCGTTGCTGACCAGCTTGCCGAGGCCGAGCGGGCCCACGTCGTAGAGGTACGCGACGAGGGTGCCGCTCTCCTTGGTACTGGTGAGCGTGGTGTGCAGTTTCGCCGTCCCGCGCACCTTCTGCGCCGTGTCGTACTTCTCCGACTGCCAGACGCCCGCGTAGCGCCGCGGAAGCAGTGGCACCGAGGCCACCGGCGGGATCTTGAGGAACTGGTCGAGGGCGTTCGAGAGCAGTACGGTGCCGCCGTTGGCGCCCGAGTCGACGTTCGCGCGGATCGTGGTGGAACCCGCCAGGTCGATCTTCTTCTTCGTGGCACCGACGGACTTCCAGTCGGGGTAGCCCTCGTAGCCGCCCGTGGAACGGGACTTGAGCTGGACGGGCTGCTCGTCCTCGACGCCGTTCTTCTCGCCCTTGAGGTAGTGGTCGAACCAGCGCTGGGTGGAGGTCCAGGTGTCGTTGGGAAGGCCGAGCAGGCCGGTCAACTCGGAGGTCGCGTGGTCGCCGGGGCGGAACTCCAGGCGCTTGGGGCCCGTCAACTGCTCGTAGAACTTGGCGTATTGGTTGGGCGGGAAGATGGTGTCGCCCCAGGCGTTGCCCAGCATGACGGCCGCGCCGTTCTTGTTGATCTGGTCGATGTAGGTCGCGGGGGAGCGCTTCTTGCCCCACGCGATCATCTCGTCCTCCTTCTCCAGGTTGGACCCGAGGAAGTCCTTGAGGGTCTGCTGGAGTTCGGGGCCGGGGCGGCCCGTGAGGACACCCGCGCCGCCGAGGAGACCGGCGGCCTGCTGGTGCTGGGTGCGGCCGCTGTAGATCGAGTCGATCAGATCTCCCCAGCCGCTGAGCGCGGCCACGGCCTTGATCCGCTTGTCGTGCCCGGCGGCGAGCAGGCTGATGCCCGCGCCGTACGAGACGCCGCCCATGCCGATCTTCTCCGGGTCGGCCGGGGTGTTCTCCAGGGTCCAGTCGATGACCTTGGACGCGTCGGCGATGTCCTTGGGGCCACCGGTCTCGATCTCGCCGCCGGACTGCCAGAAGCCGCGCGAGTTGTAACTGACCACGACATAGCCGGAGTTCGCGAGCTTCTGCGCCTGGGCGACGTACTCGATCTGCGGCATGGCCCAGCTGGTGGGCAGCACGATCGCGGGGTACTTGTCGCCCGCCTTCGCCCCCTTGGGGGTGA
The DNA here is from genome assembly GCF_053606205.1 of Streptomyces sp. NPDC055239. NCBI lineage: Bacteria > Bacillati > Actinomycetota > Actinomycetes > Kitasatosporales > Streptomycetaceae > Streptomyces > Streptomyces sp. NPDC055239. The sequence goes on along the minus strand of NZ_JBSGRD010000003.1, from coordinate 444,569 downwards.
AGACGTTGGCCTTGAGGATCGTGCCGCCGTCACCGTGGATGTCGACGAAGCGCACGTCCGCGGAGCTCGCCGCCGATGGAGCCGCCGCTGGAGCGGTCGCCGGAGCCGCCTGTGCGGACGGGGCTAGGCCGAAGGCGGCGCCGGCGACGAGAGTCGCCGACACGGCGCCCACGGTGGTCGTACGCAGCGCCTTGCGCGGTTGTCCCACGGGTCACTCCTTACTCGTGCAAGCAAAGTGACCCGACGGTAACCTCGGGTGCTTACCGGTGGTAACCCGTCGGTAAGTTACGCGCCGGTAACGATTGTTGAGCGCTTGACCGTCAGTTCAGCGCGCTCTTCGTCTGCCAGTCGGCCCACGAGAGGTTCCACTCGCCGTAGCCGTTGCCCGGGTCGGGGACGCCCTTCGAGCCGCTGCCGGAGATTTCGAAGGGGTCGCCGACCTGGACCTGCCCGTAGAGCCAGGACGCGTCGCCGTCGCTCATGCCGATGCAGCCCGAGCTGTGGTTGGTGTTGCCGAAGTACGAGGCGTTCCAGGGCGCCGCGTGCGCGTACATGCCCGACCAGGTCAGACGCATCGAGTTGTCGACCATCTTGTCGTAGGCGTCGCCGAGGCCGACCGTCTCGGAGCGCATGTTGATCGTGCCCTCCTTGGCCATCAGGACGGACGTGCCGCCCCAGGACGCCTTCTCGCCGCCGGGGGTGCCCGCCGACATCGGCACCGTCCTGACGCTCTGCCCGTCGCGCACGAGCGTCGCCCGCTTGCTGTCCAGGTCGACCTTGACCTTCTGGCTCTTGCCGACGGTGAAGCCGGTCGAGTAGTCGCGGACGAACCAGCCGCCGTCCGTGCCCGAGTCGATGCCGTTGAGCTGGGCGTCGAGCTTCACCTTGGTGCCGGACTTCCAGTAGTCCTTCGGACGCCAGTCGACGCGGTCCTTGCCGTCGTAGTTCTTGATCCAGCCCCAGGATCCGGTGGTGTCGTTCGAGGTCGTCACCTTCAGGTGCTTCTCGACCTCGGCCTTGTTCTTCACCGCGTGGTCGAAGACGACCGACAGGGGCTGCGCGACGCCGACCGTGGTGTCCTTGCCGGGTGTCAGGGAGAGCTTGTTCACCTGCTCCGGGGCGGCCGTCCTGAACGAGGTCCGCGCGCTGCCGCCCTCGTCGGTCGTCGCCTTCACCTTGTACGAGGTGCCGGGCGCCGCCTTGCGGTCCGAGGTCCAGGTGGTGCCGTTCGCGGCGACCTTCCCGGTGAGCTTCGCGCCCTTCGCGTCGGCGACCGTGACCTGCTTCAGCTTGCCGTCGGCCAGCGTCACCTCGACCGGTGAGCCCGCCTCGGCCTGCTTGCCGTGCGGGGTCACGGAGATCTCGGGCTTGTCCGCGGCCAGATCGGCGGCGGCGGACGACGTGCCGCCCGAGCAGGCGGTCAGGGCGGCGGCAAGGGCCGCGAGGCCCGCGGCCGTGGTCGCGGCCCCGGTGCGGCGGGGACGTATGGAGTGGCGGCGACTCGACGAGCTCTGGGACCTCAAGGGAACGTACCTCCGTGCGAATGTGGAACTGCACGGTGAGAGGGCCAAAGGTCCCGGTGGGTTGCCTCTTGCCCCGATTTTGCCGACTAGGTCACAGAAGCGGGTTATGGACCGGCGTGTACGTCGGCGCTCGGTGATCGATCCGCTACTTGGCGCGATGGGTCGCGCGCGGCGGCGTGATCGCGGGGGCCGGGGCCTGGGCGGCGCGGGTGACGTCCCCGACGAGCTCGACGACGTCGGGACCGTACGCCTGGGAGTTGACGACCTTCAGGAGCAGGACGAACGTGTTGGCGCCGTGCTTGCGGGCGAGGCGCACGTGGTGCCGGGCGAGGTAGCGGGTGGCCGCCTGGTTGGTGATCGCGCGCTGGCCGCAGAAGACGAACACGGGTCTCGCCTCCTGGTCCTGCCCCGCCGTGAGCCGCGCGAGGATCACGTACTCCGTGAGGCCGCCCTCCATGCGGTACCGCTCGCTGCCGATCTGGAACGCGCCGCGGTCCGGTCCTGGCTCCGGGTCGGTGTTGACGCGGACGCCGGGCAGCAGGGAGTGCATGTGCGCGGCCATGCGGCGGTTGACCGCCGGGGAGCCCACGCAGAACTCGGTGCGTTCGCCGAAGCTCTGCTGGGCGGCGTCGTGCGCGACGAGCTGGGCGTGCGCCCCGCAGTCCTTGATCAGCGCGGAGAGTTCGAGGAGCGCGGACACGTCGTGGCGTACGACGGTGAGCTCGGGCCCGCCGGCCTCGCGGTTCACCACGAGCAGCGACTCGGAGTTGTCGGGCAGCCCGAAGAAGGCCTGCTTGCGGCGGAGCCCCCGCCGCCAGAGGTAGGTACGGGCGAGCCAGCCCAGCACGGCACCGAGGCCGGCCGCGATCAGGCCGAGGACGATATTGCGCACGTCTTCAGTCATGGGGGCGCATGCTAGCGGTCTTTAGGACCGGTGTTCGAGGTGGTCCTGACGTGGCGGGGGTCGCGAAGTTACGCTGCGCGGACGGTTGTTGACTGGAGGTACGAATGCGTCGTGCTGTCGTACGGAATCTGACGCTATTGGCGGTCGGAGGCGTGTTGGTGTCGGTCGGAGCGGCTGTGCCCGCTTCGTCTCCGCGCTCGGCTGAACCGGCCTCGCCGTCCCCGGAGAAGACGCCGCTGGCCGTCGGCTACGGCGGTGCCGTCTCCAGCGTCGACGCGGACGCGTCGGCCGCCGGGATCGAGGTGCTCAAGAAGGGCGGCAACGCGGTGGACGCGGCGGTCGCCACCGCGGCGGCCCTCGGCGTGACCGAGCCCTACTCCTCGGGTGTCGGGGGCGGCGGGTACTTCGTCCACTACGACGCCAAGACCCACAAGGTGAGCACGGTCGACGGCCGCGAGACGGCCCCGCGCACCGCCGACTCCGGCCTCTTCCTGGAGAACGGCAAGCCGATCCCCTTCGCCGACGCCGTCACCAGCGGCCTGGGCGTGGGCACGCCCGGCACCCCCGCGACCTGGCAGTCCGCGCTCGACGCGTGGGGCAGCAAGCGGCTCGGTACGCTCCTGAAGCCCGCCGAGCGGCTCGCGCGCGACGGATTCACGGTGGACGGGACCTTCCGCTCGCAGACCGAGTCGAACCAGAAGCGGTTCGCCGACTTCCCGGACACGGCCGAGCTCTTCCTGCCCGGCGGCGCGCTGCCCGTGGTCGGCTCGACGTTCAAGAACCCCGATCTCGCGCGTACGTACGCGGAGCTGGGGAGCAAGGGCGTCGGGGCGATGTACCGGGGCGGCATCGGCAAGGACGTCGTACGGACCGTGAACAAGCCGCCCGTCGACCCGGCGTCGGGGCGCGTGGTGCGGCGCGGCGATCTGTCCGCGAAGGACCTGAAGGCCTACGGGGCGAAGCGGCAGGCGCCGACGAAGACCTCGTACCGAGGGCTCGACGTCTACTCGATGGCTCCCTCGTCCTCCGGCGGCACGAGTGTCGGCGAGGCGCTCAACATCCTCGAGCGCACCGACCTCTCGAAGGCCTCGAAGAAGAAGTACCTGCACCGCTACATCGAGGCGAGCCGCGTCGCCTTCGCCGACCGCGGGCGCTGGGTGGGGGACCCCGCCTTCGAGGACGTACCGACGAAGGAACTGCTCTCGCAGAAGTTCGCCGACTCGCGGGAGTGCCTGATCCGCGACGACGCGGTCCTCAAGAGCCCGCTCGCGCCGGGGGACCCGCGGAACCCGGCCGCCTGCAAGTCCGGCGACAAGGCCGCCCCGACCACGTACGAGGGGGAGAACACGACGCACCTCACGGTCGCCGACAAGTGGGGCAACGTCGTCGCCTACACCCTGACCATCGAGTCGACCGGCGGCAGCGCGATCACCGTGCCCGGACGCGGCTTCCTGCTCAACAACGAACTGACCGACTTCTCCTTCGCACCGGCCGACCCGGCCGTGCACGACCCGAACCTGCCGGGTCCGGGCAAGCGGCCCCGGTCCTCGATCGCGCCGACGATCGTCCTGGAGAAGGGGAAGCCGGTGGTCGCCCTCGGCTCACCGGGCGGCGCGACGATCATCACGACGGTCCTGCAGACCCTCACGGGCTTCGTCGACCGGGGTCTTCCGCTCGTCGACGCGATCGCCGCGCCGCGCGCGAGCCAACGCAACGCGGCGCAGACCGAGTTGGAGCCCGGCCTGTGGGACAGCCCGGTGCGGGCCGACCTCGAGGCGATCGGGCACTCCTTCAAGCAGAACCCCGAGATCGGGGCGGCCACCGGAGTGCAGCGGCTGCCGGGCGGCAAGTGGCTCGCCGCGGCGGAGAAGGTACGCCGGGGCGGCGGGTCGGCGATGGTGGTGCGGCCGCAGTAGGAGTAAGGGCCGGGCGGGCCGTGCGGTCCGCCCGGCAGGCACGCTCAGCGCGCCGCGCAGTTCTGCTCCAGCTCGTTGGCCGCCCAGCGGATCGCCCCCTCCGGGTCGTCGTGCAGGTAGCGCAGTGTCGGCAACGCGGCGCGCACCGCCGCCAGTTGGGCGTCGCCTCTGCCGCCGCGGGCCTGGTGGACATCCGCCAGGTCCGCGATGAGGAGGAGCAGTGTGCTGCGGGAGCGGTTGTCCGGGTCCGTCATGAGCTCGACCAGGAAGGGAATGGCCGGGACCGCGGCGGTTGATGCCGCCTCCTTGTGCACGAGGAGGCGGTAGAGGTCGTGGACCGCGTCCACGGCCGTCTGCTTGTGGTCCGACGTCACCTTGCTGATCAGCTCGGGGACCATGTGGCCGGGGCCGCGCGCGGTCCACAGCGCACCCCAGTCGACGCTCTCCAGGCGCAGTTGGAGGTCGCGGTGCGGCCACAGCCTGGCCAGGTCGAGACGGAGTGCGGCCGTGGAGTCCGCGTCGGTCACGCGCAGGGTGCCGTCCGTGTCGAGGCCGAGGAACTTGATGCCGGTGCCCAGGCGGAGATCGGCGACCGCGTCGGATGCCAGGTCCCAGACGCGCACCAGGCCGTCGGCCCAGGCCGCGGCGAGCGCGGGCCCGGTCGGCAGGACCGCGGCGGCGAGTGAGCTGACCGGGGTGCTCCTGCGGGCGAACGGCGTGCGCAGCGGCTTGCGGCGGGTCGACCAGTAGCGGATCACGCCGTGCGCGTCGCCGCTGAGGACCAGACGCGGGCCGCCCCCTTCCGTCTCCAGGCAGGCCACGGAGGTCACCGGGGCGCGGTGCAGGGTGAGAGTGATGGTCTCCGGGTCCTCGTCGTCCGTCTCGCGGACGTGTACGGAGCCTTCCGTGTCACCGGCGACGAGCAGCGTCGGCCCGTGGAGCGAGGCCACCGCCCTGAGCGTGCCCGGGGCTTCGACGAGCGAGGCCGCCGCTCCGGCGACGACGGGCGGCTGCGGGTACTCGCGGGTGAGGACCGTCCACCTGCCACGCGGGTCGGTGTCGCCCGCGGAGAGCGAGACCGGTCCCAAGTCCTCGAGAGGAACGGGGACTTCGGACGGCGGACGTATGTCCTTGTCCGTCCACACGACGCCGAGCGTCCGGGCGACGTCGAGCAGCGCCTCGCGGGTCCGGGCATTGATCACGATCTTGAAGTCGGCACCGGGGCCGCGGCCGTGACGTACGACCGCGTCCGGAGCACCGTACGAGAGCGCGTCGGTGCCCATCTCCTGCCAGGGCAGCAGGCCAAGTTCGCGGTACGAAGCCTCGAGGCGGCGCACGATGCCGGGGTCGGCGTCTACGGTGTCGCGGCCGAACCGCAGCGTCCAGCCGTAGTGCGCCGGCATCCGCTCGAAGGCGAGCTGCATCAGGAACTCGGAGAGCGAGCGGCTCTGCACCACCCACTCGCCGCCGGTGCTCACGACGACCCGGGGGTCGGGGAGTTCGGCATCGGCGGCGAGATAGCCCCACTCGTGGGAGTAGTGGTACTCGGACATGAACACGCACACGCGCGTGTCGCCTTCCCCGTCCATTTCGAGCTCGGAGATCTTGGGCGGCCACTGCGTGTGGACCCAGTACAGGCGGGGGTTGAAGGAGAAGGAGTTGAGTGGCGATTCCCACCATTCGTTGAGCGCCTGGGGGACCGGCAGGTCCCAGTCGACGCCGTGCTCCTCGTTCTCGCCGCCCCAGCGGGAGTGGCCGGGCTCACCGCCCGGGTCCTCGTATCCCCACTCCCGCTGCACCTCGTCGAGCAACGACCATCGGGAGCGCTCCTGTTGGCGCTCGAGCCGGTCCGCGAACTGTCCGTAATCAATGATCTCGTGTGTCACCGAGGCATCGTACGGATGATCTACGTCACGGATGTCTTCGCGGAGTCACAGAGCTGTACGGAGTTACGCCAATTACTGTACCGGTATGAGAATAGGTTTTTGGCCGGGGTTCGGACTAGACTGACGCCATGGTGCGCACCCCCTTGACCCCAGAAGAGCACGAACGCGGCGAGCGGCTCGGCCGGCTGCTGCGTGCTGCGCGCGGTGAGCGGAGCATGGTGGAGGTGGCCGCGAGCGCCGGGCTCTCCGCGGAGACGCTCCGGAAGATCGAGACGGGGCGGGCCCCGACGCCCGCTTTCTTCACCGTGTCGGCGCTGGCGGTGACGCTGGGTCTCTCGCTGGACGAGGTGGCTCAGGCGTGCGTCCTGATGCCGCTCGCCCCCGTGTGAGGGCTGCCGACGTCATGCGTCATGGCGTCGGGGACCACTCGGCGGCGTGCTCGGCGGCGAAGTCCGCGAAGCTGCGGGCCGGCCGGCCGGTGACCCGCTCGACGGTGGGGTCCACCCGGTCCTCGGACCCGTGCGCGATGTCGTCGTCCATGGCGGCGAGCGCGCGGGCGAACGCCTCCGGTATCCCGGCGGCGACGAACCGCTCGTGGAGGTCCGCCACCGGGACGGAGCGATGGCGGATCTCGCGCCCCGAGACCTTGGAGACGGCCTCCGCGATGTCCGCGTAGCTGAGTGCTTGCGGGCCGGTGATCAGGTGTGCCGCGTTGTGCGGCCGCTCGTCCGTCAGGGCCCGTACGGCGACGGCGGCGATGTCGTCCGCGTCGACGAACGCCACCCGCCCCTGCCCGGTGGCCGTCACGATCTCGTCCGCGGCGCGGATGTTCTCGATGTGAGGGTGGCCGGGCGTGACGAAGTTCTGCATGAACCACGAAGGGCGCAACACCGCCCATTCAGGGGCAAGTTGACGCAGTGCGCCGTGTATCTCGCCGGCGCCGGGCCCGCCCTCGGTGAGGGCGGATGAGCTCAGGAGCACGAAGCGGCGCACGCCTGCGTCCAGTGCGCGCTCCAGGAACGGCAGCATGAGGCGGGCGGGCTCGGCGTCCCCGATGGGCGGCACCAGGTAGACGCCGTCCGTGTCCGTGAGGGCGTGGCCGTGGGTGGTGGGGTCGGCCCAGTCGAAGCGGGTCTGATGGGTCCCCGGTGTGGGGGTGCGGCTGCCGGCGCCGACGGACATGCCGTGGTCGGCCAGTGCGGTCGCCACACGGCGGCCTGTGGTGCCGGTGCCGCCGGTGATGAGGAAGCGCATGGTCATCGGGTCTCTCCGGAGTGGGTGGCGCCGACGGGGATGCCGCCGTCGAAGGCGTCTGCGGCAAGGGCGCCGTTCCAGTAGTCGCGAAAGCGTGTGATCCGCCCGTCGTGGACGGTGACGACCTGGATGTACGGCATGTCGAAGGGGCGGCCCGTGGCGACCGCACGGCCTGTGCCGCGCAGCTCGACGACGATGGTCTCCGGGTTGTCGGTGCGGTGGATGGATCGGTCCTCGAAGCTCCGCAGGTCGATGTGGTCGGGGTAGTCGGCCATGTAGTCGCGCACGGCATCGCGGCCCACCAGTCGGCGCGGGGCGCCGGGGAGCGCGAAGGGGAACTCGAAGACTCCGTCCGATGCCCAGAGGGCTACCCAGCCGTCGATGTCCTTGGCGAGGAGGAGGTCGAGGGAGTGGGTGAACACGTCGGTCGCCGAAGAGTGCGGGGTGGGAGGCGTGGGAGTGGGAGGTGCCGCGGGGTGAGTCGTCATGCTCTCGACGTTAACCTGACCCCGGGTCCGTTTACAAGTACCGGACCCCGGGTCGACTTATGCTGGGGTCAGCTCGTCCCGCCCGTACCGCCTATCGAGGAGGAACCATCGCCGCCCGCAAGGAGAGAGCCGACTCCGTCCGCAACAGGGCCGCGCTGCTGGCCGCCGCCACCCGGCTCTTCCGGGACGCCGAGGACCCCGACAGCGTCAAGATGGCCGATATCGCCCAGGCCGCAGGAGCCGGTAAAGGCACGGTCTTCCGGCACTTCTCCGACCGTCTCGGCCTGGTCAGGGCCCTGGTCGTCGAGGAGACCCAGGAGTTGCGCGAGCAAGTCGTGGGCGGGCCGCCGCCGCTGGGTCCCGGCACGCCGGTGGCCGAGCGGCTGCCCGCGCTCATGGCCGCACTCCTCGACCTCAAGTTGAGCCAGCGAGCGCTGATGCTCGCCCTCGACCGGGCGGGGACCGGCAGCCCCTATCTCAATCCGGCCTACGACCTGTGGCACTCCGAAGTGGCCGGGATGCTGGTCGGCGCGCAGGGGCCTGAGGGTGCCGACTACCTCGCGCACGTCCTGCTCGCCGCCGTCCGCAGCGACCTGGTCGAGCATCTGAGCAGCCAGGGGGCGAGTCCCGGACAGTTGCACGCGGGGCTGCGGCGGCTGTGTGCCACGGTTCTCGCCCGTGGTGCGGATGGTGCGGAAGGGGCGGAAGGTGAGGCGTGAGGCGTCGTGGAGTGGCCGGGAAAACTCCGTGTAGTCGTCCCGTAACACGACTGGTGTTATCTTCCGGACCGGAAGTCTCCCTGTCTTCATGGGGCGGTGCTGGCTCGGATGGCGGTAGGACAACTCCCCGATCATGTTCGGGAGTTCGCGAGTTACTTGAAGAACCTCCAGGCGCAGCTGGATCCGGGCGCCGGATGGTGTGGCGTGTTCTGGTCCCGCGACCCCGCGGGGATGCAGGCCTGTCTGGACGGCGCGGAAGTGCCTCCCTGGGACGTGATGGAGGCGTTGCTGCGCGACCTGGCCGCGGGCTGCGGGGCGCAGGCCGCCGAACGCGAGGCGGGCCTCGCGCGGGAGCTGCACGGTGCGTCCCTTGCCGCGTACGACGCGCGGCCCGGTGGGCGCGGGCAGCTCGGTGAGCGCCTCGACATGATGCTCACCGAGCAGCGGTTCGCCGTGGAGCGGCAGACGGAACTGGGCCGCTCGCTCGCGGCGGCGGTCGTGCCGGACGAGGTGGAGCGGCTCAGCCGTGATCTGGCCTGGTCGCGCGACGATCACGAGCGGGCGACGGCGCGGTGCGCGGAACTCCGGGAGCGCATCGAGCGGTTGGACCGGGCGGATCGCCCGCAGTGGGTCGACTTCGGCACTCCGCTGTCGGACGACTTCGCGGGGGAGGAGGTGGACGACTTCGAGGCCCGGACGGCCGGTGGCTTCGACGCGCTCGCGTCGGGCGGCCTCAGGGGCCGGTCGGTGGGGGACTTCGGAGCCGAGGAGTTCTACGACCCCGACGAGCATGAGGCGACCCCGTTCGGGGTGTCGCGCTCCTTCAGGGCGCGGAGTGCGGACGGCTTCGCAGGCGCAGGCGCAGGGATCTCGGGGGCCGCGGGGGGTGACCCCGGCGTTCGCGCGTCGGAACGTGAGCCCCGGACGCGGGAGTTCGGGACGTCCCCGGCCGATCAGAGCGCCTCAGCTCCCGACTCCCGCACGCTCTCCGTCGACTCCGAGCCCGGCTCGAACTCCAGCTCGGCCGACTCCGACTCCGACTCCGACTCAGGTTCCGGCTCAGGACCCGAATCCGCCTCGGACCCCGACGTCACGCCGCAGCCCCGCGACACCCCGCGCGTCCCGAAGCTGGGCCGCAAGTCACGCGACGCGTTCCGCCGCTCGCGCCGCCCCCGAGGGGCCCGTTTCGCGGGATTCTCCGGTGCGGACGACGACGGGGACGAGGACGGGCACGCGACCGGCGCCGTCCCCGAGCCGGACACGGCTGTGCGGCCGCGTGCCGCGAGCAGACCGCGCGGCGCACGGTTCGCGCACGCCGCCGACGGGCCGGACGGCGCCGATGAGGCCGTGAGCCGTGCAGTCGTCGCACCGGACCGCGAGGCCGAGCAGGCCACCGCCGAAACCGTCGCCACCCTGGTGCGTCTCCGCGCCGAGGGCCGCAGCGGCGAGGCGCACGGCGTACTCGTCGAGGCGGCGGGCTGGCCCGCGTCCCGCCTCCCCACGCTCGCCGGTGAGCTGCATCGCGCGGGCCTCGGCGTCGACTGGTCGACGCTGCTCTGGGAGGCCGCATCGCTGCCGCCCGAGCCGCTCGTCTCGCTGGCCGACGCCCTCGCCATGGCCGGCCGCGCCGACGACTGCCGCAAGTTGCTGCGGCAGGGTGTCGCACGGCCCGCCCCGGAGATCGCGCAGGCCGTGCTCGCGCTGATGGACGAGGGACGCGAGCGCGAGGCCCGCGCCCTGCTCGACGCCTATCTCCGCGTCCGCGCCCCCGAGGACGTGGCCATCTGCGCGCACACCGATCCGTACCGCCTGATCCCGCTGCTCCTCCAGGCTGCCCAGGGAGTGTCGGACGAGCGTCACTGGGATCTCGTGCACGCGCTGCGCGTCGCCGGATTCAACGCCTGACGGGCTGGTCTCGTCTGTGCTTTCCTGCCCGGTTCTCGTCCGCTCGGGTGCGAAACATGATCGACTGCGCCGGTTAACGGCGATGGTCTTGCCCCGCCCGGCGACGAGGCTTACGTTTTCTGCTCTACGCATCAAGTCTACGGGCGTAGAAGCTCTCTGACGTCCCGTCGAAGGAGCAGCTCATGGCCAACGTCGTACGCGCCGCACTGGTCCAGGCAACCTGGACAGGCGACACCGAATCCATGATTGCCAAGCACGAGGAGCATGCCCGCGAGGCGGCCCGCCAGGGTGCGAAGATCATCGGTTTCCAGGAAGTGTTCAACGCCCCCTACTTCTGCCAGGTGCAGGAGGCCGAGCACTACCGGTGGGCCGAACCCGTGCCCGACGGGCCCACCGTGACGCGGATGCGGGAACTGGCGCGCGAGACCGGCATGGTCATCGTCGTCCCGGTCTTCGAGGTCGAGCAGTCCGGGTTCTACTTCAACACCGCAGCCGTGATCGACTCCGACGGCTCGTACCTCGGGAAGTACCGCAAGCACCACATCCCCCAGGTCAAGGGATTCTGGGAGAAGTACTACTTCAAGCCGGGCAACGCGGGCTGGCCCGTCTTCGACACGGCGGTCGGCAAGGTCGGCGTCTACATCTGCTACGACCGCCACTTCCCCGAGGGCTGGCGGCAGCTGGGCCTGAACGGCGCCCAGATCGTCTACAACCCCTCGGCGACATCCCGCGGCCTCTCCGCCTACCTCTGGCAGCTCGAACAGCCCGCAGCGGCCGTCGCCAACGAGTACTTCATCGCCGCGATCAACCGCGTGGGCGTCGAGGAGTACGGCGACAACGACTTCTACGGAACGTCGTACTTCGTCGACCCGCGCGGACAGTTCGTCGGCGAGACGGCGAGCGACAAGGCCGAGGAACTCGTCGTCAGGGACCTGGACCTGGGCCTCATCGAGGAAGTACGCCAGCAGTGGGCGTTCTACCGGGACCGCCGCCCCGACGCGTACGAAGGGCTGGTACAGCCGTGAAGGACCTCCACACCCGCCACCGGGCCGTCCTGCCGGAGTGGCTCGCGCTCTACTACGCCGACCCGCTGGAGATCACCCACGGCGAGGGCCGCCACGTCTGGGACGCGAACGGCAAGCAGTACCTCGACTTCTTCGGCGGCATCCTCACCACCATGACCGCCCACGCCCTGCCCGAGGTCACCAAGGCGGTCAGCGAGCAGGCCGGGCGGATCATCCACTCGTCCACGCTCTATCTCAACCGGCCGATGATCGACCTCGCCGAGCGGGTCGCGGGCCTCTCCGGCATCCCGGACGCCCGCGTCTTCTTCACCACGTCGGGGACCGAGGCCAACGACACGGCCCTGCTCCTGGCCACCACGCACCGCCGCTCCAACCAGATCCTGGCGATGCGCAACAGCTACCACGGCCGCTCCTTCACGGCCGTCGGCATCACCGGCAACAACGCCTGGTCGCCGACCAGCCTCTCGCCGCTCCAGACGCTGTACGTCCACGGGGGCGTGCGCAGCCGAGGGCCGTACGCGGCACTGAGCGACGCCGAGTTCATCGAGGCCTGCGTCGCCGATCTGAAGGACATGCTCGGCCAGACGCGCGGGGGAGTGGCGGCGCTGATCGCCGAGCCCGTCCAGGGGGTCGGCGGCTTCACCTCGCCTCCGGACGGTCTGTACGCCGCCTTCCGCGAGGTCCTGCGGGAGCACGGCGTCCTGTGGATCTCGGACGAGGTGCAGACCGGCTGGGGGCGCACGGGCGACCACTTCTGGGGCTGGCAGGCGCATGCCGCCGAGGGGCCGCCGGACATCCTCACCTTCGCCAAGGGGATCGGCAACGGCATGTCCATCGGCGGCGTCGTGGCGAGCGCCGAGGTCATGAACTCCCTCGACTCCAACTCCATCTCCACCTTCGGCGGCTCACCGGTCACCATGGCGGCGGGCCTCGCCAACCTCACGTATCTCCTGGAACACGATCTCCAGGGCAACGCGCGGCGCGTCGGCGGTCTGCTCATCGAGCGGCTGCGCGCCATCTGCGCCCAGCTCCCCGTCGTACGCGAAGTGCGCGGCCGGGGCCTGATGATCGGTGTCGATCTTGTCGACCCCGAGACGGGCGGGGCCAATCCGCGGGCGGCCGCCGCCGTGCTCGAAGCGGCCCGCGAAGGCGGACTCCTGATCGGCAAGGGCGGCGGCCACGACACCAGCGTCCTGCGCATCGCCCCGCCCCTCTCGCTGACCGTCACGGAGGCGGAAGAAGGGGCGTCGATCCTCGAACAGGCCCTGCGGAGCGCCTAGTTCACGAGCCTGCCAACAGGAACGTACGAGCATGAAACGTACGAGCATGAAAGGGAGCGCCCCATCATGAGTACCCGCACCCTGATCCGTGGCGGACTCGTCGTCACCGCCGCCGAAGAGATCCATGCCGATGTGCTGATCGAGGACGGCCGGATCGCCGCGCTCGCCGCACACGGCTCGGGCGCCGCACAGGCGTGGACCGCTGACCGCGTCTTCGACGCCTCCCACAAGTACGTGATTCCGGGGGGAGTCGACGCGCACACGCACATGGACTTCCCGTTCGGCGGCACGTTCTCCTCCGACGACTTCGAGACGGGCACCCGGGCCGCGGCCTGGGGCGGCACCACCACGATCGTGGACTTCGCGGTGCAGAGCCGGGGGCAGGCGCTGCGCGCGGGCCTCGACACCTGGTACGCCAAGGCGGACGGCAAGTGCGCGATCGACTACGGCTTCCACATGATCCTCTCGGACGTCAACGAGAAGTCCCTGAAGGAGATGGACCTCCTCATCGAGGAAGGGGTCAGCTCGTTCAAGCTCTTCACCGCGTATCCGGGCGTCTTCTTCAGTGACGACGGGCAGATCCTGCGGGCGATGCAGAAGGCCGCGGGCAACGGCGGCCTGATCATGACGCACGCGGAGAACGGGCTCGCCATCGATGTCCTGGTGGAGCAGGCCCTCGCCCGGGGCGAGACGGACCCGCGCTACCACGGAGAGGTGCGCAAGGCGCTCCTGGAGGCGGAGGCGACGCACCGGGTGATCAAGCTCGCCCAGGTGGCCGGTGCGCCGGTGTACGTGGTGCATGTCTCGGCACAGGAGGCCGTGGCCGAGCTCGCCAAGGCCCGCGACGAGGGTCTGCCGGTGTTCGGTGAGACATGTCCGCAGTATCTGTTCCTGTCCACGGACAACCTCGCGGAGCCCGACTTCGAGGGTTCCAAGTACGTCTGCTCGACACCGCTGCGGCCACGCGAGCACCAGGCAGCGCTCTGGCGAGGGCTTCGCACGAACGACCTCCAGGTGGTGTCGACCGACCACTGCCCGTTCTGCTTCGTGGGGCAGAAGGAGCTGGGCCGCGGCGACTTCTCCAAGATCCCGAACGGCCTGCCGGGTGTCGAGAACCGCATGGACCTTCTCCACCAGGCCGTGGTCGACGGACACATCAGCCGTCGGCGCTGGATCGAGATCGCCTGCGCGAGCCCGGCCCGGATGTTCGGCCTGTACGGCAAGAAGGGCACGATCGCGCCGGGCGCGGACGCCGACGTCGTCATCTACGACCCGGCCGCCGAGCAGGTCATGTCGGCGGACACCCACCACATGAACGTGGACTACTCCGCGTACGAGGGAAAGCACGTCACCGGCCAGGTGGAGACGGTCCTCTCGCGGGGCGAAGTGGTCATCGACGGGCGGAAGTTCACCGGCCGGGCCGGGCACGGCGCCTATGTCCCGCGCGGCACCACCCAGTACCTCGGTTAGTGACACGCAGTACCTCGGTCAGAGAGGCGACGCACACCATGGACTTCGGACTCGTCCTGCAGACCGACCCGCCGGCCGCGCAGGTCATCAGCCTGATGAAGCGGGCCGAGCGCAACGGATTCGGCTACGGTTGGACCTTCGACTCGGCGGTGCTCTGGCAGGAGCCCTTCGTCATCTACAGCCAGATCCTGGCCCACACCGACCGGCTGATCGTCGGCCCGATGGTCACCAACCCGGGCACCCGCACCTGGGAGGTGACGGCCTCCACGTTCGCCACGCTCAACGACATGTACGGCAACCGCACCGTGTGCGGCATCGGCCGCGGCGACAGCGCGATGCGGGTGGCGGGCCGTACGCCCAACACCCTCGCCCGGATCAGCGAGTCGATGAAGGTCATCCGCTCGCTGGCATCGGGCGAGGAAGCGGACCTGGGCGGCACCACGATCCGCTTCCCGTGGATCGGCCCCGACGCCCAGCTCCCGGTCTGGATGGCCGCGTACGGACCCAAGGCGCTGAAGATGGCGGGTGAGGAGGCCGACGGCTTCATCCTCCAGCTGGCCGACCCGTATCTCACGGAGTCGATGGTGAAAGCGGTCCGGGACGCGGCCAAGGCGGCGGGCCGCGACCCGGCGTCGGTGAAGATCTGCGTCGCGGCCCCCGCGTACCTGACGGAGGACGACTCACCGGCGTCCTTGGCGCACGCCCGCGAGCAGTGCCGCTGGTTCGGCGGGATGGTCGGCAACCACGTGGCCGACCTGGTGGCGAAGTACGGCGAACACTCGGACCTGGTCCCCGAGGCCCTGACCGAGTACATCAAGGCCCGCGAGGGCTACGACTACTCCCACCACGGCCGCGCCGACAACCCCGACACGGCCTTCGTCCCCGACGACATCGTGGACCGCTTCTGCGTCATCGGCACGGCCGAGCAACACATCACGAAACTGAGGGAGTTGAAGCTGCTGGGAGTGGATCAGTTCGCGCTGTACGCGATGCATGACGCCCGCGAGGACGTCATCGACGGATACGGCACCACCGTCATCCCGGCCCTGCGGGGCTGATGCCCCTCCGGGTCCCGTCAGGTCATCCAGGCCGCCCGGCCTGGTGGTCCAGCACGACGGTGTCATCACGTCGGTGATCGCCTTCGAGATCGCAGGTGAGAGGATCAAGCGCTGCTGGGCGGTACGGAACCCCGAGAAGCTGCGGCCCTGGACGACGTGCTGACGACTGACGCGCATGGCTCCGCTTCGTCGCCGGTTTCGCTGCTTATATCGCGCGAAGGGTATTTTGCGGTCTTTGTCGTGCGGTAAACTAACGAAGTGAGCCAAGGCGCTCTCTTGAGCACGTAGTTGCTCAATATTCAAGCGGGCGACGATGATCGCCGACGGTCGGATGGGGTGGGGCAGGAGATGGGTCGCAGTGTTCGCGCCGCCTGGATCCCCGTGACCGGTATCTCCCGCGACGGCGCCGAGGTGCGTGCCGCCAGGGTCGTACGCGTGGACAACACGCCCCGCGACAGCGTGCCCGATACCGACGGCACCACGACGAGCAGCCCGCGCCGCTGACGCATCCGGAGTCTCAACTCCGTACGTCCCGCGCCCAGTTGTTGTCATCCCGCCTGCCCTACGGCATGAGTGTCGCGCGCCCGTGTCGCGCTGCCGTGTCCGCATCCTGCCGGCGAGCCGCCGAACTGTCGGCGACCCGCGCCGGGCCGTAGGCCATCGACCCGACGAGGGAGAGCAGATGACCACCCAGGAGATTCCCGAGCAACTCCTCCACGGCTACGCCGACATTCTCACGGGGGCGGCGGCTACCGGCCGCCGTCTGACCCGCGAGGAGCTGACGTCGCGCCGGGCGCTCGGCGCGCAGGCCGCCAACGCCGGATACGCGTGGCGCGTCCTCATACGCGAACACCTCAACGCCACCCGGATCCACCGTCCTGCGACCGGCGACCCCGACCACCTGCTCGCCACCGCCGAGCAGGCCATCGACGCCTTCGCCGAAGGCTACGAACACGCACAGCGCCAGGTCGTACGCCAGGAGGAGGTCGCCCGGCGCGAGCTGATCGACGATCTCCTTTACGGGCGTGGGGACTTGGGCCACCTCGCCGCACGTGCCGAGCGATTCGGTCTCCGGCTCTCCCACGCGCACGCCGTGGCCGTGGCGGAGGGCCTTTCCCCCTACGACGAGACCGATCCCGTGGCGCGTGACGTGGAGAGCGAACTGGTCGGCCGCTTCGGCGACCGCGACATCCTGCTCACCACCAAGGACGGCCGCCTCGTGTGCATCGCCCCCGCCGGCCAGGACGAGGTGCTCGCCTACTTCGCCAAGCGGGCGCACGCCGCCACCGACGGCGGCCGCATCGCCATCGGGCGGCCCCAGCCCGGGTCCACGGGCATCGCCCACAGCTACGAAGAAGCCGTGAGCACCCTTGAGCTCGCGACGCGCATGGGATTCGACGAGCCCGTGCTGCGCGCCGCCGACCTCCTGGTCTTCCCCGTACTCGCCCGTGACCGGCAGGCACTTGTGGACCTGGTGCTCAACACCCTCGGCCCGCTGGAAGAGGCGCGGGGCGGAGCCGTCCCCCTGCTCGAGACCCTGTTCGCCTACTTCGACACGGGGTGCGTGGCGGCCCAGGCGGCGCGGCAGTTGTCGCTGAGCGTACGAGCTCTGACGTACCGCCTGGAGCGCATCCGCACCCTCACGGGGTCCGACCCCGCCGACCCCCTTGACCGCTACACCCTGCAGACGGCGGTCATCGGCGCGCGGCTCCTCGGCTGGCCGGCCACCTCCCTGTGAGGCGGCCGGCGTGAGGGTCAGTCGGTGACGTCGATCTTGCCGTTCAGCTTGGTGGAGGTCGTACCCGCCGGTGCGGGGGACTTTCCGCCGGTGATGCCCTTGAGGAGTTCGGCGACGTCGACGCCCGTGGTGGAGCTGAGGAGTTCGACGCCCTGGGCGACGTTGTCGGCGACCGTGCGGGAGAGCTGGCTCGCGCCGTCCGTGGAGATCACGGTCATCTTGTCGATCGCGCTGAGCGGTTCGGACGCCTTGGCCACCACGCTGGGCAGGACCTCGACGAGCATCTGAAGGACCGCCGCGTCGCCGTACCGGTCGAACGCGTCGGCCTTCTTGCGCATCGCCTCCGCCTCGGCGGCACCCTTGGCGCCGATCGCGGCGGCATCGGCCTCGCCCTCCAGACGTACGGCGTCGGCGAGCGCGGCACGCTGGGCCTTCTCGCCCTCACCGGTCAGACGCGCCCGGTCGGCGTCGGCCTCTGCCTGCTTGACCATGGAGACGCGGCGGGCCTCCGCCTCCTGCTCGGCCTGGTAGCGGGCGGCGTCGGCGGGCTTGCGGACCTTGGTGTCGAGCTCGCGGTCGGTCAGGGCTGCCTGCCGCTGGGCGACCTTCTCCTGCTCGGTGAGGACCTCCTGCTGGCGGGCGGCCTCGGCGAGGGGCCCCGCGGCCCCGGCACGTGCGGACGCCTCGTCGGTCTCGGCCTTGATCTCGGCCTGCTTGAGGTAGAACGTCCGCTCCGCGACGGCGATCTCCTCCGCGGCCTTGAGGCGGGCCTGCTCGGCGGCACGGCGGGCGACGGCCTCGGCGATGTCCGCCTCCTGCCGGGCACGGGCGGCCTCGGGACGGCCCAGGTCCTCCAGGTAGGAGCCCTCGGTGGTGATGTCCTGGATCTGGAAGGCGTCGAGCACCAGGCCCTGCCCCGACAGGCTCGCCTCGGCCTCCTCGGCGACCTGCCCTGCGAAGGCGGCCCGGTCGCGGATGATGTCCTCCACCGACATCCGGCCCACGATGGAGCGCAGCGCGCCGGAGAGCACTTCCTGGGTGAAGCCGACGATCCCGCCCTGCTGGGCGAGGAAGCGCTGGGCCGCGGCGCGTATGGAGTCCTCGGTGCCGCCGACCTTGACGATCGCGACGCCCTCCAGGTTGGCCTTCACCCCGCGCAGCGTGACGGCGCCGCGCACCGCGATGGGGATGTGTCGCGAGGAGAGTTCGAGCGTGAACTTCTGCTGGACGAACGGGACGACGAAGACGCCGCCGCCGACCACGACCTTCTGGCCGCTGTTGTCGAATGCGATGCGGCCGGTGTCGGGGTCGGTGGACTTCTTGCCGCGCCGCCCGGTCACGATGAAGGCCTCGCTGGGCCCGGCGACCTTGTAGCGGGTCACGACGACGAGTGCGAGCAGCACGAGGAGTACGACGACTCCGATGACGGCGATCAGAACTGGACTCATGGTGAATTCCCCCCTGCCTCCCGGAGGGCGGCAGATCGGTGATGTGGTACGTGGGGCCGGGTGTGTACGTGGGCGCGAGCGGTGCTCAGCGCTGCACGGGGCGGACCGCGACCGATGTCGGCGAGAGCGCCGACTCCACCCAGATCTCCGTGCCGCGCGTGACGGCCGCGGCGCTCCTGGCGGAGAACTTCACTGGCTGACCGCCCAGTTGGAGCAGCACCTCGCCGTACCCGTCGACCGGGATCGCGGTGACCACGGCCCCCGCGGTGCCCACGAGGTCGTCGCCCCGTGGAGTGGCAGCGGTCTGATCCCGCATCAGGGCGCGGCTGAACTTCCAGGTCAGTAAGGCCGCTGCCACGCCGACGACGGCTCCGACAGCGGTGGCGCCGCCCGCGCCGAGCCCGGTCGTGCCGAGCACGATCGCGCCGCCGAAGCCGAGCATGGACACGAACCCCGCGATGACGGGAAGGGACAGCAGCCCCTCGAAGAGCCCGTCGAGGAATCCGATGCCGTCGAAGAGTCCTTCAAGAACCCCGCCGAAGACGAGGGAGAAGACCAGCAGGGCGATTCCCGCGATGCCAAGGCCCAGGAAGACAGTCACCGGAGCACCTCCCCAACTTGCCGGATGTCTCGGTGTGGTCGGGATCGTCGCATGCGGGGGAGATCGCGCACATTGCCACGATCCGGCAATGATCAGCCTTCTTTCATGCCGGTCCGTGTTCCCGTCCCGTGCGCCGGTCCGTGTCTCGCCTCAGCCGGTCCGGCTCTGGGCGCGCCGACCGAGGAGTTCCGCCAGGCCCTGGCGTGTCGCGGCCAGGACGACGCGGTCCTGGGAGCGCAGTACGTATCCGGGGTGGAGGTCCCAGACGAGGCCCGCCGGGCGGTCGGTGTCCTCGTCGGGCCGGGTGGCCGTCAGGTCGGGGAGCCGCTCGTCCGGTGCGGTGGAATCCAGGGCGATGACCCGCCAGACCCCGGGCCTGAACGATTCGGCGATGGTCCGCCCCTCCAGCTGACGGAGTCCGGCGACGTCCAGGGCGGCGAACAGGAGCACCCGCCGCTCGACGGGGATCGCGCCCAGGATCTGCCGCCCCATCATGGCTCCCGCGAAGGCGGGGGCGGCGAGGGTGGAGACGCTGCGGCTGCGCGTGAGGGCCTGCGGGTGGGCGGTGCGCAGGGTGCGGTAGACGGCGGTGGCGAAGGTGTCGTCGTACAGCCGAAGGGCCACGCGCACATTGGGCTTGATCGAGCGGGCGTACAGGGCGGCTTCGAGATTCGTGGTGTCGACGCTGGTGAGGGCGAGCAGCGCGTGTGCGCGGTGGATCTTGGCGGCTTCCAGTACACCCTCGTCCGTGACGTCGCCGACGACCGTGGGCACGCGCAGGCGGCGGGCGAGCGGGATGCCGCGCGCCTCGGGGTCCTCCTCCACGCACACGACGGGGATGCCGAGTTCGCGCAGGCGGGCCAGGACGCGGGTGCCGACCTTGCCGAGGCCGAGCAGGACCACGTGGCCGGAGAGGCCGCGCGGAGGACGGCGCAGGGAAGAGGCCGTGCGGAAGGTTCCGAGAGCCTCCAGGACGGCGGCGAACAGTACCGGCAGGAGGAGCAACCCGGCCAGACCGGACAGGAGTTGAAGCACCTGGCGGGCGGTGGACTCGCCGATCGCGGGGTCGTCGATGGCGAACAGGTCGAGCAGGGTCAGATAGGCGGCGGCCAGCGGATGGGCGTTGCTGGTCAGCCAGTTCGCCACCGCGAGGCCGAGCACACAGGCCAGGAGCCCGGCCACCGACCAGCGCAGGCGGGGCGAGAAGAGCGAGCCGAACGGAAGTCCGCGCGCGGCCAGGCGGCCGGTCGGCCGGTCGGGCCCGGCGTACGAGACGGCCTTCAGGACCACGGTTCCCCTGCCCGTGGAGGAGCTGACGGTGCTGTCGTCGGGCAGCAGCAGCGGCCCGTCCTGGCCGCCGTCGTCCGAACCCTCCGAGCCCGCGGGGTCGTTGGTGGTCGACGAGAGCACGGCGAGCGTGCACAGGCCGGGGTCGGCGGTCGCCTCGCGGCCCTGCGGGTCGCGTTCCACGGCGCGCAGGAGCAGTCCGTCGGCCTGGACGACCTTGCTGGTGCCCGCGACGGCGGTGGCCGCAAGGGCGGGGGCCGCGGTGTCGGCGTCGGAGAGGACGGTGGTGGAGGCGTTCACCTCGGTCGGGTCCAGGCCGGGGAAGGCGACCGATGCGGCCTGGTCGAGGAGATCCTCCAAGTGCTGTCCCAGCTTGCGGTTGTAGAGCCTGATCACGATCCGCAGACGGGGATTGAGACGGCGGGAGACGAGCGCGGCGTGGATGTTGGTCTCATCGTCGTCGTACACGAGGGCAAGGGCGGCGGCGTCGTGCACGCCCGCGTCCATGAGGGCCGCCTCGTCGGGCTCCGGCGCCTCCATGACGCGGGGGACCTCGGGCCGCGTCGCCCCGTCCGCGCCGCCGGGCGTACCGGCCGCGCGCGCCATGACGGCCTGCATCCGGCCCAGGAGGGCGGTGGCCCGCGCCCGTCCGGCCGGTCCCGATCGTTGGCCGTCGACCGGCGGCGTGGAGGGGACGACGACCGTCACCCGCTCGCGGTACACCGCGCGCAGTTCGGCGGCGAGACGCTCGGCGAGGGCGTCGTCACCGCACACGATCATGTGGCCGCTCTGCGCCGGCCGCTGAGCCTGACGGGGGAGCGGTGTGCCGTCGTCCGGATCCGGATGGCGGCGATCCGGATGGCGGCGGACAGGCTGCGGGTTCCCGTGGCTCACTGCTCGTCCTCTCCTGTGCCGGTGCCCACGCCGGACTCTGTGCCGACGCCCGATGGCAGCAGCGAACCACGATTGATCATGAGAACCAAGGTAGTTGGCGTACGGCGCTGTCGCGATCAGGCCGACCGGGAGCATGATTGTCGCCGCAACAAGTCGGGGAAAGCGGCGAGGGCTTAAGGAGTCCGGCATGGATCTCAGACGTGTTCCGCAGACCGATCCGGCCGCCTGGTGACCGGCATCGTCCCCACGGGGCCGCCCGCCTCGGAGCCCGGCGCGATGTCACAGACCGTCGCCGACGACGGCCGCGTCGAACTGCTCCCCGGCGCCTTTCCGGAGCACAGCCGCTTCGCCAACGACGACCTCAGGCCCATCCCCCTCTCCGAACGCCACTGGAGCACGTACAACTTCGCCGCCCTGTGGGTAGGCATGGCCCACAACATCCCTTCCTGGACGCTCGCTTCGGGCCTGGTCGCCCTCGGTATGGACTGGCGCCAGGCCGTCTTCACCATCGCGGCGGCCAACGTGATCGTGCTCGTGCCGATGCTCCTGACGGGACACGCGGGCCCGAAGTACGGCATCCCGTTCCCCGTCCTCGCCCGAGCCTCCTTCGGCCTGCGCGGCGCGAACCTGCCCGCGCTGATCCGGGCGGCCGTGGCCTGCGGCTGGTTCGGCATCCAGACCTGGATCGGCGGCCAGGGGATCTACGTCCTGCTCAACAAGGCCTTCGACGGCGCGTGGAGCGACGAGTCGCAGATCGGCGGCTACCCGTGGCCGCTGTGGCTCTGCTTCGTGCTGTTCTGGGCCCTCCAACTCGCCATCATCCACCGGGGCATGGAGGCGCTGCGGCGCTTCGAGAACTGGGCCGCGCCCTTCGTCCTCGTCGGCGCCGTCGTGCTGCTCGTGTGGATGGCCGACAAGGCGGGCGGCTTCGGCCCGCTGCTGGACCAGCCCTCCACACTGGGCTGGGGCGCCGACTTCTGGCCGGTGTTCTTCCCGGCGCTGATGGGCATGATCGGCTTCTGGTCCACGCTGTCCCTGAACATCCCCGACTTCACCCGGTTCGGGAAGGGGCAGCGGGCGCAGGTGTGGGGGCAGACGCTCGGCCTTCCGACCACCATGACCGCGTTCGCGCTCCTGTCCGTCCTGGTCACCTCCGGCTCGCAGGCGGTGTACGGGGAGCCGATCTGGGAGCCCGTCGACCTGGCCGCCAAGGCCGACAACGTCTTCGGGCTGCTCTACGCCCTGGTGACGGTCCTGGTCGCCACGGTCTCCGTGAACATCGCGGCCAACGTGGTCTCACCCGCGTACGACCTCGCGAACCTCGCCCCGAAGTTCATCAACTTCCGCACGGGCGCGCTCATCACCGGCGTCGTGGGCGTCCTCATCTTCCCGTGGAAGCTGATCGAGACGCCCGAGCTCTACATCTTCGTCTGGCTTGGCGTCGTGGGCGGCCTGCTCGGCACGGTCGCCGGGATCCTGATCGCCGACTACTGGGTGGTGCGGCGGACGGTCCTCGACCTCGCCGACCTGTACCGGCCCGAAGGGCGCTACTGGTACACCGGCGGGTGGAATCTGCGGGCCGTCGCGGCCTTCACGGTCGGGGGCCTGCTCGCCGTGGGCGGATCGCATTCGGCACCGGGGAAGGGACCCTTCCCCGAGGACGGGTTGATCCCGGTCCTCAAGCCGCTCGCGGACTACGGGTGGGCGATCGGGCTCGCGTCGGCGCTTGTCGTTTATGTGGGGCTGATGGCGGTGGGCAGGCGCGAAGGCTCCGGAGCAGGCCGGTCGGCGGCCTAGACTGGATTCTTGCGTACGAGACCCTCGTACGCGTGAGTCCGGGCGCGGAGGGAGGACGACCGTGGAAGCAGACGGAGCAGTCGGAGTGGACGGCACCGGCTTCAGTGATCCATCGGCCGATGTCCTCGCCGAGGCGGCCGCGGCATTCGGTCTGCTCGCCTCCTCCGCGCGGCTGCACATCGTGTGGGCGCTCGCGCAGGGCGAGAGCGACGTGACCGGTCTCGCGGACCGGGTCGGCGGTGCGCTGCCCGCGGTCAGCCAGCATCTGACCAAGCTGAAGCTCGCCGGTCTCGTCCGCTCCCGGCGCGAGGGCCGACGCCAGGTCTACTTCGTCGACGACGCGGACGTGGTGACCGTGGTGCGCCTGATGGTCGGCCAGCTGACCGACCGGGCCGACCGCGTCGACCAGGCCGACGGTGCCGATCATGCCGCGCAGTCTCCCGGACGCCGGCTCCGCGGCCTTGGCGCCTGAGGCCGCTGCCGGTGGGCTCACCTCACTGGAGGTGCTGCGCCATGTGGACAGCGGCCCGCGCGGCCTGACCGACGCGGAGGCCGAGCGGCGCGGTGCCCGCTTCGGCGAGAACACCCTTCCCGACCGGCGTGCGGTGTCGTGGCCGCGGCTCTTCGGCCGCAGCCTGCGGGATCCGTTCACCGCGGTGCTGCTCTGCCTCGGCCTGGTGTCGGCCACCGTCGCCTCCTGGGGCACCGCCTGCGTGATCCTGTGCCTGGTCGTCGTCAGCGGAGTGCTGCGGACGTCCGGTGAGCACCGCGCCGACCGGTCCATGACCGCACTGCGCGCACTGGTGGCCACCACCGCGACCGTGCTGCGCCGCGCGGAGCGGGACGAGAGCCCCGAGGAGCGGGAGATCCGGGTCGAGGATCTCGTGCCGGGAGACGTGGTGCGGCTCGGCCCCGGCGACCTCGTCCCCGCCGACGTACGACTGCTGCGCGCGAGCGGCCTGAGCGTGCGGCAGGCGGCGCTGACGGGGGAGTCGGCGCCGGTGCCCAAGGCCGCCTCCGACGTGCCGGGCCCGCACCTTCCCGAGGGAGCCTTCGAGCAGCCTCATCTCTGCTTCCAGGGCAGCAGCGTCGCCTCGGGCAGCGGCACCGCGGTGGTCGTCGCGACCGGGGCGCGGACGCGGTTCGCCGCCGCGCACGGCAGGCACGGACGGCGGCGCGGGCCGAGCGCCTTCGACCGCTCCGTGCACGGCATCTCCTGGGTCCTCATCCGGTTCATGCTGCTGACCCCGCCGCTCGTCCTGATGGCCAACGCCGCCCTGCGCGGGCGCGGCCTGGAGACCCTGCCGTTCGCGGTCGCCGTGGCGGTCGGCCTGACGCCGGAGATGCTGCCGGTCATCGTCACCATCTGCCTGGCGCGCGGGGCCTCGCTCCTGGCCCGTACGCACGGGGTGATCGTCAAAAGGCTGCCCGCACTGCACGACCTCGGCGCCGTCGACGTCCTGTGCCTGGACAAGACCGGCACGCTCACCGAGGACCGCCCCGTCCTCGACCGCACCCTTGGCGCCGACGGCAGGGCCGCCCCCGAAGCGCTGCACTGGGCCGCCGTCAACTCCTGGTGGACACTCCAGCTCGCCGAGCTGCCCGCCGCCGATCCGCTCGACGACGCGGTCCTCGACGCCGCGGACGACGGCGGTGACGGGGCGATGCGCTACGACGGCATTGCGGCGCTCCCCTTCGATCCCGTACGCCGCCTCGCCACCGCCGTCGTACGCGGCCCCGGAAGCCTCGGCACCCACACGCTCGTCGTCAAAGGTGCCGTCGAGGCCGTCCTTGAACGCTGCGTGCTCGACGACTCCGAGCGCGAGCGGCTCCTGTCCCTCGCCGCCCACGAGGCGGACGGCGGCCTGCGCCTCCTCGCGGTGGCCACCGCGGAGCGGCCCGCCCGCACCCGCGCCTACACCCCGGCCGACGAGCGCGGCCTGACCTTCCGCGGCTTCCTCACCCTGCGGGACACACTCGCCCCGACCGCCGCCACCGCCCTGCGGGACCTCGCGGAGAGCGGCATCACCGTCAAGATCCTCACCGGTGACCACCCGGGGACGGCGGAGCGGGCCTGCCGCGAACTGGGGATCGGCGCGGGAATCGGTGCAGGAATTGGCGCGGGAATCGGTGCGGGCGGAGTCCTCACCGCCGACCGCATCGACACCCTCACCGACGAGGAACTCGCCGACACCGCCGGGCGCACCACCGTCTTCGCCCGCTGCACCCCCGAGCACAAGGCACGCATCACCGAGGCGCTGCGGTCCCGCGGGCACACCACGGGGTTTCTCGGCGACGGCGTCAACGACATGCCCGCGCTGCGGGCCGCCGACGTCGGCATCGCTCCGCAGGCCGCCGTGGACGTCGTACGCGAGAGCGCCGACGTGGTGCTCGCCGACAAGGACCTCACCGCGATCGGCCACGCGGTCCTCGCGGGACGCCACAGCAGCGGAAACATCGCCACGTATCTGCGCGTCACGCTCTCCTCGAACCTCGGCAACGTCATCGGGATGCTCTGCGCGGGACTCCTGCTGCCGTTCCTGCCGATGCTCCCCGCGCAGGTCCTCGTGCAGAACCTGTGCTTCGACGCCGCGCAGCTCTCCTTCGCCTACGAGCGTCCGCATCCGGCGGTCCTGCGCCGCCCCACCGTGCTGCGGCCCCGCGCCTTCCTGCGCTTCATCACCGGCTTCGGCGCGCTCAACGCCCTCGCCGACCTCGCCACCTTCCTCCTTCTCGCGCTCGCCCTGCACGGCCCCGGCGCCGTGGACGACCAGGCGATGTTCCACTCCGGGTGGTTCACCGAGAACCTGCTGACCCAGGGCCTCGTGATGCTGCTCCTGCGCACCGGCCGCCGCCGGGCCGAGGGCAGGACGCCGGGCCCGGTCGTCCTGTCGGTGGCCGCGCTCGCCGCCGTCGGACTGCTCCTCCCGCTGTCGCCACTTGGCCCGCTCCTGGGCATGACGGCTCTGCCGGGCCCGTACTACCTGCTTCTCGCGGTCGTGCTCGGTCTCTACGCGGCCGCGCTCGCGGCAGCTCGGCGGCGCTGGGACGTTCAGCCGTAGTCAGCCGTAGGAGAGGTCGGAGCACGGGTTGTCGTCGGCGGAACGGGCGTCGTCGGCGACCTTGGAGGGAACGGACTCCGGCCTACCGGATGCGGAGGCGGAAGGGGAGGGGGCGTCGGCGTACGACTGGCCGAGAGTGACGGTGAGGCCGGACGCCGTCGCGGACTCCAGTTCCGCGCCCGGGAACAGGCGGGCCACGGACTTGGCCCTGGCCTGCTCGCCGGGGCCGTACGCGATCACGGTGGTGGCGTGGTCCTGGGTGCCGGCCGTCGCGGTGCCGGTGACCTCGAAGTCGTGCTCGGTGAGGGTCTCGGCCGCGCGGGCGGCGAGTCCGGTGACGGTGGTGCCGTTCTGCACGGCCACGGCGGCGCCGTCACCGGAGACCGGCGCGGTGGCCGTCGCATCTCCGGAGGGCGTCTTCTTCTTGCCGTCCTTGCCGGTCTTGCCGTTCTTTCCGCTGGCGTCCGTCCCGTCCAGCGTGCGGTCGTTCTTGAGCGACGCCCACAGCGCGTCGGCGTCCGGCTGGACGATGGCGACCCGCGAACCCTTGTACCGCCAGGGGATGGTGACGAACTTGGTGTTGCTCAGGTCGATGTCCTTCAGGGACATCGCGAACGAGATGAGCTTGTCGGCGGAGCCGAGGCCGGGGTCGACGGTCATCGAATTCGTCGCGGCGTCCGCGAGCGGAAGCAGCTTGGTGGGAGTGAGGCCGTCACTCTTGACCTTCTTCAACAGGCTTGCAACGAAGGCCTGTTGGCGCTTGATCCGGCCTATGTCGGAGCCGTCGCCGATGCCGTGCCGGATGCGTACGTAATCGAGGGCCTTCTGGCCCGACACCTCCTGCTCACCCTCGGCGAAGAGGCGCTTCCCTTGGGTGGCGCGGTTGGGATTGAGGTCGCGCTGATAGATGTCCTGCGGCAGGCACACCTTCACCCCGCCCACCACGTCCGTCAGCTCCGAGAACCCCTTGAAGTCGACGACGACGGTGTGGTCGACGCGCAGTCCGGTGAGGTGTTCGACGGTGTTCTGGGTGCAGGCGGGGTTGCCCTTGGCGGTCTCGCCGACGGAGTACGCGGCGTTGAACATGGCGTTCGACTGTTCCTTGGTCCAGCTTCCGTCCGGCAGCTTGCAGGGCGGGAGGTCCACGAGGGTGTCGCGGGGGATCGAGACGGCGACGGCGTGCCGGTGGTCGGCGTAGACGTGAAGCAGGAAGGCGGTGTCGGAGCGCCCGATGTCGCTCTTGTCGCCTCCGCCGAGCGCGCTGTTCCCGTCGGTGCGGGCATCCGAGCCGATGACCAGGACGTTCTCGCCCTTGGAGTCGTCCGCGTCGGGCCGGTCGCCGGATACGCCGTCCGCCGCGAAGGTGTCGATGTTGCCGTTCAGTCTGAAGTACACCCACCCGGCGCCGGCCGTCACGAGGACAAGGAGCGACAGGCCGATGCAGAGCATGAGCCGCGCACGGCTGCGCTTGCGCCGACGGCCGCGTACAGCTGCACGGTGGCTGGTGGTCATGGGTGCGCCCTATCCGTCCGAGTCGTTCCGCCTTCATGGAGAGGGACCTCCCGGCCCGCCCCATGGTTGTACAGTTGCGCAATGTAGCAATCTTTTCTGAGGCTACCGGCAGCCGATCGGCGGCTGAGACATCTACGGCGAAGGGCGGACGACGATGATTCGTAACGGACTGGAACCCTGGCATCTGCTCATCGTGGGGATCGTGGTCATCGTGCTGTTCGGCTCGAAGAAGCTGCCGGACACCGCCCGCGCGGTGGGCAAGTCCCTGCGGATCCTCAAGAGCGAGACCAAGGCGATGAAGGACGACGGGGAGCGGGGGAAGGTCGAGCGGGCCGGGGAGAGCGCCGAGCGGGCCGGGGAGAGGGCCGAGCAGCCGGGAGAGCGCTGAGCGGCCGGAACGTCTTCTCCGGGCAGGCCCGCGTCGACGCGGTCACCGTCCAGCGCGCAGTGCGCGACGGAGCGACAGGACGAAGACGACTGCGTCAGCGGTCATGACGCCTCCTTGGCCTGGGGGGCGGGGTGGCGCGACGCGAGGGCGCTCTCGATGCGGTCGACCGCCGCGAACGCGCCGTACGCGATCAGGTGCGTGAGGCAGTGGTCGCTGAACGGCGGCTTCTTCCAGGCCGCCACGTCCTCGTCGGTGATGCGGTACGGAGCGAGCGCGGCGAGCAGCGCGAGCCGTGCCCCCGGGCGGGACGCGCGGTCGGGCAAGGCGTCCCAGGACAGCGGCGGATGCGCGCCGTCCCATGCCGCCAACGTCGCCCGCACCAGGGTTTGGTCGGCCTCGTCGAGGAGGCCCGCGCCGCTCGTCGCCGCGGCACGGAGTGCGGCGTACGCGGAACCGATGGGCGTGCCCGCGGCCCAGGCAGGACCGGGCTGAGGATCGTCGAGCAGGGACAGCGCGTCGCCGGGGGCGACGGTGCGGCGGACCGCCTTCTGGAGCGTGCGTCCCCCGAGCGAGCGCACCGCCCGGAAGCGCTGTGCGTTGCACGGCAGCATGTCCTCGGTGATCAGGGAAGACGCGACGCGGTTGATGAAGTGGAACGAGAGCGCGGTGCCGATGTGGGCCGGGGCATGCGCGCGGGGGAACGGCGGCTGGACGAGCTCGGGTGCCTGCGGCGTCCGGGTGGCCCGGGCCCAGGCGAGCAGCCGCGCCTGGTCCGGATCCTCGGGCTGCTCGCCGCGCAGCACCCGCTCGGCGACCCGGTGGTCGCCGGTGGCGTGCAGCATCACCGTGTGCGCGCTCACGCAGAACGGGCAGCGGTTGGCGAGCGAGACGCCCAGGGCGACCAGCTCCCGGCCGGTGCGGGTGGTACCGCCGCTGCCGAAGGCGCCGTCGCCGCCGACCAGCAGTGACTCGCGGAGCAACGCCCAGGTGGCGGTGAACAGTTCGGGCGCCGGGGAGAGGGCGACGAGCGGCGCGGGCTCCGCGATGCCGAAGTCGTCGGCCATCTGCGCATAGGCATCGGCGGTCCTGCCGGTCGCGGATTTCGGGAGGACAGGATCGGTGTATCGGAAGGTTGCCATGGCCCGATGGTCCGGGCGCCGGGTGCCTCGGGTCGTCGTCCGGCGGAAGGCAGTTGGAGGTACGTCGCCGGTGTGGTGCGGGTCTGTTTCTACTACGTGGGGAGTAGCGCGGGAGCAGTCTGCTGGGGTGACGCGGTTGTCAGTGGCGGCCTCTATGGTTCTGAACACGGCGGGGGATGCGCCGATGTGGGGGATGCGAGGGACACGGGGGCGGAGATGGCGGGGGATGGGGCGGGGAGAGCGGCGGGGCAGGTGAACGTGCGCGACCGGGTGCGGAATCGGGTGCGGCAGGCGTGGGTCGGTGACGCGGTCCTCGCGGTCGTGGTGGGCGTGATCGTCGGGGTGGCGGCGGGCCTGGGGGACGGCGGCGCGGGGTTCTTCGACTACGTCCTGATCGGGGCCGGTTCGCTGGCTCTCTGCGCCCATCGGAAGGCGCCGCGCGCCGTGCTCGCGGTCACCACGGCGTTCCTGCTCGGCGAGGTGCTGTACGGGGGCTCGAGCAGTGTCGCGGCGATCCCGGTGGTGGCGGCCGCACACACGGCCGCACGCGCAGGCCACCGAGGCGTTGCCGCCGGTGCCGCCGGGGTGTTCCTCGTGGGCTTCGCGGTGGCGGGGGAGGCCGGCGAGGCATCGGGCGACGCCGTGCAGCGAACACTGCTGCTGGCCGGCTGGTTCCTGTGCGCCCTGGTCACGGGCCTCGCGGACAGGAACTGGCAGGCGTATCTGCGCCAGACCGAGCAGCGGGCCCTGGAGGCCGAGCGGACCCGCGAGGAGGCGGCGCTGCGCAGGGCGGGCGAGGAGCGGCTGCGGATCGCGCGCGAACTGCACGACTCGCTGACGCACAGCATCTCGATAGTCAAGCTCCAGGCGGGTGTCGCCGTGCATCTCGCCCGCAAGCGGGGCGAGGACATACCGCCCGCGCTGCTCGCCATTCAGGAGGCGAGCGGTGAGGCCATGCGTGAACTGCGGTCCACGCTGACCGTGTTGCGCACGGACGAGCCGACGGGGAGCCCCGCGCTGCTCGTCGAGCGCGCGCGGGCGGCAGGGCTCGCCGTGGAGCTGGCGGTGCGGGGCCGGGAGCAGACTCTGGCCGGTGACTTGGAGCGGGCCGCGTACCGGATCGTGCAGGAGGGCCTCACCAACGCGGCACGCCATGCGGGCGGCTCCGCCAAGGTGACGGTCGGCCTCGACTACGGGGAGCGGGTGCTGGGGGTGCGGGTGGAGGACGACGGGGTCGCCGACGCGGGGCGGCCACCGGTGGAGGGGATCGGGCTCACGGGGATGCGGGAGCGCGTCACCTCCCTCGGCGGGACGCTGCGGGCGGGGCCGCGGGTCGACGGGGGATTCCTGGTGTGGGCCGAACTGCCTTTGGAGAAAGCCGAGTTGATGTCCGGGGCGCCCGTGGGGGAAGCGCGTCAGCCTGCCGGGCAGGGGGAGGGGCGGTGATCCGGGTGGCGCTCATCGACGATCAGGCGTTGATGCGGGCCGGGTTCCGTGCGCTGCTCGAGGCCGAGGACGGTATCGAGGTGGTCGGGGAGGCCGCCGACGGGGAGCGCGGGGTCGCTCTCGTGCGGGAGTGCGTGCCGGACGTGGCGCTCATAGACGTACAGATGCCGGTGATGACCGGGATCGAGGCGACGCGGCGGATCGCCGCCGACCCCCGCCTCGACGGCGTACGCGTCGTGATCCTCACCAACTACGGCCTCGATGAGTACGTCTTCGACGCACTGCGTGCCGGTGCCAGCGGGTTTCTGCTCAAGGACACGGAGCCCGCCGACCTGCTGCACGGCATCGAGATCGTTGCGCGCGGGGACTCCCTCCTCTCGCCCTCGGTGACCAGCAGACTGATCGGTGAGTTCGTCTCGCGGCCCCCGGACCGGGCCACCGCGCCGGGCCTGGAGAATCTCACCCGCCGCGAGCGGGAGGTCACCGCGCTGGCCGCGCGCGGGCTGACGAACGAGGAGATCGCCGCACACATGGTGATCAGCCCGTTCACGGCGAAGACGCATGTGAGCCGGGCGATGACGAAGCTCGGCGCGCGTGACCGGGCCCAACTGGTCGTCTTCGCCTACGAGTCAGGGCTCGTCGCCGCTCGCAACGCAACTCCGCAGGGGGTCGGAAACGCAACTCCGTGAGGTCGGAAACGTCAGGCCGGAAAGGGGAAACCTTGGCCATGGCATGATCTCCGCGTGACCGTCATACCGTTCAGACATGTCGCCCGGCTCAGACGCGTAGCCGCCCTCTCGGCCGTGGTCCTGCTCGCCTCCGGATGTGGGCTTTCGGAGGAGCTGGAGCGGGAGAGGGATCCTGGACGTACGGCGCCTGCCGAGAGCGACCGGTCCGACGCGGGGGACGGATGGTCCGACCCGACGACGGCTCTTCCGGACACGCCGACCGGCAGTCCCGTCGAGACGGGACCGCCGGAGGTACCCGTCGCGCCCTCGGCCTCCTGCCCCGCCTCCGGCGTCCGCATCGAGTCGGGCGTCGTCAGCGCCGCCATGGGGCTGCGCGCGATGAGCGTGACCCTCACCAACTGCGGCAAGGACGTCTACCGCCTGAAGGGCTACCCGAAGCTGCGGGTACTCGACGAGCACCGCGAGCCCCTCGACGTACAGATCCTCGAAGGCACCGCGCCCATCATGACCAGAGACGACGACCCCGGCCCTGACCACCGCGTCTCGCTCAAGAAGGGCGAGGCGGCCTACACCGTGCTCGTCTGGCGCAACACCGTCACCGACACGACCACGACGGCCGTCAGCGGCACCTACGTGAAGGTCACCCCGATGCCGGGGGCCCGCTCCGGGACCGTGACCCCGGAGGGCCGCATCGACCTCGGCAACACAGGCCGCATCGGCACGACCGCCTGGCAGAGAGAGCCTGCGGACGACGCTGACCCGTCCAGGCCTACGGCACCCGTGCCGTCCACTCCGGCGAGCTGAACTTCGTCCGGGCGAGCTCCCGTGCCCTCGCCATCTCCTCCTCCGTGGCCTTGCCCGCCGTCAGGCCGTACCGCGTGCGGAAGGAGTCGAGCATCCGCTCGATCACGGCCTCGCGGGGCAGCCCCGTCTGGCGGCGCAGCGGGTCCACGCGCTTCTTCGCGCTCCTCGTGCCCTTGTCCGAGAGCTTCTCGCGGCCGATGCGGAGCACCTCGACCATCTTGTCCGCGTCGATGTCGTACGACATCGTCACGTGGTGCAGCACCGCGCCGTGCCCGCCCGCGACCCTCTTCTGGGCGGCGCCCGCGACCTTCCCGGCATCGGTGGCGATGTCGTTGAGCGGTTGGTACCAGGCCTTGATGCCCATGTCGCCCAGGGCTTCGAGCACCCAGTCGTCCAGATAGGCGTAGCTGTCGGCGAAGGACAGGCCCTGTACGAGGGAGTCAGGGACCGAGAGCGAGTACGTGATGGCGTTGCCCGGCTCGCAGAACATGGCGCCGCCGCCACTGATCCGGCGCACCACCTGCACGCCGTGCCGCTCGACACCCTCCTGGTCCACTTCATTGCGCAGCGACTGGAAGCTGCCGATGACGACCGCGGGGGACTCCCACTCCCACACGCGCAGCGTGGGCGGGCGGCGTCCGGCGGCTACCTCCTCGGTGAGCACCTCGTCCAGGGCCATGAGCAGGGCGGGGGACTGCGGGGCCTCGTGGATCAGCTGCCAGTCGTAGTCGGTCCAGTCGGTGGCGTGCGCGAGGGCGCGGCGCACCGCCACGCCCACACCCTCCGACGTGAGCCCGTAAAGGACGGAGCCCTCCGGGAGCGCCGCGTCGATGCGAGCGGCGAGGCCCGCCGCGTCGGTGTCGGCGGGGGCGCCTTCCAGCGCGTGGCTCAGGGCGTCGAACGCCTCGTCAGGTTCGAGGAAGAAGTCCCCCGCCACCCGCACACGGCGCAGCACGCCGTCCTCGACCTCCAGATCCACGACGACGAGCTTGCCGCCGGGGACCTTGTACTCACCGTGCACTGTGCTTCCTCCGGGCTCCGGGCCTTGCCGAATCGCGAACATGCCGAATCATGAACTTGCCGAATCGCGAACACCGTCAGCCTGCGATTTCATATCAGGACAACTCGACCCACTAGGGATAGATTCCCGCACAGGGTGGCCAGTCGTCCCTCGGCTTCCGCCCCGACGGGAGCTGACGGGAATCCATGAGCCACGCCGAGACGACCGATCAGACCAACGCCGGAGCGTCACCGGCCGTCAAACTGACGCTCACGACCCTGACGATGATGGTCGTCGGCTCGATGGTCGGCGCGGGAGTGTTCTCGCTGCCACGCCGGTTCGCGCAGGAGACCGGGGTCGCGGGCGCGTTGATCGCCTGGGCCGTCGCCGGTACGGGCATGCTGATGCTCGCGTTCGTCTTCCAGACCCTCGCCGTCCGCAGACCCGATCTCGACGCCGGTGTCTACGCCTACGCCAAGGCAGGGTTCGGCGAGTACCTCGGCTTCTTCTCCGCCTTCGGGTACTGGGCCAGCGCCTGCGTCGGCAACGTCACCTACTGGGTGCTCATCATGTCGACGATCGGCGCCATCTGGCCGAGCCTCGGCGACGGCGACACCCTCATCGCCGTCGTCCTCTCCTCGTTCGGCCTGTGGGCCTTCTTCCTGCTGATCCGCCGTGGGGTCAAGGAGGCGGCGGCGATCAACCGGATCGTGACCGTCGCCAAGATCGTGCCCATCCTCGTCTTCGTGATCCTGGCCCTGTTCTTCTTCAAGCCGTCCGTGTTCGCGGACAACTTCGGCGGCGCCGACTACGCGGGATCGCTCTTCAACCAGGTGCGCGGCACCATGCTGGCCACCGTCTTCGTCTTCCTCGGCGTCGAGGGCGCGAGCGTCTACTCCCGGCACGCCAAGCGCCGCGAGGACGTGGGCAGGGCCACGATCCTGGGCTTCCTCAGCGTCTTCGCCGTCTTCGCCTCGGTCACCATCGTCAGTTACGGGATCATGCCGATGGCCGAGATCGCCGAGCTGCGCCAGCCCTCCATGGCGGGCGTCCTGGAAGAGGCCGTCGGCACCTGGGGCAAGGTCTTCGTCAGCGTCGGACTCATCGTCTCCGTGCTCGGCGCCTACCTCGCCTGGACGCTGATGGCCGCCGAGGTGCTCTTCGTCGCCGCGAAGGACGACGACATGCCCCGCTTCCTGCGGAAGGCCACCTCCGAGGACGTGCCGGTCCCCGCGCTCCTCATGACCACCGCGCTGAGCCAGGTCGTCCTGATCGTCACGATGTTCTCCGACGACGCGTTCAACTTCGCGCTCGACCTGACCAGCGCGCTGAGCCTCATCCCGTTCCTGCTCGCCGCCGGTTTCGCCGTCAAGATCGCCCTCGGGTCCGGCCGCCAGGGCCAGGACGTGGCGGTAGCCGGGAAGAGCACCCGCAGGGAGCTCGTGATCGCGGTGATCGCCACGCTGTACACGGCGTTCCTGCTGTACGCCGCGGGGCTCAAGTTCGTCCTGGTCTCCTTCATCCTCTACGCCCCCGCGACCCTTCTGTTCATCAAGGCCCGGCGGGAACAGAACCGGCGTCTGTTCTCCCCGCGCGAGGCCGTCATCTGCGGGGTCTCGATCGCGGGCGCCGTCGTGGGCGTGATCGCTCTCGCGGCGGGCTGGATCCACCTCTGACCGGCCCCGACACCCCGGCCCCTGGTGGCCACCGACCGACGAAAGGCGCACCGTGACAAGCCTCGACACCCCCGCCGCACCGACCTTCGGTGTCCACTCCGAGGTCGGCAGGCTGCGCAAGGTCCTTGTCTGCTCGCCGGGACTCGCGCACCGCAGACTGACCCCCACCAACGCCGACGACCTGCTCTTCGACGACGTCATGTGGGTGGAGAACGCCCAGCGCGACCACGCGGACTTCGTCATCAAGCTGCAGCAGCGCGGCGTCGAGGTCGTCGAGCTGCACGACCTGCTCGCCCAGACCATGGCGGTCCCCGGGGCGAAGGACTGGCTCCTCGACCGGAAGATCACGGCGAACGAGGTCGGCCTCGGGCTCATCGACGGCACACGCGCCTTCCTGGAGACGCTGGAGCCCCGGCAGCTCGCCGAATACCTCATCGGGGGCCTTGCTACCGCGGATCTGCCGGACGAGTTCCGCTCCGGCTACGTCGCGCTCGTACGCGAATCCACCGGCGTACGCGAATACCTGATGCCGCCGCTGCCGAACACGCTCTACACCCGCGACACGACGTGCTGGCTGTACGGGGGTGTCACGCTCAACCCGCTGTACTGGCCGGCCCGGCACGACGAGACGCTCCTGATGAAGGCCGTCTACCGGTTCCACCCCGACTTCACCGGCGCCACGGTGTGGTGGGGCGACCCCGAACTCGACTGGGGCCAGGCGACGTTCGAGGGCGGCGACATCATGCCCGTCGGCAACGGCGTCGTCCTGATGGGCATGAGCGAGCGCACCTCGCGCCAGGCCGTCACCCAGGTCGCCTCCGCGCTGTTCGAGAACGGCGCGGCCGAGCAGGTCATCGTCGCCGGCATGCCCAAGCTGCGGGCCGCGATGCACCTCGACACCGTCTTCACCTTCGCCGACCGCGACATCGTCACGCTCTACCCGAAGATCATGGACGCCGTGCACACCTTCACGCTGCGGCCCGGCGGCAA
Source organism: Streptomyces sp. NPDC055239 (assembly GCF_053606205.1). Lineage (NCBI taxonomy): Bacteria > Bacillati > Actinomycetota > Actinomycetes > Kitasatosporales > Streptomycetaceae > Streptomyces > Streptomyces sp. NPDC055239. Next base: position 408,670 of record NZ_JBSGRD010000003.1, on the reverse strand, counting down.
GGCAACGGGCGGCAAGGCAGCGGGCGACAAGACGGCGGGCGTCGAGATCACGGACGAGGGCTCGCGTGCGTTCGTCGACGTGGTCGCAAGGTCACTCGGTCTTCCCGAGCTGCGCGTGATCGAGACGGGCGGGGACGTCTACGCCTCCGAGCGGCAGCAGTGGGACAGCGGCAACAACGCCGTCGCCCTGGAGCCCGGCGTGGTCTTCACCTACGACCGCAACACCCAGACCAACACCCTGCTGCGCAAGGCGGGGGTCGAGGTCATCACCATCGTCGGCGCCGAACTCGGCCGCGGTCGCGGCGGCGGGCACTGCATGACGTGCCCGCTCATCCGCGACGCCGTCGACTTCTGAGGTGCGTGGGCGCGTGATGTCGCTCAGTACCGCTGGGCCTTGACCAGCTTCGCGGAGAGCTTCGGCTCCGGGGGCTCGTGGCTGATGGCGTACCGCTGGGCCCGCTTGCCCGGTTCGAGGTTCTCCGTGCCCACGTAGCGGGTCTCCACGGTCTTGCCGGAGGAGTCCCGGAAGTCGACCTGTACGGCGAAGTCCGCCGTCTTGTCGGTCCTGTTGGTGAAGGTCACCACGGAGGCGAGCACACCGCCGGTGTCGGAGCGCGGCTTGCCCGTCATGGAGACGTCGGACATCGCGTTGCCCCGCCCGTCGACGTCCTTCAGCGCGTTCTTCGCGGCCTGGTTGGCGCGCTCCGTATCGGCCGACACGGACGCCTCGAACTCGTCCGCGCGCTCCGACGCGGAGGCCTGTGCCTCGGATGCCGAGGCGCGGGCCGACTCGGCGGCCTCGGAGGCCTTCGACTCCATCGGCGACGCGGTCTTCTGCGAGAACGACGACGAGTCGGGGGCGGTCGGCCGCTCGCTGACCTTCCGGCTGCCCTCGGCCGAGGGGGCGTCGCTGTCGGTGCTGCACGAGACGAGGGCGGCGGCGGCCGTCACCGTGGCGGCGAGCGTGAGGGCGGCGGACACCACGGGCCCGCGGCGCGACATGGGAGACATCCGGTGCGCTCCTTTCCCTGTTGCTGTTGGTTGTCCCTGCGGACTGCCGGGGTCGGCTTCAGTACCGCAGGGCGCAGGCGATCCGGCCCCGGTCGGCGAGCGTGCCTTCGGGTACGAAACGGACCTCGGCGCCGGTGTCCAGGGCCCGCTCGACGATGTCGTCGACCACGTCGTCCACCGCGTCGAGGTCGTCGGACTCCGCGGGCACCAGATGTCCGCCGTCGTCGCGCACGGTCGCCTGGTAGGTGTCCTCCACGGCGAGGAGGCGGACCCGGTCCGTCGTCACGTTCTGCCAGACCTCGTCGAGGCCCGCGGCGTACTGGTGCCGGCCCTGCGCCGCTTCCAGCTCATGCAGCGTGGAGCCGAGTTCGGCCTTGTCCTGGGCCACGAGGAAGGGGCGTACCGTCTGCCACACCGCTTGCGCCGGGCCATGAGCCAGGCCGCCGTGCGGCACCCGCGTGGCTCCCTTGGTGACCGTCCCGGCGTCGTCGAGGAGGGAGAGCGCCGCGGCCTCCCCGGCCACGAACAGGGGACGCGGATGGGCGCGGAGCACCCCGGCCGCTGCTGAGTCCGCCTCGCGCAGGAACTTGCGGGTCTGCTCGTCGCGGAAGGTGCTCGGCAGGTCGCCGATCCGCTCCTTGCGCTCGGCGTCCGGGTCGTCGAGGCTCCGGGTCAGCGGGAACCCGTCCGTCTTGTGCTGGGTGACCCGCTCGGGGGTGCCGCTCCACAGCGTGACGCGGTCGGCCGAGACGGCGAGGACCCAGTAAGGGCGCTCGGCGGCCTGGGCCGCGACGACGTTGCGCGTCAGGAAGGTGTCCGAGAGCACCACCCTCGACGGCACCGTCCTGGCAAGCGACCACACCTGGTGCTCCCCGGGAGCGGCGAAGACGGCGAGCCCGTCCTCGGCGTGCACGAGGTCGATCTCCGCCACCGCCTTGTCGAGCTGCGCGGCCACCTCGGTCCGCTGCTCCCTGGCCACGGCGGGGTCGGACTTCAGCCGCTCCTTGGCCTCGGCGACGAGGTTGCGGAGCCGCACCGGATCCTGGGCGTTGTCCGGCTCCCTGCGGTGGGTGGGCAGCAGGACCGTGACGGCGGGGTAGGGGCGCGGCTGACGCAGCCCGGCCAGCGTGGCCGGGTTGAGGGAGGGGTGCATGGACGTCACCCTTTCGGGGCGGGGCGGCGGATGAGGGACCTCAGGAGAGGTCGTTACGCCATGAGATGCACCCTATGCCGGTTCCATGATCGGGGCATATCGCCCGGAGGTGGTCACTTCAGCGCCCCCGGGCCCGGACCCCGGGGCCGGTTCACGGGGGATTCATCTCGTATCCAGCCGCCGTACAGCGGAGCCGTACGGATTGTCAGTCCGGCGTGCTCTCATGGAGACATGATCGAAGAGATCGAAGACTTTCTTGTACGTGGCGTTCCCGATGTCGAAGAAGCACTCCGCAAGGCCGCCGCAGCCGAGGTCATGCCGCGGTTCCGGCAGCTCGCCGACGACGACGTCGTCCAGAAGAGCGGACCGCACGACCTGGTGACCGTCGCCGACCGGCTCGCCGAGGAGCACCTGACGGCAGCCCTCATCACCCTGCTCCCCGGCTCCGTCGTCGTGGGAGAAGAAGCGGTGCACGCGGACCCCTCGATCTACGAGGCGATAGGCGCCGACGCGCCGGTGTGGATAGTCGACCCGGTCGACGGCACACGGCAGTTCGTGCACGGCGACCCCGGATTCTGCATGCTGATCGCGCTGGCGTGGCGCGGAGAGGTGCTCGCCTCCTGGACGTACGCCCCTGCGCTCGACGAGATGGCCGTCGCGGTGCGCGGCAAGGGCGCCTGGCTCGACGGGGAGCGCCTCGTGGCCGGTTCACCGGGGGAGGCCATCGAAGTGGCGACCTCACACCCGGACTTCACCACGCCGGAGCAGAAGCACGCGCTGCTCGGCCTGCGCGTGGAGGGCGTCGCGCCCCGGCCCTGCGGTTCGGCAGGCCTTGAGTATCTGGCCATCGCCCGCGGTGAGTTGGACGCGGTCGCGTTCTCCTGGGAGCTCGCCTGGGACCACGCGGCGGGGCTGCTCCTCGTCGCCGAGGCCGGGGGCTGCAATCTGACCGCCGCCGGGGAGCCCTTCCGTATAGAGGGCGGGAACGCGCTGCCGTTCACGGCCGGCCGGGACGCCGCCACGGTCGACCGGGTGGTGGGGTTGCTGTCGGCCGCAGCCTGATCTGCGGGGCACTGCGCGGCGGCTCGAGGTGGAATGCCACGGCGGTGACCTCGAACTCGGTGACGGTGCCGACGTCCGGCCAGTCCTCGGGGTCGAGCGGGAGCCGCACCATGTCCACGAAACCGGTGAGCGGCAGCCCCAGGTCGACGAAGAGCCCGACCGTCCCCGGGCCCCACGGCAGGACGCTGACCGTGCCGGTCAGGCGGGTGCCTCGAGGGAGCGGGCCACCCGTTTCCGGTGCCGAGACGTTCCGACTGTGGCGGGCACACTGCCACGCGGCCTCGAAATCCACCTCGGAGACAGGCTCCCCGCCGCTGACGGGTCCGTTCGCAAGTACGCCGTACCTCGCCTCGTACAGCCGCGCCCCCAGCGGCTCGAACTTGTCGAGAACCCAGGCCAGTTCGGAGCGCGAGGCCGCCACGGAAGCAGAACCGTCCGGGCCGCGGAAGGACGCCTGACGTACGGCGATCGCGTCGTCCCCCGTCTCGAACCAGTCCTCGGAACCCGCGTCAGCCTGGCGAAACCAGTACGTCACCCGTCAGAGGCTACCCGCGCCCACGGCGCTGTCGGTGGTCCGGCCTATCCTGGGCGGCAGAGGCCATCGGCTGACAAAGGAGTCCGAAGGTGCCGTCGATGCTTGATGCCGTCATCGTGGGGGCGGGACCGAACGGTCTCACCGCTGCCGTCGAGCTGGCCCGCCGCGGATTCTCGGTGGCCGTGTTCGAGGCCAAGGACACCGTCGGCGGCGGTGCGCGGACCGAGGAGCTGACACTTCCCGGGTTCCGGCACGACCCCTGTTCCGCCGCACACCCCCTCGGCATCAACTCGCCCGTGTTCCGCACCATGCCCCTCGACCGGTACGGCCTCGAGTGGCTCCAGCCGCAGCTGCCCATGGCGCACCCCTTCTTGGACGGAAGCGCCGCCGTGCTCTCCCGGTCCGTCGCCGAGACCGCCGCCTCGTTCGGGCCGCGTGACGCGGGGGCGTACCGACGCCTCATCGAGCCCTTCGTCGACAAGTGGGACACCCTCCTCCAGGACTTCATGGCGCTGCCTTCGACCGCCCTGCCGCGCGACCCCGTGACCCTCGCGCGCTTCGGCCTCGCGGGCCTGCCGCCCTCCACCTGGCTGATGCGGCGCTTCCGCGACGACCGGGCCCGCGCCCTGTTCGCCGGACTCGTCGCCCACGTCATCGCCCCGCTCGGCGGAGTCGCCACCGGCGCGGTCGGCATGGTCTTCGCGCTGGCAGCGCACGCCCGCGGCTGGCCGGTCGCCCGGGGCGGCTCACAGTCGATCTCGGACGCGCTCACCGCGTATCTGAAGGACCTCGGCGGCGCGGTCCACACGGACTACGAGGTCAAGCGGCTCGACGATCTGCCGCCCGCGCGCGCGTACATCTTCGACACGTCACCCACCGCCCTCGCCCGGATCGCGGGTCTGGGGCGGAGCTATGAGAACTATCGGTACGGCGCGAGCGTCTTCAAGGTCGATTACGCCCTGGACGGGCCCGTCCCCTGGACGGCGAAAGAGGCCCAGGTCGCGGGGACCGTGCAGGTCGGGGCCGACAGCGGGGAGATCGGCGCCGCGCTGCGCGCCGCCTCGCGCGAGAACCGCGCGCCCGACCCGCCGTTCCTGATCACCGTGCAGCCCAGCGTCGTCGATCCCTCCCGCGCGCCCGCGGGCAAGCAGGTCTTCTGGGCGTACGGGCATGTGCCGAACGGCTGGGACGGGGATCTCACCGACGCGATCGAGCGGCAGCTGGAGCGTTTCGCCCCCGGGTTCCGCGACCGCGTCCTCGCCCGCGCCACCGCGGGGCCCGCCGCGCTGGCCACGCGCAACGCGAATTACGTCGGCGGTGACATCGCCTGCGGCGCCGCGAGCGGTATCCAGCTGCTGCTCCGCCCCAAGCTCTCCCTCTTCCCGTACGGCACCGCGCACCCGGCCGTGTTCATCTGCTCGTCCGCCACGCCGCCTGGGCCCGGTGTGCACGGGATGTCGGGGCACAACGCCGCGAAGGCGGTCTGGCGCAGGTTCCGCGCGTCCTGACGGGTACGGGTGCGTCCTTCCGGGATCCGGTGCGTCGTTCCGGGCTCGGGACCGGCGCCCCGCGCCAACGCCCATGTCGGATTCCCGCCAGCCATCGCCACCCTGCGTGGACGATCCTTGAGGCATGTCCACCGACCCGCACGCCGCGGCCACCACCACGCCGCCCCCCTCGATGCATGCCGACGCCGAGCGCTGCGTACGTGCCGTGCAGTCGAAGGACGCCCGGTTCGACGGGTGGTTCTACACCGCGGTTCTGACCACCCGCATCTACTGCCGCCCCAGCTGCCCGGTCGTCCCTCCGAAGCCCGAGAACATGAGCTTCTATCCGAGCGCGGCGGCCTGCCAGCAGGAAGGGTTCCGGGCCTGCAAGCGATGCCGCCCCGACAGCAGCCCTGGCTCGCCCGAGTGGAATCAGCGCGCCGACCTCGTGGCCCGCGCGATGCGCCTCATCGCGGACGGCGTGGTGGACCGCGACGGAGTCCCCGGCCTCGCCACCCGCCTCGGCTACAGCACCCGCCAGGTGGAACGCCAGCTCCTCGCGGAACTCGGCGCGGGACCCCTCGCCCTGGCCAGGGCCCAGCGCGCCCAGACCGCCCGGCTGCTCATCGAGACGACCACCCTGCCCATGGCGGAGATCGCCTTCGCCGCGGGTTTCTCCTCGATCCGCACCTTCAACGACACGGTCCGCGAAGTCTTCGCCCTGGCCCCCGGCGAACTGCGGGAGCGCGCCCCGAAGAGCACGAGGAGAACGGCCGCCCCCGCCACCCCCGGCGTCCTCTCGCTCCGCCTCCCCTTCCGCGCCCCGCTCAACCCCGACAACCTCTTCGGCCACCTCATCGCCACCGCCGTACCCGGAGTCGAGGAGTGGCGCGACGGCGCGTACCGCCGCACGCTCCGTCTCCCGTACGGCCACGGAGTCGTCGCCCTCACCCCCACCCCTGACCACATCGCCTGCCGCCTCAGCCTCACCGACATGCGCGACCTCACGATCGCCATCAGCCGCTGCCGCCGCATGCTCGATCTGGACGCGGACCCGGTCGCGGTGGACGCCCAGCTGAGCGCCGACCCGCTGCTCGCACCCCTCGTGGCCAAAGCGCCCGGCCGTCGCGTGCCGCGCACCGTCGACGAGGCGGAGTTCGCCGTACGCGCGGTACTCGGCCAGCAGGTCTCCACAGCCGCGGCCCGCACCCACGCCGCACGCCTGGTCGCCGCGCACGGTGATCCTGTCGAAGACCCCGATGGCGGCCTCACCCACCTCTTCCCGGCACCGGAAGCCCTCGCCGCGCTCGACCCGGAGGCACTCGCCCTGCCGCGCAGCCGCCGCACCACCCTGACCACGCTCGTACGCCACCTCGCCGACGGAACACTCCGCCTAGGTGTGGAGAGCGGCTGGGAGGAGGCCCGCGCACGGCTCACCGAACTGCCCGGTTTCGGCCCCTGGACGGTCGACGTCATCGCGATGCGGGCACTCGGCGACCCCGACGCCTTCCTCCCCACCGACCTGGGGATCCGCCGCGCGGCACAGGAACTCGGGCTCCCGCACACCCCGGCGGCGCTGACCGCACGGGCCGCGGCCTGGCGCCCCTGGCGGGCGTACGCGGTCCAGTACTTGTGGGCGATCGACGACCATCCCATCAACAGCATCCCGGCATAAGAGAGTTCCAGCGAAAGAGGACGAAGCCCCATGTACCGCCAGCACACCCTCATCGACAGCCCCTACGGCCCCCTGACCCTCGTGGCCACCGACGGCACCCTCAGCGGCCTCTACATGACAGAGCAGCGTCACCGGCCGCCCGAGGAGACGTTCGGCGACCGCGACGCAGGGCCCTTCGGGGAGACGACCAGCCAGCTTGAGGCGTACTTCACGGGCGAGTTGACGGAGTTCGACCTGCCGATGCGCCTCGAAGGCACACCGTTCCAGCGCACCGTCTGGCAGCAGCTCCAGCTGATCCCGTACGGCGAGACCCGCACGTACGGCGAGCTCGCGGCCGCCCTCGGCAAGCCCAACGCCTCACGCGCCGTCGGCCTGGCCAACGGCAAGAATCCGATCGGGGTCATCGTGCCCTGCCACCGGGTGATCGGCGCGGGCGGCTCCCTGACGGGCTACGGCGGCGGACTCGACCGCAAGCAGCGGCTCCTTGCCTTCGAGGGAGCGACCGGGGGCAGCGAGGACGCCCTCTTCTGAAGACTCAGCTCCTGAAGACTCAGCGAGGCTCGACCAGGTTCAGCCGACCCGTACCCCGTTCTCCAACTCCGCCGTCCCCGTCCCCGCGTCGAGTGCCGCGAGCCCGGCCCCCACCCGCAGCCCCAGCTCGCCCGGCAGGAACCCCGCGAGGTCCTCGCGGGCCACAAGGCGCCAGGAGAGCAGCTCCTCCTCCTGGAGTCTGATCGACTTCAGCTGGTCGTCACTGAGCACCCCGCCGTCGTACAGATAGGCGACCAGCGGAGGCCGCGCCGAACCCGGCACCCAGTCCACCGCGAGGAGGGCTCCCAGCTCGACGTCCAGGCCGATCTCCTCGGCGGTCTCACGCCGTGCCCCCTGCCGCGGTGTCTCGCCTTCGTCGGACTCGATGGTGCCGCCGGGCAGGGCCCACCCGTCGCGGTAGTTCGGCTCGACGAGCAGCACACGCCCCCGGGAGTCCCGGAAGAGCGCGGCGGCTCCGGCGATGATGCGCGGGAGGCCTGCGATGTACGTGGCGTAATCCTGAGTGGTCACCTGGAAAGGGTAGGCGCGGGGAGGCAGGAGAAGCGCCGTGCTAGGCCTCGGCCAACTCGACCGTCCTTGCCGCAAGTTCGCTGATCCTCGCGCCGTCGAAACCGAACACCGCACTGCGCACCCGGTCTTCGAGGGGATCCCGCCACTGCGCGGGGATCGCCTTGGCCCCGCAGAGCACCCCCGCGACGGACCCGGCGGTCGCACCGTTCGAGTCGGTGTCGAGGCCGCCGCGCACCGTCAGGGTGATCGTGCGGGTGAAGTCGCCGTCACCGTAGAGGAGCCCGGCGGTCAGGACGGCCGAGTTCGGCACCGCGTGGATCCAGCCGAGTCCGGAGGTCTCCTCCTCGGCGGTGGCCAGCGTCTCCTCCCAGCTGAGCCCGGCCTCGTGCAGCGTGACGACCCGGCGCACCGTACGCGCGAGCCGGCAGCTCGACGGGATCACCCCGAACGCCGCATCGAGCGCGCCGCGCGGCGTGGCCACCGTGAACGCGGCCGCGACGAGCGCCGCAGCCCACATCGACCCGTACACGCCGTTGCCGGTGTGCGAGAGCACGGCGTCGCGGCGGGCGAGAAAGGCGGCGCGGCGCGGGGCGCCGGGGTTCGTCCAGCCGAAGATGTCGGCGCGGATGAGGGCGCCTATCCACTCCTGGCAGGGGTTCTCGTACGTCGCGGTGAGCGGCGGCTTGAGACCGTTCGCCAGATTCCGGTACGCGGCGCGCTCCGCGGTGAACGTCTGCAGATAGGGAAGGCGGAGCAGCCACAGCTCGCCGACCTGTTCGGTGCTGAACGCGAACCCGTGCGTCTCCAGGAGATGCAGTCCGAGGATCGCGTAGTCGACGTCGTCGTCACGGCAGCTTCCGCGCACCCCGCCGCGCACACACTGCTGCCACTCGGGCCGCAGCTGGAACTCCTCCACCCAGGAGGGGGGTTCGGGCAGATAGTCGGTGAGCGGCAGCGCGTCGGCCTGCCGCAGATAGCGCTCGATGCGCTCGCGCGTCCAGTAGTCGCCCCGCTCGATGGGTTTGCCGAGCATGTTGCCCGCGATCCGCCCGATCCAGCCGCCGAGCACGCGGTCGGCGAGTTCCGTATGCACTGGGGTCATGCGTCCGGTCTACCGAATTCGGTGCGCCTCGCGCGGTCAACGCGACCGGTTCGGCGTGGATCATGAGACGTTTGTCTGGATTTCGATCGGACGCACACATTCTTGCTGGATGCACATGCTCGGGAGTGCCCATGAAGCGTCGTACGACCGTGCTGGCCGCCGCGGTCCTGGGAGTGCTGGCCGGTGCGGGACCCGCCCAGGCGGCGGCGTCCGAGCCGCTGATCCGCACCGGGGACATCGACGTCCTCGAGGATGTCCTGGAGCACATCAGCGTGTCCATGGGTGGCGAAGGGCCCACGGTGCACCAGCTGTACGACTCGCGTGGGGCGGGCGGCTCGGACTGAACCGACCATTGATCGATCATTCCTGAGACCTCAGTGCACCCTTATCGCTCTCTTTAGTGCGATTTAAGGGAGAGGTTCGGGGCTCTGAAATGCGGACGCCCATGGGCAGGCGCCCCCTCCTGCGGTTATGGTCGCAGCGGCGCGACTGCCTTGACGCGAGCAAGGCCCGGAAAGCAAGGGGATGCAAGGTGGCGGACGCTGCTGGGACGGCGGGGCATGTGCTCATCGCCGCGGACAAGTTCAAGGGATCACTCACGGCCGTGCAGGTCGCGGAGCGGGTGACGGCCGGGCTCCGCCGCGTCGCCCCGCACGCGGAGGTCGAGGCTCTGCCGGTGGCCGACGGCGGCGACGGCACGGTCGCCGCGGCGGTCGCGGCCGGTTTCGAACGCCGTGAGGCGCGGGTCACGGGACCGCTCGGTGACGAGGTCACCGCCGCGTACGCGCTGCTGGACGGGACCGCCGTGGTGGAGATGGCGGAGGCGTCGGGCCTCCAGCTGCTGCCCGACGGCGTCTTCGCCCCGCTCACGTCCACGACGTACGGCTCCGGGGAGCTGCTGCGCGCCGCGCTCGACGCGGGCGCGCGCACGATCGTCTTCGGCGTCGGGGGCAGTGCGACGACGGACGGCGGGGCCGGGATGCTGGCCGCGCTCGGCGCTGTGTTCCTGGACGCGGAAGGGGCGCCGGTGGCTCCCGGAGGCGGCCCGCTCGCCTCCCTTGCCACGGCTGACCTGTCCGGGCTCGACGAGCGGTTCGCCTCGGTGGACCTGGTCCTGGCCAGCGACGTGGACAACCCGCTGACGGGCCCCAAGGGCGCCCCGGCGGTCTACGGGCCGCAGAAGGGGGCTTCCCCCGAGGACGTGGCCGAGCTTGACGCGGCCCTCGCGCACTTCGCGCAGGTGCTCTCCGAGTCGGTGGGTTCCTCCGCCCTGGAGTACGCCGAGTCCCCGGGAGCCGGAGCGGCAGGTGGCATCGGCTACGGCGCTCTCGTCGGGCTCGGGGCGAGTTTCCGCCCCGGGATCGAGGTCATGCTGGACGTCCTCGGCTTCGCCCCCGCGCTCGCGCGGGCGTCCCTCGTGATCACGGGGGAGGGCTCCCTCGACGAGCAGACCCTCCACGGCAAGGCTCCCGCGGGCGTTGCTGCGGCGGCGCGGGATGCGGGCGTCGAGGTCGTCGCGGTCTGCGGACGCCTGGCCCTTCCGGCGGAGGCCCTGGGAAAGGCGGGCATCCGGCGCGCGTACGCGCTCACTGACGTGGAGCCGGATGTCGCCCGGTGCATTGCCGAGGCGGGGCCCATCCTGGAGACGGTGGCGGAGGGTATCGCCAGGGACTTCCTGAGCTAGGCGCTCCGCTGGTAGTGCGGTTGCTACACCTGGGGCCGGTGGGGGCTGGTCGCGCAGTTCCCCGCGCCCCTTACGGGTCCCCGGATCGCCGGACGGGCTGATTCTCAGCCCGTCCGGCGATTGAGGACGAACTCGGCGAAGCCGGTGATGAACGCCCTAGCCCGGCGCCAGCCGATACGCATCGAGGGCCAGCGTCATCTCCATCAGATCCCGGGGCCGCGCAAGCGACCGCGAGGTCAGCTGCTCAAGTCGCCGCAGGCGGTTGAACACCGTGTTCCGGTGGCAGTACAAGCGCCCCGCAGCCCGCCCCGCGGACCCTTCGCACAGCAGCCACGCGTCCAGCGTCTCGAGCAGCACCGCCCGATCCCCCGGCTCAAGGGCAAGGACCTCGCCGAAGACGTCCGACACAAGGCGCCCCGCCAGTTCCGGCTGGCTCACCACCAGGGCTGTCGGCATCCGCTGGTCGAGCCGTACGATCCCGGTCGCGTCCGGGGGACACGTACGCAGGGCCAGTTCGGCGAGACGCCGCGCGTGGCCCAGTTCGGAGAGTCCCGCCACCACGGGGCTGATGCCGCCGGGGCCGGGGCACCGTCCGTCGAGCGCGGCGGCCAGCTCGTCCAGGCCCTCCTCCGCCCCGAGCGCCACCACCCCCACCTCCCGGTCCGTCCGCATCCGCCAGACGAAGCGGAACCCGGCCCGCTGGATCTGCCGGTGGAACGCGGCCCTCCCGTCCCGCCGCTCGGCGCGCAGCACCACCACCGCGTACGGTCCGCGCTCCGGCAGATCGAGCCCCGCGGCCACCTGCGCGGCGAGCCCGGGTCCTGACTGGCCCTCCAGGAGCGCGTCGAGCAGTGCCTGCAACTGCTCGTCGGTGCGCCGCCGCAGCTCCATCTCCGTCGCCCGATACGCGTCGGACGCGGACTGAGCCTGGGCGTCGACCGCCGACCACACCATCGTTGCCGACCGCATCAGGACCGCGAGCTTCTCCGGCGCCTGCCCCTCGGTGTCTTCGAGCAGCGAGTCCCAGACCAGATAGCCCGCGTTGCGGTACGAGTGCACGACCAGGTCGAGGGGCAGCCCCTGCTGCGCCCGGCGGCGCCCCGCCTCCTCCGCGTACTCCAGATCGCGGCGCGGTGACGCACGCGGCGCCGAGATGGTCTCGATGCCGATCCGCATCGCCTCTTCCGCCTCTCGCCACTGCTGATCGTGCGGAAGGACCCGCGCGTACACCGGCGAGTGCTCGAAGAGCTGCCGCAGATGTTCGTCCACCAGCTCGGGGACGCGGGGGAGCAGCGCCACGCACGCCTCCTCGAGCACCTTCCAGTCCTGGCCCGTCCGAGGTCTGCGTCCGCTCATGGAACCTCCATCGCCGCCGCCCGCCGTGACTCCGTGCTGCGGAGGATGCCATCGCTCGACCGCCCTGACAGGCCCCTGACACGCGGTGTTGTGCCCGTGCACAACAGGCGGCCGGTCCCGCTGGTCACCCGCAGCGATTCGGACACGGGCCGTGGACGGGGCGGGCGCGGCGGTGCTGGGGTGAGCGCCACGTACAGGGCAAGCGGAGAACAGGGGGTCCCAGGTGGGCGGTTCCGGACTGGTCGTACAGGACGCGTCGGTCGGATACGGGCCGGTGCGCGCACTGCGCCAGGTGTCGCTCGAAGTGCCGGACGGCGCCGTCGTCGCCGTGCTCGGCGGCAACGGCGCGGGCAAGTCGACGCTCCTGCGCGCCATTTCACGCACCCTCGGCTTTCACCGGGGGGCGCTCACCACCGGCTCCATCCACTTCGGCGGGCGGCGCATCGACGGACTGCACGCGGACCGCGTGGTCGCCGCCGGGGTCTCCCAAGTGCCGGAAGGCAGAAGGGTGTTCGCCCGGATGACCGTCGCCGACAACCTGCGGGCGGGCGCGCTCGGCTCCGCGGGAAGCCGTGGCGCGAAGGCCAAGGCCCTGGACCGCGTCCATGAACTGTTCCCCGTGCTCGCCGAGCGCGCGGGCCAGCGGGCCGGGCTCCTCTCGGGCGGCGAACAGCAGATGCTCGCGGTGGCGAGGGCGCTGATGGCCTCACCCAAGCTGCTGCTCCTGGACGAACCGTCCCTGGGGCTCGCCCCGTTGATGGCGGCGCGCATCGCCGACACCATCCAGGAGATCAACACCCAGGGCACCGCGGTCCTCCTCGTCGAGCAGAACGCCGCACTCGCGCTGCGCCTGGCCTCACGGGCGTACGTCCTCGACGTGGGCGAAGTGGCTCTCGCCGGAGCGGCGGAAGAGCTGTCCGCCTCCGACGAGGTGCGCCGCCGCTACCTCGGTGTGGTGGACGAGACCGCCGCCGCCGATGCCTCGCGCGGCGCCGGCGCGCTGCCGGTGCTGCGACGCTGGGCGGGCCGACGATGAACGAGGACCAAGGAGTAGAGGACCACGAAGTACAGGGCCAAGGAGTACAGGACCAAGGAGCACCGGAGGCGGGCGTACCCGCCCTGGAAGTGCGGGACCTGACCGTCCGGTTCGCGGGCCTCACCGCCCTCGACGCCGTCAGCTTCACCGTCAGGCCCGGCACCGTGCACGCCGTCATCGGACCCAACGGCGCGGGCAAGTCCACCTGCTTCAACGTCCTGTCCGGCGTGTACCGCGCCACCGGCGGCAGCGTCCGCCTCGGCGAGCACGAGCTGACGACGATGCCTCCGCACCGCATCGCCGACCTCGGCGTCGCACGCATCTTCCAGAACCTCGCCCTGCCGCCGCGCGCGACGGTCGCCGACAGTCTGATGCTGGGGCGCCACAGGCTGACCCGCACAGGGTTCGTCGCCGCGGGGCTCCGCCTCCCGTCGGCGGCGCGCGAGGAGCGTGAACACCGCGAACGCGTGCGTGAGATAGCGGAGTTCGTCGGCATCGAGCATCAGCTCCACACCCCGGCGGGCTCCTTGCCGTACGGGCAGCAGAAGCTCGCCGAGCTGGCCCGCGCCCTGTGCATGGAGCCCCGGCTGCTCCTGCTCGACGAACCCGTCGCGGGCATGACCGCGGACGAGCGGCAACGCACGGCGGCCGTCATCGCGGGTGTGCGCGACAGCCTCGGAATCTCGATCGTCCTGGTGGAACACGACATGGGGGTGGTGATGCGGCTCGCGGACGCGGTGACCGTACTTGACTTCGGCCGGCGCATAGCGGACGGCACACCGGCGGCCGTACAGAACGACCCGGCCGTCGTGCGGGCGTACCTGGGAGAGGAGGCCACCTCATGAACACCTTCGTCGAGCTGCTGCTCAACGGTCTCTCGATGGGCTCCGTCTACGCCCTCATCGCGCTCGGTTTCGTCGTCATCTTCCGGGCCACCGAAGTCGTGAACTTCGCGCACGCCTCGCTGCTCCTCGCGGGCGGCTACATCACCGCGTCCCTCCATGACGACATCGGCTTCTGGGCAGCGCTGCTCGTCGGCATCGCGGGGGCCGCCGTCGTGGGTGCCGCCATCGAGTTCCTTGTCATGCGGCGCTACCGGGGCTCCGACCACAGCGTCCTCGCCATCGTCACCATCGGCGTCGACATCCTGCTCACCACCGAACTCACCCGCCGCCTCGGCACCGATGTGCTCGCCCTCGGCGACCCCTGGGGCGACTCGGTGCTCACCATCGGCTCCGTCTCCATCGCCTACACGCGGATCGCCGCGTTCGTCGCCGCCGCGCTCCTCATCTCCACCTTCCTGCTCGCCTTCCGCTACACCTCCTGGGGCGTGGCGATGCGGGCAGCGGCGGAGAGCCCGGAGACCGCAGCCCTGATGGGCGTGCGCCTGGGCCGGGTCTCCCTCGGCGCCTGGGCGGTCGCGGGGGGACTCGCCGCCGTGGCCGCCCTCTTCCTGACGGTCTTCCCGACCCCGGGGCTCGAACGGGCCACCTCACTGGCTGCGTTGAAGGCGTTCCCGGCCGCGATCCTCGGCGGTCTCGACTCCACCACGGGCGCGCTCGTCGGGGGACTCGTCGTCGGGGTCACCGAGTCCCTCGCCACCGGCTATCAGAGTGAACTCACCTTCCTGGGGCGCGGGTTGGGCGATCTCGCGCCCTACCTCGTGATGACCGTCATCCTCCTCATCCGGCCCGCCGGACTCTTCGGCACGAAGGAGCTCACCCGTGTCTGAAGTCCTGGCCCGTGGACGGGAGCTGCGCTCCCGGAACCGTACGAGGCTGACGCGACCGCGGATGTACGTATGGATCGCGGGCGCCGTGCTCCTGCTCGCCCTGCCCTTCTACCTCGACCGGTTCTGGCTCCAGGCGGGCCTGTTCGCCATGGCGGCCGCCATCGGCGCGATCGGCCTCAACCTCCTCACCGGCGCGACAGGCCAGCTCTCCATGGGGCACGCCTTCTTCCTCGCGATCGGCGCGTACGGATACTGCGTCTTCGCCGGGGACGGTGATGGAGGCCTGACCGGGCTCGGGCTTCCCACCTGGATCGCCGCCGCTCTTGCCGTCGGCGTCGCGGGGATCGCGGGCGGCCTCTTCAGCCCCATCGCGGGACGCCTGCAGGGCGCGTACCTCGGCATCGCGACGCTCGCCCTCATCTTCATCGGGCAGCACGTGCTCTTCAACGCCCATGACCTGACCGGCGGCTCCAACGGACGCGACGTACCGCCCCTGAGCGTCTTCGGCATCACCTTCGACGACAGTGAACTCGTCGTCGCCGCCGTGCCGTTCGGGGCTTCGGAGAAGCTCTGGTACGCGGGGCTCGTCCTCCTCGTCGGCTGTGGGCTCTTCGCCCGTGGCGTGCTGCGCGGGCGCCCTGGCCGCGCGATGAACGCCATCCGAGACCACCGCGTCGCCGCGGGCGTCATCGGGGTGCCCGTCGCCCGCTACCGTGCGGGCGTCTTCGTCCTGTCGTCGATGTACGCGGGCCTGGCAGGGGTCCTGCTCGCCCTCGTCTTCCAGCGGACCGTGCCTGACTACTTCGGCATCACGCTGTCCCTCGAATACCTCGCCATGATCGTCATCGGCGGCCTCGGCTCGGTGGCGGGCGCGGTGGCCGGTGCGGCCGTCGTGTCCCTGCTTCCGCAGCTCCTGACCCGGTACAGCGACGCGCTGCCCCTGGTCTCGGCCCCCGGGACCGGCGGGATCACACCGGGTGAGGCATCCCGGTATCTGTACGGCGCCGCCGTCGTGGCGGTGGTGCTGTTCCTGCCCGGCGGCCTGGCCAGCATCGCCGCCCGGCGCTCCAGGCCGGCGTCCGGCCCAACTCCAGGGGAGGAACAATGAGTTCACGCACATTGAGAAGGACCACGAGAACGACCACGCGAAGGACCGCCGCGACGGCTACGGCGCTCGCAGCCCTGCTCGCGGTGGCCGGTTGCAGCTCCAAGGCGAACGACGACAAGGGCGACAAGGAGGGCGCCGGCGGGGTCAAGACCGGCATCGGCGTCTCCGCCGACACGATCACCCTCGGCGTGCTCACCGACATGACCGGTGTCTACGCGACCCTCGGCAAGAGCGTCACCCAGGCACAGCAGCTCTACGTCAAGCAGACCAACGCCGACGGCGGCATCTGCGGCCGCAAGCTGAAGCTGACCGTCCGCGACCACGGCTACGACCCCCAGAAGGCGGTCGCCGCGTACACGGAGCTTGAGCCCGAGGTCCTCGGCTTCGCCCAGTTCATCGGCTCCCCGTTCGTCGCCGCTGTCGAGCAGCGGGTCGAGTCCAACAAGGGTCTCGTGCTGCCGCAGGCCTGGTCGGCGAACCTGCTCGGCAGCTCGTACGTCCGGGTCGTCGGCTCGACGTACGACCTGGAGACGATCAACGCGATCGACTTCCTGATGAAGGAGAAGGGCCTCAAGAAGGGCGACAAGCTCGGTCATGTCTACTTCGAGGGCGACTACGGCGAGAACGCCCTGAAGGGCTCGCAGTACATGGCGAAGAAATCGGGCCTCACCGTCGTGGAACAGAAGATCAAGGCGACCGACAACGACATGACGGCGCAGGTCGCGGCCCTCAAGAAGGCCGGGGTGAAGGCCGTGGTGATCAGCGCGGGCCCGCGCCAGGCGGCCTCGCTCGTGGGTGTCGCGGCGGCGGGCAAGTTCGACGTCCCGGTCATCGGCAACAACTCGGCGTTCGCGCCCCAGCTCCTTGGCACCCAGGCGGGTCCGGCCCTGGCGAAGAACTACTACGTGGCCTCACCGACCCTCCCGATCGGCGCCGACACCCCCGCCGCCAAGAAGCTGGTCGCCGACTACAAGAAGGCCTATCCCAAGGACTCCCTGGACAACGGCGTGACGGCAGGATGGACCGCGGCCTCCGTCTTCGGCGAGGCCCTGAAGAAGGCGTGCGAGAGCAAGGACCTCACCCGCCAGGGCGTCGACAAGGCGCTCCTGACCATCGACTCCTACGACACGGGCTTCGGCGTCTCCCAGAACTTCACCGACCCCAACGCGCCCTCCTCGAAGGAGAGCGTCATCCTGCGCCCCGACAAGGGCGTGACGGGCGGCATGAAGGTGGCCAGGGAGCCGGGCGCCGCGGAGGCGGCACAGGGCTACACGGCGGGCGGCTGAGATGTCCAGCCCGTCCGGCGTTTGAGGACGAGCCCGAAGGGCGATAGACGGCACGCGAAGGGGGCCCGAACCATCTGGTTCGGGCCCCCTTCACACCGCTCAAGCGCCGCTACGGCAGCTGTGCTGCCCGCGCCTCGCGCCGGTTGCCCCGGAAGTTGTTCACCCGGCGGGCCGTGGCGAAGAGCGGGATCACCGCGCCGAGCACCAGCTGCAGCGCGCAGCCCGTCTGCAGCAGCAGCTGTCCGCCCGGCGCCTCGAAGGCCCAGGCCGCGAGCAGACCCATCGCCGCGACGATCCACGCGAGCATCGCCACCGCGAGCGGACCCCTCGGCTTGGGGTACTCGACCCGGCTCACCATGAGCCACGCCGTACCGATGATCGCGAGGAGCGTCGCCACGAAGGGCAGCTCAAGGAGAACGATCGAGACGACCGTGAGAGCACCGAAGGGCGAGGGCATGCCCTGGAAGGTGCCGTCCTTCACGGTCACGCAACTGAACCGCGCAAGCCTCAGCACCACCGCCAACAGCACGACGATCGCTCCGACCGCGGCCACTCTCTGGTGTGCGTCGTCAGCGACCATGCCGTAGACGAGCACGAAGTACGCGGGGGCCAGACCGAAGCTGATCAGGTCCGACAGGTTGTCGAGCTCCGCGCCCATCGGCGAGGACCGCAGCTTGCGCGCCACGAGCCCGTCGAAGAGGTCGAAGACGGCCGCGCAGAGCATCAGGATCACGGCGGTCGCGGCGGAGTGCCGCGCCATGCCGCTCTCGTTGCTGCCCTGGAGGTGCGGGATGAGGATGCCGGTGGTGGTGAAGTACACCGCCATGAACCCGCACGTGGCGTTACCGAGCGTGAGGGTGTCCGCTATCGAGAGGCGGAGTGAGAGAGGCATCTCCTCGTCGGCCTCGTCCTCGGCCGCCTCGGGCACCCAGCCCGCTTGTGTCTCAGGATCAACCACGGTCAATTCGAGTCACCCCAGCCACGGTCTTCTGACCGACCTCGACATCCACGTCGACACCCTCGGGGAGGTAGATGTCCACGCGGGAGCCGAAGCGGATCAGGCCGATCCGTTCACCTTGCTCCACCTTCGTGCCCTGCGGCACGTAAGGAACGATGCGTCGGGCCACCGCGCCCGCGATCTGGATCATCTCGATGTCACCGAGCTCGGTGTCGAAGTGCCAGACAACGCGCTCGTTGTTCTCGCTCTCCTTGTTGAACGCCGGGACGAACCCGCCGGGGATGTGCTCCACGGACGTCACCGTGCCCGCGAGGGGCGCGCGGTTGACGTGGACGTTCAGCGGGCTCATGAAGATCGCGACGCGCGTGCGTCCGTCCTTCCACGGCATGATGCTCTGCACCACACCGTCGGCCGGCGAGATGACCCGGCCCTGGGTGATCTCACGCTCGGGGTCGCGGAAGAACCACAGCATGCCCGCCGCCAAGGCGGTGGCAGGCACGGCGACGGCAGCGGCGCCCTTGGAGCGGCGCGCGCGGACGAGGCTGAGAGCCGCGGTGGCGACAGTCGGCAGGAGCCACGGCGATGCTCCGCGCGCAAGGCGTACGCCAGCGAGGCTGTCGCGTGGTGCAGAGGTTTGGCTGTGGGGCATGGATGACCTTCGTAGCGGATGATGCCGCGCACTGACGGGGGACGGCGGCTTTTTCCGGATGGTATCGGTTGCGAGCCACAACTGGGCAAGCCAGGAAGCGGAGTCGACGGCCGAAGAGTGCTGACAGGGTGTGACCTTCTTCTCGGTTAAATCACCCCAAATCGGGCATCTAGCCCTGGAGTCGATACTCTTCGAGCAGTCGGCGCCCGATGATCATCTTCTGGATCTCGGCGGTACCTTCACCGATCAACAACATCGGAGCTTCACGGTACAGGCGCTCGATCTCATACTCCTTCGAGAAGCCGTAACCGCCATGAATCCGGAACGCGTCCTCTACGACTTCTTTGCAGTATTCGGATGCCAGGTACTTCGCCATCCCTGCTTCCAGGTCGTTTCGTTCCCCGGAGTCCTTTTTGCGTGCGGCATTCACCATCATCGCATGGGCGGCCTCGACCTTGGTAGCCATCTCGGCGAGCTTGAACTGGATCGCCTGGTGATGGGCGATCGCCTTGCCGAAAGTGTGACGTTGCTGGGCATATGAGACACCAAGCTCAAATGCACGCTGAGCGACTCCGCAGCCACGCGCCGCGACATTTACACGACCGACCTCGACGCCGTCCATCATTTGGTAAAAACCGCGACCGGTTTCCCCGCCGAGCACACGATTGGCCGGAATTCGTAGCCCATCCATGATGAGTTCGGTCGTGTCGACGCCCTTGTAACCCATCTTGTCGATCTTGCCGGGGATGGTGAGGCCGGGGCGGACCTCTCCGAAACCGGGCTCCTTCTCCACGAGGAAGGTCGTCATCGACTTGTGGGGCGCCGTGCCCTCGGGGTGTCCTTCATCACTCCGGCACAGAACGGCCACCAGCGTCGACGTGCCGCCGTTGGTGAGCCACATCTTCTGACCGTTGAGGACGTACTCGTCGCCGTCCTTGACGCCCTTGGACGTGATCGCCGACACGTCGGAGCCGAGCGCGGGCTCCGACATGGAGAACGCGCCGCGCACCTCGCCGGCCGCCATGCGCGGCAGGAAGGTGTCCTTCTGCTCCTGCGTCCCGTGCTGCTTGAGCATGTAGGCGACGATGAAGTGGGTGTTGATGATGCCGGAGACCGACATCCAGCCACGCGCTATCTCCTCGACACACAGCGCGTACGTGAGCAGCGACTCGCCCAGACCGCCGTACTCCTCCGGGATCATGAGCCCGAAGAGGCCCAACTCCTTGAGGCCGTCGACGATTTTCTGGGGGTACTCGTCACGGTGTTCGAGTTCCGTCGCGACCGGAATGATCTCCTTGTCGACGAACTCCCGGACGGTGGACAGGATCTCTCGCTGGATGTCGGTGAGACCTGCGGTCTGCGCGAGTCGGCTCATGGCTACTTCTCCTGCGTCTTCTTGGGAGTGTCCAGGAGCTCCGGGCGGCCGGGCTGCTCGCCGCCGCGCTCCTTGATGTACGTCTCGGTGGGGACCATCACCTTGCGGCGGAACACGCAGACCAGTGTGCCGTCCTGCTTGTAGCCCTTGGTCTCCACGTAGACGATCCCGCGGTCCGACTTGGACTTCGACGGAGTCTTGTCCAGGACCGTGGTCTCGCCGTAGATCGTGTCGCCGTGGAAGGTCGGCGCGACGTGCTTGAGCGACTCGACCTCCAGGTTGGCGATCGCCTTGCCCGAGACGTCCGGCACGGACATGCCCAGAAGCAGCGAGTAGATGTAGTTGCCCACGACGACGTTCTTCCCGAAGTCCGTCGTCTTCTCCGCATAGTTGCTGTCCATGTGGAGGGGGTGGTGGTTCATCGTCAGGAGGCAGAAGAGGTGGTCGTCGTACTCGGTGACCGTCTTTCCCGGCCAGTGCTTGTAGACGTCCCCGACGGTGAACTCTTCGTAGGTGCGGCCGAACTGCATGTCAGGCCCCCGGGATCTCGAACTTGGAGGTGCGGGTCATGCCCGCGGCGCGCCCCTTGCCCGAGATGACGAGGGCCATCTTGCGGCTCGCCTCGTCGATCATCTCGTCGCCGAGCATCGCGGAGCCCTTCTTGCCGCCCGCCTCGGAGGTGCAGTAGTCGTACGCGTCCAGGATCAGCTCGGCGTGGTCGTAGTCCTCCTGGGAGGGCGAGAAGACCTCGTTGGCGGCCTCGACCTGGCCGGGGTGCAGGACCCACTTGCCGTCGAAGCCGAGCGCGGCGGCGCGGTTCGCGACCTCGCGGTACCCGTCGACGTTCTTGATCTGGAGGTAGGGGCCGTCGATCGCCTGGAGGTTGTTGGC
Source organism: Streptomyces sp. NPDC055239 (assembly GCF_053606205.1). Lineage (NCBI taxonomy): Bacteria > Bacillati > Actinomycetota > Actinomycetes > Kitasatosporales > Streptomycetaceae > Streptomyces > Streptomyces sp. NPDC055239. Next base: position 387,508 of record NZ_JBSGRD010000003.1, on the reverse strand, counting down.
GCGCGCCGCCATCAGGATCTTCATCAGGATGAAGTGGTAGGCGTCCGCCGGGTAGCCGGGCGGCTGCTCGCCCACGACCAGGGACTTCATGTTGATGGAGGCCATGAAGTCGGCCGGGCCGAAGATGATCGTCTCGACGCGCGGGGAAGCCTGCGCGATCGCGTTGACGTTGTTCAGGCCCTGCGCGTTCTCGATCTGAGCCTCGATGCCGATCTTGCCGACCTCGAAGCCCATCGTCTTCTCGATCTGGGTGAGCAGGAAGTCGAGCGCGACCACCTGGTCGGCGCTCTGCACCTTCGGCAGCATGATGCAGTCGAGGTTCTGGCCCGCGCCCTCGACGACCGTGACGACGTCGCGGTACGTCCACTCGGTCGTCCAGTCGTTGACGCGCACCACCCGCGTCTTGCCCGTCCAGTCGCCCTCGTTGAGGAACTTGACGATGGTGTGCCGGGCCTCCGGCTTGGCGAGCGGCGCGCAGGCGTCCTCCAGGTCGAGGAAGACCTGGTCGGCGGGGAGGCCCTGGGCCTTCTCCAGGAAGCGCGGGTTCGAACCGGGCACCGCCAGACAGGAACGGCGGGGGCGCAGGCGGTTGATGGGCGCGGTGGGCGCGGTCATGCGGGGACCTCCAGAGGGTCGAGCAGAGGGTCGAGCTTGTTCGCTTTCCGGATCTCGTCGACGATACGGCCGATGATCTCGGTGATGCCGAAGTCCTTGGGCGTGAACACGGCGGCCACGCCCGCCGCCTTCAGGTCCTCGGCGTCGCTGTTGGGGATGATGCCGCCCGCGATGACGGGGATGTCGGGCGCGCCCGCCTCGCGCAGGCGCACGAGGACGTCCGGCACGAGCTGCGCGTGGGAGCCGGAGAGGATCGAGAGGCCCACGGCATGTACGTCCTCGGCGAGGGCGGCGGCGACGATCTCCTCGGGCGTGAGCCTGATGCCCTGGTAGACCACCTCGAAACCGGCGTCACGGGCGCGCACCGCGATCTGCTCGGCCCCGTTGGAGTGCCCGTCCAGGCCCGGCTTGCCGACCAGGAAGCGGAGCTTGCCCGTGCCGAGGTCGGCGGCGGTCTTGGCGACCTTGTCGCGGACGATGGCGAGCGGCGTGCCCGCCTCCGCCGTGACGGCCACCGGGGCGCTGGAGACGCCCGTGGGCGCCCGGAACTCCCCGAAGACCTCCCGCAGGGCCCCGGACCACTCTCCGGTCGTCACACCGGCGCGTGCGCACTCCAGGGTGGCTTCCATGAGGTTGCCCGTCCCTGCGGCGACCTCCTTGAGCTTCTCCAGGGCCTTGCAGGGGCGCGGGTGGTTGAACGGCGGCTGGTAGCGGGTGTCGCGCCAGCGCCCCAGGGCGGTCACGACGCGGTTCTCGACCGCCGGGTCGACCGTCATGATCGCGGTGTCCAGGTCGGCGGTGAGCGGGTTCGGCTCGGTCGACTCGTAGGCGTTGACGCCGACGATCTTCTCCTCGCCCGACTCGATGCGCGCCCTGCGCTCGGCGTGCGAGGAGACAAGCTGCGACTTCAGGTAGCCGGACTCGACGGCGGCCATCGCGCCGCCCATCTGCTCGATGCGGTCGATCTCCGCGAGGGACTCCTCGACGAGGGACTCGACCTTGGCCTCGATGACGTGCGAGCCCTCGAAGATGTCCTCGTACTCCAGGAGATCGCTCTCCAGGGCGAGCACCTGCTGGATGCGCAGCGACCACTGCTGGTCCCACGGCCTTGGCAGACCGAGCGCCTCGTTCCAGGCGGGCAGCTGCACGGCACGCGCGCGTGCGTCCTTGGAGAGCGTGACGGCCAGCATCTCCAGGACGATGCGCTGGACGTTGTTCTCCGGCTGCGCCTCGGTCAGACCGAGCGAGTTGACCTGCACGCCGTAGCGGAACCGGCGCTGCTTGGGGTTGGTGATGCCGTACCGCTCGCGCGTGATCCGGTCCCAGATGCGGCCGAACGCGCGCATCTTGCACATCTCCTCGACGAAGCGGACGCCCGCGTTCACGAAGAAGGAGATACGGGCGACCACATCACCGAACTTCTCTTCCGGCACCTGCCCGGAGTCGCGCACGGCGTCCAGGACGGCGACGGCGGTGGACATCGCGTACGCGATCTCCTGCACCGGAGTGGCCCCGGCTTCCTGCAGGTGGTAGCTGCAGATGTTGATCGGGTTCCACTTGGGGATCTTCGCCACCGTGTACGTGATCATGTCGGTGGTGAGGCGGAGGGAGGGCACCGGCGGGAAGACGTGCGTCCCGCGCGAGAGGTACTCCTTGACGATGTCGTTCTGCGTCGTCCCCTGGAGCTGCGTGATGTCCACGCCCTGCTCCTCCGCGACCACCTGATAGAGCGCCAGGAGCCACATGGCCGTGGCGTTGATCGTCATCGAGGTGTTCATCTGGTCCAGGGGGATGTCCTGGAACAGGCGCCGCATGTCGCCGACGTGCGAGACGGGGACGCCGACCCGGCCGACCTCGCCGCGGGCGAGGATGTGGTCCGGGTCGTAGCCGGTCTGCGTGGGCAGGTCGAACGCGACCGAGAGGCCCGTCTGACCCTTGGCGAGGTTGCGCCGGTACAGCTCGTTGGACGCCTCGGCCGTGGAGTGACCGGCGTACGTCCGCATGAGCCACGGCCGGTCCTTCTGACGCTCTGTCATGTGCGAACCCTCGACCCTCAGACGTTACGGAAGCGGTTGATCGCGTCGACGTGCTTGGCCCGCATCTCCGGGTCGCGCACGCCGAGGCCTTCACGCGGCGCGAGCGCGAGGACGCCGACCTTGCCCTGGTGGACGTTGCGGTGCACGTCGTGGGCGGCCTGGCCGGTGTCCTCGAGGGAGTAGACGCGGGAGAGGGTGGGGTGGATCTTGCCCTTGGCGATGAGGCGGTTGGCCTCCCACGCCTCGCGGTAGTTCGCGAAGTGCGAGCCCACGATCTTCTTCAGGGACATCCACAGGTAGCGGTTGTCGTACTCGTGGTTGTAGCCCGATGTCGACGCGCAGGTGACGATCGTGCCGCCCTTGCGCGTGACGTAGACCGAGGCGCCGAAGGTCTCGCGGCCCGGGTGCTCGAAGACGATGTCCACGTCCTCGCCGCCGGTCAGCTCGCGGATGCGCTTGCCGAAGCGCTTCCACTCCTTGGGGTCCTGGGTGTGCTCGTCCTTCCAGAACTTGTAGCCCTCGGCGTTGCGGTCGATGATCGCGTCGGCGCCCATCGCACGGCAGATGTCCGCCTTCTGCTCGTTGGAGACGACACAGATGGGGTTGGCGCCGCCGGCCAGCGCGAACTGGGTGGCGTACGAGCCGAGGCCGCCGCTCGCGCCCCAGATCAGGACGTTGTCGCCCTGCTTCATCCCGGCGCCGTTGCGGGAGACCAGCTGGCGGTACGCGGTGGAGTTCACCAGGCCCGGTGATGCGGCCTCTTCCCAGCTCAAGTGGTCCGGCTTCGGCATGAGCTGGTTGGACTTGACCAGGGCGATCTCGGCGAGGCCGCCGAAGTTCGTCTCGAAGCCCCAGATGCGCTGCTCGGGGTCGAGCATCGTGTCGTTGTGGCCGTCCGACGACTCCAGCTCGACGCTCAGACAGTGCGCGACGACCTCGTCGCCCGGGTGCCAGGCGTTCACGCCGGGTCCGGTGCGCAGCACGACGCCCGCGAGGTCGGAGCCGATGACGTGGTAGGGCAGGTCGTGGCGCTTGGTGAGCTCGCTCAGACGGCCGTAGCGCTCCAGGAAGCTGAAGGTGGAGACCGGCTCGAAGATCGAGGTCCACACGGAGTTGTAGTTGACCGAGGAGGCCATGACGGCCACCAGGGCCTCGCCAGGGCCGAGTTCGGGAACCGGCACGTCGTCCAGGTGCAGCGACTTGCGGGGGTCCTTGTCGCGGGTTTCGAGCCCGGCGAACATCTCCGCCTCGTCCTTGTGCACGGTGATCGCGCGGTACGAGTCGGGGAGGGGAAGAGCGGCGAAGTCGGCGGGAGTGGAGTCCGGCGACTGGATCGCGTCCAGGATTTCCTTCACGGTGATGCCTCCGGCGAAGTACGTGCCCCCTCTGAGGGGAACACGCTCTTGAGGGTTACGTCGGGTGCTGCTGGTGCTTGTGAGGGGATGCCGTCGGTTCGGCGAAGGGTGTGGCTCGGCAGCGCTTGGTGTGGCGCGGGAGGTTGCCTGTGACGCAGGCGTCCGGGCACACGAGCCGTGGCTTGTGGGGACAGCCGGCGTACGGAAGTTCTCTGCACGCCGGCCGCCCGGACAACATCAACGTATGACACCGCGTGCCAGTGGGCAAGACACTGAGTGCCATCAATTTTTGACCGATGATCGATCAGTGCAGGTCAGAGGGTGTGACGGCATGACAGAGGGGGCGCTACCGGTGGGTAGCGCCCCCTCGAATGTCAAGGACGAAAGGGTGGAAAACGTGACCTTTCGGAGGTCTGGATCTACGAATCCCGCTCCCGCAGCGCCTTCTCGATCGTCCGCATGATCTCGTCGAGCGGTGCGTCCGTCCGTGCCACGGTGACAAGGACATCGCCCCCGGTGCTCACCGAGGCCGCCGGAGCGGTGGTGGTGTCGCGCCCCGCCCCGATGCCCGAACCGAACGTCCTGCGGACGATGGCGAAGGCATGGTCCAGTTGGGTCTCCACGTCGCCCTGGCCGCCCGCACGCAGCCACCGGCGAAGGACGTGGTTGTGCGCCGTCACCACCGCCGACGCCGCCACCTCCGCGAGGAGCGGGTCGTCGTTGCCGTCGTGGTGGGCCTGCTCGTCGAAGTGGCCGAGGAGATAGCGCGTGAAGAGCCGCTCGTAGCGGGCCACCGAAGCGATCTCGCGCTCGCGCAGGGTGGGCACCTCGCGCGTCAGGCGGTAGCGCTCGACGGACACCGCGGGCGACGCCGCGTACATCTTCATGACTTCCTTGATGCCCCGGCACACCGTGTCGAGCGGGTGCTCGTGCGGCGGCGCGGCGTTGAGCACCGACTCGGCACGGGTCAAGGTGTCGTCGTGGTCCGGGAAGATCGCCTCTTCCTTGGAGCGGAAGTGCCGGAAGAAGGTCCGGCGGGCGACCCCGGCCTGCGCGGCGATCTCGTCGACCGTCGTCGCCTCGTACCCCTTGGAAGCGAAGAGCTCCATCGCCGCCGCCGCCAGCTCCCGGCGCATCTTGAGCCGTTGGGCGGCGGCGCGGCTGCCGGCCGCGCTCTCGGGAGCGTCGGGCGTAGCGGGCGTACGTGAGGACTTGGCGGCCTTGGGCATGACCCGAACGTACTGCATGTGCGCAGCCGATCGCTCCTGCGGGACGGGGCCGCCCGGCGGTCCGAGCAGCCCGCCCCAGTCCGTGCGCGGTCCTCTCCCAGGCGCGCCCCCGTCCGATTCCGGCTCAGCGCCGGGCATATTCGCGGAAGCCGCGGCCGGTCTTGCGGCCGAGGCAGCCCGCGGCCACCAGGTGTTCGAGCAGGGGAGCGGGGGCCAGGCCCGGGTCGCGGAACTCACGGTGCAGGACCTTCTCGATGGCGAGCGAGACATCGAGGCCGACGACGTCAAGGAGCTCGAAGGGGCCCATGGGGTAGCCGCCGCCGAGCTTCATCGCGGCGTCGATGTCGTCGAGCGTCGCGTAGTGCTCCTGGACCATCTTGATCGCGTTGTTGAGGTAGGGGAACAGGAGCGCGTTCACGATGAAGCCCGCGCGGTCGCCGCAGTCCACCGGGTGCTTCTTGATGGTCGCGCAGACCTGGCGGACCGTCGCGTGCACGTCGTCGTCCGTGAGGACCGTGCGGACCACCTCGACCAGCTTCATCGCCGGTGCCGGGTTGAAGAAGTGCATGCCGATCACGTCGCCGGGACGCGAGGTGGCGCGGGCGCAGGCGACGACCGGCAGCGACGAGGTGGTGGTCGCCAGGATCGCGCCCGGCTTGCACACCTTGTCGAACGCCGCGAACAGCTGCCGCTTGACCTCCAGGTCCTCGGCGACCGCCTCAAGGGCAAGATCGACGTCGGCGAACGCGTCGTACGTACCCGCCGGAGTGATCCGGTCCAGGGTCTTGGCCGCGGTCTCCGCCGTCATCCGACCCTTGTCGACGGAGCGCGAGAGCGACTTGCCGATACGGGACTTGGCCTTCTGCGCCTTCTCCTCGCTGCGCGCGGCGAGCACCACGTCGTAACCGGCCTTGGCGAAGACCTCGGCGATGCCGGACGCCATGGTCCCGGATCCCGCGACACCGACCGAGCGGACGGTGCGCCCGCCGGTCTGCCGACCGTCCTGCGACGGTGTCAGCGCGTCGCGCACGACGGCCGAACTGCCCGGCTCCTCGTACGAGTAGAACCCACGCCCCGACTTGCGGCCGGTCAGGCCCGCCTCGCTGAGCTGCTTGAGGATCGGGGCGGGCGCGTGCAGCCGGTCGTGCGACTCGGAGTACATCGCGTCGAGGACGGTGCGGGCGGTGTCGACGCCGATCAGGTCGAGCAGGGCCAGGGGGCCCATCGGCAGGCCGCAGCCCAGCTTCATCGCGGCGTCGATGTCCTCGCGGGACGCGTACTTCGCCTCGTACATCGCCGCGGCCTGGTTGAGGTAGCCGAAGAGCAGGCCGTCGGCGACGAACCCGGGCCGGTCGCCGACCGCGACGGGCTCCTTGCCGAGCGCGTACGCGAGGTCCGTGACGGAAGCGACCGCGGCGGGCGCGGTCAGCACGGACGAGACCACCTCGACCAGCTTCATCGCCGGTGCCGGGTTGAAGAAGTGCAGGCCGAGGACGCGCTCGGGGCGCGCCGACTCGGCGGCGAGACGGGTCACGGACAGCGCGTTCGTGCCGGTCGCGATGATCGTCTCGGGGCGCACGACGCCGTCGAGCTCGCGGATGAGCTGCTGCTTGATCTCGTACGACTCCGGGGCGACCTCGATCACCAGATCGGCGTCGGCCGCGGCCTGAAGGCCGGTGAAGGTGCGGATGCGGGCGAGCGCGTCACGCCGCTCGTCCTCGGTGAGCTGCTCGCGGCGCACGGCACGCGCGGTCGACGACTCGATGGCGGCCACCGCCTGGGCGCCCGCGGCCTCGCTGATGTCGATGCCGATGACCTCGCGTCCTGCGCGGGCCAGGACCTCGGCGATGCCGGTGCCCATCGTGCCGAGACCTATCACGGCGACGGTGTTCAAGGGAGTGTCCATGCGTGGACTCCAGGAAGTGAGTGACGACTGAGGGGCGCACGCGGAGCGCGGCAACGGCGGCGCGGCGTACGGAAGATGAGCTGCTGCGTGTCGTGACCGGGCGGCGAAGAGCGCGCGCCCGTGAGAAGTCGACCGGCTCTGTCCCGAAGCCGCGCCGTACTGGATGGAGCTAGGTACTCGAAGTACCGAACCGACAGACACATGCACTCACGACGGCTGCGTCACCAGGCCGCCATGAGGGAGAAACTGCTTAACGAGGAGTGTGCCCCGCTCACATGAGATTAACCGGCGAGTAACGAGCGCGCCAGTCCTCAGGGTTTGTGATCTGCATCGCGGATAGGCTCCCGTCATGGACGTGGAGTTGCGCACGGTGACGGAACGCTTACGCCGCGAGGCGGGGGTCTCGGAGAGTTACGAGAGGCTGGTCGCGACCGGCGATGTGGAGGAACTCGCGGAGGCGCTCGTCGGGGCGGGCCAGCCGTTGTGGGCGCGAGAACTGGCGGCGGTCCGGCTCGGTATGGCCGGTGACCGCCGGGCCTTCGAGTCTTTGGTGCTGCTCCTCAACCACCGGGACCCCTCTCGGTGCGCGGCCGCAGCGTACGCCCTGGCCAGACTGCGCGACCCGCGTACGGCGCGGGCGGCAGCGGCCCTGGCCACCAATGAGCTGCGCATCGCCTACGCCTTGTACCCGGTGCGTCTGCTCACCGAGCTGCGTGCCCCCGAGTCGGCGCCCGCCCTCATCACCACGCTGGGGCGCAGGCTCGCCCCGGCGGATCCGTACGGGAAGATCGCGCTGGCGTGCGTCGAGGGTCTGGGGGCGCTCGGGGACCCGCGGGCCCGGCCCGTCCTGACGCAGGCGTGCGGCTTTCCGCGGCTCGCGGCGGCGGCGTCCGCGGCTCTGGCGCGTCTGCCCGGGTAGCTGGTCGCGCGGGTTGGCTGGCTGGTCGGGCGGGGGTTACAGGACGGCGTACGCCTCGATCTCCATCATGAACTGAGGCGAGACGAGCCCGGCGACCTGCACGGCGGAGGATGCCGGGAGTCGTGCCGGGTCCATGTGGACGTCCCGTGCGGCCCGGATCGCCGGCATGTGCGCCATGTCCGTGACGTAGTAGGTCAGTTTCACGATGTCACCGAAGCCGCCGCCCGCGGCAAGCAGGCAGCGCCGCAGATTGTCGAAGACCTGCCGCGCCTGGGCGGCCGGATCGCCCTCGCCGACCAACTCCCCTTCCTGGTCGAGCGGGAGCTGCCCGGATATCGCGACGAAGCGTCCTGTGCCCATGACGACGTGCGTGTACGCGGTGGCGGGGAAGACGCCCTCGGGGGCGTTGATGTGGGTCAGTCTGTTCATGAGTCCATCCTGGATCAGAGCAGGGTGAGCTGGGTGCCGCCGGGTGCAGCGGGTGAGGCGGGTACGGTCTCGGGCTCCTGAGGCGCGCGGATGCGGCGAGCGGCGTCTGCGCGCGTGGGTCCGATGCCGAACTCCTCGGCCAGCTCGTGCACTTGGCGGGTGATCCGGCGCTGGTACCACTTGGGTGCGTAGGCGCCTTCCGCGTACAGCCGCTCGTAGCGCCGTACGAGATACGGGTGGTGCTGCTCGAGCCACGTCATGAACCACTCGCGTGCTCCTGGCCGCAGGTGCAGCACGAGCGGCGTCACCGAAGTGGCCCCCGAGGCGGCGATGGCCCGCACGGTCGCCCGCAGCTGTTCGGGCCTGTCCCCGAGGAACGGGATCACGGGCGCCATGAGCACCCCGCACCCGATCCCGTGATCGGTCAGCGTCCGTACGACTTCGAGGCGCCGCTCCGGAGCGGGCGTGCCCGGCTCGACGGTGCGCCACAGCTCCCGGTCGACGAAACCGACGGACACGGAGATCCCGACGTCGGTGACGGCGGCGGCCTGCCGCAGCAGATCGAGGTCGCGCAGGATCAGCGTGCCCTTCGTGAGGATGGAGAAGGGGTTCGCGTGATCGCGCAGGGCGGCGATGATCCCCGGCATGAGGCCGTAGCGCCCCTCGGCCCGCTGGTAGCAGTCGACGTTCGTGCCCATCGCGATGTGCTCGCCGTGCCAGCGGGGCGAGGCGAGCTGGCGGCGCAGCAGGTCGGGGGCGTTGACCTTGACCACGATCTGGCTGTCGAAGCCGAGCCCCGTGTCGAGGTCCAGATAGCTGTGCGTCTTGCGCGCGAAACAGTAGACGCACGCGTGTGAGCAGCCACGATACGGATTGACCGTCCACTCGAAGGGCATGCGGGACGCCCCGGGCACCCGGTTCACGATCGTTCTTGCCCGGATCTCGTGGAACGTGATTCCAGCGAACTCAGGTGTGTTGAAGGTCCTCGTGGTGACCGCGTCCGCGCCGAACAGCGCGGCATCCGCGGCACCCCGTGACGGGCCGTCGGTGAGGTTCTCCCAGCGCATGACGCCTCCTCGGTAGCACTGACCACAGAATAGAACATACGTTCCCTTGATCATGCGACCCGATACCTCGATCAGCCCGATGTGATCTAGAGGCGACCCCGATTTGAGAGGCCGGTACGCAGGGTGGTTGGCTCTCCGTGAACCACCCCCCGAGTACCACCCCCGAATAACCGAGTGCTGGAGGAAGTGCCATGGCGCAGGTCGAGGCGACCACGGAGCGGATCATCGCGGCGCGGCCGGAGGACGTCTTCGACGCACTCGCCGACTACGCGGACACGCGCCCGAAGATCCTGTCGGAGCACTTCAGCGAGTTCGAGGTGCGTGAGGGCGGCGACGGCGACGGGACGCTCGTCCACTGGAAGCTCCAGGCGACCAGCAAGCGGATCAGGGACTGCCTCCTCGAGGTCTCCGAGCCGACAGACGGGCAGCTCGTCGAGAAGGACCGCAACTCCTCCATGGTCACCACCTGGACCGTGACCCCGGCGGGCGAGGGCAAGGCGCGCGTGGTCGTCTCCACCGTGTGGAACGGCGCGGGCGGCATCGGCGGCTTCTTCGAGAAGACCTTCGCCCCCAAGGGGCTCGGGCGGATCTACGACGAGGTGCTCGGCAAGCTCGCCTCCCACGTCGAGAAGTAGGACTCCCAACTCCGGTAGCCCATCAGGGTTGTTGTCACGCTCACCGTTTCGAGTGGTTTTCTGTTCGGGCCACTTGTACGCCGTAGGGCTCCCACCGGCACTTACGTCCGCCGGACCCCATATGAGGGCGACTCGTCGCGCTTGCTCGTAGTTATCGCGTAATGCGAGAAATGTGCGGCGCAGGCGCGACGAGGGGAGCAGGACGTGGGTGGCACGACGCTGGTGAAGGGCGCCGAACGGGAGGACCCGGCGGCAGTCGTGGCGCCCGAGGACCCTCAGGAGGCGCCACCGCCCCAGGAACACGTGTCGGCGACGGAGGGGCTCAGCCCGGCCCGCGTCCGCATGGTCTTCGTCGGGCTCATGCTCGCCCTGCTGCTCGCCGCCCTAGAGCAGATGATCGTCGCCACCGCGCTCCCGAAGATCGTCGGCGAGCTGCACGGCCTGGACAGGATGTCCTGGGCGATCACCGCCTATCTCCTCACGTCCACGATCGGGCTGCCCATCTACGGCAAGCTCGGGGACCTCTTCGGACGTAAGGGCGTCTTCCAGTTCGCGATCGTCATCTTCATCATCGGCTCCGCGCTCGCCGGTTGGTCCCGGACGATGGACCAGCTCATCGCCTTCCGCGCCATCCAGGGCATCGGCGCGGGCGGCCTCATGATCGGCGTACAGGCGATCATCGCGGACATCGTGCCGCCCCGGGAACGCGGCCGTTACATGGGCCTCATCGGCGCCGCGTTCGGCCTCGCGTCGGTCGCGGGACCGCTGCTCGGCGGGTTCTTCACCGACCATGTCACCTGGCGCTGGTGCTTCTACTTCAACGTACCCTTCGGGCTCGTTACCCTCGCTGTCGTCAGCTTCGTACTGAAGCTTCCCAAGCGCACGAGGAAGGCCCGACTCGACGTGACCGGCGCGCTGTTGCTCGCCTCGGCCTCCACCTGCCTGGTGCTTCTGACCAGTTGGGGCGGCACCGAGTACGAGTGGGGCTCGCGCGTCATCCTGGGTCTCGCCGCCGGGGCGTTCGCCTCGGTCGTGCTCTTCGCGGTCGCCGAACGCTTCGCCGCAGAACCGATCATCCCGCTGCGCCTGTTCCGCGATTCGGTCTTCAACATCACCGGCCTGGTGGGCATGGTGGTCGGCGTGGCCCTCTTCGGAGCGGCCAGTTATCTGCCGACGTTCCTGCAGATGGTCGACGGCGCGAGCGCCACCGAGTCCGGACTGCTCATGCTGCCGATGATGGGCGGCGTCGTCGGCGCCTCGATCCTCTCCGGACAGCTCATCAGCCACACCGGGCGCTACAAGATCTACCCGGTCATCGGCGGCATCCTGTCCGTCATCGGCATGTGGCTGCTCTCGCGCCTCGAAGTCGACACGCCCCGGCTGCACTACAGCATCTGGATGGCCGTACTGGGCGCGGGAGTCGGCCTCGTGATGCCGGTGCTCATCCTCGCCGTGCAGAACGCGGTGCGCCCCGCCGACCTCGGCACGGCCACCAGCGCCAACAACTACTTCCGGCAGATCGGCGGCAGCGTCGGCGCCGCGATCTTCGGCACGCTCTTCGCCGACCGTCTCGCGGACTCGCTCGCCGACCGCGTTCCGGCAGGCGCGGGCCTCGCGGACCCCGAGGCCATCACCCCGCAGCTCGTCCACGCGATGCCCGCCCCGCTGCGCGACGGCTACATCCAGGCGTACGCCGACGCGATGCCGCGGATCTTCCTCTATCTGGTGCCGGTGCTCGTCCTCGGCATGCTGATCACCTTCTTCCTCAAGGAGACTCCCCTGTCCAGCGCAGCAGCGTCCCCGGACGCCCCCTCGACAGAAACCACGCCCCTTCCCCAGGCCCGCGCCTCTTCGTACGCCGCAGGAGTGCCCGTCTGCGGCACCGTGCAGCACCCGGACGGCACCGTGGTGCCCCGTGCCGCCCTGACCCTCATCGACGTCGGGGGGCAGCAGATCGGCCGTGGCGCGAGCGGTGAGGACGGGCGGTACGCGCTCTCCACGCCGGGCTCCGGGTCGTACGTCCTGATCGCGGCAGCGGGCGGCCACCAGCCGCAGGCGGTCACCGTGACCGTCGGAGAGCGCCCCGTGGAGCTCGACGTGGTGCTCGGCGGCGCGGGACGCCTGGCAGGCAGCGTGGTCACCGCCGACGGAACCCCGGTCAGGGACGCCGCGGTGACCCTCACCGACGTACGCGGAGAGGTCGTCTCCAGTACGCGCAGCGGGCGCGAGGGCGGCTACGTCATCACGGAGCTGGTGGCGGGCGAGTACACCCTGGCCGCCAGCGCACCCGCCTTCCGCCCCGCGGCCATGCCCGTCACCGTGCAGGCCTCCCGCGAGACCCGCCAGGACGTCGAGCTCGCGGGCGGCGCCGTCCTGCGCGGGACCGTGCGGGCCAGCGGCGGGCGGCCGGTGGAGGACGCGCGCGTGACGCTGCTCGACGCCGCGGGCAATGTCGTGGACACCCTCACGACCCGGGAGGACGGCACGTTCCGGTTCATCGATCTGTCGTCCGGCGAGTACACGGTCATCGCCGCGGGCTACCCCCCGGTGGCCACCGTGCTCCAGGTCGCGGGCGGCGGGCGTACGGAGCGGGACCTCCAGCTGGGACACGAGGACTAGGCCCAGGCCGCCCAATTCCCCTATTGCACCGCACGGCAACCTGCGCCGGTCGTACGGTGGTCGGGGCGGCGCACGCCTTCGCGGTGCCGCCGGAAGGAGCGTTGGCCATGGAACCTGGCACCCCGGACGGGCCGGTGGCGCAGCCTGCCACGGTCGGCCGGATCCCCCTCGCCGTGGTCGTCGTCGACGGCGCCGGCGCCGTCTCGCACTGGAGCACCGGCGCGCGCAGGCTGTTCGGGTACTCCAGGGAGGAAGCCGTCGGCAGCCCGGCGGGCGACCTGCTTCCGGTGTCCGGCGCGATATCGGAGGGGCACGCGAACTTCGGTGTGTACGACGGTCTGGGGCCGGACCTGGAGACCTCCCTCGACGGACGCATCTCGTACCCCGCGGCAGGGCGCGCGCGGCTCTCCGTGCCCGGCTCTCGCTCCGCGCCCGATGGTGAACTCCGCCGCGTGGACGTCCTGTGGTGGGCGTATCCGCTCGTCGGCCCCGGACCCGAGCGGCTGCTCGTGCTCGCGGCCGACGCCGACCGCCTCGCCGACGAGGAGGGCCGCGACCCGGGCCAAGTGGAGCGCATAGCACCCGGGTTCGCCCTGCACACGGACTTCCCCGGAGCGGACGACCTGGCACGCCGCCTTCCCGAGATCCTGCCCAGCATGAGCGTGGGCGAGAGCTCCCGCATCGTGGCGCAGATCCTCGAACTGGGCTATCCCGTTCTGGAGTTCAGCAAGCAGGACCGTGTGCCCGTCACCCCGGACTGGGGCGTGCCCCGGCGCGCCGAACGCAGGGCGCGCAGGCTGCGCGCCCTGCGGGCGACTACCGACGGTGTTTCCCCGGAGCCCGCAACGCCCGAGGAGAGCGAGGACCTCGAGTACGCGGCGGTGCGCGAGCGCCTGGAGTTCCTGAACGAGGTCAGCGGGCGCATCGGCTCCTCGCTCGACCTCTCGCGGACGATCATCGAGGTCAGCCGGGCCGTCGTGCCCCGGTTCACGGACGTGGCGGGCACGTACCTGCGCGAACAGGTCGTCGCGGGGGAGGGGTTTCCCGAGGGGCCGCCGGACGAGACGACGATGTGGCACCGCGTGGCCGTGGAGCACACGGACGAGCCGGGACGCTGGGACGACGTCGTGCCCGTCGGCGAATCCATGCCCTTTCCCTCGCACACGCCGTTCTTCCAGTGCATGACCTCCGGCGATCCGGTCCTCGTACCGCGCATCACGGAGGAGATGGGCAACGCGATCGCCTCGCAGTTCGAGAAGCGAGACATCCGCCCGCTCATCAATCACCGCTCGATGCTCGTCGTACCGCTGAAGGCCCGCAATGTGGTGCTCGGATTCATGATCCTGCTGCGCCACCGCGAGCGGCCCGTCTTCAACGACATGGACCGCGTCACCGGTGCCGAACTGGCGGCCCGCGCGGGCCTCGTGCTCGACAACGCCCGCATGTACACCTACCAGGAGAGCGTCGCCGACACCCTCCAGGACAGCATGCTGCCGCACATCGAGCCGCGCATGACCGGCTGCGACATCGCCACGCGCTATCTGCAGGGCACGCTCCTCGGCAGGGTCGGCGGCGACTGGTTCGACTCGGTGAAGCTCCCCGGGTCACGTACGGCGCTGGTCGTCGGCGACGTGATGGGCCACGGGCTCAACTCGGCCGCGATGATGGGCCAGTTGCGTACGGCCGTGCAGACCATGGCCGCCCTCGACCTGCCGCCCGCGCAGCTCCTGCGCAACCTCGACGACCTGGCACAGCGGCTCGGCGAGCACTATCTCGCGACGTGCCTGTACGCGGTCTACGACCCCATCGCGAGCGAGTTGCACCTCGCCAACGCGGGACACATCCCGCCCGTCCTCGTCCGTGCCGAAGACGGCCGCAGCGAACTCCTCGAGCTGCCGACCGGGGCGCCCATCGGCGTCGGCGGTGTGCCCTTCGAGGCGGTCACCGTGCGTGTGGCGCCCGGCGACCGGCTCCTGATGTGCACCGACGGCCTCGTCGAAGTGCGCGGCGAGGACATCGGCGTCGGCCTCGCCACCCTCACCGAGTCCGCGGCCCACCCGGCGGCCTCCATGGACGACGCCTGCGACACCATCATCAGGGCGCTCGCTGTGACATTTGCTGACGCGGGGCGCGGCGGACGCAAGGACGACGTGGCCCTCCTGATGGCACGCCTGAACGGCGTCGCGGACGAGGACGTCGCGAGCTGGCGTCTCGCGCTCGACCCGAGCGAGGTGAGCAGGGCCCGCGACCTGGTGCGCGGCCAGCTGATCACCTGGTCCCGCGAGGCCCTCTCCGAGACGGCGGAGCTCCTGGTCAGCGAGCTCGTCACCAATGCCGTACGGCACTCGCGCGGCCGCCGCGCCGAACTCCGCCTCGTCCGCTCCGGGACCACGCTGATCTGCGAGGTCGAGGACGACGATCACACCCTGCCCACGCTCCTGAGCGCGGGCCCCGGCGACGAGTTCGGACGCGGCCTTCGGATCGTCAGCGCGCTCGCCAAGGAGTGGGGGACCAGCCGCACCTCCTCAGGCAAGACGGTCTGGTTCGAGCTGGTGCCGCCGCGTAAGGGAAGGGTCTGAGGGGCTCTCGGGGGCGCGCGCTCGGCGGGAACACATCGAAGGCGCGGTGAATGCGTGCGCCGGTGACTTGTCCGTGCACCCTTGGCGCGGTAGACCGATCTTGCCGTCGGCTTCGGCGGTCGTCGTCGCATCCTAGGGAGCTGGGCATGAGCGTCACGAGTCGGTACAAGGAGGCCTGGGAGGGGTTCTGGCGGGAAGCCCCCGACGAAGAGGGGGCCGTCCTCTGGGACGCCGAACCCGCGCTCACGGTCGGCATCCATCTCGCCCTCTTCGAACCGCACATGAGGGCCGCGGGACTCCCCGTGGTGGACGTCGGCTGCGGCAACGGCACCCAGACCCGTTTCCTGGCCCACCGCTACCTGCGCGTCCTGGGCGTCGACCTGTCCGCCGCCGCCCTCGAACACGCACGGCGGGCCGACCCGGCGGAACAGGTCGAGTTCCGGCAGGTGGACGCCGTGGAGAGGGCCGAGGCCGAGCAACTGCACGCGGAACTCGGCGACGTGAACGTCTATATGCGCGGGGTGCTGCACCAGTGCGATCCCGCCGACCGCCAGCCGCTCGTCGACGGCATCGCGGCACTGACCGGCGAGCGCGGCAGAGCATTCGTCGTCGAGCTGGCGGAGGCCGCAGGGACGGTACTGAGGGACCTCGTCCAGAGCCCCGATGGCCCGCCACCGAAGCTGGCGCCGATCTTCGCGCACGGCATCGCTCCGGGCGAGGTCGCGGACGCGGCGGTGCCGGAGTACGTGGCTGCGGCGGGCCTCACGGTGCTGGCAGGGGGTGAACTCCCGCTCATCACGACCGAGTTCACCCCTGACGGCACGCAGATCGAGCTGCCGTCGAAGTGGCTGGTGGTGGGGCGGGCGGGGTGAGCTCATGGTCCATAGGCTGACCCGATGGGTGAGGGCCCATGGCCGTCAGCCCGCCGCCGTGACGCCCCCCGGCACCACACTCCGGGGATCTCCCCGCACCACGTCACGGGCCACCTCGCGGGCGGTGCTCGCGAAGGCCTTGATCGTCCCCGTGCCGTGACCGGCCCGCCACACCAGGCCGTACCCGATCGGCTCGGCGTCGGCGAAGGGGACGTACGCGACACCTGGCCGGGTGAAGTACGTCCCGGTGTGCGCCGGAGCGAGGAACGCGCCCTTGCCGCCCGCGACCAGCATCAGCGCCTCCTGCATGTTGGTCACCCCCGGACCGCGGCCGATCGGCCTGCCGGAGGGGGTGCGCGAAGGGACGTGGTGTTCGAGCCAGTAGTCGGGCACCTCGCCGTCGATCGTCAGGAGCGGCACGTCGGCCAGGTCCTCGAGCGACACCGAGTCCCTCGCCGACAGCGGATGCGCCGACGCGATCGCGAGGACCCGCTCCTCCGCGAGCAGCGCCGGGCCCCCGCCGAGGTCGTCTTCGCGCACCGGGAACTCCGTGAGCTGCACGTCGAACTCGCCCTTGCGCAGCGGCCCGTACGGATCACCTAGCGGCACCTCGCAGATCTCCACCGCGAGCCCCGGGTGGCTCACGCGCAGCGCCTCCGTCGCCCGCATCACGATCTCGCCTGCCAGCGGATTGGCGAAGCCGACGTGCAGCACGCTGTCGATGCCGCGCGCGGTGGCCGCGGCCCGCTCGACGGCGGCGTCGATGGCCCGGTGGTGCGGTTCAAGGTCGGCGCGGAGCTGGCGGCCGAGCGCGGTGAGGGCGACGCGGCGGCTCGTGCGGATGAACAGCGGGGCGCCGACCCGGCGTTCGGTGCGCTGGATCAGCTGGCTCACCCGGGCGCGGGAGAGCCGCATGCGCTCGGCCGTCCTGCCGAAGTGCAGCTCCTCGGCGAGCAGCAGAAAGCACTCCAGTTCATCGCGTTCCATCGACGTCCCCCCAGGCAGCTCGGATCGGTAAGCCTGGTTGAACGAACGTTGCGATCTTCGCCGTTGTTCCGTCCCCGCGCCTGATCGATGGTGATCGAGCCGGGAAATCCCCCGCATCAGCGGTCAATTGGCGGAGAACTGACGTGAGTACGCAGACACAATCATCAGCCGGGGTGCCGAGCACCTCACCGGTGGTCTTCGAGCCCCGGGAGTGGCGCGTCCTGCTCGTCCTGTGCGGCGCGATCTTCCTCGAGGGCATCGATGTGGCCATGCTCAACGTGGCCCTGCCGTCCATCCGCGCCGACCTGGGTCTGTCCACCGGGTCCCTGCAGTGGGTCATGAGCGCCTACGTCCTCGGATACGGCGGCTTCATGCTGCTCGGCGGCCGAGCGGCCGACCTCTTCGGACGCCGCCAGATGTTCGTCCTCTGGCTCTCCGTTTTCCTGGTCTTCTCCGGGCTCGGCGGTTTCGCCACCGACGGCTGGATGCTGATCGTCGCGCGCTTCGTGACCGGTGTCGCCGCGGCCTTCATGACTCCGGCGGGCCTCTCCATCATCACCACGGGCTTCGCGGAGGGACCGCGCCGCAACAAGGCACTGCTCTTCTACTCCGGCACCGCCGCGGGCGGCTTCTCGATCGGCCTGGTCGTCGGCGGGCTGCTCACCGCGCTCGGGTGGCGCTGGGTCTTCTTCGTGCCGGTGGTGCTCTCCGCCCTGATCCTCGTCGCCGCACTCGCCTTCGTCCCCAGGTCGCCGCGCCCCGACCGCGCCGGGCAGAGCGTCGATCTGGTGGGTGCCCTCACGGTCACCGCCGCGATCGTGCTGCTCGTCCTGGGGGTGGAGCGCGCGTCGCACGCGAGCGCCGCCGCCACGACCGGCACTCTCGCCGCGGGTCTCGCCCTCATCGCCCTCTTCGTCGCCGTCGAGCGCCGCTCGGCCGCACCGCTCGTCCGCCTGGGGATCTTCCGCAGCGGCGCCCTGGTCCGCGCCAACCTCTCGGGGCTCTTCTTCGCGGGCGGCTTCTTCGGATTCACGTTCCTGGTCGTCCTCTACCTCCAGGAGCTGCGGGGCTGGTCCACGCTCCAGACCAGCTTCGCGATGATCGCCATGGGCGTCGACGCGGTCCTCTCGCCCACCGTCACCCCCAAGCTCGTCGAGCGCTTCGGCAACGCGCGGGTGATCTTCGGCGGTCTGCTGCTCGCCGCGCTCTCCTACGCCCTGTTCCTGCCGGTCGGCGCCGACTGGACGTACCTGGCGATGTTCCCGAGCCTGATCATCCTCGGCCTCGGCTTCGCCCTTGCCTACGGACCGCTCACCATCGTCGCCACCGAGGGCGTCAAGGAGGAGGAGCAGGGCCTGGCAGGCGGGCTGCTCTACACCGCCTTCCAGTTCGGCGCCGCGCTCGGCCTCTCCACGGTCACCACGGTCAACGTCTGGGCCACCACGTCGAACTCACCCTCCGCCCTCCTCGACGGCTACCGCGCGGCCCTGTGGATCCCGCTGGCCGCGGCCCTGCTCGCCGCGCTGATCAGCGCCTCCGGGCTCCGCTCACGGCCGGGCGCCGCGACGGCGTGAGCCGTGGCAGTCAGTCGTTCCTACGATCATCCGATTCCGTGGAAAGGGCTGGTCGCAGGCTGTGCGAGGGAGGTTGAGTGGTCTGGACCACCGATAGATATCCACAGGCCTGGCCGAGTCGGCGGGGCAGCGCGTACGGTTTCGAGGCATGAAGATCCCCGTCACGACCGAACGGTGTCGCAAACTGCTGTCAGCGGCCCGACAGCACGCCGCTGACCTGCGAGGAGACGGACCGTCATGAAAATTCTGATCAGCGCCGACATGGAGGGCGCCACGGGCGTGACCTGGCCGGCCGACGTGCTGCCCGGCACCCCGCAGTGGGAGAGGTGCCGTTCGATGTTCACCTCGGACGTCAACGCCGCCGTGCTCGGCTTCTTCGACGGCGGCGCCGACGAGGTACTCATCAACGAGGCGCACTGGACCATGCGCAATCTGCTCCTCGAGGAGCTCGACGAGCGGGCCGAGATGCTCACCGGGCGGCACAAGGCCCTCTCCATGGTCGAGGGCGTCCAGCACGACGACGTGGACGGCGTCGCGTTCATCGGCTACCACGCGGGTGCCGGCATGGAGGGTGTGCTCGCGCACACCTATCTCGCCAACTCGATCACCGGCGTGTGGGTCAACGGCGACCGGGCGAGCGAAGGACTGCTCAACTCCCACGTCGTCGCCGAGTACGGGGTGCCGGTCGTTCTCGTCACCGGCGACGACCTGGCCTGCGAGGACGCGCTCGGCTACGCCCCCGGCGCGCTGAAGGTCGCCGTCAAGGACCACGTGTCGCGGTACGCGGCCGTGTGCCGCACCCCGCGTCGGACCGCATCCGACATCCGGGCCGCGGCGAAGGAGGCGACGCCCCTCGCCGTGCGACACGATCCGGTCCGGGGCGGTCCGTTCACCGTGGAGCTCGAGTTCGACGCCGAGCATCTGTCCATGGCGTCCACCGTCGTGCCGGGCGTGCGGCGCACCGGGGAGCGCAAGATCGCGTACACCAGCGACACCATGTACGAGGGTATTCGTACGTTCAAGGCGGTCACGACGATCGCATCTGCGGCTGTGGAGGAGCAGTATGGCTGAGGAGCAGCCGGGGCATCAGGCCACCGGACACGTCGACGGGCAAGCGCTCGACGAAGTCGTCCGGTACACCTCCGATCTCATCCGCATCGACACCACCAACCGGGGTGGCGGCGACTGCCGTGAGCGGCCCGCCGCCGAGTACGTCGCCGAGTGCCTCGCCGGAGCCGGACTCGAACCACGGCTCCTGGAGCGCACACCGGGGCGTACGAACGTCGTCGCGCGCATCGAGGGCACGGACCCCTCGGCCGACGCGCTGCTCGTGCACGGCCATCTGGACGTCGTGCCCGCCGAGGCCGCCGACTGGAGCGTGGACCCGTTCTCCGGGGAGATCCGCGACGGCGTCGTATGGGGCCGTGGTGCCATCGACATGAAGAACATGGACGCGATGATCCTGTCCGTGGTGCGCGGCTGGGCGCGCGCGGGCGTGCGCCCCCGGCGGGACATCGTGATCGCGTTCACCGCCGACGAGGAGGCGAGCGCCGAGGACGGATCCGGGTTCCTCGCCGATCAGCACGCGTCCCTCTTCGAGGGATGCACGGAAGGCATCAGCGAGTCCGGTGCCTTCACCTTCCACGACGGGCGCGGCAATCAGCTCTACGCCATCGCCGCGGGGGAGCGCGGCACCGGCTGGCTCAAGCTGACCGCGCGCGGCAAGGCGGGCCACGGCTCGAAGGTGAACCCCGACAACGCCGTGAGCAAGCTGGCGGCCGCGATCGCCCGTATCGGGGACCACCGCTGGCCTGTGCGGCTCACTCCGACGGTCCGGGCCGCCCTGACCGAACTGGCCGCGCTGTACGGACAGCAGGCCGACCTGGAGGTGCCCGGGTTCGACGTGGACGCGCTCCTGGAGAAGCTCGGCCCGGCCGCCGACCTCGTCGCGCCCACCGTCCGGGGCAGCGCCAACCCGACGATGCTGCAGGCCGGTTACAAGGTCAACGTGATCCCCGGAGAGGCCGCCGCCTACGTGGACGGCCGCTTTCTGCCCGGCGGCGAGGAAGAGTTCGCCGCCACCCTTGACCGGCTCACCGGACCGGACGTCGACTGGGAGTTCCACCACCGCGAGGTGGCCCTGCAGGCACCGGTCAACTCGTCGACGTACGCGAAGATGCGAGCAGCCGTCGAGGAGTTCGCGCCCGAGGGACATGTCGTTCCGTACTGCATGTCCGGCGGTACGGACGCCAAGCAGTTCTCGCGACTCGGCATCACCGGCTACGGCTTCTCGCCACTGAGGACACCGGAGGGCTTCGACTACCAAGCGCTCTTCCACGGAGTCGACGAACGTGTGCCGGTCGACGCGCTGCACTTCGGCGTCCGCGTCCTCGACCGCTATCTGAGAACGGCCTAGGGAAGACAACCGATCATGGGGGAAGAGAAGGACATGATGCAGACCCAGGCTTACGGATCATGGCCGTCGCCCATCGACGCGGCGCTCGCCGCGGCCCACGACGGGTCCCCGGCCCATGTGGGCTTCGTCGGGGACGAGGCGTGGTGGACCGAGCCGAGGCCCGCCGAAGGCGGCAGGCGCGCCCTGGTGCGGCGGCGTCCGGGCGGCGCGGAGGAGTCCGTGCTGCCCGAGCCGTGGAACGTACGCAGCCGGGTCATGGAGTACGGGGGGCGTTCATGGGCCGGGGCCGACGCGCCGGACGGGCCGCTCGTCGTGTTCGCCAACTTCTCCGACCAGCGGCTGTACGCGTACGAGCCCGACGCACCCGGGTCCGCGCCGCGCCCGCTGACCCCGCTCTCCGACGTGGGCGGCGGCCTGCGGTACATCGATCTGTGCGTGCACCTGGACCGGCGCGAGGTCTGGTGCGTCCTGGAGGAGTTCACCGGCGAGGGACCCACCGACGTACGGCGGGTCGCCGTCGCCGTACCGCTCGACGGCTCGGCGGCCGGCGACCGCGCGGCTGTGCGCGAACTCTCCGACGACCGGCATCGGTTCATCACCGGACCCCGCCTCTCGCCGGACGGCGCCCACGTGGCCTGGATCGCGTGGGACCACCCCCGGATGCCGTGGGACGGCACGGAACTCCTTGTCGCCGGGGTCCGTGAGGACGGCACGTTCGGCGCCCCGCGGGTGTTCGCGGGCGGCCCGGAGGAGTCCGTCGCGCAGGTGGAGTGGGCACCCGACGGGCGGCTCCTCTACGTGAGCGACCGGACCGGGTGGTGGAATCTCTACCGCGGTGATCCCGCCGACGGCGGGAACGGAACGCCGCTCTGTCCGCGCGAGGAGGAGTTCGGCGGACCTCTGTGGCAGGTCGGCTCCGGCTGGTTCGCGCCCCTGGACAGCGGACTGATCGCCGTCGTGCACGGCAAAGGAGCCACCGCGCTCGGTGTGCTCGACCCGGAGACCGGCGAAGTCGTCGACGCGGCGGGCCCCTGGACCGAGTGGTCGGCGACCGTCGCCGTGAACGGCACACGCGCCGTCGGCGTCGCGGCCAGCCCCCGCAGCGCGTACGAGGTCGTGGAGCTGGACACCAGCACCGGCCGCGCCCGCGTGATAGGCGCCGCGCACGACGACCCGGTGGACGCCGCGTACTACCCCGAGCCGCGCATCCGCACCTTCAGCGGCCCGGCGGGCCGCGAGATCCACGCGCACGTCTACCCCCCGCACCACCCGACCCACGTCGCCCCCGACGACGAACTCCCGCCGTACGTGATGTGGGTGCACGGCGGCCCCACAAGCCGCTCCCCGCTCGTGCTCGACCTGGAGATCGCCTACTTCACCTCGCGCGGCATCGGCGTCGCCGAGGTCAACTACGGCGGCTCCACGGGCTACGGCCGCGCGTACCGCAACCGCCTGCGCGAGCAGTGGGGCGTCGTCGACGTGGAGGACTGCGCGGCCGTCGCCCTCGCCCTGGCCGACGAGGGCACCGCCGACCGCGACCGCCTCGCGATCCGCGGCGGCAGTGCGGGCGGCTGGACCACTGCGGCCTCACTGACCACGACGGACGTGTACGCCTGCGGCACGATCATCTATCCGGTCCTCGACCTCACGGAATGGGCGGCGGGCGGAACCCACGACTTCGAGTCCCGGTACCTGGACTCGATGATCGGGCCGTTCGACGAGGTGCCGACGCGGTACGTGGAGCGCTCGCCCGCGGAGCACGCCGACCAGGTCAGCGCGCCCTTCCTGCTGCTCCAGGGACTCGACGACGTGATCTGTCCGCCCGAGCAGGCCGAGAGGTTCGTCTCCGAGCTCGAAGGGCGGGACGTGCCGTACGCCTACATCGCCTTCGAGGGCGAGGGGCACGGATTCCGCCGCGCGGACACCCTGATCCGGGCACTTGAGTCCGAACTCTCCCTGTACGCCCAGGTTTTCCGCCTTGGCCTGTCCGGTGAAACCCCCATCCTGGAGCTCTCCAAGTGAACCCCCTGATACGGCCCGCCCGGCTGACCCCCGGCGCGCGGGTCGCCGTCGTCGCGCCCAGCGGGCCCCTCCCGGAGGACCGGCTCCAGGCGGGCCTCGACATCCTGCGCGCCTGGGACCTGGAACCGGTCGTCGCCCCTCACACCTTGGAACGGCACCCGCGGTTCGACTACCTCGCGGGCACGGACGCCGACCGCGCCCGTGACCTCCAGGAGGCGTGGTGCGACCCTTCCGTCTCGGCGGTGATCTGCGCGCGCGGCGGCTACGGTGCGATGCGGATGGTGGAGTCGCTCGACTGGACGGCGATGCGGGCGGCGGGACCCAAGGTCTTCGTCGGCTACAGCGACATCACCACCCTGCACGAGGCGTTCGCGGCACGGCTTGGCCTTGCGACACTGCACGGCCCGATGGTCGCGGCCCTCGACTTCCTCAAGAACACCCGCGCGCAGGAGCACTTGAGGGCCACGCTCTTCGAACCGGAGCAGGTCCAGGTGATCGCCTCGGCCGGTACCGCTCTCGTGCCGGGCCGCGCGCGGGGCGTCACGCTCGGCGGCTGCCTCTCCCTGCTCGCCTCGGACATCGGCGCTCCCGGGGGACGCGCGTCGGCGCGGGGCGGCCTTCTCTTCCTGGAGGACATCGGCGAGGAGCCCTACCGCCTCGACGGCTATCTCACCCAACTCGTGCGCGCGGGATGGCTGGAAGGGGTGAACGGGATCGCGCTCGGCTCGTGGGTGAACTGCGATCCGTACGAAACGGTGCGGGAGCTGCTGCTCGACCGGCTCGGCGGGCTCGGGGTGCCGATCGTCGAGGAGTTCGGGTTCGGGCACTGCGACGGGGCGCTGACGATTCCGTTCGGGGTTGCGGCTGAACTGGACGTGGAAGCGGTGACGTTGACACTGGACGTGCCCGCGCTGACGTGAGGGCCCTGCCCGGATGACCGTCGTCCTTCCTGGCTGAATTTCCGTCAATTCGCTGCGAGAAACTCCTGTCACGAGCGTTGACCAGCACCTGACACGTGTCACAACATGACCTCTGACCGGCTACTTACCGGTCGGTAGTCGGTTGTCCTCAGCGTGGAGGTCTCGTGTCCCGTCGTACCGCACCCCGTCGTGCCCTCTCCCGCTCCCGCGCGCCGCTGGCCCTCGCCGTGGGAGCCGCGCTTGCCGCACCCCTGGCGCTCGCGGCACCGGCGCCCGCGAGCGCGACCGGTCAGTTCACGGTCACCCCGCTGAAGTTCACCGTCGAAGCGGGCGGCAGGAGCTGTACCGTCGACGCCGACCTCTACCGCCCCGCCTCAGTGGACGCCGCGCACCCCGCGCCCGCCGTCCTGACCACCAACGGCTTCGGCGGCAGCAAGTCGGACGGCGGGACGGCGGCCACCGGGAAGGCCTTCGCCGAGCGCGGCTATGTCGGGCTCGTCTACTCCGGGCTCGGCTTCGGCAAGTCCGGCTGCCTGATCTCCCTCGACGACCCGAAGATCGACGGCAAGGCGGCATCGGGGCTCGTCGACTTCCTCGCGGGCAAGCGCGCGGCCGACGACGGCACGACCATCGACTACGTCACCAAGGACGCCAAGGCCGATCCACGCGTCGGCATGATCGGCGGTTCGTACGGAGGGGCGGTCCAAATGGCGACGGCCGCCGTGGACCGCCGGGTCGACGCCCTCGTACCGATGATCACCTGGAACGACCTGAGCTACTCGCTCGACCCGAACAACGCGTCCGACCGCAGTGTCCCCGGCGCTTCCAAGTGGCAGTGGATGAACGGCTTCTACCTCATCGGCGAGGGCCAGCCGCTCCTCGAACCGAGCCTGGACCCCTCCCGCATCAACTCCCTCACCTGCCTGCACTTCGTCACGAAGGCCTGCGAGACGATCCGTACGCTCAACTCGGGCCGCTATCCCGCCGACAAGACCGAGGCCCTCCAGGAGTACGCACGCAGCGTCTCGCCCGTCTCGTACCTGCCGCAGGTCAAGACGCCGACGCTCCTTGTGCAGGGGCAGGTCGACAGCCTGTTCAACCTCAGCGAGGCGCAGGCGACGTACGAGACGCTCAAGGCGCAGGGCACCACGACGAAGATGATCTGGCAGTCCGCGGGCCACAGCGGCGGTCTCACCGACGCGGCGTCCGGTGAACTCAACATGGCCGAGGGCAACCTGGAGACGAGCTACGTCGGCAAGCGCGTCCTGTCGTGGTTCGACCGCTACCTCCGGAAGAACAAGGGCGCCGACACCGGGCCCGCCTTCGCCTACCACCAGGACTGGGTCCCCGCCGACAGCGGACCGAACGGCTCCTACGCGACCGCCGCGAAGGTGCCGTCCCTGAGCCAGAAGCTGTACCTGTCCGGCGACGGCAAGCTCGTCGACAACCGCGAGAAGGTCGCGCGCGGCAGCCGTGAGTACCGGAACTGGCTGATCCCCACGAGCCACTCCGAGAGCTCCCTCGCCGGCCTCATCGGCCTGCCCGACCCCGCGCCGCACGACACCAAGGGCACCTACCTCGACTGGACGAGCGAACCGCTGACAGGACCTGTGGATGTCGTCGGCTCCGCGAAGGCCACCCTCAAGGTCGTATCGCCGAGGACCGAGAGGGTGCAGAACTCCGGCGACGCGGCCGACAAGCTGGTCCTCTTCGCCAAGCTGTACGACGTCGCGCCCGACGGCAAGAAGACGCTGGTTCACCGGCTCGTGTCGCCCGTGCGCGCGCCGGACGTGACGAAGCCGTTCACCGTGTCGCTGCCGGGGATCGTGCACCGGTACGAGGCGGGGCACAAGCTGCAGTTCGTGGTGGCGGCGAGCGACGACGCGTACGCGGGGAACCGGGGCGTGAAGCCGGTGACCGTCACCAGCGCGCCCGACGACACCGGGGTGCTCCAGCTGCCTGTCGTGCGCTGACCTCTCCCGAGACTCACCCGTACGGCCCACACCCCCAACCCGGAGGGGCGTCCACCGCGCGCGAACCCCCGTCCAGCTGCCCATGCTGGACGGGGGAGGCCGGTCGAAGCTCCGACGGAAGGGTGTCCACGTATGAGTCCCAACACCTCCACGGGCGGCTCCAAGAGCGGCTCGGGCGGCGGGGGCGTCATCACGCCCGGCAGGATCGCCGTCGCCGTGCTCGCCGTCCTCACGCTGGTCTTCATCTTCGAGAACACCCGGCACACCAAGATCAGGCTGCTGATCCCCGAGGTGACCATGCCTCTGTGGGTGGCGCTGCTCGGCACCGGCCTGATCGGCGCGCTGTGCGGGGCGTACTTCATGCGGCGGCGCAAGTGAGGGGACGTACATGAGGGAGCTGCCCCGCAAGGCGAACGGCTAGCGTGTCCGGATGCCCGACAGCACCGACAGCACCGACAGCACCAACCGCACCGCTCACCTCGCCGAGGGACCTCGCGTAGGCATACGCCCCTTCACCTACGCCGACGGCCCCGAGTTCACCAGGCGTGCGCGCGAGAGCCGGGAGCTGCACAGCCCCTGGCTCTTCCCGCCCGTCACGGACGAGGCGTACGCCACGTACGCGGGCGCGCTCATCGAGGGCGGGGCCAGGGCCGGGTTCCTGGTCTGCGAGCGGGAGCGGGGGAGCGGTGCCGGTGGATCCATCGCCGGGTTCATCAACATCAACAACATCGTCGAGGGCGCCTTCCTGTGCGGTGCGCTGGGATACGGCGCCTTCGCGCACGCGGCGGGCCGTGGCCTGATGAGCGAGGGGCTCGGACTCGTCACGCGGTACGCCTTCGACGTACTGAAGCTGCACCGCCTGGAGATCAACGTCCAGCCCGGCAACACCGCGTCGATCGCGCTCGCCCGCCGCTGCGGCTACCGCCTTGAGGGCTTCTCGCCGGACTTCCTCCACATCGACGGGGCCTGGCGCGACCACGAACGATGGGCGCTGACCGCCACGGATCAGCCGTGCCGCTCGGACGGACAGCGTGGCTTTGCGCAATCCTGACCGGGATAGCCCCTGGTCGGGACGGCGTCGACCGTGTTCCATGGTGATCGTGACGACCACCGTGCGACGTGACGTACTGACGCTGCCCGCCGCCCCGTTGGGCCCCGAGAACCCCCTGCCGCCCCTGCGGCCGCTGCGCGAAGTGCACACCCTGGACGAGCGCGGCAGAGAGGGGCTGCCACGCGACATGGCGCGGCAGCTGGGGTACGAGCCGCTGCGCGGCATCCTGCCCACGCGCGTGCTCGACGGGTACGGACGCGAGCGCACCGACACGACGCTCGACACCCTGGTCATCGAGAACGACCGGCTGCGCGCCACCGTCCTGCCGGGCTTCGGCGGCCGGGTCCACTCCCTCTTCCACAAGCCGACAGGCCGCGAACTCCTCTACCGCAACCCGGTGTTGCAGCCCGCGGCCTTCGCGCTCAACGGCGCCTGGTTCTCCGGCGGCATCGAGTGGAACATAGGCGCCACCGGTCATACGACCCTGTCCTGCGCGCCGCTGCACGCCGCACGCGTGACGGCGCCCGACGGCGGCGAGATGCTGCGGCTCTGGGAGTGGGAGCGGCTGCGCGACGTGCCGTTCCAGGTGGATCTGTGGCTCCCCGAAGACTCCGACTTCCTGCACGTCGGGGTGCGGATCCGCAATCCGCACGAGAAGGCGGTGCCGGTCTACTGGTGGTCCAACATCGCCGTGCCCCAGGAGCGCCGGGTCATCGCCCCGGCCGACGAGGCCTGGCACTTCGGGTACGCGGGCGGTCTGCGCAAGGTGCCGGTGCCTCAGACCGACGGGGTGGACCGGACGTATCCACCCCGCAGCGAGTACGCCGCCGACTACTTCTACGACGTACCGGACCGGGCGCGCCGGTGGATCGCCGCGCTCGACGACGAAGGACACGGCCTCGTCCAGACGTCGACCGACCTCCTTCGCGGCCGCAAGCTCTTCGTGTGGGGTTCCGGCACGGGCGGGCAGCGCTGGCAGGAGTGGCTGACGGAGCCGGGCACCGGCGGGTACGCGGAGATCCAGGCGGGCCTCGCCCGGACCCAGCTCGAGCACGTACGCCTGGACGCCGAGAGTGAGTTCGCGTGGCTGGAGACGTACGGGCCGCTGTCGGCGGAGCCCGGCCCGGTGCACGGCGACGACTGGCTGGCCGCGCGCGAGGAGGTTCAGGCGCGGCTCACCGACGCGCTGCCGCGGGCCGCGGTGGAGACGGCGTTCGACGCGTGGCGGCCGTGCGCCGACACCGAGCCGGGTGAGGTGCTCGCCACCGGGTCCGGGTGGGGCGCGCTCGAAGTCCTGCGCGCGAACTACAAGTTGCCGGGCACGCCGTTCGCCGAGTCCACCCTTGGCCCCGAACAGACGCCGTGGCTGGAGCTGTTGCACTCCGGGGCCGTGCCCGAGCCGCGCCGCGTGGTGCCGCCGGGGCCGACCCTGGTCGCTCCGCACTGGCGGGACATGCTGGAGACGGCGCCCGCGCGGCCGGTCGCCGAGTACCACCTGGGAGTGGCCCAGTGGCATGCGGGCGACCGTGCGCAGGCCGTGCGAAGTTGGGAGCGCGGGCTCGAACTCGCCCCGTCACGATGGCCGTTGCTGCGCTGCCTGGCGGTCGCCGATCAGGACGAGGATCACATCGAGCGCGCCGCCGACCGGTACGCGGAAGCCTTCGACGACCTGTGCCAGGAACGGCGCGACGACGGTGTCCTGTGGACGTCCGTGGGCGCCGCCCTCGGCAGGGAGGCCATAGGCGTCCTGCTCGCGGCCGGACGCCAGGCGGTGGCACGCGGAGTGTGGGAACGCCTGCACCCGTCGACGCGCGCGGAGGGCCGCTTCCGCCTCGTCGAGGTCCAACTGCTCCTGGCGGAGGGAGAGACGGCCGCGGCGCGGGCGGTCTTCGACGAGGGCTTCGAGGTGGCCGACCTGCGCGAGGGCGCCGAGATCCTCGGCGAACTGTGGCGCGCGGTGACCGACGAGGAGGTGCCCGCCCGGTACGACTACCGGATGCGGGCCGCTCCGGAGGAGTGAAAGTGCCTGGGGAGACCTGGAGGGGGCGGGGCAGCAGCCCCCTCCAGGGGCCGGTTACGCCAACTCGCCGTTCCTGGCCACGACACGACCGCCGTGCACGACCATGTCCCGCTGCGGCATGTCCACAAGGACCTGCGGCAGGCACTCCCCGCGTACGAGGATGAAGTCGGCCGGGGCGCCTGGCTTCAGGTCCGCGTGGTCGAGGCCCATCACATCGGCGCCGCCGTGCGCGCCCACGTTGTAGCAGTCGGTCAGTTCGTCGTCCAGGCGGACGTCGGTGACCCAGCCGAGGATGTGCGCGCGGTGCAGCATGTCCGCGTTGCCGAACGGGCTCCACGCGTCGCGCACCCCGTCCGAGCCGAGCCCGACCCGCACTCCGTGCTCGCGCAGCTTCGCGATCGGCAGGACGAGGGACTCGTTCGGCGCGACCGTCGTCAGGGAGATGTCCTGCTCGCCCAGGTCGGCCGCCATCCTGCCCAGGTCGGTGTCGGAGAGGTTCGGCAGGCAGAAGACGTGGCTGACCGTGACCTTGCCGCGCAGGGAGAGCGCCTTGGTGCGGTCGATGATCGCCCGCAGGACCTCCGTGCCCTTCTCGTCGCGGTCGTGCAGGTGGATGTCCACGCCGACCCCGTGGCGGTCGGCGAGACCGAAGACGAGGTCGAGCTGCTCGTCCATCGCGTGGTCGAAGCTGATCGGATCGATGCCGCCGACCAGGTCGATCGAGCCGGAACGGGCCGCCTCCTCCAGGAGTTCCGCCGTCCCGGGGGTCCGGACCACGCCGTGCTGCGGGAAGGCCACGATCTGCACGTCGAGCGCGTCGCGCAGCCGCTCGCGGGCCGCGTTCACGCCCTCGACCCCGGCCAGGTCGTAGGCGGGCGCCACATCCACGTGGGCGCGCATCGCGCGGGTGCCGCGGGTCACGGCGTGGGACATCAGGCCGTACGCGCGCTCGCCGACGGGCCGCTTCTGGCTCTTGAAGATCTCCACGTCCTGGGCGCAGTAGTCGGCGATGCCGCTCGCGGGCTTCCGCGAGACCCAGGAACTGCCCCACGTCGTCTTGTCCGGGTGGATGTGGGCGTCCACGAGCGAGGGCAGGGCGACGCGCCCGCCGCCGTCGATCACCTTGGCGCCCTTGGGCGCCCGCTCGTCCGTGATCCGGCCGTCGACCACCGTCAGGTCCACGGTGTTCTTCGCGCCGAAGGGGCGGACGTTGCGGAACACGACGGCCTTGGGGCGCTTGCCGTCGCCGTGGGGAGCGGCGGCGGCCGGGCCGGCGGCCGAAAGAGCGGCGCCGGTACCCGCGAGGGCTGCGGCACCGGCGAGTACGCCGCGACGGGAGAGGGGCGTCATGGAGGTCTCCTTCAGGGGTGGGGGGACTCGGTGGCTCGGTGGCTCGGTGGGGTTCAGAGCGCGATGCCCGAACGGACCACGCGTACGGGCTTCTTGAGGACCGTCACGTCGGACAGCGGGTCGCCGTCCACGAGGAGCACGTCGCCTGCGAAGCCGCGCGCGAGGCGGCCCGCGGTGCGGTCGAGGCCGAGCAGCTTCGCGGCGCCCGTGGTGGCCGTGCGGATCGCGTCGAGCGCGGAGAGCCCCGCCGCGTGCATCAGCTCCACCTCGCGGCCGATGGGCTTGATCTTCCCGCCGGACGAGTCCGTGCCCGCCGCGAGCGGCACACCCATCTCGTGCGCGGCGAGCACGGCCCGCTTCAGGACCGGCAGGTACTGGCGCCCGCGCTCCGCGAGCACCGGGTCCGACGAGTCGGCGAGCCCGGCGATCGCGGTGAGGGTCGGCGTGAAGTACGTTCCCCTGCGCCGCATCTCGTGCAGCGTGTGTTCGCCGACGAAGGCGCCGTGCTCAAGGGAGCGGATGCCCGCCATGACGGCGTCGTGGCAGCCCTTCTCGCTGTAGCTGTGGCAGAGCACGCCCTTGCCGCCGCGCCGGGCCGCCGCGACCACGGCGGACAACTGCTCGCGGTCGTACACCTGGGCCAGCGGATCCTGCTCGGGCAGGCCCGCCCGCTCGTTGACCCGGGTCTTGATGACGTCGGCGCCACGGGCGAGGTTGACCTCGACGACGCGGCGCAGCGCCTCGGGCGAGCGCACGCCGTCGCGCAGCCTGGCCAGCGGGGTCAGCTCCGGGTCGGCGAGGATCGTGTCGCCCAGGTCCGGCGAGACGAAGATTCCGGCGGCGCGAAGCCGGGGCGCCTGCTCGGGTGCCTCACGGGCCAACTGCCGTACGGCGATGTCCTGGTAGAAGTTGGTCGAGCCGCTGCGGGCGCTGGTCGCACCGAGCAGCACCGCGTCGCGCGCCTCGGCGGCGGTGTTGAGATGGATGTGCGCCTCGACGAGCCCCGGCAGGATCCAGCGCCCGTGCGCGTCGAGCACCTCGGCGCCTTCGGGCACATCGGCCCGGCCGCGCCTGCCCGCCGAGCGGACGACGCCGTCCACGATGACGACCACCGCGTCCTCGGTCACCTCACCGGTCGCGGGGTCGAGGAGCGTGCCGCCCTCGATGACCAGATCGCCACCGGCCTGACGGTGACCCTGCCCCTCGCGCGGGGCGGCGTTCGCCTGGGGCGCGGTGGCGGTCAGCACGGCCGTGGTCCCGGCGAGCGCGGCCGCACCCGCGAGGACACCACGCCGGGTGAGCCGGGAGGAGGGCGGAGGGATGGACTCGACGCACATGGGGCTGCTCCAGGACGGGTTGCGGAGGGAACGCGTCCGCAGTTTGTATACCAAGCCGGAGTGGCTCGCAAGGAGGGGTAAGGGAATGTGCGGGTTTGTACAGGGCGGAACTCGGAGTGATGGTGAGGTACGGGGTTTTTGGTATACAGCGGGTTCCGCTGTTAAGAAGTGCTCTCCTCGAAGAGCGACCGCAGCGCCACCACCTGGCTGTCCCGTACGTGCAGCAGCGTGCTCGCCGCCGCCGTCTCCTCGTCGCCCGACGCGATCTGCCGGTAGATGAGGTCGTGCTGGGCCCGCATGTGGTCGGGCTCGACGCGCATGCCGAACAGGAGCTGGAGCTGCCAGCTCAGCTGCTCCATCGTGCGGGCGAGGAGGGGATTGCCGGAGAGGGTCACGATGCCCTCGTGGAACGCCGTGTGCGCGGCGACCTCGCGCGGCCCGTCGTCCACGTCCGACGCCTGTTCCGCCTGGCCGAGTGTGGCCCGCAGCGCGGCGAGCCCCGGTGGCTCGTCCGGCGCGCTCGCTGCCACCCGGCGCGCGGAGAGCCGGGACGCCTGGACCGCGAGCGGCTCCCACACCTCGTACAAGTGCCGCACATCGGCGGGTTCCAGGCGGCGGACCCGCACCCCGCTGTGCGGGAGCAGCTCGAGCAGGCCCTCGGCGACCAGCGCGCGCATCGCCTCCCGCACGGGGACCCGCGACATCCGCAGCTCCTCGGCGACCTCGCGCTCCACCAGGCGCGCGCCCAGCGGATAGCGGCGGTCCACGATGCGCTGCCGGACGGCCTCGCGCGCCTGGGCGCTCAACGACACCCGTTCCGCACCGCCCGACGCCGTACTGTCCGCCACGTGCACCGTCCTCCGTTCGGCCTGCTTGCCTGCCGTGGAGGATACGGGGCATACAGGTCCTCGCGGTTCAGCTCTCGGCGTGCCGGTCCACGTACTCGAAGACCGTGCCGTCCGGGTGCATCGCGATGAGGTTGCGACCCGCCGGGGTCGCGATGGGGCCCGCGATGACCTTGGCGCCGGACGCGTTCAGGACGGCGTACGCCTCGTCGACGTTCTCCACGGCGATCGTCGCGGAGATCTTCCGGAGGATCTCGATCTCCTTCTCCGGCCCGCTCATCAACAGGAAGCAGCCGATCGCCGCGACCGACACGCCCTCACGCTCGAAACGCTGTGCGGGAGCGCCCGCGAGACGTTCGTAGAAGGCGACCGAGGACTCCAGGTCCTCGACGCAGATGCGCAGCGTGGTTCCCAGGATTTCCATACCGGCGAGCCTAGTTGGCCGGGCCCCTATCCGTGATCTTTTCCGGGGACTTCCGGGACTTCCACCCCGTGGCGGCGACCACATCGGCCGCGCGCTCCTCCAGGCGCCGGGCCATGAACGCGCTTCTGCGCAGCTGCTGTTCGAGCTCCGAGCCCAGCTCGCGGGTCGTCAGACGCTCCTCGACGCTGGCGTCCGACGCCGTGAGGAGTACGTGGACGATGCGCGGGCGGCGCAGGGCGCCGGTGAACAGCCGCTCCTCGCTCGCCAGGACGCTCGCCGTGTTCGTGTGGACGAGACGGTGGCAGCCGAGGTCCGTGTAGTTCGCCCAGAGCGCCGCGAGATTGCGCCCGGTGGTCCGGGAGCGGTCGGGGTCGCCGTCCGGCGCCGGATGGACCGCGTCCAGGGCGTCGCCCTCGATGTACGCGTGCCCCACGTCCGCCGCCCGCAGCAGCGCCGCGACCTCCAGGCCCACCGAGGACTTGCCGGCCCCTGACCGGCCCCCGATCCCGTGCTCCCTCACGCGACCCGGTATTCCTCGACCTCCTCCGTGCGCCGCAGCTCCAGACCGTGGCCGATGCCGCCGTCGGGTCGGACGACGCCGCCCGTCGGGTCGAGGGCGCCGTCGAAGAACATCGACTCGACCCGCACATGGTCGTGCAGCCACTCGATGTGCCGCAGATTCGGTACGCACGCGGCGACCGCGGCATGTGCGTGCGGGGCGCAGCGGGCCGAGACCTCGATCCCGTGCGCCTGCGCGAGTGCCGCCGCGCGCAGCCACTCGGTCAGGCCGCCGCAGCGGGTCGCGTCCAGCTGGAGGCAGTCCACGGAGGGGATCATCCGCGCGAAGTACGAGAGGTCGTAGCCGTACCCGCCGGCCGCCACGTCGCAGACCAGCGCGTCCCGCGCGAGGGCGAGCCCCCGCAGGTCGTCCGACGGCACCGGCTCCTCGAACCAGCCCACACCGTGCTCGGCGAGCGCCCGGCCCACCCGGATCGCCTGCTTGCGGGTGTAGCCGCCGCTCGCGTCGACGTACAACTCGGCCTGCGTGCCGATGACGTCACGCGCGGTGCGCACCCGCAGCACGTCGCGGGCCGCCGCCCGTCCCCAGGCCTCACCGATCTTGATCTTCACGCGGGGTATGCCCTGGCCGTGCACCCAGCCGTTGAGCTGGGCCGCCAGATGCGTGTCGTGGTACGTCGTGAAGCCCCCGCTCCCATAGACGGGGACCTCGTCGCGGGCCGCGCCCAGGAGACGTACGAGCGGGATCTCCAGAAGGCGTGCCTTCAGGTCCCACAGGGCGATGTCGATCGCCGACATGGCGCACGACGCCGCACCGGGGCGGCCGGTGTCGCGGATCGCCTTCGTCATCGCCGTGTGCGCGGCGGGGATGTCGAGCGCGTCCAGGCCCGTGACGGCAGGGACGAGCTGCTCGGCCATCAGCGGCACGGTGGCCGCGGGGGCGTAGGTCCAGCCCGTGCCCGTCGCGTCGCCCGCGGTCACCTCGACGATCACGATGCTCGTGCTCTCCCAGGCGAGGGTGCCGTCCGCCTCGGGGGCGTCAGCGGGCACCAGATAGGCGGACATGGCCGGGATTTCGATGGGCACTGCGTCCTTCATCGGAACCGTCCTGGATCGCGTGCGAGGGGTGGGAGATGGAGGTGGGGCCGCGGGGGAGGAGCGGCATCGGATCGCGCCCCGTTCACCTGCGACCACCTGCGGCGGCGCCCCGTACGGGTATCCCCGGGCCCGCCGGTCAAACGGCGTCCGCGCCGGTCCGGGCCGTCGGAATCCAGGGGGAGTTCGTTGGGGTTCGGCTGAGTTTGACGGCGGTTCGCCGGGGCAATCGGGAGGTCCCGCGTGCCAGGGTCGTTGGGAGGTCACGCACGGAAGGAACCGACGGCCGACGCGACCGGTGGACCGCCGGACGCGAGCCCGCACCCAAGGAGGCCCAGCCATGACAAGCAATGAACTCGCCCCGCTCGCAAGGCAGTTGCGGGTCGACTCCGTCCGGGCCGCGGATGCGGCGGGATCCGGGCACCCCACCTCCTCGATGTCCGCGGCCGACCTGATGGCGGTGCTCCTCGCGCGCCACCTGCACTACGACTTCGACCGGCCCGACCACCCCGGCAACGACCGCTTCATCCTCTCCAAGGGACACGCCTCTCCCCTCCTGTACGCGGCGTACAAGGCGGCGGGCGTGGTCACCGACAGCGAGCTGCTGACCTTCCGCAAGCAGGGCAGCCGCCTGGAAGGGCATCCGACGCCGCGCCGCGTTCCGTGGGTCGAGACCGCCACCGGCTCCCTCGGCCAGGGGCTCCCCGTCGGCGTCGGCATGGCCCTTTCGGGCAAGCGGCTCGAACGGATCCCCTACCGGGTCTGGGTGCTGTGCGGCGACAGCGAACTGGCGGAGGGCTCGGTGTGGGAGGCCGCCGAGCACGCGGGGTACGAGCACCTGGACAATCTGACCGCCATCGTCGACGTCAACCGCCTCGGACAGCGCGGCCCCACCCGCCACGCGTGGGATCTCGACGCCTACGCCCGCCGTCTGACCGCCTTCGGCTGGCACGTCGTCGAGATCGACGGCCACGACCTGGACGAGGCCGAGCGCGCCTTCGGGGAGGCACGCTCCACCACCGGGCGGCCCACCGCCATCCTGGCCCGCACCGTCAAGGGCAAGGGCGTCGCCTCCGTCGAGGACCGCGAGGGCATGCACGGCAAGCCGCTGCCGGACGCGGAAGCGGCGATCGAGGAGCTCGGCGGCGTACACGACGTACGTGTCGAGGTGCGCAAGCCCGCCGCCGCGCGGGCACTGCACGCGACGCGCAGCGGCCATCTGGAGCTGCCGCGCCACGAGGTCGGCGACTCCGTCGCCACCCGCACCGCCTATGGCCAGGCGCTCGCCGCGCTCGGCACCGCGCGCGGCGACGTCGTGGCCCTCGACGGGGAGGTCGGTGACTCGACGCGGACCGAGTACTTCGGCAAGGAGCACCCCGAGCGCTACTTCGAGTGCTACATCGCCGAACAGCAACTCGTCGCCGCCGCAGTGGGGTTGGCGGCCCGCGGCTGGGTCCCGTACGCGTCGACGTTCGCCGCCTTCCTCACCCGCGCCCACGACTTCATCCGCATGGCGGCGATCAGCGGCGCGGGCATCAACCTCGTGGGATCCCACGCGGGCGTCGCCATCGGCCAGGACGGTCCTTCCCAGATGGGCCTCGAAGACCTGGCGATGTTCCGCGCGGTGCACGGCTCGACGGTCCTGTATCCGTGCGACGCCCACCAGACGGGGCAGCTCGTCGCGCAGATGGCGGGCCTGGACGGCGTGCGGTACCTGCGTACGTCGCGTGGGGACACGCCCGTCATCTACGGGCCCGGCGAGGAGTTCCCCGTCGGCGGCTCCAAGGTCCTGCGTTCTTCCGACGCCGACCGGCTCACGCTCGTCGCGGCGGGCGTGACCCTGCACGAGGCGCTGACCGCCGCCGAGTTCCTGGACCGCGAGGGGATCCAGGTGCGGGTCATCGACCTGTACTCCGTCAAGCCCGTCGACCGCGCGACCCTGCGTGAGGCCGCCGCGCGCACCGGCTGCCTGCTCACCGTCGAGGACCATCGCCCGGAGGGCGGCATCGGCGACGCCGTGTTCGAGGCCTTCGGCGACGGGGGCCCGGTGCCGCGCCTGGTGCGGCTCGCGGTGAGGACGATGCCGGGCTCGGCGTCCCCCGACGAGCAACTGCACGCGGCCGGCATCGACGCCGAGTCCATCGCGACGGCGGCGCGGCTGCTCGTGGAGCAGGCGGTCGTACGGTAGGTCCGGTCAGTGCTGCTCGGGATCCGTGGAGCGCGCCCCGGACGTGGAGCGCGCTCTGAACGTGGGCCGCGCCACGAACGTGGGGCGCGTCCGGAACCATGCGTTGGCCGTGGGCAGGAACATCAGGACCATCGCCCCGAGCACCGCGCTCAGATGCAGCACGCGGCTCGCCCCGAGCAGCACGTCCACCGCCCCCAGATCCCGGAAGGCGTCCCCCAGGGTGTGCCCGTCGGCCAGCCACCGCACGGGCTCGATCACCAGGGACAGCGTGCCGATGACGCCGAGCCCCGCGGCGAGCGTCAGGCGGGCCCAGTTCCTGCCGCGGCGCAGTTGGACGGCGAGCAGGACGGCCGCCGAGAACACGGTCATCCGCAGCAGCAGGCCGCCCGCGATCTCCCCGGCGGAGGTGCCGTCTTCGGCGATGAGACGACCGACCATGAGCACCGTCTCGAAGAAGCCCGCCACGACCGCGGTGATCCAGAGCGCGAACGCGGCGTGGACGGGCGGGGGAGCGGCGGGTTCGCCACCGCCCGGCCGCTCCCTCACCGGGTCCCTTGCCGGGTCCCTCACCGGGTCCCTTGCCGGGTGTCCGGGATATCTCCGCGTTCCGTTCGCCATGGCGCGCCTCGCTCACTACGGTCCGACCTGAACCGTCTTGTCGAATCCTTCCGGCGTACGCGGCCCGGGGCACGCCTGTCGGCCCCCGTCCTCAGGTGTTGTCAGCACCCCTGTGCAGCATGAAAGGAACCCCACATGACCAGCGCACGAACGCTGCGGGCGGGACGCCGCACCGTAGAGCTGCACCGTCCCGACAAGGTTCTCTTCCCTGCCGAGAGTGAGGGCGGAGACGGAGACGGAGACGGAGGCGGAGGCGGCTCGGCGGGCTATACGAAGGGGGACCTCGCCGACTACTACCGGGCCGTCGCCCCGTTCATGCTGCCCCACCTGCGCGGCCGACCCCTGATGCTGGAGCGGCACCCGGACGGCGTCGGCGGGCCACGCTTCATGCAGAAGGACACCCCCGACCACTACCCGGACTGGATCACTCGCGCCGAGGTCGCCAAGGAGGGCGGCACCGTCACCCACACCGTGTGCGACGACACCGCCACGCTCCTCTACCTCGCCGACCAGGCCTGCCTCACCCTGCACCGCTGGACGTCCCGGGTCGGCGGCGTCGGCGGTGTCACCCATCCCGACCGGCTCGTCTTCGACCTCGACCCGGCCGAGGACGACTTCGGCCAGGTGCGCGAGGCGGCGCGGCTCGTGGGTGAACTGCTCGACCACATCGGCCTGCCGTCCGCCCTGATGACCACGGGCTCACGCGGCCTGCACGTCATCGTGCCGCTCAACGGTCGCCACGACTTCGACGACGTACGCGCCTTCGCCAAGGACGTCGCCGAGACCCTCGCGCGGGCCCGCCCCGAGCAGCTCACCACGGCCGCCCGCAAGAAGGACCGCGGCGACCGCCTCTACCTCGACGTGCAGCGCAACGCGTACGCGCAGACCGCCGTCGCCCCCTTCTCCGTCCGTGCCAAGCCAGGGGCCCCGGTCGCCGTGCCCGTCGCCTGGGAGGACCTCGACGACCCCGCGCTCGGGGCGCGGCGCTGGACCATCGCGGACGCGGTAGAGCAGGCCCGCACCAATCCCTGGGCGGGCCTGCTGCGCTCGGGGCGGGCACTGGGACCGGCGCGCCGCAAGCTGCGTGCGCTGAGCGGATGAGTACGGCTACCACCGCTCGACGGCTACCACCGGTACCAGCGGGACCTCGTTCCGGTCGCCGTCGTGCTGCGCATCAGGAACCCGACCAGCCAGACGACCAGCACGACGATGGCGACCCACCACAGGATCTTCAGGGCGAACCCCGCGCCGAAGAGCAGCAGGGCCAGCAGAAGGACGAGCAGAACAGGAACCATAGTGTCTTACCTCCTGCTGCCCCGGGTATCCCCAACCAGCCGCTCTACGCAGGGATGTGAGGACCTGTGAGTGACGCCACGCGTCACCTCCCGCAAGCGCGGTACGTCACTTCCGGCAGAGGATCTCTCCGTGCAGCACGGCGAACCAGCCGTCGTCGCGCTCTCCCCACTCCCGCCACGCGTCGGCGATCGCCCGCAGCTCACCGGCGTCGGCGTGCCCGCCGTCCACCGCGCGTCCGGCGTACGCGGAGGCGACCGTGCGGTCCGCCCAGAGCCCGCTCCACCAGGCGCGCTCCTGCGCCGAGCTGTAGCACCAGGTGCTCGCGCTCGCGGTGACGTCGTCGAAACCGGCCTCCAGCGCCCAGGACTTGAGGCGGGGGCCCGCGTCCGGCTCGCCGCCGTTGGCGCGGGCCACCCGCCGGTACAGGTCCAGCCAGCCGTCCATGGCGGGGGAGTTCGGGTACCAGCTCATCGCCGAGTAGTCCGCGTCCCGGGCGGCTACGATGCCGCCCGGCGCGCAGACGCGCCGCATCTCGCTCAGGGCGCGCACCGGGTCGCCGACGTGCTGGAGCACCTGATGCGCGTGCACCACGCAGAAGGAGTCGTCCGGGTAGTCCAGGGCGTGCACGTCGGCGACGGCGAACTCCACGTTCTCAAGGCCCCGTTCGGCCGCCGTCGCGCGGGCGCGGTCCAGGATGCCGGGCGCGTGGTCGACGCCCGTGACATGTCCCTCGGGGACGAGCTCGGCCAGGTCGGCGGTGATCGTGCCGGGGCCGCAGCCGATGTCCAGGATCCGCATGTGCGGCTTGAGCGAATCTACGAGGTAGGCGGCCGAGTTGGCGGCGGTCCGCCAGGTGTGGGAGCGCAGGACGGACTCGTGGTGTCCGTGCGTGTAGACGGCGGTCTCCTCCGGCATGACGGGAACTCCTTCACGTTCGCTGCCGCTCGCTGCGGTGGATCGAACGGTACGCCGCCATGTCGAATAATGAGACCCATGTATCACTATGTGGTCACCGGCCAAGTGGGAACGGCCGGTACACGGTCAGCGACTCGGGCAGCTTGTCGATGAGCAGCCCGTCGTGGACGACGGTCACCTCACCGTCGTACGCCACCACGGTCCCCGGCTCCAGGCCGTCCACCCGCAGCCTGGAAAGCCGCGCGGCGGCCTGCGCCGGTGAGCGCCTGAGCGGCCCCGCGAGCGCCGCGGCGAGCAGCCGCGCGCCGGGCCTGCGGCCACCGTGCACGAGGCGTACGTCGAGCAGTCCGTCGGCCAGATCCAGCCTGCGGCCGGGCGTGAACCCGAGCCGGTGATACGTGCAGTTGCCCGCGAAGAGCAGCCACAACGCCCTTTGCCTGCCACCGAATTCGGCGCTCAGGGGCTGCCGCTCGGAGCGGAGAAGGCGGGTGGCGGCGAGGACGGCGGCGGCCCGGCTGCCGACGCGGTGGGCCCAGTGGTCGCGCAGCCGCACGAGCTCGGGGTAGACGCCGAGGCTGAAGGTGTTGAGGAAGTAGCCCCGCGAACCGCTGTCGGTGCAAAAACGCCCGACGTCGACGGCGACCGCGTCCCCCGCCTCGACGGCCCGGCAGAGATCACGCGGCTCCTCGACCCCGATGTCGTACGCGAAGTGGTTGAGCGTGCCGCCCGGCAGGACCGCGAGCGGCAGCCGGTGACGCAGGGCGACGGGCACCGCCGCGTTCGCGGTGCCGTCCCCGCCGCACACGCCGAGCACCCGTGCCCGCGCGGCGGCCTTCTCCAACTCCACCTCCAGATACTCCGGTCGGCACTCCACGACCTCGGCGAGCGGCAGTGCCTCCCGTAACGCATCCGTACGTTCGGGGGCGCGGGCGGCGGAGTTGACCACGAGCACCAGGCCCTTGCCGCCGGGCAGGGCGGGGGCGTCGACGCGGGGCCTGCCCGGCGGCGGCAGCAGATCGCGGGTCGGCACCAGGCCACGCACCGCGAAGGCCGCGCCCGCACCGAGCGCCGCCCCCGCGAGGACGTCGCTCGGGAAGTGCACACCGGTATAGACCCGGGACAGCGCGACGGCGCCGGCGACCGGCGCGACGCCCGCACCCCAGCGCCGCGACTCCAGCGCCACCCCGGTGGCGAAGGCGGCAGCCGACGCGGAGTGCCCCGAGGGGAAGGAGGTGGTGATCGGCTGCCGCTTCAGCTGGCGCATCAGCGGCACCCCGTCGAGCAGCGGCCTGGCCCGGCGCACCGAGCGCTTGCCGAGGGTGTTGACTGCGGCGGACGCGAGCGAGAGCGACATGGTCCCGCGCAGCGCGGCACGCCGTGCGCGGGGCGTACGGGTCGAGGCGATCCCGGCGGCCACGCCGAACCATAGGAGACCGTGGTTCGCGCTGCGGCTGAGGCGGGGCAGGAGCCGGTCGGCGCCCGGCCAGTGCCGGGTGGCGACCGCGTCGAAGGTGCGGTGGTCCAGGGCGATGAGGCGGGTTCGCAGAGGCATGGGGCGCGGGTACCCCGGAGGGCGATTCACTCTCCCTCGTCGCCGGAAGCGTCGGAAAACCGTCGGGAAACCGTCGGAATGCGACCCTGAACCGCGGGCCGGGACAGCGGGCCCAGGAAGTGGCCCGGGACGGGGGAGACGAAACGCATTTGCAGCAACGTGCACCCCCCACAGACAATCTCCGCATGGGACATCTGGAAGCCGCGCACATCGAGTACTACCTGCCGGACGGCCGAGCCCTGCTCGGTGATGTCTCCTTCCGTGTCGGCGAGGGTTCGATCGTCGCCCTGGTCGGGGCGAACGGCGCGGGCAAGACGACCCTGCTCCGCCTCATCTCGGGCGAGATCCAGCCGCACGGCGGCTCCGTCACCGTCAGCGGCGGCCTCGGCGTCATGCCGCAGTTCGTGGGCTCCGTGCGCGACGAGACGACCGTGCGCGACCTGCTCGTCTCCGTGTCGAACCCCCGTATCCGCGAGACCGCGAAGGCCGTGGACGTCGCCGAACACCTGATCATGACCGTCGACGACGAGGCCGCCCAGCTCCAGTACGCCCAGGCGCTCTCCGACTGGGCCGAGGCACACGGCTACGAGGCCGAGACGCTCTGGGACATGTGCACCACCGCCGCGCTCGGCATCCCGTACGACAAGGCGCAGTTCCGCGAGGTCCGCACCCTCTCCGGCGGTGAGCAGAAGCGCCTGGTGCTCGAAGCCCTGCTGCGCGGCGGAGACGAGGTGCTGCTCCTCGACGAGCCGGACAACTATCTCGACGTGCCCGGAAAGCGCTGGCTGGAGGAGCGGCTCGGGGAGACCCGCAAGACCGTCCTCTTCGTGTCCCACGACCGCGAGCTCCTCGCCCGCGCCGCCGAGAAGATCGTCAGCGTCGAGCCGGGGCCCGCGGGCGCCGACGCCTGGGTGCACGGCGGCGGCTTCTCCACCTTCCACGAGGCCCGGCGCGAGCGGTTCGCGCGCTTCGAGGAGCTGCGCAGGCGCTGGGACGAGAAGCACGCCCAGCTGAAGAAGCTCGTGCTGAGCCTGCGGCAGGCCGCATCGATCAGCCATGAGCTCGCCTCGCGGTACGCAGCCGCGCAGACCCGCCTGCGTAAGTTCGAGGAGGCGGGACCGCCGCCCGAGCCGCCGCGCGAGCAGGACATCACCATGCGGCTGCACGGCGGGCGCACCGGCATCCGGGCCATCACCTGCAAGGGTCTTGAGCTGACCGGCCTCATGAAGCCCTTCGACCTGGAGGTCTTCTACGGCGAGCGCGTCGCCGTCCTCGGCTCGAACGGCTCCGGAAAGTCGCACTTCCTGCGTCTCCTCGCCGGCGGCGACGTCTCGCACAGCGGCGACTGGAAGCTCGGCGCGCGCGTCGTGGCGGGACACTTCGCGCAGACCCACGCCCACCCGGAGCTTTTTGGCCGCACGCTCCTCGACATCCTGTGGCGCGAGCACGCCCAGGCCAAGGGGCCCGCCATGTCACGCCTTCGCCGGTACGAGCTCACCGGCCAGGCCGAGCAGCGTTTCGAGCGGCTCTCGGGCGGCCAGCAGGCGCGCTTCCAGATCCTGCTCCTGGAGCTGGAGGGCTCCACGGCGCTGCTGCTCGACGAGCCCACCGACAACCTCGACCTGGAGTCGGCCGAGGCGCTCCAAGAGGGTCTCGAGGCGTACGAGGGAACTGTGCTCGCCGTGACGCACGACCGCTGGTTCGCACGCTCCTTCGACCGCTACCTCGTCTTCGGCAGCGACGGCCTCGTGCGCGAGACGCAGGAGCCGGTGTGGGACGAGCGGCGGGTGGAGCGCAAGCGGTAGCGGC
Source organism: Streptomyces sp. NPDC055239 (assembly GCF_053606205.1). NCBI lineage: Bacteria > Bacillati > Actinomycetota > Actinomycetes > Kitasatosporales > Streptomycetaceae > Streptomyces > Streptomyces sp. NPDC055239. The sequence goes on along the minus strand of NZ_JBSGRD010000003.1, from coordinate 344,336 downwards.
TCTGTCGGCTTCTGCCGCCTTCCGCTTTCCGCCTTCCGGAAGAACCGCAAGCGGTAGCGCCTGCCGCCTCCAGGAGGACAATGGCGGGTATGGCAGACACGACTGGTACAGCGGGCCCGTCCGACCCGGCGGGCCACCCGCTTCTCGCCCGGCACTCGGCCGCCCTCGAACTGTTCACCGACCGCGTGCACGCGGTCGGGGCCGACCAGTGGGACGCGTCGACGCCGTGCACCGACTGGTCCGTGCACGACCTCGTCAACCACCTCACCACCGAGCAGCTCTGGGTGCCCTCGCTCGTCCGCGACGGCGCCACCATGGAATCCGTCGGCGACGCCTTCGACGGCGACATGCTCGGCCCCGACCCGGTCGCCTCCTGGGACACGGCGGCCGCCGCATCGCGCGAGGCGTTCCGCGAGCCGGGCGCCATCGACCGCACGGTCCACCTCTCCTTCGGCGACAGCGCGGCGGAGTTCTACCTCGGGCAGATGATCACCGACCTCGTCGTGCACGCCTGGGATCTGTCCCGGGCGATCGGCGCGGACGAAAAGCTTCCGGATGATCTCGTTACCTTCTCCCTGCGGGAAACCAAGCCGTACGCTGCGGACTTGGCGAAGAGCGGGGTCTTCGCCCCCGCGGTGGAACCACCACAGGGCGCCGACGCGCAGACGGAGCTGCTGAATCTGCTGGGGCGCCGGGTGTAGCCGCGGGGCAGAGCGAGTGAGGTCGGGGGAGCGGGTGAGTCACGCGTGAGCGGCGAGGCGTCGAGGACGTTCTTCAGGACGGCGGACGTGGACGCGGCACGGCAGATGATCACTGCCGCGTTCTACAGCAACTTCATGGATGTCATCGGCGGTCCTGGCGACTTCCGGGCCGAGTTCGTCATCGGGCAGCTCGGCGCGCTCACCGTCGGCGAGCTGAGCTGCGGCGCCGATGTGCGGATCCGGGTCGGCGAACTGGGCGCGTACCACGTGAACATCCCGCTCGGCGGGCAGATGCACTTCCGGCAGGGCGGCGGCGCGCGCACCGTCGCGACGGCGGAGCGGGCCGGGGTGTTCCAGCCCGTCGGTGACACGGTGGTGGAGCGCTGGACGGGCGACTGCCGGATCCTTGCGGTGAAGATCGACCGCGACACGCTCGACCAGCGCCTGGAGCAGCTCATCGGGCGGCCCGTCCGGGCCCCGCTGACGCTCGCCCCCGAACTCGACACCACCCGTGGTCCGGGCCGGAGTTGGGCCCGGCTCGTCGCGACGGTGATGGAGGACCTGCGCGAGGAGCCCGGCGCGTCGCAGGCCGAGCCGTCGCTCTGTACGTCACCGCTGGTCGCCGCGCCCCTCCAGGAGGCGATCCTGAACGGGCTGCTGCTCGCCGTCGAGCATCCCTACCGTGACGAACTCGCCGCCCCGGCACAGAGGCTGCGCCCGGCGCCGGTGAAACGCGCGATGGACGCCGTCGAGGAGCGGCCCGAGCATCCGTTCACGCCCGCCGGGCTCGCCGCCGAGGCGCGGGTCGGGGTGCGCTGGCTCCAGGAGGCCTTCCGGCGCTACGTGGGGATGTCACCCATGGCGTACGTACGGGATGTACGGCTGACCCGCGTGCGCGACGAACTGCGGACGGCGGAGCCCGGCGAGGTCAGTGTGAGTGAGGTGGCGCACCGGTGGGGCTTCAGCCATCTGGGGAGGTTCGCCGAGCAGTACCACGCCCGGTTCGGGGAGCTGCCGTCCCAGACGCTGCGGAGCTGAACGGCCACGGCTGAACCGCCGTCGAGCTGAATCGCCTTCGAGTTGAACCGTCGCCAAGCTGAACCGTGCGCTATGCGGACACTGGCCGCGCTCAGCGGATCGTGACCGCCCGGTGGCTGATTTATCGTTTCACTTGTCACCGGTTGGGCCGGTCGCTGCCCACGGGTCCTCAACCCGCCCCAGGGCGCGGCCGTGACGGACCACCGGGGATGTTCCGGCCCGGCCTCAGGCCGGGCCGGGCCCGCGCCGCGGGTCCGGTCGCTCCCCCCTGCACCACCTGTGCAACCGGACCCGCTCCCTCCGGACCGGGCCAGGACCCCGCCCGGCCCGAGGGCCGGGTCCGCGGAGTGAACTGGAGTGCGAACAGCGGCGACGGGCCGTACCCGTCCGGCTCAGGCCGACGCGGCGAGATCCCCGAGGGTCACCATCCCCACCGGCTGTCCGTTCTCGACGACCGGCAGCCTGCGCACGGCGTACTCGAGCATCAGACTGACGGCCGACGCCACGGCGTCATCCGGGGCGACCATCACCGGGTTCGGGGTACAGACGGCCTGCGCGCTGACGGTGAGGGGATCGGCGCCGTCGGCGACGGCGCGCAGCGTGATGTCCCGGTCGGTGAGCACACCGATCACCCGGCCCGCCGTGGCCACCAGAACATGGCCGATGTCCTGCGCGCGCATCAGCTGAGCCGCTTCGACCAGCGAGGCATCGGGGCCTACCGCCACGACGCCCGGTGTCATGACGTCCCTTACGACAACAGCCATGATGGGGGCCTTTCACTGCGGGGGTGACTGGTCTCGCCGCAGTACCCGTGTGGGACCGGTCCATGCGGGTTCGTCCGGAGGAATGTGAGGCGACCGATGCGGTGCCTGGTCGCGGCCCGTGTTTGTCCCCAGGGCCTCGGGGCAGGCGAAGTGGACAGTGCTTCGGAACGGAGGCACGTCCGTGGGTGCGGCTTGTGCTCGCCCCGGGTGTGCCCCGTCGCGATCTCGCGCGCATCCCACGGTGACTCTTCAACCCAAGGCACCCACAAGGGAGTTGCGAGGCATCATGCGATCCGACGCGCGACAGACGAAGCGCCATCCGCACGACGACGCCCCCGACACCGCAGCCGCCTTCCGCAGGCTCACCGAGATGCCGCACGGTCCCGAGCGTGACGCACTGCGACAGGAGTTGGTCAAGGCCTGGCTGCCGATGGCCGAGCGGCTCGCGGGTCGGTTCCGCAACCGCGGCGAAGCGCTTGACGACTTGCGTCAGGTCGCGGCCCTCGGTCTGGTCAAGGCCGTCGACCGGTACGACCCCGAGCGCGGAAGCGCCTTCGAGAGCTACGCCGTGCCGACCGTCACCGGTGAGATCAAGCGTCACTTCCGTGATCACATGTGGAGCCTCCATGTGCCGCGCCGTGTACAGGACTTGCGCAACCGGGTCCGGTTCGCCCGCCAGGAGCTGACGCAGACCGTCCCCGGGCGCGCACCGACCCTCGCCGAGATCGCCGAGAAGGCGCAGCTGTCCCAGGAGGACGCGACCGCCGGACTCGAGGCGCTCGAAAGCTTCACCGCGCTCTCCCTGGACGCCGAACTCCCGGGCAGCGAGGACGGATACGCGCTGCGGGACGCACTCGGCGCGCCCGACCCCGCGCTCGATGTCGTCATCGACCGCGAGGCCGTCAAGCCGCGCATCGCGGCGCTGCCCGAGCGGGAACGCGACATCCTCTACATGCGGTTCTTCGGCGACATGACGCAGGGCCGCATCGCCGAGCAGCTCGGCATCTCCCAGATGCACGTCTCCCGCCTGATCAGCCGCTGCTGCGACCGCCTTCGCGACCAGGTCATGCAGGACGCCGCCTAGTCGCCGCCGGGGACCCGGGTGCCCGTCCGGCGGGTCATGGCCAGCGCGATGTGACGTGACATCACGTCGACCGCCTGCGCCTCGGCCATCGAGAAGGCGAGCCGCGCACCACTCCTGAACAGCGTGAGGACACCCTCCACCGGCCCGTCCGAGCGCGCCCTCAGCGGCACGCAGAGCAGGGACGTCACCTGCGCGCGTACGAGGACGGGGGCGCCGGACGAGTCGGAACCGAAGGCCTCCGGGTCCTCCGGACGGACCTGGAGCATGGGGGCCCCGCCGCGTGCCGCCTCGGCGACGAGGGGACACGCGGCGGGTGCCTGCGCGAGGACCTCGTCGACCGGCGCGTCCTGCGGTCCCAGGACGGTCGTACGCCGCTGTCGCGCGGCGCCCTCGTCGGCTATCACCCAGTCCGCGAACCGCGGGTGCAGGACGCCGGCCGCCCGTTCGAGTACGGCCGCGCGGTCCCCGGCGGGAGCGGTGAGCAGGGCGGTGGTCATGGCGTCCGCGAGGTCGAGGCGGGCCGCGTGCCGGGTCGTCTCGACGAGGTCGGGGGCGGGAGCCGGCGCCTCGTGCGGCGCTGTCCGGGAGCCTGTGGGCTGCGTGCCTGGCTGAGCGCCGGGGTGCGCGCCGGGTTGCAGCACCACCAGGACCGCCGTGCGCGGCTCCGTCCCCGGCCGCAGCGCGGTGAGCGTCGCGCGGACCGGGAGGCGCGGATCGCGCTGGAGGTGGACGGTGAGGCTGCGGTCGCCGTCGCCGCGGGCGACCGCCGCGGTCTGCGAGCGGAACGCGACCCGGTCCGCGTGCAGCAGGAATCCGGTGAGCGGCCTGCCGGTCGCGTATCCGGCGCGTACGCCCGTGAAGCCCGTCGCCGCGAAGTTCATCCGCCGGACCACCGACTCCCGGTCGATCAGGGCGACGGGCAGGGGGAGACGCTGGAAGAGGGCCCGCAGCAGCCGCTGCTCGTCCCGGTCGGGTACTCCGCCGCCCAGGTGGCCGTCCGCGGCGAGCTGTTCATAGAGGGGCATCAACCGGCTCGTGACATGGTCGAGTTCGAAAATCGCCGCGTCAAGGACCGTGCCGAGATCGTCCGTCGGTACGGAGCGGGCTGATTTCAACTCGGTGACGCGGCGCATGAAATCCGCAATGTCTTCACCGAACTCCTCCGTTTTGGCCATGTGTTGAACGTATCCGTTGCGACCGTTTTTCGTGGGGCCTCAAGGGAAGGCGGAGGGGAGACTCACGGAGAATGAAGAGGGAAGAAGAGCGAAGAAGGAGAAGGAGAAGGAGGAGGAAAACACCATGCCCCTCTTACCGGAACCGGACCTGGCAGGACCGGAGTCGGCCATGCCGGGACGCAGGCTCTCCGAACTGGCCGAACAGGCCGTGCGCTGCACCACCGCGTGCTGCGGCGCGGGGACGACCGTGTCGGAGGGCGGCAGCGAGCGCCCCGCGTCGGTGACCCACCCCGACCTGGCCGGTCTCGTCTCCGTCCAGTTGAGTTCGGGCGAGGGACCCATACCGGCCGCGCACGAGCGGGGCGGGCCGGTGGAGAGCGGTGACCTGCTGCGTGACGAACGGTGGCCCGAGTACCGCGCCGTCGCGCTCGACTCCGGCGTACGCTCCAGCGTCACGCTCCCCTTCCAGTGCGCCGGGCTCACGGTGACCCTGACCCTGTTCAGCTTCCGCCCCGACACCCTGGACGACGTCAGGCACGGCCCCGCCCAGGCGCTCGGCGACCTCGCCACGACCGGCCTGGTCCGCGACCGCCGCTACCGCGCGGCCCTCACCGAACTTGACCACCTCGGTACGGCCCTGCGCACCCGCCCCGTGGTCGACCAGGCCTGCGGCATCATCATGCATGTCCTGACCTGCGACGCGGACAAGGCCTTCACGATGCTGCGCCGCATCTCCCAGACCACGAACCGCAAGCTGGCCGATGTCGCGGCGGCGGTCGTGGAGAAGCGGGGGAAGGGCCTTGAGCGCGAGCTCGCGGGGCTCGCAGCCGACGGGGGAAACCACTCGGCCGGAGGCTCCCGCGCGCGCTGAGCGGCCCACCGCGTTTCGATGGGTTCATGCGGACGGAATCCGAAGGCCGTGGGCCTGTCCGGTACGGACCTCCCCTGCCGGAGGCGGGCCTGCCTGTCCTGCCCGAGCTGTCCGCCGTGCTCGCCGGCGCCGCGGGCCGCGCCCACGCCGAACCGCCCGGCGGCAGCCCCGCCCTCCTGGACGCCGCGAGCGGCTACTGGGCCCGGCGCGGCCTCCCGGTGGAGCGCGGCCAGGTCGTGGCCGCGTCGGGGGCCGCGCCTCTGCTGCTCGCGCTGACCGCCGCGCTCGGCGGCGGTGACGTCCTGCTGCCGCGTCCCTGCCCGGCCTGGTGGGCGCCGCAGGTACGGCTGCTCGGCCGGTCGGTGTACCACGTGCCCACGCCCGCCGAATGCGGCGGCGTCCCCGATCCGTACGCCCTCCTGGAGACCGTCCGCCGCATCCGCGCCGAGGGAGGCACCCCGCGCCTCCTCGTGCTCTCCGTCGCCGACGACCCCACCGCCACCGTGCCGCCGCCGGACGTGCTGCACGAAGCGGTGGAGGCGGCGGCGGACGAGGGGCTGCACATCGTCAGCGACGAGACCTGGCGCGACACCCTGCACCGGCCGCACGACACCTTGCTCATCGGGCCCGCCGAGATGGCCCCCGAACGGGTCACGGTGCTTACCGACCTCTCCGGAGCCTTCCTGCCGCCGGGCTGGCCCGCCGCGGTCGCCCGGTTCCCTCCCGACGCGCGGGGCGCCGCGCTGCGGGCCCGCACCCTGGACGTCCTCACCGCGCTCGGCGCGTGCGTGGCGGCGCCGGTCGGGGCGGTGGCGTCGTACGCCCTGGGCGAGCCTGACGAGGTGACCGGCCGCCTCGCCCGTGCGACGGCCCTGCACGCACGCGTGGCCGCCGCGGCGCACCGTGTGGTACTCGCTGCGGGCGCGCTGGCCCGGCCCCCACGGGCGGGCCGCCATTTCTACGTGGACCTCGACCCGCTCCGCCCGGCCCTCGCCGCGCGCGGCGTCGGCGACTCGCAGGACCTGGAGGACTTCCTCGGCGAACGCCTCGCCATGCCCGCGCCCGGCGGCCACCGTTTCGGCGACGAACTGGGGGCACTGCGCGTACGCCTGTCCACCGGACCATTCCTCGGCTCAACCCGCGAGGAGCGCCTGACGTCTCTCACCGCACCGGACGCACTGGAACTGCCGCACGTGGAAAGGGCGTTGAGCATGCTCGGATCAGCTTTCGGCGATCTCCGCACAGCGGCACAGCGAATGGAGCCTCCTCGGTGACGCAACAGACGGAGACGCAGGCGCCGCAGGCGCAGCAGGACGGCCGTACGGAGCGGGACGGCCAGGCGGAGCAGGGAGAGCAGGACACCGTGCCCGCGGAGGCGAGAGCTACGGACGCCGGGTCCGCAGGCGCCAGATCCACGCACGCCGTGCGCAGCCTCCCGACCCCCGACTCCCCCGCCCCGCTCGATCGGGACCGACCGACCCCAAGCCCCCTCGCCCCACCCCGCACCCCCGGCACCCCCCGCCTCTGGCCGAAGTCGTTCGCCGATCGGCTCACCGCGCCGTTGCCCGGGCTGCGTGCCTTCGCGCGGTTCGCGCGGGAGGGGGCCCTGCGGCCCGCTCCCGAGGGCCTCGCCGACATCCAGCGGCTGCCGTTCGAGCCGGGGCCGCTGCCGAGCGTGGACGCCCGCACCGTGGCCGTCACCTGGGTCGGGCACGCGAGCTGGGTCGTACGGATCGGCGGGCTCACCGTGCTCACCGATCCCGTCTGGTCCCGCAAGATCCTCGGCACCCCGGCCCGTGTCACGCCCCCCGGGGTGGCCTGGAGCGCGCTGCCGCGCGTCGACGCGGTCGTCATCAGCCACAACCACTACGACCACCTGGACGCCCCGACCCTCGCCCGCCTCCCCAGGGACACCCCCGTGTTCGTGCCCGCCGGGCTCGGCCGGTGGTTCACGCGCCGCCGGTTCAGCCGGGTTGCCGAGCTGGACTGGTGGGAGGCGGCCGAACTCGCCGGGGTGCGCTTCGACTTCGTGCCCGCCCATCACTGGTCCAAGCGGAGTCTCGTCGACACCTGCCGGACGCTGTGGGGCGGGTGGGTCATCACCGATGGAGAGGGGCAGCGCGTCTACTTCGCGGGCGACACCGGATACGGCCACTGGTTCGAGCGCATCGGCGCCCGCTATCCCGGCATCGACCTCGCGCTCCTGCCCATCGGCGCCTACCACCCGAGATGGTGGCTCAGCGACGTCCACTGCGATCCGGAGGAGGCGGTGCGGGCGGCGGCCGACGTCGGGGCGCGCCGCCTCGCCCCGATGCACTGGGGGACGTTCCTGCTGTCGGGCGAGCCCGTCCTCGAACCGCTGACCCGGGTGCGCGGGGCATGGGAGAAGGCGGGACTGCCCCGCGAGGACCTGTGGGACCTTCCGGTCGGCGCATCCCGGGTGCTCGGCGAGGAGCCCTAGGGCGCGACCCGCCGGACCTTGCGCCACAGCATCGGCGCCGTGCTGACAAGCACCGTCAGACCGACCGCCACCACCACGCCCTCCCACGGCTCGTCGAAGAGCGAGCCGCCGAGAATGCCGATCAGCTGGTACGTCAGGGCCCAGGCGAGGCACGCGGGCACGTCCCCGCGGGCGAACTCGCGCAGCGGCATCTTCGCCATCAGGCAGGCCAGCATCACCGGAATGCGCCCGGCGGGGACGAGCCGGGAGAGGACGAGCACCATGACGCCGTGTTCCGCGAGCTTCCTCTGCGCCTGCGCGAGACGCTCCTCGGGCGCGCGGTCACGGATCGCCGCGAGCCAGCGCGAGCCGTTCTTCGAGTGCATTCCGCGCCGGCCGAGCCAGTACAGCGCGATGTCCCCGAGGAACGCGGCGAGCGAGGACACCCCGAACACCACGAGCAGCGTGAGGGGCGCCGTCTGGTGCAGGGCGACCACCGCGGCCGAGCTGACAAGGGCGCCCGTGGGCACCACGGGCACAAGGGCGCCCACCAGGATGAGCAGGAACAACGACGGATAGCCGACCGCCTGCTGCGTCGACTCCGGCGTCACCTGCGCCGTCAGGGAGAGGATCACTGGGGCTCACCTCTGGAGGTCTCGGGACGCACGCTCTCGCCGTGCCCCAGGCGGTGCACCGCCACGTCGGGCGCGAGCCGCGCCGCCTGGCGCACGAACTCCTCGCCCGGAGCATGGAATTCATGCGGCCGTACGGCGTCCATGCCGATCGGCCAGTACGTCCCGTAGTGCACCGGCACCGCGCTGCGCGGCGTGATCCTCGCCAGGGCGACCGCCGCGCGCCCCGCGTCGAGGTGACCATGGCCGAGATACGGGCCCCAGCCGCCCACCGGAAGGAGCGCCACATCGACGTCCCCGACCTCCTCGGCCATCGAGTCGAAGAGCCCGGTGTCCCCGGCGAAGTACGTCCGCGCCTCACCCCGCACCACGAAGCCCAGGGCGGGCGTCCCGTGCGGTCCGACGGGCAGCCGCCGCCCGTCGTGCCGCGCCGTCACCACACGTACGACGAGGTCGCCGACCCGCACCTCGTCCCCCGGCACCACTTCGACGAGATGCAGATGGGAGAGCCTGCGCGCGAGCCCCGGCACATGCCGGCGCGAGCCGCGCGGGAGCAGCACACGGGTACCGGGGGCGATCCGCGCCAGGGAGGGCAGATGCAGATGATCGGCGTGCAGATGGGAGAGGAGCACGGCGTCGGCCACGGCGGCCTCGGGCGGGGGGAGCGCGCCTCTGCGCCGGCGCAGATGGGCGAGGCGAGGGGCGAAAAGCGGGTCGGTGAGCACCCTCACCCCCGAATCCTCGACCGTGCAGGTGGCATGACCCCACCAGGTGATCTCCACCGGCACTCCGGTTCCTCCTTCGCGCGACTGTTTACGAGCCTACGGCCAGGAGTAGGGTCTTCGGCTGACGCCAGTGGTGAGGACGCCAGAGGTGAGGGAGACGCGATGGGAGATGCCACGAGCGTGAGAGTGGTGCGGGTCGCGGCGATCGCCAGCCTGACACCCCTTGAGGAACTGGAAGCCGACCCCTTCCTGGTGGATTCCCGCAGCCAGCACGCGATGTGCACGCGGTGGGCCGCCGCCCGGGGGTACGTCGTCGTCCGTGAGCTCGTCGTCCGCGGGCTGCCCGCCGACCACGCCGTGCTCTGGGCCGACGTGGACGAGGGACTCGTGGACCTCTTCGTCGTGCCGAGCCGCCGGGTCCTCGACCGGGCGCTGCGCTCGCCGGACGAGTTCACCGCGGAGTGCGTGCGGCGCGGCGTGCGGATCGAGACGGCGGGCCTCGCGGAACCGTCGTACGACGCGGTGATGAAGGCCCATGTCCACCGGCGGCTCTCCATGCCGACAGCCGGGTACGACGGCCGCTGACCCGGCCCCGCCCACCGGCCCCTTCCCCCTGTGACACGCTGGTGTCCGGATCTGTCATGAAACGTGAGGCGGCGCGGCGTGGGGCGAGGGCGATGGCGGGCGGTCGGCAGTGCTCTGTGGCGCTCCGTCGCCGTCTGGTTGGTCAGTACGCTCACCATGCTCGCGCTCGCCGGGATCCTGCCCGACTTCAAGCTGCAGTCCGACAACGGTGACAGCGCCACCCGCATCGCCATCACGGCCGCCCTGGGCGCCGGTGCCTTCGGACTGCTCTCCTCGCTGGTCTGGCCCCTGCTCGTACGGGCCCTGCTGCTCGTGCCCGCGCTCGTCCTTGGCCTTCTCGCCTTCTTCCTCAACGGCTCGCTGCTGCTGCTCGCCCTGAGACTCATCCCCGACGGCCGAGGTGACGCCAACCCCGAGACCGCCGTCGTCGTGGCCGCCGTCATGTCCGCCGTGGCCTCCGCCACCGGCGGCGCGCTCGCCGTCCGCGACGACGATGCCTACCGCCGCCGTCTCTACCGCCTCGCCGACCGCCGCCGCCGACGACGCCGTGCCGAAGGACAGACCGGCCCCGTCCCGCCCGGCACGGTCTTCATCCAGCTCGACGGCGTGGGACACGACGTCCTGCGCGCCGCGGCGGAGAAGGGCCTGATGCCGACGATCGCGGGCTGGCTCGGCCAGGAGGGTGAGCCGAGCCACCGCCTCACCCCCTGGCGCACCGACTGGTCGAGCCAGACCGGGGCGAGCCAGCTCGGCATCCTGCACGGCTCCAACCACGACGTCCCCGCCTTCCGCTGGTACGAGAAGGACACCGGCGAGGTCATGGTCTCCAACCGGCCCGCTTCCGCCGTCGAACTCCAGCGCCGCGCCATCGAGCACACCGGCGACGGCGGTCTCCTCACCGTCGACGGCGCCAGCCGCGGCAACCTCTTCAGCGGCGGCGCCGAGCAGATCGCCCTCGTGCTCTCCATGGCCGCACGCCGGGGCAAGGAGAACCGCTCGCGCGCCGGGTACTTCGCCTACTTCTCCGATCCCGCCAACGCCGTCCGCACCGCTCTGTCCTTCGTCGCCGAGGTGGGCCGCGAGATCGGCGAGTCGACCCGCGCCCGGATCAAGAAGCGGCGCCCGCGCATCGGGCGCGGCGGGCTCTACCCCTTCATCCGCGCCTTCGCGACCGTCGTCGAGCGCGATGTCGTCGTCACGGCGGTCGTCGGGGACATGCTCGTCGGGCGCACCGCGGTCTACGCTGACCTCGTCGCGTACGACGAAGTGGCCCACCACTCGGGGCCGAGCGGCAGCGACACCGACAAGGTGCTCCAGCGGCTCGACCGGTCCCTGGCGCTGATCGCGAAAGTCGCCGAACACGCGCCCCGCGCCTACCGCATCGTGGTCCTCTCCGACCACGGCCAGAGCCCGGGCGAGACCTTCCGCGCCCGCTACGGCCTCACTCTCGGCGACCTCGTCAAGGCCGGCTGCGGCCTGCCCGTGCCGCGCAAGGCGCGCCGCACGCACAGCGGCGCCGAGGCCCGCTCGGCGGTGCGCGCCGCGCTGCGCCGCCCCGTCGAGGAGGGTGCGGGGCAGCACCGCCCGGCCCGTGAGGCGGAGCCCATCGTGCTCGCCTCCGGCAACCTCGGCCTCGTCTCCTTCCCCGACGTCCCGCACCGCATGACCCGGGAGGAGATCGACGAGCGCAACCCGGCGCTCCTGCCCACCCTCGCCAACCACCCGGGTATCGGCTTCCTCCTGGTACGCAGTCAGGAGCGCGGCGCGGTCGTCCTGGGCGCGCGCGGCAGCGAGGTGTACCTCGAAGAGGACCCCGGCGACCTGGGGCCGCTCACGGACTTCGGGCCCGGCGCCGCCGACGCCGTGCGCCGCACGGACGGTTTCCCGCACGTCGCCGACATCATGGTCAACTCCTGGTACGACCCCCAGGACGGCGAAGTCCTCGCCTTCGAGGAGCAGATCGGCTCGCACGGCGGACTCGGCGGGGACCAGGCCCACCCGTTCCTCCTCGCGCCCCTCGTGCTCTCCGCGCCGGTCGGCGAGGGGCAGGAACTGGTCGGCGCCGAGCGCGTCCACGGAGTGCTCCGGCGCTGGCTCGGCGAGTATCAGGGCCCCGAGGTTCCGCTGGCCGGAGGGGGCGCCGCCCAGGGCACGCTGAACGCGTGAATGGCGGCCCGCGAAGAGCGGACCGCCACCCACTGATTCCCCGACCCCCGCCGGTCCGGGAATTCCCCCCTCGGGCCCGGTTGCTCGCTACCTGGCGAGCGGTGCGACCACCCAGCGGCGGGTGGTGAACATGCCGTCGGGCGGGCCGATCTCGATCAGCTTGCGGGCGGCCGGGTAGGCCTCGTTGCCCTCGATCTCATAGCCGACGTCGAACGTGCCCGGCACGTCCCTGACCTGCGGTTCCTGCTGCGCCTTCGCACCCTTGCCGCCCGAATCGCCCGCCGTGACGGCGGCGAGCTCGGCCAGCAGCCTCTGCTGTGCCGCGGCGAGGGCCTGGCGCGGGTCGCGTGCCCGCGGCGCCGCCGTCGCCTTGCCGCCCTGGGGAGGCGGCGAGATGTCGGTGCTCGGCTCGCGCGTCGTGCCGGTGGCCTCGCGCGTGGAGATCTGCGCCTGGACGACGGTCGCGTCGTTGTCCAGGACCACGCGGAGGATGCCGCGGTCGGGCGTGATGACCGGTACGCCGTCGAAGACCTGCCGGAACGTCACATGGGTCTCGAGAGACACCGGCTGCCCGAGTTCCGAGCCGTCCTTCGCCCCGGAGTTCTGCATCAGGTCGTGCACGCTGTCCACGACGAGCTCGGCGCCGTCGGCGTGCTGCTCCGCGAACGCGCGCGCCGCCTCGACCGCCCGCTCCGTGGGCAGCTGGCGCAGGTTGCGGTGGTTGGCCTCGGCGAGCTTGACCCACCGGACGGCGTGCGGTGCCGTGGAGATGACCCGGTCACCGGAGGTCGCGTTGAGCACGCCCTGCCGCTCGACCTGCACCTCTTGCAGCGCCGCCGACGGGAAGTCGGCGATGCGGCCCAGCTTGGTGAGCTCCTCGCCGGGGTCGCGCGGCGCGAGCTGGACGATCTGCGGGCTGCTCGGCGCGAGAGTCAGCGGCTCCCTGAGGCTGTCGCGGGCGTAGTACCAGCACCACGCGTACCAGTTGTCCGGCACGTGCTCGCGGTAGAGGGTGCGCTCGCCGTTGAGCCGTGCGGTGGCCTCGGCCTGGGTGTTGCCGACGGCGGCGACCGAGGGCGCCTGGCCCTTGTAGATGTCCCAGCTCGCGTTCAGCCAGGCGTCGGTGAACGTCTGCCCGGCCCGCCACTTCTCCCAGAACTTCTTTCCGTAGTCCGGGCTGTCGATGCTGACGCTCTCGAACCCGAAGATCATGCGGAAGCCGATGTTGGGCCCGGCCCAGGTGCGGATCGGGGAGTGCCCGCCGAGCACCCTGAGAGAGTTGCAGGTGGACCAGAAGACGTAGTTCGCCTTCTCGTTGCCCAGCGCCATCCGGTTGGACACCGCGTCACTGCGGCCGTCCCAGACCGCGCCCAGTGGCGCGAAGAAGACGCCGTTGCCGTCCATACCGCCGTGGCCCGAGTGGTACACGGCGACCACCGCGTCCATCCCGTACCGGTCCTGCCAGTTGTCGTACGTCTCCTCGTACGCCCATACCTGCGCCCCGGCGTCCGCGAACCAGAAGTTGCGGTCGTAGAACTGCTGGAGGTACGCCAGCCACCCGGTGGCGTCCTCGTGGGTGTGGAAGAGAGTGTTCTGGTTGACGAACTTCTGGATGCTGAAGGCTCCCCACCAGCCGAACGTCGAGTCGCGTGGAGTGGCGGCCCCCGGCTTCGCCCCTTCCAGCGGGGACGGACCGCGGTCCGAGTAGTTCATGCGCATGGCCAAACCCCCTGAGTGATCTCCTCGTTCCGTGCGCGAGGGGGCCTCAAAGTGTCACCGCCCGACTGCCTTGCCCAGTTGCCATTCCGGCCATAGCTACTGCGCACCTGGGCTCTCGTCGCGCCTCGGACGCCTCAGTGACCGCCACCCGTGGGCCGGTCTTCACGTGCTCCGGGCCGGGGTGTGATCGGATGGGCGCACGGATGTTCCGGAACGCATCACGGAACCGCACTGAAGGGATCTACATCGTGGCTACCACGCGCTCCGCGCACACGGTCTGGGAAGGCAACCTGCTGGAGGGCTCCGGCACCGTCACCTTCGACTCCTCCGGGATCGGGGAGCAGGCCGTGTCCTGGCCGTCCCGCGCCGAGCAGGCCAACGGCAAGACCAGCCCGGAGGAGCTCATCGCCGCCGCGCACTCCAGCTGCTTCTCCATGGCCTTCTCCAACGGCCTCGCCCAGGCCGGCACCCCGCCGACCCGCCTGGTCACGTCCGCCGACGTGACGTTCCAGCCGGGTACCGGCATCACCGGCATCCACCTCACCGTCGAGGGCACGGTGCCGGGCATCGACGAGGCCGCGTTCACCGCCGCCGCCGAGGACGCCAAGAAGAACTGCCCCGTGAGCCAGGCGCTGACGGGCACGACCATCACGCTGACGGCGAAGCTGGCCTGACGCGGTTCGGACCGTGCCGCCGTCCCTTCTGGGGGCGGCGGCACAGCCATATGCGGCATTGACAATATGCCGCTCAAGTTTTGTGATGGAGGTCGAAGTACGTCGGTCAACGGGCTCGCGGTGGAAGGGGACTGGACATGGCACGTGCAGTCGGGATCGACCTCGGTACGACGAACTCGGTGGTGGCCGTCCTGGAGGGCGGTGATCCCACGGTCGTGGCCAACGCGGAGGGAGCGCGCACCACACCCTCGGTCATCGCCTTCGCGAAGAACGGCGACGTCCTCGTCGGAGAGGTCGCCAAGCGGCAGGCGGTCACCAATGTGGAGCGCACCGCACGCTCCGTCAAGCGCTATATGGGCGACGGCAGTTGGCGTTTCCCTGAGGACGGGTCCGTGGACGGTACCCGGTACACCGCCCAGGAGCTCTCCGCCCGCGTCCTGCAGAAGCTCAAGCGAGACGCGGAGTCCTATCTGGGCGAGGACGTCACGGACGCGGTCGTCACCGTCCCCGCGTACTTCGACGACACACAGCGCCAGGCCACCAAGGAAGCCGGCGAGATCGCGGGCCTGAAGGTGCTCCGCATCATCAACGAACCGACGGCCGCGGCCCTCGCGTACGGCCTCGACAAGGGCGACGACCAGACGGTCCTCGTCTTCGACCTGGGCGGCGGCACCTTCGACGTCTCGCTCCTGGAGATGGGCGACGGCGTCATCGAGGTGAAGGCCACCAACGGCGACACGCAGCTGGGCGGCGACGACTGGGACCAGCGCATCGTCGAGCACCTGGTGCGCCAGTTCAAGAACGGGCACGGGGTGGACCTCGGCAAGGACAAGATGGCGCTGCAACGCCTGCGCGAGGCCGCCGAGAAGGCGAAGATCGAGCTGTCGTCGTCGAGCGAGACGGACATCAACCTGCCGTACGTCACCGCGTCGGCGGAAGGCCCGCTGCACCTGGCGGAGAAGCTGACCCGCGCTCAGTTCCAGGAGCTGACGGCGGACTTGCTGGAGCGCTGTCGCGGCCCCTTCCACCAGGCGGTGAAGGACGCGGGCGTGAAGCTCTCGGCCGTCGACCACGTGATCCTGGTGGGTGGCTCGACGCGGATGCCCGCGGTGACCGGCCTGGTCAAGGAACTCACCGGGAGCGAGCCGCACAAGGGGGTCAACCCCGACGAGGTGGTGGCGCTCGGCGCGGCGCTCCAGGCGGGTGTGATCAGGGGTGACGTGAAGGACGTACTACTCCTGGACGTGACGCCGCTGTCTCTCGGGATCGAGACCAAGGGCGGCATCATGACCAAGCTCATCGAACGCAACACGACCATTCCCACCCGGCGTTCGGAGACCTTCTCGACAGCAGAGGACAACCAGCCGTCGGTCGGCATCCAGGTCTTCCAGGGCGAGCGGGAGATAGCCGCGTACAACAAGAAGCTGGGCGTCTTCGACCTCACCGGGCTGCCCCCTGCTCCCCGCGGCGTCCCCAAGATCGAGGTCACCTTCGACATCGACGCCAACGGCATCATGCACGTCTCCGCGAAGGACGAGGCGACCGGGCGCGAGCAGCGCATGACGGTGACGGGCGGTTCCGCGCTGCCCAAGGACGACATCAACCGCATGGTGCGGGAGGCGGAAGAGCACGCGGAGGAGGACCGCAAGCGGCGCGAGGCCGCGGAGACCCGCAACCAGGCGGAGCAGCTCGTCTACCAGACGGAGCGGTTCCTCCAGGAGAACGAGGAGCGGATCCCCGCGGAGACCAGGACCGAAGTGGAGTCCGCGGCCACGGAGTTGAAGGCCCTCCTGAAGGACAAGGCCGACGACACGGCGGCGCTGCGCGTGGCTGCGGAGAAACTGGCGACCGTCAGCCAGCGGATGGGCCAGGCGATGTACGCGGCTTCCGGCGAGGGCGCCCAGCAGGAACAGGGGGCCCCGGGCGCCTCTGCCGAGGAGGGCGTGGTGGACGCCGAGATCGTGGACGACGAGAAGCCGGGGGATCAGGGCAAGGAGAAGGGTTCCCAGGGCTAGCCCCCGCCCCGGCAGCGGCGGGGGATCAACCCTGGGAGCTCACGACCCCGTCTTCTCCCAGCCCCGCCGCTCCGGACGAGGCCCGACCCTGCTCGGGTCCTTGCTCCGGTAGACCACGTACGGCCGGAACAGGTACTGCACCGGCGCGCTGAACATGTGCACGAGCCGCGTGAACGGAATCAGCGCGAACAGCGCCATCCCGACCACCGCGTGGATCTGGTACAGGACCGGGACCCCCGCCATCATTCCCGTGTCCGGCTGGAGGGTGAACAGGCTGCGCGCCCAAGGGGCGATGGACTCACGGTAGTTGTAGCCGTCGCCGGAAGCGTGCGTCAGCTTGGCCACCATGCCGAGCACGATCGCCGCGAACAGCACCAGGTACATCAGCTTGTCGTTGGCGGTCGTGGCCCGGAACACCGGCGCGTTGGTGCGCCGCCGGTAGAGCAGCAGCAGGATGCCGAGCACCAGCATGATTCCCGCCGCCGTGCCGCCGTACAGCGAGAACAGGTGGTACGTGTGCTCGCTCACGCCCGTCTTCTCCGTCCACGACTCCGGTACGAAGAGACCCACCAGATGCCCGACGAGCACGAAGAGGATGCCGTAGTGGAACATCGGCGACGCGATGTTCAGGAGCTTCGACTCGTACACCTGCGACGAACGTGTCGTCCAGCCGAACTTGTCGTAGCGGTAGCGCCAGGCCAGGCCCGCAGCCAGGAGGACGACGGCCACGTACGGGATGACGCCCCACAGCAGCGTTCTCATCAGTGCTCCCCGATCATTGCGAAGGGTTCGAGGCCGACGTCCTCCCGCGGCGGCCCCGACCGGGCAAGGGCCTGCGCCTCGGCCCTGTCCTTCGGCGAGGGCCCCGGCAGCGTCGCGCACACCGCCTGGAGCACGGACGCGTACGGCGTGCCGAAGTCGGTGAGGGCGAGCCGCAGCAGTTCGAGGCCCGGCCGGTGCTCCTGGAGGAGGACAGGACCGGCGTGCGCGGAGAACTCCAGGACCGCGGGCAGGAAGTCGGGCAGCTCCTCGCCGGTGAACTCCATCCCGTGCTCCCTGTAGACCTCCTTGAAGCGGACCAGGGCCATCCCGCGCCGCCGCGTGTCACCGTCGCGCCACCAGCTCAGGTAGAGGCTGTGGCGGTTCTTGAAGTCGAAGACCTGGACGTAGTGCGCGGCGAGTTCGGACGCGTCGGTCGCCGCCGCGTGCGTCAGGAATCCGTCCAACTCGGTTGCGGCGGCTCGCAATTGCGGCAGCAGACCACGGAACTCGTCGTCCGGGTAGGACAGGCAGTGCGCGGCTGCCTGGTAGAGCACGGCGTTGTCGCTCACGGTGTGTCCTTGTCGGCGGCGGACGGCTGCTCGTCGGCGGTCTGCCGGTTCCGCAGCGCGTGGAAGTTCTCGATGGTCACCAGGGGGAGCTGCTTGCGGCCCGAGTCCTGGCCGAACGGCCCGTCCCCGCCCATGCCGGGACCACCCTCGTGGTCGAGGCTGCACGAGTCCGGAAGCGCCGACTCCTCAAGGCGCTGCGCGTCGCCGACCGCGGCGGTCGGGATGACGTAGCGGTCCTCGTACTTGGCGATGGCGAGCAGCCGGTACATCTCCTCGATCTCCTGGCCCGACATGCCCACGGAGTCGGCGACCGAACTGTCGGGAGAATCCCCGAGGTTGATTGCCCGCATGTGTGCCCGCATCGCCGCCAGCTTCTCGAGGGAGGACCGCACCGGACCCACGTCACCGGCGGTGAAGATCTCCGCGAGGTATTCGAGCGGGATGCGCAGGGTGTCGATCGCGCCGAACAGGTTGTCCAGGTCCTCGCCGTCGTGCCCGGTCTCGCTCAGCGCGTCCACGACCGGCGAGAGCGGCGGGATGTACCAGACCATCGGCATCGTCCGGTACTCCGGATGCAGCGGGAGCGCCACCTTGTACTTGCTGATCAGCGCGTGCACGGGGGAGCGGCGTGCCGCCTCGACCCAGTCGTGGCCGATCCCGGCCCGCTCGGCCTCGCGCCGCACATCGGGGTCCTCCGGATCGAGGAACACCCCCAGCTGGGACTCGTACAGCGCCGTGTCGTCCTGTACCGACGCCGCCTCCGTCACCTTGTCGGCGTCGTAGAGGATCACACCGAGGTAGCGCAGGCGGCCCACGCACGTCTCCGAGCAGACCGTGGGCAGGCCCACCTCCAGGCGCGGGTAACACATCGTGCACTTCTCGGCCTTGCCGGTGCGATGGTTGAAGTACACCTTCTTGTACGGGCATCCCGTCACGCACTTGCGCCAGCCGCGGCAGCTGTCCTGGTCGACCAGGACGATGCCGTCCTCCTCGCGCTTGTACATTGCCCCGGAGGGGCAGGCCGCCACGCACGACGGGTTCAGGCAGTGCTCGCAGATCCGTGGCAGATAGAACATGAAGGTCTGTTCGAAGGCGAACTTGACCTTCTCCGCGGCCTTCTCGCGGGTCTTGGCCACCATCGGGTCGAGGTCGCCGTACTCCGTCGCGCCGCCCAGGTTGTCGTCCCAGTTCGAGGACCACTCGATCTTCATGGGCTTGCCGCTGATCAGCGAGCGCGGTTCGGCGACCGGGTAGTCGTCGCCGAGAGGGGCGTCGGTGAGGTTCTTGTACTCGTACGTCCAGGGCTCGTAGTAGTCCTTGATCTCCGGCAGCTTGGGGTTGGAGAAGATCTCGAGGAGGGCCTTGAACCGGCCGCCGCTCTTGAGCTTCAGGGCGCCGCGCTTGTTCAGCTCCCAGCCGCCGCGCCACTTCTCCTGGTCCTCGTAGCGGCGCGGATAGCCCTGGCCCGGACGGGTCTCGACGTTGTTGAACCAGACGTACTCCATGCCGTCGCGGTTGGTCCACGCCTGCTTGCAGGTGACGGAGCAGGTGTGGCAGCCGATGCACTTGTCGAGATTCATGACCATGGCGATCTGAGCCATAACGCGCATCAGTACTGAACCTCCTGGCTGCGGCGGCGGATGACTGTGACTTCGTCGCGCTGGTTTCCCGTCGGGCCCAGGTAGTTGAACGCCCACGACAACTGGGCGTAACCGCCGATGAGATGGGACGGCTTGAGGATGAGGCGGGTCAGGGAGTTGTGGATGCCGCCGCGCTTGCCTGTGGTCTCCGTCTTGGGGACGTTGACCGTGCGTTCCTGCGCGTGGTGCATGTAGACCGTGCCGGCCGGCATCCGGTGCGAGACGACGGCTCGCGCCACCACCACGCCGTTGCGGTTGACCGCCTCGATCCAGTCGTTGTCCTTCACGCCGATCGCGTCCGCGTCCTGCGGCGCCATCCAGATGCACTGGCCGCCCCGGGAGAGCGACAGCATGAAGAGGTTGTCCTGGTACTCGGAGTGGATGGACCACTTGTTGTGCGGGGTGAGATAGCGGACCGTCACTTCCTTCTCGCCGTCAGGGCCGAGCCGTGGCTCTCCGAAGAGGCGGTTCATGTCCAGGGGCGGCCGGTAGACGGGCATCGCCTCGCCCAGCTCGTGGATCCAGTCGTGGTCGAGGAAGAAGTGCTGGCGCCCGGTGAGCGTGTGCCAGGGCTTCAGATGCTCGGTGTTGAGCGTGAACGCCGTGTAGCGGCGCCCGCCGGCCTCGCTGCCCGACCACTCGGGCGAGGTGATCACGGGGACGGGGGCCGCCTGGGTGTCGGCGTACGTGACGCGCTTGCCCTCGTGCTCTGCTGCCAGGTGTGCCATCTCCTGACCCGTGCGCTCCTCCAGAGTGTGGAAGCCCTGGGTGGCGAGGCGGCCGTTGGTCGTGCCGGACAGGGCCAGGATGGTGTTCGCCGCCTTGATGGCCGTGTCCAGGGCGGGGCGGCCGTCCGCGGGGCCGCCGCGTACGACGCCGTTGCGCTCGCGCAGCTCGTCGACCTCCTGGTCCGGACGGAACGCGATGCCCTTCGCGGGCAGGCCCAGCTTCTCCGCGAGCGGGCCGAGCGCCGCGAACTTCGCGCCGATCGCGGTGTAGTCCCGCTCGACCACCGTCAGGCCCGGCATCGTCTTGCCCGGGATCGCCTCGCACTCGCCCTTGCGCCAGTCCAGGACGACACCGCCGGGCTGCGCCGTCTCGCCGGGGGTGTCGTGCTGGAGCGCGGTGGCGACGAGGTCCTTGCGTACGCCGAGATGGTCCACGGACAGCTCGCTGAGCCGCTCCGCGATCGCCTTGAACGTGTCGAAGTCGGTGCGCGCCTGCCAGGGCGGGTCGACGGCCGGGGTGAAGGAGTGGACGTAGGGGTGCATGTCCGTGGAGGACAGGTCGTGCTTCTCGTACCAGGTCGCCGCGGGCAGGACCACGTCCGAGAGCAGCGTCGACGAGGTCTGGCGGAAGTCCAGCGAGACGAGCAGGTCGAGCTTGCCCTCGGGGGCCTCGTCGTGCCACTTCACGGTCGAAGGACGCTCGTCTGGCTCCGCCTCCTCGGCCCGCAGCGAGGAGTGCGTGCCGAGCAGGTGTTTGGTGAAGTACTCCGCGCCCTTGGCCGAGGAGCCGAGCAGGTTGGCGCGCCACAGCGTCAGGACGCGCGGCCAGTTCTCCGGTGCGTCCGGGTCCTCGCAGGCGAAGTTGAGGGTGCCCGCCTTGAGCTCGTCGACGACATTGGTCACCGGGTCGCCCGACGCGCCTGAAGTCTCGCCAAGATCAAGGGAGTTGCGGTCGAAGGTCGGGTAGGAGGGCATCCATCCGGTGCGTGCCGAGAGCGCGAGGCAGTCGGCGCCCGTCATCCCCGCGAACCGGCCCTCACCGAGCGGCGAGGCGAGCACGTCCGCCGCGAACTTGTCGTAGCGCCACTGATCGGTGTTCAGGAACCAGTAGGCGGCGCCGATCATCTGCCGCGGCGGCCTGCTCCAGTCGTTCGCGCTGGCGAGCGTCGCCCAGCCCGTCGCGGGGCGGCACTTCTCCTGCCCCACGTAGTGCGCCCAACCGCCGCCGTTGCGGCCCTGGCAGCCGGTCAGCTGGAGCAGCGCGAGGAAGGCACGGTAGATCGTCTCGGAGTGGAACCAGTGGTTGGTCCCCGCCCCCATGAGGATCATGCAGCGGCCCTGGGACTTCTCGGCGGTCTGCGCGAACTCCCGCGCGATCTTCACGGCCTTCGCGGCGGGGACCGAGGTGTGCGCCTCCTGCCAGGCCGGGGTGCCGGGTGCGTCGGCATCCTCGTACGAAGAAGGCCAGTCGCCCGGCAGCCCCTCGCGGCCGACGCCGTACTGCGCGAGCAGCAGGTCGAAGACCGTCGTGACAAGCGGCCCGTCCTGCCCGCCGAGCCGCGTGGCGGGCACCCCGCGGCGGACGATCTCACCGCGGCCCTGGCCGTGCGTGCCGCCCTCGGTGTCGAAGCGGGGGAGCAGCACCTCGACGCCCGTCGCGACGTCGGAGTCGTGCAGGGAGAGCTGCGGCTTGATGTCGCCGAGCTCCAGATTCCACTTGCCCTTGCCGGACTCGGTCCAGCGGAAGCCGAGCGAGCCGTTCGGTACGGCGGGCTGCCCGGTGTTCTCGTCCAGGACGGCCGTCTTCCAGTCGCCGCCCTCGCCGCTCTGCCCGAGGTCGGTGGCGCGCAGGAACTTCGACGGGACGTACGCGCCGTCGCGCTCGGTCAGCGTCACCAGGAAGGGCAGGTCGGTGAACTTGCGTACGTAGTCGGTGAAGAAGTCCGTCCGCCGGTCGACGAAGAACTCCTTGAGGATGACGTGGCCCATCGCGATGGCGAGGGCCCCGTCCGTGCCGGGGTGCGGGTGCAGCCACTCGTCGGCGAATTTGGTGTTGTCCGCGTAGTCCGGTGACACGGCGACGACCTTCTGGCCGCGGTAGCGCGCCTCGGCCATCCAGTGGGCGTCCGGGGTACGCGTCACCGGGACGTTCGAGCCCCACATCATCAGATACGCGGCGTCCCACCAGTCGCCCGACTCCGGTACGTCGGTCTGGTCGCCGAACACCTGCGGCGAGGCCACCGGCAGGTCCGCGTACCAGTCGTAGAAGGAGAGCATGGGCGCGCCGATCAGCGACATGAAGCGGGCGCCCGCCGCGTGCGACACCATCGACATCGCGGGGATGGGGGAGAAGCCCGCCACCCGGTCGGGGCCGTGCGTCTTGATCGTGTGGACGTGCGCAGCCGCGATGATCTCGACGGCCTCGTCCCACGTCGCCCGCACCAACCCGCCCTTGCCGCGCGCCTGTTGGTACGTCCTGCGCCGCTCCGGGTCGCCCTGGATGTCCGCCCAGGCGAGCACCGGGTCCCGCAGCCGGGACTTCGCCTCGCGGTACATCTCCAGGAGCACGCCGCGCAGGTACGGGTAGCGCACGCGGGTCGGCGAGTACGTGTACCAGGAGAACGCGGCGCCGCGCGGGCAGCCGCGCGGCTCGTACTCGGGGCGGTCGGGGCCGACGGAGGGATAGTCGGTCTGCTGGGTCTCCCAGGTGATGATGCCGTCCTTGACGTACACCTTCCAGCGGCAGGATCCCGTGCAGTTCACGCCGTGCGTCGAGTTCACGACCTTGTCGTGGCTCCACCGGTCCCGGTAGAAGGCGTCCGCGTCCCGGCCGCCGACGAGTCCGATGCTGTGCAGGTCGGGGGCGGCGGTGCCCCGGCGGAAGAACTTTCCCGCGCGCAGCAGCGCGGCGCCGGGCTCGGTCGTGTCTGTCACCCTTGAGCTCCCTAAGTCTGCCTTTCAACGAACCTAGGTGCGGTGCGGCGGGGGCACACGGCGGCGACGGCCGTACGGGTTGTGGGGCGCCCGGCGCTGCGGGGCGCCGTCCTTACCCCTGAGGTAATCGACCCCCGCACGGGGGCCCGCCAAAGTGGTCGTACCGGATCCGGTCCGGCGCACTCCGGCCCGGATCCGGCCTCCCTTCCCCCTTTTCCCTTCCGCTCCTGGAGGCAGGTCTCTCATGTCGACGTATTCCGCGCACCCGCTCACCGTATTGGCCCGCACGGACGACCCCAAGGCGATGCTGCGCCGATTTCTCGCTCTCGACGCGGTCGTGACGGCCGGGAACGGCATCGCGTACGCCGCCGCTTCGGGCCCGCTCGGGCGCTTCCTCGGGGTCGACGCGGGGCTCCTGCTCGGCCTCGGCGTCTTCCTCACGCTGTACGGGGCGGGCGTCGGCTACCTCGCGTCACGCAAGAGCCCGCCCACGCTGCCCGTGCGCGCGGTGATCGAGGCGAACGCGGCCTGGGCGGTGCTCAGCGTCGTCGCCCTGGTCGCCTGGCTCGCGCCAAGCACGGCGGGCGCGGTGTGGATCCCGCTCCAGGCCGTGACCGTGGGTGGCTTCGCCGCGCTGCAGTACGCGGCGCTGCGGGCCCTGCGGAGCTAGGGTCCCAGCGTCCTAGGCCTGCGGGGGCGCCTCGGTGCCGCGCGCGTCGAAGCGGGTGCGGGCGGCATCGATCTCGGCGAGGTACTTGTGGGTCCAGGCGCACATGCCGTCGACCGTGGCGAGCAGCCCCTCGCCCGCCTCGGTCAGGCGGTACTCGACGCGTGGCGGCACGGTGGCGTACACCGTCCGGTGCACGACGCCGTCGCGCTCCAGGCCGCGCAGGGTCTGGGTGAGCATCTTGTGGCTGATGCCGTCCACCGCGGTGCGCAGCTCGGTGAAGCGCAGCGTCCGGTCGGCCAGGGCGTTGATGATCAGCAGCGCCCACTTGTTGGCCACGCCGGCGAAGATCTCGCGGGCCAGCGAGTCGGCGCGCGTCAGGTCGGCGTCGTCGGAATGGCCGCTGCTTCTCTGCTTGGTCCCCATGCTTTCCCTTTCACCAGCTGCTAGGACGTCGGCGACTGAAGATATTTGACCGTCGCCGGGTCGGCAGGGAGCAGCGTCTCGATGGCCAGCTCGGCGACCGTCACGTCCATGGGTGTGTTGAACGTCGAGATCGACGAGATGAACGAGAGCAGGTGACCGTCGTGCTCGATGCGCAGGGGCAGCGCGAAGTAGGGCGCTCCGCTCTGCGACCCGTCGGCCTCGAAGACGTCGACACCGGGATCCTCCACCGGATACGCCGCCACCTCCTCGTACACCGCACGCAGCGCGTCGGAGCGCTGCAACGCGATCTGCCGCTCCATCTGGTGCAGCAGATGCCCCCGCCACTCACGCAGATTGCGGATCTTGGGGGCGAGGCCCTCGGGGTGGAGCGTGAGCCGCATGGCGTTCAGCGGCGGTTGCAGGAGGTGCTCGGGGACGCCTTCGAGGATCATCGCGATGCCGCCGTTCGCCGCGATCACGTCGTACGTCGCGTCGACGACCAGGGCGGGATAGGGCTCGTAGCCGCGCAGGAGCTGCTCAAGGCCTTCCCGCAGGGCCCCCATCGAGGGGTCGTCCAACGGGGTCTCGCGGAAGCGGGGCGCGTAACCGGCCGCGAGGAGGAGGGAGTTGCGCTCCCGCACGGGTACGTCGAGGTGCTCGGCGAGGCGAAGCACGATCTCCTCGCTCGGGCGTGACCTGCCGGTCTCGATGAAGCTGATGTGCCGTGACGAGGAGTCGGCGCGCAGGGCCAGTTCCAGCTGGCTCACCTTGCGCCGCTCGCGCCAGCCGCGCAGGAGCGGACCGACGCCGTGGCTTTCCCTGGTGGTCACGGCAGTTGTCATACCCAGACAGTAATCGAAAGGGTTCGCGATCCGCGGGGCACATGGTCCGCGTCCGTGGCCCGATCGGAGCCGTGCGGGAGGCGCTGTGGCAGGCTGAGGGCTGTACGTACACAGCCTGAGAGCCGTACGTACATACGTACTCCCTACGCACGTGAAGGAGCGCGGCCATGTCACTCGAACCGCTGTCGCAGAAGGACGTCGAGGAGCGGCTCGCGGAGCTGCCCGGCTGGTCGCTCGAAGGCGGCCGGATCACCCGCTCCTTCCAGCTCGGCTCGCACTTCGCGGCGACCGCGATGGTCGTCCACATCGCGCAGATCCAGGAGGATCTTGGCCACCACTCCGAGCTGACGCTCGGGTACAACACTGTCTCCCTTTCGGCGAACACCCACAGCGCGGGCGGCGCGCTCACCACGCTCGACTTCGACCTGGCCCACCGGGTCGAGGAGTCGGCGGTCGGTCACGGAGCGATCTGAGCGCCGATGCTGGACTACGGCAGGGAAGCAGACCGCTATGACGCGTCTCGGGGCGGCGAGCCCCGCGCCGACGCGGCTGCCGGGGCGGTCCGCGACCTGCTGCCGCCGGACGCCCGCACACTCCTGGACGTCGCCTGCGGCACGGGCCTGGTCACCCGGCGCCTCGCCGGGGCGGGCCTGCGGGTGACCGGAGTGGACTCGGCGCACAACATGGCGCGCATGGCGTCGGGGCGACTGCCGGGCGCGATCATCCTCGGCGACAGCCGCCAACTCCCTTTCTTTGACGCCTCGTTCGACGCCGTGTCCGCGGTGTGGCTGCTGCATCTGCTGTCCGGCCCCGAGGAGGCGGCTGCGGTCGTCGCCGAGTGCGCACGGGTGCTGCGGCCCGGCGGTGTGTTCGTCACGACCGTCGACAAGGCCGCCGCGCACGACGTGGGCAGCGACATCGACGCCGCTCTCGCCCCGCGCCCGGTGGGCCCGGCGGTCGACCGCTCCCAGGCCGTCGAGGCGTACGCGGCGGCGCGGGGCCTGACCCCGGTCGGCGAGACCTGGTTCCGCGGCCACGGTCAGGGGCGCTCGCCCCGCTCCACGGTCGACGACATCGCCCGGGGATGGTTCACGCAGATCCCGCCCGACGGCCCCCTGGCCGAACGCATCACGGCGAGCCTGGCGTCCCTGCCCGACCAGGAAGTACCGCGCCCCGACCCACGGTTCACACTCCGGTCGTTCCGGAGGCCGCCCGCGCGACGGACCACCGCGTTTGCCGAAACCGCAAGGTGATTGGCCAGGGCGGAGTCGGCGGCGCACGCTGGGAGACGGCTCCGACCTCACTCCCGAACACACGAAGGCGGCGGCAGAGACGATGGCCCACGACGACGACCACGAGCACGGCCACAAGCACAGCCACAGCCACCAGCACAGTCACAGCCACGAGGACATCGACTGGGCCACGATGGGCCCGATGCTGGAGCGGAACGCGCAGCTCGCGGCCCCGCAGAACCGCGAGATCGCCGCGTGGCTGCGCACCTGGCAGCCGGAGCCCACGCTGATCGCGGACGTGGGCAGCGGTTCAGGCTCCGTCTCCTTCCTTCTCGCCGAGACCTTCCCCAAGGCCGAGGTGATCGCGGTGGACCCGGCGGAGCCGCTACTGGAGCGCGCACGGGAGCGGGCCGCCCGGGAGGGCCTGAAAGACAGGTTCAGGACGTTCCAGGCGGAACTCCCCGAGGGAATCGGCGAGTTGCCACTGACGGATCTCCTCTGGATCGGCCGCGCCCTGCACCACGTGGGCGACCAGGAAGCAGCCCTCGCCGCCCTCGCGGACCGCCTGGCGCAGGGCGGCGCGATCTCACTCCTGGAGGGCGGCCTGAACCAGCGCAGCCTGCCCCGCGACATCGGCTTCGGCCGCCCGGGTCTCCAGACCCGCTTCGACCTGGCGGACGAGAAGTGGTTCACGCGGATGCGCGCGGAGCTGCCGGGCGCGAAGGCGGTCACGGAGGACTGGCCCACGCTCCTCACCGAGGCGGGCCTGCGCCACGCGGGCACCCGCTCGTTCCTCCTGGACCTGCCGGCCCCGGTCTCCGACGCCGCCCGCGCCCAGATCATCTCCGAGCTCGCCCGCCGCCGCGAGATGCACGAGGACACTCTCGAAGCCGACGACCTGACCACCGTCGACCGCCTCCTGAACGCGAACGACGAGCAGAGCCTGCACCACCGGCCTGATGTGTTTCTGCTGTCGGTGCAGACGGTGCATGTGGGGGTCAAGAGCTAGAGCGCATCTTTCAACTACCGGTGCTCAGGGGTGCTGTTGACGATAAGTTGGCCGCAGCGACCGAAGGAGCGAGCCAACCCGGACATTGCTTGGTCAGGCAAGGCGATCTCCTTGCGCGAGCGGACACTTGAAGCCCGGATCAGAGTGCTGGGGGAGAACCACCGCGACACCCGGCGGTCGTACGCCGGACTTGCCACGGCTCTGCGCGAGTCCGGCCAGCACGAGCGTGCCGACGCGCTGGAACGACAGAGCGGCGCCCCCGCCCGGCCTGAACCGGACGGGGACGCCCCAAGGTGACTTCAGCCTGCGGACGCGGGCTCAGACCACGTCGAACTCAGCCGGATCCGCACCCAACCGCCGGTCCTCGTTCAGCGCGCTGATCGCCGCCATGTCCTCGGGGTCGAGCTCGAAGCCGAAGACGTCGATGTTCTCCTTGATCCGCGACGGGGTCACGGACTTGGGGATCACGACGTTGCCCAGCTGGATGTGCCAGCGCAGGACGACCTGCGCGGGCGTGCGTCCGTGCTTCCGGGCGATCGCGACGATCGCCGGGACGTCCAGGAGGCCCTTGCCCTGGCCGAGCGGGGACCAGGCCTCCGTGGCGATGCCCTGTTCCGCGTGGAACTCGCGGGAGACGCGCTGCTGGAGGTGCGGGTGGAGTTCGATCTGGTTGACCGCAGGGACGACCGACGTCTCGGCGAGCAGCTGCTCCAGGTGCTGGGGCAGGAAGTTCGAGACGCCGATGGACTTCGCGCGGCCGTCGGCGTGGATCTTCTCGAGCGCCTTGTACGTGTCGACGGCGAGGCCCTTGGAGGGCAGCGGCCAGTGGATCAGGTACAGGTCCACATGGTCGAGGCCGAGCTTCTCCAGGGACAGGTCGAAGGCGCGGAGCGTCGAGTCGTAGCCCTGGTCGGAATTCCAGACCTTGGTCGTGACGAAGAGCTCTTCGCGGGCGATGCCGGAAGCGGCGATGGCCTTTCCGGTGCCCTTTTCGTTGGCGTAGAGGGTCGCGGTGTCGATGCTGCGGTACCCGGCCTCCAGCGCCGTCGCGACGGCCGACTCGGCCTCGTCGTCCGGGACTTGCCAGACGCCGAAACCGAGCTGCGGCATCTCGACGCCATTGTTCAGGATGATCGGGGGGACCTTGCTCACGAGCTCTCGATCCTTAAGTCGTCGGGTGGTGCTCCCATGGTCAACGATCAGATGCGGTGCTGCATTCCTTGACCACTCCCGGGTGAAGCCCGGGTGTTTTTTGGTCCGCACCATTGACCGCGTTCCGTCATGCCGCGACTCTATTGCACGTCACTGAACGCAGAACACTCATGTGAACGCCTGGTGAACTCGTCACCGCACCCCCGCTCCATCCCCTTCACCGGGGCCTCCCGCGTTTTCAGATCGTTAGGAACCCTTCCTAACAACGCAAAGGAGAACACACCCCCCATGTCACCCACCCCCCGCAAGACGGCCACCGCACTGGCCGTGGCCGGAGTCCTCGCGACGACGGCGTCCCTAGCCCTGGCCGCGCAGTCGTCGGCCGCACCTCCGCAGGCCAAGGCGGACACGGCCAAGGCGTCCGCGTCCGGCACCATCCACGCCGCCCCGTACGAGTACCTCGGCTGGGGCAGCCCTCAGAAGCCCACCGACGTGATGGCCGCGACCGGCGTCAAGTGGTTCACGCTCGCCTTCATCCTGTCCGACGGCGGCTGCAACCCGGCCTGGGACGGCAGCCGCCCGCTGAAGGGCGGCTCCGACGAGTCCGCCATCAAGTCCATACGCGGCGCCGGCGGGGACATCGTCGTCTCCGTCGGCGGCTGGAGCGGTGCCAAGCTCGGCGAGAAGTGCAGTAACGCCACCGCACTCGCCGGGGCGTACCAGAAGGTCATCGACGCCTACAAGCTCAAGGCGTTCGACATCGACATCGAGGACACCGAGTTCAGCAATGCGACCGTGCGCCAGCGCGTGGTCGACGCCCTCAAGATCGTGAAGCAGAAGAACCCCGGAATCGTCACCTACGTGACCATGGGGACGACCCCGAGCGGCCCTGACGCCACCGGCAAGGACCTGATCAAGCGCGGCGCCGCGGCCGGTCTCGACAACAACGCCTGGGTGGTCATGCCGTTCGACTTCGGCAGTCACAGCGGTTCCATGGGTGACGCCTCGGTCAGCGCCCTTGAAGGCCTGAAGGGCGCGGTCAAGAGTGCCTACGGCTACAGCGACGCCGACGCGTACAAACGCATCGGCATCTCCTCGATGAACGGCAAGACCGACGTGGCGGGCGAGACCGTCACCACGGGCGACTTCAAGAAGATCCTGGCCTACGCGCAGCAGCATCACATCGCGCGGTTCTCCTTCTGGGCCGTCAACCGCGACCGCGACTGCTCGTCCGGCGGAAGCGCCGGTGACTCGTGCAGCGGCGTGTCGCAGGCTCCGTACGACTTCACCAAAATCGTCGCCCAGTACGGAGGTTGAGCGCGCCTGCCGCTAGGACGTGGTGGTGCCGAGGTACGCGTCCCGCACTCTCGGATCCGCGCGCACCTCGGCGGCCGTGCCCTGGGCCAGGACCTCGCCCAGGTCGAGGACGACCACGCGGGCGCAGAGCTCCATCACGAAGGCGACGTTGTGCTCGACGAGAAGCACGGCGCAGCCTTCCTCGTCCGCGAGATGCCGGATGACGGCCGACAGGTGGCCTCGCTCGTCGGCCGTCATTCCGGAGGCGGGCTCGTCCAGGAGCAGCACCCTGGGCGGGTCCGCCACCGCGCGCGCCAGTTCCACCATGCGGGCCCTGCCGACGGGGAGAGCTCCCGCGTAGTCCTCCGAGATTCCCTCAAGTCCGCAATCTCGCAGCACAGTTGAGGCGCGGGACCGCCTCTCCTGCTCATGGGTGCGCCGGGTGGGCGCCGCGAGCAGATCGGCGGCGAACCCGCCACCGCCGCCCCGCCACTCCTGCGCGACGAGGAGATTGTCGGCCACCGTGAGCTGCCCGAAGAGCTGCTGACGCTGGAAGGTACGGCGCATGCCGTGCCGGGCGCGCCAGACGGGGGAGCGGCGGGTGACGTCCGTACCGTCCAGCAGGACACGTCCCTGGTCGGGGCGGCGTATGCCGGATACGACGTCGAACAGAGTCGTCTTTCCTGCTCCGTTGGGGCCGATGAGACCGCAGACCTCGCCGGGGCGCAGGCTCAGGTCCACGTGGGTGAGGGCGTGGACACCGCCGAAGCGGACGCCGATTCCGGTGGCTTCGAGTACATGGTCGCTCGTGGCTTCGAGTTCGCGGTCGTCGCTCATGCCTTGCCCGCCCCTTCGGTGCGGCCCGTCGCGGCTATGCCCAGATAGGCCTCGGTCAGCTGGTCCGCACGGACCTTGGAGCGCGGGCCGCACCAGGAGACCCGGCCCTGCGCGAGGTAGGCGACGGTGTCGGCGATGCCGAGGATCTCGGCGGCCTTCTCCTCCACCAGGAGCAACCCCGTTCCCGCGTCGCGGAGTTCGGCGAGGAGACGGAAGACCTCGTCGACCACTCGGGGTGCGAGGCCGAGGGACGGCTCGTCCGCGATCAGTACCTTGGGCGGGCGCTGGAGGAGGGGTGCGAGGGCGAGCAGCTGCTGTTCTCCTCCGGAGAGGGAGCCCGCGGTGACCCTTCGCCGTGCGGCGAGGCCGGGGAAGCGGTCGTAGACGGCCTCGCGGGCGTGTCCCTCGGGGAGGTGCAGGGTGAGGTTCTCCTCGATGGTGAGGGAGGGGAAGATGCCGCGGCCTTCGGGGGCGAGGACGACTCCCGCCCGGGAGCGGTGGACGGGGCCGTTGCGCGTGGCGTCCGCCCCGGCGATGTGGATCTCCCCCTTGGCGGGGGTGATCAGCCCTGCCGCGACCCGGCATGTCGTGGACTTACCGGCCCCGTTGGGGCCCAGGAGGGCGAGTATCTCGCCGGGGTGGACGGCGAGAGTCACTCCGTGGAGTACGGGGGTGCCGTCGTAGCCTGCGTGGACGTCGCGCAAGGCGAGTGAGGGCGGGGAATCTTCCCCGAGCCCGCCCCTTCCCGGCTGTATCAATTTGCGGCTCCGCCGCGGGCCGCTCGGCGCGGGGGTCTTGGTGGCCGTCATCACCGGCTTCGCCG
The DNA here is from genome assembly GCF_053606205.1 of Streptomyces sp. NPDC055239. Taxonomy (NCBI): domain Bacteria; kingdom Bacillati; phylum Actinomycetota; class Actinomycetes; order Kitasatosporales; family Streptomycetaceae; genus Streptomyces; species Streptomyces sp. NPDC055239. The sequence goes on along the minus strand of NZ_JBSGRD010000003.1, from coordinate 312,830 downwards.
AGTTCGTCCTCAAACGCCGGACGGGCTGAGGAGCGCCATCCGCGGCGGAGCCGCCCATGGACGCGCCAGCCCCCACCACCCGTACCCTCCGCCGATGCAACCGCACCGAAACCGCCGCACAGTACCCATCGGGATCATTGGCCAGCGCCAGCCCCGCCAGTCCGAACAGGATCACCGGCAACTGCACGGACTCCGTCACATAGTCGGCCACCAGGTGCGGCACGATCGCGAAGACGAGCCCCGCCACCACCGCGAACTGCGGCCTGCGCACCCCCGCGGCCACCACCACCGCCAACCAGATGAGCCCCGTCATCGCGGTGAAGTCCGTGGCCGTGATCCGCGTGTTGAACGACGCGTACATCACGCCGCCGAACCCCGCCAGCCCCGCCGACAGGGTGAAGAGGAGCAGCTTCGTCCGTACCACCGAGACCCCGGAGGCCATCGCGGCGGCCGGAGCTGACCGCACCGCCAGCATCGCCCGCCCCGTCGCGGAGCCCCGCAGCGCGCTCAACGCGGCCACGGCCACCGCCACCAGGACGACCATCGCCACGCCCATCGCGCGGTCGTCGCCCAGATCGACGGGGCCGAAGACGGCGCGGGGGATCTCCCACCCGGTGTCTCCGTTCCTCAACCAGCCCATCTGGAAGAGGACCTGATCGGCGAGAAAGGCAAGGGCGAGCGTGGCAAGCGCGAGTGACCGGCCGCCCAGACGCAGCGCCGGCAGCGCGACAAGGGCGCCGAGCACCGCTGCCCCGCACGTCCCGACAAGGGCCGCGGCGATGAACGGCCACCCATGGCTCATCAGGAGCCCCGCCACAAGGGCCGCGCCCGTCACGAACGTCGCCTGCGCCAGAGACACCATCGCGCCGAGCCCCGTCACCACGGTGAAGGAGATGAAGACCAGTGAGATCGCGAGCCCCTGCGCGAGGATGCCGCTCCAGAAGGGCGTGGTGACCGTGTAGAAGGACAGCGCGAGCAGCACGCCACCCACTGCCCACGGGCCCCACCTGCGCATCCACGACTTCCCGGCGAGATAGTCGATCGGCGGGGCGTCCACCGCCGCCGTGCCCGCGGTCCGCTGCCGCCGCGTCATCAGGAGCAGCCCGGCGAAGAGGATCAGGAACGGTACCGCCGTACGGAACCCGGTGATCTTCTCCGCGAAATCCGCGTACCCGGCGACCAGATTCTGCAGGACGCCGAGGCCGAGCCCGCCCGCGAACGCCAGCGGAATCGACATGAAGCGCCCGAGGACGGCCGCCGTTGCGGACACGAACAGGAAGAGGGTGAAGTCGTGTGACGACAACCCCAGCAAGGGAGTGGCAAGGACACCCGCAAGGCCCGCGAGACCCGACGACAGCATCCACGCCACCGACGAGAGCCGGTCCGCGCTCATGCCCCGCAGCTCCACGAGGGAGCGGTTGTCCACCGCGGCCCGCAGCCGTAGCCCCAGCGGCGTGTGCCGCATCAGGATCCACAGGCCCACCGCGACCACGGCCGTCGCGACCCACGTGATCAGCTGGTCGGAGTCGATGCCGACGCCGTCCATCAGCTGCCAGTTCTTGGCGGGGCTGGGCCCGACGCCCGGCAGGCCGAACTGGTTCTCGGCGGGTTTGACGGACGCGCCCGCGTCCTCAAGGAGCTCCACCGCCCACAGGCCGAGCGCGGGCAGCGCGACGAGCAGCCCGATCGTCGCCACGATCTGCGCGGTCTCGCCCACCCTCGCCAGCTTGCGGAACATCAGCCGGTCCAGGCCCCAGCCGAGCGCGGGTGCCACGACACAGACGAGAAGCAGCGCCGTCGGCACGGCGGGCCAGCCGAAGCCGGAGTGGAGTTCGTAGAAGGCGAGCGCGCAGAGGTAGGCGGTCGCGCCGTGCGCGAAGTTGAAGAGTCCGGATGCGGAGTAGGACAGGACGAGGCCCGTCGCGAGCAGCGCGTACAGGGCGCCGGAGACGAGACCGCTCAGCACGAATCCCAGCAGGTCGGACATTGCTGCCCCGCCCTTCTACTTGAAGGGGATGGGTTCGTAGCACGTGAAGGGCGAGGACACCGCGTACTTCCCGTCCTTCAGCTGGACCAGGGCGCCGCAGCCGAACGACTCCTTCTGCCCCTTGGGCAGGCTGCGGTCGCCGACCAGCGTGTCCTTGTCGGAGAAGCCGTTCGCCGCCTGCTGGAAGGAGTCGACGTCGAGGTCCTTGCCCGCCTTCTCGGCGATCGACAGGAAGAGGTCCGCCGACATGTAGCCGGTCATCATGTGCATGTTGAGCGGGACGTCCTTGCCCGCCGCCTTCCTGATGTCCGCCTTGAACTGCTTCATCGCCGCGGTGTTCTGCTCGAACGGCTGGAAGGACAGGAGGATGTGCACGCCGTCGAGCGCCCTCTTCGTCGCGCTCTTGGCGAGCAGCCCTGGGTCGTAGTCGGTCGGATCCGTGATCACGCCCTTGAAGCCGGAGCGCTTGACGGCCGTGAACAGGCCGATGTTGTACGGGGTCTGCATCACGGAGACGACGACGTCCGGCGCCTTGCCGCCGTCGGAGCGCAGGATCTCCTTCGTGTACGCCGACCAGTCGCTCGGCACGGAGGTCGCGGGCACGGTCGACTTGGCGTACGTCACCTTGTAACCGGCCGCCGCGAAGCTCTGCTTGTAGGTGCGGATGGCGAAGGTGCCCGCGTCGTTGTCGTTGGCGAGGATCGCGACCGACTTGCCCTTCGAGCCGTCCGTCACCTTCTTCAGGCCCTCGGGCCAGCTCTGTGTGATGGTGCCGCCCGGCATCGGCACCATGCAGCCGCCGAAGCCGTACAGGTAACTCGGCCCGCAGAAGGGCGGGATGGTGCCCCAGCCGAACGTCGGCACCTTCTGCTTCTGGAGGAAGTCGGCCCCGGAGAAGGTGACCGAGCTCATCGGGGAGACCGCGAACACCTTGTCCCGCTGGACGAGCTTGCGCGCCGCCGCGAGGTTCTTGCCGGGGTCCTGGCCGTCGTCCTCCGCGCCCAGGTAGTCGATCTTCCTTCCGTGTACGCCGCCTTCGGCGTTCGCGCGGTCGAAGCGGGCCTTGGCGCCGAGGTCGGTGTCCTTCTTGCTGTAGCCGCTCGCGGTCGTCATGGAGACGATGCCGCCGACCTTGATGGAGTCGGCGCTCACTCCGCGTACGGAGCCGCCGTCCTTGCCGTCGCCGCTCGAACCGCTGCTGTTGGAGGCGGAGTTGCAGGCGGTGGCGAGCAGTAGTGCGGCCACGGTGGCGGTGATGGTGCGGATCGATCGCGACACGGGCGAGCCCCCTCCGACGAAGTGAGGGTGATTCTGTGCGCGACCTGATGAACCGTCAATAACCGGCGCGGCGGTAATTGATGAACCGTCAGAAACCTGTCAGGGCCCTTTCCGGGGCACCTCAAGCGCGGTACAGAGCCTCGACCTCGGCCGAGTAAGCAGTCTCGATCGCCTTACGCTTCAACTTCAGCGAGGGGGTCAGCAGCCCGTGTTCTTCGGAGAACTGGTGAGCCAGTATCCGGAACGTACGGATCGACTCGGCCTGCGAGACAAGTGTGTTGGCGGCCACCACGGCCCGCCGCACCTCGGTCTCCAGATCCGGGTCGCGCACCAGGTCCGTGGGGGACATCGACGGCTTGCGGCGCATGGTCAGCCAGTGCTCGACGGCCTCTCCGTCGAGGGTGACGAGCGCCGCGATGTAGGGGCGGTCGTTGCCGACGACGATGCACTGCGCGACCAGCGGATGGTCGCGCACCCGCTCCTCGAGCTGCCCCGGCGAGACACTCTTGCCGCCGGACGTCACCAGGATCTCCTTCTTGCGCCCGGTGATCGTGAGGTAGCCGTCCTCGTCGAGTGAGCCCAGGTCGCCGGTGGCGAGCCAGCCCTCGTACAGGGTGGCGTCGGTGGCCTTGGGGTCGTTGAGGTAGCCCTGGAAGACGTTGCCGCCGTTCAGCCAGATCTCGCCGTCGTCCGCGATGTGCACGGTGGTGCCGGGGATCGCCTGGCCCACCGTGCCGTAGCGGGTGCGCTCGGGCGGGTTGGCGGTCGCGGCCGCCGTGGACTCCGTCAGGCCGTAGCCCTCGTAGACCTCGACGCCCGCGCCCGCGAAGAAGAGGCCGAGGCGCCGGTCCATTCCGGAGCCGCCCGACATCGCGTGGCGCACACGGCCGCCCATGGCGTCGCGCACCTTGGCGTAGACGAGCTTCTCGAAGAGCGAGTGCTGCATGCGCAGGGCCGCCGAAGGTCCGGGCCCCGTGCCGAAGGCCTTGGCCTCCATCGCGTCCGCGTACCGCACGGCGCACTCCACGGCCTTGTCGAAAGGACCCGACTTGCCGTCCTTCTCGGCCTTGCGCCGTGCCGCGTTGAAGACCTTCTCGAAGATGTACGGCACGGCCAGGATGAAGGACGGGCGGAACGCCGCCAGGTCCGGGATGAGCGCCGCCGCGTTCAGGCTCGGCTGGTGGCCGAGCTTGACCCGGCCGCAGACCGCGGCGACCTGCACCATGCGCCCGAAGACGTGGGCAAGCGGCAGGAAGAGCAGCGTCGTGGCCTCGTCGCCGCGCCGGGAGTGGAAGACCGGCTCCCAGCGGCGGATGACCGTCTCCGCCTCGAACATGAAGTTCGCGTGGGAGATGAGACAGCCCTTGGGGCGGCCCGTGGTGCCCGAGGTGTAGATGATGGTGGCGATCGAGTCGGGGGTGACGGCGCGGCGGTGGCGGTTGACCACCTCGTCGTCGACGTCCATGCCCGCGCGGTTCAGTTCGTCCACGGCGTCGGCGTCCAGCTGCCACAGCCTGCGCAGCTGCGGCAGCCGGTCGATCACCGAGCCGATCGTCATCGCGTGGTCCTCGTGCTCGACCATGGCGGCCGACACCTGCGCGTCGTGCAGCATCCAGAAGACCTGCTCGGCGGAGGACGTGGGGTAGACCGGAACCACTTGGGCGCCGACCGTCCAGAGCGCGTAGTCGAAGAGCGTCCACTCGTAGCGGGTGCGGCACATGATGGCGACGCGGTCACCGAAGCGCACGCCCTGGGCGAGCAGCCCCTTGGCGAGCGACATCACCTGGTCGCGGAACTCCGCCGAAGTGACGTCGCGCCACACGTCGTCGGTCTTGCGGCCGAAGGCGATGTGGAGCGGATCCTCAAGGGCATGGTCGAACACGACGTCGGCAAGGCCGCCCACCAGCGGCGCCGACGCCATCGGAGGGTTCGTGAACTCGCGCAATGATGCTCCTTGTGGCGCTCCGCACAGCGCCGGTGACGGTACCCCACCGCGGAGCCGGGCGGGAGAGGGGTGAACTACCCCTCGGTACGTACCATTCACGCTGGTCAGCCGAGTAAATCCGGCCACAAGGGGAGAGGCGGGACAGATTACTTACGGTTGAGTAAGTTTCGGTGGCGTAATCTCCACCGAATCTGTACGCAGCGGTTACGGCTGTGACGCCCCTTCGGATACTCGCTCGACGGGTGCCGGAATCTTCGCTTCCGCAGTAGCACCAGCAGTACCCGTACCCGTAGTAGCACCAGCAGTACCCGTACCCGTACCCGAGTTGCCCGTACCCGTACTCGAGCGCGCGGACCGCACCATGACGAGCACCGCCGCCCCCGCCGCCAGACCCACCACACCCGCGACGACAGCCGCCGAGTTCAGACCGGAGGCGAACGCCGTCCGCACCGCATGATCGGAAAGCGTGCCACGCATCGCCGACGCACCACCGCCCGCGACGGTGTGAGCCGCGTCATGACCGAGCGTGTCCTGCATGCGCGAGGTCATCACCGTGCCGAAGACGGCGACCCCGAGCGCGTACCCGAGCTGTCGGAACGTGTTGACCGCGCCGCCCGCCATCCCGGAGTTCGCCGGCGGCACCGCAGCGAGGGCCGCGCCCCCGAGCGCCGGCGAGACCAGGCCGGTGCCGACGCCCGCGAGGGTGAGCCCGGGAACGAGCGCGCCCCATGACGACCCGGCGTCGAGCACCGCGAGTGCGACCCCGCCCGCGCCGATCAGGAGCAGACCCACGCCGATGGTCAGCCGCGCGGGCACCCCGTGAAGCAGGCGCCCGCCCAGCGCTGCGACGACGAACGAGGTCGCGGCCAGCGGCAGCATGACGAGGCTGCCGTGCACCGGGCTCATGCCGAGCACCGTCTGGAGCCAGATCGAGAGGTAGGGCATCAGGCCGAACGCGGCGGCGTTGTAGCCGATCGCGCCGACCAGAACGCCCGTGAAGGCGGGCATCCGCAGGAGCTTCAGGTCGAGCAGCGGGTGAGCGACCCGGCGTTCGACGGCCACGAAGGCGGCGAGCGCGAGTACCGCGACCGTCAGGGTCAGCACGGTGGGCGTCGACGTCCAGCCCTCCGAACCGGCCCGCACCACTCCGTACGTGAGGCCGCCCGCGAAGAGCGCGAACGTCACCGTGCCCGCCCAGTCGACCCGCCGTCCCGCCTGCCCCTTCGACTCCGGCACCACGCGCAGCGTCAGCCACATGGAGGCGACGCTCACCGGCAGGTTCACGAAGAAGATCCACCGCCAGCCGGGACCCTCGGTGAGCAGCCCGCCCACGATCGGCCCCATCGCCGCCGCGGCCCCGCTGACCGCACCCCAGACACCGAGCGCGACCGACCGGTCCCGCCCCTGGTAGGCGGCGCCGAGCAGCGGCAGGGTCGTCGCGAACATCGCTGCGGCGCCGAGCCCCTGAAGGGCGCGGGCGGCCACAAGGACCTCCGCGTTCGTGGCGAGCCCGCAGCCGAGCGAGGCGAGCGCGAAGAGCGCGGTGCCCGCCACGTTGAGCCGCCGTCGGCCGAGCACGTCCGCCGCGGCCCCGACCCCGAGCAGCAGCGCGGCAAGCGCGAGCGCGTAGCCGTCGATCACCCATTGCAGATCGCTCAGCGAGGCGTTCAGCGCCCTCGCCATGTCGGGCAGTGCCACGACCACGATGGTCACGTCCAGCAGCAGCATGAACGTCCCCAGGCATACCGCTGTGAGCGGCCCCCATGTACGCATCTTCATCTCTCCTCGTGCGACTTACGCGACTTGTACGACGCGTGTGCGTTCCTCGTACGATGGAGGCCGACCGGACGATCCGAATCATCAGCCGCGACAGATCGAAGGAATCCGACAGTGATGGGCAGTGCGGCAACGGAATCCATCATCCCGGCGGCGGCGCGAGACTCGCTCGACGTCAAACTCCTCCAGGCCTTGGAGATCGACGGGCGCGCGTCCTTCAGCAAGATCGCCGCCGTCCTCGGCGTCTCCGACCAGACCGTGGCACGGCGCTACCGCAAGCTGGTCTCCGACGGCAGCCTGCGGATCGTCGCCGTCCGGGACCACGGGAAGCTCGGCCAGGACCAGTGGATGCTGCGGCTGCGCTGCGCCCCCGACGGCGCCGAGGCCATCGCGGGCGCCTTGGCCCGCCGCCCCGACACCGCGTGGATCGGCCTCACCTCCGGCGGCACCGAGGTGGTCTGCTGCACCCGTCCCCGCACCCGCACCGACCAGGACGACCTGCTGCTCGGCAAGCTCCCGCGCACCCCGCACATCATCGACATCCGCGCCCAGCAGGTGCTGCACCGCTTCTTCGGCGGTCCGGACGGATGGCTGATGAAACACGGGCCGCTCAGCGAGGAGCAGTCCGCGGCCCTGCGCCCCGCACTGCCCGCCTCCGCCGTCCGTGCCGATGAACCCCTGCGGATCGAGCCGGAGGACGAACCGCTCGTCGGCGCGCTCGAGGAGGACGGCCGCGCGACATACCCGGAGCTCCAGCGGGCCACCGGGCGTTCGGAGTCCGCGGTCAAGCGCCGCCTCGGCGCTCTCCTGGCCTCCGGCGCGATCTACATCGACATCGAGTACGCCAACGAACTCATCGGCCTGCACGTCGGGGCGATGCTCTGGATCACCACCGCTCCCTGGGCCCTGGACACGGTGGGCAAGGCACTCGCGTCGCACGCCGAGATCGCCCACGCCACCGCGGTGGCGGGACCCTCCAACATCATGGCGACCGCCGTGGCCCGCGACATCCCCGCGCTCTACGCCTACCTCAGCGGAAAGCTCGGCCGGCTCGACGGCGTCCAGCACGTCGAGAGCGCGCCGTTCATGCGCCGCGTCAAGCAGCTCACGTACCGGCCCTACCTCCGCTGACGCCTCCGGTGGAGCCGGTCGCCGCCCGCCAGGATCGACGCGGCGAGCGCGTCCGCAGCGCCTTGCGCCGAAGCCCGCCGCTCACCGTGCAGGAGCACGAAGTCGACCGCGCCGAGCTCAGGCAGGCCCGCACGCTCCGGGACGCGGACCAGGCCCGGCGGGATCAGGCCGTGCGAGTGCGCCATCACGCCGAGTCCCGCGCGGGCCGCGGCGACCAGGCCGTTCAGGCTGCCGCTCGTACAGGCGATCCGCCACGCACGGCCGCGCCGCTCCAGGGCCTCCAGAGCGAGGGCGCGGCTGATGCCCGGCGGCGGGAACACGATGAGCGGCACCGGCTCATCGGGGTCGAGCCGCAGCCGCTCGGCGCCGATCCAGACCAGCTCGTCGTGCCAGACAAGCTCCCCGCGCGGGTCCTCCGGGCGCCGCTTGGCAAGGACCAGATCGAGCTTGCCCGCGTCCAGCTTCTCGTGCAGCGTGCCGGACAGCTCGACCGTCAGCTCCAGATCGACGTCCGGGTGGTCGTGCCGGAACGACTCCAGGATGTCGGTGAGCCGGGTCAGGACGAAGTCCTCCGACGCCCCGAACCGCAGCCGCCCGCCGAGCCGCGTCCCGGTGAAGAACGCCGACGCCTGCTCGTGCACCTCCAGGATCCGCCGCGCGAAGCCGAGCATCGCCTCGCCGTCCTCCGTCACCTCCACCGAGTGCGTGTCGCGTGCGAAGAGCTGGCGTCCGGTGGCGTCCTCCAGGCGGCGCACGTGCTGGCTCACCGTGGACTGGCGCAGCCCCAGGCGCCGGGCGGCCTGCGTGAAGCTCAACGTCTGGGCCACGGCGAGGAACGTACGGAGCTGGGCGGGGTCGTACATGGTCACGAGGCTAGCGCAGGTTATCGCGGTACGTGATGACAGTCAGTGCGGTATCCGGGATTCCCGATTGCGGTGATCAGGAGGATCATCGAGAGGGCACGACATGAACCGAACCGATGGAGCGAAGTGAAACGCCCGAGCTGGCCCACCTGGATGCCGATCGACCCCTACATCCTGGCGTTGCTCGGCACAGTAGGTGTCGCCGCGCTGCTGCCCGCGCGCGGCGTCGGCGCCGACATCGCGGGCGGGGCGTCCACCGCGGCCGTCGCGTTCCTCTTCTTCCTCTACGGGATGCGGCTCTCCACCCGCGAGGCCCTCGACGGGCTCAAGCACTGGCGGCTCCACGTCACCGTCCTGGCCTGTACGTTCGTCGCCTTCCCGCTGCTCGGTCTCGCGGCCAAGGGACTCGTTCCGTACGTCCTGACGCCCGCCCTCTACAGCGGGTTCCTCTTCCTGACGCTCGTGCCCTCCACGATCCAGTCGTCGATCGCCTTCACCTCCATGGCGCGCGGCAACGTACCGGCGGCGATCTGCGCGGGCTCCTTCTCCTCGCTCGCGGGCATCGTCATCACCCCGCTGCTCGCTGCCGCCCTGCTCGGCAACAGCGGGGGCGGGTTCTCCGCGGACTCGCTCGTGAAGATCGTGGCGCAGCTCCTCGTGCCGTTCCTGGCCGGTCAGTTCCTGCGCCGGTGGCTCGGCGGCTTCATCGCACGCCACAAGAAGGTGCTCGGCTACGTCGACCGTGGCTCGATCCTGCTCGTCGTCTACACCGCGTTCAGCGAGGGCATGGTGGAGGGCATCTGGCACCAGGTGACGCCGCTGCGGCTCGGCGCGCTGCTCGGTGTGGAGGCGGTGCTGCTCGCCGCGATGCTCGCCCTGACCTGGTACGGGGCCAAGCGGATGGGCTTCGACCGCGGGGACCGTGTCGCCATCCAGTTCGCCGGGTCGAAGAAGTCCCTCGCGGCCGGGCTTCCCATGGCGAGCGTCCTGTTCGGGGCGCAGGCCTCCCTGGCCGTGCTGCCCCTGATGCTCTTCCACCAGATGCAGCTGATGGTCTGCGCGGTGATCGCCAAGCGGCGCTCGCGCGACATCGTGGACTTCGGGGACGCGGAGGAGTCCGTCAGCGAGCCGTCGCCAGTCGAAGAGACACGAACCGCGGTCGGTACAGGGACACGTTCCGGCTGACGTTCGCCTGCGCGCTCGCGGGCGCCGCGTCCAGCCAGTTGACGTCGTAGCTGAGCAGCAGCCGCCCGTTCCCGCTGAGCGCCGGATGGGCCTGGGGGTTGTACGCGGCCATGTCCTGCTGGGCCGAGCCGTCCTTCGGCAGCGGCGGCGAGAAGCCTTTCGCGGGGCCGTGCCAGGGTCCTGTGGGCGAACACGCCCAGTAGGAGGTCACGTCGGTCAGGCCTTCGGTGCCCGCGGCCATGGTGAACAGGACGTACGTCCCCTTCACGCGCACCACCGTGAACGCGCTGCCGACGCCCTTGCGCTCGCCGTCACCCAGCACATGGCGCGGCTTCCCGGACTCCGTCCAGCCCTCGCCGTCCCAGTACCGCCACGCGCCGGGCTCCGCGAGCCTGCCCTTGGGGACGCGTGCCACATAGGCGTGGGAGGCGGGGCGGGCCGCGGCCTTGCCGTCGTTGCCGCCGAAGACGTACGTCCAGTCGCCGTCGTCGACCGTCGTCGTGCCGTACAGGACGCGCTTGTCCGGGTCCGGCACGGAACTCTGGTCGGAGACCTTGACGATGCCCTCGACGCGCAGATCGGGCAGGGAGAGCGTGGCGACCTCGGTCGCGATCGGGACGCCGTAGATCCACGGGCCCGTCCCGGTGGCGCGGGTCCACAGCAGGACACGTACGACGTCCTCGGACGAACCGGGGGAGCGGGGCTCCACCTTCGCGGCGACCGGCCAGCGCCACTGCTGCGGCGCGGGGTCGGGGAAGAGCGGGGCGGGCAGAGTGCTCTGCAGGGTGCCCGAACGCGACATCACCACACCTGAGTTGCGGACCATGGGCGCGGTGGCGTCCCGCCAAGTGTGGGGCTGGCCGACCAGGTTGGGTGGCGCGTGCACCTGGCCGAGGAAGGTGTCGGAGAACAGCCAGAGCAGCCGCCCGTCCGGCAGGCGCACCGAATGCGTGCCGTCCCCGCCGGTCCAGTCGTCGGTCCGCGCGGTGTCGTCGCCGTAGCGGGCGAACACCCCGGTGACCTTGTCGTCGGCGGTCCAGGACGAGACGGTGCGCGCCTCGCATGCGTCACCGCCCTCCCGGTCGTCCGGGAGGGCGGTGAGCAGCACGGCCGCGCAGGCCAGGGCGAGCAGCAGGACGATCCAGATCCTGCGCGCGCTCGGGCCGCCGCGTGGACCTTGGTCGGCGGGCACGTGCGGGACGTTAGTTGCTCGCGCGCACGTGGTCCATGGGGAGCCACGCCACGGTGTCCCGCGTCACAGGGCTCTTGGCCCCGCCGTCCCCTCCCAGCTGTGTCAGCTCGGCGTCGCTCAACGCCCGTTCGTAGACGCGCACTTCATCGATAGAACCGGTGAAGTGCGCCCGACTGTCGACCCGTTGACCGACATGGAAGCCGTACCCGGAGTTGCGGGTGACCGAGCCGGGGACGTCGGCGGTGGTGATCCGCGTGCCGTCGACGGACAGCGTCAGCTGCCCGCCGCCCCGACGCAGCGCGATGTGGTGCCACTGGCCGTCGTTGTACGCGCCCGTGGTGCGCACGGACGCGGACTTCGGGGCCGAGGCGCCGTCGCGCGTGGTGATCAGGCCCGTGACGCGGTTGCTCGCGGGCTCGCCGCGCAGCCACACCTGGGGCTGGTTGGTGCCTATGCCGCCCATCCACAGCAGCGGCTGCTCCCCGCTCGTCGCGGAGTATCGGAACCACAGGGATGCGGTGAAGTCCTTTGTCCCGAGCGGGAGTTCTCGGCTGAAGGGCAGGCGTACGGCGTCGTTCGTCCCGTCGAAGGAGAGGGCCTTGCCGAACCGGCCTTCGGTCGTGGACGCCCCGCCGAGCACGGCCGCGGGCTTCGCGCGCGGCGCGCGGTCGGTGGTCGCCGGGTCGGGGCCACGGCGCGGCTGCAGCCAGTCCTCGGTGAAGCGGGCGAAGCGGATCTCGTCGCGGGCGTCGACCGCCCCGCCCTCGTACATCAGGCCCACGTGTTCGCCGTCGGCCCGCACCAGGTCGGAGTAGCCGGACCAGTCCGTGGTCACCGTGGTGCCGCGGTCCACGCTGTCCCAGGTGCGACCGCCGTCGTAGGAGGAGCGGATCTGCATCGTGCGGCGGCGGTCGGGGTCGCCGGGGCAGGCGAGCAGCATGCGCTTGCCGAACTGGAGAGTGGAGCCCTGCACTTGGGGCGTGTAGAGATCGGGTATGGCCTTGAACGGTGCGACGAAACTCTCGCCCCCGTCGCGGCTGACCGTGTGGGTGCGGTGCCCGAGATCGGTGCCGTCCTGCTCGCGCCCGCTGACGTAGAGGGCCCCGTCCGGGCGCTCCGTGACGGTCATCTCCGACGGCTTCTGCCGGAAGGTGCCGTCGGCCGGTATCGGATACGAGTCCGTCGCGCCGATCCTCCAGTTGTCGCCGCCGTCGTCGCTGACGATCAGCGCCGCGTGGTTCGCGGTGACCCGACTGCCGTTCCACGTCTCGGTGTTGACGGTGAAGACGAGCCGCCCCGCGTGCCGGCCACGGGTCAGCTGGAGCCCGTGCACGGGGCCTGTCGCATACCAGGAGTTCCAGTTCTCCGGCAGGATCTGGTCGCTCATGTCGCGCGGCGCCGACCAGCTGCGGCCGTCGTCGTCGCTGTACTGGAGGTGCGGGGTGCGGTCGCAGGGTATGGCGCAGTTCTGCCCGTCCGTGCGGCCCGTGTTGTACGTCTCCGCAAGGAGGATGCGGCCGGTCCTGCGGTCCACGATCGGCGCGGGGTTGCCGTGCGTGTCGCCCGCGCCCTCGTTGACGACTTGGAGCGGGCTCCAGGTGCGGCCGCCGTCCTGCGAGCGCTTGACCACGATGTCTATGTCGCCCGCGTCGCTGCAGTCGTTCGTCCGCCCCTCGGCGAAGGCGAGGAGCGTGCCCTTGACCGTCTTGACGACGGCGGGGATGCGGTAGCAGGCGTACCCGGGGTCCTGCGAGGCCTTGAAGAGCACCTGCTGCTCGAACCCGGTGGCGCGGGTGTCCGGCGCCGCCTGCGCCGAAGGGCCGGGGAGCAGCGCCCCGACGGTCACGACGGTCAGCGCGGCCACGGCGGCGCGTAAGGATCTGAGGCGTACACGGAGAGCTGATGGCATGGCGCGGTCCACCCTTCGAGGTGACTGGACATCCTGACATCCCACGTCCAACGTTCGCGCCTCAGACGCTACTGGGACGGCTCGACACCTCACAAGAAGCGTGCGTGGCACGAATGGGTGTGGCCTGGTCAGAAGGCCGGAACCAGAAGGCCGGAACCAGTAGGTCGGGACAGGGACCCCGCCGGCGCAGGGGGCGCTCCCCGCCGGTCGGGGTCCCGCCGCCGTGCAGCGGGGAGCGGCCGGTCAGCCCTGGGAGGCCGTGGCCCGCACGGCGATCCGGTGCTCGCCCGCGTACACGTTCATGGAGGAGCCGCGCAGGAAGCCGACCAGGGTCAGGCCCGTCTCGGCGGCCAGGTCGACGGCGAGGGAGGAGGGCGCGGAGACGGCGGCGAGCACCGGAATGCCCGCCATCACCGCCTTCTGCGCCAGCTCGAACGAGGCGCGCCCCGAGACGAGGAGCACGGCACGCGACAGCGGCAGACGGCCGTCCTGGAGGGCCCGCCCGACGAGCTTGTCGACCGCGTTGTGCCGGCCCACGTCCTCCCGTATGTCGAGGAGTTCACCGTCCTCGGAGAAGAGCGCCGCCCCGTGCAGGCCCCCGGTCCGGTCGAAGACCCGCTGCGCCGCGCGCAGCCGGTCGGGGAGGCATGCGAGCAGCTCGGTCCCGAGCCGGACCGGGGGAGTGGTGCCGCCGTCCGTGTCGTCGATGGCCCAGCGGGCCGTCGTACGGACCGCGTCCAGGCTCGCCTTGCCGCACAGGCCGCAGGACGAGGTGGTGTAGACGTTGCGTTCGAGGGTGATGTCGGGCAGGACGAGCCCCGGGGCGGTCTTCACGTCGACCACGTTGTACGTGTTCGAGCCGTCCGCCGTCGCCCCGGCGCAGTAGACGATGGACTGGAGCTCGTCCGCCGAGCCGAGCACCCCCTCGCTCACGAGGAAGCCCGCCGCGAGCGCGAAGTCGTCACCCGGCGTGCGCATGGTGATGGCGAGGGGTTTCCCGTTGAGCCGGATCTCCAGCGGTTCCTCCGCGACGAGGGTGTCGGGCCGCTCGCTGACGGCCCCGTCCCTGATGCGGATGACGCGGCGGCGCTCCGTGACTCGTCCCATGTCGATCAGTCCCGGTTCTGTACGTGCTGGTAGCCGAAACGGCCCTTGATGCAGAGGTTGCCGTGGGTCACCGGATTGTCGTGCGGTGAGGTGACCTTCACGATGTCATTGTCCTGCACGTGCAGAGTCAGGTTGCAGCCGACTCCGCAGTACGCGCACACCGTCGTCGTCTCGGTCTGCCGCTCCTCGTCCCAGGTCCCCGCCGCCCGCATGTCGAACTCGGACTTGAAGCTGAGCGCTCCGGTCGGGCAGACCTCGATGCAGTTCCCGCAGTACACGCACGCGGAGTCGGTCAGCGGTCCGTCGTGCTCGACGGCGATCCGGGCGTCGAAGCCGCGGCCCGTCACGGAGATGGCGAACGTGTTCTGCCACTGGTCGCCGCAGGCGTCGACGCACTTGTAGCAGAGGATGCACTTGTCGTAGTCGCGCACGTAGAGGTCGTTGTCGACCTTGGGCTCCTCATTGAGGCGTGCGGCGTCGGGGCCGAAACGGTCGGGTTTGGCGTCGTACTCCTTGAGCCAGCCCGCGACCTTCGGGGTCGTCGACATGTCGACGGACGAGGCGAGGAGTTCGAGCACCACTTTGCGGCTGTGCCGCGTGCGCTCGGTGTCGGTGAGGACGGTCATGCCCGGTTCGGCCCGGCGCGAGCAGGCGGGAGCCAGGGTGCGGGCCCCCTCGACCTCCACGACACACACCCGGCAGGCGTTCTTCGGGGTGAGGGTGTCGCCCTCGCAGAGGGTCGGAACGTCCTTGCCCGCGGCCCGGCAGGCGTCCAGGATCGTCGACCCCTCGGGCACTCTGGCGTCCTGCCCGTCAAGGGTGAATTCAATGAGTCGACGCGGGATTCCCAGCGGTACGGCGGTCACTTGTACGCTCCCAGGCGGTCGATGGCGGATTCCACGGCGTTCCACGCGGTCTGGCCGAGCCCGCAGATGGAGGCGTCCCGCATGGTCCGCCCCACCTCGCGCAGGAGCGCGATGTCACCGGTCGCCTCGGCCCCGGTCCGGTCGACGATGCGGTGCAGGGCCTCCTCCTGCCGGACGGTGCCGACCCGGCAGGGCACGCACTGTCCGCAGGACTCGTCCCTGAAGAACTCGGCGATGCGCAACAGGACGCGGGGGAGCGGCACGGTGTCGTCCAGGGCGAGTACGACGCCGGAGCCGAGCGTGGCGCCCGCCTCCCTCGTCCCCTCGAAGGTGAGCGGGATGTCCAGCTCGTCGGGGCGTACGAAGCCTCCGGCCGCGCCGCCCAGGAGGACCGCGCGGAGGTTGTCCGGCATCCCGGCGATGCCCAGGAGCTCGCCGAGGGTGGCGCCGAAGGGGAGCTCGTAGATGCCGGGGCGTTCGACGCTTCCGGAGACGCAGAAGAGCTTGGGTCCCGTGGACTTCTCCGTGCCGATGGCGGCGTACGCCTGCGCGCCCATGGTGAGGATGGGAAGCACGTTGACGAGGGTCTCGACATTGTTCTCGGCGGTGGGCTTGCCGAAGAGCCCCTTCTCCACGGGGAAGGGCGGCTTGGACCGCGGCTCTCCTCTGTACCCCTCGATGGAGTTGAACAGGGCGGTCTCCTCGCCGCAGATGTACGCGCCCGCGCCACGCCGGATCTCGATGTCGAAGGCGTACCCCTGCCCCAGGACGTCGTCCCCGAGGAAGCCACGAGCGCGGGCCTGCGCAATGGCGTGCTCGAGCCTTCGCAGCGCGCGGGGGTACTCGCCGCGGAGATAGAGATAGCCGAGGTGGGCGCCGGTCGCGTACCCCGCGATGGTCATCGACTCGATGAGCGAGTACGGGTCGCCCTCCATGATCACCCGGTCCTTGAAGGTGCCGGGCTCGGATTCGTCGGCGTTGCAGACGAGGTAGTGGGGGTGGTCGGGCTGCGAGGCGGTGGCCTGCCATTTCCTTCCCGTGGGGAAGGCGGCGCCTCCTCGGCCCACCAGGCCGGAGTCGGTCACTTCGCGGATGACGGCGGCGGGGCCGATGGCGAAGGCGGTGCGGAGGGCCGTGTAGCCGCCGTGGGCACGGTAGTCGTCCAGGGAGGACGGGTCTACGGAGCCGATTCTGCTGAGCAGCAGGAGGCCTTCTTGGCCTGCTTGGGGGACGGCCAGCTCCGCTGGGGGCTCTGCGGGGGCGGATTCAGGGGCGAGGGCGGCTTGGGTGAGGGTGTCGGGTGCGGCGGGGGCGATGGTTGCGGTGACATAGGTCTTCTCCCCGCTCCCGCCCCTACCCGAATCCCCCGGCTCCGCCGCCACCAGTGGCCGTAGATCACCGGCTCCGCCGAGTTCGTCCTCAAACGCCGGACGGGCTGAACCCCCCTCGCCCGGCCGTGATCTATCAGCCCGTCCGGCGTTTGAGGACGAGCCGTCAAGGCGATTGGCGGTGACACTAGGCCCTCGCGCCAGCGAGTTTTCGGGAAGGGGCGGGGTTGAGGAAAATTGCGCCGCAGGCACACCGGCCCGCACCACCAACGCAGCCGGAGCCCTCTCACACAACCCCAGGCAGGGGCTCTGTTCGACGGTGACCCCGGACTCCGTCCCCAGCCGTGCCCCCACGGCCCCGCACAGCTCAGAGCCACCCCCACAAGCCAGATCCGTACACACCCGCACCACAGTCGCCGGACGCGGCCGCACCGAGAACATCGAGTAGAACGTGGCCACCCCGTACCCCTCCGCCGGCGGCACCATCAGCCGTCGGCAGAGGTAGTCCAGGCCCCCCTCGCTCACCCACCCCACGCGGTCGTTGAGCGCGTGCAACCCCGGCAACAGCTCATCCCGCCGCTCCCGCGCCGCACGACCGCCCCGCGCCCACCGGAGATCGGCGTCGCTGCGATCGTCGGCACCTTCCCACGCCGACTCGGGCGGACCGAGCACCGCGTCGACGGCCTCCCGCTCCTCGTCCGTCGGCTTGCTGTCACCGAAGTGCAGATCCATACGTCACGTCACCTCACGTCGCGGGCACGGTCAGCTTGTCGATACGTATCGCCGACGCCTTGAACTCCGCCGTGCCCGCGATCGGGCAATTGGCCTCGATCGTGAGCTGGTTGGTGTCGACCTCGTCGGGAAAGTGCATGGTCATGAAGGCCAGACCGGGGCGCAGCCCGGTGTCCACCCACACGGGCGCCGTCACCGCACCGCGCCGCGACGACACGCGGACCTGCTCGCCGACCACGACCCCGTACCGCTCCGCGTCCTCCGGGCACAGCTCGACGAACTCACCGCGCCGCAGCGGCGAGGCGAAACTCCCGCTCTGCACCCCGGTGTTGTAGGAGTCGAGCCGCCGCCCCGTCGTGAGCCGGATCGGATACGTCTCGTCCGTGAGGTCCACCGGCGGATCGTGCGCGACGAGCCCGAAGGGCGCGAGCACGCCCCGCCGCGCCGGGTCCGCGTCCCACAACCGCCCGTGCAGGTAGGTCGGTTCGACCCGGTCCTCCGACGGGCAGGGCCACTGGATGCCCTGCAAGGATTCGAGACGGTCGTACGTCATGCCCCAGTGGTCCGGCGACACCGACCGCAGCTCGTCCCAGACCGCCTGCGCGTCCGCGTACTTCCAGTCGTGGCCCAGCCGCTCGGCGAGATCGCAGAGGATGTCGATGTCCTCACGCGCCTCACCGGGTGGCCGCACGGCCTTGCGCACCCGCTGCACACGCCGCTCGCTGTTGGTCGTCGTACCGTCGGTCTCCGCCCAGGCGGCGGTCGCCGGCAGGACGACATCGGCCAACTCGGCCGTCTTCGTAAGGAAGATGTCCTGTACGACGAAGAAGTCCAGGGCCCGCATCCGCCGCATCGCCTGCTCGCTGTCCGCCTCCGACTGGGCGGGGTTCTCGCCTATGCAGTAGACGGCCTTGAGCGCGCCCTCCTCCATCGCCTCGAACATCTCGGTGAGGTTCAGGCCGTAGTGCGGCTGGATGGACGTGTCCCAGGCCGTCTCGAACTTCAGCCGCGACTCCGGGTCGAGGATGTCCTGGAAGCCGGGCAGGCGGTTGGGGATCGCGCCCATGTCGCCGCCGCCCTGCACGTTGTTCTGGCCGCGCAGGGGCTGCAGACCCGAGCCGAAGCGCCCCACGTGGCCGGTCAGGAGCGAGAGGTTGATCAGCGCGCGGACGTTGTCCGTGCCGTTGTGGTGCTCGGTGATGCCGAGCGTCCAGCACAGCTGCGCCCGCTCGGCACGCGCGTAGGCGTGCGCCAGCTCCTTGATGGCGGCGGCGGGTACGCCCGTCACCTTCTCGGCGAGCGAGAGCGTCCACGGCTCCACCAGAGCCGCGTACTCCTCGAAGCCGGACGTCGCACGCTCGACGAACGCCCGGTTGGCCAGGCCCGCGTGGATGATCTCGCGGCCGATCGCGTGCGCCATCGGGATGTCCGTGCCGACGTTCAGGCCGAGCCAGCTCTCCGCCCACTCGGCGGTCTTGGTGCGGCGCGGGTCGACGGCGTACATGCGGGCGCCGTTCCTGATCCCCTTCAGGACGTGCTGGAAGAAGATCGGGTGCGCGAAGCGGGCGTTGGAGCCCCACATCACGATCAGGTCGGTGTGTTCGACCTCTTCATAAGAAGAGGTGCCGCCGCCCGATCCGAAGGCGGCGGAGAGGCCCGCGACGCTCGGGGCGTGGCAGGTGCGGTTGCAGGAGTCGACGTTGTTCGTGCCCATCACCACGCGGGCGAACTTCTGCGCCACGTAGTTCATCTCGTTGGTCGCGCGGGCGCAGGAGAACAGCCCGAACGCGCCGCGCGCGGCCCGCAGCCCCGCTGCCGTCCTGGTCAGCGCCTCGTCCCAGGTGGCCCGGCGGAACGGCTCGTCGCGCGAGTCGCGGACGAGGGGGTGGGTGAGCCGGGTGTACGTCTTGGGCACCCGGTCCCGTTTCCTGCTCATGCCGCGCTCCTCATGTTCTCGCTCATGCCGCGCTCCTCATACGGTCGGCCAGCAGATCCGAGATGGCGTGGACGGTACGGAGCGTCGGCACCGGGACTCCGGTGATCTCCGCGAGCTCCACGACGGCCGCGAGCAGCACGTCGAGTTCCAGCGGTTTGCCGCGCTCCAGGTCCTGGAGTGTCGAGGTGCGGTGGTCGCCCACGCGCTCGGCGCCCGCGAGGCGCCGCTCGACGGAGATGTCCGGGCGGCAGCCGAGGGCCGCCGCGACGGTGAGCGTCTCGGTCATCATGATCTCGATGACGCGGCGCGTGCCGCCGTGCAGGCACATCTCCCGCATCGTGGCGCGGGCGAGCGCGCTGATCGGGTTGAAGGAGATGTTGCCGAGCAGCTTGATCCAGATGTCGCCGCGCAGTTCGGGTTCGACGGGGCACTTCAGGCCGCCTGCCTGCATCGCCTCGCTGAAGGCGAGACAGCGCGCCGAGCGCGAGCGGTCGGGCTCCCCGATGGAGAACCGGGTTCCTTCCAGATGCCGGACAACTCCCGGCCCCTCCAGTTCGGTTGCCGCGTACACCACACATCCGATGGCCCGCTCGGGCGCGATCACCGCACTGACCGCGCCGTCGGGGTCCACGCTCGAGACGCGGTGGCCGTCGTGCGGGCCGCCGTGCCGGTGGAAGTACCACCAGGGGATGCCGTTCTGGGCGGCGATCACCGCCGTCCGCTCGTGCAGGAGAGGCTCGATCAGCGGCCCGCACGCCGCGTACGAGTTGGCCTTCAGGCCCAGGAAGACGAAGTCGACGGGGCCGATGTCGGCCGGGTCGTCGGTGGCGTGGGCCCGCGCGGTGAAGTCGCCGCGCGGGCTGTGGACACGTACTCCGTGCTGCCTCATGGCCGCGAGATGCGGTCCACGGGCGACGAGATGGACGTCGGCACCGGCGCGGTGCAGCGCGGCTCCGACGTAGGCGCCGATCGCACCGGCGCCGAGGACTGCGACTTTCACGGTGGCGCGCTCCGTTCGGTTGAGGGATCCGAAGAAGGCTCGAGAGAAACTCGGAGGGAGCTCAGAATCGACATCGCACGTCATGAACTGTCGATGGAATATTGTCTACAGTATGGAAGTTGACCCAGCAAGAGGTCGCGCGGCAGATTGCATACCGTCGACGGAATCGGCTCGACCCCCTTCACAACTCCTCACTTGATTCCTACTGTTCGGGATCATGAAGCCTCCCGTCGCACCACCGGGATGGAGTCGCTGGCTCGTACCGCCCGCCGCCCTGTCCGTACACCTCTCCATCGGCCAGGCCTACGCCTGGAGCGTCTTCAAACCCCCGCTGGAATCAGCGCTCCACCTCAGCGGCACGGAGAGCGCGCTCCCCTTCCAGCTCGGCATCGTGATGCTCGGCCTCTCGGCGGCCTTCGGCGGCACGCTCGTCGAGCGCAACGGGCCGCGCTGGGCGATGACGGTCGCCCTCGTCTGCTTCTCGTCCGGCTTCCTCATCGCGGCACTGGGCGCGGCGACCAGCCAGTTCTGGCTGATCGTCTTCGGCTACGGCTTCGTCGGCGGCATCGGCCTCGGCATCGGCTACATCTCGCCCGTATCGACACTGATCAAGTGGTTCCCCGACCGCCCCGGCATGGCGACCGGCATCGCGATCATGGGCTTCGGCGGCGGTGCGCTCATCGCGTCGCCGTGGTCGGCGCAGATGCTGGACTCCTTCGGCAGCGACAACGACGGCATCGCGCTCGCCTTCCTCGTGCACGGCCTCACGTACGCCGTCTTCATGGCGCTCGGCGTGTTCCTGGTGCGGGTGCCGCGTACGGAAGGGGCGCGGGCGCCCGGCGCTCCCGGTGTGCTCGACGGGCCGCAGGTGTCCGCGCGGGCCGCCGTGCGCACCCCCCAGTTCTGGTGCCTGTGGATCGTGCTCTGCATGAACGTGACGGCGGGCATCGGCATCCTGGAGAAGGCGGCGCCGATGATCACCGACTTCTTCTCCGACACCTCTACGCCGGTCTCGGCAGCTGCGGCGGCGGGCTTCGTCGCCCTGCTCTCCGCCGCCAACATGGCCGGACGCATCGGCTGGTCGTCGGCGTCCGACCTGATCGGCCGCAAGAACGTCTACCGCGTCTACCTGGGCGCCGGCGCGCTGATGTATCTGCTGATCGCCCTCTTCGGGGACACCTCGAAACCGCTCTTCGTCGTCTGCGCCCTTGTGATCCTCTCCTTCTACGGAGGCGGCTTCGCGACGATCCCGGCGTACCTGAAGGACCTCTTCGGGACGTACCAGGTCGGCGCGATCCACGGGCGTCTCCTCACCGCCTGGTCCACGGCGGGCGTCCTCGGGCCGCTGATCGTCAACTGGGTCGCCGACCGCCAGGAAGAGGCGGGCAAGCACGGGGCGGGGCTCTACGGACTCTCGCTCTCGATCATGATCGGGCTCCTTATCGTCGGATTTGTCGCGAACGAGTTCGTCCGTCCCGTCCACGCCCGTCATCACATCGCCCCGCCGAAGGAGGCCGCCGCCCATGACGACATCGACGAGCACGCCGCAAAGTAGTCCGCCCCGCCGTCGAGCGCTCATCGTCGGCGCCTGGGTCTGGGTGGGGGTTCCGCTCGCATATGGGGTGTATGAGCTCGTACACAAGGCCACTCAGCTCTTCACCGGGTGACGTGATGATGAGAAGTGTCCAAACCCCGCGCTCGTTTCCTGTTGATTTACCTGTCTCGTTACTGGTGAGTCGCTGACCAGACTGGACGGTCCCGCATCTCCGGCACCAAGGGGGACCCGTTCATGCACGGCTCACGCATCGCCGCCGTCGGCCACTACCAGCCCGCCAAGATCCTCACCAACGAGGATCTGGCGGGCATGGTCGACACCAGCGACGAGTGGATCCGCTCCCGCGTGGGCATCCTCACCCGTCATATCGCGGGACCCGAGGAGCCGGTCGACGAGCTCGCCGCGCACGCGGGGGCCAAGGCCGTCGCCGCCGCGGGCCTCGCGCCCGACGACATCGACCTCGTCCTCGTCGCCACCTCCACGGCCATCGACCGCTCGCCGAACATGGCGGCGCGGGTGGCGGCCCGCCTCGGCATCCCGTCACC
This sequence comes from Streptomyces sp. NPDC055239, assembly GCF_053606205.1. Classification (NCBI taxonomy): domain Bacteria; kingdom Bacillati; phylum Actinomycetota; class Actinomycetes; order Kitasatosporales; family Streptomycetaceae; genus Streptomyces; species Streptomyces sp. NPDC055239. The sequence continues at coordinate 290,495 of NZ_JBSGRD010000003.1, read as the reverse complement.
GGCGGCCATGGACATCAACGTCGTGTGCGCGGGCTTCACGCACGCGCTCGCCACGGCCGACCACGCCGTGCGGGCCGGTGGCGCCACCCGTGCCCTGGTGATCGGCGCGGACAAGATGTCCGAGGTGGCCGACTGGACGGACCGCACCACGTGCGTCCTGGTCGGGGACGGCGCAGGAGCGGCCGTCGTCGAGGCGTGCGAACCGACCGAGATCCCCGCCATCGGCCCCGTGCTCTGGGGCTCGGTGCCCGAGATGGGCAACGCCGTCCGTATCGAGGGCACGCCCCCGCGCTTCGCCCAGGAGGGGCAGAGCGTCTACCGCTGGGCGACCACGCAGCTGCCGCCGCTCGCCCGCAAGGCCTGCGAGCGGGCCGGTCTCACCCCGGCGGACCTGGCGGCGGTCGTGCTGCACCAGGCCAACCTGCGCATCATCGAGCCGCTCGCCGAGCGGATCGGCGCGGTCAACGCCGTCGTCGCGCGCGACGTCGTGAACTCGGGCAACACCTCGGCGGGCAGCATCCCGCTCGCCCTGTCCAAGCTGGTCGAGCGCGGCGAGATCGTCCACGGTGATCCGGTGCTGCTCTTCGGCTTCGGCGGGAACCTGTCGTACGCGGGCCAGGTCATCCGCTGCGCGTAGCCGTGTGACGGGCCCAACTCCCCCTGGTGCTGGCCATTGTGCTCAGTAGACTGTAGACAAAAGGCAATCGTCGACGAGGGGACCGCGATGTTGTCCACAGGACTGCCGCAGGGTGCGGTGCCCAAGCTCGAACGGCCAGGTCCGCTCCGCGAGCGGGTCTACGAAGCGCTGCTCGAGCTCATCACGACCCGCGCGCTCCAGCCGGGCCAGCACCTCGTGGAGAGCGAACTGGCCGGACACCTGGGGGTGTCGCGGCAGCCGGTGCGCGAGGCGCTGCAGCGGCTCAACACCGAGGGCTGGGTCGATCTGCGCCCCGCGCAGGGCGCGTTCGTGCACGAGCCCACCGAGGAGGAGGCGGACCAGCTGCTCACGGTCCGTACGCTCCTGGAGGCGGAGGCCGCCCGGCTCGCCGCGGCCAACACGGGCACCGCGGGGATCACCGCCCTGGAAGAGCTGTGCGCCAAGGGGGAACAGGCCGTCGCGGACGGCGAGGTGGACCTGGTGGTGACCACCAACGCGGCCTTCCACGCCAAGGTGATGGAGCTCGCGGGCAATGTCGTCCTCGCCGAACTCGCCGGTCAGGTGGACCGCCGGGTGCGCTGGTACTACACGCCGGTGGCCCGTCGGCGCGGCAAGCAGTCCTGGATCGAGCACCGTGCGCTGATCGCGGCGATCGCCGAGCGCGACGAGCGCCGGGCCACGGAGATCATGCGCGCGCACACGGAGCACACGCGGGAGACGTACCACCGGCGCGAGCGCGAAGCCTGACGCGTCAGCCCGTCAGTCCGTGGTCCGGGCAGCCAGGACCGCCTGCGTCTGCGTCGTCTGCCCGACCGCGCGCCCCTCGTCGTCGTAGACCTCGGTCTGTACGACGACGAAGGAGCGGCCCACGTGCAGCGGGCGGGCCACGGCGCGGGCGCTGCCCGAGCGCACGGCGCGGAAGAAGTTCGTCTTGGACTCCACCGTTGACGTGCCCGCCCCCGCCGGCAGATTGAGGAAGGCGCAGACCGCGCCCACGGTGTCGGCGAGCGCCATGAGCGCCCCACCGTGCAGAACACCACCCACCGTGCACAGCTGAGCCGACCAGGGCAGGGCGCCGGTGACGCGGTCGGCCGCGGCTTCGTCGAGGGTGATGCCCAGGTGCCCGGCGAAGGGCAGAGCGGCCAGGAGATCGGCTGTACTCGCGGTGTCGGAAGGCATGCGGTCACCGTGCCCGCGATGGCGCGGAGCGGGCAATTACCGCGGAGGTAATGGGGCGTGCGCGTGCCCCTCGCGGCAGAGCCTTGTCCGCTTCTTTGTCCTGTGACTGGAGAAAGTCATGGGTAATTCCTGCGCAACTTCTTCCCACTCCCGGCAGGCGCTGCTACGTTCCCCTCGAAAGCCCGACGCGACGGCGAGAATCCGCCGCTGCGGGACGAGTGGGACGACAAGAGTTGCCCAATGAGGCGGGGAGGGGCGCGTGAGACGTATGACGGCTCGACCCGCCAATGCGCACCAGGCGCGACTGCTGCGGCTGCTGCGTGACGGAGGGCCCAACTCCCGTGCCCAGCTGGGCGATCAGGTCGACCTCTCGCGGTCGAAACTGGCCGTCGAGGTGGACCGGCTCCTGGAGACCGGACTCGTGGTCGCCGACGGACTCGCCGCCTCGCGCGGCGGCCGCCGCTCCCACAACATCCGCCTGGCCCCCGGCCTCCGCTTCCTCGGCGTGGACATCGGCGCGACCTCGGTCGACGTAGCGGTGACCAACGCCGAGCTGGAGGTACTCGGCCACATCAACCAGCCCATGGACGTGCGCGAAGGCCCCGTTGCCGTCTTCGAGCAAGTCCTCGCCATGGCGGCCAAGTTGAAGGCATCCGGGCTCGCGGAAGGGTTCGACGGCGCCGGAATCGGCGTCCCGGGTCCCGTCCGCTTCCCCGAGGGTGTCCCGGTCGCCCCGCCGATCATGCCGGGGTGGGACGGCTTTCCCGTACGGGAGGCCATCAGTCAGGATCTGGGCTGCCCCGTCATGGTCGACAACGACGTGAACCTGATGGCGATGGGGGAACAGCACGCGGGCGTCGCACGCTCCGTGGGCGACTTCCTCTGCGTCAAGATCGGTACGGGCATCGGCTGCGGGATCGTCGTCGGCGGTGAGGTCTACCGAGGGGTGACCGGCAGCGCGGGCGACATCGGCCACATCCAGGTCGAACCTGACGGGCGGCCCTGCGCCTGCGGCAACAAGGGCTGCCTCGAGGCGTACTTCAGCGGCGCGGCACTCGCCCGCGACGCGGAGGACGCCGTCGGTCAAGGGCTCCTCCAGGAGCTCGCGACCCGGCTCGAAACCGCCGGGAAGCTCAGCGCGGTCGACGTCGCCGCGGCGGCCGCCGCCGGGGACGCCACCGCACTCGACCTCATCCGCGCGGGCGGCAACCGGACAGGACAGGTCATCGCGGGCCTCGTCAGCTTCTTCAACCCGGGCCTCGTGGTGATCGGCGGCGGTGTGACCGGTCTCGGCCACACGCTGCTCGCCGCCATCCGTACGCAGGTCTACCGCCAGTCGCTGCCTCTGGCGACCGGCAACCTCCCCATCGTCCTGGGCGAGCTGGGACCCACCGCCGGTGTCATCGGCGGCGCCCGGCTCATCAGCGACCACCTCTTCTCACCGGCCTGACCGGCACGTAGTACGACCCGTAGCAACGACCCCGTACGACGTCACGCACCTCACCCCACCTCACCCAGTACAGCGCGCTGCCTCGCCCTGCTCCGAAACAGGCTCTGCCCCTCATGGGCCGTTGCCCTGCCCCGCCCTGCCCTGTAACCGGCCGCACCCGCCTTAGGGAACCTGTCATGGCACCAGAACCACCGCTGCTCACCATGTCCGGCATCACCAAGTCGTTCCCCGGAGTCCGCGCCCTCGACGGCGTCGACCTCCAGGTCCAGGCCGGTGAAGTGCACTGCCTCCTCGGTCAGAACGGCGCCGGGAAGTCCACGCTCATCAAGGTCCTCGCCGGGGCCCACCAGCCCGACGACGGCGAGATCACCTGGCGCGGCGAACGCACCACGCTCAAGTCGCCCATCGCCGCCATGCGCCTGGGCATCGCCACCATCTACCAGGAGCTCGACCTGGTGGAGGGCCTGTCCGTCGCCGAGAACGTCCACCTGGGGCATGAGCCGACCGCCGCCGGTTTCGTCGTCAAGGGACGAGAAGCCAAGGCCTCGACCGCCGCCCTCCTCAAGCGACTTGGGCACGGAGAGATCGACCCGGGAACGCTCGTCGGCGACCTCTCCGCCGCCCATCAGCAGATCGTCTCCATGGCCCGCGCGCTCTCCCACGAAGTGCGTCTCATCGTCATGGACGAGCCGTCGGCCGCCCTCGACCCGGACGAGGTCGACAACCTCTTCCGTATCGTCGCCGCCCTCACGGCGGACGGCGTCGCCGTCGTCTACATCTCCCACCGCCTCGAAGAGATCCGCCGCATCGGCGACCGCGTCACCGTCCTGAAGGACGGCCGGGCGGTCGCGGGCGGACTCCCCGCGAAGGAGACCCCGACCAGCGAGGTCGTCGCCCTGATGACGGGCCGCAACGTCGAGTACGTCTTCCCGGACCGCCCCATCGAACCGCCCACGACCGAACCGGTGTTGAAGGCGTCGGGCCTCGCCCGCGAGGGCGAGTTCGAACCCATCGACCTCGAACTTCGCCCCGGCGAGATCGTCGGCCTGGCCGGACTCGTCGGCTCCGGACGCTCCGAGATCCTGGAGACGATCTACGGGGCCCGCAAGCCGACCGCCGGTCAAGTCATCGTCGACGGACAGGCGTTGCGGCCCGGCAGCGTACGCGCCGCCGTGCGCGCGGGGCTCGGCCTCGCCCCCGAGGAGCGCAAGGCGCAGGCCCTGCTGATGCTGGAGTCCGTCACCAACAATGTGTCGGTCTCCACCATGTCCCGCTTCTCGCGCGGCGGTTGGCTCGACAGGGGTGCCGAGAAGAAGGCAGCGCAGGCCGCGACCCGCGAGCTCTCCCTACGGCCCGACAACCCCTCAGCGCCGGTGCGCACGCTCTCGGGCGGCAACCAGCAAAAGGCCGTCCTGGCCCGCTGGCTGCTCCGCGGCTGCCGCGTCCTGCTGCTCGACGAGCCGACCCGCGGTGTGGACGTCGGCGCCCGCGCCGAGCTGTACGCCGTGATCCGCCGCCTCGCCGACGACGGCCTCGCCGTCCTGCTCGTCTCCAGTGAAGTGCCCGAAGTCCTGGGCCTCGCCGACCGTGTCCTGGTCCTCCGCGAAGGCCGCGTCGTCCATACGGCGCCCGCCCGTGACCTCGACGAACACCGTGTACTCGACCTCGTACTCGAAGGGAGCCCGGCGTCATGACGCAGCCCGCATCGCCGCCACGGCCCGCCGCATCGAAGGCTCAACCGGCGGACGGCGCAAGCCCGTTGCGGTTGATCGTCGCACGCGCCGACGTGCGGACGCTGTCCCTGCTCGGTGTGCTCGCCGTCCTCGTCCTGATCGGCGGCATCACCCAGCCCGACTCGTTCCTCGACACCGACAACGTCCAGCTGATCCTCACCCAGGCGTCCGTCATCGGCGTCGTGACGGTCGGCATGACCTTCGTGATCATCTCCGGCGGCATCGACCTGTCGGTCGGCGCGATCGTCGCACTCGCCTCGGTGTGGGCGACGACGGTCGCCACACAGGAGTACGGCTTCGCGGGCATCCTCTTCACCGCGGTGATCGTCGGCATGGCCTGCGGCCTCGTCAACGGCATGCTCATCGCGTACGGCGCGATGGTGCCGTTCATCGCGACGCTCGCGATGCTGGCCGCGGGCCGCGGTCTCGCGCTCCAGATCACCGACGGCAAGACCCAAATGGTCAGCGTGGAAGGGGTGTTGAAGCTCGGTGAGCGCGACTCGTACATCCTCGGCATACCGCCGCTCGTGCTCGTCTTCGCGGCCGTCACCGTCGTCGGCTGGCTGCTCCTGAACCGCACCACCTTCGGGCGCCGCTCGGTCGCGGTCGGCGGCAACGCGGAAGCGGCGCGGCTCGCGGGCATCGACGTACGCAGGCAGCGTCTCTACCTCTACCTGCTCTCCGGCCTCTGCTGCGGCATCGCGGCCTTCCTCCTCATCATCCTCTCCGGGTCGGGCCAGAACACCAACGGCAACCTCTACGAGCTCGACGCCATCGCCGCCGCGATCATCGGCGGAACCCTGCTCAGCGGCGGCCGCGGCACCATCATCGGTTCCGTGCTCGGCGTGCTGATCTTCACGACGATCCAGAACATCTTCGCGCTCAACAACCTGGAGACCGCCGTCCAGCAGATCGCCAAGGGGGCGATCATCGTCGCCGCGGTGCTCGTCCAGCGACGTACGGCCTCAACCACCTGACCCGAAGGGTTCACCGCCATGCCAGAAATCACGAGTCGCAGAGGGCTGCTCTTCGGAGCCGCCGCCCTGTCCACCGGTGCCCTCATCACGGGGTGCACCAGCAATGAAGCCAAGGACGAGGGCTCGGACGCCAAGGACCAGCCGGTCGCCGACGACAAGCCCGGCAAGAAGGTCACCATCGGCTTCGCGGGCCCGCAGGCCGACCACGGCTGGCTCAACGCGATCAACGACAACGCCAAGGAGCGGGCGAAGAAGTACTCGGACGTCACGCTCGAGGCCACCGAGGGCTCGAACGACACTGCCGCCCAGATCGGCCAGGTCGAGACGCTGATCAACAAGAAGGTCGACGTCCTGGTGATCCTGCCGGCCGACGGCAAGGCGCTCACCCAGGTCGGCCTGAAGGCCATGAAGGCGGGCATCCCCGTCGTCAACCTCGACCGGGTCTTCGCCTCGCCGCAGGCCTACCGCTGCTGGGTCGGCGGGGACAACTACGGCATGGGCCTCAGTGCCGGCCACTACATCGGCGAGAAGCTCAAGGACAAGAAGAGCGCCAAGGTCGTCGAACTCGCGGGACTCGACAACCTCGAACTCACCAAGCAGCGCTCGAAGGGCTTCGACGACGCCCTGAAGAACTACTCGAACATCGAGAAGGTCGCCCGGCAGGCCGCCGACTTCACCGTCGAGTCGGGACAGTCGAAGATGTCCCAACTCCTCCAGGCCCAGAAGAACTTCGACGCCCTGTGGAACCACGACGACGACCAGGGCGTGGGCGCGCTGCGCGCCATCAAGCAGGCAGGACGCGACGACTTCCTGATGGTCGGCGGCGCCGGGGCGCTCTCCGCGATGCAGGCCATCGAGTCCGACGACAGCGTGCTCAAGGCCACCGTCCTCTACCCGCCGACCATGGCCGCGTCCGCGATCGACCTGGCGCGCGCCCTCGGGCAGGGCAAGGGCGTCAGCGGCATGGCCGAGTTCGAGATCCCGGCCTTCATCACGCTCTACTCGGCCGTGGTCGACAAGGAAAACGTCGGCAAGTACATGTCCACCGGCTTCAAGTGATGCGCGCGTCCGCACCCCCCACCGAGCATTTACGAGGAGGAGTACCGCATGCGTGAGACGGAACACGAGGCTGAGACCGGTAAGCGGCCATTGGGGGTGGGCATGGTCGGATACTCCTTCATGGGCGCCGCCCACTCCCAGGGCTGGCGAACCGTCGGACGCGTCTTCGATCTGCCCCTTCGGCCGGTCCTCTCGGCGGTCTGCGGACGTGACGGCTCCGCCGTGCGCGCCGCGGCGGACCGCCTCGGGTGGGCGGCCGCGGAGACCGACTGGCGCGCACTCGTGGCCCGTGACGACGTCGACATCGTCGACATCTGCACCCCCGGCGACAGCCATGCGGAGATCGCGATCGCCGCGCTCGATGCGGGGAAGCACGTCCTGTGCGAGAAGCCGCTCGCCAACACCGTCGAGGAGGCCGAGGCGATGGTCGAGGCCGCCGAGCGGGCCCGGGTACGGGGGCAGGTGGCGATGGTCGGCTTCAACTACCGCCGCGTTCCCGCTCTCGCGCTCGCCCGGCAGATGGTCGCCGATGGGCGGCTCGGCACGCTGCGGCACGTGCGGCTCACCTACCTCCAGGACTGGCTGGTCGACCCCGGCTTCCCGCTGACGTGGCGGCTGCGCAAGGACCGCGCGGGTTCGGGCGCGCTCGGTGATCTGGGCGCGCACATCGTGGACCTCGCGCAGTTCCTGGTGGGGGAGCCGGTGGCGGGGGTCTCGGCGCTCACCGAGACGTTCGTACGGGAGCGGCCGCTGCTCGAAGGGGCGTCGAGCGGTCTCACGGCGGAGGGGGGCGCCGCGGCCGGGCAGGTGACGGTGGACGACGCTGCGGTCTTCACGGGGCGCTTCCCGTCGGGCGCCCTCGCGTCCTTCGAGGCGACCCGGTTCGCCGCGGGCCGCAAGAACGCCCTGAGGCTCGAACTCAACGGCTCCGAGGGCTCGTTGGCCTTCGATCTGGAACGCCTGAACGAGCTCTCCTTCCACGATCACACGGAGCCCGCCACGTCCTCGGGCTTCCGCCGCATCCTGGTCACCGAGCCGGGCCACCCATACCTGGAGGCCTGGTGGCCGCCGGGTCACGGACTCGGCTACGAGCACACGTTCGTGCACCAGGCCCGCGACCTGCTGCACGCCATCGCCACGGGCGAGCAGCCCGAACCGTCCTTCGCCGCGGGACTCTCGGTGCAGCGGGTGCTCGCCGCGGTGGAGGAGAGCGCGGCGAAGAACTCGGTCTACACCTACATAGCTGCCACCCCCGTCACGGTCTGAGGAGGCCTGTTCATGCCCCGCGACTTCACGCTCTTCACCGGCCAGTGGGCCGACCTGCCCCTTGAGGAAGTCTGCCGACACGCGCGCGACTTCGGCTACGACGGACTCGAACTCGCCTGTTGGGGAGACCACTTCGAGGTCGACAAGGCGCTGAACGACCGTTCCTATCTGGACTCGCGCCGCCAGCTGCTCGACAAGTACGGCCTCAAGTGCCGGGCCATCTCCAACCACCTGGTCGGGCAGGCCGTCTGTGACGCGATCATCGACGAGCGGCATCAGGCGATCCTGCCGGCCCGCATCTGGGGCGACGGCGACGCGGAAGGGGTCCGGCAGCGCGCCGCCCGCGAGATCGAGGACACGGCACGCGCGGCGGCCGCCTTCGGCGTCGACACGGTCGTCGGCTTCACCGGCTCGGCGATCTGGCATCTGGTGGCGATGTTCCCGCCCGTGCCGGAGGCGATGATCGAGCGCGGCTACGACGACTTCGCCGAGCGCTGGAACCCCATCCTCGACGTCTTCGACGTACAGGGCGTGCGCTTCGCCCACGAGGTGCATCCCTCGGAGATCGCGTACGACTACTGGACGACGAAGCGTGCTCTGGAGGCGGTCGACCACCGCCCGGCCTTCGGCCTGAACTTCGATCCCTCGCACTTCGTGTGGCAGGACCTTGACCCGGTCGGTTTCCTCTACGACTTCCGGGACCGGATCTACCACGTGGACTGCAAGGAGGCCAGGCGCCGTCTGGACGGCCGCAACGGCCGCCTGGGCTCGCACCTGCCGTGGGGCGACCCGCGCCGCGGCTGGGACTTCGTGTCGGCGGGCCACGGGGACGTCCCCTGGGAGGACGTGTTCCGGATGCTGCGCTCGATCGCGTACGAGGGTCCGATCTCGGTGGAGTGGGAGGACGCGGGGATGGACCGCCTTCAGGGGGCGCCGGAGGCGCTGAAGCGTCTGAAGGCTTTTGACTTCGAGCCGCCGACGGCGTCGTTCGACGCGGCGTTCGGCGGGAACTGACCTCTACCGACCTCTACCGAAGAACCCTTGGCCGGGAAGCCCCTGCTCGGAGTCACTTTGTCCTGCCCAAGGGAAAAGTTGAACTCTATTGCTGTGCAAGGGCTTTCCGTCCAAGACGAACGTGGCTACCGTCCCTGATGTGTACAGGACATGAATCTTCCCCGGGGTGACGGCGCACCCCGGCGCCCGGCGCCCCCGCACCACACCCGCGTACGACCGTCCCCCTTCCGGAGGAACCCCGTGCACAGGAAACGCCTGAGACTCCGCAAGACTCTCGCGCTCTTCACCGGCACCCTGCTGGCCGGCGCGAGCCTCACCCTCGCCGCCCCCCTCGCGAACGCCGCCGACCCGGAGGCCGTCCGCGCCGCCCAGGCGCAGGCGGACAAGGCAGACAAGGCGGCCGACGGCAAGGCCGCCGCCGAGGACTTCCAGCAAGTGACCCTCGCCAAGGGCGGGGAGGAGACGGGCGAGCCGATGACGCTCGCCGTCCTGCCCGACCGCTCGGTCCTGCACACCTCCCGCGACGGCACGCTCCGCCTCACGGACGCCGCGGGCAACACCAAGATCGCGGGCAAGATACCGGTCTACTCGCACGACGAAGAGGGCCTCCAGGGCGTGGGCCTGGACCCGAAGTTCAGCGAGAACCGCGCGATCTTCCTCTACTACGCGCCCCCGCTCGACACCCCCGCGGGCGACGCCCCGGAGAACGGCACGGCCGAGGACTTCAAGAAGTTCGACGGCGTCAACCGACTCTCCCGCTTCGTCCTGAAGGCCGACGGCACCCTGGACAACGCCAGCGAGAAGAAGGTCCTCGACGTCCCCGCCAGCCGCGGCACCTGCTGCCACGTGGGCGGCGACATCGACTTCGACAAGGACGGCAACCTCTACCTCTCGACCGGCGACGACTCCAACCCCTTCGCCTCCGACGGCTTCACGCCCATCGACGAGCGCGCGAGCCGCAACCCCGCCTTCGACGCGCGGCGCAGCGCGGGCAACACCAACGACCTGCGCGGCAAGATCATCCGCGTCAAGGTCGCCGACGACGGTTCGTACACGGTCCCGGACGGCAACCTCTTCGCACCGGGCACCGAGAAGACCCGCCCCGAGATCTACGCGATGGGCTTCCGCAACCCCTTCCGCCTGAGCGTCGACAAGCCGACCGGCGTCGTGTACGTCGGTGACTACGGGCCCGACGCGGGAGCGGCCGACCCCAAGCGCGGCCCCGCAGGGCAGGTCGAGTTCGCCCGCGTGACCAAGGCGGGCAACTTCGGCTGGCCGTTCTGCACCGGCAAGAACGACGCCTACGTCGACTACGACTTCGAGACCAAGACGTCCGGCGCCGCCTTCGACTGCGCCGCGCCGAAGAACGAGTCGCCGCACAACACCGGCCTGACCGACCTGCCGCCCGCGCAGGAGGCCTGGATCCCCTACGACGGCGGCTCCGTGCCCGAGTTCGGCTCCGGCTCCGAGTCCCCGATGGGCGGACCCGTCTACCGCTACGACGCGGACAACACCTCCCCGGTGAAGTTCCCTGAGGCGTACGACGGCGACTTCTTCGCCGGAGAGTTCGGACGGCGCTGGATCAAGCGCATCGAGCAGAGCGCGGACGGCACGGTCCAGTCCATCAACCCGTTCCCGTGGACCGGCACACAGGTCATGGACATGGAGTTCGGCCCCGACGGCGCGCTGTACGTCCTCGACTACGGCACGGCCTGGTTCGGCGGCGACGAGAACACCGGTCTCTACCGCATCGAGAACGCCACCGAGGGACACTCCCCGGTCGCCGAGGCCAGCGCCTCCGTGACCAGCGGCCAGGCCCCGCTCAAGACCAAGTTCACCGCGAAGGCCACCGACGCCGACGGCGGGACGCTGACCTACGCGTGGGACTTCGGCGACGGCGGCAAGTCGACCCAGCAGAACCCCTCGTACACGTACAAGAAGAACGGCGTCTACACCGCGACCGTGACCGTCAAGGACTCCACCGGGCGCACCGGTTCGGCCAGCGCGCACCTCACCGTCGGCAACACCGCGCCCAAGGTGACCCTGGAACTCCCGGGTGACGGGCAGATGTTCACCTTCGGCGACAAGGTGCCCTTCAAGGTGAAGGTGACCGACAAGGAAGACGGCCCGATCGACTGCACGAAGGTCAAGGTCACGCACATCCTCGGCCACGACAGCCACGGCCACCCGGTCACCTCGGCCAACGGCTGCGAAGGCACCATCCAGACGTCGGCTGACGGCGAGCACGACCCGAACGCCAACATCTTCGGGGTCTTCGACGCTGAGTACACCGACAAGGGCGCCAACGGACAGCCCGCGCTGACCACCCACGACCAGAACGTCGTCCAGCCCAAGAAGCGCCAGGGCGAGCACTTCGACGACTCCAAGGGCGTGTCCGTGGCCAACCACACCCCGGCACACGGCGGCAAGACGGTCGGCGACATCAACAACGGCGACTGGATCTCCTTCAAGCCCTACATCCTCGGCAACGCCACCAAGCTGACCGCGCGCGTCGCGTCGGCCGGCGCCGGAGGCACGCTCGAGGTCCGCAGCGGATCGGCCACCGGCAGGCTCCTGGGCAAGGCGAAGGTCGCGCCGACCGGTTCGTGGGAGACGTACGCGGACGTGAGCACCGCCATCAGCAAGGCACCCAAGACGACCACCACGCTCTTCCTGGTCTTCAAGGGCAAGGGCACCGGAGCCCTGTACGACCTGGACGACTTCACCTTCACCACCAGCTGAGAAAGGGGCAACGCCACCATGCGGGCATCCGCACGCATCACCATCGCCACCGCCACGGCCGCCCTGCTCATCGGCTGTGTGTCGGGTCCGGCCGCCTCCAGACCGGAGCCCTCGGGCTCGTCGTCGGCGGGCTCGAAAGCGGGCGAGAAGGTCCTGGTCTTCTCCAAGACCGCCGGATTCCGGCACGACTCCATCCCCGAGGGCATCGCGGCCATCAAGGAACTCGGCGCGGCGAACGGCTTCACCGTCGACGCCACCGAGGACGCCAAAGCCTTCACGGCCAAGAACCTCGCGAAGTACGACGCCGTGGTCTGGCTCTCCACGACCGGCGACGTCCTCGACGCCAAGCAGCAGAGCGCGTTCGAGGGCTACATCAAGCAGGGCGGCGGGTACGTGGGCGTGCACGCCGCCGCCGACACCGAGTACGACTGGCCCTTCTACGGCGAGCTCGCGGGCGCGTACTTCCAGTCGCACCCCGCGATCCAGCCCGCGAAGGTCCAGGTCGAGGACCACGGGCACCCGTCCACCGCGCATCTGCCGGGAGTCTGGGACCGGACCGACGAGTGGTACAACTACCGCTCCAACCCCCGGGACCGCGCCCACGTCCTCGCCTCGCTCGACGAGTCGTCGTACACGGGCGGCTCGATGTCCGGCGACCATCCCATCGCCTGGTGCCAGGACTACAAGGGAGGCCGCTCCTTCTACACGGGCAGCGGCCACACCAAGGAGTCCTTCGCCGATCCCGCCTACCGCACGCATCTGCTCGGCGGGATCCGCTGGGCGACGGGTGCGGTGCAGGCCGACTGCCGCCCGGAGAAGGGCTACACGCCGGTCTTCGACGGTACGGCCAAGTCGCTGGACGCCTGGAAGCAGGCGGGCCCCGGCTCCTTCGAGCTGAACGAGAAGGACGGGACCCTGACGACCGTCGGTGGCATGGGCATGCTCTGGTACGGGGAGAAGGAGCTCGGCTCCTACTCCCTCAAACTGGACTGGCGCATGGACGGCGACGACAACTCCGGGATCTTCGTGGGCTTCCCGCCCTCCGACGACCCCTGGTCGGCCGTGAACAACGGCTATGAGATCCAGATCGACGCCACCGACGTACCGGAGAAGACCACCGGCTCCGTCTACGGCTTCAAGTCCGCCGACCTGAAGAAGCGCGACAAGGCGCTGAATCCGGCGGGGGAGTGGAACACCTACGAACTCCGTGTCGAGGGCGAGCGCCTTCGGATCTATCTCAACGGAGTGAAGATCAACGACTTCACCAACAAGGATCCGGCCAGGAGCCTGAAAGACGGTCACATCGGCATCCAGAACCACGGTGCCGACGACCAGGTCTCCTTCCGCGACATCCGGGTGAAGGACCTGCCGGCCCGCGACGCCACCGGCGTGGGCCGCTAGACGACGGCGGGCGGAGGACGCCGGACCTCCGCCCGCCGTCTTATCCCTGTCCGCCGTTCTATTTCTGTCCGTCCGCTCTCCGCCCGTCCGCCGTCCCATCTTCGTCAGCCGTCTTATCTCCCCGCGCGATCGCCGCGTGTACGACAGGAGGCAGCCGTGCCCCATTCCCCTTCTTCCTCTTCTACTGGTTCTTCTGATGCTCCGGGTGGCGGTCTTACGGGGGTGTGGCTGATCGGGGCGCGCGGTTCGGTCGCCACGACGGCTGTCGCGGGCTGCGCGGCGGTGACGGCCGGTCTGCACCCGCCGACCGGCATGGTCACGGAGACCCCGCCGTTCGCGGACTGCGGTCTGCCAACGTTGTCGTCGCTCGTCTTCGGCGGCCACGACACGGTGGAGTGCCCGCTGCCCAAACGCGCGGAGGAGCTGGCCGCCGGGGGAGTGCTCCCGCACGGCGTCCCGTCCGCGGTCGGCGCGGAACTGGCCGCGGCGGACGCGGAGATCCGCCTGGGTGGACCGCGCCGCGGGGACTCCGACAGCAGGACGGACGAGGAACTGATCGAGTCCTTCGCCGCCGACCTCCGCGATTTCGTACGCCGCCGGGGGCTCGCCCGTGCGGTGGTGGTCAACGTGGCTTCGACGGAACCGCTCCCGGAGGAGGGCGAGGGACGACTGCCCGCCAGCTCCCTCTACGCGGCTGCGGCACTGCGGGCGGGCTGCCCGTACGTGAACTTCACCCCGTCGACGGGGTTGCACCACCCGGCGCTCGCTGCGGAGGCCGCCTCGTCGGGGCTCCCCTACGCGGGCCGGGACGGCAAGACGGGACAGACGCTCCTGCGCTCGGTGCTCGGGCCGATGTTCGCCCAGCGCGCCCTCGCGGTCCGCGCCTGGTCCGGCACGAACCTCCTGGGCGGCGGTGACGGCGCGGCCCTCGCGGACCCGGCAGCGGCGGCTGCGAAGAACGCGGGCAAGGAACGGGTCCTCGCGGACACGCTGGGCTCCGCCCCCGAGGGTGAGGTCCACATCGACGACGTGCCGTCCCTCGGTGACTGGAAGACCGCCTGGGACCACATCGCGTTCGACGGATTCCTCGGCGCGCGGATGGTCCTGCAGACGACCTGGCAGGGCTGCGACTCGGCACTGGCGGCGCCGCTGATCCTGGACCTGGCCCGCTTGGTGGCCCGCGCCCACGAGAAGGGCCTTTCGGGCCCCCTGGGTGAACTGGGCTTCTACTTCAAGGACCCGGACGACGGCTCCTCGTCGGCACTCGCCGAGCAGTACGAGGCGCTGGTGGGCCTGGCGTCGCGGCTGCGGGGGGTGGCTGCGTGAGCGGCGGAGGTGTGAAGGGCGGCACCGGCCGTGACTGGGCCGAACTGCTGCGTGTCTCCGCCCTGTTCACCGTCCCCGGCGACGCCCTCGCAGGCGCGGCGGCCACGGGACTGCGCCCCAACCACCGCACACTCCTCGCCATCGGTGCCTCCCTCTCCCTCTACGAGGCGGGCATGGCCCTCAACGACTGGGCGGACCAGGAGGAGGACGCGATCGAACGCCCTCACCGACCGCTGCCGTCCGGCCGTATCGCGCCGTCCGCCGCACTGGGCGCGGCAGCGGCTCTGACGGCGGGAGGCCTGGCCCTGGCCGCGGGCGCGGGCCGCCCCGCCCTGACGGTGGCGAGCGCCTTGGCGGCCACGGTATGGGCGTACGACCTGGGCCTGAAGCACACTCCGGCAGGACCGGCGGCCATGGCGGCTGCCCGCACCCTCGACCTGCTCCTGGGAGCGGCGGCCACATCGGCCGGGACGAGGGTCGGGACGAAGGGCGGGACGATCTCGGGGGAGGGCTCCGGCCCTGGCC
Organism: Streptomyces sp. NPDC055239; assembly: GCF_053606205.1. Taxonomy (NCBI): domain Bacteria; kingdom Bacillati; phylum Actinomycetota; class Actinomycetes; order Kitasatosporales; family Streptomycetaceae; genus Streptomyces; species Streptomyces sp. NPDC055239. Next base: position 275,165 of record NZ_JBSGRD010000003.1, on the reverse strand, counting down.
TCCGTGCGGCGGTGCCCACCGCCCTCGTCCTGGGCGCCCACACCCTCGCGGTGACCGCGGTCTCCCGGCGCGAGGCACAGGGCGGCTCCACGGCGGCCCCCCTGTGCGCGCTCGCCGCGACAGCAGCGCTGACGCGGCTACTCGCCCGGGGCGGTGGCAGTGTCACCGGCACCGGCAGTGACACCGGTGCCGCCACCTCTCAACTCCCGGTAGGCCGTCGGGCAACAGCCAGCCGCGGCCTGCCGGTGTCCATCCCGGGGCGCCCCGGCGCCCGTGCCTGGCGGACCGGCGCCCGCGGTGCCGTCCAGGCCGCGCTCGCCGCCACCTACGCCGCCACCGCGGCCCGCCCCCTCTTCCACGCCGCGCTCAACCCGTCCCCCCAGCTCACCCAGCGTGCCGTGGGCGGCGGCATCCGAGCCATGATCCCGCTCCAGGCCGCGCTCTCCGCCCGCACGGGCGCCCTGGGTCCCGCACTACTGACCGCCGCTCTGGCCCCGGCGGCCCGCAAGTTCGGCCGGAAGGTGAGCGTCACATGACGGGCACGAGCAACCGGGCGAGCGGCCCCTTCCGCTTCGGATACGGCACCAACGGCCTCACCGACCTGAGGCTCGACGACGCCCTCGGTCTCCTCGCCGACCTCGGCTACGCGGGCGTCGGACTCACCCTCGACCACATGCACCTCGATCCGCTCGCCCCCGACCTCGCCGCCCGCACCCGCCATGTGGCCCGCACCCTGGAACGGCTCGGTCTGACGGCGACCATCGAGACCGGCGCCCGCTACGTCCTCGACCCACGTCGCAAGCACGGCCCCTCACTCCTGGACCTCGACCCGGACGCGCGCGCCGCCCGGGTCCGCCTGCTGATCCGTGCCGTCCAGGTCGCCGCCGACCTGGGCGCCCACGCCGTGCACTGCTTCAGCGGCATCACTCCCGAGGGCACCCCGGAGGACACCGCCTGGCAGCGGCTCGCGGAGTCACTCGGCCCCGTCCTGGACGCCGCGTCCGGCGTCGGCGTACCTCTGGCCATCGAACCCGAACCCGGCCACCTCCTCTCCACACTCGCCGACTTCCACCGGCTCCGTCACGACCTTGGCGACCCCCAGCTCCTGGGCCTCACCCTCGACATCGGCCACTGCCAGTGCCTCGAACCGCAGTCCCCCGCCGACTGCGTACGTGCCGCCGCCCCCTGGCTACGGCACGTCCAGATCGAGGACATGCGCCGCGGCGTCCACGAACACCTCCCGTTCGGGGACGGAGAGATCGACTTCCCGCCCGTCCTCGAAGCCCTGGCCTCCACCGGCTACCAAGGCCTCACCGTCGTAGAACTGCCCCGCCACTCCCACGCGGGCCCCCAACTCGCCGCCCACTCGATCGAGTTCCTGACCAAGGCGGCGACCGGAGTGACCCGCACCGCCGCAGCTCCCGCCGCCCCCGTCCCCACCCCCGCCAGAGGAGGAACCCCGTGACCGACGCCCCCGTCATCGACGACCTCCGCACCCATCTCGACGCGGCCCTCGCCGGGGCCGCCCGCGCCTGGCTCGACCAGGCCACCGCGGAAGCCGCCGCCCACCGCGGTCGACCCGAGCAAAGAGCCACCCCTGTATGGGAGTTGCGCTTCGCCGAAGCCGGGCGACGCTGCGGCCAGGACCACGCCGACGACGCCCGTGTGCTGCTCCTGCACGCTGCCGAAGCGGACCCGGCCACCCTCACCCGCGTCTACGAACAAGGCACCGCAGCCGAGCGCCGCGCCGTCCTGCGCGCCCTGCCCCACCTGGTCCAGGGCACGGATGCGCTGCCCCTGGTCGAGGACGCCCTGCGTACCAACGACACCCGGCTCGTCGCCGCCGCCGTCGGTCCGTACGCCGCCCGGCACCTCGCCCCGCACGACTGGCGCCACGCGGTCCTCAAGTGCCTGTTCACCGGCGTCCCCCTGGACGCCGTCGCCGACCTCGACCGCCGCGCCCACGCCGACGCCGAGCTCGCCCGCATGCTCGACGACTACGCCGGCGAACGCACCGCCGCCGGTCGCACAGTCCCCAGCGATCTGCACCGCGTCCTGGCCCTGACCGCCCCTACGGCCCCCTCGGCCGCACCGGCGCCCCCGGCCCCCACGACCCCTTCCACCGGCGAGGAACAGGAGTCCTGATGCGCATTTTCGACCCCCACATCCACATGACGTCCCGCACCACCGACGACTACCAGGCCATGTACGCCGCAGGCGTCCGTGCCGTCGTCGAGCCCGCGTTCTGGCTGGGCCAGCCCCGCACCTCACCCGCCTCCTTCTTCGACTACTTCGACTCCCTCCTCGGCTGGGAGCCCTTCCGCGCGGCCCAATACGGCATAGCCCACCACTGCACCATCGCCCTCAACCCCAAAGAGGCGAACGACCCCCGCTGCACCCCGGTCCTCGATGAACTGCCCCGCTATCTCGTCAAGGACAACGTCGTCGCCGTCGGTGAGATCGGCTATGACTCCATGACTCCCGCCGAGGACGCCGCATTCACCGCCCAGCTCCAGCTGGCCGCCGACCATGAGCTGCCCGCCCTCGTCCACACCCCGCACCGCGACAAGCTCGCAGGGCTGCGCCGCACCATCGACGTCGTACGGGAATCCGCGCTGCCCCTGGACCGCGTCCTCATCGACCATCTCAACGAGACCACGGTCAAGGAAGCCAAGGACAGCGGCTGCTGGCTCGGCTTCTCCGTCTATCCCGACACCAAGATGGACGAGGACCGGATGGTCGCCATCCTGCGCGACCACGGGCCGGAGCGGGTCCTGGTGAACTCGGCCGCCGACTGGGGCAAGAGCGACCCGCTCAAGACCCGTAAGGTCGCCGACGCCATGCTCGCATCCGGGTTCAGCGAGGACGACGTAGACCTGGTCCTGTGGCGCAACCCGGTCGCCTTCTATGGACTCAGCGGCCGCCTCGCGCTCGATGTCACGGACACCGAGGCGACCCACGAGGGCAATTCCATCCTCCGCGGCGGGGCGTGAGCCATGCGCTTCCGGCACCCCGACGGCAGCGTCGTCCACCTCGCGTACTGCACCAACGTCCACCCGGCCGAGACCCTCGACGGCGTCCTCGCGCAACTCCGCGACCACTGCGAACCCGTACGCAAGCGGCTCGGCAGGGACCGCCTCGGCATCGGCCTGTGGCTCGCCAAGGACGCCGCGCACGCCCTGGTCACCGACCCCGCCGCGCTGCGCGGCCTGCGCACCGAACTCGACCGGCGCGGCCTCGAGGTCGTCACCCTCAACGGCTTCCCGTACGAGGGGTTCGGCGCGGAAGAGGTCAAGTACCGGGTCTACAAGCCGGACTGGACCGACCCCGAGCGCCTCTCCCACACGACCGACCTGGCCCGCCTCCTTGCCGCGCTCCTCCCGGACGACGTCGTCGAAGGCACCATCTCCACTCTTCCTCTCGCCTGGCGCACCCCCTTCGACACCACCCACGCCGAGTCCGCCCGAGCCGCCCTCACCGCACTCGCCCAACGCCTGGACGCGCTCGCGGAGCTGACCGGCAAATCGATCCGCATCGGCCTCGAACCGGAGCCGGGCTGCACCGTGGAGACCACGGCCGACGCCATCGCCCCTCTCACCGCGGTCGGCCACGAACGCATCGGTGTCTGCGTCGACACCTGCCACCTCGCCACCTCCTTCGAGGACCCGCGGACCGCGCTCGACGCGCTCGCCGCCGCGGGCATCCCCGTCGTCAAATCCCAGCTCTCCGCCGCCCTGCACGCCGAACACCCCCATCTCCCCGGAGTCCGCGAGGCCCTCGCCGCCTTCGACGAACCCCGCTTCCTGCACCAGACCCGCACCCGCACCGCCGCCGGACTGCACGGCACCGACGACCTCGGCGAATCCCTCGCCGGCGGCGTCCTGCCCGAGAGCGCACCCTGGCGCGCCCACTTCCACGTCCCCCTGCACGCGGCGCCCGCACCGCCTCTCACCTCCACGCTTCCCGTACTCAAGGACACCCTCGCCCACCTGGTCGGCGGGCCAGAGCCCCGCACCCACCACCTCGAGGTCGAGACCTACACCTGGCAGGCCCTGCCGCCCGAGCTGCGCCCCCGCTCCCGCCCCCAGCTCGCCGACGGCATCGCCGCCGAGCTCACCCTCGCCCGCGACCTCCTGACGGACCTCGGCCTCAAGGAACTCCCATGAGCCCCACACCCCTCCTCGTCCTGGACGTCGTCGGCCTCACCCCCCGTCTCCTGGACCACATGCCGCACCTCAAGTCCCTGGGCCAGTCCGGCTCCCAGGCCCCACTGGGCACGGTCCTGCCCGCCGTCACCTGCGTCGCCCAGTCCACGTTCCTCACCGGCACCACCCCCGCCGAGCACGGCATCGTCGGCAACGGCTGGTACTTCCGTGAGCTCGGTGACGTACTCCTGTGGCGCCAGCACAACGGCCTCGTCTCCGGCGACAAACTGTGGGACGCCGCCCGCCGTGCGCACCCCGGCTACACCGTCGCCAATATCTGCTGGTGGTACGCCATGGGCGCCGACACCGACATCACCATCACCCCCCGTCCCGTCTACTACGCCGACGGCCGCAAAGAACCCGACTGCTACACCCGGCCCCCGGCCCTGCACGACGAACTCACCGAGAAACTCGGCACGTTCCCCCTGTTCCACTTCTGGGGCCCCGGCGCCGACATCGTGTCGAGCCGCTGGATCGCGGACGCCACGCGCCACATCATCAGCACCCGCCACCCCGACCTGGCCCTGTGCTACCTCCCTCACCTCGACTACGACCTGCAGCGCTTCGGCCCCGACGACCCGCGCTCCCACCAGGCCGCCGCCGAACTCGACAAGACCATCGCCCCCCTTCTCGACGAGGCGAAGGCCGAGGGCCGTACCGTCGTCGCCCTTTCCGAGTACGGCATCACGCGCGTTGACCGGCCCGTCGACATCAACCGCGCCCTGCGCCGTGCGGGGCTGCTCGAAGTGCACACCCAGGACGGCATGGAGTACCTCGACCCGATGGCATCCCGCGCCTTCGCCGTCGTGGACCACCAGATCGCCCACATCTACGTGCGCAGGCCCGAGGACCTGGAGGTCACCCGGCAGGCACTCGCCGACCTGCCCGGCATCGAGCAACTCCTCGACGACGAGGGCAAGAAGGCCAATCACCTGGACCACCCGCGCTCCGGCGAACTCGTCGCCGTCGCGGAGCCGGATGCCTGGTTCACGTACTACTACTGGCTCGACGATGACCGCGCGCCCGACTTCGCGCAGCTCGTCGAGATCCACCGCAAACCCGGCTACGACCCCGTCGAGCTCTTCATGGACCCGCTCGACCCGTACGTGAAGGTCAAGGCGGCGAAGGCGCTGGCCCGAAAGAAACTCGGCATGCGCTATCGCATGGCGGTCGTGCCCCTTGACCCCTCACCTATTCGAGGCAGCCACGGCCGCCTCCCCACGAGCGACGAAGACGGTCCGCTCATCATCAGCTCCACCCCCCATGCGTTCGGCGACCGGATCGCGGCCACCGCCGTGAAATCCCTCCTCCTCGACCTGGCCGGCCTGGGCTGAGGCACACCTCGCCCCACCACCCGCCCGGTCAGGAGCAGTTACAGAGAGTGAATCACGCGTCACTGACAACACGCCAGTGGCGTCGGCCCGCACGTCGAAAAACCCATGAGTCCCACAGCCCGAGAATCCAAGAGCCCAGGAGAGGCACCCGTGACCGACATCCACGACACCCCCGCCGCCGACGAAGCGCTCAGACAGCGTCTCGGCATCAACCGCCGCCGCTTCCTCAGCACGTGCACCGCCGTCGGCGCGGGCGCGATCGCCGCGCCCGTGTTCGGCGCTGCACCGTCCTTCGCCCAGCCGCGGACAGGCCACGGCCATGGTCACGGTCACGGCCGTGAGCTGGTGCCGGCGAAGAAGCGCGGCATCATCCTCTACACGGTGCGTGACGCCACCGGCCGGGACCCGCTCGCCTCCACCCTGCCCTCCGGTTTCCGCGAGGTGTTCAAGGAGCTGGCCCGCTATGGGTACAAGCAGGTCGAGTTCGCGGGCTACGGCCAGCACGCCAACGCTCCCGGCGGCGCCAACCTGGAGTCCGTCGAGGGCGCCAAGCTGCTGCGCTCATGGCTCGACGAGTACGGCCTGCGCGCCCAGGGCAACCACGGTTTCATACCGGGGTCATGGCCGCTCTCGCAGCCCGACCTCGACACGTTCAAGAAGCATCTGGAGATCGCCAACATCCTCGGCATGGACCACATGGGCACCGGCGGTGACCCCACCAACAGCTCGTACAAGGCCGATTGGGACGTCGCCGCCGACAAGTGGAACGCCCTGGGCGCCATCGCGCGCAAGGCGGGCATCAAGCTCTACACCCACAACCACGACGCGGCGTACGGCTTCCTGCTCGACGGCGGTCCGCTCGACGCGCAGGGCCGCCCGACCCGCAGCTCCGGCATCCGCAGGCTGGAGTACTTCCTCAAGGGCACCGACCCGAGGACGGTCTGGCTGGAGATGGACATCTTCTGGGCGCACGTCGCGCAGTACAAGTTCCACACGTACACCGCGCACGACGGCTCTCAGCGCGAGAAGGTCTTCGACCCGGCAGGGCTCGTCAGCCGCAACAACAAGCGCTTCCCGCTGTTCCACGCCAAGGACGGCACCCGCAACGACACCAGTGGCGAGGGCTACGACATGGGGGCCTTCGGTGAGGGCGTCATCGACTACCGCACCTTCTTCAGCCGTGTCGGCGAGAAGAACTACCACAACCCCATGGTCGAGCAGGACAACGCGCCCAGCGGCACCGATCTCGGCCAGTCCCTGAAGCTCGCGAAGGTCGGCTACAACAACCTTGCGGCTCTCCGTAAGAAGCACTGACAAGAACCGCTGAAGCGCCCGCACATACAGCTCTCGCCGCGCACAAGGTGCGCGGCGAGAGCTGTATGACGATTCGGATCACGCGTGCGCCGGCGCCCTCTCGCGGCCCGGCTGGCGGAGCAGCAGCGCGACGGCCGCGGCCAGCATGGAGATGCCGCCCGCGAGTGCGTACGCGCCGTTGTAGCCCCACGCGGCCACCACCATCGAGCCGAGTCCGCCGCCGAACAGGCCGCTGATCAGCTTGCCGCTGTAGACGAGCCCGTAGTTGGTGGCGTTGTAGTTCTCGCCGAAGTAGTCCGGGGTCATCGCCGCGAACATCGGGTAGAACGCACCGCCACCGAATCCCGAGAGGAACGCGAAGACCAGGAACAGCCACTCGCTGTGGATGTCGCCCGCCCAGATCACGCCGAACTGGGAGAGCCCGAGGACCAGGATCACGAACACCAGGGTCGCCTTGCGGCCCCAGATGTCGGAGAGCCAGCCGACCACGCCGCGTCCGATGCCGTTGATGACGGCCATGAGACCCATCGACGTCGCGGCGACCAGGGGCCCGAAGCCCACCTCCTTGGCGAAGTCCACCTGGAAGGAGATGCCGAAGATGGACACACCCGCGGTCATGACGAGAGTGAGCCACATCAGGGGCAGCATTCCCGTTCTGATGGCCTCCTTCGGTGTGAACTGACGTACCGCCGGCGGGTTCTTGGCGAGGCTCACCGCGTCCTTCGAAACGCCCGACTTCTCCAGCGGGTCGACGTCGGAGGGCCACCAGTTCTTCGGCGGGTCCTTGAAGAAGAAGGCGCAGGCCAGCACGACGACCAGGATGTAGGCCCCGATCAGGTCGAGGACCCGGTGGTAATTGCCCGTGTCGAAGGCGTAGTTGAAGATGAAGATGAACGGCAGCGAACCGTAGGCGAATCCGCCGTTGACGAATCCCGTCTTCGCGCCGCGGCGTTCGGGGAACCATTTGGCGACCATGTTGATGCAGGTCGCGTAGACGAAGCCGGAACCCACGCCGCCGATGACACCGAACCCGATGATCGCGAGCCATACGTTGTTCAGGTGCGACAGGGCGAGGAATCCGATCAGGCACATGAACGACCCGATGAACATGGCGCCCCGCGCCGTCAGGATGCCCCTCTCACGCATCCATCCCGCCGGGAACGCCACGCCTGCCTGGAAGAAGACCCAGACACTCAGGATCCAGAAGGTGTTGGACTGCGTCCAGCCGTGGGCGTGGGACAGGGTGTCCTCCGCCGAGCCGAACGCGTACTCGAAGACACTGATGGCCATCATCGCCAGCCACGGCAGATACACCATGATCTTGCGGGAGTGGCCGAGGATGTCCCGGTCCGTCTCGCCCATGCGATAGACGCGGCCGTGCTCGTCGGTTATCTCGCGATACGGGGTGCCGTTCTCCGGCGCCTTGTTCCTTGCGGCGATGGGTTCCGCCGTCATATCAGGCCATCTCCTCACCGAGGGGTTGCGGATTGGGTTTGATGCCTTTGTCCTTGGGCCTTCCCGGCTGAGAAAGGAAGAGCGCGATGAATCCGGCGAACAGGGAAATGGAACCGGCCAGGGTGAAGGCCCCGGTGTGGCCCCAGTTGCTCACCACGACAGCTCCCATTCCGGAGCCCAGAAGTCCGGAGACCAGCTTGGAGCTGTAGACCAGGCCGTAGTTGGAGGCGTTGTTGTTCTCGCCGAAGTAGTCCGCCGTCATCGCCGCGAACATCGGGAAGATGGCGCCGCCTCCGAAGCCGGAGATGCTGGAGAAGATCAGGAACAGCGGGAGGTTCTTCATGTCCGCGGCCCACAGGATCCCGTACTGCGAAAGGCCGAGGACTATACAGACGAAGATCAGGCAGCGTTTGCGTCCGTAGAGGTCGGAAAGCCAGCCGATGACACCTCGGCCCGTGCCGTTGACGATGGCCTTCAAGGACATGGCCGTGGCGACGATTCCGCCGGCGAATCCGGCTTCATCCCCGATGTCCACCTGGAACGCGATGCCGAAGATGTTCACGCCCGATGTGCACAGCAGGCAGAACCACATCAGCGCGACCCGGCCGGTCTGCCACGCCTCCTTGGGCGTGTACTGCCGCACGGCGGGCGGGTTCATCGCAAGCGCGCGCCTGGCCCGTGGGTCGTCCGGCGGACGCAGCGGGTCCACGTCGGCCGGCCACCAGTTCTTCGGCGGGTCCTGGAAGAAGTAACCGGCCACGGCGACCATCGCCGCCAGGAAGAGGCCGACGCTCACAAGCACCCAGCGGAAGTTCGTCAGGTCCATGAAGCCGGTGAAGATGAACACGAACGGTACCGAACCGTAGGCGAATCCGCCGTTGACGAATCCGGTCTTTCCTCCCTTTCGCTCGGGATACCACTTGCCGACCATGTTCACGCAGGTCGCGTACACCATGCCGGCGCCCATACCGCTGAACATGCCGAAGCCGATATAGGCGACGACGACATGTGGCGCGAACGCCAGTGACAGATAGCCCAAAAGTGTGCCGACAGCTCCGCACATCATCGCCCAGCGCGCGGGAAGCTTTCCGCTCTCGCGCAGCTTGCCCGCAGGGAAGGCCACCGCGGCCTGGAAGAAGACCCAGACCCCCAGCATCCAGAAGATGTGGGTGTCGCCCCAGGAATGTGCGGTGTGCAGGGTGTCCTCGGCAGACGCGAACGCGTACTCGGCCGAGCTGATGCCCATCATGCCGATCCACGGCAGGATGACCATCCACTTGCGCTTGCGGCCCATGATGTCGACATCGGTCTCGCCGACGCGGTACATCCGGCCGTTGGCGTCCGTCACCTCCCTGTACGGGACGGCTGTGTGTATGTCGGTTGTCGTCATGTTGATTCAGCACCCCTTGCGTCGAAAAGATCCTGGCCAGCGCCCCCTGTCCAATTCCTTTCGTGTGCGCACGGGTCCCGGGCCCGGCCGACGCGCACCGCCGGCCGGCCCCTGCACCGGTCACCTCATCGACCGCCCCCCAACAGACCGGCCGCTCGGGCCCACCGGTACTTCGCGCCGAGCGCGGCCACCGGCTTCTCCGTGGTGTACGGGTAGGCCACGACCCCCCGCTCGAAGAGGTACTGGCAGGCCTCCTCCACCTCGACATCGCCCGCCAGGGATGCCACGACGGGCTTCTCGATGCCGCGCTCACGGAACTCCGCGACCACACGGGCCGTGAGCTCGGCGAAGACCATGGGAGGGGTGACGATGGTGTGCCAGTAGCCCAGGACGAGCGCGTGGATGCGCGGGTCCTCAAGACCGAGCCTGATCGTCGCCTCGTACGTCGACGGGGGCTCGCCCCCGGTGATGTCGACGGGATTCCCCGCCGCCCCGAAGGGCGGGATGAACGCCCGGAAGGACGCGTCCAGGTCGTCCGGGATCTCCATAAGGCGCAGCCCGTTGTCGGTCACCGCGTCGGAGAGCAGCACGCCGGAGCCGCCCGCACCCGTGATGATCACGATGTTGTCGCCCTGCGGGGTGGGAAGCACGGGCAACGCGCGCGCGTACTCCAGCATCTCGTTGAGCCCAGGGGCCCTGATGACGCCCGCCTGCCTGAGGATGTCGTCGTACACGGCGTCATCGCCCGCCAGAGCGCCCGTGTGCGATCCGGCGGCCTTCGCCCCGGCGGCCGTGCGTCCGGCCTTCAGGACCACGACGGGCTTCTTCGGAACGGTCGCCCGCGCGGCCTCCACGAAGGCGCGGCCGTCCTTGAGGTCCTCCAGGTGCATCGCGATGCACTTCGTGTGGGGGTCCTCGCCGAACCACGTGAGGAGATCGTCCTCGTCCAGGTCCGACTTGTTGCCGAGCCCGACGATCGCCGAAACGCCTGTCTTCGTAGTGCGCGCGAAACCGAGGATGGCCATCCCGATGCCACCGGACTGACTCGTCAGCGCGACCCCGCCCTTGACGTCGTACGGAGTGCAGAACGTGGCGCACAGGTCCTGCCACGTCGAGTAGTAGCCGTAGATGTTCGGTCCGAGCAGCCGCACTCCGAGCCGCTCGCCGATCTCCACGATCTCGTCCTGGAGGGCCTGTTCACCGGTCTCGGCGAACCCGGAGGGGATCAGGACCGCGTTGGGGATGCCCTTGCGACCCACCTCCTCCAAGGCCGACGCCACGAACTTGGCGGGGATCGCGAAGACCGCCACATCCACCTCACCGGGGACGTCCGTGACACTCTTGTACGCCTTGCGGCCCAGGATGTCATCGGCCTTGGGGTTCACCGGATGGATCTCGCCGGAGAAGCCGCCGTCGATGAGGTTGCGCATCACCGAATTGCCGATCTTGCCCTGTTCGTTGGACGCGCCGATCACGGCCACCGAGCGGGGCTCCATCAGCCGCCGCATCGACGTGAGCATCTCCTCGCGCGTGTACGTACGGCGCTGTTTCGTGGCTCCTTCGGAGAGGATGACGCGGATGTCCGCGGCGATGGCCCCCTCCGGAGTGGCGATCACCGGGTTGAGATCCACCTCGGCGATCTCCGGGAAGTCGGTGACCAGCTGGGACACCCGGCGAATCTGCTCGGCCACGGCCCAGCGGTCCACCGCGGGGGCGCCCCGCACCCCGCGCAGCACCTCGGCGGCACGTATCGAGTCGAGCATGGAGGCGGCCTCGTCCGCGTCGACCGGCGCTAGGCGGAACGTGATGTCCTTGAGGACTTCGACGAGTACGCCGCCGAGCCCGAAGGCGACGACCTTCCCGAACGTCGGATCGGTCACCGCCCCGACGATCACTTCCTGCCCGGAGGGCAGCAGCTCCTGAATCTGCACGCCCTCGATACGTGCCTCCGGCGCGTACGCGCGCGCGTTCCCGACGATTTCGTGGAAGGCGGCCCGTACGTCGGTGGCGCCCTCCACCCCGACCATGACGCCGCCCGCGTCGGTCTTGTGCAGGATGTCGGGGGAGACGATCTTCATGACGACGGGCCCTTCGAAGCGGGCCGCGTGCGCCACCGCCTCGTCCACGTCCGTCGCGAGCTCCTCGCCCGGTACGGCGATCCCGTACGCGTCCGCGAGGATCTTGCCCTCCGGGGCCGTGAGCGAGGTCCGACCCTCGGCGCGCACGCTGTCGAGGAGTGCCCGCACCCTCAGTGCGCGGTCTTCGGCCATCAATCAGATCACTCCGTTCGACTTGAGCAGGCGCAGTTCCTCGTCGCCGAGGCCCAGCTCACCGACGAAGACCTCCGCGTTGTGCTCGCCGAGCAGCGGCGAACTGACCACGTTCACGGGGGAGTCCGACAGCTTCAGCGGGGAGCCGACGGTGGTGAAGGAGCCGCGCTGGGGATGCGGGACCTCGACGACCATCTCGTTGGCGGCAAGGGAGGCGTCCTCGATGATCTCCTTGGTGGAGAGGATCGGGCCGCACGGGATGTTGTGTGCGTTGAGCCGCTCGAGGACCTCCCACTTGGGAAGCGTCGACGACCACTCCTCGATCAGCTGGAACATCTTGCCGAGCTTGGGAAGCCGTGCCTCCGGAGAGGCCCACTCCGGGTCCTCCGCGAGTTCCGGACGCCCGATGAGATCGGTGAGCGGCTGCCAGCCGACGGGCTGCACGATGACGTACACGTAGTCGTTCGGGCCGCCGGGCGCGCACTTGACTGCCCAGCCCGGCTGTCCACCGCCGCTCGCGTTGCCGGAGCGCGGCACCTCGTCGCCGAAGTCCTCGTTCGGGTACTCGGCGAGCGGCCCGTGCGCCAGGCGCTGCTGGTCGCGCAGCTTGACCCGGCACAGGTTGAGCACCGCGTGCTGCATGGCCACGTTCACGCGCTGACCGCGACCGGTGTTCTCCCTCTGGAAGAGGGCGGCGAGAATCCCGGCGACGGCGTGGATGCCGGTCCCGGAATCACCGATCTGGGCGCCCGTGGCGAGCGGCGGACCGTCCTCGAAGCCCGTGGTCGACATGGAGCCGCCCATGGCCTGTGCGACCACTTCGTAGGCCTTGAAGTTGGTGTAGGGACCGTCTCCGAAGCCCTTGATGGAGGCGTAGACGATCCGCGGGTTGATCTCCTGGATGCGCTCCCAGGTGAAGCCCATCCGGTCCACGGCACCCGGGCCGAAGTTCTCGACCATCACGTCCGAGCGCCGGATCAGCTCCGTGAGGAGCTCCTTGCCGCGCTCGGTCTTGGTGTTGAGGGTGATGCTCCGCTTGTTGCAGTTGAGCATCGTGAAGTAGAGCGAGTCGACGTCCGGCAGGTCACGCAGCTGCTTGCGCGTGATGTCCCCGGAGGGCGCCTCCAGCTTCACCACGTCCGCACCGAGCCAGGCGAGCAGCTGGGTGGCGGAGGGACCGGACTGGACGTGTGTCATGTCGAGGACGCGTACGCCCTCAAGAGCCTTGGTCGTCATCGCACGGGCTCCTCACTTGTACATGGTCTGGTTCATGGTTCCGGGGGCGTACGCGTCCGGATCGACCCATACGTTGATGAGCGAGGGCTTGCCCGACTCGCGCGCCCGCTGCAGCGCGGGGCCGATGTCGGCGGGGTCGCGGACCTCTTCGCCGTAGCCGCCGAGCATCTGGGCGAACTTGTCGTAGTGGACGTCCCCGAGGGTGTTGCCGATGCGCTCGCGCTCCTCGCCGTACTTGGCCTTCTGGCCGTAACGGATCTGGTTCATCGAGGAGTTGTTGCCGACGATCCCGACGAAGGGCAGGTTGTAGCGCACCAGCGTCTCGAAGTCCCACCCGGTCAGCGAGAAGGCGCCGTCTCCGAAGAGGGCCACCACCTCCTTGTCGGGCCGGGCCTGCTTGGCGGCGAGCACGAAGGGGATGCCGACGCCGAGCGTGCCGAGCGGTCCGGGGTCCATCCAGTGGCCCGGGGACTTGGGCTGCACGACCTGCCCGGAGAAGGTGACGATGTCGCCGCCGTCACCGATGTAGATCGAGTCTTCGGTAAGGAAGTCGTTGATTTCGCTGACGAGACGGTAGGGATGGATCGGTGAGGCGTCGGACTTCAGGCTCGGCAGCCGCTTCTCGATCGCCGTCTGCTCGGCGGCGCGCAGCTCGTCGAGCCACTCCTTGCGCTGGGACGCGCCTCCGTTGAGACGGCCGGACGCGGCCTCGGTGACGGACTTCAGGATCAGCCCCGCGTCGCCGACGATGCCCAGGTCGACGTCCCTGTTCTTGCCGACGGTGCGGTAGTCGAGGTCGATCTGTACGACGGTGGCGTCAGGCGAGAGCCGCTTCCCGTAGCCCATGCGGAAGTCGAAGGGCGTCCCCACGATGACGATGAGGTCGGCGTTGGAGAAGGCGTACCGCCGCGAGAGCTGGAAGTGGTGCGGGTCCCCGGGCGGCAGGGTGCCGCGGCCCGCGCCGTTCATGTAGGCGGGCACGTTCAGGGTCCGTACGAGCTCGATGGCGGACGCGGTGCCCCGCGTCGTCCACACCTGGCTGCCGAGGAGGATCGCGGGCTTCTCGGCGTGCACGAGCAGGTCGGCGAGCTTCTCGACGGCCTCGGGATCGCCGACCGAGCGGGTGGAGGCGCGGTACTGCCCGGCCTGCGGCACCCGGGCCTTGTCCACCGGCACCTTGGCGTCGAGCACATCGCGCGGGATCTCCAGGAAGGACGGTCCTGGAGCGCCGTGGAAGCACTCGCGGAAGGCCATCGACACCATGTCCGCGGCGCGCGCCGTGTCCGGCACGGTCGCGGCGAACTTGGTGATGGGCGTCATCATGTCGACGTGCGGAAGGTCCTGCAGTGACCCCATCTTGTGCTGGGTGTGCGCTCCCTGGCCGCCGATGAGCAGCATGGGGGACTCCGCGCGGAAGGCGTTGGCGACGCCCGTGACGGCGTCCGTGGTTCCCGGTCCCGCCGTCACTACGGCGCATCCCGGCTTACCGGTCAGGCGCGCGTAGCCGTCGGCCGCGTGGGCGGCGACCTGCTCGTGGCGTACGTCGACGACATCGATCCCCTCGTCGACGCAGCCGTCGTAGATGTCGATGATGTGGCCGCCGCACAAGGTGTAGATGACTTCCACACCCTCTGCTTTGAGTGCCTTGGCGACCAGGTGCCCACCGGAGATGTGGGTTTGGTTCGTGTCGCTGCTGCCGTCGGGCATGGCGAAGTCCTGTCCCTTCGTAGGGGAGTTGGAGCGCTCACACGCTGCTCGTAGGTGCTCTCGCGGTAGATTGCATACAGTCGACGAATACTGTATGAAGCTTGTTATCCCGCATCCGGTCAGTGGTGTCCAGGGGGCGTGCGGCACTTTTCGGAGGCGCGGGGGTTCGCTCCCCGCAACGACACGGCGTCAGGAGCCGGAATGGACCTGTTCGAGCACCAGGCAAGGGAACTCTTCGAGGAATACGGCATTTTGGTGCCGCAAGCGGAGGTCGCCGACACGGCGAAGGAGGCACGCGCGGGCGCCGAACGCCTGGGTGGGCGCGTCGTCGTCAAGGCTCAGGTGAAGACCGGCGGACGCGGCAAGGCGGGCGGCGTGAAGGTCGCGGCGGACCCGGCGGCGGCCGAGATCACGGCACGCCAGATCCTCGGCATGGACATCAAGGGTCACACCGTGCACAAGGTGATGCTGGCCCAACCCGTCGAGATCGACAGCGAGTTCTACGTCTCGTACGTACTGGACCGCGCGGCAGGGCGCTTCCTCGCGATCGCGTCCGCCGAGGGCGGCATGGACATCGAGGAGGTGGCGGCGAGCCGGCCCGAGGCCGTCGCGCGCGTGGAGATCGACCCGGCGGCGGGGGTCGGCGAGGCGAAGGCGGCCGAGATCGCCGCGGCGGCGGGACTCCCCGAAGCCGCCGCCGACGTACTGGTCAAGCTGTGGCAGGTACTGATCCGCGAGGACGCGCTCCTCGTCGAAGTGAACCCCCTCGTCCGCACCGCCCAGGGGAAGATCCTCGCACTCGACGGCAAGGTCACCCTGGACGACAACGCCCGCTTCCGCCAGGCACGCTGGGGCGCCGAAGGCTCCGCGCACGACGACCCGCTGGAGTCCGAAGCCGCGTCCAAGGGCCTCAACTACGTCAAGCTCGACGGCGAGGTCGGCATCATCGGCAACGGAGCGGGCCTCGTCATGTCCACCCTCGACGTGGTCGCGGGCTGCGGAGCGCGCCCCGCGAACTTCCTCGACATCGGAGGCGGCGCCTCCGCCCAGATCATGGCCGACGGCCTCTCCGTCATCCTCTCCGACCCCGCCGTCAAGTCCGTCTTCGTCAATGTCTTCGGCGGCATCACCGCGTGTGACGCCGTCGCCGACGGCATCGTCCAGGCTCTGGAATCCGTCCAGTTGACCAAGCCGCTCGTCGTCCGCCTCGACGGCAACAACGCCGTACGCGGCCGCGCCATCCTCGACGAGCGCTCCCATCCCCTCGTCCAGCAGGCCACCACCATGGACGGCGCCGCACGCCGCGCCGCCGAACTCGCGGGCCACACCAACGCAGCCTAAGGAGCCGGGACATGGCGATCTACCTCACCAAGGAGAGCAAGGTCCTCGTCCAGGGGATGACCGGCGCCGAGGGCATGAAGCACACCCGCCGCATGCTCGCGGCGGGCACGAACGTCGTGGGCGGCGTCAATCCCCGCAAGGCGGGCCGCACCGTCGACTTCGACGACCGCGCCGTCCCCGTCTACGGCTCCGTCCGCGACGGCATCGAGGCCACGGGCGCCGACGTCACCGTGGTCTTCGTGCCACCCGCGTTCTCCAAGGCGGCGGTCACCGAAGCCGCCGACGCCGGGATCGGCCTGGCCGTGGTCATCACGGAGGGCATCCCCGTACACGACTCCGTCGCCTTCCACGCGTACGCCAAGGAGCGCGGCACCCGCGTGATCGGCCCCAACTGCCCCGGGCTCATCACACCGGGGCAGGCCAACGCGGGCATCATCCCCGCCGACATCACCAAGCCCGGACGCGTCGGCCTCGTGTCGAAGTCCGGCACACTCACCTACCAACTCATGTACGAGCTGCGCGACATCGGCTTCTCCACCTGCGTGGGCATCGGCGGCGACCCCGTCGTCGGCACCACGCACATCGACTGCCTCGCCGCCTTCGAGGACGACCCCGACACCGAACTGATCGTCCTCATCGGCGAGATCGGCGGCGACGCGGAGGAACGCGCGGCGGCCTACATCCAACGGGCCGTCACCAAACCCGTCGTCGCCTACATCGCCGGATTCACCGCACCCGAAGGCAAGACCATGGGACACGCGGGAGCCATCGTCTCGGGCTCCTCCGGCACCGCACGCGCGAAACAGGAGGCGCTGGAGGCCGCCGGGGTGCGGGTCGGCGCCACACCGACGGAAACAGCCCGCCTCGTTCTTAACCAACTCGGGGCGTGATGTCACTCATAGGTGGCAGACCTCGGCTGCACTAGCGTCCCCCAGCACACACGCGCGGACCGCGAACCGAGCGGCGCCGTGCGAGCCATGCACCTCCCGCCCCGACTTGTGCACCGTGAGCGGAGAACCCCGAATGGCACCCCACCTCACCAACCCCCTCGCATCCACCCTCACCAACCCTCTCGTCCTCAAAGCCGATACGGCCTGGACCCACGCCTGGCGACGCTGCCTCGCCGTCGCACCCGAGGCCTTCCGCGACGATCGCGTCCTGAACCTCTGGAACGGGACCTGGCATGCGGACGGCCGGACCCTGCCCGCCACGTCCCCCGTCGACGGCAGCCCCATCGCGGGCCCGCCGCGCCTCGACGCCGCCACCGCCCACCAGGCCGTACGCGCCTCACTCGACCAGCACCGGGCCTGGCGGCACGTCCCCTTGGCCGAACGGCGCGCCCGCGTCGCCGCCACCCTCGACGCCCTCACCGAACACCGCGAACTGCTCGCCCTCCTCCTCGTCTGGGAGATCGGCAAGCCCTGGCGGCTCGCCCAGGCCGACGTCGACCGGGCCATCGACGGCGTGCGCTGGTACGTCGACGGCATCGAGCCGATGATGGAGGGCCGGACCCCGCTGGACGGTCCGGTGTCCAACATCGCGAGCTGGAACTACCCGATGAGCGTGCTCGTTCACGCAGTGTTGGTACAGGCACTCACGGGCAACGCGGTCATCGCCAAGACCCCGACCGACGGCGGCGTCGCCTGTCTGACCCTGGCATGCGCCCTCGCCGTCCGCGAAGGGATCCCCGTCACCCTCGTGAGCGGCAGCGGGGGAGAGCTGTCCGAAGCGCTGGTCCGCGCACCGGAGATCGGCTGCGTCTCCTTCGTCGGCGGACGTGACACGGGCGCCGCCGTAGCCACCGCCGTCGCCGACCTGGGCAAGCGGCACATCCTCGAACAGGAAGGACTCAACACCTGGGGCATCTGGAACTACAGCGACTGGGACGCGCTCGGCGCCGTCATCCCCAAACTCTTCGACTACGGCAAGCAGCGCTGCACCGCGTATCCGCGCTTCGTCGTCCAACGCGGCCTCTTCGACGAGTTCCTCGCCGCCTACCTCCCGGCCGTGCGCACCCTTCGCGTCGGCCACCCCCTGGCGGTCGAGCGCCCCGAAGACCCGTTCCCGCAACTGGACTTCGGACCGTTGATCAACGCCGCCAAGGCGAAGGAACTGGGCGACCAGGTGACGGAGGCGATCGACCGCGGAGCCGTGCCGCTGTACCGCGGCACCCCGGCGGCGGACCGCTTCCTGCCGGGCCAGGACACGGACGCGTACCTCCACCCCGTCACGCTCCTCAACCCGCCCCCGTCCTCACCGCTGCACCACGCGGAGCCCTTCGGCCCGGTCGACACCATCGTCCTGGTCGACACCGAGGCGGAGCTGCTCGCTGCCATGAACGCGTCGAACGGAGCGTTGGTCGCCACGCTGTCGACCGACGACACCGCGACGTACGAACGTCTCGCACCGCAGATCCGCGCCTTCAAGACGGGCCGCGGGAAGCCCCGCTCGCGCGGCGACAGGGACGAGCTGTTCGGCGGATTCGGCGCGTCCTGGCGCGGCGCGTTCGTCGGCGGAGAGCTCCTTGTGCGGGCGGTCACACATGGCCCGGCGATGGAACGGCCGCCGGGGAACTTCCCCAGCTATCACCTGATGGCGTGAGGCTCCCCGGGTTCGGCTCATGAGAGCCATCTGACCGGCAGGGCATCGGCGGCCTGACCGATGCCCTGCCGGTCGGGCAGAGCAGCGCGGACGCGCGCTCCGCACCCGCACGCCGGAGGGCACTCCCGTAATCGATCCGTCACCCATGGTGAGGCTCTGGATGCCGTGTCGCGAGCCGTCGGACAGCCGCCCGTCGGCGTACGGATATGCAGGTGAAAGGCACTCCGAAAGCTTGGTATTGTTGTCCATGTCGCCGCGGGGAACACACCGCGAACGGCAGACACCTGGTCCGGGTGGCGGAATGGCAGACGCGCTAGCTTGAGGTGCTAGTGCCCTTTAACGGGCGTGGGGGTTCAAGTCCCCCCTCGGACACTCTTCAGTGAGTTTGTGTGAGTGAGGGCCGTGACCGAAAGGTCGCGGCCCTCACTCGTGTTCCACCTCGAAGCCGGTCAGGCGTGAAGCCGGTCAGGCGTGAATCTGGTCAGACCGCCGACCAACCCCCGTCCACCGGCAGAATCACCCCGTTGATGTTGCCCGCCGCCTCCGACGCGAGGAACACGATGGCTGCCGCCTGCGTCTCGGCTCCGGCGGGGCGGCCGACGTTGCCCATGTACGGGGCCAGTGCCTGCGGGCCGAGTGCGTCCCTGTCGGCCTCGACCCGGATGTTGGTGATCGTGCCGCCGGGGGCTATCGCGTTGGTGCGGATTCCCTTGTCCCGGTAGGTCACGGCAAGCGACTTGGTCAGGCCCACGATGCCGTGCTTGGACGCGGTGTAGGCGGCTCCGGCGGCGCTGCCCCGCAGTGAGGCCTCGGACGCCGTGAAGACCAGGGAGCCCCGGCCGGCCTCGAGCATGTGCGGCAGGACGGCCCGGGCGAGGAGGAACGGGGCGGTGAGGTTGATGCGGATCACCCGCTCCCACTCCGTGTCCGTGACGTCCGCCGCGGCCGACATGCTGTCCATGATCCCGGCGTTGTTGACCAGGACGTCGATGCCGCCGAACGTCTTCAGCGCGGTCGCGACGACCTCGTCGACCACCGCCTGTTCGCTGAGGTCGCCCACGACCGCGACGGCCGTGCCGCCGCCCGACTCGATCTCGGCGGTGACCTCGGCGGCGCCCTGGGCGTTCAGGTCGGCGACGACCACCTTGGCCCCGCGCTCGGCGAAGGTGAGGGCGGTGGCCCTTCCGATGCCCGAACCGGCCCCGGTCACGATCACGCTGCGGTCGGTGAAGTCCATGACGCTGCTCATGGTTCCTCTTTTCTGGAGCTTGTCCCGAGCTTGTCTTGAGCTTTTCTCGGGTTTTTCTCGGGTCTGTCTCGGGCTGGAGATGACCGATCCTGACGTCGGCCCTCTCGATATGCACTATACATACGAAGTGCATGATGCACGTTATGGGTAGAATGCGTGTATGGAAAAGCCCGGTCGTCGCATGGACACACCCGTTGGCCGAACGGACAAGCCCGTTCGACAGGTCGAATTCGAGACGATGCTGCTCGGACGGCACTCGCACCTCTACAACCCCCGCACGCGCTCCTCCGGCGGGCGCCTGGACCGCAGCGCGTACGTCCTGCTCAGCCGCATCCAGATGGATGGCCCGATGTCCATCGGCCAGCTCACCGAAGCCTTCGGCCTCGACGCCTCCACCCTCAACCGGCAGACCGCGGCCATGCTGCGCACCGGACTCGTCGAGCGCATCCCCGACCCCGAGGGCGGCATGGCCCGCAAGTTCCGCATCTCCGCCGAGGGCGAGAGCCAACTCGACGCCGACCGTGCCGAATACACCCAGGGTCTGGAGAAGGTCCTGGCGGGCTGGTCGGCGGAGGACGTGGCGACGTTCGCCGGCTTCCTCCAGCGCTTCAACGGCGACATCGAGAGCCTGGAGGGGCACCCCTGGCCGCGCCCCTGAACCGCGCCGATCCGCAGGGGCGGGGCGTAATTCCTGCGGATGACATGGCGGGCGCGCGTACTGCCACGTCAGTACGCCCGATTGTCAGCAGGCGCACGACGACCGGACACCCCCCTTCCGGAGAGCCTGTGGAGGTACCCGAGACAAGATCTGGAGACCTCTGCCCGTGGCTACCTTTCTCTATCGCCTTGGCCGTCTGGCCTTCCGGCGGCGTTGGTACGTCGCCCTGCTGTGGGCGGCGGTACTGGGCGCCGTCGGCTTCGGCGCGGTCACGTCGACCGCCGCCCCCGACGAGGGGGGCTCCATGCCGGGCATCGAGTCCCAGAAGGCGTTCGACCTGATGGAGCAGCGCTTCCCCGGGGCCGCGGCCGACGGGGCGAGCGCGCGGATCGTCTTCGTCGCCCCGGACGGCCAGAAGATCACCGCGACCGAGAACCGCGCCGCCGTCGAGAAGTTCGTCGAGAGATTCGCCGAGAAGTCCGGGGGCGAGGCGGCCGACGGGTCCCAAGTCACCCAGGCCGTCGACCCCTTCAAGGCGCGGGCGGTGAGCGAGGACGCGTCGACGGCGTACGCGACCGTCACGTACAAGGTGAAGGCCGACGACCTCACCGACCGGACCAAGTCGACCCTCGAGGGTGCCATCGAAACGGCCCGCGACGCGGGTCTGACCGTCGACGTCGGCGGAAACGCCCTCGCGAGCCAGCCCGCCGCGGGCGGCGCGGCCGAGGGGATAGGCATCGCCATCGCGGCCGTCGTCCTGCTGATCACCTTCGGCTCGCTGGCCGCAGCCGGGCTCCCGCTGCTCACCGCCGTCATCGGCGTCGGCGTGAGCATGGCCTCGATCCTCGCCCTGGGCAGCGCCCTCGGCCTTTCCGCGACGACCGGCACCCTCGCCACCATGCTCGGTCTCGCGTGCGGCATCGACTACGCCCTGTTCATCGTCTCCCGCTACCGCGAGGAGAGGGCCAAGGGGCACGCGCCCCAGGAAGCGGCGGGCCTGGCCGTCGGTACGGCCGGTTCGGCGGTCGTCTTCGCGGGGCTCACGGTCGTCATCGCACTCGCCGGACTCTCGGTGGTCGGCATCCCGATGCTGACCAAGATGGGTCTCGCCGCAGCGGGGGCGGTCGTCGTCTGCGTCGTCATCGCGCTCACCCTCGTCCCTGCCCTGCTCGGTCTCTGGCCGAACGCCGTTCTCTCCCGCTCCACCCGCAGGCGCGGCAGGGACAAGGACAGCGGCGAGCACAACGGCGGCAGCCGCTGGGCCAGGTTCGTCCTGCGCCGCCCCGTCCCCGTGCTGCTCGCCTCGGTCGCGGGCCTCGGCGCACTCGCCCTGCCCGTGCTCGACCTCCAGCTCGGTATGCCGGGAGACGAGGCCAAGCCCACATCGACCACGGAACGCCGTGCCTACGACGCGCTCGCCGACGGCTTCGGCCCCGGCTTCAACGGGCCTCTGACGATCGTCGTGGACGCCAAGGGCGCCGCGGATCCGAAGGCCGCCGTGTCGACCGTCGAGCAGAAGATCGGCGCCACGGAGGGGGTCGTCTCCGTGTCCGGGGCACAGTTCAATCCCGCCGGTGACACCGCGATGTTCAGCGCCGTATCGGCCGACGCCCCCACCGATCAGCGGACCAAGGACCTCGTCCACACCATCCGCGACGAACGTCCCGCGATCGAGTCCACCATCGGGGGAGCCTCCTTCGAGGTCACCGGAACCACCGCGATGAACATCGACATGGCTCAGAAGGTCCAGGACGCGCTCATCCCGTATCTCGCCGTGGTGGTGGGCCTCGCCGTGCTGCTCCTGATGGTGGTCTTCCGCTCCGTGCTCGTGCCGGTCAAGGCGGCCCTCGGCTTCCTCCTGTCGGTCGGCGCCGCACTCGGCTCGGTCGTCGCCGTCTTCCAGTGGGGCTGGGGCGCCGAACTCCTCGGCGTCGAGCAGACCGGGCCGATCATGAGCATGATGCCGATCTTCATGGTGGGCATCGTCTTCGGACTCGCCATGGACTATGAGGTGTTCCTCGTCGCGCGCATGCGGGAGGCGTACGTGCACGGGGACCGGCCGGGTCAGGCCGTCGTCAGCGGCTTCCGGTACAGCGCGCGTGTCGTGGTGGCGGCCGCGCTGATCATGATGGCGGTGTTCTCCGGGTTCATCGGCGCCGGTGAATCGATGATCAAGACGATCGGGTTCGGGCTTGCCGTGGCCGTCCTGTTCGACGCGTTCGTCGTCCGCATGGCGCTCGTTCCCGCCGTCCTCGCCCTGCTCGGCAAGGCCGCGTGGTGGCTGCCCCGTCCGCTCGACCGGCTGCTGCCCCGCGTCGACGTGGAGGGCGAGGCGCTGAGTCAGCGGTCCGCCGGTCTTCGGGCCGCACCCGAGCCCGAAACCACCGATCGCGAGTCGGTGGGCGTCTGACGGACCCGCACGACGCAGGGCCGCCCGTGCGGGACACGGGCGGCCCTACGTCCGTGGGGCGGCCGTGTCACGGACCATGGAACAAGCACCCTGATCGGAGAACTCGATGCTCACCAGATGGCAGCGCTACGCGCAGACCCACCCACGAGCCGCCGACGCGGCCTTGGCCGTCCTGCTGTTCGGTGTCTCCTTCTCCGGCAGCATCCTCAGGGCCACCGCCCCCTCCGAACGGCCCGCGTGGTGGACCGGCGTCCTGATCTCGGCCGTCGCGTGCGCGGCCCTGCCGTGGCAGCGCGGCCGTCCCCGCACCGTTGTCGTGGTGACCACGGTCTGTGCCATGGGTACGAGCGCGATGGGCTTCCTGCTCACGCCCCTGCTCCTCGGACCGGTCATGTCGGCGCTCTACTGGCTCGCCGCCGGAACCGACCGGACGACCACCCGCCGCTACACCCTCAGCGTCGCGGTGCTGGTGGGGGCCACGGCGATGTTCGCGGACCCCGTCAACCACTCGATACTTCTCAAGACGCTCAACCCCATCGCCTGGATTCTGCTGTCGGCCGTGTTCGGCAGCGGCGTCCAGCTGCGCCGCGCCTATCTGGCAGCCCTGCAGTCCCGTGCCGCGCACGCCGAACGCATGCGCATCGCCCGCGAGTTGCACGACGTCGTCGCCCACCACCTGACCCTGGCCAACGCCCAGGCCGGTACGGCGGCTCACCTCGCCCGCACCCACCCCGACCAGGCGCAGCAGATGCTCACCGAGCTCACGGGCACCACCGCGTCGGCGCTGCGTGAACTCAAGGCCACCGTAGGACTGCTGCGCCAGACGAACGACACCGAAACCTCCCCGGAATCGGAATCGGAATCGGAATCGGAACTGGAATCGGAACAGGAACAGGAACTGCAGCTGCAACCGTCGCCCGGACTAGCGCGGCTCGACGACCTCACCGCGTCGTTCGCGTCCACCGGGCTCACGGTCACCGTCACCACGGAGGGCGAGCCGCAGGAGCTCTCGGCGGCGGTCGATCTGACAGCATTCCGGATCGTGCAGGAAGCACTCACGAACGTCAGCAAGCACGCCCACACGAAGACGGCGTACGTCCACATCGCCTACGCGCCCGAAGGCCTGACTCTCAAAGTCACCGACCACGGACACCACACCACCCCCACCGTGCCCGCCGCCGGTCACGGCTTCGGCCTCATCGGCATGCGCGAACGCGCCCACTCCGTCGGCGGCAGCCTGCACACGGGTCACCGCCCCGAAGGCGGCTTCGAAGTCACCGCCGTACTGCCGCCACACCCATAGCCGCACCCATAGCCGCACCCACAGAAACCGGAAGAGAACCGCACCCGATGACCATCCGCGTCCTGCTCGCCGACGACCAGGCCCTCCTCCGGGCGACCTTCCGCATCCTCATCGACTCCTGCGAGGACATGGAGGTGGTCGCCGAGGCCACCGACGGCGAGGATGCCGTGGCCCTCACCCGGACCCACCGCCCCGACATCGTCCTCATGGACATCCGCATGCCCGGCACCGACGGCCTCGCCGCGACGGCCGCCCTCTGCGCCGACCCGGACCTTCAGGCCACCCGCGTCCTCATCCTCACGACCTTCGAGACCGACGAGTACGTGGCCCGTGCTCTGCGCGCAGGCGCGAGCGGCTTCCTCGGCAAGGACGTGGGCGTCGACGAACTCCTCGGCGGGATCCGTACCGTGGTCGCGGGCGAGTCCCTGCTCTCGCCGTCGGCCACCCGCGCCCTCATCACCCGCTTCCTCGCCGCCCCCGACCGCGACGGCCACCTGGCGCCGCCCGAACGCCTCACCGCGCTCACCGCCCGCGAGCGCGAGGTGATGGCCCTGGCCGCCGAGGGGAAGTCCAACGCCGAGATCGCCGACGTCCTTTTCGTCAGCCCGCTGACCGTGCGTACCCACGTCCAGCGCGCCATGACCAAGCTCGACGCCCGTGACCGCGCCCAACTGGTCGTCATCGCCTACCAGTCGGGCCTCGTCCGCCCTTGAGCTCAGGACTTCTTGAGCCCTTCCATCTCCGCGCGGGTGTCCGACGTGAGCATCTCCTCGACCTCCGAGGCGGTCGGCGGCTCGACCTTGTCGTCCGGGCCGCCGCCGAAATAGCTCCAGCGCGTCTCGACGGTGAACCACCCCTCGCGCACGGCAAGGGTCATGCCCGCGAGGTTGTCATTGTCCGTGCCGTTCGTCTCGGTCACCAGGTACGCCTCGTCGCCGATGCCGCTCACGGCCTTGGTCTTGTAGCTGTACGTCTTCTGCGACTGGTCCTCGTACGCCTTGTACTCCGAGGCGAACTCGCCCTCCGGGGCCGTCGTCTTGTGCCACCGGGCGGTGGAGTAGACGTAGATGCTCGAGTAGGTGTCCTTGGCCGCCTTCGGGTCCTTGAGCTTGCGGCTGCAGTAGCTCTGGTCGAGCCCCTTCTGCTGCGAGCCGTAGTGGGTCGTCGAGGTGGAGTCCGTGTCGATCTCGTACTTCTTCTTGAAGGCGTCCAGCGAGGAGACGTCGCAGAGGTTCTTCGCGTACCGGTATCCGGCGAGGTCCGCCTTCGCGCCGTCGCCGCTGTCGGAACCGAGGTTGCCGGTGGCGAAGAGCGCCCCCGCCCACAGCGCCGACGCGACCACTACGCCGCCGATTCCCCACACCCAGCCCGGCGTCGGCTTGCGCGGACCGGCCGGGGGCGCGGGCGGGGCGGGCGGCTGGCCGTAGGGGCCCGGCTGCTGTCCGTACGGGCCGGGCTGCTGACCGTAGGGCTGAGGCGAACCCTGAGGTGAACCCTGAGGCGGGACCGCGCCCGGGGGCTGCTGGTAGGGATTCGGGTTCTGCTGGTACGGATTGGGCTGGTTGGGCTGGTTGGGCTGGGGGTTCGGTATCGACATAGGCGGCAATGTACCGGTGGCCTGGGCCAGGAGGAGGCGGCCCCGCCCTGGTCGTCCCAGGGGTGACCGGCTCAAGTAAGGTCACCCTTAGCTATATGTGTACGTAGTGAACCCTGGAGGCTCCCTCATGCCGCTCACCGCTCCTCCCGAGGGGGCGACCCGCCGGCCGCCCCGCATCCCGCGGCCGCAGCCCGTCGAGCCGGTGGACAGTGCGTGGGTGGCCCGGGCCGTGGAGCAGGGCGTGGAGCGGGGCGTGGGGCACGGTGACTTCTGGGATGCCGTACGGGAGGCCGGTGGGGCGCCGCTCGTCGAGCCCGATCCGCAGGGCGACGACGAGTACCGGGTCGTCACCTTCCTGTGGCGTGGCACGGACGCGACCCGCGCCGTCCTCGTGATGCCGAACAAGATCGTCGACCCGCGTGACATGGCCCCCAACCTGATGGAACGAGTGCCGGGCACGGACATCTGGCACTGGTCGGTCCGCATGCGCGAGGACTGGCGTGCGACCTACAGCCTGTGTGTGGACGAGGGGGACGGCCCACTGGCGGAGGACGGCGCGTACTGGCCCTGGCTGCGGCAGCAGCAGCGGACCGACCCGCTCAACTCGCGCACGCTCACCCGGCGTTGGGGCGGTGACCCGGTCTCTTACGTAGAGCTGCCGCAGGCTCCCACCTGCGACGACTGGCGGCGCCGCGACGGCGTGGCGCGCGGCACCGTCAGCACACACACCGTCCGCAGCGAACTGCTCGGCAACGAACGGCAGGTGCACCTGTACGAGCCACCGGGCGGCGGGCGCGACCTGCCCGTCCTGGTGCTCATGGACGGTGAGATGTGGCAGCCGGGGCTCGACATCGCGACCCTCCTCGACAACCTCATCGCCGACGGCGGCATCCCGCCCCTGGCCGCCCTGCTGCCCGAATCCCTGAGCGCCGACCAGCGCTGGGAAGAGCTCGCCTGCAACGAGCGGTTCGTCCGGTTCCTGGAGACCGAGCTGCTGCCCTGGGCGGGCGAGCGGCTGTCCCTGACCGGTGATCCCGCGCGGACCGTCGTCGCGGGCCAGAGCCTCGGCGGCCTCACCGCCGCGTACGCCGCCGTGATCGCGCCGGGGAGGTTCGGCCGCGTCCTGGCGCAGTCGGGTTCCTTCTGGTGGCCCGACGGACCCGACCCGGAACGCTCCGAGTGGCTGACCGGACGCATCGCCGCGAGCGAGAAGCTGCCCGTGCGGTTCTGGCTCTCGGCCGGTGAACAGGAGTGGGTCGCGCTGCCCGCCATGCGCAGGCTGCGCGCCACGTTGCGGGAGAAGGGGTACGACGACGCCGTGTACCGCGAGTTCAACGGCGGGCACGACTACTTGTGCTGGCGCACCGAGCTCGCGGACGGACTCGTAGGGCTGCTCGGCGATCAGTCCGCCGCGTAGCCCTCGGGGACGGCCGCGTCCCGCACACCCCAGTGCGAAAGGTCGAGCGGGGCCGGGCGGACGAGCCGGATCTCCGTCACATGGGCGGATCCTGGAGGCGGGCCACGCAACGGCCGTACGTCTCCGGGCCGTACACCGTGGTCCAGCCCTCGGGGGCGCGGCGGAAGACAGGCCACAGGGAGTACTCCCCGAGCGCGTTCTCCAGGACCAGGTGGGTCGGCTCGGTGTCGGCGTCGGTGCCGCTGTCGACCGGGTCGAACGGGCCGGGCGTGGTCGTCATGCGTGGTCCAGCTCCTTGAGGCGGGCGGCGAGGACGGCACAGACCTCGTCGAGGCGGCGCGGCTGCGTCAGCTCCGGGTGCAGGCAGTCCACGTCGTGGTTGCCGATCGCGCCACTGACGTACGGTGCCCAGGCCTCCCTCGTCAGCCAGTCCTCGGCGCGTGGCGCGGAGGCCGTGAAGAACAGGGCGTCGCCGTCGAAGGGGCGGTGCTCGTGCTCGCGCATCAGGCGGGCGTTGTTGATGACGATGTCGAGCACCGCCGACAGCGTCCGGTCGGGAAGGCCTGCCAGGGCGCTGCCCTCGCGTTGCAGGGTGGCGAGGACGTCCTCGCGGGTCAGCTCGTCCGTCAGGTCGTAACCGGCCATCCGCAGCAGCGCCTTCAGGGCGTCCGCCTCCGCCGGGACAGCGGCATCGCGCCACTGGTCGGACGGGTAGGCGTCGAGCAGCGCGAGCAACTCGACCTCCTCGCCAGCCTCTTGGAGGAGAACGGCGACCGTGTGGGCCAGGACGCCACCCACCGACCAGCCGAGCAGCCGGTATGGTCCGTGCGGTTGCACGGCGCGCAACGCGGCGACGTACTCGGCCGCCATCTCCTCCATAGTGGAGGGGAGTTCGCTGTGCGAGTCGTGCGAACCGTGCAGGCCACGTGCCTGGAGCCCGTACACCGGCTGGCCCGGATCGAGCCGCGAGAGCAGCCCTGAGTAGCACCAGCTGATGCCCCCCGCCGGGTGGAAGGTGAACAGCGGGGTGCGGTCGCCGCCCGCGCGCAGGGCGAGCAGCACGTCCAGGGAGCGGTCGGCCTCGCTGTGGTCCGCGTCCAGGTGGGCGGCGAGCGCCGCCGGGGTCTGCGCCTGGAAGAGCGTGCCGATGGTGAGCTCGGCGCCCAGCGTGTCGCGGACCCTGGAGACCAGACGAGCCGCCAGGAGCGAGGTGCCGCCGAGGTCGAAGAAGGCGTCTTGCACGCCGAGTTGGGGCACGCCGAGTATCTCGGCGAAGAGCCGGGTGAGCGTCTCCTCGCGGTGGCCGCTCGGCACCCGGCCACCGTCCCCCGACCCCTCGAAGGCGGGGGCGGGCAGGGCGCGCCGGTCCAGCTTGCCGTTCGGGCTGAGCGGGAAGTCGTCGAGGACGAGGATCGCGCCGGGAACCATGTAGTCGGGCAGCGTACGGGCGAGCCGGGCGCGCAGCTCCTCGGGGTCGGCGACGGCTCCGGTGTCGCAGGGCGTCACGTACCCGACGAGCCGCTGGTCGCCGGGCCGGTCCTCGCGGACCAGGACGCTGGCCGCGCCCACCGCGGGATCTGCCGCCAACTCGGCCTCTATCTCGCCCAGTTCGATACGTAGACCGCGCAGCTTCACCTGGTGGTCGGTGCGGCCCAGGTACTCGATCTCGCCGTGCTCGGTCCACCGCGCCAGGTCGCCCGTGCGGTACATGCGGGTGCCGGGCGGACCGTAGGGATCGGCGACGAAACGGGCCGCGGTCAGTTCGGGCCGCCCCAGGTACTCGGCTGCCAGCTGGGTGCCCGCCAGATACAGCTCGCCCTGCACACCGGGCGGGCACGGCTGGAGCGCCGCGTCCAGGACGTACAGGCGCGTGTTCCAGACGGGCTTGCCTATCGGCACCGGGCCCGTGCCGTCGGTGGAGCACGGGTGGTACGTCACGTCGACGGCGG
This sequence comes from Streptomyces sp. NPDC055239, assembly GCF_053606205.1. NCBI lineage: Bacteria > Bacillati > Actinomycetota > Actinomycetes > Kitasatosporales > Streptomycetaceae > Streptomyces > Streptomyces sp. NPDC055239. The sequence continues at coordinate 245,729 of NZ_JBSGRD010000003.1, read as the reverse complement.
CCTCGGTCGGACCGTACAGATTGTGCAGCGGTACGCCGTCGAGCACGCGCCCGAACTCCCGTACCGTCTCGCGCGGCAACGCCTCCCCGCTGCAGAAGACGTGCCTCAGCCGTCCCGCACTGTCGGCCGCGGCCGGTTCCGAAAGGAACACCTGGAGCATCGACGGCACGAAGTGGCAGACGGTGACGTCCTGTTCGCGGATGACGCGCGCGAGGTACGCCGGGTCCTTGTGGCCGCCGGGCTCGGCGACGACGAGCGTCGCGCCCACCCGCAGCGCCCAGAAGAACTCCCACACCGACACGTCGAACCCGGACGGCGTCTTCTGCAACACCCTGTCACCGGCAGTGAGTTCGTACTGGCCCTGCATCCAGCGCAGCCGGTTGTCGATCGCCGAGTGCGGCACGACGACGCCCTTGGGGCGGCCGGTGGACCCTGACGTGTAGATGACGTACGCGGCGTGGTGCGGGGTGAGTGCGCGCGGCGGGTCGTACGTGCCGTACGGCGTCGTGTCCAGGCGGTCGAGGGCGACGAGCGGGACACCCGACGCGGGCACCCGGTCGGCGCGGTCGGCGATCACGCAGGCCGGGCCCGCGTCCTTGAGCATGTACGCGAGACGGTCCGCCGGATAGTCCGGGTCCAGGGGCAGATAGGCGCCGCCCGCCTTGAGCACGGCGAGCAGCGTGATCACCAGGTCCAGGGAGCGCGGCACGGCGACCGCCGCGAGCGCGCCCGGACGTACGCCGACCTCGATGAGATGGTGGGCGAGCCGGTTGGCGCGGGCGTTCAGCTCGGCGTACGTCAGCTCCTCGTCGCCGAAGACCAGGGCGGTGGCGTCCGGGGTGCGGACCACCTGGCCCTCGATCGGGCCGATCAGCGTGGTGGGCGGCACCGGGTGCGCGGTGGCGTTGAACTCGTCGACCACCAGCGTCAGTTCACCGTGGCGGGCGATCGTGTGCTCGGCGAGCGGAGTGTGCGGACCCGCATCGGCGATGCGCTCCAGGAGTTCCATGAACCGTGCCTGGTGGACGCCGAGTTCATCCGGCTCGTACAGGGCGGGATTGCCGTCGTAGTCGATGCGCAGGCCGCTGCCGTCGGCACGGTCGTAGACGTTGACCGTCAGGTCGTCGACCGGGCCCGCCGACAGGTTGTGGGCGTCGGTGCGGGCGCCCGCGAAGGTCAGGCCGTAGTCGAACGGCATGACGTTGATCAGCGGCCCGACCAGGGACCGGCCATCACCGAGCAGGCCCAGGTCGCGGCGGATGTCCTCGTAGCGGTAGCGCTGGTGGCGGCGGGCGGCACGGATGCCGAGCACCACCTGCCGGGTCAGCTCGGCGAACGTCGCCTGCTGGGTCACGGTGAGCCGCAGCGGAAGCACGTTCATCACCATGCCGGGCACGCGGAGCGCCACCGAGCCCATGCGGCCCATCATCGGCAGGCCGAGCACGACCTCGGCGGAGCCGGTGGCCCGGGATACATAGAGCGCCTGTGCGGCGATCAGGACCTCCGGCCAGGTCGCCCGCATCGAGGACGCGGACTCCCGCAGCCGGGACGTCGCCTCGGGGGAGAGGCGGGCGCTGCGGCGGTGGAAGGTGCGGGACGGCAGCGCGGTGCGCCCGGCCAGGTTGGGGGCGTCGGGGCGGTCGGCGAAGGCGCCGTCCCAGTGGCGCCGGTCCGTGTCGTACGTCTGCGAGGCGCGGTACGCGGTGTCCTCGGCGACCAGGTCCTCAAGTCGTCCGAAGGGGCTCGTCCCGGGTGTCTCGCCCGCTGCGAGCGCGGTGTAGATCTCGGCGGTGCGGCGGGCGAGCAGCGAGTAGCCGAAGCCGTCCATCACGATGTGGTGCACCCGCTGGTACCACAGCCAGCGCTCGTCGCCGACGCGGAACAGCGCGTGCGCGAACAGCGGCCCGGCAGCCAGGTCGAACGGCGTGGCAAGGTCCTCGCGCATCCACGCCTGCGCGTCGGCGTCCGGGTCGGACGCGGCCCGCAGATCGCGCACCTTCAGCGGGAGCGTCGGGTCGGGGACCTCCAACTGGCTCGGTCCTTCGGCCCCTTCGATGATCCGTACGCGCAGGGCATCGGCCTCGGAGACCACCTGACGCAGCGTCCGCGCGAACAGGGACGGGTCGATGGGGCCGTGGATCTCCAGGCACTCGGCCGTGTTCTGGGCCGGGCTTCCGGGGTCGAGCGCCTGCGCGAACCACATGCCCGACTGGGCAGCGGTGAGCCTCATGCCGAGGCTCCCAGAATCGGCGCCCAGGCCTCGATGGCGGGCTGCTCGGCCAGGTCCACGAAGGTGGCCGTGATGCCGTGCTCGCGGCGCCAGCGCTCGATGAGCGACATGATGCGCACCGAGTCGAGGCCGTAGTCGACGAGGTTCTCGTCGAGAGGGATGTCCGCAGGGTCCTCGCCCAGGACATCGGCCACGTCGGCCCGTATGAGTTCCACGCTGAGCGCCATGTCAGATGCCCTTCAGAACCGTGTCGGTGGTGGTGACGACCGCGCACCGGCCGGCCGCGTAGCGCAGCGCCATGTCGTGGCCGTCGCGGGAGAAGTCGGCCACCGCGTCCGCGACGACGAACGCCTGCACGTCACGCATCCACGCGTCGCAGGCCGTCATCAGGACGCCGATGTGCGCGTACACGCCGACGATGACGATCTGGTCCCGGCCCGCCTCGCGCATACGCTCCTCGAGGTCGGTACGGACGTACGCGCTGTACTTCCACTTCGTCAGCACGGTGTCGCCGGGCTCCGGCGCGACCGGGCCCGCGATCGCCTTCGCGTGCTCGTCGTCGGGCAGGCCCGGACCCCAGAAGTCCTGCTGGAGGCCGCGCTCGGCGGGCGACTGGCCGCCCGGTTGCGCGGAGTACAGGACGGGGATGCCGGCCGCGCGCGCTGACTTCGTCAACTCGGCCACATTGGTGAGGAGTTCGGTGGTCGGCGACGTGTCGGGGGTGTAGGCGGTCAGGAAGTGGTTCTGCAGGTCGTGGACGAGCAGTACCGCCCGCTGCGGGTCGACGGTCCACGCGACCCGGTTGTCGGGCAGCTCGTCGGACGAGGGCATCGCGTACGGCGTGACGGCGGGGAGCGCCATGGTGGGGGCCTTTCGGGGAATTCAGGAAAGCTGGGTGGATCGCGGCTGCCTGCCGGGCAGGGGAGAGCGCGCGGAGGTCAGTCGCGCAGTCGCCGGGATGGCTGCCCGGGGCGGCTGCCCGGGGCGGCGGGTCAGTTGCCCGGAGCGGCGGCGGTCGACCGCTGGTCCTTCTTGCTGATCTTGCCGATGCCGGTCTGCGGGAAGACGGTCACGAACTCGACCCGGTCGGGGACCTTGTACGCGGCGAGACCGCGCTCCCGTACGAACTTCTTGATGACGACGGGCTTCAGCGGCTCGGCGTCCGCGCGCAGGATCACGTACGCGAGGGTCCGCTCGCCGAGGTAATCGTCGGGCACGGCGACGACCGACACGTCATGGACGTGGGGGTGGCCGAGGATGATGTTCTCGACCTCCTCCGGTGCGATCTTCTCGCCGCCTCGGTTGATCTGGTCCTTCGCCCTGCCCTCCACCACCAGATGCCCGGTGGGGGTGCGGCTCACGATGTCGCCGGTGCGGTAGAAGCCGTCGGCGGTGAACGAGCGGGCGTTGTGATCGGGGGCGCGCCAGTAGCCGCGGATGGTGTACGGGCCGCGGGTCAGCAGATGGCCCGCCTCCCCTTCCGGCACCTCCTGGTCGAGGTCGTCGACGATGCGGACCTCGTCGTCCGGGGAGATCGGACGGCCCTGCGTGGTGACGACGAGCTCGGCCGGGTCGTCCAGACGCGTGTAGTTGACCAGGCCCTCCGCCATGCCGAAGACCTGCTGGAGCGTGCAGCCGAGCGCCGGGGTGACCCGGCGCGCCGCCGACTCGCTGAACTTCGCGCCGCCCACGAGGAGCACCTCGAGGCTGGAGATGTCGTACGGCGTCGAGCGCCCCGCGTCCGTCCACACCAGGGCGAGCGGCGGAACGAGACCCGTGATCGTCACCCGCTCCCGCTCGATGAGGGGGAACGCGGTGTCCGGATCGGGCTGCGGGCACATCACGACACGGCCGCCCGCGTAGAGCACGCCCAGCGAACCGGGTGACGACAGCGGGAAGTTGTGGGCGGCGGGCAGCGCCACCAGGAAGACGGAGTCCTCCGTCACACCGCAGATCTCGTTCGAGCCCCACAGCGAGTACATGTAGTCGTCGTGGGTGCGGGGGATCAGCTTCGGTACGCCCGTACTGCCGCCCGACAGCTGGAGGAAGGCGAGGTCGGACGGCACCGGGGCGTCGATCGGGGTCGGCTCGCACGGCACGTCGGACAGCGCCGTGTGCTCGCCGGGGTCGCCCACCACGAACACGTCGCGCAGCGTGGGTACTTCGGCGCGGACCTTCGACGCGAGGTCACGGTGGTCGAAGCCGCCGACGCGGTCCGGGATGACGTAGGCGACGGCCTCGGTGAACTCGCAGAAGTAGTGGATCTCCGTCTCGCGGTGCGCGGGCAGCGCGAAGACCGGCAGGGCGCCGATCCGGAAGAGCGCGAAGATCACCTCGAAGAACTCCGCGACGTTCGGCAGCTGGACGACGACCCGGTCACCCTTGGTGATGCCGCGTGCGGCGAATCCGGCGGCCAACTGATCCGCGCGTACGTCCAGTTCGCCGTACGTCCAGGACCGGTCCCCGTCGGTGATCGCGACCCGGGCGGGGTGCGCGTCGGCGCGCTCGCGGAGCATGCCGCCGAACGTCTCGCCGCGCCAGTACCCGGCGGCGCGGTACCGCTCGGCGAACACCTCGGGGATGGGTGGTGCGTCCCTGCGGCCGTCCGTCCTCAGGCCGCCCGCCCTGAGGCTGTCCGCCCTGAGGCTGTCTGTCGTCGTCATCGGTCGACCCCCACCGCATCCAGGAACGTACGGAACTTGGCGCCCGTCTCGGCGCGTTCGGCCTCCGGCGAGGAGTCGGCCACGACGCCCGCGCCCGCGAAGAGCCGTAGCCGTCCGCTGCCGCTCTCCGTCTCCTCGGCCTCCGCGCAGCGGATCGTGACGACCCACTCGCCGTCGCCGCGTGCGTCGCTCCATCCGACCATGCCGGTGTAGTGCCCGCGGCCGAACGGCTCAAGCTCGCCGATGACGTCACGGGCGTGCCCGGTCGGGGTGCCGCACACGGCCGGGGTCGGGTGCAGGGCGGTGGCCAACTCCAGTGCGGATGCGGCCGGTTCGGCGAGTACGCCGGTGACCGTCGTCGACAGGTGCCACATGGTGGCGGTGCGGACCAGGGTGGGCCGCTCCGGCACATCGAGGTCGGTGCAGAACGGCGCGAGTGCCTTGTGCACGGCGTCCACGACGACGGCGTGCTCGTGCAGGTCCTTCGCCGATTCGAGCAGCGCGGCGGCCCGGCGCACGTCCTCGGCGAGATCCGCCGAGCGGGGCGTCGAACCTGCCAGGGGGTTCGCGGTCAGGCGGGTTCCGTGCCGCGAGACGAGCAGCTCCGGGCTCGCGCCCAGGAGAGTGCGGCCCGCGCCCGTGGGCACGGCGAAGGAGTAGCCGCGCGGATCGCGGCGGGCCAGGCGCTGGAGCATGGCGGGCAGATCGAGCGGTCCCTCCGTGGACAGCTCCAGCGTGCGGGCGAGCACGACCTTGTCGAACTCACCGCTCTTCATGCGCGCCACCGCGGCCTCGACCGAAGCGGCGTACTCCTCGCCCGACGGCACTTCACGCACCTGCCAGCCGCCGGCCGTGGCGGGCGGCTCGGTGGGCAGCGCGACGAGCGGGTCGGTACGCAGCGCGGGCGCCCAGCGTGCCGCTTCGGGCACGGCGAGCACGGCGGGTGCGCTGGGGTCGAAGGGGATGGAGCCCACCACGACGGGGGCCTTGTTGCCCGCGCGCCGCTGTGCGTCGAGCGTCGCGGCGACCCGCTCCGTCAACGGCCGCTCGTCGTGCGGGACTTCGGCGGCCGTGCCATGGGCCAGGAGGGTGCGGGTGGGCGACGCGAAGAACCGGGTGTCGCCGGGTCGGTAGGCGTCGAGCAGCGCGGTTGCCGCGCCGACGGCCCCGGGGGTGGTGGGGGCGGCGAGTGCGACCACGTCGTTGGGGGGTGTCACTGGTGACTCCTCGTCAAGTAAGGGAGGGCGGCGCGGCTTTCAGGCGCGCAGGGTGGCGCCGCCGTCCACGTACAGGTCGTGCAGGGTGATGTGCCGGGCCCGGTCGGAGACCAGGAAGGCGACCGCGTCGGCGATGTCGGAGGGGTCGGCGATCCGGCCGAGCGGAATGCCGACCCGGTACGAGGCGGAGTCGCCCTCGATGACCCTGGCCGCGGCCTGCTCGTGGTCGTCCGTCCACAGCTGCCGCTGCATGTCTGTGTGGGTGGAGCCCGGCGACACGACGTTGCAGCGCACGCCGTCGCGGGCGACCTCAAGGCCCAGACACTTGGTGAACATCGTGGCGGCGGCTTTCGACGCGGCGTACGCGGCCATCTGGGTGCGGGGCACCCCTGCGGCGTTCGAGCCGACCGTCACGATGGATCCTTTGCCCCGAGCGGTCATGCGGCGGGCCGCGGCGCGCGAGGTGTGGAAGACGCCGTTCGTGTTGACGGCGAAGGTCTCCGCCCAGTCGGTGTCGGTGAGTTCGACGACCGGGGCGGGCCGCAGGATGCCCGCGACATTGACGAGGATGTCCAACGGCCCCGCGGTGCGCTCGACTTCCTCGAACGCCGCGTCCACGGCTGCCGCGTCGGTGACGTCGAGGACCATGCCGGTGACGCGGCCGCCCTCGGCCTGCACCGTGAGGTCCTGCTCCTTCACGTCGGGCGACCGGTCGGCGGCCACGACCCGGGCGCCGCGTTCGGCGAGCGCGCGGGCCACTGCCTGTCCGATGCCCCGGCCCGCGCCGGTGACCAGGGCCAGTCGGCCTTCGAGCTCCAAGTCGGTTATGCCGGAGGTCACTTGCCCATCGCCTTCTCCACGTCCTGAAGGACGGAGACGGCGGCCTGCGCGCCGCCGAGGCTGGTCCACTTCGAGCCGTCGATCTCGGTGGTGTGGTCCTTCTCGACCGCGTCGAGCTGCTTGTACGCGGCCTTGCCCTTGAGCTCCTTGAAGAGGTCGGCGTCCGGACCCGCGGAGCCGAGCGTGCCGATGAACAGCCAGTCGGCGTCGATCTGCTTCAGGTCCTCGTCGCTGAGCGGCGTCGAGTGACCCTCGCCCTTCTTGTTCTGGATGCCGGGCCGCTTGAAGCCCAGGTCCTTCAGGACGTCGGAGATGAACACGCCCTGCTGCATCACGGCGGTGCCCTTGGCGGAGTAGCGCGCCACGGAGACGCTCGCGCCCGCGTTGGCGCCGAGGTTCTTCTTCACCGCGGCGGCCTTGGTGTCGTAGTCCTTCAGGAACGCGCTCGCCTCGTCGGACTTGCCGAGCACCTCGCCGGTGAGCTCCAGGGACTTCTTCCAGTCCTTGGTCCTGTCGATCGTGACGACCGTCGGCGCTATCGCCTTGAGCTGCTTGAGCACCTGCTGGTCGGCGAGCTGTCCTGCGAGGATGACGTCCGGCTTGGCCTGCAGGACCTTCTCGATGTCAGGTCCGGTGACCGCGCCCACGACGGGGATGTCCTTGGCCTGGTCGGTCAGATACTCGGGGGCGCCCTTCTGGCCTCTGCCCGCGGAGAGGCCGACGGGCTCGACCTTCAGGGCGAGGGCGGAGTCCAGGTCCATCTCGCTCAGCGCGATGACCTTCCCGGGGTTGGCCGGAACCTTCACCTGCGCGCCGGAGGCGTCGGTGACGGTGACGTTCTTCGCGGCGTTTTTCGCCTTGTCGCCGGAACTGGAGCCGGAGTCGTCGGACGAGTCGGAACCGCAGGCGGAGAGGGCGAGCGCGGAGGCCAGAGCAAGGGCCGCAACCGCGGTCAGCCGGGTACGCGGGGTGTGGTTCGAGGACATGTCCGTGATCTCCATGCTTCTGTCGTCCGGGGGTCAGTCCGGACATAAGGGTCATCCCTGGCCGTGTCGAGGCATGACGAATCACCCCTGCCGGGGCAGGGAGTTCGCCGACGCCTCGACTCGGGGCTCCAGGTCGAGCTTAGGTTAGGCTAACCTCATGTTGGTTGCGCAAGAGGGCAGGGATCCAACGTCCGGATCCAGACCTCCGATACCGGGCTCGGCGAACACGCACCGCCCCACGCTGTGGGCGGCCATCGCCCTCGTCGTCCTGCTCCTGCTGCTCGGACTGCTCTCGCTCCTTGTCGGGTCCGGGTCGACGCCGATGGGCCGCGCCTGGGACTTCCTCACCGGGGATCCGTCCGCGCGGGCCGACGCGCAGATCCGGCTCGCCGTCATGGACGTACGCCTTCCGCGTACGCTCGCCGGCGCCCTGGTCGGCGTCGCTCTCGGCGCGGCGGGCTGCCTCCTTCAGGCCGTCACGCGCAACCCGCTCGCCGAGACGGGCCTCCTCGGGGTCAACTCGGGTGCGGCGCTCGGTGTCGTGATCGGCCTCACGTACTTCCAAGTGACTTCGGCCTACGGCGTGTTGGTGTGGGCCCTGGTCGGCGGCACGGCCGCGAGCGCGGTGGTACTCCTGCTCGCCGCGTCCGGGCGTGCCGCGGGCTCGCCGCTGCGGCTCGTCCTCGCCGGATCGGCGCTCGGAGCGACGTTCCACGGCATGACGTCGTACGTCCTCCTTGGCGAGCAGGCCACCTTCGACACCTACCGCTACTGGACCATCGGTTCGCTCGCGGGCATCAAGACGTCGGAGACCTACCCCTTGATCCCGCTGATCGCGGTCGGACTCCTGATCGCCTTCTGCTGTGTACGCCCGCTCTCCGCGCTCGCACTCGGCGACGACAGCGCACGCTCGCTCGGCCACCACCCGGGGCGGATCCGCCTGGTCGTCGCGGCGGCGGTGACCCTGCTCGCGGGGTCGGCGGTCGCCCTCGCGGGACCCATCGCCTTCCTCGGTCTGCTCGCTCCGTACGCGGCGCGGGCCGTCACCGGCCCCCGTATGGCGGGCCAGTTGGTGCTCTCCGCGCTGGTCGCCGCGAACGTGATGATCGCCGCCGACCTCCTCGCCAGGATCGTGATCCGCCCCTGGGAGACCCCGGTGAGCGTGCTTCTCGCCTTCATCGGAGGCCCCTTGCTCATCTGGATCGCACGGTCGCAGCGGATGTCCACGGCGGGGGTCGCCGCGTGAGCACGGATCGCCTGCCCGGTTCCGGGCCCGCGTCTTCGCCCGACATCACCCCGCCGGACTCCACCGCCGTCCGCGTCGGGACCCTCTCCTGGCTCTTCCCCTACCGCAGCGCCCTCGCCGCCGTCGGACTCACGCTGGTGATCGGGATCGTCGTCTCCCTCGCCACCTTCGCGAGCTCCACCGGGATGAGCTTCTCCGACAGCCTCTCCGGGCTGCTCGGAACCGGCGACTCCGCCACCGTCATGCTGGTGCGGGACTTCCGGCTCCCGCGGATCGCCGTGGGCCTCATGGTGGGCGCGGCGCTCGGAATCGCCGGGTGCCTGACCCAGACGCTCGCGGGCAACCGGCTCGCCACCCCCGACATCATCGGCGTCAACGAAGGCGCCACCGCGGCCGTCGTCGCCTCCGTCGTCGGCTCGTCCACCGGCATGATCGGCGACTGGTGGCTCGGGCCGCTCGGCGCCGCCGCCGCGGCCATGGTCGTCGTCGCCTGCGCGGGCGGCGCGGGCAGCGGGGGATACCGGATCCTCGTCGTGGGCATCGGCGTCTCCACCGTCATCGGCGCCGTCACCGACCTCGTCATGTCCCGCGAGAACGACAACACCGCGGGCGGCGTCTTCCTCTGGACCGTCGGCTCGCTCAGCGGCCGCGACTGGAGCGTCGGCACGCCCCTCTCACTCATCCTGCTCGCCCTCGTACCGCTCTCCCTCGTCGCGGGCAGCCGCCTCCAACTCCTGCGGTTCGACGACGACATGGCGGCCACCCTCGGCGTCAACGTCCGCCGCGTCCGCGCCGTGACCCTCGCGCTCGCCGTCGCCCTGTCCGGCGTGGCCGTCGGCATCGGAGGACCGATCGCGTTCGTCGCGCTCGCCGCACCCGTCGTCGCCACCCGGCTCAGCGGCCCGACCCGCGTCCCGATCATCGGCTCGGCCCTGGTCGGCGCGGCCCTCGTGGGCGCCGCCGACGCACTGGGCCGCGTCGTCGCCCCCGTGGAGATCCCGGTGGGCGTCATCACCAGCGTCCTCGGCGGACCCTTCCTCCTCTGGGTCCTCTTCGGCAAAAACTCCGAGCAGACCGGAAAGGCCTGACCCCGTGCAACTGACCGTCGAGGCGCTCACCTCCGGCTACCCCGGCCACACGGCCGCCGTGGACGGCGTCGACCTGACCATCGCAAGTGGACAGGTCGCCGCCGTCGTCGGCCCCAATGGCTGCGGCAAGTCGACGCTGCTCCGCTCCATCGCCCGGCTCCACAAGCCGAGTTCGGGGACGGTACGCGCCGGGGGCGAGGACGTGTGGCAGCTCACCCAGCGCCGCGCGGCCCACCGCATCGCGCTGCTCGCGCAGTCGCCGCAGGCCCCCGAGGCGGTCACGGTCGCCGGACTCGTCCGCTACGGCCGCCATCCCCACCAGGGCCTGTTCCGCCAGTGGTCGCGCGAGGACGAGGACGCCGTGCGCGAGGCACTCGAAGCCACGGGCACCACGGACCTCGCCACGCGCCGCCTCGACCACCTCTCCGGCGGTCAGCGCCAGCGCTGCTGGCTCGCGATGGTCCTCGCGCAGCAGACGCCGATCGTGCTCCTCGACGAACCGACAAGCGCCCTGGACCTCGGGCACGCCGTCGAAGTCCTCTCCCTGGTACGGGAGGTGGCCGCCGCGGGCCGCACCGTCGTCATGGTCCTGCACGACCTGGCGAGCGCCGCCCGTTACGCCGACACCGTCATCGCCATGAACGCGGGCAAGATCGTCGCGAACGGCCCGGCCCGCGATGTGGTCACCGCCGAGCTGGTCAAGGAGCTGTACGGGATCGACGCGGACATCCTTCAGGCGCCGGGCGACGGCTCCCCGGTGGTCGTACCGACGATGACCGCGAGGACGCCCGAGCCGGCAGCCGAAGCGGAATCCACCACGGCCCCGTGAAGGCAGCCGAGCCCGGCTGACCGGCGTTCGTGAGGCCCGGATCTCCTCCTTGAGCCCGCAGCCAACCGGGTCGGACCGGCGTCGAACCGGCGTCGGCCCGGTGTCAGACCGGCAGCAACCGTCCGATCAGCGCGCTGAGCTGCCGCGCGTTGCGGCACTCGTACATCTCCACGAGCTCGGCGTAGGTGCCGGCCGCCGAGTCGCCCGTCTGCCACTGGGCGTGGCGCTCCGGGTTGAGCCAGTACACGCGGCGGGCGCGGGCGGCGATGGTGCGCAGGGCGTGGACGTTCGGGTCGCTCATGTTCGTGCGGGCGTCGCCGAGCACGAAGACCGTGGAGCGCGAGGTGACCGCTTCCGTGTAGCGCTCGGCGAACTCGCCCAGGGCGGAGCCGTAGTCGCTGCTGCCGTGGTAGCCGGTGACCGCCGCTCCGGAGATGATGCGGCTGCCGAGGCCCTCGGGGTCGGCCGTGCCCCGCGCGATCAGGTCGGTCACCTCGTCGACGCGGTTGACGAAGGCGAAGACCCGCACCTTGCTGAACTGGTCGTGCAGCGCCTGGACGAGCAGCATCGTGAAGTTCGCGAAGCCCGCGACCGAGCCGGACACGTCGCACAGGAGGACCAGTTCGGGACGTGCGGGGCGCCGCCGCTTCAGGACCGGGCGCATCGGGATGCCGCCCGTGGAGAGCGAGCCGCGCAGCGTCCTGCGCAGGTCGATCCGGCCGCGAGCGGCGCGGCGGCGGCGTGCGGCCAGGCGCGTCGCCAGTTTGCGGGCAAGGGGCTGGACCGTCCGGCGCAGCTCGTCGAGCTGGGCGCGGCCCGCGATGAGGAAGTCGACCCGGTCGGCCGTCGGGGCGATGGCGCGCCGGGCGATCTCGTCCGCGCCGCGCCGCTCGGCGACCCGGCGGCGCGCTTCGGTGCGTACCGCGTCGCGGAAGCTCTCGATGCGGCGGCGGATCTCGTCGGCGGTGAGGCGGTCGGTGAACTCGGCTTCGTCTGCTTCGCCGGTTCCCTGGCGGATACCGGCCAGGATCCGGGCAAGCAGGGTCTCCGGGCGGAGCCGGGAGAGCGTCTGGTGCGACGACCACCCGTCCGAACCACTCGACCCACTCGAACCGCTGGACCCGTCCGACCCGCCCGAACCGCCCGTCCCTCCGGAGCCCGGACGCGTTCCGTATCCGCCCATGCTGTCGACCGCCTCGGCCGCCAACTGGGCGAGCAGCGCCTGGTCATTGGCGGCGAGCGCGGCGGCCAGGCGATCGCGCAGGTCGTCCCTGTCGAACTCCCGGCCCGGGGCGCAGGAGTCATCCAGCGCGTCCGGAGCGCCGACAGCGCGCGGAAAGTACAGATCGAAGACGGGGTCGAACACCGGGCGCTGCCCCTCGCTGTGCAGCAGAGCGGCGGCGAGTCCCTCCCGTACCCGCTCCCGGTCGGTCAGGCCGAGCGCCTCCAGGGCCAGACCGGCGTCCACCGTCTCGCCCGTGCCGATCCGGATGCCGTGCGAGCGCAGCGCCTGCACGAGTGCGGTCAGACGCTCCGGGACTCCGGCTCCGGTGGCCGTCGCGCTCACACGGCGTCCAGGTCCAGTTTGGCCGCCGCCTTCAGTACGTCGTCCTGATGCTTGAGGACGACGCCGAGAGTGTCGCGTACGACCTCTTCGTCGAGGGAGTCGGCGCCGAGGGCGAGCAGCGTACGGGCCCAGTCGATGGTCTCGGCGACCGACGGCACCTTGCGCAGATCCATCGCGCGCAGCGCGCCGACCACGCGGACGACGGACCGGGCGAGCGCCTCGTCGAGTCCGGGCACCTTCAGGCGCACGATGCGGCGCTCCAACTCCTCCTCGGGGAAACCGATGTGGAGGAAGAGGCAGCGACGGCGCAGCGCCTCGGAGAGCTCGCGGCTCGCGTTCGAGGTGAGGACGGTGAAGGGGCGGCGCGTCGCGGTGATGGTGCCCAGCTCGGGGACCGTGACCTGGAAGTCGCTCAGGACTTCGAGGAGGAGCCCTTCCACCTCGACGTCCGCCTTGTCGGTCTCGTCGATCAGGAGCACCTTCGGCTCGTTGCCGCGGATGGCGGTGAGCAGCGGGCGCGGGAGCAGGAACTCCTCGCTGAAGATGTCCGTGCGCGTCTCGTCCCACGACTCGTCGCGGCCCGCGGTGATGCGCAGGAGCTGTTTGCCGTGGTTCCACTCGTAGAGCGCGCGGGACTCGTCCACGCCCTCGTAGCACTGGAGCCGGACCAGCGTGGCGTCCGCGACCTCGGCGACGGCCTTGGCGAGCTCGGTCTTGCCGACGCCCGCCGGGCCCTCCACGAGCAGCGGTTTGCCCAGGCGGTCGGCCAGGAAGACGGTGGTGGCGACGGCCGGCGAGGCCAGATAGCCCGTCTCGGCGAGCCGCGTGGCGACATCGTCCACTGATGAGAAGAGCAACGGGGCCTCCGGCTTGTGCGGGTGCGTCGGGTGCGTCGGGTTATGCGGGTGAGTCGGGTCGTGCGGACGCGTGGAGCAGAGCGACTTCCGCCACTCGATCAGTCCGCCCGGCCCCTCCACAACGGTGCCGCCGCGTTTGCGTCGAACGTCACGTGGGCGCGCGTCGGTACCCGCGCACCCGCCGCGGTCTGCTGAGTCCAGTTCCGAGACCCGCCGCGCCCGTGGTCCCTTCTCGTATCCTTGCGGCATGAGGCGGACCTCCTTTGCCGACTGGCCCTGCTCCATCGCCCGCACCATGGACCTGCTGGGCGACTGGTGGACCCCGCTCGTGCTGCGCGAGGCGTTCTACGGGATCAAGCGGTTCGACGTCTTCCAGCAGGAGCTCGGCATCGCGCGCAACACCCTGACCGACCGGCTGCGCCGCCTCGTCGACGAGGGCCTCATGGAGAAGCGCGCTTACCAGAGCGAGCCGGTCCGCTACGACTACGTGCTCACCGAGAAGGGCCGCGACTTCTTCGGCGTGCTCGCCGTGATGAACAGCTGGGGCAACCGCTGGCTGAGCGGTGACGAGGGGGCGCCTGTCGTCTTCGCGCACGAACGCTGCGGGCACGAGGCAGAGGCCGAGGTGGTCTGCGGTCACTGCAAGGAGCCGATGTCGGCCGCCGACACGCATCCGCGCCTCGGCCCCGGCTACCCCGCACGCCTCGCCGAACGCCCTGACGTCCGGGACCGCTTCAACCGCTGAACCCACTGCCCTTCTACCGCCCGCTCACCCTTGACGAGTGAGTCTATCTACGCAACTCTCGTGGTCAGCAGCTACGAAAACGACTGCAGAGAGGCGAACCCACGATGGAGTGGACAGGCGCGCGCTACGCGGACAGGCCGACGGTCGAGGTGCGCACACGGATCGCCGCGTCACCGGAACGCGTGTGGGAGCTCGTCTCCGACATCGGCCTGATGCCCACGCTGAGCACGGAACTCAAGTCGGTCGAGTGGCTGGACCAGGCGGCCTGGCCGGCGCTCGGCGCCCGGTTCGTCGGCCACAGCGAGCACGCGTCGTTCGGAGCGTGGCAGACCACGTCGTACGTCGTCGAGTGCGAGGCCCCGGGTGTGTTCGCCTGGGCGGTCGAGGACCCCGAACGGCCCAGCGCGCTCTGGCGGTTCAGCCTCACCGCGACGGACGACGGCGGCACCGAGCTCACCCAGTGGATGCGGATGGGCCCCGGCCGCTCGGGTCTGTCGTACGCGATCGACCGGATGCCCGAGAAGGAACAGAAGATCGTGTACGTACGGATGCGGGAGTTCGAGCAGAACATGGCGGCCACGCTTGACGCGATCAAGAAACTGGCCGAGGGCGCCACTCCAGCCGCTCCCGCCATTCCCGCCACTCCCGCTGCTCCCGGCTCCGGAGAGGCGGACGCCTGATGCGCACGTCGACGACCATCGAGGCGTCCGGGGCGAACTGGCGGGAGACCGTCGACTTCGTCACCGAGGCCGAGAAGCTGGGGATGGACATCTGCTGGGTGGCCGAGGCCTGGGGCTCCGAAGCGCCCTCCCCGCTCGGCTACTTGGCCGCCCGCACCGAACGCATGCTGCTCGGATCCGGCATCATCCAGCTCGCGACCCGGACCCCGGCGGCCATCGCCCGCGCGGCGATCACCCTCTCGAACATCTCCGACGGCCGCTTCATCCTCGGGCTCGGACCGTCGGGGCCGCAGGTGATCGAGGGCCTGCACGGAGTGCCGTTCGCGCGGCCGCTCACCCGGATGCGGGAGACCGTGGAGATCATCCGTCTGGCGGCCACCGGGGAGAAGATCTCGTACGAGGGGCGGGAGTTCACCATCCCCCTGCCCGGCGGCGAGGCGAAGCCCATGCGCCTGTCCATGCGCGCCGAGCACGAACTCCCCGTCTACCTGGCCACCCTCTCGCCCAAGATGCTGCGCCTGACCGGCGAGATCGCCGACGGCTGGCTGGGCACCAGCTTCGTCCCCGAAGGCGCGAAGGAGGCCTACTTCGACCACCTCGACGCGGGCCTTACCGCCTCCGGCCGCGTACGCGGCGACCTGAACATCTGTCAGGGCGCCGAAGTGGCCTTCGCCGACGACGAGGACGCGCTGCGCACGATGGTCGCGGCCCGCAAGAAGGAGCTCGCCTTCAGTCTGGGCGGCATGGGCTCCGCCACCACCAACTACTACAACAACGCCTACAGCAGGCAGGGTTGGGCAGAGATCGCAGCGGAGGTCCACACCCGCTGGCAGTCCGGTGACCGCGACGGCGCGGCTTCCCTGATCACCGACGACATGGTCCTCGCCACCACCCTCATCGGCACGGAGGACATGGTCCGCGAGCGGCTGAGGGTGTGGCGTGACGCGGGTGTGGACACGGTCCGTTTCTACCCGGCGGGCGAGAGCCTTCAGGCGCGGCTCACGACTCTGGGACGGGCGATCGACCTTGTGCGCGACATGGAGGAGCAGGGGAGTGCTCCGGCCGCTCGGGCGTCAGGCGCCACAGTGATGTGACCTCGGCGGCGCGTGCCGCGTGCAGGGGGTCCGCGGTGTCGGAGGCCCGGGGGTGTTCGGGCCGGGTGTCGAGGCGGTCGGCGACACGCAGGCCCGCCGCCGCGATGGCCGCGCGGAGTTCGCCGGGAGCACGCAGGCCCAGGTGTTCAGCCAGGTCCGACATGATCAGCCAGCCCTCGCCGCCGGGCAGCAGATGCGCGGCCAGGCCCGTCAGGAAGGCGTGGAGCATGGCGCCCCTGGGGTCGTACACACCTTGCTCGAGCGCCGAGTTGGGCTTTGCGGGAAGCCAGGGCGGATTGCATACGACGAGCCCCGCGCGGCCGGGCGGGAAGAGTTCGCCGCCGCCTGTGATCTCCACCTGCCCGGTCAGGCCGAGGCGGCTCATGTTGGCGAGGGCGCAGTCCACCGCGCGGCGGTTGTTGTCGGTGGCCACGACACGGCTCACGCCCCGGTGGGCCAGGACCGCGGCGAGGACGCCGGTGCCGGTGCCCAGGTCGAAGGCGGAGCCGCCGTGCGACGCGGGGCGGGGCAGGGGAGCCCGTGCCACCAGGTCGACGTACTCGCCCCTGACCGGTGAGAACACCCCGTAGTGCGGGTGGATCCGGGCGCCGATCGCGGAGACGTCCACGCCCTTCGTGCGCCACTGGTGCGCGCCGAGCACACCGAGCAGCTCCCGCAGCGACACCACCGACGGGGTCGTCCGTGGCGGGCCGTACGCCTCCTCGCAGGCGGCCCGGACATCCGGCGCCCTGCGCAGGGCGAGCGTGTGGTCCGCGTCAAGGGGCACGAGGATCCTGCCGAGCACGCGGGCCCGGTGGCCACTTGCGCGGCGCTGGAGGTGGAAGGCGGCGTTCGGGGACGAGGCCGCGGAAGGGGCCTTGCGGTCGATCCGGCGGCCGAGCGCCCGCAGCAGCTGGCGTGCCTGGTGGTAGTCGCCCTGCCACAGCAGGGCGGTGCCTTCGCAGGCCAGGCGGTGGGCGGTGGACGCGTTCATGCGGTCGTCGGCGGGGACGACATGGCGGGGTGCGGGCATTCCGGTCTCGGAGTGCCAGCGGGCGGTGTGTTCGGCGTCGCCGTCGATCCAGTGGATCTCGGACACAAGGTCGGACATAAGGTCGGACGCAAGGTCGGACATAAGGACTCCTCAGAGAGTGAACGTGCAGGGGCACGAACAGCACTTCGACGAGGAGCGGGAACAGGAGCCGTGCGGCTCAGGCCAGGTGGAGCGGCTCCCGCGTCGAAGTGCGGGAGGCGTCGCCGAGCACCAGGCCGGGCACCGTGCCGAGTGTCATGGCGAGCTCCTTGAGGAGAGGGGCGGCGAAGAGACGAGCCGCGGAGAACAGTGAATCTCTCATAGGAAGACACAGCCGGGCAATTCGTTTCTCGGCCCCGGACGTGGCCACCCCGCACCGGGCCCGACCAGCGCACCCGTTGATCGTCAACTACCAGTCCAGAAAGGCCTGTTGGCTCAGGGGGTCTCGCGATCTAACCTGGTAGCCGCCTGAGGGGGTCGCATGAGCGAAAGCGTCGAGCACACCCGGGACAGCACAAGGCGGGCTCCGGCCGGCAAGGGAGAGCGGCTCGCCGACTGGGCGGACGGCCGCCTCGGCATCCACACCCTGGCCAAGACCCAGATGCGCAAGATCTTTCCGGACCACTGGTCCTTCATGTTCGGGGAGATCTGCCTCTACAGCTTCCTGATCCTGATCCTCACCGGGGTCTATCTGACGTTCTTCTTCGAGCCGAGCGGCTCCGAAGTCATCTACGACGGCGTCTACACGCCGCTCAAGGGCATCCAGATGACCAGGGCGTACGAGTCGACGGTCGACATCAGCATGGAGGTGCGCGGCGGTCTGCTGATCCGGCAGATCCACCACTGGGCCGCGCTCGTCTTCGTCGCCGGGATGCTCGTGCACATGATGCGGGTGTTCTTCACCGGCGCGTTCCGCAAGCCGCGTGAGCTCAACTGGGTGTTCGGCTGGACACTGCTGTTCCTCGGCCTCATCACCGGGCTCACCGGATATTCGCTCCCCGACGATCTGCTCTCGGGCACCGGCATCCGCTTCGCGCAGGGCGCGATCCTGGCCATCCCGGTGGTGGGGACGTACATCTCCCTCTTCCTCTTCGGCGGACAGTTCCCCGGCGACGCCATCATTCCGCGGCTCTTCAGCGTGCATGTGCTGCTGTTGCCGGGGATCATGCTGGGGCTCGTCGTCGCCCACCTGATCCTGGTCTTCTACCACAAGCACACACAGTTCGCCGGGCCGGGAAAGACCGAGAAGAACGTGGTGGGCGCGCCCTTCATGCCCATCTACATCGCCAAGGCGGGCGGCTTCTTCTTCCTCGTCTTCGGCGTCCTCGCGCTCATGGGCGCGGTCGCCACCATCAACCCCGTGTGGACGATGGGCCCCTTCCGGCCCGATCTGGTCTCCACCGGCGCTCAACCCGACTGGTATCTGGGCTTCTCCGAGGGGCTCATCCGGGTGATGCCCAGCTGGGAGATCAACGCCTGGGGGCACACGCTCCAACTCGGCGTCTTCATCCCGTTCACACTCTTCCCGCTGTTCTTGGCGGCGATCGGGGTCTACCCGTTCATCGACGCCTGGATCACCGGCGACAAACGCGAGCACCACATCGCGGACCGGCCGCGCAACGCCCCCGTGCGCACCGGGCTCGGCGTGGCGTGGCTGACGGTGTTCGGCGTGCTGATGATCGGCGGCGGCAACGACCTGTGGGCCACGCGCTTCCAGCTCTCCATCAACGCGATCACCTGGTTCGTGCGGATCGCCTTCTTCGTCGCCCCTGTGCTCGCCTTCTTCGTCACGCACCGATGGTGCTTGGGGCTGCAGCGCCGCGACCGCGAGAAGGTGCTGCACGGCCGGGAGAGCGGCACGATCAAGAGGCTGCCGCACGGTGAGTACGTGGAGGTCCACGTACCCCTCTCGCAGGGCGAGTTGTACAGGCTGACCGCGCACGAGCAGCCCAAGCCGTACGAGATCGGCCCGGTGGTCGACGCGCACGGCGTGGCGCGCAAGGTCACCCGCGGCGAAAAGCTGCGGGCGCGCCTCGGCCGTGCCATGTACGGTCCTTCGGCGCAGGTGCCCAAGGCGACTCCCGAGGAGTACCTGGAGATCCAGCAGAGCGGCGGGGACGGACACCACTGACGGACACCCCCTCCTCGCCTTCGCTCCCGCTCCCTCACTTCGTCAGGAGCCACCAGACCCGGTCGTAGGCGAGGACGTGGTAGACGACGAGGGTGATGAGGAACCAGCGGGCGGTCCTGCGGATCTCCAGCTGGTAGAGGGCCGCGACCGCTCCGAAGAACACCGTGAGTTCGAGGAGCAGTCGCAGGGGCCCGGGTGTCTCGTGGTCGGTCTCGCCGGAGCGTGACTCGTCACCGGACACGGCGAAGGTGCCCCAGGCCCAGCCGACGAGGACGGGTAACGCGACGACCGTGAGCCAGCGCCAGGGCGAGGGCGTCCTGCGCCATGCCCAGAGGCCGAAGCAGCCGAGGGCGAAGAGTTCGAAGAGAAAACGGATCAGCAGCATGGCCGGGTTGTATGCGAGAGCGATGGTGGTCAACGGGCCCCCCGAGGTGGATGACGTGCGGAGCATCATAATTACGCTACTTGTGTAGCGTAAAGGGGGAGGGCTGGTTGAATGTGCGCATGACCACCCCTGCCCGACGCGGCCGCCCCCGGAGCGAAGGCACCGATGCCCGCATCCTCGCGGCGGCGTACGACATGCTCATGGAGCGCGGCTACGAGCGCTATTCGATCGACGAGGTCGCCCAGCGGGCCAAAGTCGCCAAGACCACGCTCTACCGCCGCTGGCCCACCAAGGACCACCTCATCGTCGCCGTCGTCGCCAAGATCCAGGACGACGTCCCGGTGGCGGACACCGGAGACATCCGGCGCGACCTGGTGACGTACCTCGAAGCCGTCGTCGGAGGCCTGGACCGCATGCGCCGTGTCGGCACGTCGACGGAAGGCCCCTCGGCCGGCCTTGTCGCGGAGCTCGTCGCGGCGGCCGCCCGTCACGCGGACGTCGGGGAGGCCGTACGTGCGGTCTTCGCCCGCCGCAACGCGAGTCCGCTCGCACTCCTGGAGAGCGCGCGAGCCCGCGGTGACCTGCACGCCGATGCCCGACCCGACCTGCTCTTCGACGAGTTGGCGGGCGCGATCTACTACCGCCTGCTGATCACCGGCGAACCCTTCGGCGGCGACTACGCGGCGCGCCTCGTCGACCAGGTCCTCGCCGGGGCCCGTACCCCGTCCCCGCAGACCGAAGGAAGCTGATCACGCCACGCGGCGGAAGTGCTCCGGATAGCCTCACGGAGTGACACAAGCACGCGAGAAGACACCGAAGTTGTACGCCATCAGTGATCTGCACGTCGCGTACGACGACAACCGCACGTTCCTCGAGTCCCTGCGTCCGGAGACCGACGAGGACTGGCTGATCGTCGCGGGGGACACCGCCGAGCGCATGGCCGACATCGAATGGGCGATGCGCACCCTGACCGAACGCTTCGCCAAGGTGGTGTGGACGCCGGGCAACCACGAACTGTGGACGCCCCGCGACGATCCCAACCAGCTGCGCGGCGAGGCCCGCTACCGCCATCTCGTCGACCTGTGCCGCTCCTTGGGCGCCTCGACCCCCGAGGACCCCTACCCGGTGTGGCGCGGCGAGGGCGGCCCGGTCACCGTGGCCCCGCTGTTCCTGCTCTACGATTACACGTTCCGCCCCGCGGGCACGTACGCCAAGCGGGACGCCCTCGAGGCGGCCCACGAGGCGGGTGTCGTCTGCACCGACGAGATACTCCTGCACCCCGATCCCTACCTCGGCCGCGACGACTGGTGCCGTGCCCGCGTCGCGGCGACCGAGGAGATGCTCGCCCGGCGGACGCCCGGCATCCCCACGGTCCTGATCAACCACTGGCCGCTGGTGCGCGACCCCACCCGGATCCTGCACTACCCGGAGTTCGCCCTGTGGTGCGGCACGGAGCTGACCGCCGACTGGCACGTGAAGTACGACGCGGCGGCCGTCGTCTACGGCCATCTGCACATCCCCCGCACCACCTGGCACGACGGAGTCCGCTTCCAGGAGGTCTCGGTCGGCTACCCGCGCGAATGGCGTCGCGACCGGCATCCCGACCCGAGGCTCCGCCAGATCCTGCCGGAGCCTCAGGACGCCGGATAGCCGGTCGGTTTCGGGCGGCCCCCCTCAACCCCGCCCGAGACCGGCGGCGACGCCGAACTCCCTGAGCCAGCCCGGACGTACGGCCGCCATGCCGAAGCCCGACGGGGCCGACAGCGGACCGTGCGACAGGTACTCCTCGCGGTAGCGGCGGCAGTCGCGGTGCCAGGTGTAGATGCCCGCCATCCAGTTCTCCAGGTCGCGCACATAGCCGTCGAGGGCGTCCCGAGTCTCCTGCGGGAGCGCGAAATCGTCGTACAGGACCGGGAGTTCGTGTGCCACGACGTGCTGGAACTGGCTCAGCCGTGACTTCATCAGGTCGTCGATGATGCCGAGCGCCGTCGGATAGTCGCAGCCGAAGAAGTTCTGGACGACGAGGATCCCGTTGTGGACCTCGCCCTCGTACTCGATCTCCTTCTGGTACGAGAAGACGTCGTTCATCAGGGCCGCGTAGTCGCCGGCCGCATTCTCCAGGCTCTGGACGGGACCCGTGCGGTAGATCTCCTGCGGGACCTGCCGGACCTGCGGGCCGGTGCCCATGCGGCACAGGCTCATCGTCAGCGGGGTGCCGAAGGTGAGGCGGCGCATCTCGATGTAGTCGACGGGGTCGGGGATACGGTTCTGCGCCTGGTTGTCCAGCTCCCAGAGCCAGGCGGCCGTCATGACCTCGATGGCGGTGCGCAGCGTGCGACGCGCCTCCTGGTCCATCGGTCCCGCCGTGCGCTCCCACAGATCGGCGAGGCCCCGCTCCAACGCGCTCGTCGGCACCGGCATGTCGGCGAGGTCGAGCGGCATGAAGAGCGAGAGCCGGTCCTTGCAGAGCTTCGCGCCCACGAGGTCGCGGGGCCTGCCGAAGACGACGGGGAAATAGTCGTCCCCGTACGTCCCCCAGGTCAGCCAGTCCGAACTCAGGTCGAGGGCTTCGAGGTCCGCGTCGGGCTGGATGCCCGCGGCGCAGAGCGGGAAGTCGTAGCCGTACAGCTTGCGCGCGTTCCAGATGTCCGAACCCGGCACTCCGGCCTGGGGTTCGAGCATGCCCATCCGGCCCGCCCACTCCACGGTATGGGTGCGGGACGCAGCCAGGTGGGGAGAGAGCCGCGTCTCGAACGGAAGATTGAAGTCCGGGAGCAGGGAAGGACCCACCCGTTGGAAGGGGGTGTGCGTGTAGCCGCGCAGCCGCTGTGCGCCCGTGGCGGCGATCAGCGCCTTGATCCCGGCGGCCGACGTGCCGGGTCCGGTCGGTCCGGCGAGCGGCGAAGGGGCGGCGCCGCCCTTGTTCATGTAACGGCTGGACACCATGTGCCACTCGTGCCCGCCGGACTGCCAGTCCTGGAGGCCCTCGGCGTACGCGAGCACGTCCGCGCACTCCTTCGGCGGCAGCCCGGCCGCGGCGAAGAGCGGGGCCAGTTCGGTCAGCGCCGTGTTCTCGAACTGCTGCATCCGCGAGGTCAGGAGGTCGTTCACGGCGTCCGCGGCCTCCTGCGTGGAGCAGCGGAGGAACTTCTCCAGGACCAGGACGCCGTTGGAGAGTTCGCCCTCCTCCTCGATCTCCCGCTGGTACGAGAAGAGGTCGTTGCGCAGATGGACGGCGTCGGAGAACGACTCCTTGAGGACACGCAGCGGCCTGGAACCGGCGACGGCAGCGGGGACCTCCGCACCCGTCGCGTACTCGACGAGCCCCGCCGACCAGGGCGCGCCGCCCACCTTGCGGCGCATCTCGATGTACTCGACGGGGTTGGCGACCCGGCCCTCGTTGATGTTCGAGAGCTCCCACAGGGATTCGTTGAGCAGGTTCTCCGTGCTTTCGGCGAACCGGGCCCGCCAGTCCCGCGACATGTACGGCACCGTCCGCGCCCACAGGTCGGCGAGACCCGCCTCGACCGGATTCGTCGGCTCCGGCACGGGCGCCGACAGGTCCATCGGCATGAAGGCGGGCAGCCGGTCGAGATAGGCCTTGCCGCCCTCGCGGTCCTGGGTCCGCTTGAACAGTTCGAGGAAGTGGTCGTCGAAGAAGAACACCCACACGTACCAGTCGGTGATCAGCGACAACGCGGGCGCGTCACAGCCGGGATGGGTGTACGCGCACAGCAGCGCGTAGTCGTGGGCGTCCAGGTCACGCTGCTCCCAGACGCCCGAACCCTCCAGCATTCCCATGCCGCGCGCCCACTCCCTGGAGTGCTCCCGCGCCGCTTCCACATGGGGGTTGAGACGCGCGGGATGCGCCATGTAGAAACTGGGCAGTTCGAAGGGCTGCGGCATACGGGGTTCTCCTCGCGCGGTGGCTTTACGGGCAGCCGAGCACTACCCGCGCGGAAGAGACCGATGCGATCATCGCGCCAGCGTCACACCATCGCGTGACGTCACCGCACAGGTGCGCCGGGACCGAGCGGGATGCCGAGCGCCCACCAGGCGAGGAAGAGCAGCGTCCAGGCCACGGTCATCGCGACGGCGAGCGGCAGCGTGTACGAGGCGAGGGTGCCGAGCCCCGCCGACTTGCGGTACCGCTGCAGGAAGCCGAGCGCCATCACGAAGTACGGGCTCATGGGCGTGATGGCCGTCGAACCGGAGTCGGCGATGCGGAAGAGCGCCTGCGTGGTCTCGGCGGGGACGTCCACGAGCATCAGCATCGGTACGAGGACGGGCGCGGCCAGGGCCCACATCGCGGACCCGCTGGTGACCATGACGTTCACGACGGTCAGGAGCAGCAGGACGAGCAGGAAGACGAACACGATCGGCAGCTGGCTGTGTTCGAGCGCCTCGGCAGCCTTGACGGCCAGGACGTCGCCGATGTGCGTCCAGTCGAAGTAGGCGAGGAACTGGGCGATCGCGAAGAACAGGACGAGCACCGGAGCCATCTGCTTGACGCCTTCGACCATCAGCTTCGGTACGTCACCGGGCTTGCCGATCGATCCGGAGCGGGCCCCGTAGACGATGCCGACGAGCGCGAAGAGGAAGGCGACGATCGCCGCGATGCCGTCAAGGAGCGGTGACTCGACGATGCTTCCGCCGTCGCCGCGCAGGGGAGAGGCGGCCGGTACGACGGCGGCGGTGAGGGCCGCTACGGCCACCAGGAAGGTGACGCCCGCCCGGCGCAGGGCGGAGCGCTCGCGGTCGCTGAGGCTGAGCGCGCCGATGTCGTCGAGGTCGGCATCCGGGTCCGCGTCGAGGTCGGGGCGCTTGCTCAGGACGAAGCGGGTCACCAGGGTGATGACGGCGGCGAGCAGGAGCGAGGAGGCGATGTTGAAGAACCAGTTGCTGAGCGGCGAGACGTACGCGTCGTCGCCGCCCGCGATCTTCGCGGCCGCCGTGGTGATCCCGGCGAAGATGGCGTCGTTGGGCGTCGGCACCGGGCTCGCGTCGTAGCCCGACGCGATGGAGGTGTAGGCGACGACGATGCCGAGGACGGGGGAGCGGCCCACGGCACGGAAGGCGAGCCCGCCGAGCGGTACGAGGATGACGTAGGCGGCGGCCGACGCGACATGGGCCACCGTGCCCGCGAAGGCGACGGCGAAGACCACCCAGGACGCGGGCACGCGGGAGACGCCGACCTTCATCAACGCGGCCAGGAATCCGCTGCGTTCGGCGACCGCGACGCCCATGATGACCACGACGATGGTCGCCATCGGCGGGAACGCGGCGAAGTTCTCGATCATCGTCGATACCGCCATCGCGAGCCCGTCACCGCTGAGCAGGCTCTGTACGGCGACGTGCTTGCCGTCGCCGGGCGCGATGACGGAGACGTCGAACCCGGCGAGGACCGCGCTGATCACGGCGAGGGCGCCGGAGAGGATCCAGAACAGCCAGAAGGGGTGCGGCAGCGCGTTGCCTGCGCGCTCGACGACGGCCATCGCGCGGACGATGCGGGGCAGCGGCGGATCGGTGGAGGGTGGTGGGGGTGGTGCGTCGGGCAGGGCAGGGGGCGGGGAGGACATGGCGGCTCCGCGGGGATGGGTGGCGAGGGGGAAGGGGGAGGGGGAGGGGAGAGGGGACGGGCGCTGCGGCTCAGCGCAGGTGGTGGCGGCGCAGGAAGCTCCACAGGACCTCGTGGGCCTCGATGCTCTGCGTCGTGTAGCCGCCGCCGCTGTAGCTGTCGGCGCCGGGCCAGGTGTGACCGCCGTCCGTGACGGCCACATGACGGACTTCGGCGCCGCTCGCGCAGCCGGTCCAGCGGGACTCGGTGATGTCGGGGGCGGTCACCCGGTCCGGGTTACGGGTGCGGCAGCCGTTCCGGTCGGCCCAGGTGGTGAGCCAGTCCTTGAGCGCGGGCAGGCCCCGGTCGGGATCTCCGCCGTACGGGATCGTTGCGTCCCCCGTGCCGTGGAAATCGATGACCGGCACCGGGCGCGAGGGGCGGCAGTTCTCGCCGGTACCGGGATAGAAGGCGCCGGCGACGGGGGCGATCGCGGCGATGCGGTCGGACATCCGGCAGGCGAGGAGCGCGGTGAACCCGGCGCCGTTGGACTTCCCGGTGGCGTACACGCGCCGGTCGTCCACGCAGAGGTCGGCCTGGAGGGAGTCGAGCAGATCTCCGGTGAACGCCACGTCGTCCACGCCGGGCGCGGCGTACGGAGCGCCCTGCCACGCCTGCCGCTGGCCGTCACCGGTGCCGACGACGCCTTCCGGGTACGCGACGATCGCGGGCAGCGACGACAGCTTGCTGAACTCCTCCGTGCCGCTGCCGGTGTTGCCACGGCCGTGGAAGGCGAGGACGACGGGCCAGTCGCGGTCGCCGGTGTACTCCTTGGGCAGATGGAGCTGGTAGGTCCGGGTCAGGCCCCCGCTGGTCAGGGTGTACGGGGCGGTGGTGCCGGGAGGCTGCGGGGAGGCCTGGCGGCAACCGGAGACATCTGGGGCGCCGCCGTGGGCGTACGAGGGTGCGGACAGGCCCACCCCCGCGAACAGGGTGAGACCGGCGATGACAGAGGCGGCCGTGCGGGGCAGTGCGCGTTTCAAGGCAGGCTCCTTCCGCCGACGGCGCGGGGCGCTGTCGGCTCGGGGGATCGATGGGGGAGAGGTCGGTGACGGAACGTCAGCCGGTGACGTCCAGCCACTCCTTGGCGAAGGTGACGATGCGGTGGACGGCGGCGTCGACGATCGCGCGGCCGTCCTCGGGCGTGGCGCGGCGCGGATCGCCGAGTACGCCGTTGGGGCTGAGCCGGTCGTACGGCAGAGTCAGGGAGGGGTGGCCGCCGCGGCGTGCGACTCGGGAGAGCGGATCGAGGTCGTCCTGGGTGACGGACCCCGGGGCGAGGCGGTCGCGGTGGACCAACTCCGGTGCCAAGTGCAGCATTTGAGCGGTCTCCGCCTCCCCGCTGTGCCCATGGACCTCGCTGGGCCGCATGGCCGCGACGGCGTCCGGGGCCAGTGAGGTCAGCGGCGTCCAGGCGAACCGCAGGTCGGGATGGGTGACGAGCAGGTCCTGGGCGACGGTGGTGAGCGTGGCGTTGTTGCCGCCGTGCCCGGTGATCACGAGCACGTCCCGCCAGCCGTGCCGGTGCAGGCTGTCGACGTAGTCACGGACGAGCGCGGCAAGGGTCCCCGTCGAGAGGCTCACCGTGCCCGCGAAGGCCAGGTGGTGCGGCGAGACGCCGATGCCGAGCGTGGGCCCGACCACGGCGCGTCCGGCCAACTGCGCGGCGACCAGGTCGGCGACATGATCGGCCCGGATGGTGTCGGTGGCGAGCGGCATCCCGGGCCCGTGCTGCTCGAAGGCGCCCGCGGGGATGATGACGAGGGGTCTTGCGCCGACCGCTTCGGCGGCTTCGATGGTGGTCATCTCACCCAGGCGGTGGGTGAGTTGGCTGGGAGTGTCGTTCATCGGGAGCCCTCCCCGGGGAAGTCCGCCGCAAGGACGGCGTCGCGGATCGCCGTCAGATGTTCGCGGGTGAGGCGCTCCGCCGCCGTCGCGTCGCCGGACCGTACCGCCTCGTAGATCTCCACGTGCTCGGCGTGGTCGCGCTCGCGGTCGTTGTAGCGGTGCCGGATCTCCACCTGCTCGCGTGCCCTCACGTACAGCAGGGCTTCGACCGCTTCCCGGAGCAGCGTGTTGCCGCTGGCCGCCGCGAGCGCCACGTGGAAGTGCACGGACTGCCGCAGGGACTCCTCGGGCGGGAGCAGGGCGTTGCCCGCCGCGGAAGCCAACTGCTCGACCCCGTCCTTGGCCTGGGAGCGCGCGGCGGCCGCCGCGATCGCCGGTTCCAGGACGAGGCGGGCCCCGACCAGTTCGAGGACCGACGCGCGATCGCTGCGCGGCTGATGCGGGTTGGCGAGGAGCCTGCGGTCCACGCCAGGTCCCACGTACGTCCCTGAACCGTGCCGGAACTCCACGACCCCGGTCGCCTCCAGCCTGCGCAGCGCCTCGCGCACGGTCGGCGTGGTGACCTCGAAGCGGCGGGCCAGCTCGCGGGACGAGGCCAGCGCGTCGCCCGAGGTGAGGCGCTCGGTGCGGATGATCTCCACTATGTCGTCCGCCAGGCGTTCGGACAGGGAGGGTTGACTGCCGTAACTCATGAAGTGAATAAATCACTTGGTCTCTCGACCGGTCAATGGTCGCGACAGGACCAGTTCACACGAGCACCCCCCGCCCCCTTGTACATGGCATCTTTCTCGACCTAGCCTGCTCGCGATCAAGCGCTTCTGTCCGGACAACGATGTCAACCGGTCGCACGTACGTGGACACGCACGTGGAGGAGAACTGCCTGTGATTCAGCCGTGGTTCACGGACGCCAAGCTCGGGATCTTTCTCCACTGGGGCATCTACAGCGTCGACGGAGTCGCCGAGTCCTGGTCCTTCTTCGACGGCCGGGTGCCCTACGACCGCTATATGGCGCAGCTCGACGGCTTCACCGCGTCCGCGTACGACCCCGAGGCCTGGGCCGATCTCTTCGTCCGCGCGGGTGCGCGCTACGCCGTCCTCACCGCCAAGCACCACGACGGGGTCGCCCTCTGGGACACGGCGGCGAACGATCTGTCCGTCGTCAAGCGCACCCCCGCCGGCCGCGACCTCATCGCCCCGTACGTCGCTGCCCTGCGCGCCCGGGGCATCAAAATCGGCCTCTACTACTCGCACCTGGACTGGTCGCACCCTGACTACGCCACCGTGCGCCCGGAAGGGCAGGACCCCGCCGAGCGCGGCAACCGCTACTCGATGCCCGCCGTCGGCGAGGAATCAGAGGAGAGGTGGGCGGACTTCCTCGCCTTCCACCGCGTACAGGTGCGGGAACTCATCGAGCGCTTCGCACCGGACCTGCTGTGGTTCGACGGGGAGTGGGAGCGCAGTGCGGAGCAGTGGCGGATGGCGGAACTCGCCGAGGAGATCCGGGCGCTCTCCCCGCACACCGTCGTCAACGGCCGCCTCACCGGGCACGGCGACTACGCCACCCCCGAGCAAGGCGTACCGATCGAACCACCTTCCCAGCCATGGGAGTTGTGCCTCACCGTCAACGACTCCTGGGGCTACCAGCCGCAGGACACCCACCACAAATCACCGCGCCGACTCGTCCGCATCTTCGTCGAGGCCATCGGAGGCGGCGGCAATCTGCTCCTCGACGTCGGCCCCAAGGAGGACGGCACGCTGCTCCCCGAACAGATCGAGCGCCTCGAAGCACTGGGGGAGTGGACGTCCCGGCACGCCGACGCGGTCCACGGCACGGGACGCGGCCTTCCGCACGGCCACTTCTACGGCCCGTCGACGCTCGCCGCCGACCGCCGCACCCTGTATCTGTTCCTCTTCGACCGGCCCAACGAGTACGTGGTGCTGCGGGGCGTGCGCAACGCGGTGACGTCCGCCCGCGTGCTCGGCACGGACACCGTCGTCCGCCACGAACGGGTCGGCGGCCTCGGTGACGTACCCGGCTGGGAGTACGTCCATCTCACCGACGACCAGCTCGATCCGCTCTGCACGGTCATCGCCCTGGAACTCGACGGCGACCTCGACCTGTACGGCGCGCACACACGGGACTGACCCGCCCCCCCCGGATCCCCGCACCCCCATCCCGAAGTTCGGAGGCACCATGCCCCGCACCACACGCGCTCTCAGGCCCGGGACGGCGCTCCTCGCACTGGCCGTCCTCGCGATCCCCCTGGCACCTTCGGCCGCCGCCGCGCCTCCGTCGGCGCGGAAGGACACCGCGGCCCGCCGGCTTCCCGTCGTATCGCCGACCCCGCAGCACATGGCCCGCGCGGGCGGCGACGTACCGCTCGCCCGGCGCGCCGAACTCGTCGTCGGGGGCGACACGGACGAGGCGGCCCGGCGTCGTGTCACCGAGACGCTGCGCGCCCACGGGGTGCGCGACATCGACGTACGCGCGAAGGCGTCGGGCCGTGCCCCGCTGACCGTCCTGCTCGGCCCGGCGACCCGGCCCGACATCGCGAAGGCACTCGGCGGTACGGAGGTGCCCGAGCAGGCGGAGGGGTACGCGCTGCGGGCGAAGCACCGCACCGTCGCGCTCGGCGGCAAGGACGCGACCGGGCAGTTCTACGCGGCGCAGACCCTCGGGCAGCTCATCTCGCACGGGCGCATAGCGGGCGCGGCGGTCTCCGACTTCCCGTCCATGCCGCTGCGCGGCAGCATCGAGGGGTTCTACGGCCCGCCCTGGACCGAGGCCGAACGCCTCGACCAGCTGGACTTCCTGGGCGACACCAAGGCCAACACGTACGTCTACGCGCCCAAGGACGATCCCTACCACCGCGAGAAGTGGCGCGACCCCTACCCGGCGGAGAAGCTTGCCGAGCTCGGCAAGCTGATCGACCGCGCGAGCGCCAACCACGTGCGCTTCACGTTCGCCGTCTCGCCCGGCGGCTCCATCTGTTACTCGGACCCGGCGGACGTCAAGGCGCTGACGGCGAAGCTCCAGGCGATGTACGACCTGGGGGTGCGGTCCTTCTCGGTGCCGCTGGACGACATCAGCTACACCAAGTGGAACTGTGACGGCGACAAGGCGAAGTTCGGCGAGCCCGGCCGCGGCCCGGCGGCGAAGGCGCAGGTGGGGCTCCTCAACGCGATCCAGAAGGACTTCATCGCGAAGCACGAGGGCGCCAACCCGCTGCAGATGGTGCCCACGGAGTACGGGGACCTCACCGACACCGCGTACAAGAAGACGATGCGGGACGAGCTCGACGGCGCCGTGGAAGTGATGTGGACCGGCACGGACGTGGTGCCGCCGGAGATCACCAACTCCCAGGCGGAGAAGGCCGCCGAGCTCTTCGGGCGGAAGGTGTTCGTCTGGGACAACTACCCCGTCAACGACTTCGCGCGTACGGCGGGGCGGCTGCTGCTCGCGCCCTACGACAAGCGTGAGCCCGGCCTGTCGGGGCACCTGAGCGGGATCGTGTCCAACCCCATGAACCAGGAAGGGGCCAGCAAGCTCGCCGTCTTCACCATGAACGACTTCTCGTGGAACGACCGCGGCTACGAGCGGGCCAGGTCGGGACGGCAGGCGGCGCTGTATCTCGCCGGGGGCGATCAGCGGGTCGCCGACGCGGTGCAGACGTTCGTGGACCTCAACCACGCGGCGCCGACCTTCGGCGAGTCGAACTGGCAGCCGCAGTCGCCCGTGCTCGGGCCGAAGCTGGACGCCTTCTGGAAGGGGTACGAGAGTGATCCCTCGGGAGCGGTGAGGGCGCTGCGGCCCACTGCCCGGGACATCGAGAAGGTACCGGCGGTGCTGCGTGCCGGGGTGCCGGACAAGCAGTTCCTCCATGACGCGAAGCAGTGGCTTGACGCCACGGAGCTGTGGGGGTCCGCGCTGCGGCACGGGCTCGCGGCGCTGTCCGCCGCTCATGAGGGGGACGATGCGGAGGCGACGCGGGAGCGTGCGGCGATGGAGTCCCTGGTGGGACAGGCGCGTGCGATCTCCGTCGACCCGGCGGAGCACCACCAGCTGGGACCGGTGAAGATCGCTGACCCGTACCTGGACGAGTTCGTGAAGGGGGTCCAGGACAGGACCTAGCCGCTCGGCTCCGGACGGCTCTCTCCCTCCCGCCCACCCGTTCCGCCGTCCCCGTTGTGGGCAGGCGTTCCGCATGGCGGAACGGGTGGGCACAACGCCCCGATGCCGGGTGGCGGTGAAAGAGGCGCCAGTTCTGATGGCAGGGCACGCTGTTGCGGTAACTGATACGTCAGTCAGGATCGCAATGGCCTGGTCTAGCTGGAGAAAGGTCGCCCCGGAGATTGCGATCAGCGCAATGCGCGGGTAGCGTGACCGCCCATGCAGCAAGACCCCGAGGTCGCGGACCGAGTCCGTAAAGTCATCGCCGACGCCGGTGCCACCCAGCGTGAATTCGCGCGCCGCATCGTGATGGACCCCTCCAAGCTCTCCCGCTCCCTGGGCGGCACCCGCCGCTTCACCGCGGCGGAGCTGGCCCGCATCGCGGACACCGGCGGCGTGGACGCGGGCTGGCTCCTGGGCGCTCAGGCCCAGATCCAGGGCAAGGCCCAGAACGTGACGTCCCCGGCCCGCCGGGAACGCACCCCCGCCGCCCCGGTGGAAGGCGGCCGCCCGCTGCAGATCGTCCGCGAGACCGTGCGGCTCGTGGCCGAGCGCGGCTTCCACGCCGTACGCGTCGCGGACATCGCAGAAGCCTGTGCCACAAGCACCGCCGCCATCCACTACCACTTCCCCGGCCGCGACGACCTCCTGGAGGCCGCCGTCCGCTGGTGCATGGACGAGGACACCGCCCGCCGCGCGGCCCGTATCGCCGACGCGGCCGACGCGGCCGACGAGCTGCGCCAGCTGATCGAGCTCCAGATCCCCCGCACCCCGCAGCAGCGCTGGCAGTGGAGCGTCTGGCTCGACCTGTGGGCGGAGGCCGCCCGCTCCACCGCCGTCGGACGGCTGCACGCCGACTACTACCGGCAGTGGCGCGCGACCGTCGCCGACGTCGTCCGGCGCGGTGTCGACCAGGGCGTGTTCCGCCTCGTCGATCCGCAGTCCGCCGCGCTCCGGCTCACCGCGCTGATCGACGGCCTCGCCACCCAGGTGCTCGCCTCCACCCCCGGCACGGACGGCACCACCCCCGACGACATGCACGAGGCGCTGCTCGTGTACGTCGACGCGACACTCGCCGCCCCGCGCGGCGACGCATAGACACTTCCAGAAGAGCCCCTACAGCCCCAACACCCCACCCCCGAGGGAGAGTTCACCATGCCCGTGAACCAAGACGTCATCATCACCGCAGCCCTCACCGGCGCGGGCGACACCGTGCGCAAGAGTCCCCACGTCCCCGTCACCCCCGAGCAGATAGCCACCTCCGCCGTGGAGGCCGCCGAGGCAGGCGCCGCCGTCGTGCACATCCACGTGCGCGACCCCGAGACCGGCGACCCCTCGCGCGACCCCCGCCTGTACCGCGAGGTCGTCGAGCGGATCAAGGAGACCGGCACCGACGTCGTCATCAACCTCACCGCGGGCATGGGCGGCGACCTCGTCATCGACCCGGTCGAGCCGCTGAAGGAACTCGGCGAGCTGCCCGGCACCGACCTCGTCGGCGGCATGGACCGCCTTCCGCACGTCGAGGACCTGCTCCCCGACATCTGCACCCTGGACTGCGGCTCCCTCAACTTCGGCGACAACCTCTACATCTCCACGCCCGACATGCTCCGTCAGGGCGCCAGGCGCATCCAGGAGCTCGGCGTACGGCCCGAGTTGGAGATCTTCGACACCGGTCAGCTCTGGTTCGCCAAGCAGCTGCTCGCTGAAGGGCTGCTCGACAACCCCACCGTCTTCCAGCTCTGCATGGGCATCCCGTGGGGCGCCCCCGCCGACCCGGGTGTCCTGCAGTCCATGGTCAACATGCTCCCCGAAGGCGCCCAGTGGGCCAGCTTCGCGCTCGGCCGCATGCAGATGCCGTGGGTCGCGCAGTCCATCCTGCTCGGCGGTCAGGTCCGCGTCGGCCTCGAGGACAACCTCTACCTCGGCAAGGGCAACAAGGTCTCCAACGCCCAACTGGTCGAGCGCGCCGTGCAGATCACCGAGAACCTCGGCTCGCGCGTCGCCACGCCGGACGAGGCCCGCCAGAAGCTTGGCCTCAAGCGGTAGCGCTTCGCTGGATTGCGCGGATATCCGGCTGCGGGCCGGCTGTGGCTGGTCGCGCAGTTCCCCGCGCCCCTTCGGGGCACGACCCCGCCGCACCCCCACGACGAGTAGGACCCCCTCCATGAACGACATCACCACACCCCCCGCCCCCTGCGCCCCCGAGGACGTACGCCGTATCGCCTGCGTCGGCGCCGGAGTGATCGGCGGCGGCTGGGTGGCCCACTACCTCGCCCGCGGCTACGACGTCACCGCCTGGGACCCGGCCCCCGACGCCGAGCAGAAGCTCCGCCGCCTCGTCGAAGCGGCCTGGCCCGCACTGACGCAGCTCGGCCTCGCCGAAGGCGCGTCGCCGGACCGCCTCACCGTCATGCCCACGCTCCAAGAGGCAGTCGCTGACGCCCAGTTCGTGCAGGAGAGCGCGCCCGAGAAGCTGGAGCTCAAGCGCGACCTGCTTGCCCAGCTGGACGCCGCCGCGCCCGCCGGAGTCGTCATCGCCTCCTCCACCTCCGGCTACCCGATGACCGACATGCAGACCGAGGCCACCGACCCCGGCCGCCTCGTCGTCGGACACCCCTTCAACCCGCCCTACCTGATCCCGCTCGTCGAGGTCGTCGGCGGCGACAAGACGGCCCCGCACGCGGTCACTTGGGCATCGCGCTTCTACGAGGTCGCGGGCAAGTCCGTGATCACCATGGCGAGCGAGGTGCCCGGCTTCATAGCCAACCGCCTCCAGGAAGCCCTCTGGCGCGAGGCCCTGCACATGGTCGCCAACGGCGAGGCCACGGTGAAGGAGATCGACGACTCGATCACCGAAGGCCCCGGCCTGCGCTGGGCGTTCATGGGCCCCATGCTCACCTTCGCGCTCGCGGGCGGCGAGGGCGGCATGGCCCACATGCTCGACCACTTCGGCCCGTCCCTGAAGTCGCCGTGGACGCGCCTCGAAGCACCCGAGCTCGACAAGGAGCTGTACGACGCCGTGGTCGCCGGATGCGACGACGCGGCCGACGGACGGACCATCGCCGACCTGGTGGCCGAGCGCGACCAGGGAGTCATCGACGTACTGCGGGCGACGGGTCGCCTGCCGCAGCAGCGCACGCAGGAGGAAACCAAGTGAGCGAGTCCACGCCTGCCGGGCCCCTGCCTGCCGGACCCCTGTCCACCGGCCCCCTGCCGCTCCTGCACCGGACCGTGCGTCCCGAGTGGATCGACTACAACGGCCACATGAGCGAGGCGTTCTACGTCCTCGTCTTCGGCTACGCCACCGACGCCATGATGATCGAGACCGGCCTGCACGCGGGATACCGCGAGTCCACCGGCTGCTCGCTCTACACGGTCGAGGCGCACATCCGCTACCTCGACGACGTCGCGGAGGGCTCCCACCTCGCCGTCCGCACCCGCATCCTGGGCGCGGACGCCAAGAAGGCCCGCTTCACCCACGAGCTGTACGTGGTCGAGGAGCCCGGCGCGGAGATCGCGCCGGAAGCCACCCCCGTGGCGACCACCGAACTCCTCGCCATCCACGTCGACCAGAACGCGGGCCGCTCGGCCCCCTTCCCGGACACGATCCGCGAACACCTGACGACCCTCGCCGAAACGGCCCCGGAGTGGGCGGGCCGCTCGATCGCCGAGGTGCCGAAGGGGAGTTAGCGGTTCAGCGCTCCAGTTCCTTGTGGGCGGTTTCCGGGAGCCTGAGATACACCGCTGAAGACGCGAGGCAGAGCACGGCCACGTACCAAGGGAAGAGGCCCGGGTTGCCGATCTCCTTGAACAGGGTGCCCATGTACGGGGCCGTGCCGCCGAACAGCGCGACGGTGAGGGAGTACGGGAAGCCGATGCCCGCGGCCCGTACGCGGGCGGGGAACACCTCCGCGTTCACCGCCGCCGAGATCGACGTGAAGCCGGTGAGCAGCACCATGCCCGCGCACTGCACCATCAGGAGCGAGCCGAACGAGCCGTTCAGGGACCGCAGCAGGGGCACGCTCAGGACGGCGAAGCCGATTCCGAAGAAGAGCAGGAGCGGCCTGCGGCCGAAGCGGTCGGAGAGCAGGCCGCCGACCGGCTGGAGCAGCGCGAAGAACGCGAGCGAGAGGGTGCCGGACAGCAGGGCCTGGCTCTTGCTGATGTCGGTGTTGAGCTCGGCGTACGTCGGAAGGTACGACGTCCACGTGTAGTACGCGATCGTGCCGCCGGCCGTGATGCCGCAGATCAGCAGGGACTGGCGCGGATACTTGCGCAGGGCGTCGAAGAGACCGGGGCGTTCGGACGGGTCCTGGGGTGCCTGATGGGTCTCGTACGCGCCCTGCCTGATCCAGAAGCCGACCAGGCTGAGCGCCGCGCCGATGAAGAAGGGCAGCCGCCAGCCCCAGCCGTCCATCTGCCCGTCGGAGAGCGTGCCGACGAGCAGGGCCGCGACGCCGGACGCGGCGAGCTGTCCCGCGCTCGTCGACACGTACTGGAAGCTGGAGAAGAGGCCGCGCCGTCCTGGCCCCGCGGACTCGACGAGGAAAGTCGTCGACGCCGCGAACTCGCCGCCCACGGAGAGCCCCTGGAGCAGCCGCGCCAGGACGAGCACGACCGGCGCGAGCACCCCCACGGACGCGTACGTCGGCGTCAGACCGACCAGCAGGCTGCTGCCGCCCATCAGCAGGATGGTGACCGTGAGCGCGGCACGCCGCCCGCGCCGGTCGGCGACCGTGCCCATGAGCAGTCCGCCGACCGGACGCATGAAGAAGCCGACGGCGAAGACGGCGAACGTGGAGAGCAGCGGTACGAGGGAGTTGTCCGCGCTCTTGGGGAAGACCTGGTCGGCGATGTACGTCGCGAGGAACGTGTACGCGTACCAGTCGTACCACTCGACGGCGTTGCCGACCGAGGCGGCGAGGAGCTGGCGGACCCGTTGAGCAGGGCGGGCGGCGGTCGTGGTGGTCTCTGTCATGATCCTGTCCCGTTCCCAGGAATGCCCCTGTTCACGCACACCACCTCGTCTCGGCACATCGGAAAATCAGATCGCCTACAACGGAAACATCTGTTGGACAGAATTCATGCTGCGTTCAAGGATGGCTCGCACGGCAGCACAGTCAACGCGACACCGAGATGAACTGCCGTCTGAGTGGAGGATGAAGTGCCGAGGGAAGAGACCGAAGTAGTCGTCGTCGGGGCCGGTCAGGCGGGCGTGGCGGCCAGTGAGCACCTGGGGGCTCAAGGCGTGCCGCACATCGTCCTCGAGCGGCACCGCATAGCCGAGCGGTGGCGCTCGGAGCGGTGGGACTCCCTGGTCGCGAACGGGCCCGCGTGGCACGACCGTTTCCCCGGCCTCGAGTTCACCGACGTCGACCCCGACGGTTTCGCTTCGAAGGACCAGGTCGCGGAGTACTTCGCCGCGTACGCCGAGAAGATCGGTGCCCCGGTCCGCTGCGGCGTCGAGGTGACCGACGTGCACCGGCACACCGGTCGGCCCGGTTTCCGGGTGGAGACGTCGCAGGGCTCGATCGACGCACGCTTCGTCGTGGTGGCGACCGGGGCGTTCCAGCGGCCGGTGTTCCCGCCCATCGTCCCGGACGGCGCCGTCCCCGTGCAGATCCACTCCAGCGCCTACCGCAACCCGGAGCAGCTGCCCGAAGGATCTGTCCTGGTGGTCGGGGCCGGTTCCTCGGGGGTGCAGATAGCCGACGAGCTGCGCCGGTCAGGGCGCCGGGTCTTCCTCTCCGTCGGTCCGCACGACCGTCCTCCGCGCGAGTACCGCGGGCGTGACTTCTGCTGGTGGCTCGGTGTGCTCGGGCTCTGGGACGCGGAGACGCCTCCCCAGGGTGCCGAGCACGTGACCATCGCGGTCAGCGGCGCGCGCGGCGGCCACACCGTGGACTTCCGTGCCCTTGCCGCAGACGGCATCGAGCTGCTCGGGATGACCGCGTCCTGCGACGACGGCGTACTGAGCTTCGCGCCCGACCTCGCCACGAACATCGCGCTCGGCGACGAGAAGTACCTCGGGCTGCTCCGGGCGGCCGACGAGTACGTCGAGCGCAACGGTCTCGGCCTCCCCGAGGAGCCGCAGGCCCATGTCCTCGGGCCGGATCCGCAGTGCGTGACCGACCCCCGGCAGGAGCTCGACCTGGCCGGGGCCGGTGTCACCTCGATCGTCTGGGCGACGGGCTTCGCCACCGACTACGGCTGGCTCGACGTCGACGCCTTCGACGAGAAGGGCCGCCCCGCGCAGCGACGCGGAATCTCCTCCGAGCCCGGCGTCTACTTCCTCGGCCTGCCCTGGCTGTCCCGCCGCGGATCCAGCTTCATCTGGGGTGTCTGGCACGACGCCCGGTACGTCGCCGACCACATCGCGACCCGGCGGGGCTACCTCGCGCAGGGCACCACCGACCGGCCCGGCATCGCGTCGGCCGCCCCCACCACCTGAGGAGCAGACGATGACCTCCACGCACCAGGGCCCTCAGGCCAAGGCCCCGATCGTCGCGGGCGGGCACACCCGGATCCGTCCGTTCAACACCCGCGTCACCTACCCCGAACAGAACCTCGACAATGACCTCTGCCAGGCCGTCGTCGCGGGCAACACGGTGTACGTCCGGGGTCAGATCGGCCAGGACCTCGACACCAGCGAGTCCGTGGGCATCGGCGACGTCGAGGCGCAGGCCGAACAGGCCATGGCGAACATCAAGATGCTGCTCGAAGAGGCGGGCGGCCGGATGGAACACCTGGTCAAACTGACCATCTATCTGGTCGACCCGCGCTACCGCGAGGCGGTGTACCGCACGGTGGGCCGCTGGACCAAGGGCGTCCACCCGATCTCCACCGGCATTGTGGTGTCCGCGCTCGCCCGGCCGGAGTGGCTGTGCGAGATCGACGCGATCGCCGTACTTCCCGAGACCGCCGTATTTCCCGAGACCGCCGTGCTTCCCGAGACCGCCGTGCTTCCCGAGACCGCCGTACTCAGCGAGGGGGAGCGGGCATGACGTTCTCTCTGGTGGTCCGGGACGGCGAGCGGTTCGGCATCGCGGCCAGCTCGTCGAGTCCGGCCGTCGCCGCCCGGGTCGTCCATCTGCGGCCCGGCGTCGGCGCGGCGACGTCGCAGAACATCACCGACCCCATGCTCGGCACCAGTTTGCTGGAGGGCCTCACGGTTCACGGCGACGCCGAACGCGCGCTGGCCGACGTCACCGGCACCGCGGCTAACCAAGAGACCATCGACTACCGGCAGTTGACCGTGCTCGGCCGGTCAGGGCCGGGGGTCGCCTTCAGCGGTCCGCACACCCTGGGCACCTTCGCGTCGGCCACCGCGGACGGCGCGGTCGCGGCGGGCAACATGCTCTCCGGCACGCACATCCCCGGCGTGCTCCTCGACGCGTACGCCGCCGCCACAGGGGAGTTGGAGGAGCGGCTGCTCACCGCGATGAAGGCCGCCGTCGCGGCAGGCGGCGAGGAGGGGCCGGTGTACTCCGCCGGGATGGCGGTCGTCGCGGACGTCGGCTGGCGGGTCACCGACCTGCGGGTGGACTGGGCCGATGACCCCCTGGACCGGCTCGGCGACCTGCTCGACATCTGGCTGCCGCAACGGGACAACTACGTGCGGCGCGGACTCGACCCCGCCACCTCTCCCTCGTACGGCGTCCCGGGAGACCTGTGATGGGGACGACGACGATGAAGGAGGCGGCACGGCACGCGGTCGACCGGCACGCCGAGGAACTGATCGGCCTCTCCGAGCGGCTGCACGCCG
The DNA here is from genome assembly GCF_053606205.1 of Streptomyces sp. NPDC055239. Taxonomy (NCBI): domain Bacteria; kingdom Bacillati; phylum Actinomycetota; class Actinomycetes; order Kitasatosporales; family Streptomycetaceae; genus Streptomyces; species Streptomyces sp. NPDC055239. The sequence goes on along the minus strand of NZ_JBSGRD010000003.1, from coordinate 206,737 downwards.
ACCCGGAGACCGCCTGGCAGGAACACCGGGCCGCCGCAGCCGTACCTGAGCTGCTCGACCGCGCCGGATTCGACGTCACCTCGTCCTACCTCGGCCTGGACACCGCGTTCCACGCCCGGTTCGGCAGCGGGCCCGTGCGGATCGCGCTGTGCGCCGAGTACGACGCGCTGCCCGGCCTGGGACACGCGTGCGGCCACAACCTCATCGCGGCGAGCTCGGTCGGCGCTGCCCTCGGCCTCGCCGCCGTCGCCGACGAAGCCGGACTCACCGTGGAGGTCTACGGCACCCCGGCCGAGGAGGGCGGAGGCGGCAAGATCGAGATGCTCGACCGGGGCGCCTTCACCGACGTGGATCTCGCGATGATGGTGCACCCGGCGCCGGTCGACGTCGCCGAGGCCCGCCCGTTCGCGGTCAGCCACTCCAAGGTCTCCTACACGGGTAAGTCCGCGCACGCCGCCGCCTACCCGGAGACCGGGATCAACGCGGCCGACGCCTTCACCGTGGCCCAGGTCGCCATCGGCCTGCTGCGTCAGCAACTGCCCTCGTCGGCGCGCGTGCACGGCGTGGTGACACACGCCGGGGACGCCCCGAACGCCATCCCCGAACGGTCGAGCGGACGCTGGTACGTCCGTGCCGAAACGCTCGCCGAACTGGCCGAGCTCGAACCGCGCGTCATGCGGGCCTTCGAGGCGGGCGCCCTCGCCACCGGCTGCGACCTGGTGATCGAACCGGAGAGCAAGCCCTATGCGGAGTTCCGCACGGACGAGACCGCCCTCGGGCACTACCGGGCCAACGCCCTCGCCCTGGGACGTGAGTTCGCGCCACCCGGCCAGGCGGCGCGCATGAACCGCGCCTCCACCGACATGGGCAACGTCTCGCAGGTCGTACCGGCGATCCACCCGTACATCGGCATCGGCTCCCTGCCCGCCACCAACCACCAGCACGAGTTCGCCGCCCACTGCGTGGGCGGGAGCGCCGAGCGGGCCCTGCTCGACGGCGCGGTCGCGCTGGCCTGGACGGGCGTGGACCGGAGCACGGCCCCACCTCCCCGACCCTGACGACACGAAGTCGGCGGCACCCGCACAGCTCCAGCTTCGGAACCCCTTTTCCCCAAGGAGGCGCGTATGCCCACGCGTGAATGCAGTGCCACGACCACCGAGGCCGAGCCGGCCACCGACGTGGTCGCACTGCGCAGGAGCGTCGCCGCGGGAGCCGTGGGCGTGTTCGTGCACTGGTTCGACTGGGCTGCCTACGCCTATCTCGCCGGCACCGTCGCGACCGTGTTCTTCCCCGCCGACGACAAGACGACCGGACTGCTCGCCGTGTTCGGCGTGTTCGCCGTCTCGTTCGGCATCCGGCCCATCGGCGCCCTGGTCTTCGGACCGCTCGGCGACCGGATCGGCCGCAAGCGCACCCTGTCACTGGTCATCTTCATGATGTCGGGCGCGACCCTGACCATAGGTCTGCTTCCCGGCTACGACTCGATAGGCATCGCGGCTCCGATACTCCTGGTGGTGCTTCGCCTGATCCAAGGCTTCGCCGCGGGCGGCGAGTTCGGCAGCGCGGCCAGCTTCCTCGCCGAGAGCGCGCCACGGCGCCGACGCGGATTCGGCGTGAGCTGGCTGGAGGTCGGCTCCCTGCTCGGCTTCCTCGCCGGTTCGTTCGTCTTCCTCCTCCTGTCCTCCACGCTCGACGAGAGCCAACTCACCTCCTGGGGCTGGCGCGTCCCCTTCCTGATCGCCGCGCCCCTCGGCGTCATCGGCTTCATCATCCGCAGCAAGATCGAGGACACCCCGGAGTACCGGGCCCTCGAAGCGAGCGGCACCGTTCCGACCAGCCCCGCCCGGGAACTGCTCCGCTCCCACAAGAGGGAACTGCTCCAGGCGGCGGGCCTGATGGCGGCCATGCACGTGCCCTTCTACGCCGTGCTGACCTACCTCGTCACCTACGAGACCGACCACCTGGGCCACTCGGACGGCAACGCGGCCCTGCTGTCCACCGCCATCTCGCTGATGGGTCTCGCGCTCGTGCCGCTCTTCGGCGCGCTCTCCGACCGGGTGGGACGCAAGCCGGTGTTCATCGCGGCGACGGCGGCCCTGTTCGTCCTGTCCACCCCGGCCTTCCTCCTGATGCGGACCGGGCTCGTGGGCACCTGGATCGCCGGCCTGCTGCTCGGTGTGATCCTGGCGGCGATCCTCGGCACCTACGCGGTGTGGTCGGCGGAGATCTTCCCCACCCGCACACGGCAGAGCGGTCTCTCCGTCGCGTACAACATCACCGCGGCGCTGTTCGCCGGGACCGTGCCCTACCTGATGACCGTCCTCATCTCCGCGACGGGCAGCACGCTGGTGCCGGGCCCGTACCTGATGCTGTTCGCGGTGGGCGGCCTGGTCGCCGCCCTGACCCTGAAGGAGACCGTCGGCACCACGCTGCTGCGCCCCGAGGACATCTCCGACACGCCCGCCGAGCGGGTGTAGGCGTCGCCGCCGCATAGGGTCGGTGCGGACACAGTCCACCGGGCGCAAGGGTCTCGCATGACATCACCGCTGGGTTTCACGCTCGTTCAGCTGCGCTACTTCCTCGTGGCCGCCGAGCGCGGCTCCATGACAGAGGCGTCGGCCGAGCTGCACATCGCCCAGTCGGCCGTGTCCGCCGCCGTCCACAACCTGGAGCAGGACCTACAGGTCCAGCTCTTCATCCGGCGGCGCGGCCGGGGCCTGACCCTGACACCCGCAGGGGAGCGGCTCCAGCAGCAGGCGCGGGACCTGCTGGCGCGTGCCCGCGAGGTCGAGCAAGAGGCCCGGGGCGACGGAGAGACCCTCTCCGGTCCTGTTGCCGTCGGCTGCTTCGTGACGCTGGCCCCGTACTATCTGCCGCCTCTGTTCACCGCGTTCACCCGTCGCCATCCCGGCATAGAGATCGACGTGGTGGAGGCGGAGACGGACCAGCTCGTCCAGGCCCTGGCAGCGGGACGCATCGACTTCGCCCTCACGTACGGCCTCGGTCTGTCGTCCGAGCCGGAACTGCACAGCGAGACGATCGCCCGCGCTCCGGCCTACGTCATCGTCGCGGCCGACCACCCCCTGGCCGGGCAGGACAGCGTGGAGCTTGCCGAGCTGTCCGCCGACCCCCTCGTCCTCCTCGACCTCCCGCACAGCCGCGACTACTTCCACGCCCTGGTGGCCGCCACCGGCACCGCACCCGACGTCCGCTACCGCACCCGCAGCTACGAGACCGTGCGTTCGCTCGTGGCGCGAGGACTCGGGTACTCCGTGCTCAACCAGCGGCCGTCGACCAGTCAGACGTACGGCGGCGGCGAGGTCGCGGAACTGCGGCTGCGGGACGGCGGCCCCCCACTGGAAGTCAAGATCGTCTCCATGGGAGGCGTGGCCCAGACAGCCCGGGCCCGAGCGGTGATGACCCTGCTGCGGGAGATCGCCGCCCGGCCCGGAGAGGCCTGAGCGTGGTCCGGGACCGGGTCAGCCCGTCGTCGGCCGGTACGAGTAGACCGACGTCGTCACCAGGCAAGGCACCGGCGGTACGACCTCCACGCGCAAGGTGCGCCGCGCCGAGTCGTAGTCGACGCCCTCCGTCTCGAACGTGCCGGAGCAGATGCTCCGTTGCGGGGCCGCGAACAGGCTGGTGACCTTGCCCGTGACCTGCTTCCCGTCGAGCGCGTGCTCCAGGTCGACTTGGAGCACGGGGCGGTCCTCGGGCCACAGCTGCTTCGACGCGTCGTTGGACGCGCACACCAGGCGGGTCGCGGAGACGAAGTCGCAGCCCTGGATGTCACGCACCGGCTTGTCCAGCGAGATCTGACCGGCCTGGGGGAGCGCGCCGCCGGTGGGCGGGGTCGAGGAGTTGAGGAGCGGGGCGGGGAAGACCTGGAGGCGGTTCTGGTCGCCCCATTCGCCCGACACCAGCCACTGGTTGTCGGGGGAGACGGCCGCGAAGGAGTTGTTGAGCTTCTCGCCCGCGTCGAGCTTGTGCTCGTAGAGGTAGCGCTTGTCGTCGGGTGTCGTCACGGCGAACATCTTCGACTTCGCGTCGTCGCCGCCCTGATAGGCGTCGACGGTGTGGCCGTCGGCTATGTCCGGGTCGCCGATGTGGGTCCAGCCCTTGATCCGCAGGTCGAGCGGGACCGAGGCGAGACCCCGGTAGAGGAGGCTGCCGTCGGCACGGCTGGCCAGACCCTGGCTGCCGGTGAGGGAGTCGACGACCGAGACGCCGGACTCCTGCCAGCCGCCCGGGGATCTGGGGGCGGTGTCGGCCTGGGCGCCGCCGCCGGTCGCCAGCGTCAGCGCGAGGGCGCCGAGCAGGGCTGCGGATGCCTTCGCGGACGTCTTGAGGGGGGTCAGGGGTGTCATCTGTGCGCTACCTCCGTGGGGGGTCGATCGCTGCCGGGCAATCGTACGTAACGTGACCTCTGTCGATGGGCGAGTTCTGACAGGTCGACAGATGTGCGTGAGCCGGACGACAGGTGTGCGTGAGCCGGACGCCGGGTGTTCCGATGACTGTTCCGACAGAAGGTGGTTGAGACGTGAAGCTGGTCATTCTCGGTGGCGGCGGATTCCGCGTTCCGCTCGTGTACGGAGCGCTGCTCGGTGACCATGCCGAGGGCCGGGTCACGGAGGTCGTGCTGCACGACCTGGACGCGGGCCGGCTCGGCGCGATCGCCCGTGTGCTTGCCGACCAGGCGGCCGGGGTGCCGGACGCGCCCGCCGTCACGGCGACGACCGACCTCGACGAGGCATTGCGGGGCGCGGACTTCGTCTTCTCTGCGATCCGAGTGGGGGGTCTTGAGGGGCGTGCGGCCGACGAGCGGGTCGCCCTCGCGGAGGGGGTCCTGGGGCAGGAGACCGTCGGCGCGGGCGGTATCGCGTACGGCCTGCGGACCGTGCCCGTCGCCGTCGACATCGCGCGCCGGGTGCGCCAGCACGCCCCGGACGCCTGGGTCATCAACTTCACCAACCCCGCGGGCCTGGTCACCGAGGCGATGTCCCGGCACATCGGCGACCGCGTCATCGGCATCTGCGACTCGCCGGTGGGCCTGGGACGCCGCGTGGCACGCATGCTCGGCGGCAACCCCGACGAGGCGTTCATCGACTACGTGGGACTCAACCACCTTGGCTGGCTGCGGGGCCTGCGGATCGCGGGCCGCGACGAGTTGCCGCGGCTGCTCGGCGACAGGGAGCTCCTTGGCTCGTTCGAGGAGGGGCGGCTGTTCGGCGCGGAGTGGCTCCAGTCGCTGGGGGCCGTCCCGAACGAGTACTTGCACTACTACTACTTCAACCGCGAGGCGGTCCGCGCCTATCAGGAGGCCGAGCAGACGCGGGGGGCGTTCTTGCGCGACCAACAGGCCCGGTTCTACGAGGAGTTGGGGCGGGGGGAGGCGCCGTCACCGTCAGCTGCGGCCTCGGCGCTGAAAGCTTGGGACGCGACGCGTGCGGAGCGCGAGGCCACCTACATGGCCGAGAACCGGGAGGCCGCGGGTGTCGGGGAGCGTGCCGCCGAGGACCTCGAGTCCGGTGGGTACGAGCAGGTCGCCCTCGCCCTGATGCGGGCGATCGCCCGGGACGAGCGGACGACGCTGATCCTCAACGTCCGCAACCGCACGACCCTTTCGGCCCTCGACGCGGACGCGGTGATCGAGGTGCCGTGCTCCGTCGATGCCAACGGCGCGCATCCCATGGCCGTCGATCCGCTTCCCGGGCATGCGACGGGGCTCGTGTGCGCGGTGAAGGCGGTGGAGCGGGAGGTGCTCTCCGCGGCGGAGAGCGGCTCTCGGGCCACTGCGGTGAAGGCGTTCGCGCTGCATCCGCTGGTGGATTCCGTGGCGGTGGCTCGGCGGCTGGTGGAGGGGTATCGGGGGGTGCATCCGGGGTTGGGGTATCTGAGCTGAGGGTGCGGTGCGGGTTCGTCTTGGGGGCGGGGCCGCGCCGGTATGTCCGTCCTCGCCATCCGCTGGTGGGTGTCTGTCTGCTGCGGCGGGGGGGGGGTGCTGCTTACCGCTCTCCCGGCGGAAAAGGGGAGGACGACTTGGCGCTCGTGTTGGTAAATTCCGGATCATGGAACCTATCGGCGAGAAAGAGATTCGCGCGGCCTTCGTCAACTGCTCCAAGGGCGAAGCCCGCAGGCTCACTCTCCCTGCGGGCTTCCCGGAGACCCCCTGGTCGGACCTGGACTTCCTCGGCTGGCGCGACCCCAAGGCCCCGGACCGCGGCTACATCGTGACGGAGCGGGACGGCGAGTACGTGGGCATCGCGCTGCGCGCATCGACCGGCGCGCGCAAGAGCCTGCTCAAGTCCAGCATCTGCTCGGTCTGCGTGACCCCGCAGTCCGGCTCGGGCATCACGCTGCTCGTGGCGCCCCTCGCGGGCCCGGCGGGCCGCCAGGGCAACTCGGTCGGCATCTACATCTGCGCGGACCTCGCCTGCTCCCTCTACGTACGAGGCAAGAAGACCTCGGCGCTGGCCCGCCGCTTCGAGGAGAGCCTCACGCTGGAGGAGCAGAACGCACGCACCGTGGCGAACCTGCACGGCTTCCTCGACAAGGTCCTCGAGGGCTCGAAGACGGCGGCCTGAGGCTCAGACCTTCCGCGGATCGACCACCTGGAGCGTGAGCGCTGCCGACGGCGCCGCGAGCCCAGGGCCGCCCGCCTCGGCCCACGCGATTATCTCGTCGATGGACTCGTCGTCCATGGCGAAGCCGACCCAGACGGCTCGGCCACCTCGCCTGCGGCCTTCCCGTGAGGGCTGTACGACGATGATGTTCGCCTGCCCGCAGGGCCCGAGGCACTCACTCGTCCGCACCGCGAACCGCCCTGCGGACTCCGCGGCGGCGGCCCGCATCCGCGCCAGCTGCCAGTCGTGGTCGATGCCGGGGTGCTTGCGCGCGTCGCCGCAGCAGCAGCCCCGGCACACGACGAGTGTGCAGGGACGGACGGCGGCGGATCCGATGGAGATGACGGGACTCATCCGTTGATCATCGCAGCCCCGTTGTCAGTCCCTCATGGCACGCTCGGTTCATCGTGTCCTGTGGGGGAGAGGGAGAGCATCCATGTCGACCAAGTGGACTGTGACCATCGACTGCGCGAGGCCGGGCGAGCTGGCCAAGTTCTGGTCGCTTGCCCTGGGTTACGCGGAGAAGCCACCACCGGCCGGCTTCGCCAGCTGGAAGGCGTGGTTCGCGCACCATGAGGTTCCGCAGGAGGAGTGGGACGACGGCGCTTATCTGTCGGACCCGGACGGTTCGGGCCCCAGCCTCTCCTTCCTGAAAGTCCCGGAGTCGAAGGTGGCCAAGAACCGGCTCCACCTGGATGTGCAGGTGGGTGGTGGCCGCGAGACTCCCTGGGAGGTCCGGTGGCCACGGGTCGTCGCGGCGGTGGAGAGGCTGACCGCTGCGGGGGCGAGGGTGCTGCGCGAGCATGAGGTGCGGGGTAAGCCGGATCATGTGGAGATGGCTGACCCGGAGGGCAACGAGTTCTGCCTTCTTTGACCCGGGGGGAAGCTCCCCCGTTCTGGCTCGCACGGCAACCGGCAGAGGGGTGGCGCCGCGGTAAGCGGTCGAGGAGCCGCACTCCCGAGCCGGTCGGCTAGCTCGGGGGGATCGCGGTCTCGATCTGGGCGAGGTGGGCGGCGAGGATCTCTTCGAACGCGTCGCGGCGATCCACCCCCAGGGGGCGGACGTCGCGGGCGAAGTGGGCCAGGGCGGGGAAGTGTTCGGGGTCGGCGCCCAGTACCGTGACGCGGAAGAGCTCCATGCCCTGTTCGTACTCTTCCGAAGTGATGGTGCTGACTCCGGCCTCGGAGGCGGTCAGCGCGGCGATGAGGACCGCGAGGCGGTGGTAGCGCGCCGGGATCTCCTCGTCGGGCAGTCCTGACGCGCGCAGGGCCTGTAGCACCTCTTCCACGACCAGCCGGGAACCGGCGCCGCCTGACGCGTACCGCCCCCAGACCGCGGCGAGCTGGGGCTGCCTGCCGAACGCCTCCCTCACGCGAAGGGCCAGGGCGGTGATGCGCTGCTTCCAGTCACCCTCGGCGCGGTAGCCGTCCATGGAAGCCAGGAGGATCCGGTCGGCGACCGCGCGCAGCAGTTCTGTCTTGCTGCGGAAGTGCCGGTAGAGGCTGGAGGAATCGGTCCCCAGGGTGGCGGCGAGCTTGCGCACGCTGAACGACTCTGTGTCGCTCGTGCGCAGCAACTCCACTGCCGCATCCAGGATTTCCTCGGTCGACCAACGCCTTCGACCTGCCATTTCGCCCCTCTCGTCGGACTCAGTCTAACTCATGCACTTGGTGTTGCACGCACCGCGTGCATAATGAGGACATGAGTATGCCGGGCGGGCCGGCATGCCACTCGTGCCCTGTTGTCCGGGTCAGGCGACCGATGCGGAGCCCACCCCGGGGAACACGAAAGGACGCATGACGTGCAGAGCTCACTGGATTCCGCGGCGCTGAACGCCGCCATCGAAAACGTCCACCACGCCGGGATACCGGGCTTGTTCGCCGAGGTGCGAGACGGCGACCAGGTCTGGCGCGGCGCCGTCGGGGAGGCCGACGTCGCCACCGGCCGCCCCGTCACCGCCGACATGCGGCACCGCGTCGGCAGCATCACCAAGACCTTCACCGCCGCAGCGGTCCTGCAACAGGTCGAGACCGGTCAGATCGGTCTCGACTCACCGGTCGGCCGGTACCTGCCGAAGCTGGTTCCCGGCGAACGCGGTGACGCGATCACGATCCGGATGCTGATCAACCACACCAGCGGCCTCGCCGAGTACCTCCCGTACGCCTACCCCTCCTTCAAGGCGTACCCCGACCTCGCGGGCACCGGCCCCCAGAGCATGGACGACCACCGGTTCACGCGGTTCGACCCCACCGAACTGATCGAGATGGGCGTCACCGCACCCGCCTTCGGTCCCCCGGGCAGCGCCCCGGGCCTGTACTCCAACACCAACTACCTGCTCCTGGCCCAGCTCCTTGAAGAGGTGAGCGGCACAACGGCCGAGCTGTGCATCACCCGGAACGTCATCGAGCACGCCGGGCTCCGGGACACCGAATTCCCCGCCGGACCGTACGTCGACGGGCCGCACTCGCAGCTCTACGAGGCATGGTTCGGCATGATCGACCCGCCGCGCGACTACAGCGTCTTCGACATGTCGTACGCGGGACCGTCGGCCTCGCTGATATCGACCGTCGCGGACCTCAACCGCTTCTACCGCATGCTGCTGGCCGGGGAGATCGTCAGCCCGTCGTCGCTGGCGCAGATGCAACGCACCGTCCCGGTCGTCTCCCAAGAGGGAAAGGTGATCGACTACGGCCTCGGCCTGTACCCGATGGAGAGTCCCGGACAGGGCACCTTCTGGGGTCATGGCGGCACGGTCTGGGGCGGTGGAGCGCTGGCCATGATCCGTGCCGACGGCAAGCGGCAGATGGCGGTCGCGGTGAACCTGCAGAGGTGGAACGGGTTCGACTCCTCCGGCAAGCCGCAGCCCCATCCCATCGACGACGCGCTTGCGGCTCTCTACCGCGTGGCGATGTACGGCTGACCTGGCCGAGCCGCTCGGATCAGTCCGCGTACTAGACGCTCTGACTGCGTCAGGGGGTGACGATGGGGAAGGCCGTGTCGGGCTTGGTCACGTAGGAGAAGAGGCGGGTCAGGAGGGCGGAGTCGCCGTCCGTGGTGACGCCGTCCAGGTCCTTTCCGGCGAGCAGGCCGAGGAGTTGGGGCTTGGTGAGGGTGAGGGTGAGACCCGCCTCGGTCTTGGGGATGGTCACCGTGCGGTGGGTGAGGGCGCCGTTGTGGAGAGTGAGGCGCTGACGGCGTTGCTCGTCGGTGAGGACGAGGTCGATGGTGAGGTCGTCGTCCCAGGCGCGGGGGCCGTCGATGCGGATGGCGATCGAGTCCAGGAGCATGTCGGTGGTCAGTGCCATCGCCATCTCGGGGTTGGTGGTGTCGATGGTGATCGCGTTGACGCCGTGGCGCAGTTCCATCGCGGAGGTCAGGTAGAAGTTGCGCCAGGTGCCGTTCTCCGCGCCTTGGCCGAGGCGGTCGTAGACGCCGGCCAGGGTCTGCTTCGCGTCGGTGGTGTCGGGGTGGGCGAAGACGATGTGGTTGAGGAGCGTGGCGGCGAAGCGCAGGTCGCCTTGGTCCACGTACGCGCGGGCCTTGGTCAGGGCTTGGTCGGGGCCGCCCAGCGCGTCGACGTAGCGCTTGGCCAGTTCTACGGGTGGGTGTTCCCACAGGTGGGCCACGTTGCCGTCGAACCAGCCCAAGTAGCGCTGGTAGATCGCCTTGACGTTGTGGGAGACCGAGCCGTAGTAGCCGCGGGCGTGCCAGGAGTTCTCCAGGGCCGGGGGCAGTTGCAGCTGTTCGGCGATCTCCGGGCCGGTCAGGCCGTCGTTGAGGAGGCGCAGTGTCTGGTCGTGGAGGTAGGCGTAGAGGTCGCGCTGGGTCGAGAGGAACGTGACGACGTTCTCGCGGCCCCAGGTGGGCCAGTGGTGGGAGGCGAACGCGACGTCGTAGCGGTCGCCGAAGTACTCGATGGCCTCGTCCAGATAGCGGGCCCAGATGCGGGAGTCGCGGACCACGGCGCCGCGCAGGGTCAGGATGTTGTGCAGGTTGTGCGTGGCGTTCTCGGCCAGGCACAGGGCGCGCTTGTCCGGGAAGAGGAAGTTCATCTCGGCCGGGGCCTCGGTACCGGGGGTGAGCTGGAAGACGATGCGGACGCCGTCGACCGTCTCCTCCTGGCCGGTGTGGGTGATGTCGAGGGTCGGCGGGATGAGGCTGATGGTCCCGTTCGAGGTGGTCATGCCCAGTCCGGCGCTGATCTGGCCGTCGGCCGCCTTGGGCAGTCGGTCGCCGTACATGAGGATCGCGCGGCGGGTCATGGCGTTGCCCGCGTAGACGTTCTCGCTGACCGCGTGCTCCAGGAAGCCTTCCGGGGCCAGGATCGGCACGCCGTCCTCGGTGCCGCGGGGCAGCACGCCTCGCGAGCCGCCGAAGTGGTCGCCGTGGGAGTGCGTGTAGATGAGGCCGGTGACGGGGCGCTCGCCGCGGTGCTGCCGGTACAGGGCCAGGCCCGCGGTGGCGGTCTCGACGCAGAGCAGGGGGTCGATGACGACGACGCCGCGCTCGCCCTCGACGAGCGTCATGTTCGACAGGTCCAGGCCGCGGATCTGGTAGACGCCCTCGCACACCTCGTACAGGCCCTGGCGGGAGCAGAGTTGGGCCTGGCGCCACAGGCTCGGGTTGGCCGTGTCGGGGCAGTCTGCCTTGAGGAAGTCGTAGGCGTCGTTGTCGTAGACGACGCGGCCGTCCTCCCCTTTTACGACGGCCGGGACCAGGGCGTCGACGAAACCACGGTCGGCGTTCTCGAAGTCGGTGGTGTCCTCGAAGGGGAGGGCGGTCATCTTTCACTCCGCTCAACACGATGAAACGGGATGAATCAGGATGCTCCATCTCAACATCGGGCGGACAGGACCGCATGTCGGCGCCTCACGCGGTCCGCCGGGCGATCCACGACTCGGCTTCGGTGACGGCCTGTTCGAGCGGGGCGAGGAGGGCGCCCTCGGCGGGGACGACACCGCCGGGGCCGAGGTCGCGGTCCAGGCCGGTCGCTTTCAGGAGGTGGACGAGTCCGGGTTCGGCCCCCGCGAGGATCAGACGGCCGCCCTGGACTTCGATGTCGCGCACGTACCGGCGCAGCACCTTGACCACGGACGAGGACGGCACGTCGGGGACGCCGCGCATGACGAGGATCAGGACCGCGCCGCGGGCGTCGTCGGAGCGCGGGAGCATCGCCTCGATGCGGTTCATCTCGGCGAAGAAGCTGACGCCGTCGTAGTAGAGGACGGTGACCTGACCGGAAGTCAGGCTCTCGGGCGGCTCACCGGTGTGCCAGTCGCCGCGTTCGGGGTCGCGGGTGAGGGCGACGAGGCGGGCGCGACGGGCGGCCTGAGCGCAGTACAGGAGCAGGGAGAGGACCGCGCCGAGGATGATGGCCTGCTGCAGCGGAAGCTGGGTGGTGGCGAGGAAGGTCAGGATCATCGCGCCCGCCGACATCCAGGAGGTGCGCAGGACCAGCAGGATGTCGTGGCGCTTGCCCCAGATCAGTTCCCCGCCCACGACCAGGATCAGGCCGCCGATCACCGGCATCGGGATGCGTTCGGCGAGCGAGCCGCAGACCAGAACGATGACGGCGAGCATGACGCCGGAGAAGACGCCGGCCCAGCGGGTGCGGGCGCCGGCCGAGACGGCGACTCCGGTGCGGGACAGGGAGCCGCCCGAGGGCAGCGACTGGAACAGGCCGCCCGCCACGTTCGCCAGGCCCTGGGCGGCGAAGTCGCCGTTGACGGAGGAGCGGGAGCCGTCGGGGTTCGGTACCGAGGGGCCGATGCCCGCCGCCTGGGCCAGGCCCACCAGGGCCACGGCGACCGCGCCGCCCAGGAGATGCGGCACCGCCGACAGGTCGGGGGCGGAGAAGCCGGGCAGCGCGGCGGGGATGTGGGCGATGTCGCGGACCAGCTCCACGTCCGTGCCGAGGACCGCTACCGCGACGCTGGCCACGACCATGGCGATCAGTAGGGCGACCGCCTCCAGGCGCCGGACGAGACGCGCCAGCGCCCACACCGCGATCGTGGCCAGCGCGACGAGCGTGGCGGCGAGTTGCCAGTCTCCGATGTGGACGAGCCAGTCACCCAGCTGGTAGAGGCGGTTGTGGCCCTGGGGCTTGTAGCTGGTGGCGTCTTTGAGGACGCCGGTGATGATCTGCAGGGCGATGCCGGTGGAGAAGCCGGTCATCACCGCGTTCGACACGAACGACATCACCGCGCCGAGACGGAGCACCGCCATGAGCAGCATGACGATGCCCGCCATGATCGTCAGGGTGGCGATGTTGCCCGCGTTCTTCGGGTCGAGCCCGGCGTCGGACAGCACGCTCTGCGAGGTCAGGGCGATGGCGCTGGTGAGCGTGGTGACCATCAGGACCGTGCGGGAGGTCAGCGAGCCCACGATCGCCGGGACGACGCCCGCGTACAGGCCGGCCACCGGGTTGAACCCGGCGATGGCCGCGTACGCCATGCCCTCGGGGATGGAGAACAGGCCGGTGACGAAGCCGGAGCTGACGTCGGACGGCTTCGGCTTGCCCAGGGACTCGCCCAGGAAGGGGAGCCGGAGTCGGTCTCTGAGCTTCGGCACCCTCAGGCCACCGGCCCGCTGATCACGCACTTGCCGGGCGTGGCGAAGTCGATGGCCCGCATCCAGCCCGGCGGCTTTGCCTCGTGGCCCTCGCGGGGCAGCTGCCCCCGCTGCTTGGCGCCCATGAGCAGGAACAGCGTCATGGCACCCCGCTTCCCGATGAAGTAGTGCCTTCAAGCTCGCATCGCAGCTTGCAATGCGCATCTCGGACAGCAGGCCACCGGACGTCTCACGGCGATCGGATCTACCAGCCTCATCGCCCGGGGCCGTGCCGGACCCGTGCCGGGTTGGGCGGGCCGACCCACGTTCGTCCCTCCCACGAGGGAGCTCTCTTCACCCGCTTACGCCACCTCGCATTCGCTGCGGAAGCCACTGCCGGTCATCCACAGCCGCCGCCCATGTCCGCGGGACCCCAGCCAAGGGCAGCCACGCCATCGTGCACCCGCAGCCGGCCGCGCTCGCGAGGGGACGTGCCGGTATTTCCGCCCGGAGCACGGTACTCAGCACTCCCCAGCCGAAGCGAAAAGACGCCCACCGGCGGATGGCGAGGACGGACATACCGGCGCGGCCCCGCACCCACAGACGAACCCGTACCGCAGGACCGCACCCCGCCAGACCCGCACCCCACCAGACCCTCACCCCACCGGCACCCGAGCCGACAGGAACCGAGTCCTGCGCCGCAGCCGGAACCCCAGCGACTCGTACAACCGGATCGCATCGGTGTTCCGCGCCGACGTATGCAGGAACGGCGTCTCCCCGCGGACGCGGATCCCGTCCGCCACCGCCAGGATCAGCCGCGTCGCAAGCCCCTCTCCCCGGTGGGCCGGATCAGTGCAGACCGCGCTGATCTCCGTCCACCCCGGTGGATGCAACCGCTCCCCGGCCATCGCGACGAGCGCGCCCCCGCGACGTATGCCGAGGTACGTGCCGAGCTCGACCGTGCGCGGCAGGAACGGACCGGGCTGCGTGCGCGCGACCAGATCAAGCATCTCCGGCACGTCATCCGCCCCGAGCCGCACAGCCTCCGGATCGGGCGCCGCCGCAACCCCGTCATCCACCAACTGCACGCCCTCCATGTCGAACGTCACCTCCCACCCCGCCGGCAGAGCCACCCGCACACCCGGCAGCGGCACCTCGACGCCGGGCCCCGCGAGTGCGGCGAGATCCGCCCAGTCGCCCGACTCCGGGGCATCGGGCAGGCCGAGCCACGGCGACACGTCCGACTGGTACCGCACCACGCGCCCCCGCCGCTCGGCGAACCGGGCATGGGGCCCGTTCAACGCGGCGTAGGCGGGATTGTCCAAGGGATGCCGGTCTTCCTGCCGGTCCTCCCCGGGCAGGTCTTCCCCGGGCCGGTCCCCGGGCAGGACCTCCCCGGGCTCCGCACTGCTCTGGGCCTCAAGCCCGGCCGACTTCACGCCGCCCCCACCTCGATGACAACCTTGCCCCGCACATGCCCGGCCTCCACCGCACGGAGCGCCTCATCGGCCCGCTCCAGCGGATACGTCGCCGTCACCTCAGGACGCAGCACCCCGTCGACGGCAAGCAGCGCCACCGCGTCCAGAACCTCACTGGTCCGCGCCCGCGCGACCGCCACCCCACCGAGCTCGGCAACGGTCTCCTTGGCCGCGGCCGTGATCAGCTTCCCCTCGCGGCCGGGAAGTGGCAGGAGAGACGCCACCGCCACGAGATCCTCGCCGCCCACCAGGTCGAAGACCGCGTCGACGTGACCGCCCGGCGCAGCCGCCCGCACCCGCTCCGCCAGATCGGGCCCCGGCGGCACATGCACCGCCCCCAGGGACTCGACGAAGTCCTTCTTGCCCGCGCTCGCCGTGCCCACGACACGAACCCCGAGATGCCGCGCCAACCGCGCCGCGGCCACACCCACACCACCGCCGACCCCGGTGATCAGGAGCG
Source organism: Streptomyces sp. NPDC055239 (assembly GCF_053606205.1). NCBI lineage: Bacteria > Bacillati > Actinomycetota > Actinomycetes > Kitasatosporales > Streptomycetaceae > Streptomyces > Streptomyces sp. NPDC055239. Next base: position 191,626 of record NZ_JBSGRD010000003.1, on the reverse strand, counting down.
TCGCCCCGGCGGGCAGACCCAACTGATGCACACCGTCGTACGCCGTCGCCACCGCGACCGGCAGCGCGGCGGCCTCCGTGAAGGTCAGGCCCTCGGGCTTGTGCGCGGTGAGAGAGGCGGGCAGGAGGGTGTGCTCGGCGAAGCCGCCGGTGTCCGGGTTGCCGAACACCGCGTCGCCGACCGCGAAGCCCTCGACGCCCGCGCCGACCGCCTCGACCACCCCTGCCACCTCGCTGCCGAGGACCTCGGGGAACGCGGCTGGCGGCGCCCCCGGCCTCCGCTTGCCCGCCCGCAGCTTCCAGTCGACCGGGTTGACCCCCGCCGCCCGCACCGCGACCAGGAGCTGGCCCGGTCCTGGCTCCGGCGGGTCCTGGTCGACGAAGGCTTCCACTTCGGGGCCGCCGAACCGGGTGAATACGTACGCCTTGGACATGTGCTCCCTCGCTTCGAACCGTGAACCATGAATCGACGTGGCTGTCACCTCGACGTGGCTGTCACCTCGTGGGTGTCACCTTGGACGACGGCCATGATCGCCCTTCTATTCCCCGCGCGACGCGGCGTTCACGAGGTCGCAATGACCGGAGTGGGAGAGGGCGTATCAGTCGGCGTCGGTCGGCATCAGCCGGCACCGGAAAAACTGAACACCCCACAAAGTTTTGCTGACGCGAGCCTTGACCTTAAGTGTTCAACCAATCAAGACTCAGGCCCCGTAAACCGCACTGGCGCGGATGACGCATTCAGCTCTTGGCGTCGCCGACCCAGTTCGGCACGCCCAGAGCCGCGTTCGGAGGCCATTTCGCCATGCCTGCCACCACACGTCGTGAACTCATGAAGCAACTGGGCGGCACCGCAGCCGCCTTCGCCTTCGTGGCCGCCGCCGGCCCGATCGCCGCCGCCACCCCCGCCTCAGCCGCCGAGGCCGCCGCCAAAGGCACAGGCACAGGCAGCGGCACCGCCTCCCCGGGCGCGGCCGCCGCCACGCGCCGCGTCCGGGGGCTCGTCGCCCGCCTCACCCTCGACGAGAAGATCAGCCTGGTCCACGGCGCCACCGACCCGCGCAGACTGGGACAGGCGGGATACCTGCCGGGCATCGAGCGCCTCGGCATACCGGAGCTGCGCCTGACCGACGGCCCCGCGGGCGTGAACGTCACCAAGTCCGCGACCGGCCTCCCGCCGGTCGCGACGCTCGGCGCTTCCTTCAACCTCGAACTCGCCCGCGAGTACGGCGAGGTCATGGGCCGCGAGGGCCGCACCCTGGACATGGACGTACTGCTCGCCCCGCAGATCGAGCTCTCCCGCACGCCCTTCTTCAGCCGCAACAAGGACCAGTCCGGCGAGGATCCCTACCTCAACGGCCTGATCGGCGCCGCCCAGGTCGAGGGTGTCCAGGCACAGGGCATGCTCGCCCAGGCCAAGCACTTCCTCGCCAACAACCAGCGCCTGCACGAGTTCGACCGCGAGAAGCCGGAGAACTCCTACGACTTCGTCGTCGACGACCGCACCCTGCACGAGCTGTACCTGCCCGCCTTCGAGGCCGTCGTCCGCGCCGGAGTGGCCTCGGTTATGTCGGCGTACAACCACCTCAACGGCGAGTGGAACTCCGAGCAGAGCACCACCCTCACCGACATCCTCCGGGGCGAACTCGGCTTCCAGGGCTTCGTCACCTCCGACTGGGGCGCCACCCACTCCACGGCCGCGCTCGAAGCGGGCCAGGACATGCAGATGTGGGACGGCTCGTTCTACGGGGAGCCCCTGAAGAAGGCCGTCAAGGACGGCTCCGTCCCCGAGGCCGCCCTCGACACCGCGGTCTCCCGCATCCTGGGCCGGTACGACGCCTTCGGCATGCTCGACGGCAGCCGTGTCCCCGCCCGCAAGAAGATCGACGTCAGGGCCGGTGCCCGCGTCGCCCGCGAAGTCGCCGCGCAGGGCGCGGTGTTGCTCGCCAACGACGGCGGTCTGCCCCTCTCGCACGCCGCGCTGCGCGACCTCGCGCTCATCGGCCCGACCGCCGGCCAGGTCGCCACATCGGTCTCGGGCGAGCGCGCGTACGGCTTCGAGGAGCGCCTGATCAGCCCGCTCGACGCACTGCGCCGCAGCACCAAGCGGAAGATCGCGTACGAGGTCGGCGTGGACCTCACGGGCACGGCGGTGCCCGCGTCCGCGTTCCCCAAGGGCCTGACGCGCAAGAGTGGCGGCAAGGACAAGGGAACGGACAAGAAGGTCGACTTCGTCGGCGACAAGGCGCTCCCCGTCGGTACGACGGCCGAGTGGACCGGCACCTTCGTGCCGCCCACCAGCGGTGAGTACGCGCTCAAGATCCAGGGCTGGGGCGCTGCGGTCTCGCTCAGCCTCGACGGCAAGGAGCTGACGACCGCGGCGGGCGCCCGCGACAGCTTCGCCCGCAAGTGGTCCTCGATCGTCCCGACCACCGACGGCCTCGACAACGGACAGGCCGAACCCGTCGAGCTCACCGGCGGCAGGTCCTACCGGATCGTCGTCAAGGCCACAGGATGGGCCACGACCATCGCCGAACGCGGCCCGGTCCAGGTGAGGTTCGCGTGGGTGACCCCGCAGCAGCGCACCGCGTCCGTCGCCGCCGCGGCGAAGCTGGCCCGGCGCGTCCACACCCCGGTCGTCTTCGCCTTCAACGGCTCGGGCGGCTCGGTGGGCGGTGGCGGCGACTTCACCACGCTCACGCTCCCCGCCCACCAGGACGAGCTGATCGCGGCGGTCGCCGAGGCCAACCCGCGCACGGTCGTCGTCCTCACCACCGGCTGCCCGGCGACGATGCCGTGGCGCAGCGAGGTCGGCACGATCCTGCACACCGGTTACGTCGGCCAGGAGGGCGGCTGGTCCACCGCCGACCTCCTCACGGGCCGCGCGAACCCGGGCGGCAAGGCCACGGTGACCTGGCCGAAGAAGGACACGGACCACCCCACCCTGGACCCGGCCCACCCCGAGCGCTACTACGGCGTCGACGGAGTGGTCACGTACAGCGAGGGCATCTTCACCGGCTACCGCGGCTTCGACAAGGCGGGCATCGAGCCGCTCTTCCCCTTCGGACACGGCCTGTCCTACACGGAGTTCGGCTACCGCAACCTGTCCGTGCGCCGGGCGGGTGCGGGCTACGAGGTGTCGTTCACGGTGACCAACCGGGGGCGGCGCACGGGCGCGGAGGTCCCGCAGGTGTACGTGGGCGCGCCGCGCGGTGCCGGTGTCGAGATGGCCGTGAAGACGCTGGCCGCCTTCGACCGTGTCGAACTGCGCGCGGGGGAGTCGCGCCGGGTCACGGTGCGGGTAGCCGAGCGGCGTCTTTCGTACTGGGACACGGACCGGGGCCGCTGGGTGCGCCCCGAGGGGCGGCGCGCGGTGTACGTCGGCTCGTCGTCGCGCGACATCCGGCTGACGGGGGCGGCGGGCTAGCGGCAGGCAGGTGACGTACGAGGTGACGTATGAAGTGACGTACATCACCTTCGGCTGTGTCGCAGTCGGTGGGGCTGACTCGTCTTAGGTGTGTAACCAGTACCGACGACACAGGAGCGCTCCATGGAAGCTCGGTTGAACCTCATGTCGAAGCCGGTCGCGGCCAAGGCCATGAAGCACATCATCGCCGCGGGCAAGGCGCTCACGGAGTCGACGCTGCCGGCCGCGACACGCGAACTGGTGATGCTCCGCGCCAGTCAGATCAACGGCTGTGCCGGATGCATCGACATGCACACCAAGGACGCAGCGCACGCCGGGGAGACCTCGGTGCGCCTCAACCTCGTTGTCGCCTGGCGCGAGGCCACGGTGTTCACCGAGGCCGAGCGCGCCGCCCTTGAACTGGTGGAGGAGGGCACGCGCATCGCGGACGCGGCGGGCGGTGTCAGCGACGAGGTGTGGGCGAACGCCGCCAAGCACTACGACGAGGACCAGCTCGCGGCCCTGGTGACCCAGATCGCCGTCATCAACGCCTTCAACCGCCTCAACGTCATCAACCAGCAGCCCGCGGGCGACTACAAGGTCGGTCAGTTCGGATGATGGCGTGACGGTGTGACGGCCTAGAGGAGCTGCTCCTCCTCGGTCGGCTCACCCAGGCCCCTCCCGTCCACGGTGAGGGCCCGGGTGAGCCGGTCCAGGTGGGCGCGGTACAACCCGACGAAGTCCAGGCGCCCTTCGGCGACGGCCCACTGGACCTGGAGTCCGTCGGAGACGGCGAGGATCTCGCGGGCGATGTTCTCGGGATCGATGCCGGTCCTCAACTGACCCGTTTCGACCGACCGTTGCAGCGCGGAGGCGAGGAAGCCCGCGACGCGCTCGTACCGTTCGGCGAAGTAGGCGTGCGCCGGGTGCGCGGGATCACCGGCCTCCGCCGACAGCCTGGTGTAGAGCTCGATGAGCCCCGGCTGGGTGAGGTTGTACGCGGCAAGGGCGAGCACCTCCCGGAACAGCGCGCGCACGTCGTCGCCGGAACCCGAACCCGAACCCGAACCCGAATCGGAGCCGGAGCCGGAGCCGGGGTCGAGCCGTCCGAACGTACGGACCGTACGGTCCTCGCGGGCTTCGAGGACCGCCATCAGGAGACGCTGCTTCGACCCGAAGTGGTGGGTGATGACGGTGGCGGAGGTGCCCGCTTCCGCGGCGATCTTCGCCAGGGACGAGTTCAGGTAGCCCGCCTTGGCGAAGAGCACGAGAGCGGCGTCGATGATGGCCGCTCTGCGCGGGTCGGCGGCGGCGTACTGCCCTGACGGGCGGTGGCGGGGGATGGGCTGCTCCATGGGGGCAGGTTACGTTCCCCGGAACCTCTACTTCAGGGCTCGATACAGCGCCCCCACCAGATGCACGCTCCGCAGATCCTCCCCCGACGTCCCGCCGCCCATCTGATTCATCACGTACGCGAAGGAGACCCGGTTCTCCGGATCGGCGAACGCGTAGGACCCGCCCGCGCCCCCGTGCCCGAAGGCCCGCGGATTGGGTCCGGCCTGCCCGTACGGGTTCAGCATGTAGCCGAGCCCCCATTCCCACTTCTCACCCCACGGCGTCCCCGCCGCGAGCACCAGGTCCGGCTCGTCGGGCTGCCCCTGGCGGGTCCTGAGCCGCTCGAGCGCCGATGCGCTCACCAACTGCCCGCCTCCCAGCGCCGCGTACACTCGCCAGACCCCGCGCTGACGCGTGCCCATTGGCCGCGGGGATCTCGGCGGACCGATAGGCCGCGGTGTTCACGTTGCCGACGGGCAGGTACTGCAGGGCCAGCGTGACGGCGGCCATCGGGTGGTCGTCGATCGACTTCACCGGCGGCGCGGGCGGAGGCGCGGAGCCGAGCGCGCTGCGCGGGCCGTCCGGAGTGAGCGGCTTCGCCATGTCCGCGCACCGGCCGTGCTCGCTCTCAGGGGTGCCTACGTGGACATCGGCCCCCAGTGGCTCCGTGACCTCGCTGCGCAGGAACGTACCGAGCGAGACGCCTGTGATCCGCCGGACGACCTCACCGACCAGGTAGCCGAAGGTCAGCGCGTGGTATCCCTGCGCCGAACCCGGCTTCCACCACGGCGGCGTCGCGGCCAGCGCCCCGCACACCTTCTCCCAGTCGTAGAGGTCCTGGGACGTCATGGGTTCGTGCGGTGCGATCACCCCGGAACGGTGGCTCAGCAGCCAGCGCACGGGGATGTCCGCCTTGCCCGCCTGGGCGAACTCCGGCCAGTAGCGGGCGACCGGCGCGTCCAGGTCGAGTTCGCCCCGGTCGGCGAGGAGGTGTGCGCACAGCGCGGTCATGCCCTTGGTCGTGGAGTAGACGTTCACCAGCGAATCGCGCTCCCACGCGCGCGTGCCCGTCTTGTCCGCGTCACCGCCCCACAGGTCGACGACGAACTCCCCGTCGACCGTGGCCGCGACGGACGCCCCGAGGTCGCCGCGCTCGGTGAAGTTCCGCTCGAACTCCTCGCGTACGCCCTCGAAGCCGGGGGCGCAGGTGCCATGGATCGTTGCGGTCATGACTCGTGACTCTCCTCGTTCGCTGGAAGCGCCGACCCGCCACATCCTCGCGCATGGTTGCCCACGGCACCTAGAGCGCAGCAGCAGAGAGGGGGAGGGGAGTGGAGAGGAGGGGCGCGAGGGAATGAGAGAGAAAAAGAAAGGCAAGGAGGTGTTCCCACTCCTTGCCACTCTTAACTTATAGCGCACCGGGGGGCTTGCGGCAAGGCCCCCGTGGTGCCGCACAATCGCAGGCCGAAGCCACCACCTGCCGAAACGGGAGATCCACTAAGTGCCTGCGCTGCTGTCCGCGTTCGACCTTCCCGCCCACCTCGCCCCCAAGGCCGACCCGACGCTGATCGCCCACGACGAGCAGCACTTCGCGGCCATCGAACTGAGCCTGGAGCAGACGATCGCCGAGGTGTCCGACCGCCTCGACGCCCAGCGCAAGGCACCCGGCGGCATGGGCAGGGAGGCCATGGACCGGGATCTGGAGATCCACCGTCTCACCGGTCGCCTGCGCGCCCTGAGCCGCTTCGGGCTCGACCTGTGCCTCGGACACATCGTCGGCGCGGACGATCCCGAGCCCGTGTACATCGGACGCCTCGGCCTCACCGACAGCGAGGGGCGGCGGCTGCTGCTCGACTGGCGCGCCCCCGCCGCCGAGCCCTTCTTCGCCGCGACCCACGCCGACCCGATGGGCCTGGCGAGCCGCCGCAGATACCGCTGGACCCGCGGCCGGATCAGCGACTACTGGGACGAGGTGTTCACCGCCGACGGTCTCGAGGGGCATGCGGCGCTCGACGACCAGTCCGCCTTCATCGCCAGCCTGGGCAGCAACCGCTCGTCCCAGATGCGCGACGTGCTCTCCACCATCCAGGCCGACCAGGACGCCATCATCCGTGCGGGGTCCCGCGGTGCCCTCGTCGTCGACGGCGGCCCCGGCACGGGCAAGACCGTGGTCGCCCTGCACCGTTCCGCCTACCTCCTCTACTCCGACCCCCGCCTCGGGCACAGCCGGGGCGGCGTGCTGTTCGTCGGCCCGCACCGGCCCTACCTGTCGTACGTCGCCGATGTCCTGCCCAGCCTCGGCGAGGAGGGTGTGCAGACCTGTGTCCTACAGGACCTCGTGACCGAGGGAGCGGACGCGGTGGTCGAGGCCGACCCGGAGGTGGCCCGCCTGAAGTCGTCCGCGGACATGGTGAAGGCGATCGAGAAGGCGGTCAGGTTCTACGAGGAGCCGCCCGCCAAGGGGATGACGGTCTCGACCGACTGGTCCGACGTCTGGCTGAGCGCCGGCGACTGGGCCGAGGCGTTCGACGCGGCGGGGCGCGGCACTCCGCACAACGAGGCGCGCGAGCAGGTCTGGGAGGAGCTCGTCTCGATCCTTCTTGAGAAGCTCGACGGCGATGTTCCCGGCGAGCTCTTCGAGCGGTCGCTGCGGCACGACGAGGAGCTTGTCACCACCCTGCACCGCGCCTGGCCGCTGCTCGAAGCGGCGGACCTCGTCGGTGACCTGTGGTCGAACTCCGCCTACCTGCGGATGTGCGCCCCCTGGCTCACTCCGGACGAGGTGCGGAGGCTCCGGCGCAAGGACGCGCCCCAGGCCTGGACGGTGTCCGACCTGCCGCTCCTGGACGCGGCGCGACAGCGGCTCGGCGACCCTGAGGCGGCCCGGCAGAGGCGTCGCCAGGAAGCCATCCTCGCCGCCCAGCGCGAGCAGATGGCGCAGGTCGTCGACAACCTGATCGACGCCGCGGCCGCTTCAGGGGCGGACGGTGACGACGGTGAAGGTCTGGTGACGATGTTGCGCGGCCAGGACGCCCAGGTCAGCCTGGTCGACGAGTCCGAACTGCCGCCCGCCGACCCGGACCGGCTCGCAGGACCGTTCGCGCACGTCGTCGTGGACGAGGCGCAGGAGCTGACCGACGCGGAGTGGCAGATGCTGCTCCTTCGCTGCCCTTCCCGGAGCTTCACCATCGTCGGTGACCGCGCGCAGGCCCGTCACGGGTTCACGGAGTCGTGGCAGGAACGCCTCGAACGGATCGGGCTCGACCGCGTCAAGGTGGAGTCCCTGAGTGTCAACTACCGGACACCGGAAGAGGTCATGGCGGAGGCCGAGCCGGTCATCAGGGCCGCGCTCCCGGACGCCAACGTGCCGACCTCCATCCGCAGCAACGGCATCCCCGTAGTCCATGGATCCGTCGCGGAGTTGGACCAGGTCCTCGACGCCTGGCTCGCCGCCAACGCCGACGGGACCGCGTGTGTCATCGGCGACCCGGATTTCCAGGCGACGTCCCGCGTCCGGTCGCTGGCTCCGGAGCTCGCGAAGGGACTGGAGTTCGACCTGGTCGTCCTCATCGATCCCGACGCCTTCGGCGAAGGGATCGAAGGAGCGGTCGACCGCTATGTCGCGATGACCCGCGCGACCCGGCAACTGGTCGTCCTCACCAGCTGACGAGGACCAGCTGACGAGCGCACCGCCGAGTGGTGTGGGGGCAAGGCGGGCATGTCGTAACAAATATGCCCAATGCGTGATGCAAGACCTCATAAGGTCGGGGCTTGTGTCCTGCCCGCCAAGGGTTGGACTTCTCTTCACATCAAGGTCACAGCCCCTTCCCTGATCCTTGCTCCCCTTGAAACACTTCACGCGCTCATGTCCCCCACACCACACATGACGAGGTCGAATCCACTCATGCCAGAACTCAATCGGCGCCGGTTCATGCAGCTCGCCGGCGGCACCGCGGCCTTCGCGTCGCTCTCGCAGAGCATCTCCCGCGCCGCCGCCCTGCCCGCCCAGCGCCGCTCCGGCTCCATCGAGGATGTCGAGCACGTCGTCGTCCTGATGCAGGAGAACCGGTCCTTCGACCACTATTTCGGCACGATGAAGGGCGTACGCGGCTTCGGCGACCCGCGCCCGGTGACCCTGCCCAGCGGAAAACCCGTCTGGAACCAGTCCGGCGGCGGCAAGGAAGTGCTCCCCTTCCATCCGGACGCCGAGGACCTCGGCATGCAGTTCATCGCGGGCCTCGACCACGACTGGGCCGGCGGCCACAGCGCCTTCAGCAACGGAAAGTACGACAACTGGATCCCCGCCAAGTCCGAGCGGACGATGGCGTACCTGACGCGCGACGACATTCCGTTCCACTACGCGCTCGCCGACGCGTTCACCGTCTGCGACGACTACCACTGTTCGTTCATGGGTGCCACGGACCCCAACCGCTACTACATGCTGTCCGGCCACGTCGGCAACGACGGCAAGGGCGGCGGCCCGGTCCTCGGCAACCAGGAGGCGGGGTACGACTGGACGACGTACGCCGAGCGTCTCGAGCAGGCCGGGGTCTCCTGGAAGGTCTACCAGGACATCGGCGACGGCCTTGACGCGGCCGGGCACTGGGGCTGGATAGACGATGCCTACCGCGGCAACTACGGCGACAACTCGCTGCTCTACTTCAACAAGTACCGCAACGCCAAGCCCGGCGACCCCCTCTACGACAAGGCGCGCACCGGCACCAACGCGAAGGCGGGCGACGGCTACTTCGACCTCCTGAAGGCCGACGTGAAGGCCGACAAGCTCCCGCAGGTCTCCTACATCGCCGCGCCCGAGGCGTTCTGCGAGCACCCCAACTGGCCGGTGAACTACGGAGCCTGGTACATCGCGCAGGTCCTTGACGCGCTCACCTCCAACCCCGAGGTGTGGAGCAAGACGGCGCTGTTCATCACGTACGACGAGAACGACGGCTACTTCGACCACGTCGTGCCGCCGTACGTGCCGTCCTCCGCCGACCAGGGCCTGTCCACCGTCGACACGAAGCTCGACTACTTCCCCGGCGACGCCAAGTACGCCGCCGGACACTACGGCCTGGGCCAGCGCGTCCCGATGGTCGTCGTCTCGCCCTGGAGCACCGGCGGGTTCGTGAACTCCGAGGTCTTCGACCACACGTCGATCATCCGGTTCATGGAGAAGCGCTTCGGCGTCCGGGAGCCCAACATCTCGCCGTGGCGCCGCGCCATCTGCGGTGACCTGACCTCCGCCTTCGACTTCGGCGGCAAGGACATGGACCCCGACGAGATGCCGGACACCGCCGCCTACGAGCCCCCGGACAACAAGCGCCACCCCGACTACGTGCCCAAGGCGCCCGCGCAGGCTTCCCTGCCCAAGCAGGAGTCGGGCTCGCGGCCCTCGCGCCCGCTGCCCTACGTCCCGCTGGTGGACGGCACGGCAGTGCCCGCCGACGGCAAGTTCACGCTCACGTTCAGCGGCGGCGAAGCGGCCGGTGCCTGCTTCCACGTCCGCTCGAACAACCGCACGGACGGCCCCTGGACGTACACCACGGAGGCCGGCAAGAAGATCTCCGACACCTGGAACACGAAGTACTCGAAGGACGCCTACGACCTGTCGGTGTTCGGCCCGAACGGCTTCCTGCGCGTCTTCCAGGGGCCCGGCAAGACCGCGGGACCCGAGGTCACCGCCCGCCACGACAAGGCGACCGGCAACCTCGTACTCACCCTGAAGAACGCGGGCAGCGCCGACGTCAACCTCAGCGTCGCCAACGCCTACGGCGGCGGCGCCCAGACGTTCAAGGTGAAGGCGGGCGGCACCGTCAACCACACCGTCGACCTGCGGACGAGCAAGCGCTGGTACGACGTGGCGGTGAAGTCCGACGCGGACAAGACCTTCCTGCGGCGCTTCGCCGGGCACGTGGAGAACGGCCAGGCCGGGGTCAGCGACCCCGCGATCGTCTCCGCCTGACACACCTGTCCCTGGTGAGGGAGGGCCGCCGTCGGACTACAGCTCCGGCGGCGGCCCCCACGCCCCGAGGTCCGGCCGTCCCCAAGGCAGTCCGGTCCGCTCGCAGGCGAGCCGCAGCTCCTCGGGGTCGGGGACGTTCAGGCTCTCCTTGCGGATGACCTGGCCCGTCGGCGACCAGACGAGAAGCGTCTCTACGCTGTTGTCGTGGTCGTCGACGCCCACACCGCCGATCGACGGCCGCGCGTGCTGCCACTCGGTCTTCCCCCGGCCGCTCTCGGCCGCCATGCGGATACCGTGCCCGCCCAGGACGAGCGCGGGGCGGCGCCGGTCGTACACGAAGGCACCGAGCGCGCCCACCGCCGCGCCCGCGGGAACACCCCAGGCCGCCCAGCTCAGGCCGCTGTCGAAGAGATAGCGCAGCTTGAACGCGAGCACGCCCATGACGACGACGCCGGCGACCACACCGGCGATGTAGTACCACTTGCGGGTGGCGCCGGGCATGCCCACGGTCACTTCGGCGGCGGGAGCGGCGGCTGTGGCTGCCGTTGCCGGGGGAGCGGTCGGTGCGTACGCGGGATGGGACGAAGGCGGTTGGACCGAGGGCGCCGAGAGGCCCGCGAACGCCGCCGACTCGTACGCGTCGCGCTCCGGATCGCTCACCGGATAGCCCAACGCCCTTGCCCGGTCCCGCAGTTCACTGCGCGACACCCGCAGCGCGCCGAGCGGCGCGTGCAGCAGTTCCTCGCCCTCTGTGCCCCGCAGCCGCAGCCACGGATGCCCGGAGCGGGTGTGCAGTTCGAGGCCGCCGATCTCCGTGCGCGGGATGCGCAGCGCGCCGTGCTCGCCCTCCCAGCCCACGTGGTCGACGTCGAGCGTGAACCGCGCCTCGGGCAGCACCTGGTGCGGCAGGAAGCTCGGGTCCACGTCGTAAGCGTTGTTGCGCCGCTGGTCCTGGATCACGCGGTAGCCGCGCGAGCGGAGCACGGCGAGCAATTCGTCCGGCGGGACGTCGCCCGAGTACGAGGTACCGATCAGGGCCAGGTCGTGGCCGTAGAACTGCAGGATGAGCGAGACGCTGACCTTGCCATCGCCCATCTCGCGGGTGAGCTCCGTGGGCACGATCCCGGCGATCGCGGACGCGGGCAGCTCCGTCGTGCCGAACCACGGGTCGCGGGCGGTGACGCCCTGCGGGCTCACCGTCCAGTGCGCGGGCGGGGTGCGAAGGACGCGGTAGAAGGAACCGGCGGCCCACACCAGGACCACCGTGGCGAGCGAGGCGATCAGGGCCACGCGCCCCTCGATGCTGTTGTCCGACGGCACGATGGCCGCGCCGAGACCGACGAGCCCCACGACGCAGAAGCCGATCCGGCGCCCCAACTTCCTTGAGCGGACCTCCGGTTCGGGACGGGAGAGCTCGACGGGACCGACGGCCTGGGCGGGCAGCGGCCCTTCGGCAGCTGCCGAGAGCAGTGCCGCCTCGCGCCGCGAGAAACCCGCCTCACGGGCGGCCGCGTTGCCCTCCGGCTCGCCAGGACCGTCGAAGAGCCGCAGCGGGGCGCCGAGCCGCCGGGTGGTGACCCAGAAGGGGAACATCGCGATGGCCATGTCCTCCAGGCCCATCGCGCAGAGGTTGCCGACCTTCGTCGAGCCGTAGTCGGTGGGGGCGCGCACTTCGAGGGCCATCGCGCTGAGCAGCAGGGGCTGCTCCCGCGAGAAGGGGTACGTCGCCGTGGCCCGGCCCCCGCTCAGCCGCTGGAGGCCCGCGCCGCTCAACCGCCAGACCGTACGCGTCCGCAGGCGGGGCCGGGCGGCGCCGAGCAGCCAGCCGAGCAGGGCCGCGGCGAGCGGAACCAGCGTACGGACGAGGGTGTTGTCGGCGCTGACGTACGCGAGCACGCCCGCGACGACGCCTGTCAGCGGCGGCATCCACCAGGGTGCGAAGACGGTTCGCGGGCGGTTCGACTCGATGAACGGCCCCGCGACCCGAGCCGCCACGACCTGCCGGTCTCTCGCGGCGCGTGCTGATTCCATTGTGGTGTCCTCCCCCGTGAGTCGCCCGAGCCTGCCGCCGGGAACAGGGGACCGTCAAATCCCGCCCGCGAGCCGGGGTGTACGCCTGCGATCGCTTCCGGGTCCGCTTCCGGGTTCGCTTGCGGGCTCGGCCCGCCCGGCGTTTTGCGGACGAACTCGGTGAAGTCGGTGATGGCTGAAACCCGCCCCCGGTGAGTCCGTCGTCACAGGTCCCGTCAGACCCTGGCGAACCGCCCGACCCATCGGGGTAGTGTGCCCGGGTGACAACGCATTCGAACACTCCTGCAGGCTGGTATCCGGACCCCCAGGGCGCGCTCCGGCTGCTGCGCTGGTGGGACGGCGCCCAGTGGACCCAGCACACGAGCCAGGACCAGCAGCAGGCCGGCGGTCAGCCCGCACAGGCCGCTCAGCAGGCCCAGCAGGTTCCGCAGCAGGCCCAGCCCGCGCAGCCGCAGCAGGCCCAATATGCCCAGCCGCAGGGGCAGTTCGGCCAGCAGCAGGCCCCGCAGCAGGCCTACGGTCACCCCCAGCAGGCGGCCCCGCAGGCCGACCCCGCCAAGGTGCAGCGCCAGGTCCAGCAGCAGGCGGGCGTCGCGCCCTCCTCGCAGGGCGGCGGCACGCTCTTCACCGAGCCGGTCCTCGTGGTGAACCAGAAGGCCAAGCTCATCGAGCTGACGAACGAGTACAGCGTCATGGACCAGTCGGGCAACATACTCGGCTCGGTCGTCCAGGTCGGTCAGAGCACGCTCAAGAAGGTCGCGCGCTTCGTCTCCAGCGTCGACCAGTTCATGACGCACAAGCTCGAGATCCGCGACGCGTACGGTCAGCCGGTGCTCCACCTGACCCGCCCCCGCAAGTTCATGAAGTCGCGGGTCATCGTCGAGCGCGCCGACGGTCAGCCGATCGGCGAGATCGTCCAGCAGAACATGATCGGGAAGATCAACTTCGCGATCATGGTCAACGGCCAGCAGGCCGGTGCGATCAAGGCCGAGAACTGGCGCGCCTGGAACTTCTCGATCGTCGACCACGCGGACAACGAGGTCGCCCGGATCACGAAGACCTGGGAAGGCCTCGCCAAGACGATGTTCACGACCGCGGACAACTACGTCCTGCAGATCCACTACCAGCTGCCCGAGCCGCTTCTGAGCCTCGTCGTGGCGACGGCCCTGACGGTCGACACGGCGCTGAAGCAGGACTCCCGCGGCTTGGGGTGAGGCTGTCCCTCACGAAAACGGGCCTCGGCACCCTGGATCCAGGGTGCCGAGGCCCGTTTCTTCCACATGTCAGAGGCCCGCGCCCCTTACGGGGCTACGGCATGTGTGGCGCGGTTGGATTCCGCCTGGCTCGGGACGGATGCGAGGAAGTCCTCCGCGGAGAGCTCCGACGGCCCCTCCGCGTGCCTGTCGTCCCGCGGCGACCGCGTGAGGACCACCACGCCGTACGCCGCCACCGCCGCACCCCCCGCCGCCAGGAAAAGACCGGCCACGCCTCCCTGCAGCCGCTCCCCGAGCAGCGCGAGACCGATGACGGCCGCGGCCACCGGGTTGGCCAGGGTGACGACGGCAAGCGGCGCCCCGAGGCCCCCGCGGTACGCGGTCTGGGACAGGAAGAGGCCGCCCACGGCGAACGCGGCGACGAGCAGCGCCACGATGATCACCTGCGGGCTGAGCAGCGGACCCGAACGGTCCGTCGCCGCGACCGTCACGGTCTGGGTGAGCGCCGATGCGACGCCCGAGGCGAACCCGGAAGCCGTCGCGTGACGCAGCCCCGGCCGCGTACCCGGACGGGAGAGGACGCCGATCACGGTCACCGTGAGGCCCGCGACGGCCAGCGCCTCCGGCAGGGTCAGCGTGTCGTCGGGTGCGGGCCCGGTGGCGGTGAGGAGCAGGGCGCTGAGGCCGATGAGCGTGAGCCCGGTGCCGCGCCACTCCAGCGCCGTGACCCGCCGCCCCGCGAGCCGCGCGCCCAGCGGCACGGCGGCGACCAGGGTGAGCGCGCCGAGCGGCTGGACCAGGGTGAGCGGACCGTATTTCAGGGCCGCCACGTGCAGCAGCGCCGCGGCCGCGTTGAGCCCGACGGACGACCACCAGGCCCCGCTGCCGAGCAGCCGCAGGAAGCCGTTGCCGTCGCCCGGGATACCGGCGGCGAGGCGCTCCTGGGCGACGGCCGCGGAGGCGTACGCGGCGGCCGACACGAGCGAGAGCGCGACGGCGAGAAGCGTGGCGTTCACCGGCGTACCCCCGGTGCGGCCAGTTCACGCGCGGGTGCGCGGCGCCGTACGACGAGCGAGCGCGCGGGGTCGGGGAGCTTGATCACGGCGAGCGCGATGCCGAGCAGCGCGGACACCGCGATGGCGTCGAGCCAGTAGTGGTTGGCGGTCCCGACGACCACGAGCAGGGTGATCAGCGGATGCAGCAGCCACAGCCACCGCCACCGCGAAGAGGTCGCGGCGATGAGGCCGACGGCGAGCATCAGCGCCCACCCGAAGTGCAGGGACGGCATCGCGGCGAACTGGTTCGCCATCGAGTCGGCCTGCGGGGCGGAGCCGTAGACGGTCGGCCCGTACACCTGCCCGGTGTCCACGAGCCCGGTCGCCTCCAGCATCCGCGGCGGCGCCAGCGGGAAGGTCAGGTGCAGCACGAGGGCCGCCGCGGTCAGCGCGGCGAGCACCCGCCTGCTCCACAGGTAGTGCCGGGGGCGGCGCAGGTAGAGCCAGATCAGGAACAGCGCGGTGGCCGGGAAGTGCACGGTCGCGTAGTAGGTGTTCGCGATGTGCACCAGGGTGTCGCTGCTGAGCAGCACGTCCTGGACGGCGCCCTCGCCCGGCAGGCGCAGGGTGCGTTCGGCGTCCCACACGTGGTGTGCGTTGCGGAAGGCCTCACCGGTGTGGCCGTTGGCCAGCAGCCTGCCGAATTTGTAGACGAGAAAGAGTCCTACGACGAGGAGGAGCTCGCGGACGAGGGGCGGTCGGGCAGATGTGTCCGGCTCCCGGACGGCTATGTCCGGTTCCCTTTCGGCAGGCTCGGTTCGGGATTTCATCCCCCGGCCCCTTTACGTGATGACGGGGTGGTGCGGGTAGTGAGAGAGGAAGCGCCCCGGTCGGTCGGGGAGCGCCCTGCTCATCGATACGACAGTGTACCGATACGCCAGTGTACCGATACGGAGGCGTACCGGTACACTGGCGTATCGATAGCGTCGGTCGAAGCCGCCGCACCGAGGAGAAGAGTCATGACGTCGCCGGACCGGGCAGCAGACGCAAGCGCAGTGGACTCCGCGGATCCCGTGAGCTCGTCGCGCCGCTCCAAGATCACGCCCGAGCGTGAGCAGGAGTTCTACGACGCCGTCCTCGGTCAGCTCCGCGAGTGCGGGTACGACGCCGTGACCATGGAGGGCGTGGCCGCGACCACCCGGTGCAGCAAGTCCACGCTCTACCGCCAGTGGAAGACGAAGCCCCAGTTCGTGGCCGCCGCGCTGCGCGCCAACCGCTGCGTACGTTTCGCGGGCATCGACACCGGCACGCTCGCCGGTGACCTGCGCGAGGCGGCGCGGGCCGCGGGGGAGTGGTCGACGCAGGACAGCCTGCTGGTGCAGGCGCTCAGCCACGCGATCCTTCAGGACGAGGATCTGCGCAGCGCGCTGCGCGAAGCGCTCGTGGAGCCGGAGACCCGGGCGCTCGACGACCTGGTCGAGCGCGGGGTGGCCCGGGGTGAGATCGCCGCCGACCATCCGGCGACGCGGTTCATCACGGCTCAGCTCATGGGCGTGGTCCGGGCCCGCCCGGTCCTCGAGGGCAAGCACGCGGACGAGGAGTACCTCTCCGCCTTCGTGGAGGCGTGCGTGCTGCCCGCACTGGGTCTGACCAGACCCACCTGATCGTGGACCGGGGTCCCTGGATGACGGGCCCCGATCTGCCTGCGCCGCGCCGCACCGTGGGGACGGGGGTGGCGTGGCCGCCTTTGGCCGGGCGGGCCGGAACCCTCGTGGTTCCGGCCCGCCCGGCTCAGACGTTCATGGACCCGATCTGCCGTTCATGGACCCGGGCAGGCGTTCACGTACTCCGTCAGACTTCCTTGCCGTTGCCGCCTCCGCCGCCCGACGCGGCCTTGATCCCCTTGGTGATCTCGTCCATGACGGACACCTTCGGGGACTTGTCGTTGACGTCGATGCCGAAGCGGACGATGACGAGCTCGGACTTCACGGTGGGGGAGGGGAAGGCGAGCGACTGGACGTACCCGTCGTCGCTCTTCTCGGTGACGGCCTTCCAGCGCACGAGGTAGCCCTTCTGCCCTGCGACGGTGACCGCCTTGGACTCCAGCTCCTCGTGCGAGGTGATCTTGCCGTAGGTCTTGCCGCCGTAGGACTCCTTGGCGTTGACGGAGATGTCGGCCTTGGCCGCTGCCTCCGCCGCCTTTTCGTCGACCTTGAAGCCCTTGGCGGGTCCGGAGTACGCGCCGCCGCGGGTGCAGGTCTTGGAGGTCTCCCTGGGGCACGGATAGGGGTCCGTGGTCACCGAGGCGCCGCCCTCCTGGCCGCTCGCGCCGGTCCAGCCGTCCGGCACGGGGAGGCTGATGCCGCTGAGGAGGTCGGTGGCGTACCCCTCCTCCGACGGCGGCGCCTCGGAGCCGCCGCCGGGAGGCTGGGACTGCTCCGGGTCCTGCGGGTTCTGCGGGTCCTGGGGCGCGCCGGGTTTCGACGGGGCGGAGGACGAGGGGGCCTTGGCGGCGTTGTCGCCGTCCCCGCCGTCGTCGGAGGTCAGGAAGTAGACGCCGCCGCCTATCCCGGCCAGGACCACGAGGGCCACACCCACGGCTATGCCTATGCGCAGGCCGCGCTTGGGGGCGGTGGGCTGTCCCGGATAGGAGGGGTAGGCCGGGTATGCGCCCGGAGCTCCGGTCGGGGCGCCTGTCGGGGTGCCGGTCGGGGCGGTGGGCGGATAGGCCGGAGGTGCCGCCGGAGCGGAACCGCCCCACCCGGCGGCGGAACCCACCGCGCGGACCTGATCCGTCCATACGCTCCCGTCCCACCAGCGCTCGGTACGGGGGCCGTCAGTTGTCTGGCCGGGGTCGGGGTACCAGCCGGGAGGGGTTACCTGGGTCATGGGCGCCAGGGTATGAGCATTCGGTGAAAGCGGCATGAGAGGGGGCCTGGCGGAGCCTGTACGGAGGTCACTGCCGGGCCGCTCTGTTCGCCCGGCAGGTAGGCGAGTTGCCTGAAGAGGGGGCGAGTCACCCGAGGGAGAGGCGGGTTCACCTCCCGTGCCCGTCCACCACGAGCCGCACAGGACCGCCGCCCACGGGCGCGGGCACCCGCACCCCGGCCCGCCCCGGAGTGATCGACCCCAGCACGCTCGCATGCCGGGCCCCCGTGCTCTGCGGCACCGTCCCCGGCAGCCCGTGCGCCGTCAGGAACCCGAGCACCGCGAAGGCGTACGCCTCCTTCGCGGCGGACGGAAGGCCGAGCTCGTCGGAGGTGCGCACCGGGATCCCGCCCCCCAACTCGGTCCGCAGGAAAGCCATCAGCGTCGGATTGCGTGTGCCGCCGCCGGAGGCGATGACCTCGGAGGCGCCGACCGCCCTGACGGCGTCGGCGACCGTCCGGGCGGTCAGCCGGGTGAGCGTGGCGACGACGTCCTGCGGGGCGAGGGCCTCGTACCCGGTGAGCGCCGCCCGCAGATAGGGCAGATGGAAGAGCTCCTTGCCGGTCGTCTTCGGGGCGGGCCGCGCGTAGTACGGCTCGCCCAGCAGGACGGCGAGCAGCTTCTCGTCGACCGTGCCGCGTGCGGCGATCTCGCCGTCGAGGTCGTACGTGAGCCGCTCCCGCGTCAGTTCACGTACGGCGGCGTCGATGAGGGCGTTGGCCGGGCCCGTGTCGAAGGCGGTGCCGTCAGGGGCGGTGATGTTGGCGATGCCGCCGAGGTTCAGCGCGGCGGGGGCACCGGGCCTGCCGCGCAGCCACATCCGGTCGACGATGCTGACCAGGGGAGCACCCTGGCCGCCCGCCGCGATGTCGCGGGGGCGGAAGTCGGCGACCACCGGGAGCCCCGTCCTTTCGGCGATCCACGCGGGCTGCCCGATCTGCAGCGTGCCGTGTACTTGGCCGTCCTCCACCCAGTGGTAGACCGTCTGCCCGTGCGATGCCACCAACTCGGCGCGCCCGTCGCACAGTTCACGGTCGGCCTCGGCCGCCGCCGCGGCGAAGGCCTGGCCGATGCGGGTGTCGAGGCGGCAGATGTCCGCCAGCGTGGTGGCGGCGGGCGGCAGCGCGGCACCGAGCGCCGTCCGCAGCGCCTCGTCGTACCCGCGGGTGATGAGACCCAGTGGAGAGAGCAGCAGACGGTCGCCGTCGATCGTCAGGTCGGCCGCCGCGACGTCGATGGCGTCGTACGAAGTCCCCGACATCAGCCCGATCACGCGCAAGAACTGCTCCTCTCGCTCTCCTCATCGATGTGTTTGATCATCGCAGCGATGACAGGGCGAGCGCACTCGCACGTACGATCCAGTTCAGGCGCCGGAGGAATGAGAGGTACGGGAGAGAAGGCGACTTGTCCATGTCCACCACGGGATCACCCGGCCCGCGCACGGGGACGCGCCGCACGAACCTCACCCGAACCGACGGCGCCTGGAACGGCCTCCCAGGCCACGCCGATGTCGACGCCCCGCACCCGAACCACTCATCAGCCGCCCCCGAGCCCCGCGGACAGCACCAGCCGCCGGCATTCCCCGGGGCTGCCCCAAGCGGTGCGCAGCGCCCGCGCCTTCGTCAGCCAAAGCGACAGGTCGTACTCCGCCGTGTAGCCGATCGCCCCGTGGAGTTGCAGTGCCGCTCGCGCGGCGCCGTAAGCCGCCTCGCTCGTTGCTGCTTTCGCCGCCGCCACGTCTGCCGTCCGCAGGGTCGACGCCGCCCCGTACAGGAGGGGCTTCGCGAACTCGAGGCCTATCAGGACGTCCGCGAGGCGGTGCTTGACCGCCTGGAAGCCGCCGATCGGTGTGCCGAACTGGGTGCGCTGTTTCACGTACGCGACGGTCTTGTCGAGGAGCGCGAGACCGACCCCCAACGCCTGCGCGGCCGTCGCGAGTGAAGCCAAGTTCGCCGCGTACCGGGAAGCCTCTGTCACCGACGGGCCCGAGGCGAGAAGTTCGCCGGGACTGAGCCGGGCGAGGCGGCGCGCCGGGTCCAACGACCGCTCCACGCGCGCGTGCCCGGAAGCCAGGCGCAGCTCACCGTCCGTCGCGGTCAGCCGCAGCGTCGCCGCGTCCGCGTCCAGTGCGAACGGCCCCCCTTCGGGCAGAGCGAGCGTCGTGACGGCCTCCCCGGAGGCCAAGGGGGGAAGGAACCGCTTCGCCGGGGCCGCCTCGCCCAGCTCGGCGAGGCGGGCGAGCAGCGCCCCCGCCGCCACCGTCTCGACCAGGGGGCCTGGTACCGCGTGCCGACCCAATTCGACGAAGGCGAGGGCCACTTCGACAGGGTGCAGGCCCACCCCCTCGTACTCCTCGGGAACGGCCAAGGCGAAAACGCCCGCATCCGCGAGCCGTCCCCACACGGCACGCCCCGGCGCGTGGTCCCCGGCGGCCCACGCCCTCGCGGCCGCCGGAGTGTCGGCCGCCGTCAGCATCGCGTCGAGCGAGCGCGCGAACTCGCGCTGCTCGTCGTCGAGGAGGAACCTCATCAGCGGCGTCCCTTCGGCAGTCCGAGCAGCCGCTCGGCGATGATGTCGCGCTGGATCTCGTTCGTGCCCGCGTAGATCGGCCCGGCGAGCGAGAAGACATACCCCTCCGCCCACTCGCCGCCGTCCGCCAACTCGCCCTCCGCGCCCAGGAGGTCGAGCGCGGTCTCGTGCAGCGCGATGTCGTACTCGGACCAGAAGACCTTGTTCAGGCTCGACTCCGCGCCGATCGCCTCGCCGGCCGCGAAGCGTGAGGCGTTGGCCCAGGTGAACAGCTGATAGGCGCGGGCCCCGATCACGGCGTCGGCCACCCGGTCGCGCAGCGCCGTGTCCGCGGGGTCGCCGTCCGCGCGCCACTGACGCACCAGACGGTCGGCCGCGGCGACGAAGCGGCCTGGAGAGCGCAGCGTCAGACCCCGTTCGTTGCCCGTCGTCGACATCGCGATCCGCCATCCCTGGCCCGGTTCGCCGATCACGTCCTGGTCCGGTACGAAGACGTCGTCGAGGAAGAGCTCGGCGAACGCGGGCTTGCCGTCCAGGCGCCCGATGGGGCGGACGGTCACGCCGTCCGCGTCGAGCGGGAACATCAGGTACGTGAGACCCCGGTGCGGCTTGGCGGGGTCGGCGGCGGGGTCGCTGCGGAACAGGCCGAACGCGCGATCCGCGAACGCCGCCCGCGACGACCAGGTCTTCTGCCCGCTGATCAGCCAACCGCCGTCCGCGCGGCGCGCGGTGGACCGCAGTGACGCCAGGTCCGAGCCCGACTCCGGCTCGGACCAGGCCTGCGCCCAGATCACCTCGCCGCTCGCCATGGGCGGAAGGACCCGCGCGCGCTGCTCTTCGGTGCCGAAGTCGAGGAGGGTCGGCGCGAGGAGGTTGATGCCGTTCTGCGAGACGCGGCCGGGGCCGCCCGCCGCGAAGTACTCCTCCTCGAAGATCAGCCACTTGACGATGTCGACGCCCTGCCCGCCGTACTCCTCGGGCCAGGAGACCACCGACCAGCGGTCGGCCGCGAGCTCCCCCTCCCAGGCGCGGTGGGCCGCGAAACCCTCCCGGGTCTCCAGCGAGGGCAGCGGCTCCTCCGGCACGTGCCCGCGGAGCCAGTCGCGCGCCCGCTGCCTGAACTCCTCTTCCCCGGCGGTGAAGTCGAGGTCCATCAGTTGCCCACCTCTTCGGTCGGTTCTTCTCCGTCGGCCTTCCCTAACAAGTGTTTGGTAGATTACCCTGGCGTTGAGCCAGTCGTCGAGAGCGAGTCGAGAGCTAAGGGGGCCGAGCGTGGACGCACCCGCGTACGTGCCGGGGCACGGTCTGCTCGCGGGCCGCACCGCCGTCATCACCGCCGCGGCCGGAGCGGGCATCGGCGGCGCCACCGCCCGACGCTTTCTGGAGGAAGGCGCGCGCATAGTCATCGGCGACGCCCACCCGCGCCGCACGAAGGAGACGGTCGAGGCGCTGGCCGGGGAGTTCGGCGCCGACCGGGTCGACGGGACACCGTGCGACGTCACTGACGAAGCCCAGGTCCAGGCTCTGTACGACCTGGCCGAACAGCGCCACGGCGGCCTTGACGTCGTCGTGAACAACGCGGGTCTCGGTGGCACCGCCGAGCTCACCGAGATGACCGACGAACAGTGGGACAGAGTCATCGACGTCACGCTGAACGGCACGTTCCGCTCCACCAGAGCGGCCCTGCGCCGTATGCGGGCGGCCGACCGGGGCGGCGTGATCGTGAACAACGCCTCGGTGCTCGGCTGGCGCGCCCAGGCGGGCCAGGCGCACTACGCCGCGGCGAAGGCCGGCGTCATGGCCCTCACCCGCTGCGCCGCCGTCGAGGCCGCACCCCACGGGATACGGATCAACGCGGTGTCGCCCAGCCTCGCCATGCACCCGCACCTCGCGAAGGTCACGTCGCCGGAGCTGCTCGAAGAGCTCACCGCGCGCGAGGCGTTCGGGCGGTATGCCGAACCCTGGGAGATTGCCAACGTCATCGTCTTCCTGGCCAGTGAGTACTCCTCGTACATGACGGGGGAGACGGTCTCGGTCAGTAATCAGCACGCCTAGGCGGAGAATGACCGTGTGTCGAAACCGAAGCAGAGCAGCACGAGCACCAGCCCCACCACCAGCACGAAGAAGGCTCCCGTCAAGAAGGCGCCCGCCAAGAACGCTCCGGGCAAGAACACTCCGGCCAAGAAGGCCGCGGTGAGTCCCTCACCCGAGCGCCGCGGCGAACTCCTCGCCATCGCCGCCGACGTCTTCGCCGAGCAGGGGTACAACGCGACCACGGTCCGCAAGATCGCGGACGCCGCCGGCATGCTCGCCGGCAGCCTCTACTACCACTTCGACTCCAAGGAGTCGATGCTCGAAGAGATCCTCTCCACCTTCCTCACCGAGCTGTGGGACGGGTACGACACCGTGCTCCAGTCGCACCTCGGCCCCCGCGAAACCCTTGAGGCGCTCGTCACCGAGTCCTTCCGGGAGATCGACCGGCACCGCTCCGCCGTCGCCATCTACCAGAAGGAGTCCAGGCACCTGGTCGCCCAGGCGCGCTTCCAGTACCTGACCGACTCGCAGCAGCGCTTCGAGAAGACGTGGCTGACGACGCTGGAGCGCGGAGTCGCGGAACACGTCTTCCGCGACGACCTGGACATCCGGCTCGCCTACCGCTTCGTGCGCGACACCGTCTGGGTCGCCGCGTCCTGGTACCGCCCCGGGGGCGGCCACAGCCCCGAGGAGATCGCCCGCCAGTACCTGTCGATGGTCCTGGACGGCATCGCCGTACGCACGTAAGAGAGAGCGCGTCGTCACCCGGCGACCGCACCGACCGAGGAGCACGAGGAGTACGCAGCCATGGCCGAGGCCTACATCGTCGAAGCGGTCCGCACCCCCGTCGGCAGGCGCAAGGGCGGCCTCTCGGCCGTCCACCCCGCCGACCTGGGAGCCCATGTCCTCACCGCACTCGTCGAGCGCTCCGGAATCGACCCCGCAGCCGTCGAGGACGTCGTCTTCGGCTGTCTGGACACGGTCGGCCCGCAGGCCGGGGACATCGCCCGCACCTCCTGGCTGGCGGCAGGGCTGCCCGAAGAGGTGCCCGGCGTGACGATCGACCGGCAGTGCGGATCCTCACAGCAGGCCGTGCACTTCGCGGCGCAGGGCGTTCTGTCCGGCACACAGGACCTCGTCGTCGCGGGCGGCACACAGAACATGTCGATGATCCCCATCGCCTTCGCCTCCCGGCAGGCCGCCGAACCGCTCGGCCTCACCGAAGGCCCGTACGCGGGCAGCGAGGGCTGGCGCGCCCGCTATGGAGACCGGCCCGTCAACCAGTTCCACGGCGCCCAGCTGATCGCCGAGAAGTGGGGCATCACCCGTCGTGACATGGAGGAGTTCGCGCTCCGCTCGCATCAGCGTGCCGTCCGCGCGATCGACGAAGGCCGCTTCGACCGCGAACTCACCGGCTACGCAGACGTGACCACCGACGAGGGCCCGCGCCGCGACACGACCCTGGAGAAGATGGCGGGCCTGGGGCCCGTCCTGGACGGGGGCACCATCACCGCCGCCTGCTCCTCGCAGGTCTCGGACGGCGCCGCCGCGCTGCTCGTCGCGAGCGAACGGGCCGTGCGGGAGCACGGGTTGACGCCCCGCGCCCGCATCCACCACCTCTCGGTGCGCGGCGAGGACCCGATCAGGATGCTGTCCGCGCCGATCCCCGCCACCGCGTACGCCCTCAAGAAGACCGGCATGAGCATCGGCGACATCGACCTCGTCGAGATCAACGAAGCCTTCGCGCCGGTCGTTCTCGCCTGGCTGAAGGAGACCGGAGCCGATCCGGAGAAGGTCAACGTCAACGGCGGCGCGATAGCCCTCGGTCATCCCCTCGGGGCGACCGGCGTCAAACTGATGACGACGCTCCTGCACGAACTGGAGCGCACAGGAAGCCGGTTCGGCCTCCAGACCATGTGCGAAGGCGGCGGCCAGGCGAACGTGACCATCATCGAGCGCCTCTGAGAGCTCCCCCGACGGCGTCCGGATCCGGGTCGCCCCTCACTCCTTGCGGGAGTTGCTGCCCGGACACCGCACCGTGAGGCCCTCTCCCCAGCTAGTCTCGATGGTTGTACGTCGATTGAGCGACCTCGGGAGGTAGCGCGATGACACAGGGACGGCCCGGAGGTGGCACCTGGGCCCCGCTGTGGGAGCGCGATGCGGAACTGACCGCGGTCGCGGGGGCCGTTGACGAGCTGTGCTCCGACGCGACCACGGCGGGCGGTCTGCTCGTCTTCCAGGGCGAGGCGGGCATCGGCAAGACAGCGCTCCTCTCCGAGGTGCGGCGCATCGCGGAGGGGCGGGCCACGGTGTGGTCCGCGCGGGGCGGCGAGACCGTCACCTCCGTCCCCTTCAACGTCGTACGACAGCTGTTGCAGTCGGCTCTCGTCGACCTCTCGCCCGAAGAGGCCCGGGAGTATCTCGGCGACTGGTATCCGATCGCCGGACCCGCACTCGGCATAGCCGAGCCGGGTGGCAGGCAGGCCGACCCGCAGGGCGTGTGCGACGGCCTTGTCGAGGCGGTCGTGCGCCTTTCGGGGGTGCACTGGCCGCTCGTCCTGCTCATCGACGACGCGCACTGGGCCGACCAGGAGACCCTGCACTGGCTTGCCGCCTTCGCCCAGCGCCTCCACGAACTGCCGGTCCTCGTCGTGGTCGCCCACCGCCCTGACGAAGTCGCAGGCGACAGCGCGCGCCACCTCGCGGCCGTCGGCGCCGCGGCCCGCCCCTCGCCCCCGCTGCGCGCGCTCACCCCGGACGCGGCGGCCGGGCTCACCCGCGCCACCCTCGGCGAGCACGCGGACGCCCCGTTCTGCCGCGAGGTGTGGGCGGTCACCGGCGGCAATCCGTACGAATCCGTGGAACTGCTCGCCAAGGTCCAGGACAGCGAGTTGGAGCCGGTGGAGAGCTCCGCCGCCGAACTGCGCGCCCTGAACCGCTCGGCGCGCGGCCGCGGCCTGGTCGCCCGCCTCGAAGGACTCGGCACGGACGTCACACGGTTCGCGTGGGCCGCGGGGATCCTCGGCACCGCCATCTCGCTCGACCTCGCCGCCTCGCTCGCCGGGATGCAGCGCGCGAAGGCCGAGCGGTGCGCGGAGCGGCTGTGCGCGGCGCGCATCCTGCTCGGCGGCGAAGAGGGGCTGGAGTTCGTCCATCCGCTGATCGCGAGCACCGTCTACCGCTCGATCCCGCCCGCCACCCGCACCGCGATGCACGGTCAGGCCGCCTGGGCCGTCACGCTGTCCGGGCGAGGCGCGGCGGCCGCGTCCCGGCACCTCCTGGAGGTCCACCCGGACGACGACCCCGAACTGGTCGAGCAACTGAGGGAAGCGGCGGCCGAGCACCTCGCCGTCGGCGCGCCTGACGCGGCCCGCCGCTGCCTCGAACGCGCCCTGCGGGAACCGCCCCGGCCCGAGATCCTCGGGCGCGTGCTCTACGAACTGGGCTGCGCCACGCTCCTGACCTCACCCGTCACGACGATCGGCCACCTGCGCGAGGCCATCCACGCGGCGGGGCTCGACCGCAAGTTGAGGGTGGACGCCGTCTGCCGCCTCTCCCAGGCCCTCGTGCACAACGACCAGCTTGAGGAAGCCCTGCGGGTCGTGGACGCCGAGGCCGCCCGGCTCGAGCCCGGACCCGACCGGATGCGTCTGCAGGGTGTCCACTACATGTGGGAAGGCATCCACTCGCGCGAGGAGGACGCCACGGGCCGCTCGCGGCGCCTTGCCGTACTCGCGGGGCCGCTGCAGGGGCGCGACAACTCCGAGCGTGCGCTGCTGATCCTGCGTGCCTTCGACGCCATGACCCGCGGGGAGAACGCGGAGGAGATCGTCGAGCTCTGCGACCGCGTCCTCGTCAACGGCCGCCTCGCGCCAGGGCTCGGCTGGACCGACACGGAGTGGGGCTTCGAGCTCCTGACGATGCTGGGCGGCTCGTACATCTTCACCGACCGCCTCGACCGTGCCGAGAGCGTCTTCGCCGAGGGGGTCCGCGCCTACGAGGCCGCGGGCTGGAGCGGCGGCCATCTGGCTGTCGCCAAGGCCTGGCTGGGTCTGGTGTACCGCAGGCGCGGACGTCTCGGCGAGGCGGAGGCCTCGCTGCGGGAGAGCCTGCGCCTGTCCGACCGGGTCGGCAGCGGGCTCCCGATGCACTGGGACGCCGCGTGCAAGCTCATCGAAACGCTGCTCGCCCGCGGCAAGGTCGACGAGGCCCAGGAGATCGCCGACCACTACGGCATCGCGCCGCCCTTCCCCTCCACGATCTTCCTGCCCGACATCCACTCCGTGCTCGGCCGTCTCCTCATCGCCACGGGGCGACGGTCGGAGGGCCTGGGAGAGCTGGAGGTGGCGGCGAAGACCGCACACGAACGCGGCCGCTACAACACGATCGTCGCCCCCTGGGCGAACGACCTCGCCCGCGCACTCGCCGAGGAGGACCCGCGACGGGCCGCCGAACTGGTCAAGGACGTACGGATCCAGGCGGAGCTCTTCGGCACGGAGACGGCGATCGGCGAGGCGCTGCTGTGCGCGGCGTCCCTGGAGACCGGCCAGCGTGCGGTCGCGCTGTACGCACGAGCCGTCGCCTGCCTCGAGGCGTCGCCGTGCGCCTATGAACACGCCGTCGCCCGGGTCGAGTACGGCATCGCGGCGGGGTCCGCGAACGAGCTGGCGCGGGGCCTCGCCCTGGCGGAGTCCTGCGGAGCGGACGGCCTCGCCGCCCGGGCGCGGCAGTCGTTGGCGGTGGCCGGGGTGTGAGACGGGGGCGTGAGGGTTCAGCCCCGTCCGGCGTTCACGGCTCGGGGCGAGCGCGGAGCCCCGTTTCGGGGCGGGGACGGCAGGGACAGGGACAGCGGTGAGGAGTCGCTCGACCGTCTCAGCAGTCTGAGCCGTCTCCGCTGAGGCCAGCTCCTCGCACGACGCCAGATCTTCGATTGTCGGGGAGGGGAGGGGCGGCGGAGGTGAGTCGCTCGACCGTCTCAGCAGTCTCAGCCGTCTCCGCTGAGGCCAGCTCCTCGCACGACGCCAGATCTTCGATTGTCGGGGAGGGGAGGGGCGGCGGAGGTGAGTCGCTCTACCGCCTCAGCCGCCTCCGCCATCACCCCTGAAATCAGTTCCTCGCACGACGGTAGATCCTCGATGACCCCCGCTACCTGCCCGGAAGCCATCACTCCTGCCTCCGGCATCCCGTCCACCATCGCCGACTTCAGCATCATCGGGGTGTTCGCGGCAAGGAGGACCTGACTCCACGTCATTCCCTTCCCGTGCCGCATCGCGAGCCCGTCCCTGACCATTTCCCCCCAGCCCATCCCGGATATCTTCCGGAACGCGGCGGCGTGCCGGACGGCCCGCGCGAGGGATGCCGTCCGGCCCGACTTCTCCAGCGAAGCGACAAGATCCGTGCGCAGCATCCGATGCGGGAGACCGTCCACCCGCGTGGTGACCGTGACGTCCTTGACCGACGCGGCCAGATAGCGCGCCTTGACCGCGTCCGGCACCGTCGAGTCCGACGTCAGCAGGAAGCGCGTGCCCATCGCGACCCCCGCAGCGCCATAGGCGAGCGCGGCGACAAGACCCCGCCCGTCGAAGAAGCCGCCCGCCGCGATCACCGGAATGTCCACCGCGTCCACGACCTGAGGCAAGAGCACGGTCGTCGCCACCTCGCCCGTGTGCCCGCCGCCCTCGCCGCCCTGTACGACGACCGCGTCCGCGCCCCATGCCGCGACCTTCTCGGCGTGCCGGCGCGCGCCGATGGACGGGATGACGACCACCCCGGCGTCCTTCAGCTCCGCGATGAGCTCCTTGGAGGGGGCGAGCGCGAAGGACGCGACGCGCACTCCCTCCTCGACGATGACCCGCACCCGGTCCCGCGCGTCGCCCGCGTCGGCGCGGAGGTTGACCCCGAAGGGCGCGTCCGTACGGGACTTAACCTCCCGGACGGCGGAACGCAGCTGGTCGACGGTCATCGTCGCGGAGGCCAGGATGCCCAGGGCGCCCGCGTTCGCCGTCGCGGAGACCAGGCGGGGGCCCGCCACCCAGCCCATGCCGGTCTGCACGATGGGATACCGGACGCCGACCAGCCTGGTCAGCGCCGTCTCCATGCTCGCGGGGGCCGAGCCCGCCGGGGCCGACGTCACGAGCGCACCTCGCGTTCGCGCAGACCGCGCGGATCCACCACTTCCCGGATCAGCCGCAGTTCCTCGGCGGTCGGCTCGCGGGTGTACGGCACGTCGTCCGCAGTGGTCAGTGTGAAGCCCGTGGACTCGCGCACCTGCTCGACGGTGACGCCCGGATGCAGGGACACCAGACGCATCGCGTGGTCCGCCGCCCCGAAATCGAAGACGCCGAGGTCCGACACGACCCGGCGCAGGTCGTGGAAGCGGGTCGCGGAAGGGCCGGCCGCCGCCGCGCTGTCGTACCCGACGCCGCTGATCATGTCGACCTTCTCGACGAAGACGCGGGTCGAGTGCCGGGGGATCCAGTAACTCACCGGGTTGTTCAGGGTGTTGACCGGGGCTCCGCGCACGCCGAGCAGCTGGCGCTTGGGCCGCTCCCAGTCGCCGATGCAGGAGATGTTCTGGTTGCCGAAGCGGTCGATCTGGCTCGCGCCCATCATCACGTGACGCCTGCCGCCCATGACCATCGTCAGGTGTCTGCGGTACGGCAACCAGCCCTCCGTCACCGCCGAAGGCGCCCCCACGGCGGGCACATCGCCGATCAACAGCGCCTCCCCGTCCGTGAGCAGCAGGTCGGGCGAGAACGTCAGCTTGGCCAGGCGGGCGGCGATCGCCGGGACCGTGCCCATCGGCGACGCGAGGATCTCACCGGCGTCCCGCCAGGCCTCGGCACAGGCGATCACGCAGTACTCGGCGCGGGTCACGGCGCTCGCTGAGGAGGGGGTGCTCGCCGCCGTAGGGTCGGTCTGCGTCATCGCTGCTCCTCGTGCCAGGTCCGGACGGCCGATTGGTAGTCCTGCTCGGTGCCGGTCAGGAAGCGGTCCTCGAACTTCTTCCAGGTGTCCGGGTCGCTCGCGGCGGTGACGTAGGCCTTCTGGAAGGGCTCGTCGCGGTCGTAGTCCGGCACGCACGAGGTGAAGTGCGCGCCCTTGGGCGTCTCGGTCACCCCCGTCACCGCGTGCCGGGAGATCAGCATCGTCTGCGGCGCGGTCCGCTCGGTGAGCTCGCTCGCATCGACGATCCGCTCGCACGACACGTACGCCGTGTCGGCCGCCTCGCAGAACAAGTCGTCGAAGTACGGATCAGGGCCCAGATACTGGGCGTTGCCCAGGCGGTCGGCGCGGTTCAGATGGACCAGAGCCGCGTCCATCCGCAGGGCGGGGACGGCCACCAGCTCCTCACCGTCCTCGTACGGCGAAGTGACCGTACGCAGATGGGGGTTGACCCGTAGGACGTCCGAACCGAGGCCCGCGCGGATCGGCAGGAACGGCAGCCGCTGGGCGCCGGCCGTAAGACCCTGCATGAACATCGCCTCGTCCAGCTCGACCAGTTCGAAGGCGCCGCGCTCACGCGCCGCGCGGAAGTGCGGCTCCAGGGGGATCGAGTCGAGTGTCGTGAACGCCGTGACCAGCTTGCGGATCTTCCCCGCGGCGGCGAGCAGGCCGATGTCCGGGCCGCCGTACGAGAGGACGGTGAGGTCCGTGATCCCGGACCGCAGCAGGGCCCGCACCAGGGCCATGGGCTTGCGGCGCGATCCCCAGCCGCCGATGCCGAGCGTCATCCCGCTCCGCAGCCGCCCCACGATCTCGTCGGGCGTCATGGTCTTGTCCGTCATGCCCTGCCCTTCTCTTCCTCATTCTTGCCGGATTCCTGTCCGAAGCCCTCGCGGACGCGGTCGGCCAGGCCGCTCAGGTTCGCCTCGAAGGTGAAGCCCTGCTCGAAGCGGTAGCTGCGGTGCACGTCGACGGGGTCGATGCCGTTGATCGCCGCTTTGGCGAACCGCAGCAGCGTGCCGTCCTTCTGGGCTATCTCGCGCGCCAACTCCAGTGCCGCATGGGTCAATTCCGCGCGTGGAACGACCCGCCACACCGAGCCGTGCGCGTGCAGCTCGGCCGCCGTGGCCGTGCGCGAGGTGTAGTAGAGGGCGCGCATCAGGTGCTGCGGCACCAGGCGGGCGAGGTGTGTCGCCGCTCCGAGGGCGCCCCGGTCCAGCTCGGGAAGGCCGAACGTCGCGTCCTCGCTCGCCACGATCGCGTCCGCGTTCCCCACCAGGCCGATGCCGCCGCCCAGACAGAAGCCGTGCACCGCGGCCACGACCGGCACCTCGCATTCGTACACCGCCGAAAACGCTTCGTAGCAACCGCGGTTCGCGCCTATCAGCGCGCTGTGGCCGCTGTCGCGCTGCATCTCCTTGATGTCCACGCCCGCGTTGAACCCGCGGCCCTCGGCGGCGAGGACGACGCAGCGCGT
This sequence comes from Streptomyces sp. NPDC055239, assembly GCF_053606205.1. Taxonomy (NCBI): domain Bacteria; kingdom Bacillati; phylum Actinomycetota; class Actinomycetes; order Kitasatosporales; family Streptomycetaceae; genus Streptomyces; species Streptomyces sp. NPDC055239. Next base: position 160,774 of record NZ_JBSGRD010000003.1, on the reverse strand, counting down.
CCCGGGATCGCGGCCCGCCGCGCGCACCGCGGCCGCCAGGTCGTACCACCCCTGCACGGGCAGGGCGTTGACGGGCGGGAAGTCGACGGTGACGACAGCCACGCCCTTGTCCGGTGTGGAGGTGGAGACAGACATCAGAGGATCCGCTACCTTTCAACCAGGCCCATCAACCAAACATTTGTTAGTTAGAAAGGTAGCAGCGATGACTGACACCCGACAGGTGGTCGTCGTCACCGGCGGCACCCGAGGCGTCGGCGCCGGTATCGCCCGCAGCTTCCTCGCCTTCGACAGCGCTCGCTACCTCAGCGGTGCCGCGCCGCACCTGCACGGGGGCGGCGAACGCCCCGCGTTCCTCGACGCCGCGTCCGTCAACCACTGAACGCATCGGAGGAGTTCCGTATGACCGAGGAGTTCGAGATGACCTCAGCCGACAGGCCGGGCACCGGCATCTGCGCGGGCCGCGTCGTGATCGTCACGGGTGCGGGCCGCGGCCTCGGCCGTGCGCACGCGCGCGCGTACGCCGCCGAGGGCGCCAAGGTCGTCGTCAACGACCTCGGCGTGGGGCCCGACGGTTCCGGATCGTCCGGTGGGCCCGCGCACGACGTCGTCGAGGAGATCCGCGCGGCGGGCGGCGATGCCGTCGCGCACGGCGGCGACATCGCCACGCCCGAGGGCGCCGCGTCCCTGGTGCGGACCGCGCTCGAGACCTACGGAGGTCTCGACACCCTGGTCAACAACGCGGGGTTCCTGCGGGACCGGATGCTGGTCAACCTCGACGAGGACGACTGGGACGCGGTGATGCGCGTACATCTGAAGGGGCACTTCCTGCCGCTGAAGCACGCGGCCGCGTACTGGCGCGGCGAGGCGAAAGCGGGGCGCGCGCGGCACGCGTGCGTGGTCAACACCAGCTCCGGTGCGGGCCTTCTGGGAAGCGTCGGGCAAGGGAACTACAGCGCCGCCAAAGCCGGGATCCTCGGGCTCACCATGGTCGCCTCCGCCGAATTCGCCTCCTACGGAGTGCGCGTCAACGCGATCGCGCCCGCCGCGCGGACGCGGATGACGGAGCAGACCTTCGAGCAGACCATGGCCGCGCCCGAGGACGGCGGCTTCGACGCGATGGCTCCGGAGAACGTGTCACCGGTCGTCGTGTGGCTCGGCTCCGAGGCTTCCGCCGGTGTGACGGGCCGTGTCTTCGAGGCCGAAGCGGGGCGCATCACCGTCATGGAGGGCTGGCGGCCGGGGCCGACGGCCGACAAGGGCACCCGCTGGACCCCGGCGGAGGCAGGCGACACGGCGCTGAAGCTGCTCGCTGAAGCGGAGGTGCCGCAGCCGGTGTACGGGGCGAGGTAGGGCGGCGGAGCGCCGCCGGACGGGCGCTGCTTGAGCCCGTCCGACGGCAGGCCGCGGATGCCCGTCAGGCCCCGGACGCCACCCGCACCGGATCCGTGCCCTGCGCGCTGTGCCGCTCCGCCCAGCTCTCGAGGGACGTCTGGCACGCGTGGTCCATGTGCCGCATCTCTGTGAGGTCGAGCTCGATCGGGCGGTCCTGGGGCAGTGCCTCAAGCGCGTCGAGGAGCTTGGGGAGACACAGGAACGTGGCGTGTCCTGACAGACGGACGCGGACCGGGCCCGCGCCCTTGTCGGCGACCTCCACGTCCACGTGCGGCGTCTCCCAGGCGATCTTTATGACGGCGACGGCAAGGCCGATCAGAACCCCCTCGAACATGTTCACCGAAACGATCGCCACGGCCGTCACGACCAGGACGACGGCCTCACCGCGGTTCTCGCGCCAGAGCTCGGCCAACTGCCGTACGGGGATCAGTTTGCAGCCCGCGTACACGAGGACACCCGCGAGTGCCGCGACCGGGATGAGGGCGAGCGTGGCGGGCAGCAGCGCCGAGAAGAGGAGCAGCCAGAAGCCGTGCAGGACGCGGGACGCCTTCGTCCGGGCGCCCGCCTGCACGTTGGCCGAGCTGCGGACGATGACGGCGGTCATCGGCAGGGCGCCGAGCAGCCCGCACACGGTGTTGCCCGCTCCCTGCGCGATCAGTTCCTTGTCGTACGACGTGCGCGGACCGTCGTGCAGACGGTCCACAGCGGCCGCGCTGAACAGGCTCTCCGCCGACGCGATCAGTGCGAACGCGAGGACGGTACCGATGGCGCCGACACTCAGCAGACCCCCGAAAGCGGCGGCGTCGGGCACCCGCACCGCATCGAGGAGCCCCTGCACCTCGACGGTGGCCACCGGCAGCGAGAAGAGCAGCGAGGCACCCGTGGCGAGCGCCACGGCAGCGAGCGGCGCGGGCACCATACGGAGCTTCGCGGGGAGCCTGCGCCAGAACACGAGCACGGCGATGGTGCCCACGCCGAGCCCGAAGGCGGCCGGCGCTCGTTCGGAGCCGAACATCCCGGTGAGCATCCCCGGCAGCCCGGTGATCTTGCCGAGGCCGCTCGCTGGGGCTTCGCGGTCCGCCATGGAGTACAACTGTCCGGCGATCAGGACGAGTCCGATCCCGGCGAGCATGCCCTCGACGACGGCCACGGAGATGGCGCGGAAGAAGCGCCCGAGCCTGAGGGCGCCCATGGCCAGCTGGAGGATCCCGGCGGCGAGCACGAGTGCGCCGAGCGCCGCGATGCCGTACTCCCGCACGGCTTCGTGGACGAGAACGGTGAGCCCCGCGGCGGGACCACTGACCTGGAGGCTGCTGCCGGGCAGCAGACCGGTGACGAGACCGCCGACGATGCCGGTGATCAGACCCAGTTCGGCGGGCACTCCGGAGGCGACGGCCACGCCCAGGCACAGGGGCAGGGCGACGAGGAAGACGACCACGGAGGCGGCGACATCGTGCCGCGCGCCGTTCGACGCTCTGAAAACGGAACGGGCGCGGTCGAGTACGGAGGCAGGGGAAAGCTGCATGTCGGTTGACTCCTGAGCGCCTTGGGGGTGGCGCATCGGCGTGAAGTGGACCGGTGGTTCGGGTCCGGCCGACGGGCGCGTCAGACAGGAGGGCCTGGCGGCGTGGTCGTACCGGAGGGGCCGATCAGCAGCGGAAGACCTGGAGAAGAGCTGTCGGCTCGCGGCCCGCGGGTCTCGTCCCGCGGTGGGCGACGGCGACGGGGCGCTGCGCGGACCTGCCGTGGTCCGCGGTCGTGACGGTGCGGGCGTGGAGTCGCGGAGCCGTATCGGCGACGAGGTCGCGGCAGTGCGGCCGGCCGCGGGCCCGGAAGCGCTCGGTCTGCTCCGGGTGGGTGTCGTCGCCGCACTGCGCGTACGGAGCCGTGGCCGGTCGCGTACCGAATTCCGCGCCGGAAGCGGGTTCGTTGATCCCGTGTGCGAAGAACTGGACGATCACCAGGAGCACGGCGACCAGCGCCGCGACCAGCACGGCGCGTGGCGCCGCGGGCAGCACCCGCCTGCGTGCTCCGGATCCCGTCACGGTGGCAAAGTCCTCACGTGGCCGCGTAACTCGCATGGTCACCAAGCAACTTAACCCGCCGGATATGGCATTTGGGTGACCGAGTGGTGACTTGGCGCGATAGCCACCCTTCGGTCGGATGTGCGTGGCGCGTTTGCACGGGCGGGCGGGGTGTGCGGCCCCGCCCGGTGCGGGTCGGCGGGTCAGTGGGCTGGCGGGTCAGTGCACGTGCGGCCCGCCGGTCAGCTGCGGCTTCCCGCGCGGTACGAGCGCGAACGTGGCGGCGGCGCTGACCACGGCCGCGACGGCGCACACCGTGAACGCGTCCGTGAAGCCGCCGCTCGTCCCGCCCTCGATCCCCGCTGCGGCGACCGTCGAGACCACGGCGACCCCTACCGAGCCGCCCACTTCGTGGAAGGTGTTGACCACACCGGACGCGACGCCCGCCTCCTCGTGGGCGATGAACCCGAGGGCGGTGGTGGTGGCCGCCACGAACACCGAACCGAGTCCGATGGCGGCCACGGACATGCCCGGCGCGACAGTCGTCCACGCGTTGCCGTCCGGCCCCGCGCCGGTGAGCAGACCGGTGCCGAGCCCCGCGAGCGCGAGCCCCACCGCAGCCGTGGGCCGGGCCCCCAGCTTGCCCACGAACCGCCCGCCCAAGTGCGCACCGACCCCGGTGGCCACCGCCACCGGCAGGAACAGCACCCCTGTCCGCAGGGCGCTGTATCCGCGTACCTCCTGGAGGAACACCGACCCGAGGAAGAAGAGCGAGATCAGCAACGCCGTGGCGACCAGCATCAGATACGAGCCCGCGACCACCGGACGGCGCCGGAGCACGGCCAGGTCGATCAACGGCGTACGCTGCGCCCGCTCGACGGCGACGAACGCTCCGTACGCCACCGCCGCGACGGCCACCGGCACCAGTGTCCGGGCGTCCGACCAGCCCGTGTCGCCCGCCGCGACGAGGCCGTAGATGAGCGAGCCCGTACCGGCGGTGACGAGCAGGGCGCCGGGGATGTCGAGGCGGGCGGGCCGTGGCGCGCGGGCGGGGACGACGGCGGGCAGGGCGAGGAACAGTGCCGCCCCGATGGGCACGTTGACGTAGAAGATCCACTCCCAGCCCGGGCCGTCGGTCAGGACGCCGCCGAGGACGACGCCGATCGCCGCGCCCGCACCGCCGATCGCCGCCCACACGCCAAGAGCGCGATGACGGTCGCGGCCGTGGAAGGTCGTGGTGACGATCGCGAGGGCGGCGGGGGAGAGCAGCGCGGCCCCCACGCCCTGCGCGGTACGGCCCGCGAGGAGCGTCGACGGGCCCGAGGCGAGACCGGTCACCAGCGAGGCGACGGTGAACAGGGCGAGCCCGGCGAGCAGGGTGCGACGCGCCCCGAGGACGTCCGCGAGCCGTCCGCCGAGCAGCATCAGGCCGCCGAAACAGAGCGTGTACGTCGTGACGACCCAGGTCAGTGCGGTGCGATCGAGGTGGAGATCGGCGGCCATGCTCGGCAGCGCGACGTTCACGACGGTCACATCGAGCACGAGCATGAACTGGGCGAGACACAGAAGCGCGAGCGCCAGCCACGGACGTGGTCCGGCGGGGGGCGGCGCGGCCGTGTGGGGCGCGGTGGCAGGGGTCGGGTGGGGATGCGTCATGGCAGGTCCTAGGGAGGGCTCGGCAGTGCGCGGAGGTTCTCGGATGGTGTCCGGGATCAGGCATCTGAACTGTACTGACTAGTTCATGTGAACTCAACTGTTCAGTTCAGTTCGCTGGTAAAGTGCGACGCATGCGAGATGAGGGAAGCGGCGAGGCAAGGACTGCGGGACCCACGGGTGTGCGCGCGGAACGCAAGCGCGAGGCGATCGTCCGGGCGGCCCGTTCGCTCTTCCTGCGCGAGGGGTTCGGTGTCGGCATGGACGCCATCGCGGCCGAGGCGGGCGTGTCCAAGGTGACCGTCTACAACCACTTCGGCAACAAGGAGGCCCTGTTCGTCGCGGTGATCGCGGGCGCACTGGACGAACCCCTCGACGCCTCGTCCTCGGTCGCCGCACTCGACGGCCTCACCGAGGCGGACGACCTGCGCGAGGCGTTCCTCGACGTGGCCCGCGCCTGGGTCCACGTCGTCCGCACCGACCAGGAGATGAATGCCCTACGACACCTCGTGGCCCGGGAGATCCACCGCTTCCCTTCGCTCGGCGAGGCGTGGGGAGAGCGCGGCCCTGAGGGCCATCACCCCGCGATCGCGGGCGCGCTGCGCGAACTCGCCGAACGGGGGCGGCTCACCGTCCCTGACATGGAAGCGGCGGTCATCCAGCTCTACTCCCTGCTGGTCTTCCCGCACCTGGTCTTCGGCTCGTACGGAACCGACATCAGCGACGACCTGGCAGAGCGTCTGATCGTCGCCGGTGTCGACATGTTCCTGGGGTACTACGCAGCCCCATAGCGACAAGCGGTTCGCCGTGCGTGCGCCCGTATTGCGCCACCCGAAACCCACCCGAAACCACCCCGCCGCGCCGCCCGCCTACACTCCGGCCCATGGCGCGGATCCTGCCCTTCAAGACCAGGCGGCTTCCCACCGGCGACGAGAGAGGGGTCGCCCTGCGATTCCGTACCGTGCACGGATACCGGCGCGCGTACCGCCTCGCGGGAGAAGGACCTGCGATCCTGCTGATCCACGGCATCGGCGACTCATCGGCGACGTGGTTCCCGCTCATCCCCCAACTGGCCCGCAATCACACGGTCATCGCGCCCGACCTGCTCGGCCACGGCGCGTCGGAGAAGCCGAGAGCCGACTACTCGGTGGCCGCGTACGCCAACGGGGTCCGGGATCTGCTCGGCGTGCTCGGTGTCGAGCGGGTCACTCTCGTCGGGCACTCGTTCGGCGGCGGTGTCGCCATGCAGTTCGCCTACCAGTTCCCCGAACGCGTCGACCGGCTCGTCCTCGTCAGTACGGGCGGCGTCGGTCCGCAGGTCACTCCCGTGCTGCGGGGCGTCTCTCTGCCGGGCGCCGCGCTGTTCCTCTCCCTGCTCGGACTGCCGGGCGCCGACCTGCCGGTGCGGGCGGTCGTCGCCCTGCTCCGGCTGCTCGACACCCGCCTGGGGCAGGACGCGCCCGAGCTGATGGGCCTGGTCGACGCGCTCCCGGACGTGTGGGCACGGGCCGCGTTCATCCGCACGCTGCGCTCCGTCGTCGACTGGCGCGGCCAGGTGGTCACCATGCTGGACCGCTGCTACCTCGCCCAGGGCATGCCCACGCTCCTCGTCTGGGGCGACCGGGACGGCGTAGTGCCGGTCGACCACGCGTTCACCGCGCACGAGGCGATGCCCGACAGCCGCCTCGAAATCTTCCCGGGGGCCGGGCACTTCCCCTTCCATGCCGATCCCGCGCGCTTCCTCGCGCTCGTCGAGGAGTTCATCGGGTCGACGGAACCGGCCAATTGGAGCATCGAGCAGTGGTGGCGCCTGCTGCGGGCGGGGCGTCCTGGCGAGGACGCGTACGTCGACGAGATGGAGCGGCGGTATCGCGAGGCGAGCGAGCGGAGCGCCACCTAATGGCTTCAAGGCGCCTGACGCGCCCGCCAGACCGTCATGTCCGCGCTCAGGAAGCTGAACCCGTCCTTCGGCAGTGCGGTCGACTTCACCAGGACCACGAGCAGGGCGATGTCTCCGGAGGGGTTCTTCACGCAGATCTCGCTGCCGGCCGCCACGGCGGCCAGCGGGAGGTCGTGACTGTCGGCGCCCTTGAGGGCGATACGGCATGAATCGAGGGTGGCTCCCGGCTTGCCGTACAGCGGGGTGATCAGGCTCTTGTCGCTCTCCAGCGAGCAGCCGTTCCCCTCGCAGACGAAGCGGATGTCCCCCTTGCGGTCCTTGCGGTCGACCGGCTCCCTGAGGCTCACGGAGTTCTTCTCGTCGAACCATTCCTGGGGGTACGCGGCGGCTTGTGGCCGTGTGGACCCGTTCGGGGAAGAGTCGGAGGAGCCCGAGGAGGGGAGCGACCCGTCCGCCGCCCGGTCACTCTTGTCGCCGGATGCCGCTCCGGACGCCGACGACCGGCCGGGCGTCTGCGAACCGGACTCCGAGGACGTGCCTTTGCCGCGGAGCGCGTCCGTCGCGTCCATCACCGTCCACGTCACACCCGTGAGCAGCAGCGCGCCCGCCGCCACGGCGGCTGTGATGAACGCGTTGCGTCTTCGGCGGGCCCGCAGTCTGTCCGGCTCCGAGGGCACCGTCGGCTGCGGCGGCGCGAACAACGGCTGCGTGTACACAGGGCCAGGGTGCACAGGGCCAGGGTGCAGCCGGGTCGGATGGGGAATCGGATCCGGAACCCTCACCTCCGGGCCCGTGATCTCCCGCCACACGGCAGGCCCCGCGCCCGCGGCGGCATCACCGCCGAGGCGCTGCCTGCACCAGTCGACGATCTCCGCCAGGGTCGCCCGCTCCGCCGGATCGGCGGCCAGGCAACGGGCGAACAGGGGACGCAACTGTGCGGGCAGCAGGGAGAGATCGGGCTCCGCGTGCACGATCCGGTACAGCACGCTGACCGAGGGCCCGTCCCCGTACAGAGGCTCGCCCAGCGCCGCGAACGCCGCTGTCTGGCCGAGCGCGAAGACGTCGGTCGCCGCCGTGACGTCGCCCGTGGACGCCTGCTCGGGAGCCATGAACTGGGGCGTGCCCGCGACGGTACCCGTGACGGTGTGCGGAGACGTGGCGCTCGAGCTCAGCGAGATGCCGAAGTCGATGACGCGCGGCCCGTCGGCGGCAAGGAGCACGTTCGACGGCTTCAGGTCACGGTGCACGATCCCCGCACTGTGGATGGCCTGCAGCGCCTCGGCGACCCCGGCCATCAGCCACAGCACCGCCGGTACCGGCAGCGGCCCGCTCCGGGCGACGGCCTCCGCGAGGGATGGCCCAGGCACGTACAGCGTGGCCAGCCAGGGAGGTACGCCGTCGGCGTCGGCGTCGATCAGTTCGGCGGTGTAGGCGCCCCTGACCCGCTGGGCCGCCCGTATCTCCCTGCTGAACCGCCGCCGGAAGGCCGGATCGTCGGCCAGCTCGGGCCGCACCACCTTGATCGCGACCGGTCGGCCGCCCTGCGTGTGCGACAGATAGACCCGGCCCATGCCCCCCGCGCCGATCCGGGCGGCGATGCGGTAACCGGCCACCGTGGACGGGTCGTCCGCCCGCAACGGCTGGAACACCTCAGTCGCGTCGTTCATCGGCCCTAGTCCCCCATGCTCCCCTGATCCCTGATCCCCTGCCCCTGATCAGCAGCAGCCTAAAGGGTGCCTGGTGAACCGCCGCTCCTCCGTCACTCCTCAGCGAGGACCCGCTGCGCCACGGCGAAGGCCGAATTGGCCGCGGGGACACCGCAGTAGACGGCCGTCTGGAGCAGCACCGCGCCGATCTCCTCCGGCGTGAGCCCATTGCGGCGGGCCGCCCGGATGTGGATGGCGAGCTCGTCGTAGTGCCCGTGCGCGACCAGAGCGGTCATGGTGATCATGCTGCGTTCGCGGTGCGCGAGGGTCGGGTCGGTCCAGATCTCGCCCCAGGCGTAGCGGGAGATGAAGTCCTGGAAGCGGGCCGTGAAGGGCGTGGTGTCGGCCTGCGCGCGGTCCACGTGCGCGTCCCCGAGGACCGCTCGCCGTGCAGCCGTCCCGCTCGCGTCCGCACCCGTCAAGTGCGTGCGCAGCGCGGCGACCACGGCCTCCGGTCGCTCCGCCGGCGCCAGATGCGAGGCGCCCGCCAACTCCGTGAGGGAGGCGCCCGGCACCGCGTCGGCGATCTCGCGCGCGTGGGCGGGCGGCGTCGCAGGATCCTCGCGGCCCGCGACGACGAGCGTGGGTGCGGTGATCGTCGCGAGCGCTTCCCTGATGTCGTACGCCGCCAGCGCGTCACAGCACGCGGCGTACGCGTCGGGATCGGTGTTGCGGTGGTCGTCCACCAGGCCGGGGACTGTGAACCCGGGCGTGAACCAGCGCTCCGGCGCGCTCTTGGCGAGTGCGGCGAGGCCCTCGCTGCGTACGAGCGCGGCGCGCTCCTCCCAGCGTGCGCTGCCGCCGAAGTGCGCGGAGGAGCAGATCACGGCGAGGCTCTCCACCCGCTCCGGGTGGTACGCGGCCAGGTGCAGGCCGACGGCGCCACCGAGGGAGACGCCCGCGTACGAGAAGCGGTCGATGCCGAGCGAATCGGCGAGCGCGAGGACGAGCGCGGCCAGGTCGGCGACGCGCGCACCCGGGCCGATCAGGTCGGCGGGGGACTTGCCGTGACCGGGCAGGTCCCAGCGTACGACCCTGTGGGTGGTGGAGAGTTCGGGCGCCACGGCGTCCCACAGGGCGGTGGAGGTGCCGACCGAGGAGCCGAGGAGGAGAGGGGGCGCGGTCGGGGCGCCCTCGGTGGTGTGGTGCGGCAGCTTGCCGGTCATCGTCGCTCCAGGGCTCGGTCCGTGAGGGTTCCGGCTGAGCCGGTGTAACGGGTGGGGTCGGTGAGTTCGGTGAGGCGGACGGCCGACATCTCGGCGAGACCGGGCTCTTCGGCGAGCACCTCCGCGAGGGACCTGGCCTCGTCCCGGGTGCGCCGGGCCGCCGACGTGAGCAGCTCCTTCGCGCGGGCCCGGCCCAGGAGGGGTGTCAGCTCTGCCGTGAGCCGCTCGGAGACGATCAACCCGTGGGTGAGGCCCAGGTGTTCACGCATCGCCTCGGGATGGACCCGGAGGTTCTCGGTGAGCTCCGCCGCGTGGAGGCTCGCGCCGCCGACCGTGCGCAGGAGGTCGCGCAGGGCCTCCCACTCGGCGTGCCAGGCGCCTGCGGGGCGTTCGTCCTCGGCGGCCATCGACGCGTGGAGCGTCGCCGCGAGGGCGGGGGCGCGGCGGGCCGCGGCGGCGATGAGGGTGGAGCGGACGGGGTTCGCCTTGTGGGGCATGGCGGATGAGCCGCCCCCCGCTCCCTCGGAGAGCTCGGCGACCTCCGTGCGGGAGAGGACGAGGATGTCCGTGGCCGCCTTGCCGAGGGCCCCGGCGGTGAAGGCGAGCACCGAGGCGATGTCGGCGACCGGGGTGCGGAGGGTGTGCCAGGGAAGGCCGGGTTCGGCGAGACCCAGGTGATGGGCGTAGGCCGAGACGAGGCCAGGCCCAAGCCCGGCATCCGGCGAGGACGCCTCCGGCCAGGGCGCTTCTGCCGCGACCTCACCCCGTGGGTGTCCGTTGGCCGCGTACGCCCCGAACGCGGCCAACGTACCCGCCGCACCCCCCAGTTGAGCCGGAAGCGCGTCGCGTACCGGCCTCACCCTGTCCCGTGCGTCGAGCACTAGCGAGCGCCAACCCGCCGCCTTCAGGCCGAACGTCGTCGGGACCGCGTGCTGCGTCAGGGTGCGGCCCGGCATCACCGTGTCCCGGTGCCGTGTCGCGAGGCGGGCGAGTGCCGCCTCCGTGCGGGTCAGGTCCGCCAGGATCAGGTCCAGCGTGCGCCGCGCGACCAGCATCATCGCCGTGTCCATGATGTCCTGGCTCGTGGCGCCCCGATGGACGTACGGCGCCGCGTCCGTGAGCACCGCCGCCGTCAGGTCCGCGACCAGCGGGATCACCGGGTTGCCGCCGGCCCGCGCGCGGAGCGCGAGATCGCGTACGTCGAAGCGGTCGGCGTCGGCCGCTGCGGAGACGGCCGTTGCCGCATCCGCAGGGGCCAGACCCACCGTCGCCTGAGCCCGCGTCAGCGCCGCCTCCGCGTCGAGCATCGCCTGCAGGAAGGCGGTGTCGCCCGTCGCGGCTTCGGCGGGGGAGCCCGCCCGCCCGGGGGAGAGCAGGCCGACGTCCGTACCTTCAAGACTCACTGGAACTCCAGGAACACCGTTTCGCCCTCGCCCTGAAGGCGGATGTCGAAACGGTACGTGCGGTGCGCCTCGGGGCGGGTGACCAGCGTCGCGCGCCGCGCCTGGTCGAGGGAACCCAGGAGCGCGTCGCCCGGCTCGTCGACCAGATAGGCGCGCGTGTACAGGTGGTGGAGCAGACCGCGCGCGAACACGGCTACGGCGATGTATGAGACGCCGCCCGGCGGGAGCGTACGGACCGCCCAGTGGCCGTCGGCGTCGGTCGGGACGCGGCCGAACCCGGTGAACGCGACACCGTCACGGCCGATGACCTCGCCCGTGACCGGGTCGTGCCGCAGCGAGCCCGGCGCCCCCGCGCGGGAGCCGTCGGGCGCGGGCTGCCAGGTCTCGATGAGGGCGTCGGGCACGGGGTCTCCCGCGCCGTCGTACACGTACCCGTGCAGGGTGATCGTGTCCGGGTGCCCGGCCGGTGCGACCTCGCCGCCGCGCGGGAAGGGCAGCGCGTAGCCGTAGAACGGGCCGACGGTCTGGGAGGGAGTGGGAGCGTACGACATCAGTGCTTGCCGCCTTCCTCGAAGAGCGTCGCGGACGGGCCGTCGAGGACGATGTCCCAGCGGTAGCCGAGCGACCACTCGGGGGCGGAGAGCTCGTGGTCGTAGGCGGAGACCAGGCGTGCCCGCGCCGACTCGTCGGTGACCGAGCGCAGGACCGGGTCGTGGGCGAACAGCGGGTCGCCCGGGAAGTACATCTGCGTCACCAGGCGCTGCGTGAACGCCGTGCCGAAGAGCGAGAAGTGGATGTGCGCGGGGCGCCACGCGTTGACGTGGTTGCGCCACGGGTACGCGCCCGGCTTGATCGTCGTGAAGGAGTACGTTCCCTCGTCGTCGGTCCGGCAGCGGCCGAACCCCGTGAAGTTCGGGTCGAGCGGCGCCGGGTGCTGGTCCAGCTGATGGGCGTACCGGCCGGACGCGTTGGCCTGCCACAGCTCGACCAACTGGCCGCGTACGGGGCGCCCTTCGCGGTCCAGGACACGGCCGGACACCGTGATCCGCTCACCCAGTGGCTCGCCCAGGTGCTGCCGGGTCAGGTCGCGGTCGAGCGCCGTGATGTCGGTGACGCCGAACGCGGGGCCGCTCAACTCCACCGCCTCCGGGTCGTGAAGAGGGATCGGCTGTTGCTTGGGGTAGCGGAAGTGGCTGCTGCGGTAGGGGGGATAGTCGCGCGGCGGATGGTCGGCGGGCGCGGCCGATGCCTGCGCCTTGGCGACCTCTGCGTCTATCTCCCGCTGGCTCAGCCCGTCGGGCAGGGGTTCGGTGAGGGGCATGTGTCTCTCGGCTCCGTGAGTACGGCGAGTGCGGCGAGTGCGGCGAGTACGGCGTCGACGATGTAGACGTCACGCGGACTCATGACGGGTTCCTTCAGAGGGGGCCTTCGGACACGGCATCAGAGACGGCTTCAGGAATGTGGACCTTGGCCGCCGTCTTGGCGACGATCTCGTCCGGGGTGATGCCCGGCGCCAACTCGAACAGTTCCAGGCCGTGTTCGGTGACATCCAGGACGCCCAGGTCGGTGATGATCCGGTTCACGCAGGCCCGGCCGGTCAGCGGAAGCGCGCACTCCTCAAGGATCTTGGGGGAGCCGTCCTTGGCGGTGTGCGTCATCGCCACGATCACCGTCCGCGCCCCGTGCACCAGGTCCATCGCCCCGCCGATCCCCGTGATCATCTTGCCCGGGATCGCCCAGTTGGCCAGGTCCCCGCGCGCGGAGACCTGCATCGCGCCGAGCACCGCCACATCGATGTGACCGCCGCGGATCATCCCGAAGGACAGCGCGGAGTCGAAGTAGGAGGCGCCGGGGCGGACGGTGACCGTCTCCTTGCCCGCGTTGATGAGATCCGGGTCCACCTCGGCGTCCGTGGGATACGGCCCCACGCCGAGGATGCCGTTCTCGGACTCCAGGACCACCTCGACGCCCTCGGGGAGGTAGTTGGGGATCAGCGTGGGCAGTCCGATGCCCAAGTTCACGTACTGGCCGTCGCGCAGCTCGCGTGCGGCGCGGGCGGCCATCTGCTCACGGGTCCAGGCCATCAGCCGCTCACCGCCCCTCGCGCCGGGGGCTCGGAAGGAGTGGAAGGCGTGGAAGCGGGCGCGGAGACCGTACGCCGTTCGATGCCCTTGTCCGCCGCCTGCTCCGGAGTCAGCTCCAGGACCCGCTGGACGTAGATCCCCGGCAGGTGCACGGCGTCGGGGTCGATCCGGCCCGGCTCCACCAACTCCTCCACCTCGGCGATCGTGACCCGTCCTGCCATCGCGGCCAAGGGGTTGAAATTGCGCGTGGACTTGTTGAAGACGAGGTTCCCGTGCCGGTCGCCCTTGGCGGCCCGCACCAGCGCGAAGTCGGTACGGATGCCGCGCTCGAGCACGTACTCCTCGCCGTCGAACTCGCGCACCTCCTTGGCCGGTGAGGCGAGCGCCACCCCGCCCGAGCCGTCGTAGCGCCACGGAAGGCCGCCGTCGGCGACCTGCGTGCCCACCCCGGCCGGTGTGTAGAACGCGGGGATCCCGCACCCTCCGGCCCGCAGCCGTTCGGCGAGCGTGCCCTGCGGGATCATCTCCACCTCCAGCTCACCGCCCAGGTACTGGCGGGCGAACTCCTTGTTGGCGCCGATGTACGACCCGGTCACCCGCGCGATCCGGCCCGCCGAGAGCAGCACCGCGAGCCCCGACTCCATCGCCCCGCAGTTGTTGGACACCACCCGCAGGCCCGAAACGCCGGCCTCGTACAGCCCCTCGATCAGCACGCCGGGCACACCGCTCAGCCCGAACCCGCCGACCGCGAGGGACGCACCGTCGCCCACATCGGCCACCGCGTCGGCGGCCGAGGCCACCACCTTGTCCATCCGTCGAGCCCCATCTCTTCCAGGCCTTCGATGCCCCACGAATTAATCAGGGCACTGACTATCTCTACGAGGTCGGACTCACGCTGCCACTCGTTCCCTAGGCCGTCAAGGGCGAGTACTGTTCAGTGCACCAACGAAAAATCCCGGTACAAGGCAGTGGAGGAACTCATGGCCGCGGTGGACCTGACCACCCACCCCGGGCACCTGGCCCGGCGTCTGCAGCAGGCGCACTATCTGCTGTGGAACACGATGGTCTCCGAGGAGATCACCTCGCCGCAGTTCGCCGTCCTGAACGCACTCGTCGCCGAGCCCGGCCTCGATCAGCGCACCGTCGGCGAGCGCGTCGGCCTCGACCGGTCCACCATCGCGGAGGTCATCAGCCGCCTGATGCGCCGTGAGCTGCTCGACAAGGTGCGTGACCCGCAGGACGGCCGCCGGTATCTGCTGCACCTGACGGACGAGGGCAAGCGCACGCACCGCAAGCTGACCGTGCGGACGGCCCGGATGAACCAGGTCTTCCTCGGGCCGCTCTCCGCGGACGAGCAGACCCTCTTCTTCGACCTGATCCAGCGGGTCTCGGACGCGGCGGAGGGCCTGCGCAATCCCGCGGAACCCTTCGCCGCGACCAACGGCCGACCCGTCGGCAGGGTCTGAGTCGTCGGCAGGATCTGAGTCACTGAGTCACGCCTTGGCGAACACCACCCACACCTGCCCCTTCGCGAACGGCAGTTGCTCGCCGTCTTCCGCCGTCGTGAACTCCGTGCCGCCTTGCGGGGACGTCCGCTCCCAGCGCGCCTCGTAGGCCCGGCCGTCCCGTAGAACCCGCGCGTTCCCCGAGCCGACGGTCTCCGAGAACGGCGTGTTGTTGCCCGAGCGGTCGTGGAAGCGGGACTCGCGCACCTTCACGTACTGCACGACGACCGTCGATGCCTCCAGCGTCTTGCCGTCGGCAGTGCGGGCCTGCGCCCCGTCCATGGAGACCAGCCAGCGCTTCCGCTCGGCCGACCAGTCGAAGGTGAACCGCGCGGCGGGGAAGCGGACCGTGCGCTCATGCTCCGGTGTGCCGCCCTTCGGACGCGCGCCGAAGGTGAAGCCGGTGCTCCCCAGACCTCCCGTGCCCGCGTCGGCGTCCAGCGCCTTCGGGCGTACGAAGAGGTTGTGCGGGGCTACCTTGCCGCCACCCCGGAAGTAGGCGTCGCCCGGCGCCTTGCCGGGTGACAGCGGGCGCAGGGGAGCCGCCGAGATCAGCGGGAGGAGTTTCGACTGCGCCCCGGAGAACGCGAGAGCCGGATCGTCGAACTGCCTCAGCAGCTCAAGATCCGTCTCCCGCGCACTGCGCACGGGGCCGACGACGGGCGGTGGCTTGCTCGCGTACACCGCCATCAGGCGGCTCAGCCCCGCCTCGACCTGCTCGGCGTACACGACGTCCGCCGCGTCCAGACCCGTCTGCGGGCGTGCGGGGCCCACGTTGTCGATCTTCACGGCGAGTACGTGCCCGTCGCCGTCGGAGGGCGCCTTCCCGTTGCCTCCGCTGGTGTCGCTGAGGGTGCAGCCGGGCGCGAGGCCCAAGGCGGCGACGGCCGCCACCGCCGCCACCGTCGTGCGTCGTGTCCATCTCCGCGTTCGCATGGGGACTTCCTACCCCGTCCGCCCTTGTCCTCCCGCACCTTGGCCAAGATCGGCCCGGCACTTCGGCCAAGATCAGCCCGGATCGAGGGCGTTGCGCGGGGAGCGACCATGACGTGCGTATGGCCGGAGTGCGAAGGCTGCGTTTCCGGAAAGCCGGGGCGGGTGACACGGCTTGACCCCTCTTGGCGCCGTGGCTAGTTTCATCGCCATGCGAATATCCCGGCGGTTCAAGCAGCGGCGCGCTGTTGATCTGATGCGCGTCGCCACCGCTCTGTGTAGCTGACCTTCAAGACGTCCTTCAAGGCGTCTTTCGAGGCGTCTTTCGAGGCGTCCTTCAAGACGTCCTTTCTAGGCGTACACGTCATTTCGTGAGAAGCCGCAGGGCCGCGGGGAATTGCCCTGCCGGTCCTCCCCTCCGTGAAGGTCCGCACTCCGGGAAAGAACTCATGCCCACACATATGCGTACGCCCACACATGTACGGGCGGCGCTCGGCGCTGCCCTCCTCGCGCCGCTGCTCCTGGCCGGATGCGCGGACAACGCCACGTCGACCGAGACCGTCGACGCCAAGCAGGTCTCCGCCAAGATCCCGAAGAAGGTGGACCCGAACACCACGATCACCGTCGGAGCCCCGGACGCCCAGGTCGCCCTGAAACTCTCCGGACAGATCGGCAAGCTCCCCTTCAAGGTGAAATGGGCCAACATCAGCGGTGGCCCCCAGTGCTCCGAAGCATTCAGGGCGCATTCCCTCGACGTGTGCTCCGCGGCGGAAATACCGTCCATTCACGCCCATTGGACGGGGCTCGACACAAAATTGGTGGCGGCCAGATTCCGCAAGGACCCGCTGAAGCACCCCACGTACGAAATCGGCGTCGCACCCGGCGCGGACATCGACACGCTGAAGGACCTGCGCGGCAAGAAGATCGCCTACAGCCCGGGGCAGGCACAGGGCGCCCTCGTCCTGCGCATCCTCGCCAAGGCCGGGCTCACCAAGGACGACGTGGAACTCGTCGAACTGCCCAGCACCGGCGACGTCTACCCGTCCGCGCTCGGCAGCGGCCAGGTCGACGCGGCGCCGCTCGGCGGGGTCAACATCAAGCGCTATCCCGCGAAGTACGGCAAGGACGGCGCGAAGACCATCCAGCACGGCCTTCGGGACGACCCGGGGCATCTGTGGGTGCCGACCGAGTCGGTGGAGGACCCTCAGAAGGCAGCGGCCATCAGGGAGTTCGTGAAGTACTGGGCGCGTGCCGGAGAATGGGCCGACAAGCATCCCGACGAGTGGATCGCCGGTTACTACGTCAAGGATCAGGGCCTGTCCCGCGCGGACGGTGAGTACCTGGTCAAGGGCAACGGCCACCCCGACTTCCCGGCCGACTGGACCTCCGCCATCGCACGCCAGCAGAAGACCGTCGATCTGCTGGCGAAGGAGACCGGGAAGAAGCCCTTCGACGCGGAGGTCCTCTTCGACCGGCGGTACGAGTCGGTCGCCGCGGATGCCGTCAAGTCCGGTGCGGGGGCGGGCACATGAGCGCCGAGGCTCCTTCCCTGACCAAGGCCGCCACCCGTACCGAACCCGTGACCCGGGAGCGCCGAAAGAACCGCCGACCGCGGCGCCGCAGGCTCGGACCGGGCCGCCCCATCCCGTACGGGTGGGCCATCGGCCCCTTGCTCCTGCTCGCGATCTGGTCGGCGGGGTCCGCCGCCGGGTTCATCGACGCCCGCAACCTCTCCGCGCCCTGGACCGTGGTGAGCACCGCCGGTGACCTGATCTCCGAGGGGCGCCTCCAGTCGAACCTCGCCACCTCCGCCGAACGCGCCCTCCTCGGGCTGCTCTTCGGCACCGCGGCCGGACTCGCCCTCGCGATCGCCGCAGGACTCAGCAGGATCGGCGAGGGAATCATCGACGGACCCGTGCAGATCAAGCGGGCCATCCCGTCACTCGCACTGATTCCCCTGCTCATCCTCTGGTTCGGCATCGGCGAGTCGATGAAGGTCATCACCATCGCGCTCGGTGTCTTCGTGCCCGTCTACATCCACACCCACAACGGGCTGCGGACGATCGACGGCCGCTACGCCGAACTCGCCGAGACCGTAGGGCTTTCACGGACCGGATTCGTACGGCACGTCGTCCTGCCGGGGGCGCTGCCGGGCTTCCTGCTCGGCATGCGGTTCGCTGTCACCGCCGCGTGGCTCTCGCTCGTCGTGGTCGAGCAGGTCAACGCCACGAGTGGCATCGGCTACATGATGGAGCTCGCCCGCACCTACGGGCAGACCGACATCATCATCGTCGGCCTCGTCGTGTACGGCCTTCTCGGTCTCATCTCGGACGCACTGGTCCGGCTCGTGGAGAGGAAGGCGCTGTCATGGCGACGCACACTGGCGGGCTGACGGACGAGGAAACGGCCGTCCGCATCGAAGGGCTCGTCCGCTCCTTCGGAGACCGCACGATTCTCGACGGCCTCGAACTGACCATCAAGCCCGGCGAGTTCGTGGCGCTCCTCGGCCGCAGCGGCTCGGGCAAGTCCACGCTCCTGCGGGCCCTGGCGGAACTCGACCACGAGGTCGAGGGCAGCGGAGAGCTCACGGCGCCGGACGACGTCTCGGTGGTCTTCCAGGACGCACGCCTGCTGCCCTGGAAGCGGGTCCTGGACAACGTAGTACTGGGCCTGACGGGACCCGGAGCACGGGACCAGGGCCGCGCCGCGCTCGACGAAGTGGGCCTCGGCGGCCGTGAGGGCGCCTGGCCCGCGGACCTCTCCGGCGGCGAACAACAGCGGGTCTCGCTCGCCCGCTCCCTGGTCCGCGAGCCGCAACTCCTGCTCGCCGACGAGCCGTTCGGCGCACTGGACGCGCTCACCCGCATCCGGATGCACGCCTTGCTGCGACGCCTCTGCGAGGCACACCGGCCCGCCGTGCTCCTGGTCACCCATGACGTCGACGAGGCGATCGCCCTCGCCGACCGAGTGGTCGTCCTGGACACGGGGCGCATCGCGGCCGACGTACGGGTGGAGCTTCCCGCGCCACGGGGGCAGGGGAGTGCGGAGTACGCGGAGCTGCGCGGGAGGCTGCTGCGACAGCTGGGGGTCGACCCGGCCGCACCCGAACCTGACCGCTCGGCGGCCGGAGCCTAGCGGCTAGCGCAGCACATCCGCCAGGTCGTACCGGACCGGCTCCTCCAGCTGGGCGAACGTACAGCTGTCAGGGGTACGGTCCGGTCGCCAGGTGCGGAACCGCGCCGTGTGCCGGAAGCGCTGCCCGCCCTCCATGTGGTCGTACGCCACCTCGCAGACGCGCTCGGGGCGCAGCTGCACCCAGGACAGGTCCTTCTTGCCCGACCAGCGGCTCGGCGCGCCCGGCATCCGGGACGTCTCGTGCGCGGCCTCGTCCGCCCAGGCCGCCCAGGGGTGGCCCTCCGCGGACTCCATCCGCAGCGGTTCGAGCTCCTCCACCAGCTCCGCCCGCCGCCGCATCGAGAACGCGGCGCAGACCCCGACATGCTGCAGGGTGCCCCCGTCGTCGTACAGACCGAGGAGGAGCGAGCCGACGACGGGCCCGCTCTTGTGGAAGCGGTAGCCCGCGACCACACAGTCCGCCGTGCGCTCGTGCTTGATCTTGAACATGAGCCGCTCGTTCTGCCGGTAGCGCAGGTCGAGCGGCTTGGCGATGACACCGTCGAGGCCCGCGCCCTCGTACTGCTCGAACCACTTCCGGGCCAGCTCCGGGTCCATGGTGGCGGGCGCGAGGTGGACGGGGGCACTCACACCGTCCAGGGCCTCGGTAAGGCGCGTGCGGCGGTCGGTGAGGGGCGTGTCGAGCAGGGCCTCGTCGTTCAGGGCGAGCAGGTCGAAGGCCACGAAGGACGCCGGGGTCCGTTCGGCGAGCGTCCGTACCCGTGACGCGGCGGGGTGGATGCGCTCCGTGAGCGCGTCGAAGTCGAGATGGCCGTCGCGGGCGATCACGATCTCGCCGTCCAGGACGCAGCGGGCGGGAAGACGGTCGAGCAGGGCCTCGGCCAGCTCCGGGAAGTACCGGGTCAGGGGCTTGCCCGTACGGCTGCCGATCTCCAGGTCCGCGCCGTCACGGAAGACGATGGCGCGGAAGCCGTCCCACTTGGCCTCGTACTGCATGCCCGGCGGGATCCTCGCCACGGGTTTGGCGAGCATGGGCTTGACGGGGGGCATCACCGGCAGATCCATATATCGATTCTGTGCCCATATGGCGGCTTCCGCCCGGTATGCGGCTCTCGTCCATTGCGCCTAGCGTGGCGGCATGGGTGGTAAAGCGGTCGAGCTCGACGCGGGCGGGCGGCCGGTGCGGCTCTCCAGCCCGGACAAGGTCGTCTTTCCGGAGCGGGGCTTCACCAAGCTGGACGTCGCCCGCTACTTCCTCGCGGTCGGCGACGGGATCGTACGCGCCCTGCGGGACCGCCCCACGACACTCCAGCGCTTCCCGGACGGGGTCACCGGCGAGTTCTTCTACCAGAAGCGCGTCCCCAAGAACCACCCCGACTGGATCCCCACAGCCACCATCGCCTTCCCCAGCGGACGCACGGCCGATGAGATGTGCCCCACGGAGATCGCCGCGGTCGTCTGGGCCGCCCAGTTCAACACACTGACCTTCCACCCCTGGCCGGTACGGGGCGACGACCTCGACCACCCCGACGAGCTCCGCATCGACCTGGACCCGCAGCCCGGCACGGACTACGCGGACGCGGTGCGTGCCGCGCACGAACTCCGGTCGGTGCTTGACGAGTTCGGGCTCAAAGGCTGGCCCAAGACGTCCGGGGGGCGCGGCCTGCACGTCTTCGTGCCGATCGAACCGAGCTGGGACTTCACCGGGGTGCGGCGGGCCGCGATCGCCTGCGGGCGAGAGCTGGAGCGGCGCATGCCGGACGCGGTCACGACCGCGTGGTGGAAGGAGGAACGGGGCGAGCGGATCTTCGTCGACTACAACCAGACCGCCCGCGACCGGACCATCGCCTCCGCCTACTCGGTGCGGCCACGGCCGAACGCCCCCGTGTCGGCGCCGCTGCGCTGGGACGAGATCGACGACGCGGTGCCGGAGGACTTCGACATCGGCACGATGCCGGAGCGGTTCGCCCAGGTCGGCGATGTGCACGCGGACATGGAGAAGCACGCCTACTCCCTGGACGCGCTCCTCGAACTCGCCGAGCGGGACGAGCGGGACCACGGCCTCGGCGACCTGCCCTATCCGCCCGAGTACCCCAAGATGCCGGGCGAGCCGAAGCGGGTACAGCCGAGCCGGGCCAGACACGACGAGTAAGGACAACGGCGCCCGCACCCCCTGCGGGGTACGGGCGCCGAAGCGGAATCGATCAGGCGAGGAGTGGCACCGGGCTACAGCTCCTTGATCCTGATGTCCCGGTACGAGATCACATCAGTGACCCCGTGCACCTGCACCCCGACGTAGCCGGACGAGTAACGCCGTCCGTCCGTGCCCGGGTCGTCGCCACGCGGCGGCGTGAAGTCCTGGCCGCCCGTGTTGTCGAACTCGTTGATCAGGACGCCGTTGCGGTAGATCGAGTAGTGCTGGTCCACCACCTTGATCTCGTAGTCGTTCCACGTGCCCTTCGGGGTGACGCCGGCGCCGGCGAGACCCACCCGGTCGAAGCCGTAGACCGACCCCGTCTTGTACATGTCGCCGTCAGGCTTGTCGAGCGCCTGGATCTCGTGCCCGTACTTGATGGCGACCCACTCCGGACGTGACTCCTCCGGGTGGTCGTGGACCTGCGGGAAGCGCACGAAGACACCGCCGTTGGCGTTGCCGTTGCCCGGCGCGTCGTCCCGCCACTGGAGCTTCAGCGAGAAGTCGCCGTACTTGCGCTCCGGGAACCACAGCATGCCCATGCCCTCGACGGTGGTGCTGCTGGTGATCGAACCATCGGCGTTGAGGCCGAACTTGCCGCCGCCGACCTGCTCCCACTTGTCCAGGGAGCCCTGGGTGCCGTCGAAGATCTTGCGGTAGCCGTCCGTCTGGCCCGGCTTGCCGATGCCGGACTGCTTGGCCGCCTTATTGATCTTGTTGTACTCGCGCTGGTCGATCTCACCGGCCTTCAGGAGCTTGTCCGTGACGCTCTTGACGTGCTTGAGGAAGAGCGCGTGCGAGGTCCACTCCTTCTCGTCCTCGATCAGCTCGTTGATGCGGCAGCGGGTGTTGGTGACCCGGTTCGGGATGCCCGTGTCGACCGTGCCGACGATGACCGTCAACCGCTCGTCGAACTCGGCGCAGTTGGGAGCGGGGACACCGCCGCCCTCCTTGACCGTGAACGCGACGTCCTTGGCCGTCGCCGTGTTGCCCGCCTTGTCGCTCGCCCGGTAGGCCACCGTGTGGCGGCCCACGCGGTCGACGACGACCGGAGCGGTGTACGCGAGGTACGGACCGCCGTCGAGCGAGTACTCGACCTTGTCGACGCCGGAGTCGGCGTCGGTCGCGGTGACCGTCACCTTAGCCTTGCCGACGTACGCGCCGTCCGAGTTCTTGGTGCCCTCGACCTTCGCGGCCGTCTCCGGCGGCGTCTTGTCCTGGACCGGCGGCGTGACCACGGTGAACTCGACGGCCTTCTCCGCCGCCTGGTTGCCCGCCTTGTCGGACGCGCGGTAGCGGATCTTGTACGCGCCCGCCGCGTGGACCATGACCGGCGCGGTGTACGCCGTCCACTCGCCGCCGTCACCGACCGCGTACTCGATCTTGTTGACGCCGGAGCCGGTGTCGGACGCCGTCACGGTGACGGTCGCCATCCCGACGTACTCGCCCTTGTCGTTCTTCTCGCCGGTCACCGTGGCCGAGGTCTCCGGAGGCGTCTTGTCGTTCGTGTCCGGTGCGACGACCTTGAAGTCGACGGCCTTCTCCGCCGCCACGTTGCCCGCCTTGTCGGACGCGCGATAGCGGATCTTGTGGGTGCCGACCTGATCGACGACCACGGGCGCCGTGTACGGCTGCCAGGCGCCGTCGGCGCCGACCGCGAACTCGGTCTTGTCGACGCCCGAACCCGCGTCCGTCGCCGTCACCGAGACGGTCGCGGAACCGACGTACGCGCCGTCGGCGTTGGTCTGTCCCTCGACCTTGGCCGCCGTCTCGGGAGCGGTGGTGTCCTCGCCGCCGCCCTCGGTCACCACGAGGATGCCCTGCATCGAGCCGTGGCCCGGGATCGTGCAGTGGTAGCGGTAACGGCCGGGCGTGAGGGTGACCTCCGCCGTGTGCTTGCCGCCCTGGTCGTCGTTCGGGTTGGCCAGGATGTTCAGCGGTACGTCGTTGTTGTACTCGGGGTCCGAGACGTCGAACGTCAGCGTGTGCGGCATGCCGGTGTCGTTGCCGGTCGCCTCACTGTTCTCGAAGACGATCGTCGTCGCGCCCGCGACCGCCGTGGCGGGCGCCGACGCGTACTTGTCGATCCCGTTGTTCGCGGTCCAGGTCAGGGTCTGGGCGGCCGCGGCGCCGGGGTTGTCGGGCTGGCCGGCAGCCGTCGAGGTCAGGCCGAGCACCATCAGGAGCGACGCGAGAAGCGCCGTCCAGAGTCTTCGCTTGCGTACGACTGGCATCATCCGGCCTTCCTTGCCAGGTCCTTGGCGGCCGGTGTGGCCTCGCCGCCCGAGTAAGTGACGCGCCACAGCGCCGACTTGGAGTCCGAGGTGAAGAACCCTCGGCCGTAGTCGAGTACGTACAGCGAACCGTCAGGGGCGAACTTCCAGTCCATGAGGTTCTTGATGCCGTCGTTGCCGATCGGGATGATCTTCTTCAGGGATTCGGCGTGCGTGGGCAGGCCGCCGCTGCCGACCGTCTTCGGGTCGGTGAGCACCGCGTGCCGGGGCTGGTCGGAGTCGTAGAAGTCACCGACGAACCACTTGCCGTCCCAGTACGAGGGCCACTTGTCGGCGCTCGTGCTCGCCGCGTCGTAGCGGTAGACCGGGCCGTTCATCGTGGCCTGGCCGCCGCCCTTGAGCCACGGCAGGAGAATCTTCTGCTCCTCCGTCTTGTAGCTCGGGACGCCCTTCGCGTCGCGCGGGTAGTCGACGCCGCCGCCCTGCGGCGAGTACCAAATGTTGTTCGGCTCGGCGGGCGGGATGTTCACCAGGCCGTCGTTGTTGGGCGACTCGTTCTTGAGGTTCTTGCAGTCGTACCAGCCCAGCGGCTTCGTCGGGTCCGGCAGATTGCGGTCGCGGTAGGGCTGGTTGTTGCCCATGCAGTACGGCCAGCCGCGGTTGGAGGCGTGGGTAATCGCGGCGAACGTGTCGTACTTCGCCGGACCCCACGTCGTCGAAGGCGCACCCGCGTCGGGGCCGACCCAGCCCGCGTAGAGGGTGTCGGTCTTCTTGTCGACGGAGATGCGCGCCGGGTTCCTGACGCCCATCACATAGATCTCGCCGCGCGTCTTGCCGCCGCCCTCGTCAGGCTCCTTGCCGGTGAAGAGGTTGCCCGAGGGGAGTGTGTACGTCCCGTCGTTCTCCGGGTGGATGCGCAGGATCTTGCCGTTGAGGTTGTTGGTGTTGCCCGCCGTGCGGCGCGCGTCGGCGAAGGAGACACCCTTGAAGTTGGGCTGCGGGTTGTTGCCCGAGTAACCGTCGCTGAACTGCGAGGAGTTGTTGTCACCGGTCGCGATGTAGAGATTGCCCTTGGAGTCCCAGGCCATCCCGCCGCCCGCGTGGCAGCAACTGTGGATCTGCACCGGCCACTTGAGCAGGACCTTCTCGCTTGCCATGTCCAGCTTGTCGGTGGTCCGGTCGAGCGTGAAGCGGGAGACGTAGCGCTCGGCCATGTGCGTCTCGCGGTTGATCTTCGAGTGGGGTGTGTAGTGCAGGTACACCCAGCCGTTCTGCTCGAACTTCGGGTCGAGCTCGATGCCGAGCAGACCCTCCTCGACCTTGATCAGCTCATCGCCGCCGCCCTTGTTGCCGAAGACGGTGAGTGCTCCGGCGAGCGTCGACTTCTTGGTCTTGGGGTCGTAGACGTGGATCTCGCCCTTGCCCTTGCCGATGTCCGGGTTGTTCCAGTCGGTGATGACCGGCTGCGAGGAGTCGGCGCCGCCGCGGCCGATGTAGACGACCTTGCCGTCGGGCGCCGTGACCAGGCCGTGCGGCTCGCCGATCTGGTCGTTCTGACCCGGCTGGTTGGCCTGGGTCAGGCGCTGGGCCTTGTAGTTGGCGGTGATCGTCGACTTGCAGTCGGCGCGTGAGATGCGGGTCGTCCAGTTCAGGGCGCCGCGCAGGTGCTGGCGGAAGTCCGACTCGTCGTACGAGGCCGCCGTGCCGCCCATGCCGGTGTAGAAGGAGCGTCCGCCGTCGTAGTCACGGCACCAGGAGATCGGGTGGTCCGCGCCGTTCTTGCTCGCGCCCGGCTGGTACGTCGACTCCCGTACGCGGGCCACGGTGTGGACCTCGCCGGTCGGGTTCTTGGTCCAGTTCAGCCACTGGTCGGGGCGCTTCCACTGGAGGGGCAGGTCCTTGGTGGCCGGGTTCTCCCGGTCGCCGACCTCGACGGTGGCGCGCTGTACGTTCGTCGGGCTGGAGTCGGCGGGGCGAGCGCCGATCAGGCCGGTGAACCAGCTCGAGTACGGCTCGGCGCGGGCCGCGTCATGGATGCCGAGGAAGCCGCCGCCCGCCTCCATGTAGGCCTCGAGGCCCGCCTCCTGCTCGGAGTCGAGGACGTCACCGCCGCCGGTCAGGAAGGCGACGGCGTTGAACTTGCCGAGCTTGGCCTCGTTCGTGAAGACCGACGGGTCGTCGGTCGCCACGATCTTGAACCGCTCGGCGGCCGGTCCCGACTGGCCGATCTTCTCGATGGCCTCGATGCCGGCGTTCACGACCGGTGACTCGTCGCCGTCCGCCGCCGAGCCGTGGAAGACGAGCACGCGCACGTTCGCCTGGCCGGGCGGCGACGGCAGGGACATCGTTGTCAACGGCGGTTCGGGATAGGGCCGCGCGGAGGCGGCCTGTGTGGAGAGCGCGCCGGTGACCATGGCTCCGGAGAGCAGGGCGGCGGCCCAGGCGCGGCGGGAGCCGACCCGGTTCCGGTGCTTGCTCAGGCTCTGGTTCTGGCCCTGATTCTGACTCTGCATCGGGTTCTTGCTCTGGTTCTCGCTCTGGTTCTTGCGGTTCGATCTGCGTCTGGCTCTGCTCAGCCCTCGTACAGCCAAGGGCTCTTGATGCGGTGTGAGCCGCATGAGTACACCCACCCCTCGTCGGTCACAGCAACAGGCGCGGATGAAGCTAGACCTCTTTTGGCCAGGCGCCAATAGGTACGGACGGAATTCCGCGAACTTTGTCCTGCGTGTGGATAAACGGGGATCCCCCCGATACCGTGTGGCCGTCTCGGGGGCCACCTGTGCCCCGTCAGTCTCCGTACCGCAGTGGGGAGTTCGGCATGGACCGACGGAGCTTCAACCGACGGATGCTCGTGGGCGGGGTGGCCGCGACGGCTGGGGTGACATCGTTGTCGCTCGCTTCTGCGCCCGAGGCGAGCACGGCCGAGAGCGCGCCGAGGACCGCGCCGGCGGGCGGTGAGGTGCGCCGCATCAAGATGTACGCGGAGAAGCTGCCGGACGGGCAGATGGGCTACGGCCTGGAGAAGGGCAAGGCGTCCATCCCCGGCCCGCTCATCGAGCTGAACGAGGGCGACACCCTGCACATCGAGTTCGAGAACACGATGGACGTGAACGCCAGCCTGCACGTCCACGGCATGGACTACGACATCTCCAACGACGGCACCAAGCACACCAAGAGCGATGTCGAGCCGGGCGGCAAGCGCACGTACACCTGGCGCACGCACGCGCCGGGCCGCCGCAAGGACGGCACCTGGCGGCCGGGCACGGCGGGCTACTGGCACTACCACGACCACGTCGTCGGCACGGACCACGGGACGGGCGGCGTGCGCAAGGGGCTCTACGGTCCGCTGATCGTGCGCCGCAAGGGTGACCTGCTGCCGGACAAGACGTTCACCATCGTCTTCAACGACATGACGATCAACAACAAGGCCGGTCACGACAGCCCCAACTTCGAGGCCACGGTGGGTGACCGGGTCGAGTTCGTCTCGATCACGCACGGCGAGTACTACCACACGTTCCACATCCACGGTCACCGCTGGGCGGACAACCGCACGGGCCTGCTCACCGGCCCCGACGACCCGAGCCAGATCCTCGACGACAAGATCACCGGTCCTGGGGACTCCTTCGGCTTCCAGGTGATCGCGGGGGAGGGGGTGGGGGCGGGCGCCTGGATGTACCACTGCCATGTGCAGAGCCACTCCGACATGGGGATGGTGGGGCTCTTCCTGGTGAAGAAGCCGGACGGGACGATTCCGGACTATGAGCCGCACCATGCTTCGGGGGCGGAGAAGAAGTCTTCCGGCACGGAGAAGAAATCTTCCGGGGCGGAGAAGAAGTCTTCGGGGGCGGAGAAGGGATCCGCTGGAGCCGCGGAGGAGTCCGGAGAGGCGGGGGCGTCCGGCCATCATCACGGCTAGTGGACGCCGGGCGCGCACTCAATAGGCCGGGCGGCAACTCCTAGTGCGCGTCCGGGGATTCGCCCCTCCCCGCAGTCGCTCGTACGTATCGGGGGCGC
Source organism: Streptomyces sp. NPDC055239 (assembly GCF_053606205.1). Taxonomy (NCBI): domain Bacteria; kingdom Bacillati; phylum Actinomycetota; class Actinomycetes; order Kitasatosporales; family Streptomycetaceae; genus Streptomyces; species Streptomyces sp. NPDC055239. The sequence goes on along the minus strand of NZ_JBSGRD010000003.1, from coordinate 133,431 downwards.
CCCGCCGCCGCGCCTCGTCGGCACTCGGCTCGCCCGCCTGTACGTACGCGCGCGGTCCAGGACCGTAGCGCCGGTGTCCGGGTCAACGAGGCCAGGGGTGCGCCCCGTTGACCGATTCCCGGCGCGTGATCTCCGTGAGAGCCGCGTCCCCTCTCGGCGCGGACCCGGTCCGCCGCCTCCTCGTGTCCTCGTGCAGATCACTGCCGACGACCCGCACAGCCTGACCGACGCTCAGCTCCTCCGCCAGCTCGGTCCAGGCAGCCCTTCGCCCCGGCTCGCGCTCCACCGCCCGCGTCAGTTCGTCCGGCGCGGGCGGTGGAGTTCACCGTTTTGGGCGGCAGGCGACCGCCGCCTTGCGGCGGGCCTCCACGTCCGCTTCGCGCGCCTTCGCCTCGTGAACATCCCGACGGCGTAAGTGCCTTGCGCCGGGCGCTCGATGCGGGTCCGGCCACCAGTGAGCAGACCCACCCGAGGCGTCGGCAGTGCCGCGCTCGGCGTCGGCGTTTCTGGTCGTTATGTGGAGATCGTGTAGGAGCCGTCGATCCCGGCCCCATCCCTTTACCCAGAGGTGCACGCTGGGTGTACTCCTTGTACGCCTCATGCACGCGCCCGTCGGTACGTCCCCTGTGAGCGCCCTTCGCGAACTGCCATTCAAAGGAGTCGAGTTGAGCAAGGACAGCGTGTACGACTACGTCATCGTCGGTGCCGGTTCCGCGGGATGTGTCCTCGCCGCCCGGCTCTCCGAGGACCCCGCGGTGCGGGTGGCGCTCGTCGAGTCGGGGCCACGTGACAGGAAGCCCGAGATTCGCATCCCGGCGGCCTTCCCGAAGCTGTTCAAGACGCCCTACGACTGGAACTACTCGACCGCGAAGCAGCCCGCGCTCGACGGCCGCGAACTGTACTGGCCGCGCGGCCACGTCCTGGGCGGCTCGTCCTCGATGAACGCCATGATGTGGGTGCGCGGCCACCGCGAGGACTATGACGCGTGGGGCGAGGCAGCGGGGCCCGAGTGGTCCTACGAGGCGTTCGAACCCTATTTCCGGCGTGCGGAGCGGTGGTCGGGCGGGGCGTCGGGTGCGGCGGGCAAAGGGGGTGGGGCGGGCGCGGCAGGTGCCGGCAGCGGCTACGGAACCGACGGGCCGCTGTGGATCTCCCCGCCCCGCGCCCCCAATCCGACCACCACCGCGTTCCTCGACGCCTGCCGCGAGGCGGGCCTGCGCGAGCTGGCCGAACTGAACGAGCCCGACCACAGCGGCTTCGCGCTCACTCCGCTCAACCAGCGCCGCGGTCGCCGCTGGAGCGCCGCCGACGGCTATCTGAAACCGGCCAGGCGCCGCCGCAACCTGCACGTCCTCGCCCGAGCGCGGGTCCGCAGGCTGGAGTTCGACGGGACGCGCGTGGCCGGAGTCATCGCCGACGGAGTGCCGGGGAAGCTGATCGCCCGCCGCGAGGTGATCCTCAGCGCGGGCGCCATCGGCTCCCCGCAGCTCCTCCAGGCCTCCGGCGTCGGTGACCCGGACGGCCTGTCGAGGGCGGGCATCGAGACGCGCGTCGCGTCCCGGGGCGTGGGCCGCCACCTCCAGGACCATCTCTCCTACGTGGTCACCATGGCCTGCCCGCAGCCCGTCACGCTGACCGGAGCGGACTCCCTCGCCAACGTCGGCCGCGTCCTGCTCGGCGGCCGCGGCCCGCTCACGTCGAACATCGGCGAAGCCGTCGCCTTCATCAAGACGCGTCCCGAACTCAACGCCCCCGACATCGAGTTGATCTACGCCCCCGTCCCCTTTGTCAACCACGGTCTGACCCCGCCGACCGAACACGGCATCACCGTCGGCGTGGTGCTTCTCCAGCCGGAGAGCGAGGGCCAGATCACCCCGAAGGGCCCTGGCGTCGGCTCCGCGCCCTTCATAGACCCCGGCTATCTGACGGCGGAGGCCGACCTGCGCACCCTCGTCGCCGGGGTGCGCCGCGCGGAGGAGCTTCTCGCGGGCCGCGCCCTCGCCCCGTACACATCGGGACCGATGGCGCCGCATCCGGGCACGGTCGACGACGCGACCCTGGCGCGGGCGATCCGCAGGGCGTCCGAGACGCTCTACCACCCGGTCGGCACCTGCCGGATGGGCAGCGACGAGGAGTCGGTCACCGATCCGGCGCTGCGGGTGCGGGGAGTGACGGCGCTGCGGGTCGTGGACGCCTCGGTCATGCCGCGGATCACGCGCGGCCACACCCACGCTCCCACGGTGGCGCTCGCGGAGAAGGCGGCAGAGCTGATCAGGGAGGACGCGCGGAGGTGACGCGGGCGGGGGGTATCTCCCCGCCACGGCCACCGGTCGTATCCTGACCGGCGCACACCAGCGATCCGCCCCCGAGGAGCCCCACGTGACCGAGCCGCCCAGCGCCGCCTCGCGCCCCACCCTGGAGGCCGTGGCCGCACGGGCCGGAGTCTCCCGGGCGACGGTGTCCCGCGTCGTCAACGGCGACGCGGGCGTACGCGAGGTGCTCGCCGAGAAGGTCAGGCTGGCGGTCGACGAACTCGGATACGTGCCGAACCGCGCCGCCCGCAGTCTCGTCACCCGCCGCCACGACGCGGTCGCCGTGGTGATCGCCGAGCCGGAGACGCGGGTCTTCGCCGACCCCTTCTTCGCGCTGCAACTGCGGGGCATCAGCAAGGAGCTGACCTCGCGTGACGTACAGCTGGTGCTGCTCCTGACGGAGGGGAGGGACGATCACGAGCGGGTCGGCCGCTATCTGGCGGGTGGCCACGTGGACGGCGCCCTCGTCTTCTCCCTGCACCTGGACGATCCGCTGCCCGGCATCATCCAGGGCGCGGGCGTGCCGACGGTCTTCGGCGGCCGTCCGGGGTGGCAGGACGGGACGGTGACGTCTCCGTACGTCGACTGCGACAACCGGGGCGGGGCGCGGGACGCGGTGCGCCACCTGGTCTCCCTCGGCCGCACCCGCATCGCGCACATCACCGGCGCCCTCGACCAGACGTCGGCGGTGGACCGCCTGGACGGCTTCCGCGACGTCCTGCCGGACGCGGGGGAGAGGTTCGTCGCGCACGGCGACTTCACCCCGGCGGGTGGCGAGCGCGCGATGCGCGAACTCCTCGACCGCGTCCCCGACCTCGACGCGGTCTTCGCCGCCAACGACCTGACGGCGTCCGGGGCGCTCCGTGTGCTCCGTGAGCGGGGGATGCGGGTGCCTCAGGACGTCGCGGTGGTGGGCTTCGACGACATGCTCGCGGTGGCCGAACAGGTGGAACCGTCACTGACGACGGTGCGCCAGGACATCGAGGAGATGGGCCGCCTGATGGCCCGCATGCTGCTCGCACGCGGCGAACTGCCGACGGAGAGCGTGGTCCTGCCGACGGTCCTGGTGCGGAGGGGCTCGGCGTAGGAGCTCCCCCTCGGCCCGGCCCGCCGTACCCGACCCGGCCCGGCCCGCCGCGCCCGGACGACTCCGGGGGCCTGCCGCCGTCCTGGGGGCGGCTGGCCTCGCGTCTGGTGTGCTGCCCTTCCCTGAGTGCCTCGCCCCGCGTCTTCCCTGCCGCGGCGGTGGGATCAGGCGTCCCGCCGTCCCGGAACGCCCCTCACGGCCAGGGGCCGGGACTCTCGCAGAGCCCCGCGGGCGCCCGGGGGCCGCCCCTTCCCCCGGCGTGCCGGGGCTCGAAGCCTCCCGTCGTCCCACGAACGGGTGCCCTCGTTCCCCCGCACGGTCCACCTGCGTTTTTCTCGGGCGGTGACCGGGTGAGGCTCGGATCAGTACTTTCCCTCATCCGGAGGTAACACCATGCGCAAGCGCGCGATCCTGGCAGCAGCGGCCTTCGCCGCGGTCACCGTCATCGGCGGTGCCGGCTCCGCCGTAGCCGCCGCCGACCCCGGCCCCGGCGCCTACGCCGAGGGCACGGCGCAGAACTCGCCGGGCGTCCTCAGCGGCAACGTCCTTCAGGTTCCCGTCGACGTCCCCCTCAACGTGTGCGGCGACTCCGTGAACGTCATCGGGCTGCTCAACCCGGCCGTGGGCAACAACTGCCAGTAGGCCTGCCGAACGGCACACCGCCGCCCCGTCGCGACCAGCGCGCGACGGGGCGGCGTGAGTGTGCTGCGGGTGCGGGAGACCCGGGGTGCGTTCCTACGCCCCTACGCCCCTACGCTCACCGTGAACCGCTTCGGATTGCCGTCGTGTGCCGCGCCGGACACATCGGGCTCCCCGTCAGGACGGACGTCGTCGTACGGGAACGCGTAGCCGATGGGTGAGTTCGCGTGCACCACCCGGGACCAGTGGTTGGTCACGTCGCCCTTGTAGTGGTCCCCGGAACCGGACCCGTTCGGCTGCTCCGCGTGGGTCAGCATGATGCTGCGGTTGAACCCCGCAGCGAGCCGCGAGAGCAGGCCCTTCTTGTCGTCGTTGTCCCCGGGGTCGTTGGTGAACGGCCCGTGGTTGCAGGTGAAGATGTCCTTCGAGGTCGGCTTCGAGAACGTGTGCCCACCGTTGAACGTCAGCGTGTCGCCGCTCACCCGCCCGGTGAACACGCCACGGCCGCCCTGGAGGTCGATCTTCAGGTCGGTGCCGCTGTACTTCTCCCACACCTCGTCGATGTAGCTGGTCCACACGTCCCGGAACGGCATCTCGTCGGGGCGGTCGAAGTACGGGGCCATGAGGTTCTGGGGTGAGATGACCCGCAGTACGTCTCCGCCCTCGCCGCGGATCACCAGGTCGCCCCAGGGCTGCCCGTCCTTCTCGCCCTGGGCGACGAGGTCGGAGGCGATCTTGTCGACGGCTCCGTCCGGCAGCGGAGCCACCTTGTGCGTGTCGTCCCCCTCCAGGGTCAGGCCGATGGGGAGGGCCGTGACGAGGTCGACGTAGCTGATGTTGGAGTACAACTGGTCGTTGTTGAAGGTGAATTCGCAGAACGACCAGGTGCGCCCGTAGTTGGCGTCCTCCTTGGTCGCGAAGGCGGGCTCGACGAGCGAAGGACCCGGGTTGAGGAAGAAGTCCAGCTTGTCGTCCCGCACGAAGTAGACGCGGGCACCGTACATGTGAGGAAGCGTCAGGACCTTCGGCGCGGATCCGGCCGCGCCCAGCGGAATCGCGCAGTCGACGGGCAGCGGGGTCTCCGGGGCCGACGGCGAGTCGGGCCGGTAGACGCCGCCGTCCGGCTTCAGCAGGACCCAGCGGTCGGTGCCCTCCTCGTGTCCGGTGACGTAGGCGTTCACCTTGCCCGGCAACGACTTGTTCTGGAGGGCGAGTTCACAGGTCGCGGGGGCCGCCTTGGCGCTCGGGCTGAGGGCACTTCCCCAGACGGGGTAGGTGAGGGCTCCGGCGGCACCGGCGGCAGTGGAGAGGAACACTCGACGCGATATCACGGAAGGTCTCCCGGGATGTGTGGGGGGATGTGTGGGGGATGTTGTGCGGCCGTGGGGGGTGGTTGGCCGCGTGGGTGCGACCACTGTTGCGTCGGTGAATCCAAGCGTCAAGAGTTGTGGCTGAGAGCGCTCTCAGAATTTTGGTTCTTTCACAAGGTGGCAGCACGCGCGCACTGTCAGTGCCGGGTGCCAGACTCGGAAGGACGGAAGAGAGATACGACAAAGGAGTCGATCATGCTCAATACCCGTTATGTCGCGGGCGCCCCCACGTGGGTGGACCTCGGCACCCCGGATCTGGAAGGCGCCCGTGCCTTCTACCGCGCGCTCTTCGGGTGGGAGTTCCGCTCGGGCGGCGCCGAGTTCGGCGGATACGGCATGTATCAGGCAGGCGGGAAGACCGTGGCCGGTGCCATGACCGTCACCGCCGATCAGGCCCCTCCGGCCTGGACGATCTACTTCAAGACGTCGGACGCCGACGCCACGGCCAAGGCGGTCGAGCAGGCCGGCGGCAGCACGGTGTACGAGGCCATGGACGTGGGCGACCTCGGCCGCATGGCTGTCTTCAACGACGACCAGGGCGTCGGCTTCGCCGTGTGGCAGCCGGGCACGAACAAGGGCCTCGACCTGGTGGACGCCCCGAACAGCATGTGCTGGACCGAGCTCTGCACGCCGGACATCGACGCGGCCCAGGAGTTCTACGGCTCCGTGTTCGGCTGGGGCACCTCCACCCAGGCCTTCGAGGGCGGTTCGTACACGATGGTGCATCCCGCGGGCGGCACCGCGAACGACATGTTCGGTGGCCTGTGGCCGCTGTCCGACGCCCCGGAGGAAGCCGAGGCCGGGGCGTACTGGACTCCGTACTTCCAGGTGACCGACATCGACGCGGTGCTCGCCGAGGTCGAGCCGTCCGGAGGCACGGTGCGGGTGCCACGCATGGACCTCGCGGGCGTCGGCGGCTTCGCCAAGCTCGCGGACCCGTCCGGGGCGCGGTTCGCGCTGATGCAGCCGGAGGCGCCGAGTACGGGCTGAGTGGAGGAGCCGGAAGGCCGTCGGCCGGCGGTCGCGGCCTTCCGGGGGCGCCCAGGAGGCGATAAACGGAGTCACCCGGTCCAGCACATGAACGGCCCCCGCGCGTTTCGCCGTGTTCCCCGCGGGCAACAAGGAAGTGCTTGAAACAGCGCACGTCGCGGCGTTGATCGTTCGTTGATCGGTTGTTTCGCGCCCGCTGCCAGCATCGACGGCATGCAGATCCACACGACAGCCGAGCCGGTAATCGACTGGCAGAAGCAGGCCCTGTGCGCCCAGACGGGATCCGAGTTCTTCTTCCCCGAACCGGGCAGCTCCGTGCGCGAGGCGAAGTACATCTGCCAGCTCTGCGAGATGCGCACCACGTGCCTCGAGTACGCCCTGGCCAACGACGAGCGGTTCGGCGTCTGGGGCGGCCTCTCGGAGAAGGAGCGGCTCAGCCTCAGGCGCGGCTGACCAGACGTACGCGATCAGGCGTACGTGACGACGCGCTCGCGATCAGGCGTACGTGACCGTGAACCTCCTCGTCCCTGCCGGAATGCGCACGTCGTCCCCCGTCACCGTCAGGTCGCGGCCGTCCGCCGTCACCGCCCGCACCGGGCCGAACCGGCACGGATAGACGTACCGCACGCGTTCCGGCGCCCGCGTGATGTCCACGGTGACCTTCCGGCCGCCCGCGTCATGGGTGAGCCGGTAGCCGAAGGGCGCGCCGAACAGGTTCGGGGCGTCGTCGACGGCCACCGAAGTGCCGTCGGGCACCCAGTGGGGACGTACGCCCGGAGCGATGTAGAGATGCGGGTCGCGGTCCTCGTCGGCCTCGAAGAAGAGGATGTCGCGGATCAGGAGCAGATACTCGGCCGCCGCCCAGCCGTGCGGGATGTCCCCCATGTACCAGTGGCGGGAGGGCACTTCGCGGAAGTCGGAGGCGATGGGGAAGGCGTGCTGCTCGTTCCACGCGCCGAGCGCCACCGTCCGCTCCTCGGTCCGCGGCAGCGAGGCGCCCACGATCCAGCCGAGCAGCGCGTCCATCCGGGCGGCGTCGCCGGACAGCAGGCAGGCGTGCGCCAACTGTGTGGTGAGGTAGGGGCCGTAGGCGTTCCAGGCCGCCTCGTGCCGGTAGCCGCCGGTCACGAAGTGCGCGTACATCGTGTCGAGCGTCGAGCGGGCCGCTCGGTCGATGTCCTCGCCCAGCTTGCTGCCCATGTGCAGCCGCAGCGGGTGGAAGAACGCCGCCGTGCCGATCATCGTCGAGTCGAGCCGGCCGACGTCACCAGGACCGGTCGGAATGTACGTCTCCCAGGCGCCGCGCCTGCGCTGCTCCTCCAGGACCCAGCGTATCGAGGCGGCTGTCGCCCGCTTCAAGTCGTCGAAAGCGCCCCAGAGTTCGGCCACGTCGGGCGAGCCGATCCGCTCTGCGAGCCGCGCGGCCTCGTAGAGACCCGCGAGGCCCCACAGGTCGTCCCAGTAGTGCGGCTTGTCGCGCTCGCCGAGGTGCTCGGCGCTCCAGCCGCTGTGCAGCAGTCCGTACTGGTCGCGGTTGTCGCGCAGCCACCGGGCGCCGTCGACGACGTACGGCGTGTACAGCTTCGCCCCGAACGCGGTGGAGCGGCCGTGCGTCCGGTCGAAGCGGCCGATGGCCCACAGCGCCTGGCCGTTGCTGTCCCATTCGCGGTCGTCCTTCTCGTGCGGGCCGCCGTAGAAGCCGTACTCCGCGCACGGTCCGATCCGGCCCGAGCCGCGGTTGAACTTCAGCGGGTAGTGCGTGCCCAGCTGCCGCTCGGCCAGGGCCGCGTCGCCGACCAGTGAGCACGCCGTGGCCTCGACGGAGGAGTCACGGATCCAGAAGGAGTCGTACACGGTCGGTCCCGGATGGATCTCGCCGTGGTCGGAGAGGATCAGGAGCTGTGAGCGGCACTGGCGGAACTGGTCCGCCAAGTGCGCCACAGGACGTGGCAGTTCGGGCTGCACGCCCTGCGCGATGAGCTTCCCCGTCCAGAAGACGCGGTTGGCCTCCTCGAGGGCGACGGCAGGAGTGGCCCTTATCTCCGCCAGGTCGGCGGCTCCGCTGTAGAGATCGACGGGAAGCCGTACGTCGAGCTCGAACAGTTCGTCGTCCACGACCCGGTAGGGCCAGGCGAACGCCGCACTGCACAGCCCCGCGATCTGGTCCTGCGCCTGGAGCGCGCCGTTCAGCTTGCCGCCCATGACGAGGTCGTGGAACGGGCTGCGGGTCAGATAGGAGTCCGGGTCGTACGTGAAGTCCGGGTTGCCGTAGGTCCCGTACTGCTCGGGAGGCGTGTCGAACACCGGTCCCCAGCCGCTGTTGGTCTCCACCCGCCCCTCATCGGGCAGATGGCGCAGGAAGGTGAGGCGCCGGTCCGTGATCCGGCGGCCGTTGCGGTCGTGCCGCTGGAAGCCGCTCGGCCCCGCGGGCATGAGGGCCGCGCACAGCCAGCCCTCGCGCGGCTGCCCGGTCGAACTGCCCACGGTCAGACGGGTCACGACGAGGTCCCGCTGCCGGGCGCCGATGGCCGTCCCGAAGGTCCGCTGCACGAACTCGGTGCCGTCGGCGGTGCGGAACGTCGTCAGGACCACCGGCAGATGGGGCGCCTCCATGCGCTGGCCGACCACCCCGGCGTCCGTCAGCTGCGGCAGACGCACGGCGCCGGTAGAGGGTGAGTAGAGGAAGAAGGAGAGGCAGTACTTGTCGTAGACCGGCTCGATCTCGCCCGCCTGCCCGATCAGGGACTCCTGGCGGTGGTCCTTGACGCCCACCATGTGCCAGTACCGGTAGAGGGCGTTGGAGGCGAAGGCGGCCTCCTTGGAGTCGTACGTTCCCGGGTCGAAGTCGTCGCTCCAGTGCCGGAAGGCCGCTTGCGCCCACCACGGAACGGGATAGGGCACCTGCGCCCGCCGGGCCCAACCGCGCCACATGACCTCGTAGAACATCCACTCGTGGGTCTGTGCCATGGGTTCCACCCCCGCTGCCCACCGTTGCACCGGGGTGGGCGGTCGTAAATCGGTTCGGCACTGCGGCCCTGCCGCGGATACGATCCTGGAGCGCGGGCGGACCGAGGACTCCTGGTCCGCGTGTGTGCGAGGTCCTGTAGAGCAGAGGCAGACTCGCCGCCTTTTCAGGGCGGATACGCCGGTTCGAATCCGGTCGGGACCACGAGCGGACGACGCGGGCGGTGCGGGACGGATGAGTGAGAGCGGCGAGATCAGCGAGGCGGACCTCGCGGTCTTCGACGACGTGATCGGCAGGCTCCGCGAACTGCCGGTCGACGACCCGGTCCGGCTGCGCACCGAGCAGGTCGCCGCCTCCTTCGCCCGCGACGGACGACTGCGCAGACGCAAGGCGCGCGGCGCCGAACTCTCCGCCGCCGACGCGGCCGCGATGGCCGCGACCGCCACCGGGGCCGACGGCCGCCGTGAGGACGCGCCGCTGGTCAGCGAGGGGGCCGCCGGGGTCTTCCGACGGCCACGGCCCTGCTATGTCTGCAAGGTGTCGTATCGACAGGTCGACTCCTTCTACCACCGGCTCTGTCCGGACTGCGCCGCCGACAACCGCTCCCGGCGCGGTCTGAGGACCGATCTGAGCGGGCGCCGCGCGCTGCTCACCGGGGGCCGCGTGAAGATCGGCTTCCAGCTGGCCCTGATGATGCTGCGCGACGGCGCCGAACTCCTGGTCACCAGCCGCTTCCCGCATGACACTCAGCGGCGCTTCTGTGCCGTGCCGGGCAGCGAGAAGTGGCTCGACCGGCTCACGGTGCTCGCCGTCGACCTGCGTGACCCGCGCCAAGTGCTCGGCCTGTGCGAGGAGTTGCGCGCGGAGGGCGAGCCGCTCGACATCCTGGTCAACAACGCGGCGCAGACGGTCCGACGGCCACCCGAGTCGTACGCGGCCCTCGCCGCGGGAGAGTCGGCGGAGCTGCCCGCAGGGGCGCGGGGCGCGCCAGGATTCCGGCCGATGGGGGCGCTGGAGGGCTCCACCGCGACGCGGGGCGCGCTCGCTCTCGTCCTGCCCGAGTCCGATGCCCTGCCCGAGTCCGACATCCTCCGCGCGGCCGACGAGGCGGGCCTGCTGCGCGACGCCTCGCCGGAGAATTCCTGGTCGGCCCGGCTCGGGGACCTCGACCCCGCCGAGGTCCTGGAGACCCAGCTGGTCAACGTGCTCGCCCCGGCCCTGCTCTGCGACCGGCTGCTGCCGCTGCTCCTCGCCTCGCCCCGTCCCCGTACGTACATCGTCAACGTCACGGCGGTGGAGGGCCGCTTCGCGGTGCGCAACAAGATGCCCGGGCACCCGCACACGAACATGGCCAAGGCCGCCCTGAACATGCTCACCCGCACGAGCGCGGCCGAACTCGCCGAGCGGGGCGTGCACATGTGCGCCGTCGACACCGGCTGGATCACCGACGAGAACCCCGCCCCCAAGAAGGACCGCATCGCCGACGCGGGCTTCCGCACACCCCTCGACGTGGTGGACGGCGCGGCCCGGATCTACGACCCGATCGTGCGGGGCGAGGCGGGCGCACCGGTCTCGGGGGTCTTCCTGAAGGATTACCAGGAGGCGCAGTGGTGAACGCCCCGTGGCGGATACGATCCGCCCCAAGGACGGGGTCGTAGCGCAGAGGCAGTCGCGGCGGTCTCCAAAACCGGAACACGCTGGTTCGAATCCAGCCGCCCCGCCCCCTCAGCCCCCTCATACATCCCCTCTCATCTATCCCCCTCCCCGATCAGTCCCTCAGGAATCCGCTGTCCTCGGACCGGTCCCGGCAGGCAGAATCCGCGCATGGCCCCGCCCGAGAAGACCGCAGCCCGCTATCTGCTCTCCGACCTCGACCCCCTGCCGTATCCGCGGCGCATGAGGGAGATCGCCGACAGCGCCGGGGACTTCGCGCGGCGCGGCGCGCTGCGGTCCGTCCTGGAGGAGCTGGAGAGCGGCGGCCCCTACGAGCGCGGCGTCGCCATCGTGCTGGCCTGCGCGGGCCGGGACACCGAGTGGACCGGAGCGCGGATCGCCGACCCGGACTCCTTCGTGCGGCTGCACGCGCTGCGTGTCGCGGAGAGCCACGGGGTGCCGGACGCCGCGTTCGAAGCCGCGCTCGACGATGCTCCCGAGGTGGTGCGGCGGCAGTTGCTGCGGGCGATCGTCGCCGGGCGCCGCACCGCGCTCGCCGATCGCGTCATCCGCCCGCTGCGGCGCGAGTGGGGCGACACGGAGGCGGCCAGGCTGCTGCCCGGCTGCTCAGGACCTGTGGTGGAGACGCTGCTGCCGGGGCTCTTTCATGCCGTACGGGGGTGGCGTCCGCTGGCGAAGCGGCATGCGGGCGTGCTGCTCGACGTGGCGAGGCGCCAGCTCGGCGCACTGCCGGAGGCCCTGTGGGACGGGTGGTGGCAGCGGTACGGGGCCGGGGTCGCGGCGGCCGCGGATGCGGAGCCGTCGCGGGTGCTCGACCTGCTCGACCAGTTCGCTCCCCGTGCCTTTCCTCATCAACTCCGTTCACGTCTGCGCGTCTTGGCCGACGCGGACCCGGGGCGCGTCCTCCGGATCCTCACCGGGCCCTGGGGGTGGCCGCTGCGACGAAGCGGTGCGCTCACGCGGTCCGTGCTGCGCAGGCTCGCCCGCTCGGGCGCGCCCGAACTCCTCGACTACGCCCGTGCCGCCGCCGCCGATTCCACCGACCTCGCCCGGCTGATGCTCGCGCACGCGCCCGCCGAGCGTGCCGCCGTCCACGCGCGTGCCGTCGAGGGGCGCGGCGCGGGGTTCGCCGCCGTCGACGGGGTCATCCTCGGTGCGCTGCCCCGCAGTGCCGTTGCCGACGAGGCGCGGCGGATGGCCGAGCGGGCCAAGGGGCTTGGCGGGCACTGGAGTTCCGTACTGCTCGCCGAGTCGTTCCTGCCCTGCGCAGAGGTGCGCGAGCGGCTCGTGGCGGCGACCCGGCGGCCCGCCGCCGATGACCGTGCCGAGGCGTGGCCGCTGCTCATCCGCAATGCCGCCCGCTCCGGGGAACAAGCCCAAGTCACCTCCGTACTGCAGGAGATGCTCCGGCTCGCGAACGAGCAGGATCCGGTGCGGGCCGCCGCCCTGTCCGCCCTCGCCGAGACCCGGCCCGCCCTCTTCGGGGCCGACGCCGAAGAGTTCCTCGACCGGATCTGCGCGTACGCCGTCGCGGCCCGCGACTCCTCGCGCGACACCCGCGGCAGCCTCAGCCGCCTGGCGATCGCCGTCCTGCGCGAACATGCGGCGGGCGGACAGCGGGAGTTGGTCAACTGGGCGCTGCGCACGCTCGTCCGGATCTCCGGCAGCACCGGCGGCGCCGACCTCGGACGCCTCGACCACACCCTGCGCCGTGGCCAGGAGCACGACGTGTTCGACGCGCTGCGCCCCTGGATCGAGGCGGGCGCGGAGAAGGCCGACTACAGCCTCGTCTTCGCCCTCGCCCGCGCGGTCGGCCGACGCGCCGCCGGTATGCCGGAGTTGCAGGAACTCCTGTGGCAGGCCATCCGCTACGGCAGCAACGCGACCGTGTCGCGGGCGGTCGCACTCTGGCTCGGGCCGTCCGCGACCCGCGACGAGCGCGTTGCCCGTGTCCTGGCGCAGGAGCCGTCGACGGGCGTGCTCGCCCCGGTCTGCTCGGTGCTGTGCGCCCGCCGCACGGACCTGCTCGACCAACTCCTCTCCGGTACGCCGCCGTACGGGAGGTTCCTGACCAAGGGCGCCGCCTGGACGGTGCCGGCCGACGCCTGGCAGATCCGTCGCTGGCTGCCGCGTCAACAGGAGGCACTTGCCGGGCAGTTGGCGCAGGCCGGCGGTGACGCAGGTCTTCCGCAGTGGGAGCGCGCCGCGGCGATCGCGCGCGGCGCGGGCATTCCCGGCGCGGGGGAGGACCTTGTCCGCCACTGGGCCCGATCGCCCGACACCGTGCTCGCCGAGGCGGCCATCGGCGCCCTCGCCCGCACCTCGCATCCGGGGGACGAACTGCCCGAACTGCTCGCGCACGCGGGCGGCGAGCGGGCGCGGGTCGCTGTGTACGCGGCGACGCAGGCGTCACGGCACGCCCCGCCGTCCCGGCTCGCGGCGCTGCTGCGGGAGGTCCTGTGCGGTCCGGGCAAGAAGGTCACAAGCCGCAAGGAGGCCGCGCGCCTTGCCGCGGTGCGACTGCCCGCACCCGAGGCTGCGGCGCTCCTGTGCGACGCCTACGAGGCGCCGGACGCCCACCGTGACGTACGGGCGGCGTGTGTGGCCTTCGCGGGCGGGCTGCTCGGCGAGGAGCGGGTGTGGGGCCTGTTGACTGACGCGGCCGGGGGTGAGGCGGTGCTGCGGACGGCTGTGCTGCGGGTGCGGCCGCTCGACCTGGCGCAGGGGTATCGGGAACGGTACGCGCGTCTCGTACGCGAGGTGGTGGGCACGGACGACGACGAGGCGGCGGGTCCGGCGCTCGCCGCACTGGCATGGTGGGCCCCCTGGTCGCTGGACGCGGCTTCGGTCCTCGCGGAGGCCGTCGCGGACCTCGATCGACGGGCCACGTGGCAGGTGGCGGCGCGCGGGCTCGTGACGGCGGCGGCGACCGCGCCACGCGGGGGCGACGCGCTGTGCGGGGCCCTCGCGGCGCTCGCGGGCCCGGATGCGGCCGCGACGCCGGACGCGCCGGACCGGGATCTGCCCGCTCGGCGGCGGATCGAGTACCTGGCGCGGACGCTGGCCGACGCGGGCGAGGTGTACAGGACCGCTGCCCTGCGGGCGGGCGAGCTCCTCGCCGGGTACGGGGATTTCGTGCCGCAGGCCGCGGAGATCCTGGCGGGCGCGGTGACTCTGGACGCCGCTCCCGAGGAGGTGGGGGCAGGCCTGTCGCGGCTCGCGCTGCTGCACGAGGGGCGCCCGGCACTGGCGGTACGGACGGCCGAGACGCTGGGTTCGCGCCTCTCCGAGGCCGAGGGCCAGACGGCGCCGCTGCTGCCGGTGGCGCACCACCTCGCGGAGGACGGCGCGCACGCGTCCGGTCTCTTCGCCGTGGCGACGGTGGAGTCGCTGGGGGAGCGGACGGACTGGGCGACCCCGTGGCGGAACCTGCTGAGGTCCCTGCGGGGCCACGGCGTCCCGGATGTCAGGGACGCGGCACTGGCGGTTTCTACGTCGTACGAGTGAGTGCGGGGTCACCGGTGGGTGGACGGTTCGGGGCCCACCCACCCGGCAGCCCGCAGGGCAGGGTGCCTACTTCCCCCGCGCGGCCATCCGCGCCTTGCGAGCAGCGAGCTTCTCGTCGAACTTGGAGGCCTCGGTGTCGAGCCCGTTCATGTACAGGCCGAGCTCCTCCTGCGCCTTGAGACCCTCGGGACCGAGCCCGCCGATCTCCATCACCTTCAGGTAGCGAAGGACGGGCTGGATCACGTCGTCGTGGTGGATGCGCATGTTGTAGATCTCGCCGATCGCCATCTGCGCGGCGGCCCGCTCGAAGCCGGGCATGCCGTGTCCGGGCATCCGGAAGTCGACGACGACATCGCGCACGGACTGCATGGTGAGGTCGGGGGCGAGCTCGAAGGCCGCACCCAGGAGGTTGCGGTAGAAGACCATGTGCAGGTTCTCGTCGGTGGCGATCCGCGCCAGCATCCGGTCGCAGACCGGGTCGCCGGACTGGTGACCCGTGTTGCGGTGCGAGACGCGGGTCGCGAGCTCCTGGAAGGCCACGTACGCCACCGAGTGCAGCATCGAGTGCCGGTTGTCGGACTCGAAGCCCTCGGCCATGTGCGCCATGCGGAACTGCTCGAGCTTGTCCGGGTCCACGGCGCGCGAGGCGAGGAGGTAGTCGCGCATCACGATGCCGTGGCGGCCCTCCTCGGCGGTCCAGCGGTGCACCCAGGTGCCCCAGGCGCCGTCGCGGCCGAAGAGCGAGGCGATCTCGTGGTGGTAGCTGGGGAGGTTGTCCTCGGTCAGGAGGTTGACGACGAGGGCGATCTTGCCGATGTCGGTCACCTTGGACTGCTCGGGCTCCCAGGCCTGGCCGTCCTCGAAGTAGCCGGGGAAGTTCCGGGCGTCGGAGAACGGCACGTACTCGTGCGGCATCCAGTCCTTGGCCACCTTCATGTGGCGGTTGAGCTCCTTCTCGACCACTTCTTCCAGGGCGAACAGCAACCGGGCGTCGGTCCAGTCTTCCGTGCTGCCGAGATGAGGAGAGGTGATCGTCACGGGGGCTCCAGGGGGACGGGAGTTTTTTTACGGATTACGTGCGTAGGGGTTACGCGGTAGCACGAGCGGGTGCTACCTACCTACGGTGTCGTAGGTTACGTTGCCGTAGGTTAAGCCCTCCGT
Source organism: Streptomyces sp. NPDC055239 (assembly GCF_053606205.1). Lineage (NCBI taxonomy): Bacteria > Bacillati > Actinomycetota > Actinomycetes > Kitasatosporales > Streptomycetaceae > Streptomyces > Streptomyces sp. NPDC055239. Next base: position 117,726 of record NZ_JBSGRD010000003.1, on the reverse strand, counting down.
AAAGTGGCTGAGAAGTCGGGACCCAGTGGCCCCTCTCGCCCCATTCGTCCCAGAGCTGGTCACGCGTACAGCTCGCGGAGCCGTACTGAGAGGCATGTCACACAGCCTTCGAGCTTCTCGAATTCGCTGATGTCCACTATCACCGGATCGAAACCGAGGCCGTCGAGCAGCTCCGCACTCTTCGGCGCACTCGCCGCAAGTAGCAGTTTCGAGCCACCGAGCAGCACCACGTGCGCCCCCGACTCCTCGGGAACCGGCAGGAAGCGCGGGAAGAGCGAGGGTGTGTCCACGAACGGCGGGTGGCCGATGACGGTGCCGTCGGGCAGCGCCGTCACCGCCGACTTCAGATGCAGGACCTTGGTCACGGGGACGGCCACGACCCGCGCCCCCAGCGGCTCGAAGACGGCCCGCAGCTGCCGGACCCCGTCGGCGTTCGTGCGCCCGCCGCGCCCCACGTAGATCGTGTCGTCGACCTTGAGGACGTCGCCGCCGTCCAGCGTGCCCGGCTCCCACACCCAGTTCACGGAGGCGCCGAGCCGGGCCACCGCCTCCTCCACCGCCGCTGTCTCCGCGCGCCGCGACTCGGCGCCGGGACGGGCGATCAGCGCCACGTTGCGGAAGACGACGACGGCGTCCTCGATGAAGACCGCGTCCGGGCAGTCGTCGGCGGGCTCCACCTCGACCGTGTCCCAGCCGTGCGCCCGCAGCGCCTCTGCGTACGCCACCCACTGGTCGAAGGCGAGACCCGCGTCGACCGGGGTCCGCTCTACATGCGTGACCAGGCCCTCGGCGATGCGCGGTCCTGGCCGGCGGATCAGCGCTTTCCTGCTGGGCACGGGATGTTCTCCGTAGGGGTTCAGCGGCGGGGGGTGCCCCGCCCGGCTGCGCGCCGGGCCGGGATGCTGCCGCACATCATGCAGCGTGCAAGGGGTCCAGGCCCAGGCCCCGCCGCAGATGAATGGCCGTGAACGACCCCTCCGCGTCGATCAGCTGCCCCGGAGTGCCCTCGAAGACGACCCGGCCGCCGTGCTTGCCGCCGTCGGGGCCGAGGTCGATCACCCAGTCCGCGTGCTTGACGACCTCCAGGTTGTGCTCGACGACGATCACGGTGTTCCCCGCGTCGACGAGCCGGTCCAGGAGGGCGAGCAGGCCGTCCACGTCGGCCATGTGCAGACCGGTCGTCGGCTCGTCGAGGACGTACGTCGTGCCGGTGCGGTGCAGCTGCGTGGCGAGCTTGATGCGCTGGCGCTCGCCGCCCGACAGGGTGCTCAGCGGCTGCCCGAGCGTCAGGTAGGTGAGCCCGACGTCGCGCAGGGCCCGCAGGCGTCGGCGTACCGCCGTGTCGTCGACGGCGGCCAGGAAGTCCAGGGCGCGCTCGGCCGTCATGTCGAGCACGTCGGCGACGGAACTGCCGCCGACGGTGAGGCGGAGCACCTCCTCCTTGAAGCGGCGCCCCTCGCACGCCTCACAGGTCGTCGTGACCGGATCCATGAACGCGAGGTCGCTGTGGATGACCCCGCGGCCCTCGCAGCTCTCGCACGCGCCAGTGGAGTTGAAGCTGAAGAGCCCCGCCTCCTCGCCGGTCTCCCGCGCGAAGAGCTTGCGCAGCGAGTCCATGATCCCGAGGTACGTCGCCGGGGTCGACCGGCCCGAGATGCCGATGCCCGACTGGTCGACGACCACGGCGTCCGGGTGCTCGGCGACGAACGCCCGCGACACCAGCGTGCTCTTGCCCGAGCCCGCGACGCCCGTCACCGCCGTGAGCACCCCTGTCGGCACGCGCACACTGACGTCCTTGAGGTTGTGCAGGTCGGCGCCCTTGACCCACCGGCCGCCGATGGCCTCGCGCGGGTTCTCCTTGATGCCCGTGGCGCGCCGCAGGTGCCGCCCGGTGAGCGTGTCCGCGCGGCGCAGCTCGTCCGGCGTCCCCGCGAAGACGACCAGGCCGCCGCCCGTACCCGCCGCGGGTCCCATGTCGACGACGTGGTCGGCGACGGCGATCACATCGGGGTCGTGCTCGACGACCAGGACGGTGTTCCCCTTGTCGCGCAGGCGGAGCAGCAGGTCGTTGAGCCGCCCCACGTCACGCGGGTGCAGACCGACGCTCGGCTCGTCGAAGATGTACGTCATGCCGGTCAGGCTCGAGCCGAGGTGCCGCACCGTCTTCAGGCGCTGGCCCTCGCCGCCGGACAGCGTGGACGTCTCGCGGCCGAGGCTGAGGTAGCCGAGGCCGATCGCCTCGATCCGCTCGAGGGCCGCCACGGCCGCCGCCGCGATCGGCCCGGCCACCGGGTCGTCGATCCGCTCCAGGGCGCCGATGAGGTCGGTGACCTCCATGCGCGAGCAGTCGGCGATGTTCCTGCCGTCGATGCGGGTGGCGAGCGCCGCCGCGTTGAGCCGCGCCCCGTCGCAGCCGCCGCACCTGCCCTCGACGAGGAAGCGCTGCACCAGGTCGCGGGTCTTCTGGGTGAGCGTCGACAGGTCGCGGTTGAGGTAGAGCCGCTCGAAGCGGTCGGCGAGCCCTTCGTAGTCGATGTCCCGCGCGCCGCCGGTGTTGTCGACGCTGACCTTGCCGCTGGTCCGGGCGCCGCGCATCAGGAACTGCCGTTCGGCTTCGGTGAATCGCCCCACCGGCTTGTGCGTGTCCAGGTCGGGGGTGTTGGTGTACGTCTGGCCCTGCCAGGTCCCCGCGGCGAACGGCGGGAAGAGCACCGCGCCGTCCGCGAGCGACTTCGCGGGGTCCAGGATGCGGTCGTAGTCGGGCCGTACGGTCCTGCCCAGGCCGTGGCACTCGGGACACATGCCCGACGGGTCGTTGAACGAGTACGCGCTCGCGGCACCGGCACTCGGTGTGCCGTGCCGCGAGAACAGCACGCGCATCACCGAGTAGATGTCCGTCATCGTGCCCACCGTGGACCGGGAGTGGCCGCCGATCGGCCGCTGGTCGACGACGATCGCGGGCGAGAGCTCCTCGATGGCGTCCGCGTGCGGCCGCTCGTACTTCGGCAGCCGGTTGCGGACGAACCAGGTGAAGGTCTCGTTCAGCTGGCGCTGCGACTCGACCGCGATCGTGTCGAACACGACCGACGACTTCCCCGACCCCGAGACGCCGGTGAAGACCGTGAGCCGGTCCTTCGGAATGCGCAGGTCCACCTCCTTGAGGTTGTTCTCACGGGCTCCGGTGATCGTGATGTATTGGTGCATACACGCGAAGCTAGGCCAAATACCCGACACCTTCTGTCGTGATTTCCTTCATTTCGCCGTCGAGGAGCAGCCAGCGCGTGATGCCGATCGACTCCAGGAACGGCACGTCGTGACTGGCCACGATCAGCGCCCCTTCGTACGATTCCAGGGCCGTGGCCAGCTGTTTCACGCTCGCCATGTCGAGGTTGTTCGTCGGCTCGTCGAGCATCAGGAGCTGCGGCGCGGGCTCCGCGAGCAGCAGCGCGGCGAGCGCCGCCCTGAACCGTTCGCCGCCCGACAGGGTCGCCGCGAGCTGATCCGCCCGCGCCCCCTTGAACAGGAAGCGGGCGAGACGGGCCCGGATCCTGTTGTTGGTGGCGTCGGGCGCGAAGCGCGCCACGTTCTCGGCGACGGAGAGATCCTCGTCGAGCACGTCGAGGCGCTGCGGCAGAAAACGCAGCGGGACATGCGCGAGCGCCTCTCCTTCCACGGCGTCCAGCTCTCCGGCGATGGTGCGCAGGAGCGTGGTCTTGCCCGCGCCGTTGCGGCCGACCAGCGCGATCCGTTCAGGACCGCGCAGCTCGAACTCGCCCCGCACACGCGCCCCGTAGCGCAAGGACAGGTTGGACAGGGTGAGCACGGTGCGGCCGGGCGGGACGGCGGTGAACGGCAGGTCGACGCGGATCTCGTCGTCGTCCCGCACCGCATCGACGGCGTCGTCGAGGCGCTCCTTGGCCTCGCTGAGCTTCTCCTCGTGCATGATGCGGTGCTTGCCCGCGGACACCTGGGCCTGGCGCTTGCGCTCGCTCATGATGACCTTGGGCTCGCGCTTGGTGTCCCACATCTTCTGGCCGTACCGCTTGCGCCGGGCCAACTTGACCTGAGCGTCGGCGAGTTCGCGTTTCTGCTTCTTCAGGTCGGACTCGGCGACGCGCACCATGCGCTCCGCCGCCTCCTGTTCGGCGGCCAGCGCCTCCTCGTACGCGGTGAAGTTGCCTCCGTACCACTTGACCTCTCCGTCCCGCAGATCGGCGATCTGGTCGACCAGATCGAGGAGTTCACGGTCGTGGCTGACCACGATCAGAACGCCGGACCAGGCGTCGACGGCCGAGCAGAGGCGCCGACGGGCGTACAGGTCGAGGTTGTTGGTGGGTTCGTCGAGGAGGAGTACGTCGGGGCGGCGAAGGAGCAGCGCGGCCAGGCGAAGCAGCACGGACTCGCCGCCCGACACCTCCCCGATGGTGCGGTCGAGGCCGATGTGCCCCAGGCCGAGCTGATCGAGGGTCGCGGCGGCGCGCTCCTCCACGTCCCAGTCGTCGCCGACCGTCGTGAAGTGCTCATCGGCCACATCGCCCGCCTCAATGGCGTGCAAGGCGGCGCGAGTCGCCGCGATGCCGAGCACCTCGTCAACGCGCAGACCGGTGTCGAGGGTGACGTTCTGCGGCAGATACCCGATGTCACCCGCGACGCGGACCGCGCCCTCGCTCGGCCTGAGCTCACCGGCGATCAGCTTCAACAGGGTTGATTTTCCCGAGCCGTTGACGCCGATGAGGCCGGTCCTGCCGGGACCGAAGGCCGCCTGGAGTCCGTCGAAGACACCGGTGCCGTCAGGCCAGGTGAAGTCGAGCGACGTACACGTGATGGAAGTGGGGGCAGTAGACATGTGGTCCTCGCGGTTGCGTGAGATGAAGCGCGGTCAGGGGCAACGCGTTTCGGAACACCGCGAGGTGCGACAGCAGGACGGAGCAGGGTCGTCTCAGGAGGCGAGGGCAGAAAAATGGGCCCTGTGCCGAGGGACGGCTCGAACGCCGAGGTCGCACGCTACGCACACGGACGAGCCGTGTGACGCGGTGACTCCAGACCTCAGACGAGCAACGTCCTACTCCTATCGGCGACAACAGAACCGATATACACCGTACGGTGCGACCCCACCGCCGTCAACGACTTATCGTGACCGCGAACAAGGAGGCCCCATGCCCTACGGCTCGCTCTCGCTGCCGGACCGGATCTTCCTGCTGGCCTGGGACACCGACCGGAACAAGATCACCGGCGCCCCCGACCTGCACCTCGCGGTGCGTGCCTGCGCGCTCGCGGAGCTGGCCCAGCGCGGGCTCGTCTCGGACGTGGACGGCATCGTCACCCCTGTCTTCGGCGCGCGCACCGGCGACGCGGTGCTCGACGGCGTCCTGGAACTCATCGAGGAGTCCAGGCCCCGCAAATGGCGCGGCTGGATCACGCACAAGGCCCGCGACACACGGGACGGGGTGCGCGACCAACTGGCGTCCGAAGGCTATCTGCGGACGGAGCGCACCCGGGTCTTCGGGATCTTCCCCTCCCGGCGGTACGAGCTCGAGCGCGCCGGATACGTCGAGGTCCTGCACGCCGAGGTGCTCGCGGTCCTGCGCGGCCCTGTGCCGGTGTCCGAGGTTCCCGTCGGCGACGCGGCCCTGGTCGTGTGCGCGGCGACGGGCAAGCTGCGCGGCGTCATCTCGCGCAAGGACCGCAGGGAGTACGGGGACCGGCTCGACGCGCTCACCGACCGCAGCGGGGCCACGGCTCCACAACTGCCGGAGGTGATGCGGGGGTTGCGCAAGGCGCTCGCGTCGGCGGTGGCGTCGGCGGAGGACGCGAGGTCCGGCGGCGGGGGCGGTTGAGGGGACCGGAGGAGGCCGGAGGGGCGGCCCGCTGCACGAACGTATACGGACGTACATGGCGGATTTTCGCCAGCTCCTGTTCACACGACGCTGGTTGAGTGTCCGTATGACGACGACGAGTCTTCGCGATCACGCCCTGAAGTTCCGCGCCCTGCACATCCCGGGACGGCCCCTCGTGCTGCCGAACGCCTGGGACGTGGCGAGCGCCCGCATCATCGAGGCCGCCGGAGCCGCGGCCGTCGCCACCACCAGCGCCGGTGTCGCATGGGACCTCGGCGCCGCGGACGGCGACCGGCTCGGCAGGGACCGCGCGCTCGGCGCGGTCGCCCGGATCGCGGCCGCGGTCGGAGTGCCGGTGACCGCCGACATCGAGAGCGGCTACGCGGCTGACCCGGCCGGCGTCGCCCAGACGGCGGCGGAGGTGCTCGCCGCTGGCGCCGTCGGCGTGAACATCGAGGACGCGCTGTACGAGGGTGACGCGCCGCTGCGCACGGTCGCGGGCCAGGCGGAGCGTATCGCGGCGGCCCGCGCGGCTGCCGACGCGGCGGACGTGCCGCTGTTCATCAACGCGCGCATCGACACGTATCTGCGGGGAGTGGGGGAGGGGGCGGACCGCGTCGACCTGACCCTGGAGCGGGCGGCCGCGTACCTCGCCGCTGGAGCGGACGGGATCTTCGTGCCGGGGGCCGTGGACCCGGGGACGGTGAAGGCGCTCGTCGCGGGCGTCGGAGGGCCGCTCAACGTGATGGCGGGGCCCGGTGCGCCGTCGGTCGCGGAGTTCGCCGGTCTGGGCGTGGCGCGGATCAGCGTGGGCGCGGGTCTGGCGCAGGCCGCACACGCCGTCGTGCGCGAGGCCGCGCGTGAACTGCTCGCCGAGGGGACGTACGCGTCCCTGGCGGGAGGGCTCGACTACGGGGAACTGAACTCGCTGCTTGCGCAGTGATGTCGCGGGCGGCGGCTCAGCAGGCGTCCCGCATCAGATCGGCGAGGTCCTGGTCGAGATCGACGTGCAGATGCTCGTCGCCGGTGGGCACCAGGTCCATGGTGCGCTGCAGGAAGCGGCGCATCTCGCCGGTGCGGATGTGGACGATCGCGGTGCCCTCGGGGGCGTGGAACTCCACGACCGTGCGGTCGAAGCCGTACGGCCGCACGCGTACGTCGCCGTCGCCCACCGCCCGCTCCATGCCCTGGGCGAGCAGCTCGCGGGCGAAGGTCCAGTAGACCTCGACGCCCTCCAGGGTCGCCGGGGCGGGGAAACTCATCCGGACGGCGAACGGATCACTCCGGTCGTAGTGCAGCGTCGCGGGAATGGTCGACATCCGCGGTGCGGCGGCGACGAGGCGGGCCTCTACGGCTTGCTCGATGTTGGTGGACAACGCCTGCTCCCTCACTGACAGCTGGATGACTCGGATCTGGATGACTCGCGTCGGTACTTGCATAGACGTCGGAATGACGGAATCCGTGCACGCGAACACAGAGTGACCTCGGTCACCGCGTGCTCTTCACTGTCTTCACAGAACCCCCCGAAGAAATCATGCGTTCCGGTGGTAACTTCGCCCGCCATGAGGTCTCTGGGGAAGACGAGATGGTCGCGGTCCGTGGGGCGTGCGGTGTCGGTGGGGCTGTGCGGGGCGGCTCTCGCCGCGACGGCACTGGTCGTGCCAGGGCTTGCGCAGGCGGCTCCGAGGGCCCCGGAGAGCGGTTCGCAGCGAGGCGGTGGCTGGGATCTCAAGGACAGCGGCTCCGACGCGCGCTTCCGCGGTCTCGCCGCCGTCGGTCACGACACCGCCTGGGTGGCCGGCACGAAAGGCACCGTGCTGCGCACCTCGGACGGCGGCGGAAGCTGGCGGAACGTCTCTCCGCCCGGAGCCGCGGAACTGGAGTTCCGCGACATCGAGGCGTTCGACGGCCGCCGCGCGGTGGTCCTGGCCATCGGTGAGGGCGAGGCTTCGCGGGTCTTTCGCACGACGGACGGCGGAGCGACCTGGACGGAGTCCTTCCGCAACACCGACCCCAAGGCCTTCTACGACTGCATGACGTTCTTCGACCGGAGCCACGGCCTGGCGATGAGCGACCCGGTGGACGGCAAGTACCGCATCCTGTCCACCGCCGACGGCGGCCGCTCCTGGAAGGTCCTGCCGAGCAAGGGCATGCCCGCCGCCCAGGAGGGCGAGTCGGGCTTCGCCGCGAGCGGTCAGTGCCTGGTGAGCTCCGGATCCCGCGACGTGTGGCTGGCCACCGGCGGGGCGGCGCGGGCGCGGATCCTGCACTCCGCCGACCGCGGCCGCACCTGGACTGCCACCGACGCGCCGATCCCCGCGGGCGACCCGGCGCGCGGCGTCTTCGGCCTCGCCTTCCGCGACCGTACGCACGGCATCGCGGTCGGCGGCGACTACCGCGCCGACCAGCCGTCACCGAAGGCCGCGGCCACCACCGGGGACGGCGGCCGCACCTGGACGACGGCCACCGAGCCCCCGCCCGCCTACCGGTCCGGGGTGGCCTGGCTGCCGGGGAGCCGCCGTGGCGCGCTCGCGGTCGGGCCGACCGGTACGGACGTCACGTCGGACGGCGGGCGCAGCTGGCGGACGGTCGACCCGGGGTCGTACGACACCGTGGACTGCACGCGGGTCCTGACCTGCTGGGCGTCCGGCGAGAAGGGCCGGATCGCGCGCTGGGAGCGGGACCAGTAACTGCGGGCTAGGGCAGTTCCTGCCGGTAGGGGGCGAGTTCCGGGGCCGTCTTCGTGGCGATGAACTCGGTGATGCGGTACTCGCAGACCTCCGCGAGCACGAAGGGGTCGCTCGCCGCGATCCTCTCGATCGCCGCACGGTCGTCCGCCACGGCCAGGATCACGCCGCCGTCGCGCGGATTCTTGCGCCCCGACGCGATGAAGACGCCCTGCGCGTAGAGCTGGTCGAGCCAGGCGACGTGGGCCTGAAGCTCCTTGTCGACGGCGGACACGGGAGCGGTGTAGGTCAATTCGAGAACGAACATGATCGCGAGGCTACCGCCGCGGCACGCAGGGCGTGGCCGCGGTCCGGGGTGTTCGCTTTATCCTGATCGTTCAGCCGGTCGCTCCATGGGGCGACTTCTTGGCGCGTGACCGCCCCATTTCTGCCGGGAGTTCGCTTTGCTGTACAGGAAGACCGCTTCGCGCGTCGCCGCGCCCGTGGCCGTGCTCGCCCTCGCGCTGACCGCCTGCGGGGGCGGCGGCGACAAGGACTCCGCGGGCACGTCGAAGGGCGGGGTGCGCGCCACCGGCGAGAGCGCCACCGGCGAGGCGAACGAGGGGCTCGTCTCCGTCGTCTACGACGTCACCGCGCAGAAGGTCGACCTTGGCACGGAGGCCGAGACCGCGAAGATGGTGGCGGAGCCCAAACTGGCCAAGGGCCTGATCCCGGCCGTCGCCCACGTGAAGTACACGCACGAATCAGGACCGACCCTCACCCAGAGCCCGCGCGCCAGCCAACCGGCCAGGATCTGGGCGGACGGCAAGCGCGGAACCCTGATCGTCGGAGCGTCCGACCACACGCCGGGCTGCGAGGCCCCCTCGTCCATCAAGGACTGGAAGCAGGGCGAGACCCACGTCATGTGCGAGACCTACCTGGTCCCCAAGGACACGAAGAACCTCGAGGTCCACTGGTCCCAGGAGAACGGCGAGCCGTTCATCTGGAAGTTCGCGGCGACCAAGTGAGGGCTTCCCACGCGCCCGCCGACTGGCCCACCGACGAGCCGGCCGCCCGCGCCCTCCAGGACGGACTCCGCGCCCGGGTCGTGCTCGACGAAGAGGGCCCACGGCCGGGCGCCGGGCATGTCACGGGAGTGGACGTCGCCTACGACGACGAGCGTGACGTCGTCGCCGCGGCGCTCGTCGTCCTGGACGCCGCGACACTCGACGTCGTCGAGGAGGCGACCGCGGTGGGCCGCGTGTCCTTCCCGTACGTGCCGGGCCTGCTCGCCTTCCGTGAGATCCCCACCGTCCTCGCCGCCCTGGAGAAGCTCGAAGCCGATCCGGGCCTCGTCGTCTGCGACGGCTACGGCATCGCGCACCCCCGCAGGTTCGGCCTCGCGAGCCACCTCGGCGTCCTCACGGGCCTGCCCACGATCGGCGTTGCCAAGAACCCCTTCACGTTCACGTACGAGGCTCCGGGCGCCCCGCGGGCGAGCACGGCCCCGCTCCTGGACGGAGCGGAGGAGATCGGCCGCGCCCTGCGCACCCGCGAGGACGTCAAGCCGGTCTTCGTCTCCGTCGGTCACCGCGTGAGCCTGGACAACGCCTGCGCCCACACGCTCCGCCTGACGCCGCGCTACCGCCTCCCGGAGTCGACGCGCCGCGCGGACGCCCTGTGCCGCGCGGCCCTGCGGGAGGCGACCGCCAACGCGGCTAACGCGACGCCGCCACCCGGAACCTGAGCCCCGCCGCCGTCAGCCGCTCGGTCAGCGCGTCGCCCATCGCCACGGCGGTGGTCAGCTGCCCGGCCACCGGCGGCAAGTCGTCGAGCGCCAGACACAGCGCCGCCTCGCCCAGCATCTTCGCCGTCTCGTCGTACCCCGGATCCCCGCCGGAGACCTCCGTGTACACGCGCTTTCCGCCGCCCTCGCCGACGAAGCGCACGGAGAACCAGCTGTCGGCACGCCGCTGCTCGCTGGGTCCGTCACCCGGCTTCATCCGGGACGACAACCACCGCCGGGCGGGCGGCAGTTGCGCCGCGGCCACCAGACCGCTGACGGCCGCCGCGCCTCCCAGGGCGAACGGCAGGGACTTCACGGCCGCGTAGTGGCGGTAGCGGAAGTCGGGCCCGTAGCGTTCGAGCGCCCGCGCCGAGCGCTGCACCACCTGCGGGTCGATGGTGGGCAGGGGAAGGGCCCAGGCGCCGACCTCGCCCGCGTACCGGGGCGCGCTCGGCGGCGCGTACGCCTTGCGGCCCGCCAGGCGCGGCTCGTGCCGTCGCCGGTCCCGCGCGGCGGCCAGCATCTGCGGCCCCCGGGAGAGCTGGGTGAGCGTGGAGGCGAACGTACCCCCGGAGAACGTCGCGTTGCTGCGCACGAACCCGTCGACGCGCAGCGGCACACCCTCCGGAAGCTGCCGCACAGTGAAGTACGCGCCCAGGTCGTGCGGGACCGAGTCGAAGCCGCAGGAGTGCACGAGCCGTGCGCCCGTCTCCCGGGCACGGGCGTCGTGCCGCACGTACATGAGGTCGACGAACTCCGGCTCACCGGTGAGGTCCACGTAGTCCGTGCCCGCCTCCGCGCACGCGGCGACGAGCTCCTGGCCGTACGTGAGATAGGGGCCGACGGTCGTGGCCACCACGCGCGCGTGGCGGGCCATTTCCCGCAGGGACGCGGGGTCCGCCACGTCCGCGCGGACGAGGTCGAGCTTCGCGCACGCCGGATGGGCGTCGGCGAGCCGCTCCCGCAGCCGCTCCAGCTTCCCGGTGTCACGTCCCGCGATCGCCCAGCGCAGCCCGTCGGGCGCGTGCGCGGCGAGGTACTCCGCGGTGAGCACGCCGACGAAACCGGTCGCTCCGAAGAGGACGATGTCGTACGTGCGGTCCGCCGCAGGCTCCTTGTCGCTGCCGCCGTTGTCGTTGCCGTTGCCGTTCTGACTGGTCATGGCACCTCTCTGCCGTGCGCCGCGCGCCGATGTCGGGGGCCGAGGCTAGCGTGCGGAGCGGATGCCGCCGCGCGGCCCGTCCCCCGATTTGTCTAAGCGCTTGCTTGCTAGGGTCTTGTGCGGAGTGGAACACGTTCTTAGCATCACTGGTGTTACATCAGTTGTGTCATAGCGCTGGGGGCTCAATGGCAGTGCCGGGCAAGAACGTTCACGGACCGCTCGCAGGGGTGCGCGTGGTCGAGCTGGCGGGCATCGGCCCCGGCCCGTTCGCGGCCATGCTCCTGGCCGACCTCGGGGCCGATGTCGTACGGGTCGACCGGCCGGGCGGCGGCACTCTCGCCGTCAATCCCGAGTACGACGTCACCAACCGCAACAAGCGCTCCGTGATCGTCGACCTCAAGGCGGCCGACGGCGCCGACCGCGTCCTCGACCTCGTCGACCGCGCCGACGTCCTCATCGAGGGCTACCGCCCCGGCGTCGCCGAGCGCCTGGGCATCGGGCCCCTCACCTGTCACGCCCGCAACCCGAGGCTCGTCTACGGACGGATGACCGGCTGGGGACAGGAGGGGCCGCTCGCCCAGCGCGCAGGGCACGACATCGCGTACATCGCGATCACCGGCACCCTCGGCATGATCGGCAACCCCGGCGAGCCGCCCACCGTCCCCGCGAACCTCGTCGGCGACTACGCGGGCGGCTCGCTCTACCTCGTCGTCGGCATCCTCGCGGCCCTGCACCACGCGCGCGAGCACGGCACGGGCCAGGTCGTGGACGCCGCGATCGTCGACGGCACCGCACACCTCACGTCGATGATCCACGGCATGCTCGCGGCCGGTGGCTGGCAGGACAGGCGCGGCGCCAACCTCCTGGACGGCGGCTGCCCGTTCTACGGCAACTACGAGACCGCCGACGGCGGGTACATGGCCGTCGGCGCCCTTGAGCAGCAGTTCTACGACGAGTTCATCGAGCTCCTCGGTCTGACGGGCCAGGCGCCCGCGCGCAAGGACCTCGCGCGCTGGGGCGAGCTGCGCGAGGCCGTCGCCACCCGGTTCAAGTCGCGGACGCGCGAGGAGTGGACGGCCGTCTTCGAGGGCTCCGACGCGTGCGTGGCACCCGTGCTCTCGTTGTCCGAGGCCCCCGATCACCCCCATCTCGCCGCCCGCGGCACCTTCGTCGACCACGGCGGCATCACCCAGCCCGCCCCCGCGCCGCGCTTCTCCGCGACCCCGACGGACGTCCGCGGCGGCCCCGCACAACCGGGCGCGGACACCGAGGACGTGGCCCGCGACTGGGACGTACCGGCCCTTCGGGGCACCACCACGAAGGAAGACAGCTGATGGAGATCTCCGCACCTCTCGCCTACGCGGGCGATCCGCGGCAGGCCGCCGACGACGTGGCCGCCCTGGAGGCCGCCGGTCTGGACGCCGTCTGGGTCGCGGAGGCCTACGGCTTCGACTCGCCCACCATCATGGGCTACCTGGCCGCGCGCACCGAGCGTATGAAGATCGGCGCCGGGATCCTCAACGTCTACTCGCGCACCCCCGCCCTCATCGCCCAGACGGCCGCCGGACTCGACGCGATCTCCGGCGGGCGGGCGATCATCGGGCTCGGCGCATCGGGGCCGCAGGTCGTCGAGGGCTGGCACGGAAAGCCGTACGACAAGCCCCTCGCCCGCACCCGCGAGGCCATCGAGCTGACCCGCCGCATCCTGCGCCGCGAGGTCATCGACCACCACGGCATCACGGACATGCCGCTGCCCGAGGAGAAGGGCGGCAAGCTGGGCAAGCCGCTCAAGATCCTCACCAGGCCGGTCCGCTCCGAAGTGCCCCTCTACGTAGCCTCGCTCGGCCCCGCCAACGTACGTATGACCGCCGAGATCGCCGACGGCTGGCTGCCCACCCTGTTCATCCCGGAGAAGGCCCACCAGGTGTGGGGCGCTTCGCTCGCCGAGGGCAAGGAGAAGCGCGATCCGGCGCTCGGACCGTTGCAGACGGTCGCGGGAGGGCTGCTCGCCATCGGTGACGACGCGGCCGCCGCACGGGATTTGGCCCGGCCTCAAATCGCCCTCTACGTAGGCGGCATGGGTGCTCCGGGGAAGAACTTCTACAACGACCTCGCGGTCGCGTACGGCTACGAGGAGGAGGCCGCGCGCATCCAGGAGCTGTATCTCTCGGGAAAGAAGAAGGAAGCGGAGGCCGCCGTCCCGGACGAGTTCTGCGAGCTCATGTCGCTGTGCGGGCCTAAGAGCTACGTCCGTGAGCGCGTCGAGGCCTTCCGCGAGGCGGGCGTCACCATGCTCAACGTCATTCCCGTCGGCCCCGAGCCGGCCAAGTCGATCGAGACCGTCAAGGGCTGGCTCTAGAACTCCAGGAGGCCGTACGTGAAGCGACAGATCTTCTCCGCCGAACACGAGGCGTTCCGCGAGACCGTCCGCACCTTCCTGACGAAGGAGGTGGTGCCCCACTACGAAGAGTGGGAGAAGGACGGGATCGTCAGCCGTGACGCCTGGCTCGCCGCTGGCAAGCAGGGACTGCTCGGCCTCGCCGTGCCCGAGGAGTACGGAGGCGGCGGGAACGCCGACTTCCGCTACAGCGCCGTCCTCGCCGAGGAGTTCACCCGCGCGGGCGCGGCCGGGCTCGCGCTCGGCCTGCACAACGACATCATCGGCCCGTATCTGACCTCCCTCGCCACCGAGGATCAGAAGCGGCGCTGGCTGCCCGGCTTCTGCTCCGGCGAGATCATCACGGCCATCGCGATGACCGAGCCGGGCGCTGGCTCCGACCTCCAGGGCATCCGCACCACCGCCGTCGACCAGGGTGATCACTGGCTGCTCAACGGCTCCAAGACGTTCATCTCGAACGGCATCCTCGCCGACCTCGTCATCGTCGTCGCCAAGACCTCGCAGGAAGGCGGCGCGAAGGGCCTGTCCCTCCTGGTCGTCGAGCGCGGCACCGACGGCTTCGAGCGGGGCCGCAACCTCGACAAGATCGGCCAGAAGTCCCAGGACACCGCCGAACTGTTCTTCAACGACGTACGCGTCCCCAAGGAGAACCTCCTCGGCGAGCTCGACGGCGCCTTCATCCACCTGATGACGAACCTCGCCCAGGAGCGCATGGGCATCGCCGTCGCCGGGATCGCCGCCGCCGAGCACCTCCTGGAGATCACCACGACGTACGTCAAGGAGCGCGAGGCCTTCGGGCGCCCGCTCTCCAAGCTCCAGCACATCCGCTTCGAGATCGCCGAGATGGCGACCGAGTGCGCGGTCACCCGGACCTTCCTCGACCGCTGCATCGTCGATCACTCGAACGGCGAGCTCGACGCCGTGCACGCGTCGATGGCCAAGTGGTGGGCCACCGAACTGCAGAAGCGCGTCGCCGACCGCTGCCTGCAACTGCACGGCGGATACGGCTACATGACCGAGTACCGCGTGGCCAAGGCCTTCACCGACGGCCGCATCCAGACGATCTACGGAGGCACGACCGAGATCATGAAGGAGATCATCGGCCGCTCCCTGCTCGCCTGACCCTCACCTTCGAAGTTCTTTTTTGCGAAAGGCAGCTGTCTTGACCACCGAAGCGTACGTATACGACGCGATCCGCACCCCGCGCGGACGCGGCAAGGCCAATGGCGCCCTGCACGGCACCAAGCCGATCGACCTCGTCGTCGGCCTGATCCACGAGATCCGGGCACGGTTCCCCGACCTGGACCCGGCGGCCGTCGACGACATCGTCCTCGGCGTCGTCGGCCCCGTTGGTGACCAGGGCTCCGACATCGCGCGGATCGCGGCCATCGCCGCCGGACTGCCCGACACGGTCGCCGGCGTCCAGGAGAACCGCTTCTGCGCGTCGGGTCTCGAAGCCGTCAACATGGCCGCGATGAAGGTGCGTTCGGGCTGGGAGGACCTCGTCCTCGCGGGCGGCGTCGAGTCGATGTCGCGCGTCCCGATGGCCTCGGACGGCGGCGCCTGGTTCGCCGACCCGATGACCAACTACGAGACGGGCTTCGTGCCGCAGGGCATCGGCGCCGACCTGATCGCCACGGTGGAGGGCTACTCCCGGCGTGACGTCGACGAGTACGCGGCCCTGTCCCAGGAGCGCGCGGCGGCGGCCTGGAAGGACAACCGCTTCGAGAAGTCCGTCGTGCCGGTGAAGGACCGCAGCGGCCTGGTCGTCCTGGACCACGACGAGTACATGCGCCCCGGCACCACCGCCGACTCGCTCGGCAAGCTGAAGCCTTCCTTCAAGGACATCGGCGACCTCGGCGGGTTCGACGCCGTCGCGCTGCAGAAGTACCACTGGATCGAGAAGATCGAGCACGTCCACCACGCGGGCAACTCCTCCGGCATCGTGGACGGCGCCGCGCTCGTGGCCATCGGCACCAAGGAGGTCGGCGAGCGCTACGGCCTCGCCCCGCGCGCCCGGATCGTCTCCGCGGCAGTCTCGGGCTCCGAGCCGACCATCATGCTCACCGGGCCCGCCCCCGCCGCCCGCAAGGCGCTCGCCAAGGCGGGTCTGACCATCGACGACATCGACCTCGTCGAGATCAACGAGGCCTTCGCGGCCGTCGTCCTGCGCTTCGTCAAGGACATGGGCCTGTCCCTGGACAAGGTCAACGTCAACGGCGGCGCGATCGCGTTGGGCCATCCCCTGGGCGCGACCGGGGCGATGATCCTGGGCACGCTGGTCGATGAGCTGGAGCGTCAGGACAAGCGGTACGGGCTCGCCACGTTGTGCGTCGGCGGAGGCATGGGTATCGCCACGATCGTGGAACGGGTGTAGCGCCGCGGGGCTGTCATATGACGCCGACTGCGGGTGCGTCGTGGTTGCTCGCGCAGTTCCCCGCGCCCCTGAAGGCGTGCGGCTTCGCCGCTGCCTTCCCCGGTGCGCGCCCCTGAGATGGCGCACGCAGTGCGCATCTCAGGGGCGCGGGGAACTGCGCGACCAGCCCCCACCGGCGTCACGTCGGCAACGAAACGGCACCACCCTCCCCGGATCCCGCCCGGGCCCCTCAGACTTCACGGAGAGCGCATCATGACGCAGAGCACCACTATCCGCTGGGAAATGGACGCCACCGGCATCCTCACCCTCGTCCTCGACGACCCCAACCAGTCCGCGAACACCATGAACCAGGGGTTCAAGGACTCCATCGCGGCGATCGCCGAGCGCGCGGAGGCCGAGAAGGACTCCATCCGCGGCATCATCTACACCTCCGCCAAGAAGACCTTCTTCGCGGGCGGCGACCTGAAGGACATGATGCAGGCAGGGCCCGAGAACGCGCAGGACGCGTTCCAGGCGGGCGTCGCCATCAAGGGCTCCCTGCGCCGCATCGAGACCCTGGGCAAGCCGGTCGTCGCCGCCATCAACGGCGCGGCCCTGGGCGGCGGCTACGAGATCGCCCTCGCAAGCCACCACCGCGTCGCGCTCGACGCACCGGGCTCCAAGATCGGCCTGCCCGAGGTCACCCTGGGCCTGCTCCCGGCGGGCGGCGGCGTGACCCGCACCGTGCGCCTCATGGGCATCGCGGACGCGCTCCTCAAGGTGCTCCTCCAGGGCACCCAGTACTCCCCGAAGCGCGCCCTGGAGAACGGCCTCGTCCACGAAGTGGCGGCCACCCGCGAAGAGATGATCGAGAAGGCCCGCGCCTTCATCGACGCCAACCCCGAGTCGCAGCAGCCCTGGGACAAGCCCGGCTACCGCATCCCCGGCGGCACCCCCGCCAACCCCAAGTTCGCGGCGAACCTGCCCGCCTTCCCCGCCAACCTCAAGAAGCAGACGAACGGCGCCCCCTACCCGGCCCCGCGCAACATCCTCGCGGCCGCCGTCGAGGGCTCCCAGGTCGACTTCGAGACCGCGCTGACCATCGAGGCCCGGTACTTCACCGAGCTGGTCACGGGCCAGACCGCGAAGAACATGATCCAGGCGTTCTTCTTCGACCTCCAGGCCGTCAACTCCGGCGCCAACAGGCCCAAGGGCATCGAGGCACGTCCGGTCCGCAAGGCCGCCGTCCTCGGCGCGGGGATGATGGGCGCGGGCATCGCCTACTCGTGCGCCCGTGCGGGCATCGAGGTCGTCCTCAAGGACGTCTCCGCCGAGGCCGCCGCCAAGGGCAAGGCCTACTCCGAGAAGCTGTGCGCCAAGGCGGTGCAGCGAGGACGTACGACCCAGGAGAAGGCCGACGCGCTGCTCGCCCGCATCACGCCGACCGCCGACCCGCAGGACCTCGCGGGCTGCGACGCCGTGATCGAGGCCGTCTTCGAGGACACCTCGCTCAAGCACAAGGTGTTCCAGGAGATCCAGGACGTCATCGAGCCGGACGCGCTGCTCTGCTCCAACACCTCGACGCTGCCGATCACCCAGCTCGCCGAGGGCGTCACGCGGCCCGTCGACTTCATCGGCCTGCACTTCTTCTCGCCCGTCGACAAGATGCCGCTCGTCGAGATCATCAAGGGCGAGCGGACCGGGGAAGAGGCGCTCGCCCGCGCCTTCGACCTCGTACGCCAGATCAACAAGACGCCGATCGTCGTCAACGACTCGCGCGGCTTCTTCACCTCGCGCGTGATCGGGCACTTCATCAACGAAGGCGTCGCGATGGTCGGCGAGGGCATCGAGCCCGCGTCCGTCGAGCAGGCCGCGGCCCAGGCGGGCTACCCGGCGAAGGTCCTCTCCCTGATGGACGAGCTGACCCTCACCCTGCCGCGCAAGATCCGCAACGAGACGAAGCGCGCTGTGGAGGAGGCAGGCGGCACCTGGGCCGGACACCCGTCGGACTCCGTCATCGACCGCATGGTCGACGAGTTCGAGCGCCCCGGCAGGAGCGGGGGAGCGGGCTTCTACGAGTACGTGGACGGCAAGCGCGCCGGTCTCTGGCCGGGCCTGCGCGAGCACTTCACCAAGCCGGGCACGGAGATCCCCTTCGAGGACATGCAGGAGCGCATGCTCTTCTCCGAGGCGCTCGACACCGTGCGCCTGGTGGAGGAGGGCGTCCTGACCTCCGTCGCGGACGCCAACATCGGCTCCATCTTCGGCATCGGCTTCCCCGGCTGGACCGGTGGCGTGCTCCAGTACATCAACGGCTACGAAGGCGGCCTTCCCGGGTTCGTGGCTCGCGCGCGCGAGCTGGCCGACCGCTACGGGGAGCGGTTCACGCCGCCCGCGCTGCTTGTCGAGAAGGCGCAGAACGGCGAGAAGTTCAGCGACAACTGACGCTCGGCACCCGCGGTTCCGTCCTCTCCGGGGCGGAACCGCAGGTCTTCGCCCCCGCGTCGTATCCTCCCGTAGAGCATGATCACGACAAACGGAGGATGTACCGCTGTGCGGTTCACAACTGGGGGAACGACGCGAGCAGTCGGCGTCGGAGTGCTGGTCCTCTCGCTGGCCCTGACGGGCTGCGGGGGCAAGAAGAAGAACAAGAAGCACAAGTCGCGTTCGGGGTCGTCGCACAGCCGCACCATCGGCGGCGTGACCGGCGGATCCGCCGCCAAGGGCGCCGGTTCGGCGAGCGGTGCCAGGGACGCCGAGGCGATCCTGCCGCCCGCCGACACGATGCCGGCCGCCCTGCGAACCGTCAGCACCGAGCTGCACAGCCGCGCCAAGGCGCCCTCCGTGTGCAAGGACCCGGGCGGCAAGTGCAAGGGCGCCGTCGCCAACGGGCAGGTCGGCTACCACAGCAGCGATCAGGCCGAGGGCGCGAGTTACGACCTCATCGTGTACCGCAACGACAGGGCGGCCCAGCGCGCCTTCGAGGCCTGGGACAGCTACGTGCGGGGCGACAAGCGCGAGCTGAAGGTCGTCGATGGGCCGCGGCAGGGCGCCGACAGCGTTGCCTTCGGGTTCACGGGACCGGCGCGCAAGAACACCCGGGAGATCGTCATCCTCCAGGGCAAGTTCGTCGCCACGCTGAAGCTCCGGGACAACTCCGGGCCCGCGTACGCCACGAAGGACCTGGGCGTTCTCGCGGACGTCTACGCCAAGCGGCTGCTGCAGGCCTCGCAGGGCGAGACGCCGACCGCCACCGCGGCCGACGCCAGGGTGTAGCACGGGGCCGGTGAGTGGCTCAGCTCTCCTTGAGCCACTCCCGCAGCTCCTCCTTGAGGGAACGCTGGAACGCCGTCACCAGGGCCTGCACCACCATGGGCTGCATATGGGCCGAGAGGGACCGCATCGCCGCCACGTGCTCCGGGTCCGACTCCCGCTCGCGGTAAGGGCCCCACACCTCGTCACGGAAGAGCCGGGACAGCTCGACGGCCGCCGAGCGGGTGTGCTCCATCAGGACCGTGCGCGCCGCCAGGATCGTCTCGTGCGCGATGGGTACGTCGAGCAGTTCCACGCCCAGGCGCAGCAGCCCCGGGTCGACGCGGTACGCCCCCGGGAACTCCGTCGGCGTGACGACGCCCATCGCCGAGAGCCGCTCCAGGTCCGCGTCGGTGAGCGGGCGCCCCGCCCTGCGCTCCAGCTCCGCGCGGTCGGTGTCCTCGGCCGCGTCGGGGGCCCAGGAGGCCACCACCGCACGGTGGATGGCGAGATCGTGGGCGCTCAGGTCGTCCGGCAGCTGTTCCAGGTACCGCTCGATCGCGGCCAGCGTCATGCCCTGGTGCTGCAACTCCTCGATGAGCCCGAGCCGGGACAGATGCTCCTCGCCGTAGTGACCTACCCGGCGCGGGCCGATCACGGGCGGCGGGAGCAGACCCTTGGTGCTGTAGAAGCGGATGGTGCGGACGGTGACGCCCGCGCGCGCGGCCAGTTCGTCGACCGTGAGCGTCGGCTCGTCGGTGTCCGACGTCGTCGTCATCGTCATGGCAGCGCATCGCCTCCCCAGTTGTGCCCCGTGCACCAGCGGTCGTGCACCGATGGTTGTGCACCGATCAGGTGCAACAGTATTGCTGTCTCACCACTGTTGTGAAAGCGTCCCGGCCAGTCACTTGCTTCGTCGATGACGCCAGGAGGCGGTCATGACCACGATCCTGCGACTCCCCGGGGAACCCGCCGACATCACGCTCCCCGCCCTGCTGCTGCGCAACGCCGAGGACCACGGCGAGCGCCCCGCACTCTCCTGGCGCACCACCCCCGAAGGGGAGTGGACGACACTGACCTGGCGCGAAGCACGCCGCAAGGCCTCCGTTCTGGCCGCCGGGTTCACGGCGCTCGGTGTGCGGCGCGGCGAACACGTCCTCATGATGATGGGCAACCGCCCCGAACACTGGCTGAGCGATCTCGCCCTCGTGCATCTCGGCGCGGTCCCCGTCACCGTGTACGGCACATCGGCCGCCGAGCAGATCGCGCACATCGCCAGACACAGCCGCGCCCGCTTCGCGATCGTCGAGGGCGCCCGCGAACTCGCCCGCTGGGAGCCCCTCCTGACGGACGAGGAGGTCCCGCTGGAGCGCCTGGTGGTCGTCGATGCGGCCGACGCGGGCCCGCACCGCACGTACGGCTCCCTGCACGCCACAGGCAGCCGCCTCTTCGCCCCTGACGCCTTCGAGAAGGCCTGGCGCGAGTCCCGGGCCGACGATCCGCTCACCGTCGTCTACACGTCGGGCACCACCGGTGACCCCAAGGGCGTGCGCATCACCCACCGCAACGTCGTCCTCAACGGCGTCGCCCTGGACGCCGTCGTCGAACTCCCCGACTTCGTGGACCACATCAGCTACCTCCCCTTCGCCCACGTCGCGGAGCGCATGCTCGGCATCTACCTGCCGGTGTTCCGCGCCGCGCACGTGTACCTGTGCGCGGATCCGACCGCCGTCGCCGCGACCGCGCGCGAGCTGAGGCCCGCGCAGTTCTTCGGGGTCCCGCGCGTGTGGGAGAAGCTCGCCGCGTCCGTAAGGGCCGCGCTCGCCGGACTGCCGGAGCAGCAGCGGGAGGCGATCGAGGC
Source organism: Streptomyces sp. NPDC055239 (assembly GCF_053606205.1). Lineage (NCBI taxonomy): Bacteria > Bacillati > Actinomycetota > Actinomycetes > Kitasatosporales > Streptomycetaceae > Streptomyces > Streptomyces sp. NPDC055239. The sequence continues at coordinate 96,408 of NZ_JBSGRD010000003.1, read as the reverse complement.
GGCGAACGAGACGACACGCGCGCGCGTGGAGTACGTCGAGCGCGGCGAGGACCCGCCTGCCGACCTGGAGAGGGCGTATCGCGAGGCCAAGGAGAAGACCCTCGACCCGCTGCTCTCCCTGGCCGGATTCGACCGACTGGTGTGGACCGCGAGCGCGGCGGCGTCGATGCCGCCGGACGTCGTGCGCTTCTGGTCGGGCTTCGGCATCGTGATCATGGACGCGTGGGGTCTGACGGAGACGACCGGCGTCGTCACCATCAACACCCCGGGCGCCTTCCGGCTCGGCTCGGTGGGCAAGCCCCTGGACGGCCTGGAGGTCCGCACCACCGACGACGGCGAGATCCTGGTGCGCGGCGCGACGGTCTTCGACGGCTATCTCCTGCCCGACGGCTCCATCGAGTCGGCCTGCGACGCGGACGGCTGGTTCGCCACCGGCGACGTCGGGCGGATCGACGAGGACGGCTTCCTCTGGCTCACCGACCGCAAGAAGGAACTGATCGTGACCTCGACGGGCAAGAACGTCTCGCCCGTACTCGTCGAGAACACCCTCAAGGAGCACCCCCTCATAGGCCAGGCCCTCGTCCACGGCGACGGCCGCTCCTACCTGGTGGCGCTGCTCGTCCTGGACGCGGAGATGGCCCCTGTGTGGGCCGCCGCCCGGGGGATCACCGGCGACCTGACGGCGAGCGATGCCGTGCGGGAGGAGGTCGCGCGAGCCGTCGACGCGGCCAACGCACGCCTCAACCGCACCGAGCAGATCAAGCGCTACCGGCTCCTGGGGGAGGAGTGGGGCCCCGAGACCGGGGAGCTGACACCTTCACTGAAGCTGCGCCGCAGGGTCATCCGGGAGAAGTACGGGGACGCCATCGACGGGCTGTACACGCAGTGACGCACCCAGTGATCCACTGGCTCTACACCCTGTGATCATCGTGTGTACACCCCCCGCCCGCCATGTGAGAAGTTCCGCTATGTGACGTGTGCCACCGCATGCCCGGCGATCTCTGGGGGAAGGTGTCGCGTCGGTCCACGCACGTCAGGGGTGTCGTGGACCGGAGTACATCCGGACACCGGAGTTTTCCGGGCACCAGAGAGTAGACCCCCCACGTGAGCAAGGAAGCCGTAGACACGGCCGCTGCGGACGCATCCCGCACAGATGCGTCCCAGGCCCCCGCGGACGCGGGCGACGCCGGTTACAGCAAGGACCTCAAGGCCCGCCACGTCAACATGATCGCCATCGGTGGCGCGATCGGAACTGGACTCTTTCTCGGTGCGGGCGGACGCCTGCACTCCGCGGGCCCCGCGCTCGCCGTCGCGTACCTCGTGTGCGGCATCTTCGCCTTCTTCGTCGTACGCGCCCTCGGCGAGATGGTCATCTACCGCCCTTCGTCGGGTTCGTTCGTCTCGTACGCGCGTGAGTTCCTCGGCGAGAAGGGCGCCTACGTCGCCGGTTGGATGTACTTCCTCAACTGGTCGACCACCGGCATCGCCGACATCACCGCGATCGCCCTCTACACGCACTACTGGAGCTTCTTCACCGACATCCCCCAGTGGGTGCTCGCGCTGATCGCCCTCGCCGTCGTCCTCGCGATCAACCTGATCTCGGTGAAGTACTTCGGCGAGATGGAGTTCTGGTTCGCGATCGTCAAGGTCGCGGCCCTGATCGCCTTCATGCTGATCGGCATATTCCTCCTCGTCACCCAGCACAAGGTCGGCGGCGATACGCCCGGCATCAGCGTGATCACCGACAACGGCGGCTTCCTGCCGCACGGTCTGATGCCGGTCGTCATCGTCATGCAGGGCGTCGTCTTCGCGTACGCCTCGCTCGAGCTGGTCGGCGTCGCGGCGGGCGAGACCGCCGAGCCGCAGAAGGTCGTCCCGCGCGCGGTGAACTCGATCATGTGGCGCGTGGGCCTCTTCTACGTCGGCTCCGTCGTCCTGCTCGCGCTGCTCCTGCCCGGATCGATGTACTCGGCCGACCAGAGCCCGTTCGTGACGGTCCTTTCCAAGATCGGCGTCCCCGCGGCCGGTGACGTGATGAACCTCGTCGTCCTCACGGCGGCGATGTCGTCGCTGAACTCGGGCCTGTACTCCACGGGCCGCATCCTGCGCTCGATGGCGATGGCCGGTTCGGCGCCGAAGTTCACGGCGAAGATGAACAAGAGCCAGGTCCCCTACGGCGGCATCCTGCTCACCTCCGCGGTGTGCGTGCTCGGCGTCGGCCTGAACTTCCTCATGCCGAGCCAGGCCTTCGAGATCGTCCTGAACGTGGCGTCCCTCGGCATCATCAGCACCTGGGTGATCATCATGGTCTGTCACCTGGCGTTCGTCCGGAAGGCCAACGAGGGCGCCTTCACCCGGCCCGGCTTCCGGCTCCCCGGCAGCCCGGTCACGGAGATCGTCACGATCGTCTTCCTGCTCTCCGTGCTCGTCCTGATGTGGAAGGACCCGGAGATCGGGCGCAAGACGCTCTACCTCATCCCGCTCATCGGGGCGGCGCTTGTCGCCGGCTGGTACGGCATCCGCCGCAGGGTGGACCGCGAGACGGCCGGCCTCACGAAGTAACAGCTCAGGGGCCACTGTCAGTGGCAGCACCTACGGTGGCGTCATGTCGGAGATCACTTATGTCCGAGGTGACGCCACCGCGCCATGTGGCAAGGGCGTCAAGCTGATCGCCCATGTCTGCAACGACCTCGGGGGCTGGGGCAAGGGCTTCGTCGTCGCGGTGTCGCGCCGCTGGCCCGAGCCGGAGGCCGCGTACCGCCGGTGGCACCGCGAGCGCGCCAAGAACGACTTCGGCCTTGGTGCCGTCCAGTTCGTCGAGGTCTCCCGCTACACATGGGTGGCCAACATGATCGGCCAGCGCGGCATGCGCACGGGCAGCAAGGGCGTCCCCGTGCGGTACGAGGCGATCGACACCGCCCTGGCCGCGCTCGCCGACAAGGCGGCCGAACTCGACGCCTCCGTGCACATGCCGCGCATCGGCTGCGGGCTCGCGGGCGGCAAGTGGTCCCGCGTCGAGCCGCTGATAACCAGGCGCCTGGTGGAGCGGGGCATCGCGGTGACGGTGTACGACTTCGGGGACTGAGCCCCCCGCCCGTACAGCCGCCCGCCTCTCTGACCCGATGTGGCGGGAATCACTCAACTGCCGTACAGGCGTGCGTTGTTGCGCACGGATGAGCGGGTAGATCGGCTGCATGCAGCTCATTCCCATGCCGTTAGGGCCGATCAACCCGGATGTCGAGAATCTCGTCGTCGGGGCCGTGCTGTTCGCCCCCCTCTACTTCCTCGTGAGGCGCATGGTCCTCCGCCTCAACCGCGTACTCGAAGAGCGCGCCACGCTCCTCGAAGGGGTGACCGGCGGACCGGCGGCGGAACTGCGGCGCGAGGCCGAGCGGATACGCGCAGAGCACGAGGCGACGCTCGCCGAGGCCCGCCGCGAGGCCGCGCAGGTGCGCCAGCAGGCCCGGGAGGAAGGCGCCACCCTGATCGCCGCCGCCCGCGACGACGGTCTGCGCGAACGCGACGAGGTCCTTGCGGGCGGCAAGAACAGGATCGAGGCCGAGCGTGCGTCGGCGGAGATCGAACTGCGCCTCCAGGTCTCGGAGTTGGCTTCCGAGCTGGCGAGCAGGATCGTGGGGGAGCCCCTCGGGGCCGCGTCGGGTTCCGGCCGCTAGGGGAACACATTCGCGTCCGACGGGGGCCGTTCGGCCTGTTGGTCTGGCGCCCGGGCCGGTGTCACGTCACGCTCGCACCATGGAACTCATGGTGCCGGTCAAAGACGGCGAGGTCTGGGCGGAGGACTCGGGTGGCTCGGGAGGTGACGCGGCGCTGCCGCTGGTCCTGCTGCACCCGGGAGTCGCGGACTCCCGCGTCTGGGACGGGATCCTGCCGCGTCTCACGCAGGAGCGGCGGGTCATCCGCTACGACGCGCGGGGGTACGGCAAGTCGCCCGCCCCCACCGCGTCGTTCTCGCTCGGCGAGGACCTGATCGCGGTCCTCGACCACTTCGACGTCCCCCGGGCGTTCATCGTGGGATCCAGCATGGGCGGCACCACGGCCATCGGCCTCGCGCTCAGCGACCCGGCCCGGGTCGCGGGGCTCGCCCTGCTGGTCCCCGGTATCACCGGCAACCCTGACTTCCTCATGGCGGAGTTCACGGCCGAGGTGGTCAGGCTCGCGCAGGCTGAGGACATGGACGGCATCGTGGCCCTGGTGAAGCGCACGTCGGCCGCCGCGGGCGCCGGGGACGACCCCGAGGCGGAGGCGTTCATCAGGGCGGTGATCCCGGCCTGGTTCGCCGTCCAACCCCACCACGTGCCCGACCCGCCGGCCTTCGACCGGCTCGGCGAGCTCACCGTGCCGTGCGTGCTCGCCCTGGGGGAGCACGACGACCCCGAGGTGGTCCGCTGCAACGAGGAGATGGCGGCACGCATCCCGGGCTGCAGGCTCGTACGGCTGCGGGACAGCGACCACTTCCCGACCCTGCGGGAGCCGGAGGCGGTCGCGGACATCATCGTCGAGGCGTACGGGACCGCGAGGTAGCTCCCGCCCGCCCCGACGAGTGGGGCGGGCGGGAGACATCCGCCGTGAAGCGGCGGCCCCGTATCAGCTGTCAGTCCTCAGTGATCGTGCACACCATTCGTGGCAGCGATCGACTTCCACGACTTCGGCGTGGCCGGAACGGCGGCGGACCGAGCGATCCCCGCACCCTTCGCCGCAGGCGCGTCCGGCCGCGAAGGCTGGAAGAGCCACGCGTCGAAGAGCGAAGCGAGAGGCTTCTTGGAGACCTTCTCCGCGTACTTCACGAAGTCACCGACCTTCGCGTTCCCGTACGCGTGCTCCTTCGGCCACCCCTTGAGGATCGCGGAGAAGGACTTCTCGCCGACCTCGCCCCGCAGCGCTTGCAGAGCAAGCGCCCCGCGGTCGTACACAGCGATGTCGAACTGGTTCTCCGGGCCCGGGTCGCCCGGCTTGACCTTCCAGAACGGGTCGTCGGCGGGGTGCTGCGCGTACACGTAGTCCGCAAGCTCCTGCGCCGTGCCCTCGCCCTCCTTCTCGGACCACAGCCACTGGCTGTAGCGCGCGAAGCCCTCGTTGACCCAGATGTCCTTCCAGCCGTCGACGGACACGCTGTCGCCGTACCACTGGTGGGCCAGCTCATGGACCACGACGGACACGTTCGCCCCGTTGGCGAACTGCTTCGGGCTGTAGAACGGCCGCGTCTGCGTCTCCAGGGCGAAGCCGCTCGTCACGTTCGGGACGTAACCGCCCAGGGCGTTGAACGGGTACTTGCCGAAGACCGTCTCCAGCCACTCCGTGACCTCGACCGACCGCTCGATGCTCGCCCGCGCGGCCCCCGCGTTGTCGCCGAGGTCCTTGCTGTAGGCGTTCAGGACGGGCAGACCGTCCGCGGTCTTGTCCGTCGTGATGTCGAACTTGCCGACGGCGAGCGTCGTCAGATAGCTGGCCTGCGGCTTGTTCGAGCGCCAGTTGAAGCGCGTCCAGCCGAGCTTCGAACTCTGCGACTGCAGTACGCCGTTGGAGATGGCCTGCGAGCCGTCCGGCACGGAGACCGAGACGTCGTACGTCGCCTTGTCGAGCGGGTGGTCGTTGGACGGGTACCACCAGGCGGCCGAGTCCGGCTCCTGGGCCGCCACGCCGCCGTCCGGCGTCCGCGCCCACGCCGTGAAGCCGTTGATCTTCACCTCGGACGGCTTGCCCGCGTACCGCACGACGACGGTGATCGGCGTGCCCTTGGGCAGTCCTGCCGCCGGAGTGATCTCCAGCTCCTGCTCGCCGGACTTCTTGAAGGCCGCCTTCTTGCCGTTGACGCGCACCTCGCTGACCTTCAGGCCGAGGTCGAGGTTGAAGCGGGAGAGATCCTGCGTCGTGGTGGCGTTGAGGGTCGCCGTGCCCTCGAGCAGGTCGGTCTTCGGCTGGTACTTCAGGCGCAGGTCGTAGTGCGAAACGTCGTAGCCGCCGTTGCCGCTCGCCGGGTAATAGGGATCGCCGATACCCGGCGCCCCGGGGGAGAAGTCGGCGGCCGATGCCGGGATCGCCAGCAGCAGAGAGGCCGCGAGCGCGCCCGGGGCGATGAGTCTGCGGTGCACAAGAGCTCCAAGTCGTAGGGGCACATCGGTAGATGAGTCCGAAGATGGATCCGACCTTATTGAGCCCGGTGGCCACGCGTCATGTCCATGGTCGCTCCTGTCACACGATCGCCATTCGGCCGACATGTGCCAAAACGCCCCATGAGCCTGTCGTCGCCGCGTATCGCCCTCTGTCGCGCGGGAGTTGACCCGTGTACCTTCCGCGCCATGCCGATACGTGCGCGCCGCACGCGCTTGATCTGGAGATCACTGCTCACGGCGGCCCTTGCCGCCCTGATGGCCACGCTCGTGGCCCCGGGAGCCGCCCAAGGGGCGACGGACGCCCCACGCGAGAGCAAACCCGTCTACTCGTACGAGAGTGCGATCCGTGAATCCGTCTGGGTCGACACGAAGATCGACGGCGACGGTGACGGGAAGTCCGACCGCGTCGCCGTCGACATCGTCAGGCCCCGCGAACCCGCACAGCAGGGGCGGAAGATCCCCGTGATCATGGACGCCAGCCCGTACTACTCCTGCTGCGGGCGCGGCAACGAGAGCCAGAAGAAGACGTACGACGCGGACGGCAAACCCGTCCAGTTCCCGCTCTACTACGACAACTACTTCGTGCCCCGCGGCTATGGATTCGTCGCCGTCGACCTCGCGGGAACGAACCGCTCCGACGGCTGCGTGGACGTCGGGGGCCGCTCCGACATCCAGTCCGCCAAGGCCGTCGTCGACTGGCTGAACGGCCGGGCCCACGGCTACACCACCCGCACCGGCGGCAAGAGCGCCGAGGCGTCCTGGACGACCGGCGCGACCGGAATGATCGGCAAGAGCTACGACGGCACGATCGCGCAGGGCGTGGCCGCCACTGGAGTGCAAGGTCTCAAGACTATTGTCCCGATCGGTGCGATCTCCTCCTGGTACGACTACTACTTCGCCAAGGGTGCTCCCCTCTACGACAGCGGTCCCGAGTGGCTCTCGGACTACGTGGAGAGCCCGGAGGCGCGGGCCCGCTGCGGCGCCGTACAGAAACGACTCGTCGACGAAGCGCCCCGCACCGGCGACTGGACCCGGCTGTGGAGCGAGCGCGACTACACCCCTGACGCGGACAAGGTGAAGGCCAGCGTCTTCGCCGTGCACGGCGGACAGGACCTGAACGTCCGCACGAAGCACCTCGGCCAGTGGTGGGACGCCCTCGCCGACGCGGGCGTCGACCGCAAGCTGTGGCTCAGCCAGACCGGGCACGTCGACCCCTTCGACTTCCGGCGCGGCGACTGGGTGCGCACCCTGCACCGCTGGTTCGACCACGAGCTCCTCGGCTACGACAACGGCATCGACCGCGAGCCGATGGCCGACATCGAGCGCGCCCCCGGGAAGTGGACCACCGACCGCGTCTGGCCCCCGCGCGCCACGGACACCGTGAAGCTCCGCCCCGGCAAGGGAACTTCACCCGGCGTCGGCACCCTCACCACGAAGCCCGGCACCGGCAGCGAGACCTTCACCGACGACCCGAAGCTGAGCGAGACCGACTGGGCCGCGCAGATCGACTCCTCGACCCCCTCGAAGGCCGGGTTCACCAGCAAGCCCCTGAGCAGCGACCTGCGTCTTTCGGGCTCCTCCGAGGTGACCGTCACCGCGACCCCGACGACCCGCACCGCCCACCTCTCCGCCGTACTCGTCGACCTCGGCCCCGCCACCATCCGCGACTACGCGGGCGCCGGCGAGGGCATCACCACACTCCCCGAACGCACCTGCTGGGGCCCGAGCACCGACGGCGACAGCTCCTGCTACAAGGAGACCGCGGCGAAGACCGCCGACGTCGACTACACGGTCTTCAGCCGCGGCTGGGCCGACCTCGGCAACTGGGCCGACGACCACAAGGGCCGCCCCCTCACGCCGGGCAAGCCGCACACCATCACCCTCGACCTCGCCGCGAGCGACCACGTCGTACCCAAGGGGCATCGCCTCGCGCTGATCGTCGCGGGCACGGACAAGGGCCTCATCGACCCTCCGGCCGACACCCCGACGCTCGCCATCGACCTGTCCCGTACCTCGGCGAAGGTCCCGCTGGTCGGCGGCGCCGAAGCGTTCCGCACCACCAAGACCGTCACCCCCCGCGAGTCCCGTCTCGACGGCGTGGCCCCGCCGCGTCCGATCCGCCCCGTCCCCGGAGGCAGCACCTCATGAGACCCCGCACCGGCCTCACACCCCGCATCCGCACCCTGGCGCTCGCCTGCGCCACGGCCGCGCTCGCAGCCCCGCTCCTGACCGCGCCCGCGCAGGCCACGTCGACCCCGCCGCGCACGGGATTCGAGGAGAGCGACGGCGCACGCTGGACCAGCCAGCCCGAGGAGCAGAAGCTCCTCGCGGCCATCGACAAGGCGACCGACCGGGTCTCCGTCTCCCGCATCGGCACCACCAAGCAGAACCGGCCCGTCCAACTGGTCCGCATCGGCGAACGCCCCACGAAGAACACGGTGTTGCTCATCTGCAGCCAGCACGGCGACGAGCCGTCGGGCCGTGACGCGTGTCTTTCGACCATCCGCGACCTGGCGTACGCGAAGGACAAGAAGACCCGGAAGTTCCTCTCCCGCACCACGCTCCTCGTCGTGCCCACCGCCAATCCGGACGGCCGCGCCGCCGACACCCGCGGCAACTCCGACGGCGTCGACATCAACCGCGACCACATCTCCCTGAAGACCGCCGAGGCCCGCGCCATGGCCGCCGTCATCCGCGACCGGCAGCCCGACTCCATCTACGACCTGCACGAGTACGGAGCAACACCCAAGTACTACGACAAAGACCTGTTCGACCTGTGGCCGCGCAACCTCAACACCGACGACGCGGTGCACGACGAGGCGCGGACCCTGTCCGAGGGGTACGTCAGGCCCGCCGCCAACGACGCGGGCCACACGACGGGAACGTACGGAATCTGGACGGACCCCGTCACCGGTGACCCGATCAAGCAGACGGCGGGCGACGGCCAGGAGCGCATCCTGCGCAACGTCTCCGGCATCAAGCATGCGGCGGGCCTGCTCATCGAAAGCCGCGTCGATCCGCTCACCGACGCCGAGAAGAAGGACGAGGCGCTGAACAACCGGCGCCGCGTGAAGTCCCAACTCTCGGCTCTCGGAGGCCTGTTCGCCTACGCCGACGAACGGCGCGGCCAGCTGGAGGCGGCCACCACCGCTTCCCGCCTCGAAGGCTTCCGCGACCGTGGGCCCATCTACGTCGGCGGCGCGGACAACGACCCCGCCGAACCGGCCGAAGTGATCCAGGACCCGCCCTGCGGCTACCGGCTCGACGCCGCCCAGTACGGCGACGTCAAGGACGAACTCGCCCTGCACGGAGTCAAGGTCAGGCGGGACGGCGCGGGCGCCTACGTGCCGTTGCGGCAGTCCGCGCGGGCTCTCGTGCCGCTGCTCCTCGACGAGCGGGCGACCTACCACCTGGTCACAGGATCACCCGACACCCACTGTTGAGTAGTTGATAGGTGCGTCACATGTGGTACTGGGTAGCGGAGCACAGAGACAGTACGAATGAGAGACCGTGAGAGGTGCACTTGTGACGCAAGACCAACATAAAGCGGACGACGGGGGAGGGGACGGCCACCTCATGCATGCCGCGCACGGCGGCAGCCATCCCCAGACCGACCGCATCGTCTTCGGCGTGACCGCCGTGCTCACCCTGGCCTTCGTGGTCTGGGGCGCGGTCGCCACGGACTCGCTCGAGAGCGCCTCCACGAAGATGCTCAACGGCCTGATCCACAACGGTGGCTGGGCCTTCATGCTGACGGCCAGCGGATTCGTCGTCTTCGCGCTCTGGCTCGCCGTCAGCCGGTACGGCAAGATCACCCTCGGTGAGGAGGGCGAGGACCCGGAGTTCCGCACCGTCTCCTGGGTCGCCATGATGTTCAGCGCCGGTATGGGCATCGGCCTGATGTTCTACGGCGTGAGCGAACCGCTCGCCCACTTCACCACGCCCCCGCCGGGCACCGATCCCGCCGACTCCGCGGCGAAGATGGAAACGGCGATGTCCACCACCCTCTTCCACTGGACGCTCCACCCATGGGCGATCTACGCGGTCGTGGGTCTGGCCATCGCGTACAGCACCTTCCGGCGCAAGCGCAGGCAGACCATCAGCGCCGTCTTCACGCCGCTCATCGGCGAGAAGCGCGCGAACGGCGCCTGGGGCAGGGTCATCGACATCATCGCCATCTTCGCGACGCTGTTCGGGTCCGCCGCTTCCCTCGGCCTGGGTGCCCTGCAGATCGGCAGTGGCTTCGAGGTGCTCAACTGGAGCAGCAACGTACCCACCGGGCTGCTCGTCGCCATCATCGCCGTCCTGACGGTGGCCTTCGTGGCCTCCGCCATCTCCGGTGTGGAGAAGGGCGTGCAGTGGCTTTCGAACATCAACATGGTGCTCGCACTGCTGCTCGTCGTGTTCGTCTTCATCGCGGGCCCGACCGTCATCATCCTCGACCTGGTGCCGACCTCGATCGGTGCCTACCTCGGCGATCTGCCCCAGTTGATCGGGCGCACCGAGGCGTCGAGCGGCAAGGGCGTGTCGGACTGGCTCGGCAGCTGGACCGTCTTCTACTGGGCCTGGTGGATCTCCTGGACGCCCTTCGTGGGCATGTTCATCGCCAGGATCAGCCGGGGACGTACGATCCGTCAGTTCGTGGGCGGCGTCATCCTGGTGCCCAGCACCGTCAGCCTCATCTGGTTCGCCGTCTTCGGCGGAACTGCGATGAAGGTGAAGGAGAGCGGTGGTCTCGCCAACGCCTCGACCGCCGAGGGCCAGCTCTTCGGCCTGCTGCACGAGTACCCGATCGCCACGGGGACGAGCCTGCTCGTGATGATCCTCGTGGGCATCTTCTTCGTCTCGGGTGCCGACGCCGCTTCGATCGTGATGGGCACGCTCTCCCAGAAGGGCGCGCTCGAACCCGGCAAGCTCGTGGTCGTGTTCTGGGGTGTTGTGACCGGAGCCGTGGCGGCGATCATGCTGCTCATCGGCGACGGATCCGGAAACGCCCTGACGGGCCTGCAGAATCTGACGATCCTCGTCGCCGCGCCGTTCGTCCTCGTGATGATCGGGATGTGCGTGGCGCTGATGCGGGACCTGCGCCACGACCCGCTGATCGTCCGGGGCGAGCACGGCACGGAGGCCGTCGAGAAGGCCGTGATCGCGGGCCACGAGCAGTACGACGGTGACTTCGAGATCCGCATCGGTCCGACCGAGAACGGGGACGAGGAGGACAGCGGGGCCACGAAGGTCTGACCCCGCTCCACCCTGTTCCACTTCGCTCCACTTTCAGGAGGCGGCCGCTTCGTTCGCGAAGCGCGCCGCCTCCTGCGTGTGCCCCCGGCGTCCAGCCGCGCCTCACCTTGTACGCCATCGACCACGCGTACGCCCTTCGCCGCCGCCGATGCCGTCAACTCTGCTTTCAGGAGAGGTAGTTGGAGCGACCATTGATCGACCGGCGCCCCCGGTTCGACGCGAACATAGCGGAATGAGGCATGCCGTGCTCACATCACCCCGCAGATGGGGATACTCACACCATGTCTACCGAATACGCGACTTTCGGTCTGGCGCCGGCCATGCGCGCCGGTGGAGTTCTCGCCAACGGTGACTACCAAGTCCACCGGGATTTCGTCGACTTCATCGTGAACGGGCGCCCGCTGCTGTTCCAGCTCTCCGACCTCGACGCCGTCTCCCCACTCGCCAGCGACGTACCACCCGCGATCTTCACCCACCATGTGCGCGGACTCCTCCTGGAGACGGAAGCACCCCTGATCGACGACCGGCACGTCATCTATGGCTGTCCCGAGTGCGAGGGCCTGGAGTGCGGGGCGGTCACGGCGGTCATCGAGCGGGCACCGGACGGCACCGACACCTACGTATGGCGGGACTTCGCCTGGCAGACGGCCGAGCGGGCCGATCTGGAGCTCAACGGCTACCACGGCATAGGGCCCTTCCGCTTCGACGGCGCCGAATACCGCGAGGCGCTGCTCCAGCTCCTCGCGCAAGGGGAACCGGCGGCGCGACGCCGGGTGCTCCTGATCGGCGCCCGCGTCGCCGTCCTGGCCAAGCTCGCGGCGGCGCTGCGCACGATCGGTGTGGGCGCCGAGATCGCGGCGGACGCGGCGGGCGTGCCGCCGGACGAGCTGCGGACGTACGGGGCGGTGGCTTTCGGGCAGTCCGTCCCGGCGGCCACGCGCGACGGGGTGCGCGCGGCTTTCGACGCGGCGGGGATCCAGGTCGCGTACGTCGACGGCCTGGCCCCGATCATTCCGCTCCTGGTCGCGCAGATAGAACACGCCCTGGACCAGAGCCCGTCGGAGCAGCGTCGCCTGACACGGCTCGGCGCGGTGGACGGCACGGCGGACGTCGAGACCACATCGACCTGCCGGGTGAAGATCATCGCCTACCGCCTCGACCGGCTCTGGCGCACCCAGGTCCACGAGGTGTTCGACGGCGTACTCGAGCCGGGGGAGCACCGCATCACGCTGGACGCCAAGGCGACGAAGGGGGAGTCGTTCGTGGTGGCACGGACGACGGGCAGTGTGCTCGTGGCGCCGATAGTGCGGTAGGCCGTGCTGCTCGTTGTTCACCGGCGGTGCGGTAGCCCGGGGTCGCCGGGCCAGGGCCATGCTGCCGGACGAGCAGCCCCGGACCTCGCCTAAACTCGACCCCCTGATGACCGCAACCCTCGTCGCCAAGAATCTCGCCGCCGGCCACGGCGACCGCTCCCTCTTCTCCGCCCTGGAGCTCGTCGTCGCCCCCGGCGACGTCATCGGCCTGGTCGGCGCCAACGGCGCCGGCAAGTCGACCCTGCTCCGCCTCCTCGCGGGCCTCGACACCCCGGAGACCGGCGAGCTGCGCCTCTCCCCGCCCGGCGCGTCCGTGGGCCACCTCCCCCAGGAGCCCGAGCGCCGCCCCGGCGAGTCCGTCCGCGCCTTCCTGGCCCGCCGCACCGGCGTCGACGACGCCCAGCGGACCATGGACGAGGCGACCCAGGGCCTGGTCGACGGCACCCCGGGCGCGGACGACGCGTACGCGCTCAGCCTGGAGCGCTGGCTCGCGCTCGGCGGCGCCGACCTGGACGAGCGGTCCGAGGAGGTCGCTGCCTCGCTTGGCCTCGACATCAGCCTCGACCAGCCCATGACCTCCCTCTCCGGCGGTCAGGCCGCCCGCGCGGGCCTGGCATCCCTCCTCCTCTCCCGCTACGACGTGTTCCTCCTGGACGAGCCGACCAACGACCTCGACCTGGCGGGCCTCGAACGCCTGGAGAGCTTCGTGCGCGGACTGCGCGCGGGCACGGTCGTCGTCAGCCACGACCGCGAGTTCCTCACCCGCACCGTCACCAAGGTCCTCGAACTCGACCTCGCCCAGCAGCAGATCAACCTCTACGGCGGCGGCTACGAGGCCTACCTGGAGGAGCGGGACGTCGCGCGCCGCCACGCACGCGACGAGTTCGAGGAGTACGCCGACAAGAAGTCCGCCCTCGAGGGCCGCGCCCAGATGCAGCGGGGCTGGATGGACAAGGGCGTCAAGAACGCCCGGCGCAAGGCGGGCGACAACGACAAGATCGGCCGGAACTTCCGCAGCGAGTCCAGCGAGAAGCAGGCGGCGAAGGCACGCCAGACGCAGCGCATGATCGAGCGGCTCGACGTCGTCGACGAGCCCCGCAAGGAGTGGGAGCTGCAGATGGAGATCGCGTCGGCGCCGCGCTCCGGCAGCGTCGTCGCCACCCTCCGCGACGCCGAGGTGCACCGCGGCGACTTCACGCTCGGCCCCGTGACGCTACAGATCGACTGGGCGGACCGCGTGGCGATCACCGGCGCGAACGGCTCGGGCAAGTCGACCCTGCTCGGCACCCTGCTGACCCGCATCCCCACGGACGCGGGCCACGTGGCGCTCGGCTCAGGGGTGCTCGTCGGCGAGGTGGACCAGGCCCGCGCGCTGTTCCACGGCCCGGAGTCGCTCCTGGACGCCTTCTGCGCGGCCGTACCGGACACCGAACCCGCCGAAGTGCGCACGCTGCTCGCCAAGTTCGGCCTGAAGGCCGCGCACGTCCTGCGCCCCGCCGCCACGCTCTCCCCGGGGGAACGCACCCGCGCGGGCCTCGCGCTGCTCCAGGGCCGTGGCGTCAACCTGCTGGTCCTCGACGAACCCACGAACCACCTCGACCTGCCCGCGATCGAGCAACTGGAGTCGGCCCTCGACGCGTACGAGGGCACACTGCTCCTGGTGACGCACGACCGCAGAATGCTGGACGCCGTACGCGTCACGCGCCGTCTGGAGGTGACGGAGGGCAAGGTGACCGAGCTGTCACCCTGACCTCCGCCGACTCTCCCGGGACCGGCGCTGCTAGGGCTTCAGCAGCCCGGCCCTGCGCAGCGCGTCCGCCATCGCGTCATTGGCCGGCGGCGGCCCCTGCCGCTCCTTGCGCTGACCCTGGCCGCCGCCCTGCCGTTGACCCTGACTCGAACCCTGGCCCTGGCCCTGGCCTTGGCCCTGTCGCTGGGAGCGCTGGCCGCCCTGCTGCCGCTGCTGCGGGGGACGCCCGCCCCGCTGCTTGGGCTGCTCGCCGTCTGCCGGGCTCGCCTCGTCGTCCAGGCGCAGCGTCAGCGAGATCCGCTTGCGCGGAATGTCGACGTCCATCACCTTCACCTTGACGATGTCGCCCGGCTTCACCACGTCCCGCGGGTCCTTGACGAACGTCTTGGACATCGCGGAGACATGCACGAGCCCGTCCTGGTGGACGCCGATGTCCACGAAGGCGCCGAACGCCGCCACGTTCGTGACGACGCCCTCCAGGACCATCCCGGACGTGAGGTCGGAGAGCTTCTCGACGCCGTCCTTGAAGGTCGCCGTCTTGAACGCGGGTCGCGGGTCGCGTCCGGGCTTCTCCAGCTCCTTGAGGATGTCGCTCACGGTGGGCAGACCGAAGGAGTCGTCCACGAACTCGTCGGCCCGCAGCGAGCGCAGCGTCGCCGTGTCGCCGATGAGCGAGGCGACCTCGCCGCCCGTCTTCTTCGCCATCTTGCGGACGACGGGATACGCCTCGGGGTGCACGCTGGACGCGTCGAGCGGGTCGGTGCCGCCCCGGATGCGCAGGAAGCCCGCGCACTGTTCGTACGCCTTGGGGCCGAGGCGTGCCACGTCCTTGAGGCCCTTGCGGGAGGAGAAGGGGCCGTTCGTGTCGCGGTGCGACACGATGTTCTCGGCGAGGCCCGCGCCGATGCCGGAGACCCGCGAGAGCAGCGGGGCGGACGCGGTGTTCACGTCGACGCCGACGCCGTTCACACAGTCCTCGACGACCGCGTCGAGCGAGCGCGACAGCTTCATCTCGGAGAGGTCGTGCTGGTACTGGCCGACGCCGATGGACTTCGGGTCGATCTTCACCAGCTCGGCGAGCGGGTCCTGAAGGCGCCGTGCGATGGACACGGCGCCGCGCAGCGACACGTCCATGTCGGGCAGTTCCTGCGAGGCGAAGGCCGACGCGGAGTACACCGAGGCGCCCGCCTCGGAGACCATCACCTTCGTGAGGTTCAACTCCGGGTGCTTCGTGATGAGTTCACCGGCGAGCTTGTCCGTCTCGCGGGACGCCGTGCCGTTCCCGATCGCGATCAGGTCGACCGCGTGCTCCTTGGCGAGCTTCGCGAGGGTGGCAAGGGACTGGTCCCACTTGTTCGCGGGGACGTGCGGGTTGATGACGTCCGTCGCCACGACCTTGCCGGTCGCGTCGACCACGGCGACCTTCACACCCGAACGGAAACCGGGGTCGAGCCCAAGGGTCGCGCGCGTGCCCGCCGGTGCGGCGAGCAGCAGGTCGCGCAGGTTCGACGCGAAGACCCGCACGGCCTCGTCCTCGGCGGCCGTACGCAGCCGAAGACGCAGGTCGATGCCCAGGTGGACCAGGATGCGCGTCCGCCAGGACCAACGCACGGTGTCCTGCAGCCACTTGTCCCCGGGGCGCCCGCGGTCCTGGACACCGAAGCGGTGGGCGACCATCCCCTCGTACGAGGAAGGGCCCTCCGTGGCCTCCTCCGGCTCCAGGACGAGGTCGAGGACGTCCTCCTTCTCGCCGCGCAGCATCGCGAGGACGCGGTGCGACGGCAGCTCCTTGAAGGGCTCGGCGAAGTCGAAGTAGTCGGCGAACTTGGCGCCCGCCTCCTCCTTGCCGTCGCGGACCTTCGCGGCGAGGCGGCCGCGCACCCACATGCGCTCGCGCAGCTCGCCGAGCAGGTCGGCGTCCTCGGAGAACCGCTCGGCGAGGATCGCGCGGGCGCCGTCCAGGGCGGCCTGCGGCTCGGCGACGCCCTTGTCGGCGTCGACGAAGGCCGATGCCGCGGCGACCGGATCCACCGAAGGGTCACCGAGCAGGCCGTCTGCCAGCGGCTCGAGGCCTGCCTCGCGGGCGATCTGCGCCTTCGTGCGGCGCTTCGGCTTGAAGGGCAGGTAAATGTCCTCGAGCCGCGCCTTGGTGTCCGCAGCGCGGATCCGTGCCTCGAGATCGTCGGTGAGCTTGCCCTGCTCGCGCACCGATTCGAGGATCGCCGCGCGCCGCTCCTCGAGCTCCCGCAGATAACGCAGGCGCTCCTCGAGCGTGCGCAGCTGCGCGTCGTCGAGCATCTCGGTCGCTTCCTTGCGGTAGCGAGCGATGAAGGGCACCGTCGAGCCGCCGTCGAGCAGGTCGACGGCGGCCTTCACCTGCCGCTCCCGTACGCCGAGTTCTTCGGCGATCCTGCCTTCGATCGATGCTGACGTCTGCAGAGGTGCCACGTTTCCCGCCTTCTCACTGGGGTTGCCGGGCAATTGTGGCAGGTGGCACCGACAGCGGGGGGATCAGACCCGGCGCGCCCGCCCCGACGGGCGCTCTGTCTACGCGTCCGTCTGCGCGTCCGTCTACGCCTTGCCGAGCAGGTCCGCGGGGAACGCCCCCGCCTGCAGCGCCGCGCCCGCGAACACCGTGCCGAGCTCGGTGAGGCGCTCGACGCCCGCCTCGCCCAGGTGTTCGTACGGCGCCCGGTCGAGGCGGTCCGTGGCCTCCTCGATGTCCTGACGCAACTGGACTCCGGCCTCCGTCAGCTCGGACTCCCCGTCGTGCAGTCCGCGGGCGTGGAGCCGCTGCACGGCCGCGTCCCAGTCCTCCTGGTTCCAGCCGCGGGTGGAGAAGTTCCACTTCGGCGTCATGCCCTTGCCGGTCGCCGTGTGGCTCACCAGCGCCTCCAGGCCGTCGAGTTCGGCGTTCTGGAGGACCGTGAGGTGCCCGTCGCCCCGGTGCTCGCGCAGCAGCGTCGCGGCGTGCCAGAGCGCGAGGTGCGGCTGCTCGGGGACGGGCAGGTCCGCGTGGGCGGAGTACAGCGGCCGTGCGGAGCGGGAGCAGGCCTCGGTGGCGCGCAGCGCGAGCTCGGCGGCCTCCGCCATCTCCGGGGACGTGAGGGCTTCCTCTCCGAGGAGGCGGCGCAGCGTCGCGTCGACGGTACGCGCGCGTGCCGCGAGGACGTCCTCCGGGGACGCGGTGCGCCAGATGCCGGGCACGTGCCGGGCGACGAGTTCGTGCTTGTAGTTGTAGAACGCCGCGGTGACCACTCCGGCGCCGACCGGCCCCATCGCCGCCGTGCGTACGGCGAAGTTGACGGCCTTGGGGTGGGTGATCCCGATCCCGGCCAGCTCGCGCGCCGCATCGGGCGAGAAGTAGTGCGTCGAGTGCAGCGAATTGAGCACGTTGTGACATCGACGTCCCGCGCGGGGGTGCAGCGCGGCGGCCGGGGAGGAGGGCGTGAGTGAAGTCATGGATGCACGTTACCGACTGGTTGGTATGAGGTGAAGTCCGGGGCGCGGGGAAGCCGGCGACACGGCAGTGAAGCAGACCACAGAGCAGCCGATGGCAGGGAAGGTGATGGCAGGGTGATGGCAGGAAAGGTGGGCCATTCGTCATTGCGGCCATCGCGCGCGAGGCCAAGAATCAGGGCATGGAGCAGAGAACCGTCCTGGTCGTCCTCTTCGACGGGGTGCAGAGCCTCGATGTCACGGGACCCGTGGAGGTCTTCGCGGGCGCGGCCCTCTGCCGCGGCGGCGACGTGTCGGCGTACCGCATCCGCACCGCGTCCCTGGACGGCGCTCCCGTACGCACCTCCAGCGGGCTCACGCTCGTACCGGACTCCTCCCTCGCCGACGCCCCCGCGCCGCACACCCTGCTCGTACCGGGCGGCCTGGGCGGCGGCCAGGCCGACCCCCGCCTGATCGACTGGCTGCGGACGAACGCCCCGCACGCCCGGCGTCTGGTCTCGGTCTGCACCGGCGCCGTCCTGCTCGCCGAAGCGGGCCTCCTGGACGGCCGCCGGGCGACAACCCACTGGGCGTTCTGCGTCAAACTCGCCCGTGACCACCCCGCCGTCGATGTCGACCCCGACCCGATCTTCGTACGCGACGGCCATGTCGCGACGTCCGCGGGCGTGACCGCGGGCATCGACCTGGCCCTGGCTCTCGTCGAGGAGGACCTGGGCCGGGACGAGGCGCTGACGGTCGCGCGGCATCTCGTGGTCTTCCTGCGGAGACCGGGCAACCAGGCGCAGTTCAGTGCCCAGCTCTCCGCGCAGACCGCCCGGCGCGAACCCCTGCGCGAGCTCCAGCAGTGGATCACCGAGCACCCGGAAGAGGACCTCTGCGTCGAGTCGCTCGCCGCCCGCGCCAGGCTCTCTCCCCGGCACTTCGCCCGCGCGTTCCAGACGGAGACGGGGATGACGCCGGGCAAGTACGTCGAGCGCGTACGCGTCGAGCATGCGCGCCGCCTCCTGGAGGAGACATCCGACGGGGTCGAGGAGGTCTCGCGCGCCTGTGGCTACGGCACCCCGGAAGCGATGCGCAGGGCCTTCGTCAAGATCCTCGGATCGGCCCCCGCCGAGTACCGGCGGCGCTTCCACGTCCCTGCCGGAGAACGGAGCCGGGCTCCGGCAGTCGTCCTCATCCCGGACCGGGAGTCCAGGTGAAACGCGGCTCGCGGCGCTCCAGGAAGGCGGCGACCCCCTCGGCGGTGTCCCCGCCGGCCTCCCCGCCCGCCCGCGCCTGTTCGCTCCAGTAGCCGTCGCGGGCTGCCTGGCCGGGGAGGTCCGCGGCGAACTCCTTGGCGGCCGCCTGCGTCAGCTGCGAGCGCGCGGCGAGGACCTTGGTGAACTCCGCGACCCGCTTGTCGAGGTCGCCCGCGGGCAGTACCTCGTCCACCAGACCGGTGCGCAGCGCACGCCCGGCGTCGATCAACTCGCCCGAGAACAGCAGGTACTTCGCGGTGGCGGGCCCCACGAGCGCCACCAGGCGCCGCGTGGACGACGACGGGTAGACGATCCCCAGCTTCGCCGGGGTGATCCCGAAGAGGGCGCCCTCGTCCGCGAACCGCAGATCGCAGGCCGCGGCCAGCTGGCTCCCGCCGCCCACGCAGTAGCCGCGCACCGCGGCGAGCGTCGGCTTCGGGAAGTCCGCGAGCGCCTCCTCGGCCCGTACCGCCAGGTCCTGCGCCTCGCCCGGCGACTCCCTCAGCGAGGAGATGTCGGCGCCCGCGCAGAAGGTCCCGCCCTCGCCGGTCAGCACGAGTGCCCGTACGGCCCTGTCGGCGGCGAGCCCGGCGAGCAGCGGCGGCAGCTGACGCCACATGTCCGCCGTCATGGCGTTGCGCTTGGCGGGATGGTCGATGACGACGGTGGCTACGCCGTGCGTGACGGCCTGCCTCAGCTGCGGCTCCATGCGCCGGATGCTATCCGCACCGCTCGAACGTACGATCAAGAAGGGGTGGCCCTGAGAACGGTCGAGAACTGTGCGCAGCGGGGGCGGCAGGACGGAGACGCTGATGGCCCGAACCAAGAGCGCCAAGGCCACACCGGAGGCCCAGGGCGCCAAGCAGCTCCACCGCAGCCTCGGCCTGCTGGCCCTGCTCGGCGCGGTCCTGGCGGTGGCGGGGCTCGTGGGCCTCGTCTACACGGGGTTCGCCACCCTCACCTCGATGCTCCTCTTCGGCTGGCTGCTCCTGATCGGCGGCCTGGTCGGACTGCTGCACGCGGTGCAGTCGCGCGGCACGAACTTCTTCTGGCTCGGCGTGGTCGTCGCCGCGCTGAACCTCGCGGCCGGTGTCGTGATCATCCGCAGGCCGGATGTGGCGGCGGAGGCGCTGACGATGTTCGCGGCGCTGCTGTTCCTGACCGGCGGTGTCTTCCGTCTGGTCGGCAGTCTGGTGGTGCGCGGCCCGCAGTTCGGCTGGACCCTGGTGCAGGGTGCCTTCGGTCTCCTGCTCGGCATCCTGGTGCTCGCCAACTGGCCGAGCAGCAGCCAGTACGTGATCGGCTGCTTCTTCTCGCTCGCGCTGCTCTTCGACGGACTCGGCCTGCTCGCCGCGGGGCTCGGCGGGCGCCGGATCGTGAGCATGGTCGCCGAGGCACCGGATTCCGGACGGGGCGCAGAACCCGTACAACCCGAAGAAGGCTTGAAAGCGAAACCTGAGGATCAAGAACAGCCACATAACTGACTCGGTTGGCCGTCAGTGATCAAATACCGCCGATAGTCGCTGACTTCTGGTCAGCTATCCGGCCCGGACCTGTGCGTTCCCAACACTCGATGCGTGGTGACAATCGAGCGCAAGGGCGGCGACCGGACGATGGACGACGACGGGAGGGGGCCCGGCCCACTCCCTCCGGAGACCGGGAAGGTGCCGTACGAAGGCGTGTGGCGGTTCACGGCCGCCGCCGTCGACGCCTCCGTGCCCCAGGCGCGGCACGCGGTACGCGACCTGCTCGCGCGGCAGGGCGTGCCCGCGTCGGACGACCTCGTGCAGGGACTGCTCCTGATCGTCTCCGAACTGGTCACCAACGCGGTGCGGCACGCGGCCCTGCTCTCGCCCACGCTCGCGGTGGAGGTGGCGGTGGGCGCCGAGTGGGTGCGGGTCTCCGTGGAGGACGACCACCCCTACCGCCCGACCGCCCTGGTGGCCGACCACGGCCAGACCGGTGGCCGCGGTCTCCTCCTCGTCCGCGAGATCACGCAGGAGGCGGGCGGTACCTGCGACGTCGAACACACCGCGAGCGGGGGCAAGGTCATCTGGGCCGCCCTGCCCCTGAAACCCAACGGCTCCGCACCGAACGGGAGTTGACTCACCAGCCGGCGGAAGGCCCCGTCAGCTCCCGGATCGCGGGCCGCGCCGCGTCGAGCACGGTCATGAACCACGCGGAGAAAGGTCCCTCCGCATGCCGCCGCGCCAGCTCGTCGGCCGTCACGAAGGCGGTCTCGCCGACCTCGGACGGGTCGGGCCGCAGCGGCGACTGGACCATCCCCACGAAGAGATGGTTGAACTCCTGCTCCACCAGGCCCGAGTCGGGGTCCGGGTGGTTGTAGCGCACGGTGCCCGCCTGTGCGAGCAGCGAGGGCGAGACACCCAGCTCCTCGTACGTCCGGCGCGCGGCGGCCGCGAACGGCGCCTCGCCGGGGTACGGGTGGCCGCAGCAGGTGTTCGACCAGACGCCGGGGGAGTGGTACTTGCCCAGGGCGCGCTGCTGCAGCAGGAGCCGCCCCTGTTCGTCGAAGAGGAAAACAGAGAACGCCCGGTGCAATTGCCCGGGCGCCTGATGCGCGGAGAGTTTCTCCGCTGTGCCGATCGTCCTGCCGTCCTCGTCCACGAGTTCCAGCAAGATCGCTTCTCCGGTGCCGTTCGACGAGTTGTTCGCCGCGGTGGCAGATGTGGTCGGCATACGCATCCTTCGCTTCGGTCTTCGAACCTCAAGTCTGCCGTACGCGAGGGGCCCTTCCGGCAAGGAACCACCGGAAGTCACCCTCAGCGGCAGAGCTTCAGTGGCAGAGCTTCGCCTCGTGCTCCGCGTGGCCGACCGGTTCCAGCTGGAAGGTGCAGTGCTCGACGTCGAAGTGGTCGCCCAGGCATCCCTGCAATTCGTGCAGCATCTTCTCGTTCCCGATCGCGTTCAGCGTCTCGGAACTGACGACCACATGTGCGGACAGGACCGGCATTCCCGATGTGATGGTCCAGGCGTGCAGGTCGTGGACGTCCTCGACGCCCGGCAGATCCAGTATGTGCGAGCGGACCTCTGCCATGTCCACGCCCTTGGGGGCGGACTCCAGGAGCACGTTCAGGGTCTCCCGAAGGAGTTTCACCGTACGCGGGACGATCATGAGGCCGATGACGAGGGAGGCGATCGGGTCCGCGGCCTGCCAGCCGGTCGTCAGGATCAGGACCGCCGCGACGATCACCGCCACCGAGCCGAGTGCGTCGGCCAGCACCTCCAGGAAGGCGCCGCGCACGTTCAGGCTGTCCTTCTGGCCCCGCATCAGGAGCGAGAGCGAGATCATGTTCGCCACCAGGCCGACGATGCCGAAGACGATGGTCAGTCCGCCCTCGGTCTCGGCGGGCGTGATGAACCGCTGGATCGCCTCGTACAGGACGTAGCCGCCGACGCCGAGCAGCAGCAGACAGTTGGCGAGCGCGGCGAGGATCTCGGCGCGGGCATAGCCGAAGGTGCGGTTCTCGGTCGCCGGGCGGTTCGCGAACTGGATCGCGAGCAGCGCCATGCCGAGGCCGAGCGCGTCCGTCGCCATGTGCGTCGCGTCCGCGATCAGCGCGAGCGAATCCGCCATGATGCCGCCGACGATCTCGACCACCATGACGGTGATCGTGATCGAGAGCGCGATACGAAGGCGCCCTCTGTACGCCGCCGTCGCGGTCCCCCCGTGCGTGTGTCCGTGGTCGTGCCCAGCCCCCATGGCGGCCGCCTCCGTGTGCTCGGTGTCGGTCTGCTGTTCCCCGGTCGCGCGTCTGTCGCGATCACAGTGAACTACGGGTGGGGGGTACCCGGCAACACGGCACTGAACACCGTTGTCATATGCTCTGACCTGCGGAAATGACCGCAGGTCAGAGAGCTGACACAGCTAGTCCCTGCGCGCCTGCGGGTGGTGGAGGCACCAGCCCGCCCACGCGGATTCGACCATCTCGCGTACACCGCGCCGCGCCTTGAAGCCCAGTTCCTCGGCGGCCAGGCTCGCGTCGGCGACGGCGCGCGGGGCGTCGCCCGCACGGCCCGGCTCGACGAGCGCCGGGCGGTCGTCGCCGGAGATCTCACCGATGAGAGTGATGAGTTCGCGTACGGAAACACCCTCGCCGCTGCCGATGTTCACCGTCAGATCGCCCTCGGGGTGCGCCTCGACGCGGCGGGCCGCCGCGAGGTGCGCGTCGGCGAGGTCCGCGACGTGGATGTAGTCGCGCACGCACGTGCCGTCCGGCGTCGGATGGCCGTCGCCGAAGATCCGCGGCGCCTCGTCCCGGCTGAGCCGGTCGAAGACCATCGGGATCACGTTGTAGACGCCGGTGTCCGCGAGCTCGGGGGCCGCGGCGCCCGCCACGTTGAAGTAGCGCAGGCACACGGTCGCCATGCCGTGCGCCCGCCCGGCGGCCCGCACCAGCCACTCCCCGGCGAGCTTCGTCTCGCCGTACGGGTTGATCGGGACGCAGGGGGTGGACTCCGTCACCAGGTCCACATCGGGCGGGTTGCCGTACACCGCGGCCGACGAGGAGAAGACGAACCGCTTGATCCCGGCATCGGCCACCGCTTCGAGGAGCGTCACCAGGCCGCCCAGGTTCTCCCGGTAGTAGCGCAGCGGCTGCTCCACGGACTCGCCGACCTGCTTGCGGGCCGCGAGATGCACCACACCCGTCACGCCGTGCTCGGCGAAGACCCGCCGCAGCAGCTCACCGTCGAGCGAAGAGCCCCTAATGAGAGGGATGTCCGCGGGCAGCCGCTCGGGCACCCCCGCCGAGACGTCGTCGAGAACGACGACCCGCTCCCCGGCGCCCGCCATCGCCCGCGCCACATGCGCCCCGATATATCCCGCTCCACCTGTGATCATCCATGTCATGGGCGTCGACTTTATGTCGTTTGTGCCGGTCGCATGAAGTGCGGTTTGTGGCTGCCGCCTCCGATCGACCATGATGATCGAGTTGGTGGCGGCCCTCCCAGGCTGCGCTTATCGGGCCGTGAACGGGCGGTGAACGCCCGCTTCCCTTCATCCGATAGCCTCTGCCGACGTGCCGCCCGGCCGCTGCAGGCCAGGGGCGCCCCCTCATCACGCACGTGCCCGGCGCGAGCCGCGCCGGGAATCAAGGAGTGAGTTCGTCTGTCGACCGCCATCCTGACCGGTCAGCCGGTCCCCGGGTCGCCGCTCGAAGGCGATCTGCGGTCCCTGGGGTTTGACGTCCGGGTCGCCTCCGACGCGGCGGACACCGGGACGCTGCTCGCCGCCGTCCCCGCCGGTCAGCGGGTCGCGGTCGTCGACGCGCGCTTCGTGGGCCACGTCCACGCGCTGCGCCTGGGCCTGACCGACCCGCGCTTCGCCGCATCCGCCGTCCCCGGCGCCGTCTCCGCACAGCCCGAGGCCCGCGGGGACCTGACGCAGGCGCTGCACGCCGCCACCACCGGCTCCGGCAACGGCGGCGGCTCCGCCCTCACGGTCGAGGCGATCGCCGACCACGTCGCCGAGGCGATCGAGGCCTCAGGGCGCGCACTCCACCGCCCCGACCTCGGCACCCTCGTCGCCACCGTGCCCAGCGACCCGCAGGCCCGCAACGAGGCACGCCAGGCCGTCGCCGCAGTGGACGACGAAGCCGTACGCCTGCGCACCGCCGTCAAGTCGCGGGACGGCTTCTTCACGACGTACTGCATCTCCCCTTACTCCCGCTACATCGCCCGCTGGTGCGCGCGCCGCGGCCTGACCCCGAACCAGGTCACCACCGCTTCGCTGCTCGTCGCCCTGATCGCGGCGGGCTCCGCGGCCACCGGCACCCGCGCGGGATTCGTCGCGGCAGGCCTCCTCCTGCTCTTCTCCTTCGTCCTTGACTGCACGGACGGGCAGCTCGCCCGCTACTCCCTGCAGTACTCGACGCTCGGCGCCTGGCTCGACGCGACCTTCGACCGCGCCAAGGAGTACGCCTACTACGCGGGTCTCGCCCTCGGCGCGGCCAACGCCACGGGCGACGACGTATGGGCCCTCGCGCTCGGCGCGATGGTCCTGCAGACCAGTCGGCACGTCGTGGACTTCTCCTTCAACGAGGCGAACCACGACGCGACCGCCAACACCAGCCCCACCGCGGCCCTCTCCGACAAGCTCGACAGCGTCGGCTGGACCGTCTGGCTGCGCCGGATGATCGTCCTTCCGATCGGTGAGCGCTGGGCGCTGATCGCCGTGCTCACCGCGGTCACCACGCCCCGCATCACCCTGATCGTGCTGCTCATCGGCTGCGGTCTCGCCGCCTGCTACACCACGGCGGGGCGCGTCCTGCGCTCGCTGACCCGCAGGGCGACCCGCACCGACCGCGCCGCACAGGCACTCGCTGACCTCTCCGACAGCGGGCCGCTCGCGTCCGCCTTCGCGGCGCTCGGGCGCGGCCGCCTGCCCCTGCCCGCCCCGGTCATCGCCTTCGTCGGCGGCGCCGTGGTCGTCTGCGTGGCGGGTCTCACCTCGTACGGCAGCCCGTGGGTGGTCGTCGCCGCCGTCGTCTACGTCATCACTTCGGGTCTCGCCGTCGCCCGCCCCCTCAAGGGCACCCTCGACTGGCTGGTCCCGCCGTTCTTCCGCGCCGCCGAGTACGGCACGATCCTGCTGCTCGCCGCCAAGGCGGACGTGAACGGTGCCTTGCCCGCGGCTTTCGGACTGGTGTCCGCCGTCGCCTACCATCACTACGACACGGTGTACCGCATCCGCGGCGACGCCGGCGCCCCTCCGCACTGGCTGGTGCGGGCGATCGTCGGACACGAAGGCAGGACCCTCGCGGTCGCTGTCGCCGCCGCTCTGCTCACCGGCACAGATTTCACCGTCGCGCTCACGGCACTCGCCGTGGCCGTGGCACTCGTGGTGCTCGTCGAGAGCATCCGCTACTGGGTGACCGCTCACAAACGTGGAGCACCCGCCGTACACGATGAAGGAGAACCCGCATGATCGGCCTTGTGCTGGCGGCCGGCGCCGGACGGCGTCTTCGCCCCTACACCGACACGCTTCCCAAGGCCCTGGTGCCGGTCGACGGTGACACCACCATCCTCGATCTGACCCTCGGCAACTTCGCGGAGATCGGTCTCACCGAGGTGGCGATCATCGTCGGCTACCGCAAGGAAGCCGTCTACGACCGCAAGGCGGCGCTCGAGGAGAAGTACGGCCTCAAGCTCACGCTGATCGACAACGACAAGGCCGAGGAGTGGAACAACGCCTACTCCCTCTGGTGCGGTCGCGACTCGATCAAGCACACCGTGATCCTCGCCAACGGCGACACCGTGCACCCGGTCTCCGTCGAGAAGACGCTGCTCGCCGCCCGCGGCGAGGGCAAGAAGATCATCCTCGCCCTCGACACGGTGAAGAACCTCGCCGACGAGGAGATGAAGGTCATCGTGGACCCCGAGAAGGGCGTCCAGAAGATCACCAAGCTGATGGACCCGGCGACCGCCACCGGTGAGTACATCGGTGTCACGCTCATCGAGGGCGACGCCGCCGAGCAGCTGGCCGACGCCCTGAAGACCACCTTCGAGCGCGACCCCGACCTCTACTACGAGGACGGCTACCAGGAGCTCGTCAACCGCGGCTTCAAGATCGACGTGGAGCCGATCGGCGACGTCAAGTGGGTCGAGATCGACAACCACGACGACCTCGCCAAGGGCCGGGAGATCGCGTGCCAGTACTGACGAGGCTCATCCCCTCGCCGGTCGTCGTGGACATCCGGGCAGGGGCGCTCAACGACCTGGCCGGTGTCCTCGCGGACCAGCGGATCTGCTCGTCATCCGGCAAGCTCGCCATCGCCATCAGCGGCGGCTCCGGCGCGGTCCTGCGCCAGCGGCTCGAAGCGTCGCTGCCCACCGCCGAGTGGTTCGAGGTGGGCGGCGGCACGCTCGACGACGCCATCAAGCTCGCCGACGCCATCAAGAAGGGCCGCTACGACGCGGTCGTCGGCCTCGGCGGCGGCAAGATCATCGACTGCGCCAAGTTCGCCGCGGCGCGGGTCGGCGCGCCGCTGGTCGCCGTCGCGACGAACCTGTCGCACGACGGCCTCTGCTCGCCGGTCGCCACGCTCGACAACGACGCGGGCCGCGGCTCGTACGGAGTCCCGAACCCCATCGCGGTCGTCATCGACCTCGATGTGATCCGCGAGGCTCCCGTACGTTTCGTGCGCTCCGGCATCGGCGACGCCCTGTCCAACATCTCCGCGATCGCGGACTGGGAGCTCGCCGCACGCGTGCGCGGCGAGGACATCGACGGCCTCGCGGCCGCGATGGCGCGCCAGGCGGGCGAAGCGGTCCTGCGCCACCCCGGTGGCGTCGGCGACGACGCCTTCCTTCAGGTCCTCGCCGAGGGCTTGGTCCTCACCGGCATCGCGATGTCCGTGTCGGGCGACTCCCGCCCGGCGTCCGGCGCCTGCCACGAGATCAACCACGCCTTCGACCTCCTCTTCCCCAAGCGCGCGGCGAGCCACGGCGAGCAGTGCGGCCTGGGCGCGGCCTTCGCGATGTTCCTGCGCGGAGCCAAGGAAGAGTCCGCGTACATGGTGGAGGTACTGCGCAGGCACGGCCTCCCCGTGACACCGGAGGAGATCGGCTTCACCGTGGACGAGTTCGTCCAGGTCGTGGAGTACGCCCCGCAGACGCGCCCCGGGCGCTACACGATCCTCGAGCACCTCAATCTGAATTCCGACCAGATCAAGGACGCATACGCCGACTATGCCAAGGCCATCGGTAGCTGAACTCCGCCCCGTCGTTCACCCCGCAGGGGTGAAGGACCGGCGCAGCGGTGAGCACTGGGCGGGACGCCTGTACATGCGAGAGATCTCGCTGCGCTGCGACCGCTACCTGGTGAACACCAGGATCACGCCCAACCAGCTCACGTATCTGATGACCGTGGCCGGCGCCCTCGCCGCCCCGGCCCTCCTGGTACCGGGGATCACGGGCGCCGTGCTCGGCGTGCTCATGGTCCAGCTGTATCTCCTGCTCGACTGCGTCGACGGCGAGATCGCCCGCTGGCGCAAGCAGTACTCGATGGCCGGGGTCTACCTCGACCGGGTCGCCGCCTACCTGTGCGACGCCGCGGTCCTGGTCGGCTTCGGGCTTCGCGCCGCCGACCTGTGGGGCTCGGGCCGGATCGACTGGCTGTGGGCCTTCCTCGGCACGCTCGCCGCGCTCGGCGCCATCCTGATCAAGGCGGAGACCGACCTCGTCGGTGTCGCCCGGCACCAGCAGGGCCTCGCGCCGGTCAAGGAGTCGGCCTCCGAGCCGCGCTCGTCCGGCATGGCCCTGGCCCGCAAGGCGGCGGGGGCCCTGAAGTTCCACCGGCTCGTGCTCGGCATCGAGGCGTCCCTGCTCATCCTGGTCCTCGCGATCGTGGACCAGGTGCGGGGCGACCTGTTCTTCTCGCGGCTCGGTGTCGCCGTACTCGCCGGTATCGCGCTGCTCCAGACGCTGCTGCACCTCGTGTCCATCCTCGCTTCGAGCAGGCTGAAGTGAGTACGGGAGGGAACAGGCCCATGAAGGTCGGCGCGGTCATCATCACCATGGGCAACCGGCCGCAGGAGCTGCGCGCCCTGCTCGACTCGGTCGCCAAGCAGGACGGCGACCCGGTCGAGGTGGTGGTCGTCGGCAACGGCGCCCCCGTGCCCGACGTCCCCGAAGGCGTACGCACCGTCGAGCTGCCGGAGAACCTCGGCATCCCCGGCGGCCGCAACGTCGGCATCGAGGCGTTCGGCCCCGGCGGCACGGACGTCGACATCCTTCTCTTCCTCGACGACGACGGCCTCCTGGCGCACATGGACACGGCCCAGCTGTGCCGCGAGGCCTTCACCGCCGACCCGAAGCTCGGCATCATCAGCTTCCGCATCGCCGATCCGGACACGGGGGAGACCCAGCGTCGCCACGTTCCGCGGCTGCGCGCGGCCGACCCGATGCGCTCCTCGCGCGTGACGACCTTCCTCGGCGGCGGCAACGCCGTCCGTACGCAGGTCTTCGCCGAGGTCGGCGGTCTGCCCGGCGAGTTCTTCTACGCCCACGAGGAGACCGACCTCGCCTGGCGTGCGCTGAACGCGGGCTGGATGATCGACTACCGAGCCGACATGGTGCTCTTCCACCCGACGACCGCCCCCTCCCGGCACGCGGTCTACCACCGGATGGTCGCCCGCAACCGCGTCTGGCTCGCCCGCCGCAATCTGCCCGCGCTCCTGGTCCCGGTGTACCTCGGTGTGTGGATGCTCCTCACCCTGGCCAGGCGCCCCTCGGGCCCCGCCCTGAAGGCCTGGTTCGGCGGGTTCAAGGAGGGCTGGACCACGCCCTGCGGACCTCGCAAACCGATGAGGTGGCGTACGGTGTGGCGCCTGACCCGACTGGGCCGACCTCCTGTCATCTGAGAAGCTCGGGTCTGAGAACATCTGGGCCATACCCCGGTCCCTGGCCCATGCCTACGCCCGACCGGCTGCGCATCTGAAGACGAAAGTTTCCACTCGTGAGTGAGACAACGCATGACGGCGGAGTCGCGGTGACAGCATCCCCGTCGACCCCGCCGCCCGATGACGGGCTCTCCCGGGCCGATCTCGCCGCCAAGTACGGTCTGACCGTCAGTGGCGCACGGCCCGGACTTTTCGAGTACGTCCACCAGCTCTGGGGACGGCGCCACTTCATCCTCGCCTTCTCGCAGGCGAAGCTGACCGCGCAGTACAGCCAGGCCAAGCTCGGCCAGCTGTGGCAGGTGGCGACGCCGCTCCTCAACGCGCTCGTCTACTTCTTGATCTTCGGTCTGATCCTGGGCGCCGACCGGGGCATGGGGAAGGAGACCTACATCCCGTTCCTGGTGACGGGAGTCTTCGTCTTCACCTTCACGCAGTCCTCGGTGATGGCGGGTGTCCGGGCGATCGCGGGCAACCTCGGCCTGGTCCGTGCGCTGCACTTCCCGCGGGCCTCGCTGCCGATCTCGTTCTCGCTCCAGCAGCTCCAGCAGCTGCTCTTCTCGATGATCGTGCTGTTCATCATCACGATCTCGTTCGGCAACTACCCGAAGCTGTCGTGGCTGCTGATCCTCCCGGTCCTGGCCCTGCAGTTCCTGTTCAACACGGGACTGGCGATGATCATGGCGAGGCTGGGCAGCAAGACCCCCGACCTCGCTCAGCTGATGCCGTTCGTGATGCGTACGTGGATGTACGCGTCCGGCGTGATGTTCTCCATCCCGATCATGCTCAAGGGCAAGCCGGATTGGATCGGGGACGTCCTGCAGTGGAACCCGGCGGCCATCTACATGGACCTGATGCGCTTCGCGCTGATCGACGGATACGGGTCGGGGAACCTGCCGCCGCACGTCTGGGCGGTCGCGGTCGGCTGGGCCGTGCTGGTCGCCGTGGGCGGCTTCGTGTACTTCTGGAAGGCTGAGGAGCGCTACGGCCGTGGCTGACGAAGACAAGATCGAAGACACGATCGAAGACGCGATCACCGACAAGAGGCACATCCCCACCGTCATCGCCGACGAGCTGCACATCGTCTACCGCGTGAACGGCGCGAAGACGGGCAAGGGCAGCGCCACCTCCGCACTGAGCCGCATGTTCAAGCGTGGCGAGGAGCGGGGCGTACGCAAGGTGCACGCCGTGCGCGGCGTCAGCTTCACCTCCTACCGCGGCGAGGCCATCGGCCTGATCGGCTCGAACGGCTCCGGCAAGTCGACCCTGCTCCGCGCCATCGCGGGCCTGCTCCCCGCCGAGCAGGGCAAGGTCTACACCGACGGCCAGCCCTCGCTGCTCGGCGTCAACGCGGCCCTGATGAACGACCTGACGGGCGAGCGCAACGTCATACTCGGCGGGCTCGCCATGGGCATGACGCGCGAGCAGATCAGGGATCGCTACCAGGACATCGTCGACTTCTCGGGCATCAACGAGAAGGGCGACTTCATCACCCTGCCGATGCGCACCTACTCGTCCGGCATGGCGGCCCGCCTGCGCTTCTCCATCGCGGCCGCCAAGGACCACGACGTACTGATGATCGACGAGGCGCTCGCCACCGGCGACCGGAAGTTCCAGAAGCGCTCCGAGGCCCGCATCCGCGAGCTCCGCAAGGAAGCCGGCACGGTCTTCCTCGTCAGCCACAACAACAAGTCCATCCGTGACACCTGTGACCGCGTGCTCTGGCTCGAACGCGGTGAGCTGCGCATGGACGGGCCGACCGACGAGGTCATCAAGGAGTACGAGAAGTTCACGGGCAAGTAGCCCGCCCGTACGCCCGAACGCGTGAGGGCCCCACCGGAGTCAACCCGGTGGGGCCCTCGTGCGTCCTGAGTTTTCGACCGCCCGGGTGGTTCTCTCAAGTCCCTTTGGCCCAGGGAAGATTGACGCCAATCGGTGTGTTGTTGTGATGCGCGGAACACCCCGACGACGCACGCTGCGTTGTACAACGTAAGCTGTAGCGGTGCTGATTCGCGGCAAGTGGGGCGATATCGCGCGGCGCCCCGGCTCATGGCACGGACCGCCTCATGGCGGTCCGGGCGGCGTGTCCGAAATGGGATGTATTGGGTCGGCAGTGTAGAACGGGAGATGTGACGGCAATGGCTACGGATGATCTCCAGCTGCGCGACGCATCCGCCGTCCTCGCAAAGGCCGCGGACGAGAACTTCCCGGTGGCGCCCTTCTTCCTGCCCCGTGCCTGGCGCGACGACCTCATGGCGGTGTACGGCTACGCACGCCTCGTCGACGACATCGGCGACGGCGACCTGGCGCCCGGCGGCGCCGACGCGCGCCACCTCGGTGTGGACCCCGATGCCGCCGACGACCGGTTCGCTCTCCTGGACGCCTTCGAGGCCGACCTGCACCGGGTCTTCGGGCCCGGCGAGCCCCGCCATCCCCTGATGCGCGCGCTTCAGCCGACCGTGCGCCGCTGCGACCTCACCCCCGAGCCCTTCCTCGGCCTGATCGCGGCCAACCGCCAGGACCAGCTCGTCGCGCGCTACGAGACGTACGACGACCTCCTTGCCTACTGCGAACTGTCCGCGAACCCCGTGGGCCGTCTCGTCCTCGGTATCACCGGCACCGCGACCCCGGAGCGGATCCGCCGCTCGGACGCGGTGTGCACCGCCCTCCAGATCGTCGAGCACCTTCAGGACGTCGCCGAGGATCTGGGGCGCGACCGTATTTACCTGCCCGCCCAAGACATGAAGCGATTTCATGTGCGGGAGCGGGATCTGGCCGCACCGACAGCAGGCGCATCGGTGCGCGCACTGGTTGCATATGAAGCAGAACGCGCCCGTTGCCTCTTGAATGAAGGAACCCCCTTGGTGGGTAGCGTCCACGGCAGGCTGAAGGTGCTGCTTGCGGGTTTCGTGGCTGGGGGGAGGGCGGCGGTCCATTCGATCGCCGCTGCCGGATACGACGTACTTCCAGGACCGCCGAAGCCCACCAAGCCGCGTTTGCTGCGTGAGGTGGGAGCGGTTCTGCGAGGAGAGGGGTGAGCCGGACCGTGGAGTCAGGCCCGAACGTGTCCGCGCCGGTTCTCGCCGCATACAGCTACTGCGAGGCCGTGACCGGACAGCAAGCACGCAATTTCGCGTACGGCATCAGGCTGCTCCCGATGCCCGAGCGCCGCGCGATGTCGGCGCTCTACGCCCTCTCGCGGCGCGTGGACGACATCGGTGACGGCGCGCTCGCGCCGGACGTCAAGGCGGAGCGCCTCGACGAGACCCGGGCGCTGCTCGTCCGGATCCGCGAGGGTGAGGTGGACGAGGACGACACCGACCCCGTGGCGGTCGCGCTCGCGCATGCCGCGGCACGCTTTCCCATCCCGCTCGGCGGTCTCGACGAGCTCATCGACGGCGTCCTGATGGACGTCCGCGGTGAGACGTACGAGACGTGGGAGGACCTCAAGGTCTACTGCCGGTGTGTGGCCGGGGCCATCGGGCGGCTCTCCCTGGGCGTGTTCGGTACGGAGCGGGGGGCGCTCAATGCCGAGCGCGCGCCGGAGTATGCCGACACGCTCGGTCTGGCACTCCAACTCACCAACATCCTTCGCGACGTTCGCGAGGACGCGGAGAACGGCCGCACCTACCTTCCCGCCGACGACCTCGCCAAGTTCGGCTGCTCCGCAGGGTTCTCGGGCTCACAGCCGCCCGCCGGTTCCGACTTCGCCGGGCTCGTGCACTTCGAGGTGCGCAGGGCGCGGGCCCTCTTCGCCGAGGGGTACCGACTGCTTCCCATGCTGGACCGGCGCAGCGGGGCCTGTGTCGCCGCCATGGCGGGTATCTACCGACGGTTGCTCGACCGCATCGAGCGGGAGCCGGAAGCGGTCCTGCGCGGCCGTGTCTCGCTCCCGGGACACGAAAAGGCGTATGTCGCCGTGCGCGGTCTCTCCGGTCTCGACGCACGCACCATCTCCCGACAGGCCGTCCGGAGGCGTACTTGATGGGCATCCACGGCGAATGCGGTGAACGTAGGGCAAGACCCTGCAACCGTCTGGCAACCCTCCGCTCGGCCCTGGCGTCCCAGACTGCAACAGCCGAGGGGGAGAGTGCATGAGGGACGACGACATGCGTCCGGCTGCGGAGGCGGACGGCAGAGCAGGGCGGGGGGCCGCCGTGGTGGTCGGCGGGGGTCTCGCCGGTATCACCGCGGCGCTGTCCCTCGCCGACGCGGGGCTGCGCGTGACGCTGCTCGAAGGACGGCCGCGCCTGGGCGGGCTCGCCTTCTCCTTCAAGCGCGGCGAGCTGACCGTCGACAACGGCCAGCACGTCTATCTGCGCTGCTGCAACGCCTACCGCTGGTTCCTCGACCGCGTCGACGGCGCGGCTCTCGCACCCCTGCAGGAACGTCTCGACGTGCCGGTGCTCGACGCCGACAAGAACCGGCTCGGACGCCTTCGGCGCACCGCGCTGCCCGTGCCGCTGCACCTCGCGGCGAGCCTCGCCACGTACCCGCATCTGTCGCTCGCGGAGCGCGCCAACGTGGGGCGCGCCGCGCTCGCCCTCAAGGGACTCGACCCGGCCGACCCCAAGCTCGACGGCCAGGACTTCGGCAGCTGGCTCGCCGCGCACGGTCAGTCGGCGCGCGCCATCGAGGCCCTGTGGGACCTCGTCGGTGTGGCCACGCTGAACGCCGTCGCGGGGGACTCCTCGCTCGGTCTCGCCGCGATGGTCTTCAAGACCGGGCTGCTCTCGCAGCCGGGCGCCGCCGACATCGGCTGGGCACACGTGCCCCTCGGTGACATCCATGACACGCTCGCCCGCAAGGCGCTCGACTCCGCGGGCGTGCGAACCGAACTGAAGACACGAGTCACCTCCATCTCCCGTACGGGCAACGGGGGTTGGAAGATCGAAGTTCCCGGCGAGGAAATCGAGGCGGAGACGGTCGTCCTCGCCGTGCCGCAGCACGAGACGCACGATCTGCTCCCGGACGGTGTCCTCGACGAGCCCGACCGGCTGCTCGACATCGACACCGCCCCGATCCTCAACATCCACGTCGTCTACGACCGCAAGGTCCTGCGGCGCCCCTTCTTCGCGGCCGTCGGCTCGCCGGTTCAGTGGGTCTTCGACCGCACCGAAGCCTCCGGGCTCACCGATGGCCAGTACCTGGCGCTGTCCCAGTCCGCCGCCCAGGACGAGATCGACGCTCCCGTCGCCGCGCTGCGCGAGCGCTACCTGCCGGAGCTGGAGCGCATGCTGCCCGCCGCGCACGGCGCCGAGGTACGGGACTTCTTCGTGACCCGGGAGCGCACGGCGACGTTCGCCCCGACTCCCGGCGTGGGCCGGCTGCGGCCCGGTGCCCGCACCAAGGCTCCCGGCCTGTATCTCGCCGGGGCGTGGACCGCCACCGGGTGGCCCGCGACCATGGAGAGCGCCGTGCGCAGCGGCATCAGTGCCGCCGGGGCGGCTCTCCTCGCACTCGACCGCCCACGCGACCACCTCTTCG
Organism: Streptomyces sp. NPDC055239; assembly: GCF_053606205.1. Lineage (NCBI taxonomy): Bacteria > Bacillati > Actinomycetota > Actinomycetes > Kitasatosporales > Streptomycetaceae > Streptomyces > Streptomyces sp. NPDC055239. The sequence goes on along the minus strand of NZ_JBSGRD010000003.1, from coordinate 61,368 downwards.
ACGTCGAGGAGGCCGCGTGAAGCCAGCCCTTCTGGGGTCAGGTCCCCAGAAATCCAGCACCGGAACAAGAGGAGAGACTGTGCCGACTGTGCCCTCGGCCGAAACGGCTGCCGACACGGTGGACGTGACCTCACTGCTCGAGCGCGGAAGGACGCTGGCCACCCCGGTGCTGCGGTCCGCCGTGGACCGCCTCGCGCCGCCCATGGACACCGTCGCCGCCTACCACTTCGGCTGGATCGACGCCGAGGGCAACCCCTCGGACGGCGACGGCGGCAAGGCCGTGCGCCCCGCGCTCGCCCTGCTCTCCGCGGAGGCGGCGGGCGCCGCGCCGGAGGTCGGCGTACCCGGAGCTGTCGCCGTCGAACTCGTGCACAACTTCTCGTTGCTGCACGACGATCTGATGGACGGCGACGAGCAGCGCCGCCACCGCGACACGGTGTGGAAGGTGCACGGCCCGGCGCAGGCCATCCTCGTCGGCGACGCACTCTTCGCGCTCGCCAACGAGATCCTCCTGGAGATCGGCACCGTCGAGGCGGGCCGCGCCACGCGCCGCCTGACCTCCGCGAGCCGCGCCCTGATCGACGGTCAGGCGCAGGACATCTCCTACGAGCACCGCGAGCGGGTCACCGTCGAGGAGTGCCTGGAGATGGAGGGCAACAAGACCGGCGCCCTCCTCGCCTGTGCCGTCTCCATCGGCGCCGTGCTCGGCGGCGCCGACGACCGCACCGCCGACACCCTGGAGAAGTACGGCTACCACCTCGGCCTCGCCTTCCAGGCCGTGGACGATCTGCTCGGCATCTGGGGCGACCCGGAGTCCACCGGGAAGCAGACCTGGAGCGACCTGCGCCAGCGCAAGAAGTCACTGCCCGTCGTCGCCGCGCTCGCCGCCGGCGGACCCGCCTCCGAGCAGCTCGGCGAGCTGCTCGCGGCCGACGCCAAGAGCAACGACTTCGACAGCTTCTCCGAGGAGGAGTTCGCCGCGCGCGCGGCCCTGATCGAGCAGGCGGGCGGTCGCGAGTGGACCGCCGAGGAGGCCCGGCGCCAGCACACCATCGCCATCGAGGCCCTGGACACCATCGAGATGCCGGAGCGGGTACGGGCCCAGCTCGTCGCGCTGGCCGACTTCGTCGTCGTACGGAAGAGATGATCACTATCGAGCGCATATGACTCGCAGTCGCCGGCCGGCGCCCAGCGCGTCGGCCGACGGCGGACCCACAGCAGAGAAGACGACTGCACGAAGGGGAAGCCATGACAGCGACGACCGACGGAAGCACCGGAGCGGTGACGCCCCGCGCACCTTCGGCCAGCCAGCCACTCGACACGACCGCCGCGCCGCCAGGGCCACTTGACGCCGCCGCGCGCGCCATACGGCGCTCCACCGATTTCCTGCTCGCGCAGCAGGACGCCGAAGGCTGGTGGAAGGGCGACCTCGACACGAACGTGACGATGGACGCCGAAGACCTGCTGCTCCGTCAGTTCCTGGGTATCCGGGACGAGGAGACCACCCGCGCCGCCGCGCTCTTCATCCGCGGCGAGCAGCGCGAGGACGGCACCTGGGCCACCTTCTACGGCGGCCCGGGCGACCTCTCCGCCACCATCGAGGCGTACGTCGCGCTGCGTCTGGCCGGCGACACCCCGAGCGATCCGCACATGGCGAGGGCCTCCGCCTGGATCCGCGACCAGGGCGGCATCGCCGAGAGCCGCGTCTTCACCCGCATCTGGCTCGCCCTGTTCGGCTGGTGGAAGTGGGACGACCTGCCCGAACTCCCGCCGGAGCTCATCTACTTCCCCAAGTGGCTGCCCCTCAACATCTACGACTTCGGGTGCTGGGCCCGGCAGACGATCGTGCCGCTCACGGTCGTCTCCGCCATGCGCCCCGTCCGGCCCGCGCCCTTCCCGCTGGAAGAGCTGCACACCGACGCGCGCGTACCGAACCCCAGTAAACCCCTTGCCCACGTGGGGAGTTGGGACGGAATCTTCCAGCGTCTCGACAAGGCGCTGCACGTCTACCACAAGGTCGCCCCGCGCAAAGTGCGCAGGGCCGCGATGAACAGTGCCGCTCGCTGGATCATCGAACGGCAGGAGAACGACGGCTGCTGGGGCGGCATCCAGCCTCCCGCCGTCTACTCCGTGATCGCCCTTCACCTGCTCGGCTACGACCTGGAACACCCGGTCCTCAAGGCGGGCCTCGCCTCGCTCGACCGGTTCGCGATCTGGCGCGAGGACGGTGCCCGGATGGTCGAGGCGTGTCAGTCGCCCGTCTGGGACACCTGCCTCGCGACCATCGCCCTCGCCGACGCGGGCGTTCCCGCCGACCATCCGCAGCTCGTCAAGGCGGCCGACTGGATGCTCGGCGAGGAGATCGTACGGCCGGGCGACTGGTCGGTACGCAGACCTGGACTCGCCCCGGGCGGCTGGGCGTTCGAGTTCCACAACGACAACTACCCGGACATCGACGACACCGCAGAGGTCATCCTTGCGCTGCGCCGCGTCGACCACCCGGACCGCCCGCGCATGGAGAACGCGATCTCCCGCGGAGTGCGCTGGAACCTGGGCATGCAGTCCAAGAACGGCGCGTGGGCCGCCTTCGACGCCGACAACACGAGCCCGTTCCCCAACCGGCTGCCGTTCTGCGACTTCGGCGAGGTCATCGACCCGCCGTCGGCCGACGTCACCGGGCACGTCGTCGAGATGCTGGCCATCGAGGGCAAGGCGCACGACCCGCGCACCCGGCGCGGCATCGAGTGGCTGCTCGCCGAACAGGAGGCGGACGGCTCCTGGTTCGGCCGCTGGGGCGTCAACTACGTATACGGGACGGGGTCCGTGGTGCCCGCGCTCACCGCGGCGGGCCTGCCCGCCGCGCACCCCGCGCTGCGCCGCGCCGTCGACTGGCTGGAGTCGGTGCAGAACGACGACGGGGGCTGGGGCGAGGATCTGCGCTCCTACCGCTACGAGGAGTGGCGGGGCCACGGCGTCTCCACCGCGTCGCAGACCGCCTGGGCGCTGCTCGCGCTGCTCGCGGCGGGCGAGGAGGAGTCCAAGGCGGTGGAGCGGGGCATCACCTGGCTCGTCGAGGCACAGCGCGACGACGGCTCCTGGGACGAGCCGTACTTCACCGGTACCGGCTTCCCCTGGGACTTCTCCATCAACTACCACCTCTACCGGCAGGTGTTCCCGCTCACCGCGCTCGGCCGGTACGTGAACGGGGAGCCGTTCGCGGGCCTCACCGTCAAGGGGGGCTGATGGACCGGACCCCGGCCGCTCAGAGCCCGACGCCGCTCCTGATCGCCTGCGCCCTCGGCATCGAGCACCTCGCCCTGCGCACGGGCGACCGCGGGGGCGCGCGGCGCGGGCGGGTCACCGTGCTGCGTACGGGCATGGGCCCCAAGAACGCCGAGCGCGCCGTCACCGGAGCCCTCGGCAAGGAACAGCTGCGCCACGCCGCCGTCGTGGCCACCGGTTTCTGCGCCGGACTAGCCCCCGGCATGCACCCCGGCGATCTGGTCGTCGCCGACCAGACGCGTGACGCACACGGCCACACGCCGTGCGTCGGTACGGAACTGCTGGTCAAGGAGCTGGTGCGGGCCGTGCCTGGGCGCACCGTGCACACCGGCCCGCTGACCGGCTCCGACCACGTCGTCCGCGGACACGAACGCGCCGCCCTGCTCGCCACGGGCGCGATCGCGGTGGACATGGAGTCCGCCGCGACGCTGCACAGCGCGCTGCGGGCGGGAGACCGGCCGGTTGCCGCCGTCCGGGTGGTCGTGGACGCTCCACAGCACGAACTCGTCCGTATCGGCACGGTACGCGGTGGAATATCGGCTTTCCGCGTCCTTCGTGCCGTGCTTCCCGCATTTTTCGAATGGCACCGTTCTTCTTTGCTCCCTCGGAGGTGAGCCAGATGGCCATGCCGCTGCGCCAGACCGTCAAGGTCGCGACGTATCTCTTTGAACAGAAGCTCCGCAAGCGTGAGAAGTTTCCGCTGATCGTCGAGTTGGAGCCGCTCTTCGCGTGCAATCTCGCGTGCGAGGGATGCGGAAAGATCCAGCACCCGGCCGGAGTGCTCAAACAGCGCATGCCGGTGGCCCAGGCCGTGGGCGCCGTGCTCGAATCCGGTGCGCCGATGGTGTCCATCGCCGGTGGCGAACCCCTGATGCACCCTCACATGGACGAGATCGTGCGGCAGTTGGTGGCGAAGAAGAAGTACGTCTTCCTCTGCACCAACGCCATGCTGCTGCGCAAGAAGCTGGAGAAGTTCACCCCCTCCCCGTACTTCGCGTTCGCCGTGCACATCGACGGCATGCGGGAGCGGCACGACGAATCCGTCGCGAAGGAGGGCGTGTTCGACGAGGCGGTGGAGGCCATCAAGGAAGCCAAGAAGCGTGGTTTCCGGGTGACCACCAACTCCACCTTCTTCAGCAACGACACGCCGCAGAACATCATCGAGGTCCTCAACTTCCTCAACGACGAGCTGGAAGTCGACGAGATGATGCTGTCGCCCGCCTACGCCTACGAGAAGGCGCCGGACCAGGAGCACTTCCTGGGCGTCGACCAGACCCGCGAGCTCTTCAAGAAGGCCTTCGCGGGCGGCAACAGGCGGCGCTGGCGCCTGAACCACTCGCCGCTGTTCCTCGACTTCCTGGAGGGCAAGGCCGACTTCCCGTGCACCGCGTGGGCGATCCCGAACTACTCGCTCTTCGGCTGGCAGCGCCCCTGCTACCTGATGAGCGACGGGTACGTCCCCACGTACAAGGAGCTCATCGAGGAGACCGACTGGAGCAAGTACGGCCGCGGCAAGGACCCGCGGTGCGCCAACTGCATGGCGCACTGCGGCTACGAGCCGACCGCCGTCCTGGCCACCATGGGCTCCCTCAAGGAGTCCATCCGCGCCGCCCGTGAGACGGTCTCCGGAAACCGCGGGTGACGTCATGACCCCTGGAACGCCCGTCGCACTGGGCCTTCCTGAGCTGCCGGTCCGGCCGATCGCCGAGCGTCGCCTCACGCGGCGCATCGAGGTCGGGCCGGTGGCCGTGGGGGGTGGCGCACCCGTCTCGGTGCAGTCGATGACGACGACGCGTACGTCGGACATCGGGGCGACGCTGCAGCAGATCGCCGAACTCACCGCGTCCGGCTGCCAGATCGTGCGCGTCGCCTGTCCCACGCAGGACGACGCGGACGCGCTTGCCACGATCGCGCGGAAGTCGCAGATCCCGGTGATCGCGGACATTCACTTCCAGCCGAAGTACGTCTTCGCCGCGATCGACGCCGGATGCGCCGCGGTCCGTGTGAATCCCGGCAACATCAAGCAGTTCGACGACAAGGTGCGCGAGATCGCGCGGGCAGCGAACGACGCCGGTACGCCGATCCGGATCGGTGTCAACGCGGGCTCCCTGGACGCGCGCCTGCTCAAGAAGTACGGGAAGGCCACCCCGGAGGCGCTCGTCGAGTCGGCGTTGTGGGAGGCGTCGCTCTTCGAGGAGCACGGCTTCAGGGACATCAAGATCTCGGTCAAGCACAACGACCCGGTGGTCATGGTCAACGCCTACCGGCAACTGGCCGCCGCCTGCGACTATCCGCTGCACCTCGGTGTGACGGAGGCGGGCCCGGCCTTCCAGGGCACGATCAAGTCGGCGGTGGCTTTCGGGGCGCTGCTCAGCGAGGGCATCGGCGACACCATCCGGGTCTCGCTGTCCGCGCCGCCCGCCGATGAGGTCAAGGTCGGCATCCAGATCCTGGAGTCCCTGAACCTCCGCCAACGGCGCCTGGAGATCGTCTCCTGTCCGTCCTGCGGCCGTGCCCAGGTCGACGTGTACAAGCTGGCCGACGAGGTCACCGCGGGCCTCGACGGCATGGAAGTGCCGCTGCGCGTCGCGGTCATGGGGTGTGTCGTGAACGGCCCTGGGGAGGCCCGCGAGGCGGATCTCGGTGTCGCGTCCGGCAACGGCAAGGGGCAGATCTTCGTCAAGGGCGAGGTCGTCAAGACCGTCCCCGAGTCGAAGATCGTGGAGACGCTCATCGAAGAGGCGATGAAGATCGCCGCACAGATGGAGGACGACGGCGTCACCTCGGGGATGCCCGACGTCACCGTGAGCTGAGATCAACCAGAGAGGGGGCCCGAGCATGACCATTCTGGAATCCATCAAGGGACCGCGGGACCTGAAGGCGCTCAACGAGGTCGAGCTCGGCGAACTGGCCGAGGAGGTGCGGGAGTTCCTCGTGCACGCGGTCGCCAGAACCGGCGGTCACCTCGGGCCCAATCTGGGGGTGGTGGAACTCTCCATCGCCCTGCACCGTGTCTTCGAGTCGCCGCTCGACCGCATCGTGTGGGACACCGGCCACCAGAGCTACGTGCACAAGCTCCTGACCGGCCGTCAGGACTTCTCCAAGCTGCGCGGCAAGGGCGGCCTCTCCGGCTATCCCTCGCGCGCGGAGTCCGAGCACGACATCGTCGAGAACAGCCACGCGTCGACCGCGCTCGGCTGGGGCGACGGCCTGGCCAAGGCGCGCGAGGTCCTGGGGGAGCGCGGGCACGTCGTCGCGGTCATCGGCGACGGCGCGCTGACCGGCGGCATGGCGTGGGAGGCGCTCAACAACATCGCCGCCGCGAAGAACCGGCCCCTGATCATCGTCGTCAACGACAACGAACGTTCGTACGCCCCCACCATCGGCGGCCTCGCCAACCACCTCGCCACACTGCGCACCACCGACAGCTACGAACAGGTGCTCGCCTGGGGCAAGGACATACTCCAGCGCACACCCGTCGTCGGACACACGCTGTACGAGTCGCTGCACGGTGCCAAGAAGGGGTTCAAGGACGCCTTCGCGCCGCAGGGCATGTTCGAGGACCTCGGGCTCAAGTACGTCGGGCCGATCGACGGGCACGACACCGGAGCCGTCGAGTCGGCGCTGCGGCGTGCGAAACGCTTCCACGGACCCGTCATCGTCCACTGCCTCACCGAGAAGGGGCGCGGCTACGAGCCCGCGCTCGCCGACGAGGCCGACCGTTTTCATACGGTCGGCGTGATGGACCCGCTGACCTGCGAACCCCTCGCACCCTCCAACGGCCCCTCCTGGACTTCGGTGTTCGGCGACGAGATCGTCCGTATCGGGGCTGAGCGGGACGACGTCGTCGCGATCACCGCGGCCATGCTGGGCCCGGTCGGCCTGACCAAGTTCGCCGAGGCCTACCCCGACCGCGTGTGGGACGTCGGGATCGCGGAACAGCACGCCACGGTGTCGGCGGCCGGGCTCGCGACAGGGGGACTGCACCCCGTCGTCGCCGTCTACGCCACCTTCCTCAACCGGGCCTTCGACCAGCTCCTGATGGACGTCGCCCTGCACGAGTGCGGAGTCACCTTCGTCCTCGACCGGGCCGGGGTCACCGGCGTCGACGGAGCCTCGCACAACGGCATGTGGGACATGTCCATCCTCCAGGTCGTGCCGGGCCTTCGGATCGCGGCGCCGCGCGACGCCGACCAACTGCGCACCCAGCTGCGGGAAGCGGTCGCCGTGGACGACGCGCCGACGCTCCTTCGCTTCCCCAAGGAGTCGGTGGGACCCGCGATACCCGCGGTGGACCGGATCGGCGGCATGGACGTACTGAGCCGGGACGGTCAAGGCACTGACGCGGACGTGCTGCTCGTGGCCGTCGGCGTGATGGCGCCCGTCTGTCTTCAGGCCGCCGACCTGCTTCGGGAGCGGGGGCTCGGCATCACCGTGGTCGACCCGCGCTGGGTCAAGCCGGTCGACGCCGAACTGCCCGCCCTCGCCGCAGGGCACCGTGTCGTGGGGGTCGTCGAGGACAACAGCAGGGCGGCCGGGGTCGGCGCGGCGGTCGCCCTCGCGCTCGGCGATGCCGAAGTCGACGTACCCGTAAGGCGGTTCGGCATCCCCGAGCAGTTCCTCGCGCACGCCAAGCGGGGCGAGGTGCTCGCGGACATCGGGCTCACCCCGGTCGAGATCGCGGGGCGGATCAGCGCCACCCTGGCAGCCAAGGAGCACGGAGCATGACCAAGGAGTTCGACCTCGGCAGACTCCTCGCCGAGCGTGGCGCCGAGCGCTACGAACTGCATGCGCGGCACCTGAACCACCAGCTGCCGCGCATGCTGCACACCATCGGCTTCGACAAGGTCTACGAACGGGCCGATGGCGCGTACTTCTGGGACGCGGACGGCAACGACTACCTCGACATGCTCGCGGGCTTCGGGGTGATGGGCCTCGGTCGCCACCACCCCGTCGTACGCAAGGCGCTGCACGACGTCCTCGACGCCTCGCTCGCCGACCTGACGCGCTTCGACTGCCAGCCCCTGCCCGGTCTGCTCGCCGAGAAGCTGCTGACCCACAGCCCGCACCTGGACCGGGTGTTCTTCGGCAACAGCGGCACGGAGGCCGTCGAGACCGCGCTGAAGTTCGCCCGGTACGCGACGGGCAGACCGAGGGTGCTGTACTGCACGCACGCCTTCCACGGCCTGACCACCGGTTCGCTCTCGGTCAACGGCGAGTCAGGCTTCCGGGACGGCTTCGCGCCGCTGCTCCCCGACACGGCGGTCCCGCTCGGCGATCTGGACGCCCTGCGCGAGGAGCTGAAGAAGGGCGACGTGGCCGGGCTCATCCTCGAGCCCATCCAGGGCAAGGGCGTGCACGAGACGCCGCCCGGCTATCTGCGCGCCGCCCAGGAGCTGCTCCATCAGCACAAGGCGCTGCTCATCGCCGACGAGGTGCAGACCGGCCTCGGCAGGACCGGCGACTTCTACGCCTACCAGCACGAGGAGGGCGTCGAGCCGGACCTCGTGTGCGTCGCGAAGGCGCTGTCGGGCGGCTATGTGCCGGTGGGCGCGACCCTCGGCAAGGACTGGATCTTCAAGAAGGTCTTCTCGTCCATGGACCGGGTCCTCGTGCACTCGGCGAGCTTCGGGTCCAACGCGCAGGCCATGGCCGCCGGGCTCGCGGTCCTGTCCGTCATGGAGAACGAGGAGATCGTCGCGAACGCGCGCGTGACCGGTGAGCTCCTGAAGTCGCGGCTCGGCGCGCTCGTCGACCGCTATGAGCTCCTGAGCGAGGTGCGCGGCCGTGGCCTGATGGTCGGCATCGAGTTCGGGCGCCCCAAGTCGCTGAAGCTGCGCAGTCGTTGGACGATGCTCCAGGCGGCGCGCAAGGGGCTCTTCGCGCAGATGGTGGTCGTGCCACTGCTGCAGAAGCACCGCATCCTCACCCAGGTCTCCGGCGACCATCTGGAGGTCATCAAGCTGATCCCGCCGCTGACCGTCGGGGAGAAGGAGGTCGACCGGTTCGTGGAGGCCTTCACCGCGGTGATGGACGAGGCGCACAGCGGGGGCGGCCTGATGTGGGACTTCGGGAAGACGCTGGTGAAGCAGGCGGTCGCCAACCGCTGAGGCAGGTACCTGAGCCGGGCTTTTGCCTCTGAGGCAAGAAAGTTGCCTCGGAGGCAAGATGCTGGCTCAATCGAGGTATGAGCACCGCCGAGTCCGAACCGGTCGACCCGCAGGACGCGGAGGCCCTGCCGGCCGTCGCCCCGCAACTGCGTGAGCTGCGGCGCCGTGCCGCCCTGACGCTGGAGGCCGCGGCCCGCACCGCCGGACTCTCGCCCGCCCATCTCTCCCGCCTGGAGACCGGGCGGCGCCAGCCGTCCCTGCCCCTGCTGCTCGCACTCGCCCGCACCTACGGTACGACGGTATCGGAGCTCCTCGGCGAGACGCCCGCCGACCGGGACGCGATCGTCCGCGCCCCGGACATGGAGCCGACACGGGCGGGCGGCTGGACCTACTGGCAGGCGGGCGCGCAAGGCCGGGGCATGCAGGCGCTGCGGGTGCACGTGCCGCACGGGGCGCAGGGCGACATCGTGCGCGTCCACCCCGGCGAGGAGTGGCTGTACGTCCTCCAGGGGCGCCTGCGACTGCGGCTCGGCGACACCACGTACACGCTCGAACCCGGCGACAGCGCGCACTTCGACTCGCTGACCCCGCACCGGATCGCCGCCGCCGACCACCTCGGCACCGACCTTCTCTTCGTCCACACCCTGCTGCAGAGTCCCGCCACCGCGCTGTGCCTCGGCGGGACCTCGCACAGCCCCACCACGGGAGACCCGCGATGACGGAACCTGAAGCGCAGCAGCCCGACCGGACGGACCTCGCGGCCGTGCCCGCCAAGAAGAAGATGTCCATGGAGGAGAAGTTCCCCCGCGGACTCTGGGTCCGCCTCATCGTCTACGTGGCCGTCGGCCACGTCTTCGCGGCCTTCATCTACCTGCTGTTCACGCTGGGCGCGAAGAACCAGTAGGGGCTGGAGAGGGTCAGTCCAGGAGGTGTTCGCGGAGCCGCTCGCGCGTCTGAGGCGTCAGCTTGAGGCCGTCGGCGAGGTAGGTCTCCGTGTCGCCCCAGGTCTGCTCGATCGTCTCGAAGGCGGCTGCCAGATACTCGGCGCGGGCCTCGAAGAGCGGGCTGAGGAGCTGCATGACCTCGGGGGACATGGCGCTGGGGGAGTTGTCGCCGCGGCGCACCTTGTAGCGGCGGTGGGTGGCGTTGGACTCCAGGTAGTCCGCCTCGATGGCGTCGCGCTCGACGCCGACGGCAAGGAGAGTGACGGCGATGGAGAGGCCCGCCCGGTCCTTGCCCGCGGCGCAGTGCATCAGCGCGGGGACGCTGTCGGCGGCCATCTCGTTCAGGACGCGGCTGTGCTCGGCGGTGCGGTCCTTGATGATCTCGCGGTACGTCTCGGACATGCGCCCCGCGGCCTGTCCGTCGGAGAGGGCCGCGCGCAGCTGGTCTATGTCGCCGTCGCGGACCATCGTCCAGAACTCGGCGCCGTGGGCCGGGTCGGACAGCGGCAGGTTCACGTTGCGTACGCCGGGCAGCTCGACGTCCGGGCCTTCGAGCCGCTGGTCGGCCGCGTTGCGGAAGTCGTAGATCGTGCGCAGACCCAGGCCGGAGAGGAACGCGGTGTCGGCCGCCGTGGCGTGCGCGAGGTGGCCGCTGCGGAAGAGCCTGCCGTGGCGGACCCGGCGGCCGTCCGTGGTCGGAAGCCCGCCCACGTCACGGAAGTTGCGGACTCCGGTCAGCTCGGGCTCCGACAGGTCCGACAGCTCTGACGGCGGGACTTGCTGTGTCACGGGGGCTCCTCCCGTCCGGCCGCCGGCGCGGCTCGCCGGTGGGGGGTGCGGCTTCGACCATACGACATGGGTTCCTGAGGCAACCGCTGTCGCGCGACCCGCTGTGTATTCCGGGCTTGAACGAAACTTGACCGGTGGCTTATCTCACCCCCCGTCAACCCCTCCCTACGGTGGCGTAGGTCACTTAGCAAGGTGAAAGATATGACGACGTGAGAGCAGAGTCGACATCCTTCATCCCAGACACATTCACCTCCTACGCAGCGGTCGGCGACAGCTTCACCGAAGGCGTGGGGGACCCCGGTCCTGACGGAACGTTCGTCGGCTGGGCCGACCGCCTCGCCGTCCTGCTCGACGACCGGATGCCGGAGCACACGTTCCGGTACGCCAACCTCGCCGTGCGCGGCAAGCTGCTCGACCAGGTCGTCGCGGACCAGGTGCCCCTGGCCAAGAAGATGGGCCCCGACTTCCTGACGTTCTGCGCGGGCGGCAACGACATCATCCGTCCCGGCACCGACCCGGACGAGGTCGCCGAGCGGTTCGAGCGAGCGGTCGCCGACCTCACGTCGGCGGTCGGCACGGTCATGGTGACCACGGGCTTCGACACCCGCGGGGTGCCGGTCCTCAAGCACCTGCGCGGCAAGATCGCCACGTACAACGGCCATGTCCGCGCGATCGCCGACCGCTACGGCTGCCCCGTCCTCGACCTGTGGTCCCTCAAGACCATCCAGGACCGGCGCGCCTGGGACGGCGACCGCCTGCACCTCTCGGCCGAGGGCCACACCCGCGTCGCGCTCCGCGCGGCCCAGGTCCTCGGTCTCGAGGTCCCGGCGGACCCGGACCAGCCGTGGCCCCCGGAGCCGCCGCGCGGCACGCTGGAAGTGCGGCGCGACGACATCAACTGGGCGCGCGAGTACCTGGTGCCGTGGTTCGGGCGCAGGCTGCGGGGAGAGTCGTCGGGGGACCACGTGGAGGCCAAGGGCAGCGTGGACCCGTACACCGTCAGGATGCACATCGAGTCGGCGCCCTGAGCGGAGCCTGAGGGGGCTTTGAGCGGAGCCGTCAGCTCGTCGGAGCGGCGGCCGGGAGCAGACCGAGCTCTCGGTTGAGGGCCTCGTCCACCCACGCCAGCATGCGGGCGCGGGGGAGCGCGCCCTCGTACGCCGTCGTCTGGACCGCGAGGCCGTCGAGCAGGGCCGTGAGGCGAAGGGCCGCACTCCGGGGATCGGGGCACGTGAACTCGCCTGCTGCGACACCCTCCCCGATGACCTCCGCGATGGCCGCCTTCCACTGCTGGTCCAGGTCGCGCGTCACCGTACGCAGCGTGGGCTCGCGCAGTGCCGCGGACCAGCCCTCGATCCAGAGGCGCCAGCCCTTGGCCTGACCGGTGGGGGCGTACCAGCGGACGGCTGCGCGCAGCCGGCGCAGGGCCGTGGTGCGGCGGCTCAGGAGGGCGCGGAGGTGGGCGAGGTCGCCCTCGGCGGCGTGCGCGAAAGCCGCCGCCACCAGCTTCTCCTTCGTGGAGAAGTGGTACAGGACCAGCGCGTTGCTCACCCCGAGCGCCGCGGCCACGTCCGCGATGCGCACGGCGGCCACGCCGCGCACCTGGATCTGTTCGACGGTGGCGGCAAGCAGCTCCGCCCGCCGTTCCGCCACGCTCAACCGCACTCTCGCCACGCCGGGCAGCCTATCCATCTCTCGATCCCTGCGTGTCTACGCGTTCGCCCACCAGCCGAATCGCTCCCCGATCACCGGCAGCCTGTCGGCGACCAGCGCGTGGGCGGCCGCGCGCGGCGTCGTACCGTCCGCCTCCGCGCGGCACAGGACCCCATCGACCAGGGCCCGCATCGAGCGGCGCGTGTGCGCGAAGGCCTCGTCCGCGTCGGCCCCGATGTCACCGAACAGCGTCCACCACCACCAGGCGTTGGTAGCGGAGTTGACCACGACGTCCGGCAGCACGGTGACACCGCGCTCCGCGAGCAGCCGCTCCGCCTCCGGCAGGACCGGCATGTTGGCCGCCTCCGCTATCCAACGGGCCGTGATCCGCGCCTGGTTGACCTCGTCGATCGTGTACGACACCGCTGCCGGGACCAGGATCTCGGCCTCCGTGGAGAGCCAGGCCTCGCCCGGCAGCTCGCGGTCGCCGGGGCGCAGTGCCGAGCGGTCCACCGTGCCGTGCGCGTCACGGGCGGCGAGGAGCCCCTCCACGTCGAGCCCGGCCGGATTGGCGATCGTGCCCTCGACGTCGGCGACGGCCACCGTGATCAGCCCCGCGCGGGTGAGGAAACGGGCGGTCGCGCCGCCCATGGTGCCAAGGCCCTGCACGGCCACGCGCGCGCCCGCGTGCGCGTGGCCGTCGCGGTCGAGCGCCGCGAGAACCGCCTCGGCGACCCCGTGCCCGCCGACCAACTCGCCGAGACCGATCCCGTCGACCTCCACGGCGAAGGCGTCGGCCAGGCGTGCACGGGCCGCGGCCTCGTCGTCCAGGAGCGGATAGACGGCCTGAATGGAAGAGATCAAGCCTGCTTCCGCCGCCGCCTCGTCGACCAGATCCTGGCTCAGGCCCAGGTCCTCACCCGTGGTCCAGGAGCTCTCGACGTACGGCCGCACCGCCCTCAGGTAACGCACCAGGACGTCGTACGCCTCCGGGGCGCGCGGATCGCAGTCGATGCCGCCCTTGGCGCCGCCGAGCGGTATGTAACGGGCGCTCGGATCGTAGTGGAGGGCCTCCTTCATGGTCATCCCACGGGCGAGGCCCGCGACCTCGTCCAGGGTGCAGCCGGGGCGCATCCGCAGACCGCCGCTGCAGACACCCCGTACGAGGCGGTCGATGACCAGGAAACCCCTGTGGCCGGTGATGTGGTCGGTCCAGGTGAGGGAGAGGAGAGGCGTGGGAAGTGGGGGCATGGAACGCACTCCTACTGAATCGGGAATCAGTAGGAGTACACCACGCGACGGAAACACGGCGGGGCCGTACGTGGCCGATGCGGGCCCCTCCGGACGGCCGTTGTCGGAGGTGGTGCACATAATGGAGATCTGACCTACCCATTTCAGGAGGCGCTGTGTCCCGTTCGCTGAGCTCCGGGCTCCGCTCGCTCAGGACCGCCCCCTTCGGCGCGGATCCGGCCGGTGAGAGGCTCGCGAGGATCCAGAGATCACCGAACTTCGCCGACGGGACCTTCCAGAACCCCGAGGGGGCGCGGACCCGGCCCACCGGTTCCTCGCTCGAGTTCGCGAAGATCTACTTCCGTAAGGAGGAGCGGATCCGGCGCGGCCCTTCGGGCACCGTCCCCGTGCATGCCACGACCCTCGCCGACCTCGCCAAGCCTCCGGTCAGCGGATTGCGGATCACCTGGATGGGGCACTCCAGCGTGCTCGCCGAGATCGACGGGCAGCGGGTGCTCTTCGACCCGGTCTGGGGTGAGCGGTGCTCTCCGTTCTCCTGGGTCGGGCCCAAGCGGCTGCATCCCGTGCCGGTGCCGCTCGCGGCGCTCGGCCCGGTGGACGTCGTGGTGATCTCGCACGATCACTACGACCACCTCGACATGCCCACCATCCAGGCCCTGGCGGGCACGGACACGGTGTTCGCGGTCCCGCTCGGCGTCGGAGCCCACCTGGAGCGCTGGGGAGTCCCCGCCGACCGGCTGCGCGAGCTCGACTGGAACGAGGCCACGAAGGTGGCGGGCCTGACCCTGACGGCGACGCCCGCGCGCCACTTCTGCGGACGCGGCCTGCGCAACCAGCAGCACACCCTCTGGGCGTCCTGGGTCGTCACGGGATCCGAGCACCGCATTTACCACAGCGGGGACACCGGCTACTTCAACGGTTTCAAGGACATCGGCGCGGAGCACGGCCCGTTCGACATCACGATGATCCAGATCGGCGCTTACAGCGAGTTCTGGCCCGACATCCACATGACGCCCGACGAGGGGGTGCGCGCGCACCTGGACCTCCAGGGCGGGCGGCCCGACGGCGTGATGCTGCCGATCCACTGGGGCACCTTCAACCTCGCGCCGCACCCGTGGTCCGCACCGGGCGAGGGCACGCTCGCCGCGGCGGGCCGGGTGGGGGCGCGGGTCGCGCTGCCCGTCCCGGGGGAGCCGTTCGAGCCCGCGTCGGACGCCGCTCCCACGCAGCCGTGGTGGCGCGGTGTCGCGATCGAGCCGGAGGGTGGATGGACCCCTGCGGAGGACATCGCCGCGGGCACAGGGCGAGCCGAACCCACCGACCGCACTGAGCGTACGGAGGGCACCGGAGAGCCCGAGGCGGCGCGCGTCGGCTGACCGTACCGACCGGCTCTGGAGCCCTGTCGGCCGCCTGTCAGGCGGGCGCGGGCGCCAGGGCCGATCGGCCGGCCCCCTTGTCGGCCGGTGCGACGAGCATGGTGAACCAGACGGTCTTGCCGCTGGTGGTGGGCCGGGTGCCCCAGGCATCGGCGAGGGCTTCGACCAGGTACAGGCCGCGGCCGTCCTCCTCCGTGCTCTCGGCGAGCCGGGCCCGGGGCCTCGGCGTGCTGTGGTCGGTGATCTCCACGCCCAGTTCGCGGACGCTGTGCCACACCCGCAGATTGAGCGGCCCCCGTGCATGGCGGAACGCGTTGGTCAGGAGCTCCGAGGCCAGCAGGAGTGCCGTGTCGGCCTGTGCCATGAGCCCCCATTCCCGGAGCTTCGCCCTCAGGAATCGCCGTCCGGCGGGGATCGAGACCGCTTCACACTCAAGGCCTGTGTCCGCGGTGGCCAGTGGAGCCGTGGGGAAACTGACGAGCAGCAGGGTCACGTCGTCGGCGTACGTGTTCGTGTCCGGAAGCAGCGTGTGCAGAACGCGGTCGGCGGCGCTCTCCAGGCCGCCGGCACTGGCGACGGCGTCCTCCAGCATGCTGGTCACCAGCTTCAGGCGGAGGTCGATGTCGCTGCTCGACGTCTCCACCAGACCGTCGGTGTAGAGGGTCAGGATCGTCCCGGCCCGTAGCGGGAGGCGGACCTGCTGGTGCGGCACACCGCCCACCCCGAGGGGAATGCCGGTCGGTACCGGCAGCTCGCGGACCTTCGCGTCCGGTTCGATCAGGAGCACCGGCAGGTGACCGGCCGAACATACGGTCATCTCGCCCTGGGCCGGGTCGGCCTCCAGATAGACGCAGGTGACGAACGGCTCGGGCAGGTCACGGGTGAACGCGTCGAGCGTCTGCATCACCTCGCACGGCGGGAGCCCCGCCAGGGCCAGGGCGCGGGCCGCCGAGCGCAACTGCCCCATGACCACGGCCGCGTCCAGGCCACGCCCCATCACGTCCCCGACGAAGACGCCGACCCGCCCGGCCCCCAGGTCGATCAGGTCGAACCAGTCCCCGCCGACCCCCTGCCCCTGGGTCGAGGGCAGATAACGGCTGGCCGCTTGCGCACCGGGAATCTGCCGGGCGTTCCCCATCAGATTGAGGGCAAGGGCGATCTGCCGCTGCTGCGCGTGCAACTCGGTGAGCTCCGCCTCGGCCGCCTTGCGGTCGGTGATGTCGCGCATGAGCGAGCAGACGGCGGTGATGGACCCGTCGCGCGCGCGGATCGGCCACAGGGTCACGTCGACGTCCAGGACGCGGCCGCAGCTGGCCGTCCGGCGTGTCTCGTAGTGGTCGACCCGCTCGCCGCGGGCGATCTGCTCGAGCAGGCAGGCTTCCTCGTCCTTGAGATCGAGGGGCATGAGCATGTCGACGTGGTGGCCGATGACCTCTTCGGGCGTGTATCCGTACAGCCGTCGCGCCGCCGCGTTCCAGAAGGTGATCTCCCCGTCGAGGGTCTGCATGAGGATCGCGTCCTGTGAGGATTCGACCAGCTCCCGGAAGAACCCCGGCTGGCTTCCGGCGCCCCGCAGCTTCTCCACTGACATCACTGATGCCTCGCTTCACCTGACGCGTCCGCACCCGGGCGGAGAACCGCGTCCCCCGACATCGCCGCACGTCCACGTCGTCCATCACCTGTTGTGATGACGGATATTGCAGCACATCAGAGATCGCCTTCAGGGTTCTGCCGGTATTTCACCGATACGGATTCGCAGTTGTTCTTTCCGTGTGATTTCCCGGTGGGACGGGTGTCATATTGGGAATTTCGGTCACGCCGGAAGCGCCGGGCATCCTGTCGGCTCACCGCCGACCGCCGAACTCCCAGTCGTGGACCTCGATGTCGGCGTACCGGTCCGGGGTCAGGACGGCGCGTGCCGTCTCCGGGTCCGGGGCCCGGACCAGCGCGCCCGTGCCCAGCCAGACGGTGCCGTCGTCGGAAAGCAGCGGCCCGTACGCGATCAGTTCGGCCCGGTCGTGCGGTACGTCGAGGTCGGCCGGCTGTCCCGAGCCGAGGCCGATGACCAGGTACCGGTTGCCGCCCGCGCTGCCACCGGGGAAATCCCACATGGTGCGGGCCAGGAGGTTCTGCCACCGGCGCAGCAGGACGTCCCGGTACGCGCCCGCCTGGTAGTTGGGCTCGTCGAAGGCGAACGCGCGGGCGGCGGCGGGGTTCGGCAGGTCGACGATGTGCACGCTGCCGGTGGGCGTCTCGCCGTCGGCGGCGAACGTCGGTCCGCGCGCGATCAGTTCCTTCGCGTACTGGTCCATGTACGACCAGTGGTCCTCGATGAGCTCCTCGCGCAACGTGAGGGAGCCCGGCCGGTCGCGGTGGTAGCAGAAGAATTCCATGCCACAGACTCTCGTCCGACGGGCACCGGATTCGCAACGGAGTTCGACGATGATCTGAACTGGTGTCCGAAGGTGCATTCGGACGACCGTGCGACGTGTCATACCAGAGCGGGACGCTGGGTGCCGGACTTTGGCAACTGCCCCCCGCACTTCGAGCGTTGGTGACTACCGTGAGTGTCCACCGGTCGACGCAGGGATCATGGCAGCCATCACGTCTGTGCCCTCCCGGCCGGTACGGCGATGCCGCGAAGCCACGCGTCGCGCGCCCGTCGGAGCCCGCACCCTGACCGAGGACGCTGATGTCTCACCTTCGTGCACCGGCCGCCCGCGCAGACCGCCGTGAGGGCGGACGGCACGGCAGGCCCGGGCCTCGAGCCGCGCCGTTGCCCGAGGCCCGGATACGGCCCCAGCTCCTGCGCATCGCCGTGCTGCCCGCCGTCGCGGTGGTGCTCTGCGCCGGTGCCGCCGTCCTTTTCATCGTCCGCTCGGCCCCCGGCCCGCTCGACCCCGCGCACCTCGTCATCCTCGCCGCCGCCGGAGCCATCAGCCTGGCCAGCGTCGTGATCGCCGCCGTCGCGGCCGACCGCACCGCCACCTCCGTACGCGACCGCGTCGGCACCCTGCGACGCACCACCGCGCGCGGTCAGGCCGAGCTGCGCGAAGTCGTCGAGAAGCTGCGCCGCGGCGACGGTCCGCCCGCGCGCAGGGCACCGGCCAGATCCGCGCCGGACGGCGACGAGTTCGGGCTGCTCGCCGACGAGCTGAACCGGGCCCAGGACGTCGCCGTCGCCGCCGTCGTGCAGGCCTCGCAGCTCTCCAGCCACGCAGGGAGCGAACAGAAGGTCGAGGTCTTCGTCAACCTGGCCCGGCGCCTCCAGTCCCTCGTGCACCGCGAGATCTCGATCCTCGACGACCTGGAGAACGAGGTCGAGGACCCGGAGCTCCTCAAGGGCCTCTTCCACGTCGACCATCTGGCCACCCGCATCCGCAGGCACGCCGAGAACCTCGCCGTGCTCGGCGGTGCCATCTCGCGCCGCCAGTGGAGCAACCCCGTCTCCATGACCGAGGTGCTCCGCTCGGCCATCGCCGAGGTCGAGCAGTACTCACGGGTCAAGCTGGTGCCGCCGATCGCGGGCACCCTGCGCGGTCACGCCGTCGCCGACGTCATCCACCTCCTCGCCGAACTCGTCGAGAACGCCACGGTGTTCTCCGCCCCGCACACCCAGGTCCTGCTGCGCGCCAACCTGGTGACGGCCGGGCTCGCCGTCGAGGTCGAGGACCGGGGGCTCGGCATGCCCCTGACCGAGCAGAACAAGATGAACCACCTGCTCACCGACCCCGACCAGGTCAACGTCGCGAGCCTCCTCCAGGACGGGCGGATCGGCCTCTACGTGGTCTCCGCGCTCGCCCGCAGGCACGGCATCGCGGTCCGCCTCCAGACCAACATCTACGGAGGCGTGCAGGCCGTACTGATCCTGCCGCAGGGCCTGTTGGGCACCGAACCGCAGGAGGAGCCCGCCGCCGCGGGGCGCCCGCAGCAGGCGCCGCAGGCCGTACCGCCGGTCGCCCCCGTCGGCGTACGGGAAGCGGCACAGAAGCCCGCGGTGGCCCCCCACGCCCCCCACGCTCCTCACCCGGAACCGGTCCCCGTGGCGAACGGCTCTGCTCCGGTGGCGAACGGCTCCGCTCCCGCGGCGAACGGTTCCGCCCCCGTCCCGCTGCCCGTGCGGAGCAGGGAGGGCAGGCCGACCCCGGCCGAAGCCGTGCCGGGGATCCGGCCCCAGGACCGGCAGGCCGCGGCCGAGCACGCGGGGACCGCGCCGACACCCCTCAACGGCGCCGTGCACGGCCGGGTGGCAAAGCCCCTGCTGCCCAAGCGGCGCGCCCAGGAACACATCGCGCCCCAACTGCGGAACGGCCCTTCGCCCCGCCCGGAGAGCGAACACCACATCGGTCACGACCCGGGCCTGATGGCCGCCTTCCAGCGCGGCATCGGACTCGCCGCCGCACAGGAGCCGCGTGACCCGGCGCCCGGCCCCGACCTGGGCGCCTCCCGTGACGGAGGCGACCAGGGTGGCTGAACCGCACCACCCCGCAAGCCCCACGTCTGCCGAGGCAGACCCTCGTACCCCTAGGAGTCGATCCACCATGGCCAGCGATGCGCCGACCGGGCAGGTATCCGACCTCGACTGGCTGATGAGCGGACTCGTGCAGCGCGTGCCGCACACCCACAGCGCGGTCCTGCTCTCCTCCGACGGACTCGTGAAGTCGGTCCATGGCCTCGACCCGGACAGCGCCGACCACATGGCGGCCCTCGCGTCCGGGCTCTACTCACTGGGGCGCAGCGCCGGCATCCGGTTCGGCGACGGCGGGGACGTACGCCAGGTCGTCGTGGAACTCGACTCCACCCTCCTGTTCGTCTCCACGGCGGGCTCGGGCACCTGTCTGGCGGTGCTCGCCGGGCGCGACGCGGACGCGGCGGTGCTCGGCTACGAAATGGCGATGCTGGTCAAGAGCGTGCGCCCGTACCTCATGACGGCACCCCGGCAGCTCGCCGGCGAACCCGCCCCGATGAGGCATTGACCGTGGCGGCCCCGCACGACGGGCCATGGCTCGACGAATCCGCCGGACGGCTCGTCCGTCCCTACACGGTCAGTGACGGGCGGACCCGTCCGACCGCGCAACTCGACCTCCTGACCCAGGTGATGGCCACCGGAGGCCCGGTCACCGGCTACCTGGGCCCTGAGCACTCGGCGGCGCTCGGGCTCTGCGCGGCACCCACATCGGTCGCGGAGATCGCGGCGCAGCTGAAGCTGCCCGCGGTCGTGACCAAGGTGCTGCTCTCCGATCTCGTCGACTGCGGGGCACTCACCCTGAGAGCCCCGGACTTCTACCACAACCCCACCGACCGGTCCCTGTTGGAGGCAGTGCTCGATGGACTACGACGACAGCTCTGACCCCTTCCCCACCGCATTGAAGATCCTGGTCGCGGGAGGGTTCGGGGTCGGCAAGACGACCTTTGTGGGCGCGGTGAGCGAGATCTCGCCGCTGAGCACGGAGGAACTCCTCACCACGGTCAGCGAGGGCACCGACGATCTGTCGGGCGTCGAGAACAAGACCACCACGACCGTGGCCATGGACTTCGGGCGCATCACCCTCGATCCGGACCACGTGCTCTATCTCTTCGGTACGCCCGGCCAGGAACGTTTCTGGTTCATGTGGGACGAACTCTCCGAAGGCGCGCTCGGCGCGGTGGTCCTGGCCGACACCCGCCGCCTGGAGGACTGCTTCGCGGCCGTGGACTTCTTCGAGCAGCGCGGCATGGGATTCATCGTGGCCATCAACGAATTCGACGGCGGTCACCGCTATGAGCCCGAAGAGGTACGTTCCGCCATCGACCTGGATCCGCAGGTGCCCGTCGTGCGGTGTGACGCGCGGATCTCCAGCTCGGGCATCGCCACCCTCCTCACCCTCGTCAAACACCTCCTCGCCCACGCCCCGGCCGCCCCGAGCTACGGAGCCCACACCTGATGTACGACTCGACCGCGCACCTGCTGCTCACTCCCGTCGACAAGGAGGCGCCGAGCCGGGTGCGGCGGTTGCACAGGCTCGGCATAGGGCTCCGTCCCGACCTCGCCTTCGACGCCTTCGCCGACCGGCTCGCCGCGGTCACGGGCGTCCCGTACTCCATGGTCAACTTCATCGACGAGAACCGGCAGTTCTTCGCGGGCCTGCACACCCCGGACGGCACGGCGAGCCGCTACATGGAGCGCGATCACGGCTACTGCCCGCATGTGGTCGTGCGGCGCAAGGCCCTCGTCCTGGAGGACGTCCGCGACTATCCGCGCTTCGCGGGGAACCCGGTGGTCGACGAGATCGGGATCCGCTCCTATCTGGGCGCCCCGCTCATCGACCGGACGGGCATCGCGCTCGGCACGGTCTGCGTCGTGGACGTCGAGCCCCGGCCCTGGGGCAGGGCGGGTCTGGAGACGATCAAGGCGATGGCGGCGGAGCTGATCGAGCAGATCCACCGCCGGGAGGACGGCGGGATCTGACTCCTGTCGCCTCATACGTTCAGCTCGGTGCCGTCGGGGAAGTGGAGGGCGACGGTGTCGCCCTCCACCGCGCACGCGGTGGACTCCCTCAGCGCCGCGGGCCGGACGGTGTCCTGGGACAGGACGACGAGCGTGACGTGGATGCTTGCCCCGCCCTCGTGACCGGCGCACGTGAGATACGGCGTCGCCGAGTGCGGACCGTAGGCGTTGGCCGCCACCTCGCGGGCGATGCCCGCCTCCTCGTCCCACCCGTGGAGTGCGACGACGGCGCTGGTAAGACCGGCATCCGTGCGGGTGAGGGCCCAGCCTGGCCCCTGCTCGGCGTACGGCTGTGTCTCGTCGGCCACCGCGTAGCCGCCCTCGCGGACCGTCACACCGGGCGGGGCCTGGACGCGGTGGACGCGGACCTCCCACGGGCCGTGCAGCACGCTGGTCGTCTCGACGGGGAACTCGTCCTGCGTGCCCGGAAGGAGCGCGTCGTGGCGTGATGCGGCCACGCGTCCCTCGCACCGCACCGGGTGGATCCGGCGGCGGCGTGACGCTGTGCCGTCCGGCGCGAGCAGGGCCAGGTGGTTGTCCACGGTGCGCGCCCACGCGCTGGGGGCGGTCTCGGGGGCGGTGGCCGTGGAGTAGCCGAACTTGGCGTAGTGCGGGTCGTCGGCCGCGGGGCCCTCCAGGGGGTTGTGGTCGCTGCCGTGGTTGATCAGGCGGACGATGCCGTCGTGGCGCGTGCCGTGCAGGAGCCAGCCGGGCTCGGGGAGCGCCGTGTACTGGTCGGACTCCTCGACGGGGAGCGGGAGTTCGGCTTCCGTCCACACGGGGTGGTCGGCGGGCAGGAGCAGGCCGAGGAACCCCTTGCTCGCCCAGTACGGGGACGCCGGACCCGAGTAGGGCTGCGTGGACGGCAGGAACGTTCCGTACCAGCCGAGCGGCAGCAGCCCGCGTTCGTCGGGGACACCCCGCTCCACGAAGTGCCGTGCGGTGCCGGACGCGAGGCGCCGGGTGAGGCCGGGTGCCAGGGGAGTGCAGTTCGCCAGGGCGCCCATCCAGACCGGGGCGGTCGCCGCGAAGCGGTACGTCAGGGAGCGGCCCTGGTGGACGGGGGCGCCGTCGGCGCCGAAGAAGTGCGGGTAGGTGGCGAGGAACTGGGCGAGGCGCTCGCGGTAGACCTTGGCACGCTCCTCGCCGTCCGGGCCCGCCATGCGCGCCCACAGCAGCGGGTACAGGTGCATCGCCCAGCCGATGTAGTAGTCGAAGTTGCGTCCTTCGCCGTCGCTGTACCAGCCCTCGCCCCGGTACCAGTCCTCGATGCGGTCCAGGCCGCCGTCGATGTCCGCCTTGCTGTGCGGGGCGCCGACCGAGGCCAGGAACTGCTCGGACACCACCTGGAACAGACGCCAGTTGTTGTCCCACGTCCTGGCGCCGACGAAGCCGGAGAACCAGTCGACGACCCGCTCCTGTACCCGGGGATCGAGCTTGTCCCAGAGCCAGGGGCGGGTCTCGTGCAGGCCGATCGCGATCGACGCGGCCTCCACCATCTGCTGGGAGCAGTCGCTGAGTTCAGGCCAGGCCTCGCCGCCCGCGCCGTCGCGGTCCGTGCCCGTTGTCAGACCCCGCGCGTAGCGTTCGATGAGGTGGGGGTCCACCTCGCCGCCCGCTCCCGCGATCCGGAAGGAGGCGAGGAGGAACGACCTTGCGTACCCCTCGAGACCGTCCGACACGACCCCGGACCAACTGCCACGGCCCGGCAGTCTGTACTGCGCGAAGTTCGGCGTCGCGTACGGGACGAGTGCCTCCAGCTGCCGGTCGGCGAGCGCCTCCCAGTGGGACCGGGTCCAGCCCGTGCGCGGGGACAGGACACGGTCGGTGGGGGGCAGGGCCAGGTGCGGTGCGGGCATGGCGGGTCCGTGTCTCCTCTTCGGCGTGGGTGAGTCAGCGCAGGTGGGCGGTGTGCGTATGGCCGCGGGAGCCCGTGACACGGACGGTGACGAGGGCGCGGCGGCCCGGAGTGACGGTGACCGTGTCATCGGCGCGCACCACCTTCCGTACGGGGAAGGGCAGTTCAACGGTGACCGTCGTGCCCGTGCGGCCTGGGTCGGCCACGGCGAGGGAAATGCCGTCGCCGCCGCGTCGCGCGATCACGGTGCACGGGCCCGACGCGGTGATCCCGGCCGCGCTGCCCGGCTGCCAGAAGTGGGCGGCGACGAGACCGTGGCGGCGCGCCTCGACGGCCTGCGCGGTGGCGTTGTTGGCGACGACGCGGACCGGCCGTGAGAGGGACCAGGCGGCGGTCGCGGCGGCGCTCGCGCCGGGGAGGAGGACGTAGGTGTACGAGGACGCGGCGGGGGAGACACCGTGGTCGAGCAACAGGGTCAGATAGCGGCGGGTGACCTCAGTCGTGCTGCCTCCGGTGTCCGCGCCGGTGTTGACCGCCCGCCAGGTGCCGGTCCGCTCCTCGCGCAGGGCGTGCAGCGCCTGTGCGGCGTGATCGGGGAAGACATAGCCACCGGTGCCGTCGAGGTGGGCCCAGCGGGCGCCGGGCAGGGACGCCGACCAGCCCGTGCGGGAGGGCTGACGCCGGCCGTCGACCGTGAGCCGGGGCGCCCCGTCCTCGTACAGGTTCCGGTTCTCGACGACCGTCTCGATGCTCCGGCCGTCGCTCGCGGTGATGTCCGCGCCCAGGGCGATGACCGCGTTGTCGAGGAAGAACCACGCCTTCCTCGCCCGCAGCGTGCTGCCGTCGGCGATGAGCTCCATCGCGGCGGCGCCGTATCGGCTGTCGAGCACCGCGCCACCCGCGACGGCGTTCTTCGGAAGGTAGGTCCCGGTGCCACCGCCCGAGCCGATGTCGGCGCGCTTACGGGTGTCCACGGTGGTGCCCGGCAGGCGGTACGGATCGACCGTCGCCCAGAAGCCGTCCCCGAACTGCCCCAGGTCGTCGCCGTCGTAGAGATAGGCCATGCCGTCGCCGGTGTACCAGCCGTGCAGATTCTCGCCGTTGCCCGCCTCGTAGGCGGCGATGCGCTTCGAGGAGAGCGAGAGCGTGAGCGCCCAGCCGGGGCGCCGGTGCACCGCCCGGTCCATGTCCGCGAAGGCGAAGTGCCCGGTGAGCCGGTCGGTGGCCGGGACCGCGGCGTCGTCGAGTACGGCCTTGGCGCGGGCGATCGCGGGAACGCCGACCAGGCCCAGGTAGGGGTGGGTCTTGTTGCGCCCTATCCATCCCTTGACCAGCGCGCGCCAGCGTTCGGCGTACGCGGCCGGGGCTCCGTCCGCCAGCTGCAGGATGTTGGTGACGGCCGCCGCGCCGTCCTTGTGGTCCGGTGCCTTCTCGCGGGATGTCGCGCGTCCGCGCAGCGCGTCCATCATCAGGCCGTCGAAGACGACCGGCGAGAACGTCCGGTCCACCGCCTCGTAGAGGACGGACGTCTTCGGGTCGGTGACGGCCCACTCGGAGTCCGCGAGCAGCGCGATCAGCTGGCCCGCGCTGCCGAGCAGGACACTGCCGTACGTCCCCGTGTACGCGACGGAGCCGTGCTGCACGAACGACCCGTCCTCGTAGAACCCGTCGCCCGAAGTGACGTACGTGAAAAGGCTGTTCTTGCCCTTGTCCCGGACGTCGGAGAGACCGTCGCGGGCCAGGGCCAGCGTGGCCGCGTCCTTCGCCACCAGGCCGCGCAGCGCCACGATGACGGCCTTGTCGGCGCGGTTGGCGCCCGTCTCGGCCAGGGTCGGGGCGTTGGTGCGGCGGTCCGGGTCGGGGCAGAACTTCGCCACCGTGGAGACGTACTTGGTGACGTCGGCCGCGGGGATCTTCTCCCGCAGCAGCACGCAGGTGTCCATCAGGGCGCGGGGCGCGCCGATCTCCCAGAACCACCAGTTGCCGGATTCGGGGCGGCCGGTGTTGTAGGCGTCGGTGTGCAGGAAGCGCAGGGCGTCGAGCAGGGCGTCCGCCGCTTCGGCGCTCCCGCTGAGGGAGGTGCCGGGCGTGGCCCAGGCCGTCGCCAGCGTGCGCAGGCGGGTGTAGCTCTGGCCGAAGTTGCCCGGGTCCTTCGCGGGGGAGAGGTCGGCCCACAGGGCGCCGCGGCCCTCGGACCGGTCCAAGTCGCGCCACCAGGCGGACGCCTGGGTGTCAAGGACCTTCAGGGCCGCCGCGAAGTCCGGGTCGTCGGCGTCGAACGTGCCGCCGGTGAGCTGGGCCGCCGCGCGGGCCAGCAAGGTGTCGTACGGGTCCGGGTCCACGTCCGTTGCGCTCCAGGCCGTACCGCCCGCCGCCAGCGGCACGAAGGCGGATGCGGCACTCGCGGCGAGGATCGTGCGGCGTCGTGGTCCTGGTCCGGTGGAGCCGGAGTGGGGCGTGCGCATAGGGAACTCTCCCGTGAGCTGTGGTGCAGGAACCGAGATGCGTGGGTGATCCCGCGACAGCATGTAAGCGGTTGCTATGGCGCGCAAGAGGGCCGGGAATCTTTCTACGTTCTTTCTGTCCGGCACTGGCCTGTGCGGTGGGCGGCAGAGGGTTAACCGGTTACGGCCGGGGTGTTGACGCTGACAGTAAGCGATTACTACGTTGCGGCCCCATGGCTGAGAACAGGATCCGAACCGTACGAGCTCGCAGTACCCGGACCGTCCGCGCCGCGACGGCGACCGCGGTCGCCGTCGCCACCCTCGCGCTCGCCCTCCCCGCTCACGCGGCCCCCTTCACCCCGGCCCCGGGTGCGGACGGCGTCGGCGACCCGCTGTTCCCGACGCTCGGCAACGGCGGCTACGACGTCCGCCACTACGACCTCTCCTTCGACTTCACGCCGGTGACGTACGACTTCACCGGCACCATGAAGATCAAGGCGAGAGCCACCCAGGACCTGTCGTCCTTCAACCTCGACGTCGACTCGCTGGCCGTCGATGCCGTCAACGTCAACGGCAAGGCGGCCACATGGGCGATCGGGCCCGGTCAGAGCGGCCAGGAGCTCACCGTCACCCCGGCGGGCGGCCTGCGCGACCGACGCGCCTTCGACGTCGAACTGACCTACCACGGCAACGGCAGGACCAAGCCGATCGGCCAGCCGGGATGGCGCTACATGTCCGACGGCGGCTTCGCCTCCGCCGCCCAGGCCTCCCGCGCGGACACCTTCGCGCCGGTCAACGACCACCCGTCCGACAAGGCGACCTGGTCCTTCCACCTCACCGCCCCGGACGGCTGGACGCCCGCCGCCAACGGCAATCTCACGGGCACACGCAAGGCTGGTGCCTCGAAGAAGACCTGGGACTTCGCCCTCAAGTCCCCCATGGCGCCGGAGCTGTTGGGGATCTCCGTCAACAAGCAGACCTACATCCACGGCCGCGGGCCGCACGGCCTGAAGCTCCGCCACCTCGTCCCCGATGACCAGCAGGCCAAGTACAAGCCCATGGTCGAGGAGACCGGCGGGCAGGTGGCGTGGCTGGAGAAGACCCTCGGGGTGCGCTACCCGTTCGACACCTACGGCGTGCAGATCGTGCGGGACGGCTACAGCGACGCGCTGGAGAACCAGACACTCTCGCTCTTCGGTCCTTCCTGGTTCGACCGGCCCACCTACTCGACCACCATGGTCCATGAGCTGACCCACCAGTGGTTCGGCGACTCCGTCACCCCGGCCACCTGGCAGGACGCCTGGCTGAACGAAGGTCCCGCCGTCTACTACGCGGCCGTGTGGGCGGACCAGAAGGGCTTTCAGTCCATCGAGGAGAAGATGAAGACCGCGTACGCCGAGCTCGACGCGGTCCGCAAGACCGACGGCCCGCCCGGAAAGCCCACCGGGCTCGGCGGCTTCAACATCTACGACGGTGCGGCGGTCTCCCTCTACGCCCTCCACCAGCAGATCGGGCAGGGGAAGTTCGAGGCCGTCATGAAGGCGTGGCTGACCGAACACCGGCACGGCAACGCCTCCACGCGGGACTTCATCGACAACGCCGTCGAGGTCACCGGCGACGAATCGGTCGGTACGTTCCTGAACCACTGGCTCTTCGACCTCGACAACCCGCCCATGCCGGGCCACCCGGACTGGGGTGTGGCCAAGTGAGGCGGCCACGCGTCATCACCGCGGGGATGTGCGCCATCGCGGCCATCGGAGCGGTCGTCACCCCGCAGAGCGCCGCCGCCCGGACCGCCCCCGGCCCCAAGATCCTCCACGCCGCCCCGAACGGCTCCGGAGCGTCCTGCACCGCCACCCGCCCCTGCTCCCCGCAGGCCGCCCGTGACGCCGCCCGCACCGTCAGCGGAAGGGACGTACGCGTCGAACTCGCCGACGGCACCTACGAGATGAGCGAGCCGCTGAAGCTGGGCGCGGCCGACTCCGGGCGCGACGGGCACACCGTCACCTGGACCGCAGCACGCGGCGCCCGCCCCGTCCTGTCCGGCGGACGTGCGCTGACCGGGTGGCACAAGGGCGCCGACGGCACCTGGACGGCCGATGTCCCCGAAGGGGTCACTCCGCGCCAGCTGTTCGTGGACGGCGACCGGGCCGTGCGCGCGCGGGGCGCGGCCTGCGCGGCAAGCGTCTGCGACGCGACGAAGACCGGCATGACGGGCGCCACGGCCACCGGCATCACCAACTGGCAGCGGCCCACCGGCGCGGAGGCCGTCATCAAGGTCCGCTGGCGCGACTACCACTGCCGGACCACGGGCGTCGAAGGCGACAACCTCACCTTCGCGCGGCCGTGTTGGACCAACTCCGCGAGCGGCACGAACCGTACGGGCCCCGCCTGGGACTCCACCACCGTCGACTCCGCTCGCTACTCCGGGGTCGCCTTCTTCGAGAACGCCCGCGAACTCCTGGACACGCCGGGCGAGTTCGTCTGGGACGCGCAGGACCGCACCGTCACCTACCTCCCGCGCAAGGGCGAGGACATGCGGCGCGCGGGCGTGCTCACCCCGGTGACGGAGCGGCTCATGGTCGTCGACGGCGCCCACGACCTGCGCGTGCGGGGCATCGGCTTCGCGTACGCCGCATACGCTCAACCCTCCACCGACGAGGGCTACGCGGGCACCCAGGCCGGTCTCACCCTCACCGGAGCCACAGGACCCGTCGATCACGCCGGTCGGCACTACACCAAGCCGAGCGCGGCGCTCACAGTGCGCGGCGGTCGCCATGTGGACGTGACCGGAGTCGAGTTCACGCATCTGGGCGGCGCAGGGGTCGTCCTCGAAGCCGGTACCAAGGACACCTCCGTCACCCGCTCCCGTTTCACGGACCTGTCGTCCGGCGCCGTGTACGTCGGTGACACCGAGCCGAAGCCGGAGGCCGTGCTCGCGGGTGAGCGGAACACCGTCGCGTACAACACGATCCGCCGCACCGGCGTCGAGTACACCGACTCGGTGGGCATCTGGGCCGGGTACGAGGCCGGGCTCACCGTCGACCACAACACCCTCGCCGACCTGCCCTACTCGGGGATCTCCGTCGGCTGGGGCTGGAACCAGCCCGAGGCGCGGGAGTCCGTCCTGAGGGACAACCGGGTCACGAACAACCGGATCACCGATGTGATGCGCGTGGAGCACGCCCAGCACGACGGCGGTGCCATCTACACCCAGGGCGCGCAGCCCGGCACGGTCCTCTCCGGCAACTACATCAACCGCTCCGCCTACGGGAACACCGAGCGTGACGGCAACGGCATCTACCTCGACGAGCAGTCCTCGTACATCCGTGTCGAAGGCAACGTCATCACCCGCGTCGGCTACAAGTGGGTCTCCAACTGGGCCGATTACGGCATCCGGAACCACGCCACCGGCAACTGGACCGACACCGAAACGCCGGCCCTCACCGGCACGGGGTCGACGATGAAGGACAACCACACCAAGCTCGACCGACTCCCCGCAGAGGCGCTCGCCGTGGCGGCCCGCTCGGGCGCGCACCGAGCGGCTGCCGAGCAGCTGCGCCCCGACCTCGCCCGTACCGGCACCGCGTCCCAGTCCTCCACGGACGGCGCGGCCCCGGCGGCGTACGCGACCGATGGTGACACCTCCACCGACACCCGCACGCTGTCCGAGCAGGGCGCCTGGTGGCAGGTCGATCTCGGCGGCGTCCGGCGCGTGGGACAGGTCGAGGTCTGGAACAACGCGTCCATGACGACGGCCGACTTCGACGTCCAGATCGCGAGGACCGCGGACTTCGCCGACGCCACGACCGCGCACGTCACCGGACGATCACTTCGGCCCACACTCCTCGACACGGACGCGGAAGCCAGATACATAAGGATCAAGCTCACCGGGGCGGGACGCGTGGCGCTCGCCCAGGTGCTCGTCCATCCGTCACGTACGTAGGCACCACCCGAAGTCTCATAGATATCTGTACGGAAAGGCACACCATGACCGACCTCCGTCTCGGCGTCCTCGGCTACGGCCTGCGCGGTTCGCTGGCCCGCACCGCACACCGGCCCGGCGAGGGCTACCGCGTCACCGCGCTCGCCGACCACGACGTCACCGCGCGGACGGAGGCGGCCGTGGCCTTCCCCGGCGCCCTGATATCCACCGACCACCGCAAGGTCATCGAGGATCCGGACATCGACGCCGTCGTGATCCTCACCCCCGACCACACCCACGCGCAGCTCGCCTGCGAGGCGCTGCGCGCGAAGAAGCCCGTCTTCGTGGAGAAGCCCCTCGACATCGGCATCGAGGCCTGCGACGAGATCCTGCGGACCGCGTACGAGACGGGAACCCGCCTCTACGTAGGCCACAACATGCGCCACATGCCCGTGGTCAGGCTGATGCGCGACATCATCGGGCGCGGTGACATCGGCGAGGTCAAGACGGTCTGGGTGCGTCACTTCGTCGCCTACGGAGGCGACTGGTACTTCAAGGACTGGCACGCCGAACGGCAGAACACCACCGGCCTGTTGCTCCAGAAGGCAGCGCACGACATCGATGTCCTGCACTGGCTCGCCGGCGGCTACACCCGTCAGGTGCAGGCCCTTGGCGACCTCATGGTCTACGGGGACAATCCGCACCGCCGTGAGCCGGGCGAGCCGAAGACGGACGACTGGTACACCGAGGACGGTCACTGGCCGCCGAACACCCAGCGCGACCTCAACCCGGTCATCGACGTGGAGGACGTCTCCCTGGTCAACATGCGCCTGGACAACGGGGTGTTGGCCTCCTACCAGCAGTGCCACTTCACGCCCGACTACTGGCGCAACTACACCGTCATCGGTGACGCGGGCCGCCTGGAGAACTTCGGCGACGGCCCCGGGGGAGTGGTGAAGGTCTGGAACACGCGGCGCTCGACCTACCGCCCCGACGCCGACGCCGAGTACCCCGTGCCGGACGCCGAGGACGAGGGCGGGCACGGCGGATCCGACCCGCTGCTCATCGAGGAGTTCGTCCGTTTCGCCCGCGAGGGAGGGCGCACCGACACGTCGCCGGTCGCGGCCCGGATGGCGGTGGCGGCGGGCGTGCGCGCGACGCAGTCGCTGCGGGACGGGGGCACGCCGCGTGAGGTGCCGGTCCTCGACCCGGAGCTCATCGCGTACTTCGAGCGGGGTCAGACCCGGGCCTGAACGAGGGGCCTGAAGGAAAGCTGCGGCGGCGCTTAAGAAATCCTCGATGGACCAGGGCGCCGCCGTAGGGAAGATTCCTGTGTCGTCGGTGGAACAAGCGACGTACGACAGGAGCCGCTGCGTTGAAGGCGCTGGTCAAGGAGAAAGCGGAGCCGGGTCTCCGGCTGATGGACGTACCGGAGCCGGTGATCGGCAACGGAGACGTCCTGATCAAGGTGCTCCGCACCGGGATCTGCGGCACCGATCTGCACATCCGGGCCTGGGACGGCTGGGCGCAGCAGGCGATCGCGGCGCCGCTGGTCGTCGGGCACGAGTTCGTCGGCGAGGTCGTCGAGACCGGGCGTGACGTCGCGGACATCAAGATCGGCGACCGGGTCAGCGGCGAGGGCCACCTGGTCTG
The DNA here is from genome assembly GCF_053606205.1 of Streptomyces sp. NPDC055239. NCBI lineage: Bacteria > Bacillati > Actinomycetota > Actinomycetes > Kitasatosporales > Streptomycetaceae > Streptomyces > Streptomyces sp. NPDC055239. The sequence continues at coordinate 29,596 of NZ_JBSGRD010000003.1, read as the reverse complement.
CGGCAAGTGCCGCAACTGCCAGGCGGGCCGCCGCCACCTGTGCCGCGCGACGGTGGGTCTCGGCGTCGGCAGGGACGGGGCGTTCGCGGAGTTCGTCGCGCTGCCCGCCGCCAATGTGTGGGTGCACCGCGTCCCCGTCGACCTCGACGTGGCCGCGATCTTCGACCCGTTCGGCAACGCGGTGCACACGGCGCTGTCGTTCCCGCTGGTCGGCGAGGACGTGCTGATCACCGGGGCGGGGCCGATCGGCCTGATGGCGGCGGCCGTGGCCCGGCACGCGGGTGCCCGCAACGTCGTCGTCACGGACGTCAGCGAGGAGCGCCTGGAGCTGGCCCGCAAGGTCGGTGCGAGCCTGGCGCTGAACGTCGCCGAGACCTCGATCGCCGACGGTCAGCGCGAACTGGGCCTGCGCGAGGGCTTCGACGTCGGTCTGGAGATGTCCGGCAACCCCGTCGCGATGCGCGACATGCTCGCCAACATGACGCACGGCGGCAAGATCGCCATGCTCGGCCTGCCGGCCGAGGAGTTCGCCGTCGACTGGTCCCGGATCGTCACCTCCATGATCACGATCAAGGGCATCTACGGCCGCGAGATGTTCGAGACCTGGTACTCCATGTCCGTGCTGCTCGAAGGCGGCCTCGACCTCGCCCCCGTGATCACCGGACGCTACGGCCACCGTGACTTCGAGGCGGCCTTCGACGACGCGGCGAGCGGCCGCGGCGGCAAGATCATCCTCGACTGGACCTCCTGAGACCGGACCTCCTGAGACCGGACCTCCTGAACCCCGACCGTCCCGACCGCCTCAGCTGCTGAAGGAATCAAGCATGTTCGACTCCGTACGCGACGACCTGCGCACCACCCTCGACGAGATCCGCGCCGCGGGCCTGCACAAGCCCGAGCGCGTCATCGGCACCCCGCAGTCCGCCACGGTCGGCGTCACCGCGGGGGGCCGCCCCGGCGACGTACTGAACTTCTGCGCCAACAACTACCTCGGCCTCGCCGACCACCCCGAGGTGATCGCCGCCGCGCACGAGGCCCTGGACCGCTGGGGCTACGGCATGGCGTCCGTGCGCTTCATCTGCGGTACGCAGGAGGTGCACAAGGAGCTCGAGGGGCGCCTGTCCGGGTTCCTGGGCCAGGAGGACACGATCCTCTACTCGTCCTGCTTCGACGCCAACGGCGGAGTCTTCGAGACGCTGCTCGGCGCCGAGGACGCGGTCATCTCCGACGCGCTCAACCACGCGTCGATCATCGACGGCATCCGGCTCTGCAAGGCCCGCCGCTTCCGCTACGCCAACCGCGACATGGCGGACCTGGAGCAGCAGTTGAAGGAGGCCTCCGAGGGCGGCGCGCGCCGCAAGCTCATCGTCACCGACGGCGTCTTCTCCATGGACGGGTACGTCGCCCCGCTGCGGGAGATCTGCGACCTCGCCGAGCGCTACGACGCCATGGTGATGGTCGACGACTCGCACGCCGTCGGCTTCGTGGGCCCCGGCGGGCGCGGTACGCCCGAGCTGCACGGCGTCATGGACCGCGTCGACATCATCACGGGCACCCTCGGCAAGGCGCTCGGCGGCGCCTCCGGCGGCTACGTGGCGGCGCGTGCGGAGATCGTCGCGCTCCTTCGCCAGCGCTCGCGCCCTTACCTCTTCTCGAACACCCTCGCCCCGGTGATCGCGGCGGCCTCGCTGAAGGTCATCGACCTCCTGGAGTCGGCGGGCGACCTGCGGGAACGCCTCGCCGCGAACACGGCGCTCTTCCGGTCGCGCATGACGCAGGAGGGCTTCGACATCCTGCCCGGCGACCACGCGATCGCCCCGGTGATGATCGGCGACGCCTCGGTCGCGGGACGGATGGCCGAGCTGCTCCTGGAGCGCGGCGTGTACGTGATCGGCTTCTCGTACCCCGTGGTGCCGCAGGGCGCCGCCCGCATCCGCGTCCAGCTGTCGGCCGCGCACTCCACGGACGACGTGAACCGCGCGGTGGACGCCTTCGTCGCGGCGCGGGCGGAGCTGGACGCCTGACGGTGTCCGGGCGCCCTCGGGTGGCTGAGGGGCTTGGCCGGGCCGCCGGTGTCGGTGAGGTCCGCGGTTTGGGACAATCGACCCCATGATCGAAGCGCGACGGCTGCACATCCTCCGTGCGGTGGCCGACCACCGCACGGTCACGGCGGCTGCCGCCGCGCTCTACCTCACGCCGTCCGCGGTCTCCCAGCAGCTGACCGCCCTGGAACAGGAGACCGGCCACCGCCTGGTCGAGCGGGGGGCACGCGGGGTCCGTCTCACCCCGGCGGGCGAGATCCTGCTCTCCCACACGAACGCGGTCCTCGCCCAGCTGGAACGGGCCGAGGCGGAGCTCGCCGCGTACGACTCGGGCGAGGCGGGGACGGTGACGGTGGCGTCCTTCGCCACGGGGATCGCCCTGGTGGTCGGTCCCGCCCTCGCCCGTCTTTCGTCCGGTGCGCCCGGGATACGCGTACGGGTGCAGGACGCGGAGGGCGACGCGAGCCTGCCGATGGTGCTCGACCGGCAGGTGGATGTCGCCGTGGCGGTGGAGTACCGGGGCGCGCCGGGTGCGGACGATCCGCGCCTCACGCGGGTCCCGCTGTACGTCGAGCCGTTCGACGCGGTGCTTCCCGAGACGCATCGCCTCGCCGGGTCGGAGCGCGTGCCGCTCGCGGAACTCGCCAAGGACGCGTGGATCGGGCCCTTCGCGGGCAACCCCTGCCATGACGTGGTGATACTCGCCTGCGAGGCCGCGGGCTTCCAGCCCCTGCTCGAACACTGGTCGGACGATTTCCGGGCGGTGGTCGCCCTTGCTTCAGCGGGCATGGGCGTGGCCCTGGTGCCGCGGTCGGCGCTGCGCGGCATGGACGTCTCGGGGGTGGTGATCCGCCCGGTGGAGGGCGTCGCTCCCACCCGCCGGGTGTTCGCGGCGGTGCGGTGCGGGGCGGAGGAGCATCCGCTGATCCGTCCGGTGCTCGACGCGCTGGGAGAAGCGGCGGAGTAGCGGCGGGGTAGTGGTGGGGCAGCGGTGGCGACCGGCCCGCGGCCCGGCCCCGTCGGCGGTGCGCCCCGACGGGACAGGGCCGGGTGCGGAGGCCGGCGGGACGGTGGCTACATCCAGAGGCCGTCCAGGAACGGGTAGATGTCGACGAGCCTGGCCGGGCCCTGGATGAGCTTGTCCTCGGAGACGACGACGAACTCGTCGCCCTTGGTGAGGAAGTAGTGGGCCGTGGAGTCGGCGACGGCCGTGCTCGCCGAGTCCGGGCCGAATCCGAAGGCCTCGGGTGCGGCCGTCAGCAGGAACTGCTGGTGGTAGGAGCCACGCCTCAGGTGCACCTCCGCGGGGTCCACGGTGCAGCTGTCCTTCTGGCCGAAGACCAGCAGCCTCCCGCCGTCGTTGCCGAAGCCGGTGACATCGCACAGTTCGCCGACCGCCCGCAGGAGTTCGGGGTGCAGGATGTTCTCCGCGTCGTGGACGGGGCCGTGGCTCTTGTCGGAGAACTCGACGACCTGGTCCCGCATGAAGCCCAGGTAGGTGTGGCCGCCGTGTTTGGCGGCCGGGCCGACGGCTTCGAAGCCGTCGCTGAACGGCTTGGGCAGGTGCGGGAACTGATCGGCGATCTTCCTCGGACCAGCCTCGATGCCGCGCCGCTTGGAGAAGCGGATGAACTCGTCCCCGCGGAAGCCGTCGAAACGTACGTAGGGCGTGTCGCTGTCCGGGATGGCTTTGGCCGCCGACTCGAAGATGCCGCCGCCCGCGTCGAGCGCCTGCTTGGTCGCGCCGCTCAGGGAGCCGAGCACGGTGCCAAGGACGCCGCCGCTGGAGGAGACCACGGTGGCCGTCAACGCGTCGAACCCCTTGGTCTCGCCCCGGCCGGGCACCCGCTCCAGGATCCACTGCTGGGCGGTGCGGGGGCCCAAGGCGGGCTTGGCCGCCTGCTCCAGGGCCGCGTCCGGCACGCTGCTGTCGTCGCGGACGGAGAGTAAATGACCGCTGTTGACGTTGACCAGCGTGTACCGGTCGTCGCCGATCTCCACGGGCTGCCACAGCTGGGACACGAGAAGATCCTGCCGGGTCTCCGCCGGACACTGCTGTACCGGCGAGCCCGCGCGCCCGCGCCCGGTCATGATGTCCATGCGCAAGGTGCTGTGCACGCTCTGCAGCGTCCAGGCGTCCTCCCTCGCCGCGTTCGGCCGCAGATGCCACAACTGGCTGTATCGGGCGGTTCCTTGCGGGTGCAACTCCTGCTGTACGACCGGCACGCTCTGTGCGGTCTTGGCTCCCTGCACTCCCGCGTACAGGCCGCTCTCCTCGTTCTTGAGCAGGTAGATCCCCTCGGACAACGCAGACATTTGTCAACCTCCGTGGAAGACGGACAGTGATCCCTCGCGTGTGCGCCTCACAGATTAGGAGGTGAGACCGATTACCGATACAGGCCGATTTCGGCTGCTATTCACCACTCAATTACCGAGACGTCCGTTAGCCGTTCACACGGACGTCGACCCAGGTGGCGACAACTCTCCCCGGCGGCACATCCGTGGGGGGAACGCGCGGCGGGGCGGGACGCGCCGGGAGCGCGGGGGCCGGTTCTCACCTGTGACGCCGTCTCAGCTGCCGACCGGAAGCTCTATTTGCTACTGGGATCGCTCTGCTGGCTGCTCTCGCTGCTCTCGCTGGTGGGGTACCTCGGTACCAGCCCGCCGGAGACCGGCGCGGCGCCAAGACCGCCGTCCCCGTCCTCGTGGCGCAGGACCCAGTCGTCGAGGTCGCGTGCCGCTTCCAGCGGGTTGCCCGCCGTATAGGCCCGCCACCAGCCCGCATCACCGGGACCTGCGACGGTGCCGCCCCCTTCGAGCTCCTCCCGGAAACAGGACTCGGCGGCGGCGAAGCGCGCTCGCGCGCTCCGTGCCTCCATGCCAAGGGCATCGCCGATGAGCTGCCAACTCGCGCCGCCGAGACGCTCGCACACGGCGGCGGCCTCGAAGAACCGGTGCGCCGCCTTGAGCACACCGGCGGCGTCGGCCAGTACGGAGCCGGGGGAGCGGGCGGTGCCGTCGGGGAGCAGTTCGTGCTCGCCGATCGGTACGGCGGCGCGCGCGAGACCGGCCAGTTCGCACGCCTCGTGGGCCATCGCCAACCGGGCTCGCGCGGCGTCCGTGTACGGCGACTCGGCGGCATCGTACGGCGACGCGGCGGCATCGTACGGCGACGCGGCGGCATCGTACGGCGACTCGGCGGCATCGTACGGCGACGCGGCTGCATCGTACGGCGACGCGGCGGCACCGGAGTGGGGGCTGGAATCCTCGTCCGCCATGCCGGCCGGCCTCAACCGCGTACGAAGTAGAGGACGGTCATCGTCACGGCCGTGGTGAGGATGATGCTCCGCAGCAGCCGGGCGGAGAGACGGCGTGCGAAGTGGGCGCCGACGAAGCCGCCCGCCAGCGCGCCGACGAACATCGGGGCGAGGACGCGCGGAGCGCTCAGCGCGTCCGATGCGACCAGGAGCAGTGCGGTCGCGCTGAGATTGATGGCCGCGATCTGGGTGATCCGCATCGGATTGCTGACGGCGGCGTCGAGGCCGAGGCCGATGCCCCACAGGGCGAACATCATGATGCCTACGGCTCCGCCGAAGTATCCGCCGTACAGCGCGAGCAGGAACTGGCTGACCAGAACGGCTCGCGGACCCATGCTGAGCTGGCGGCCGAGTGCGCCGCTGACCATGCGGGAGAGGCTGCGGCCGAAGGCGAGGACCACCGTGGCGAACGCGAGCAGCCACGGCACCGCGGCGTCGAACGAGGCCGCGGGCAGTGTGAGGAGCAGGGTGGCGCCCAGCCCGCCCCCGATCACGCTGACCGTTGTCAGTGCTTTGGTCGACGTCGTCCCGAGCGGGGCGAGTTCGCGCCGGTAGACCCATCCGCTGGCCACGGCCCCCGGCACCAGGGCGATGGTCGACGACGCGTTCGCCGTCACCGGGGACAGGCCGACGGCGACCAGTGCGGGCAGCGCCACGAACGTGCCTCCGCCGCCGACGGAGTTCAGCGCTCCGGCGGCGATGCCTGCGATCAGGACCAGCAGAATCTCGGACACCCGCCGAGCATCACCCCGTGACGGTCGGGTCCACAATGCGTAATCGATGTACCCAGCCTAAGGCTGTGCCATAGGCTCATGAGGTGCGCTACGACCTCGACGACCTGCGGCTCTTCCTCGACACCGTGACGGAGGGGTCGATCACGGCAGGCGCCCGCCGGATGCATCTGAGCCTGCCTTCGGCCAGCGCCAGGGTCCGCTCCCTCGAGCAGCAGGCCGGTGTGGCACTCCTGATCCGCGGCAGGAGGGGAGTGCGCCCCACCCCGGCGGGGACCACACTGGCCCGGCACGCGCGCGAGGTACTCGCCCAGACCGTCCGGCTCGAAAGCGCCGTCGCGAGCTATACGAGATCCCCGACCGCGCCCCTGACACTCCTGGGCGGCGGTTCCGCCGTACACAGGCTCGTACCGCAGGCGCTCGTCTCGTTCCTCCGGGCGCACCCGGACGTCGACGTCCGGGTCTCCGAGCGCCGCACCCCGCAGATCGTGCGGATGCTCGTCGACGGCGAGGCGGACCTGGGCATCGTCCTGGACGACGAGGCACGCGACTGCGGACTCGCCATGGAGCCCCTCGGTGACGACTCCCTCGTGGTGGTCGGCCAGGCAGGAGGGATCCTCGCGGGCCGTACGTCGCTGACCTACAGCGAGGCGGCCGAACACCCGCTCGTCGGGCTCGACGCCGATGCCTCGCTGCGCCGCTGGATCGAGAGACACGTGGGCCCCCACGCACCGGTGGTCCGCTACCGCACCACGGTCGCCAACCTCAATGTCCTGGTCGCCCTGGCCGCGGCGGGAGCCGGCCTCGCGATCGTCCCGCGCCGCGTGATCGACCCCAGCCAGCCCCTGGACGTGTGCGACCTCCAGGACCCCTGGGCCCGACGCCACCACCTGCTGGCCTGGGGCGCCAAGAACGACCCCGCGTCCCCGGCGACAGAGGCACTGGCCGACCATCTGCGCAAGGCGTCGACGTCGGAACCCATGTTGCCGGGGCGTCGAGTGGGTGGGTGGGAGTGAACGGCCGGGTGCTGGGTGCCGGATGGCGGGGCTGTGACAGTAACTACTGGAACTACTGCCTGCCGTGAGCCCTCAGTCCGAGGGCCGCCCCGTGCTGGCCCGCAGCACCACCTAGCCCTGCATCCGCTCGATCCGCGCCCTCGTGCCCTGCGCGTGATTGACGGGAGCGCCGCACAGGGCCTCTCGCAGCTGCCGCGGGCCGCGTCGGGTCCCCTGGCCACTCAGGCCGACGGCCGCCCCGTGCTGGCCCGCAGCACCACCTCGCCCCGTACCCGCTCCACCCGCGACCTCGCACCCCGCTCACGAAGCGCCAGAGCGAGTACATCCCGGCCCATCCGCGTCAGCGGCAGCGCCACCGTGGTCAGCGGCGGTGTCAGTTCTCCGACCAGGGGGATGTCGTCGAAGCCCGCGAGCGACACGTCGTCCGGCACCCGCAGCCCCCGCTCCCGCAGCGCGCCGAGCGCCCCCACGGCCATCACGTCCGTCACCGCGAAGACGCACGTAGGCCGCCGGCCCCGGCGCAGCAGTTCGACCGCCGCCGCGTGACCCCCGTCGCGAGTGAAGGCACCTTCCACGATCCGCTCCGGAGGCAGGGCGACCCCCGCGTCGGCCAGCGCCGCGCGGAACCCGGCCAGGCGGTCCGCGACCGTGGTGAGCCGTTCGGGGCCCGTGAGGACGGCGAACTCCCGGTGGCCCAGGGAGAGCAGCGCCCGCGCCAGCGCCCCCGCCCCCGCCCGGTTCTCGGGCTGCACCGTGTCCACGCGCAGACTGCGGTGCCTGCTGACCACGGCGACGCGACCCCCGTCACGCATGTAGGGAGCGAGCTCCGACTCCAACGCCCTCTCCCACGCGGGGTCCTGGAAGCCCGAGCCGATGAGCAGGATCGCGCGGGCCCGCTGCGCCCGCAGCATCGAGACGTACGCGATCTCCCGTGCCGGGGCGCGGAAGGTGCTGCCCAGCATGACAAGCACATCCTGCTCGGCCGCCGCCGCCATCACCCCGCTCGCGATCGCCGCGAAGTAGGGGTCGCCGACGTCGTGGCAGATGACGCCGACGGTGTTGTTCGAGGAGCTGGCGAGCGCCTGCGCATGGGCGTTGGGGATGTACCCCAGCTGCTCAGCCGCTTCGAGCACCCGCCGCCGCAGGTCCTCGCGGACGCGGGTCGTTCCGTTCAGGGCCCGCGACGCGGTGGCCGGAGAGACCCCGGCGGTGCGTGCCACCGCGTGCAGGGTGACATGCGGCCCGTGTTCACGGCCGCGCCCCGGTGCGGGCAGCTGCTCCCGGGTCAGCCCCGAGTCGGCTCCCCCCGAGTCGACTCCCCCCGAGTCGGCTCCCCCTGATCCGACAGCCCGCTCCTCGTACCCGCTCCCGGCCCCGGCTTTCTTCGCACGGGACCGCCCCGCCCCGGGTTCCTGCTCGCGCCCCAGCACCCGCACCGCGCCCCCTTCGTCTCGCGCCGCGAAACTTCGAGCCGACCTATTGACCCTGCGGTCAGCCAGTCATTAGCGTGGCGGACACCTTACCAGAAAGCGCTTTCTGAAAGCGGTTTCCGCACCACCGAAGCTCCGCAACTACCTCCGAAGTTCGCTGCATGCCAGGGGAGTTCACCGTGAGCCAGAGTGCACTACAGGAAACTCCCGTGAAAACAGCGGGGGTTGCCGAACGCAGCAGCCCGACTCTGCGGCAACGTACCGCCGATGCGGCCGAGAAGAGCTGGCGCCCGCTGGTTCTGCTGCTCGTCTGCTTCGGGGCCTGGTGGCTGATCGCCGCCACCGAGATGGTCGAGGCGTACCTCGTGCCGTCGCCCGGCGCGACCCTCGACGTGATCCTCGACAAGCCCGACTACCTGTGGCAGCACACCTGGGTCACCACGTACGAGACCCTGCTCGGCTTCATCATCGCCGTGGGCGTCGGCATCCTGTCCGCGGTCGTCATGGTCTACTCGACGACCGTCGAGAAGACGCTCTACCCGATCCTCCTCTTCGCCCAGGTCGTGCCGAAGATCGCGATCGCCCCGCTGTTCGTCGTCTGGCTCGGCTTCGGCATCGCTCCGAAGATCCTCATCGCCGTTCTGATCGCCTTCTTCCCCGTCGTCATCTCGATGGTGACCGGGCTCAAGGCCGTCGACCCGGAGATGCTCCAACTCTCCGCCACCATGGGCGCGCGCCCCTGGCAGACCTTCCTCAAGATCCGCTTCCCGGCGTCCCTTCCGCACCTGTTCTCCGGCCTGAAGGTGGCCGTCACCCTCGCCGTCACCGGTGCCGTCGTGGGCGAGTTCGTCGGCGCGAACGAAGGTCTCGGCTATGTGATCCTCCAGGCCAACGGAAACCTCGACACCCCGATGCTCTTCGCGGGGCTGCTCGTCATGTCGCTGATCGGCGTCGTCCTCTTCGTGCTCGTCGAGATCGCCGAGAAGCTGCTCCTGCCGTGGCACGCGAGCCGCAGGGACGTGGCCGCCACGACGACGTACTGACAACACTCAGCAAAGGACGTACCACTGACACTCACCACGGCCTACTGACACCCACCACGCGGTGCCGGCGCACCCACCCCGCCATGTCCGATGCTCGACGTACGCGAGAAGGGCTGTTCCATGCACCCGCGCAGACTGCTCACCGGCCTCGTCCCCCTGGCCCTCGTCGCGGTGACCGCGACGGCCTGCGGCGGCGACGACGACAAGACGAGCACCAGCGACTCCGGCAAGGAGCTCGACAAGGTGACGCTGACGCTCAACTGGTACCCGTATGGCGAACACGCGCCGTTCTACTACGGCAAGAAGCAGAAGATCTTCGAGAAGCACGGCATCGACCTGGACATCAGGGCGGGCCAGGGCTCGCAGAAGACCGTGCAGGCCACCGCCGCCGGGCAGACGGACTTCGGCTGGGCGGACACTCCGGCGGTGCTCGCGGGCGTCGACCAGGGCGTCAAGGTGAAGAGCCTCGGGGTCTTCCTCCAGACGACGCCCGCCTCCGTGCAGTTCTTCGACGCGCAGGGCATCGATGCGCCCGCCGACCTCAAGGGCAAGATGATCGCGGGTACGGCGGGCGACGCGCTCACCAAGACCTTCCCGATCTTCCTGGAGAAGAACGGCATGGACATCTCCGACGTCAAGGTCCAGAACACCGACCCGGCGGGCAAGATCGCCGCGGTGATCTCCGGCAAGACGGACGCGCTGCTCGGGTACGCCAGCGACCAGGGCCCCACCATGCAGAACAAGGCCAAGAAGGACGTCTCGTATCTGCGCTTCTCCGAGAACGGCCTCAACTTCTACTCCAACGGCCTCATCGCCGGGCCCAAGACCCTTCAGGGCGACGGCGATCTGGCCAAGCGCATGACCGCCGCCGTGAGCGAGTCCTGGGCGGCCGCCGAGAAGAGCCCGGAGCCCGCGGTCGCCGCGATGGAGGGCGCTTCCGAGCAACTGCCGCCCAAGGACGTGCTGTCCGAGCAGTTCAAGACGACGCTGACGCTCCTGCACACCGACGCGACGAAGGGCAAGGCGCCGGGCGCCAACACGGAGGCGGACTGGCAGCAGACCATCGACGTCTTCTCGAAGGCGGGCATGGTCAAGGAGGCCAAGCCCGTCGCGGAGTACTGGGACGCGGCCAAGGGGATCAAGGGCTGAGGGGCGGCAGGGGAATGACGAAGGACGCGACTCTCAAGATGAGTGACGACCCACGGACCGATCCGCGGACGACTGACGGTTCACGTGCGCAGGCGGGGGAGGTGAGCCGGTTCGCGGTGCGCCTCGACGACGTCGCCGTCCGCTTCCGTACGAAGAAGAAGGACGTCACCGCGTTGCGGGACGTCTCGCTGAACGTGGCCGCGGGCGAGTTCGTGGCGATCGTCGGACCTTCGGGGTGCGGCAAGTCCACCCTCCTGAAGCTGGTCGCCGGGCTGCTCGCGCCCTCGTCGGGCGACGTGCTCCTGGGCGGCGAGCCGGTGCGCGGGCCGCGCCGCGACATCGGCTACGTCTTCCAGCGTGCCGCGCTCCTGGACTGGCGCACGGCACGCCGCAACATCCTGCTCCAGGCGGAGATGCGGGGGATCCCCGGCGCCGAAGCACGCGCGCGTACCGACGAGTTGATCCGCATGACCGGACTCGACGGCTTCGAGGACGCCTATCCGCACGAACTGTCCGGCGGCATGCAGCAGCGCGTCGCGCTCTGCCGCGCGCTCCTTCACGAACCACCGGTACTGCTCATGGACGAGCCCTTCGGGGCGCTCGACGCCCTCACGCGCGAGCAGATGAACGTCGAGCTGAACCGCATCTGGCGCGAGACCGGAACCACGGTCCTCCTGGTGACCCACTCGATCCCGGAGGCCGTCTACCTCGCGGACCGCGTTGTCGTGATGAGCCCGCGCCCCGGCACGGTGGAGGAGATCATCGACGTCGGCCTCCCCGCCGAGCGCTCGTACGCGACGACGCTGGCGACAGCAGAGTTCGGCGAGGCCACCGGACGTATCCGCGAGCTTCTGGGGGCGGTGTCGGCGCACGAGTGAGGTCTGAGCCGCCGCTTCCGAAAGATCGCCGGAAGCGCCTCACCGCCCGCCTAGCCGAGCTGCGGGCGGAACGCGGCTTGTCCCTGGGCGACCTGGCGGACCGCAGCGGCGTGTGAGCCGCTCCACCCTGTCGCGCGCCGAACGCGCGGAGAATCAGCCCCACCGCGTCGCTCCTGAACCGGCTCTGCGCCGTCTACGGGCGCTCGATGTCGCAGCTCCTGAGCGAGGCGGAGGCCGCCGCCACACGCGGGACGCCGGCGGACGGGCGGCGCGCTGTCTGGGCCGTGCGCCAGGGCCTCGCCCGCACCCTCCTGGCCACGGCGGAACAGGCGGCGGAAGCCGGGGGCATCCCCGGCTACGCGGCCGATCCGGCCGGGGTGCTCCACTCGACGACACTCTTCTTTAAGAAGGTGGGCGGTTCGAGTGCACCCCGGCCGGACCCGGTACGTCAGTACCGCAGCGCCGCCAGATACCGGTAACTGTTACGGGCCGTGGCGAACGGATCGGTGGGGGTGTCGTGCTCCACCAGCCACTGCTTGACGCCGCCCACGTGCGCGTGGTCGAACATCGCGGCGAAGTCGAGCGTCCCCGAGCCGACATCGGCGAAACCGCCGTCCGGCGCCATGTCCTTCACATGGAGCGCGGGGAACCGCCGCCGGTGCCGTACGAAGTACGACGCGGGATCCCCGCCGCCCTTCGCCGCCCAGTACACATCCAGTTCGAAGCCGACCAGATGCGGGTCGGTCTCGGCCAGGAGGATGTCGTACAGGCTCGTGCCGTCCACCACCACATGGTCCGTGCCGTGGTTGTGGAACAGGACCGGGCCCAGGCCCGCGTCGCGTGAGGCCTGACCGATGCGGTTGAACTGCCGTGCGGCTTCCCGGAATCCGTCCGGCGTGTGCAGCGCGCCCGGCAGGCTCGGCACCACCGGCCACTTCGCGCCGAGGGTGTGCAGATCCTCCAGGGCCTGCGGCAGGCCGCTGCCCTTGAGCGTGTCGTACGCGACGTGCTCGAGGACCGCCTTCAGGTCCACCGCGTCGAGCATCCTACGGATGTCGGCCGCGCCGTACCCGTGCCTGCCGCTCACGCCCACGGTCGCGTAACCGATGTCGGAGAGCCGCTCCAGCGTGCCCGCGAAGTCCCGCGCGAGGACGTCGCGCATCGTGTAGAGGTGCATGCCGATCCCGCCGCGCGGGATGTGCCGGCACCGTGACGCCTCGCCCGCGCGCGCGGGCAGTGCGGTCCCGACCGCTGCCGCGAGCCCCATCGACGTACCGAGAAAGGCTCGTCTGGTCCCGTTCAGGCCGGTTCTCTTCATGGTTGTCATGGCCACCCCCTCACTTCGCCGTGATCCGGACCGCGCCGGTCGTCGTGTCGCCCTTGTCGTCGGTGACGGTCAGATGCGCCGTGTACGAGCCCGCGCGCGCGTACGTGTGCTCGGCGCTTCCGCTCTCCGTGCCGGAGGGCTTGGCGTTGTCGCCGAAGTCCCAGTGGTACGAGGCCGCGGTACGGCCCTGCGGGAGCTTGATCGTGCTCGTGAGCTTGACGGCGAGCGGCGCTGTGCCGTCGGCCGGGGCCGACTTGACCGTCACCTTCGCACCGGCCTTCTTCTCGACTCCGGGGCCGTTGAAGTGCAGCCAGTCGACGCTGAGGAGATCCTCCTTGTCGGAGGTCCACTCGGGGTTGGTGAAGACGGCGTACAGCTTCGTCGTGCCGTCGTACGCGGCCAGTTGGGCGGTCGGCGAGATGAAGTTGCTCCAGCTGCCTGTCCTCGGCACGCTCACCTTGCCGAGGAGCTTGCCCGTGGGAGACCCGGCGCGGAACTCGATGTCACCGCCGAGCCCGCCCGAGGACGCGCCCACCGTCACGGAGTCGACGCCCTTGAGGTTCACCGGGTCGAAGGAGACCCAGTCCCCGTCCTCGATCTCGATGAGCCGCTTGCCGCCGGACGCGTCCGCACGGTCACCGGTGTCCACGCCCCCGTGCGCCCCACCGGTGGCGGTGCGGTGCTCGGCCTCGCGGAAGGAGGTCCGCAGCGTCAGGGATGCGGAACCCGTCAGGGCGGGCACCCCGGACGCGCCCTTGTCCTCGTACTGGGCCGTGATCCCGTAGTAGAGATTCTGCCCGGGACCGTGGCTGTCACCGGCGTCCGTCGCGATCTCGCCCGCGCAGCCGGTGTAGTTGTCCAGCGGGTGCAGATGGGCGTCGTGCCCGAGCTGGGACTGGACGACGACCCGCTTGCAGTCGATCTTCCCGTCCTCCTTGTCCGTCACCTTGATCTTGAACGGGATCGTGTCCCCGAAGCTGAACGTCCCTCCGTTGGGCGGCTGTTGGATCGTCACGACAGGCCGGGTGTTCCCGACGGTGACCTCCTGCACGGCCAGACCGCTCAGACCGTCAGGGCCCGTCACCTTCAGCCGCGCGCTGAACTGCCCCTTCTTGGTGTAGGTGTGGGTCGGGTTGGCCTCGGTCGAGTCGGTCGTGCCGTTGCCGTCGAAGTCCCACTCGTACGTGACGGGCTTGTCGCCCGGCAGTCCCGAACCCTCGCTGGAGAACGTCACCTTGAGCGGGGTGCCGCCGTTGTCCGGAGTGGCCTTGACGCGGGCGTCCGGCAGGCGTCCGTCCGCCACGTAGTCGATGCGGTAGATGCCGGCGCCCTCGTTGCTGCCGCCGCGGCCCGTGCCGCTGCCGAGCCCGAAGTCGATGACGTACATCGCGCCGTCAGGCCCGAAGTCGGCGTCGAAAGGCTGGTTCCACTTCATGTCCGGGAAGATGGAGTTGATCGAATTCAGGTCACCCGCCTTCGCGGGGTCGAAGCGCGGGTCGTTGAACGTCTGGTCCTCCTCCTGCATCGAGAAGACCTTGAACCACTGGCGCGTCAGCTCGTAGTTGAACCACTTCCCCTCGAAGTACTCGGGGAACTTCGTCTTGTACGTGTTGGAGGCGTCGTAGTCGTAGACGGGGCCGCTCATCGGGGCGCCGCCGCCCGTGCCGAGTTCGGGGAACTCCGCGGAGGCGGAGTAGGCGTACCAGACGTCCGCGGCCTGCGCCGGCGGAAGGTCGCGCAGGCCCGTGTTGTTCGGCGAATCGTTCACGATCTTCGCGCAGTCGAATTTCGCGCCCGACTTCTTCGTGGCGAAGTCGTAGTCGTTGAACGGGGTGTTGTTGCCGACGCAGTAGGGCCAACCGTAATTGCCCGCCTTGGTGATGCGGTTGAACTCGACGGTCCCCTCGGGGCCGCGGTCGGCGACGGCAGCCCTCGCGTCGGGCCCGTAGTCGGCCATCAGCAGGGCACCGCTCAACGGGTCCGTGGTGATGCGGAAGGGATTGCGCATGCCCATCGCGTAGATCTCGGACCGGGTCTTGTCGGTGCCCGGCGCGAAGAGATTCCCCTCCGGCACGGAATACGTACCGTCGTCCTTCGGCGTGACGCGCAGGACCTTGCCGCGCAGGTCGTTCGTATTGCCCGAGGTGCCTTGCGCGTCCCAGGCGCGGCGGCCTTCGCGCTCGTCGATCGGGCTGAATCCGTCCGACGCGAACGGATCGGTGTTGTCACCCGTCGCGATGTAGAGATCGCCCTTCTTGTCGAAGGCTATCGAGCCCGCCATGTGCGAGTTCGCCCGGCCCTCACCGCGCAGCGTGGGAATGGTCAGGAGCCGCTTCTCCGTCGCCGGATCGACCTTTCCGTTCGCTTCGGTGAAGCGGGAGAGATTGATGTGTTTCTCGGTCTTGTCGGAGTTCAGGAGATAGATCCAGTGGTTGTCCTGGAACTTGGGGTCGAGCGCGAGGCCGAGCAGTCCGTCCGACTGACTCGTCATCTCGGGCGTGTAGTCGAAGTCGAGCGCCGTGGAGACCTTCAGGGTCTCCTGGTCGATGATCTTCAGCTTGCCGGTCCGCTGGATGAAGAACACCCGGCGGTCGGGGGCGACGGCCAGCTCGAAGGGGTCGGCCAGGTCGTTGGTGGCCAGCGGTGTGCGCTGGAAGGCGCCGGTCTTGGTGGCGGTGCAGTCGCCGGGCTTGTTGCCGGCGGCCCACTCGATGCCGCCGAGGATGTGCTTGAGGAAGCCCTCTTCCTGGAAGGCCGACTTGTTGTGCCCGCCCGCCGTGTACCAGGAGCGGCCGCCGTCGTAGTTCTGGCACCAGGACCACGGCTGGTCGACGCCCTCGTCGAGCCCGGTGACGCCGTCACGCACCTTGACCTGCGCGAGCGTGTGCACCTTCCCCGTCGGATTGGTGCGCCAGTTGTACCACTCCTCCGTGCGCTCCCAGAGCTCCGGAAGCCCCTTGGTGGAGGGGTGCGCGTGGTCGAGCACCTTGATCCGCCCGGTCTGCACCTCGGGGTGCTTGTCGAAGATCGCGCCGACCAGACCCTCGTACCAGCTCCAGTCACGCTCACTGGCCGATGCCGAGTGCAGGCCGACCCAGCCGCCGCCCGCTCGGACGTACTTCTGGAAGGCCGCGCGCTGCTCGGCGTCGAGCAGATCGCCCGTCTGCGGGGTGGAGTTGGTGTTGTTGAAGACGATGGCCTGGAAGCGGGCGAGATTGGTGTCGGTGAAGGCGGCCGCGTCGTCCGTGTCCTCCACTTCGAAGCCGTTCTCGCTGCCGAGCTTCTTGATGGCCTCGATGCCCGCGGGGATCGATTCGTGGTGGGAGTTCGTGGTCTTGGAGAAGATCAGAACGCGGAACGGGTCGGCTGCGGGCGCGGGTGCGGCTGCGGCTTTCGGCTCCGGATCCGCTTGTGCCGTGGCGCGGGGCGGGGCGGTGAGGCCGAGGCCGATCACGAGAGCCAGCAGGGCGATGAGCGCGAGCCAGGGGCTCGGCGTGCTGGGGCCGGGTCTCGGCCGGACGGGTCCGCGTCTGGGCGCGGTGGGACTCGTGGTACTCATGGCGCTCCCTGGGCTGGGCGGGTGGACGGCTGCCGGTAGCCGGGTGTGCGGTGAGTGCGAGTTGCGCGGTGCAGGTTGCGCGGTGCGCGGGTGCTTGACCTCTGGGTCTCGGAGTGCGGAGACTAGAAAGCGCTTTCTCCCTGCGCGTTGCTCAGCGTAGGTTCCGCTCTGACGGGGGGTCAATGGGTCGGAAGGGCCTGGCGTGAGAAGAGAGTCACGGCGAGCTACCGGCGGAGCCGCTGGTATGAGGGCGCGTGTGCGGGGGAGGGTTTCAGGGCCAGAGAAGCCACCGAGAAGCCGCAGAGAAGTCGTACAGGGGAGTTTCCCGAATGTCTGACCACGCCTCGACGCCCGCCCCGGCCGCGTACACCGCCGGACTCGTGAACGCGGTGGACGGCGTCCCCGTCGCCACGTACACCTGGCTGCCCGAAGGCGGCCGACCGCGCGCCTTCGTGCAGATCGCGCACGGCGCCGGTGAACACGCCCTGCGCTACGACCGGTTCGCGCGCCACCTGGTGGCGCACGGCTATGGGGTGATCGCCTCCGACCACCGGGGTCATGGCGCGACGGCGCAGGCGACGGGTGGGTACGGGGTGACGGGTTCGTCGGCCGACGCATCTGCCGCAGGGTCCTCCTTCGACAGCTGGCGCGCCATCGTCGACGACCTCAAGGCGATCGGCGACCAGGTGCGCACCCTGAATCCCGGAACCCCGCTCTTCCTGCTCGGCCACAGCATGGGCTCGCACCTGGCCAGGGACTACGCCCAGGAGTTCCCGGACGGCCTCGCGGGTCTGATCCTCTCCGGGACGTTCCGCTCCCTGCCCGGGGTCGGCATCGACGAGTCGATCGTCCGTCTGGAGCGCGAGATCGCCGAGGACGACCGGGAGTCGCTCTCCTCCTACCTCCCCGAACTCTTCGCCGCCTTCAACGACCCGTACCCGCACCGCACCGGTTTCGAGTGGCTCTCCCGCGACGAGGCCGAGGTCGACGCGTACGTCGCCGACGAGCGCTGCGGATTCCCGTTCTCCGCCGGGCTCTGCCTTGACTGGGTGCGTGCCGTACGCAAGATGAACGACCCGCGGAACCTGGCCCGGGTCCCGGCGGACCTGCCCGTCCACATCGCCGTCGGCACCGAGGACCCCTGCAACCAGGGCATGACGCTGGTCCATGAACTCCTGGAGGACTACCGGTACGTGGGCCTGGACGACCTCACCTGGAGGGGGTACGAGGGGGCACGCCACGAGATCCTTAACGAGACCAACAGGGACGAGGTCCAGGAGGACCTGAGGGACTGGCTGGACAAGCGGGTGCTGTGAAACGCGACGAGCTGGTCATCCCGGTGGCCGTGTTGGAGGGTCGGCCGTGTTGCCGTGTTGCCGTGTTGCCGTGTTGCCGTGTTGCCGTGTTGCCGTGCTGCAGTGTCGGCCGGTCGCCGTGTCGAAGGGCCGGAGCGGTGCGCCGCGGCAGCCGCATCCAGCCAAACGCAGGGGCTGATCCGGCCTCAGTTCCTCCTTATCGGCGAACTGCTTACCGTCAGTACCCCCCCGCCTCTACGGTGATACGGACACGACAGTGTGCCCGGGGGGTGAGACCGATGGCCTTCATCGAGATAGCCGTAGCTGTGATTACGACCGGACCTGCCTATATCGCGGTCTGGCTGACCGCTCGCAGGGCTCAGGGTGGCCCGGCGCAACCGCAGGCCTGTGCCCAGCACACCGCCTGCGGGCAGTGCGAGGGTCGAACCACGGACCTTATGCCGAACAGCCCGAAGGTCTGGGCTCTCGCCGCCTGACCCCACTTCTTCGCTGTACCGCGGCGGGCCCGCCACCTCCAGTGCGGCGGGCCCGCCGCGCAGTTGTGGCGTGAACGCTCTCCGGGAGGCCGTCCGACAGGCCGCGTCCGGGAAGGCAGTCCGATAGGCCGTCCGGGAGGCCGCTGTCAGTGGCGTTGGCTACCGTTCTCCACATGTCTCGAGCTCATGCCAAGGCCCAGGTCACGGGTGACGAAGTACGCCGTATCGCACTGGCCCTGCCGGATACGACGGAGAAGATCGCCTGGAGCATGCCCACCTTCCGGGTGGCCGGAAAGATGTTCGCCACGCTTCCCGAGGACGAGACGTCCATCGCCGTGCGGTGCCCGAAGGAGGAGCGCGAGGAGTTGGTCCTCGCGGAGCCGGACAAGTTCTGGATCGCCGACCACGAGGCGATGTTCGCCTGGGTGCGCGCACGGCTCTCGGCCCTGGACGCGGCCGAGCTGAAGGACATCCTCGCCGACTCCTGGCGCCAGGCCGCCCCCACCCGACTCCTCGACGCCTACCCGGAGTTGGGGCTT
This sequence comes from Streptomyces sp. NPDC055239, assembly GCF_053606205.1. Classification (NCBI taxonomy): domain Bacteria; kingdom Bacillati; phylum Actinomycetota; class Actinomycetes; order Kitasatosporales; family Streptomycetaceae; genus Streptomyces; species Streptomyces sp. NPDC055239. The sequence goes on along the minus strand of NZ_JBSGRD010000003.1, from coordinate 10,773 downwards.
CCGCCGACGGGCTGAAAGGGGATCGGCCGCTGTCAGTGCCCCGTGGCATGATCCAGGAAGGGGTGGCTGGTGCGGCTCGCGGGACGACGGGCCGGGCGCTGCCGCCAGGGGAGGAGACAGGGGTGACGTCAGGGGACGGGGCGGACGAGGGCGCCGGGGATGCCGGGGACGTCGGGGATGCCAGGGATGCCGGGCGTGGGCGCGCGTGGCTTCCGATGGCGGAAAGGCGGGGCAAGCGCGTCCCGGCCGCTCGCGAAGCCATGCGGCTGACCGCAGAGCGCAAGAGCATCTGGTCGCGGGACTTCGGGTTCTTCTTCGGCGCGCGCACCGTGGCCAAGCTCGGCGACACCATGCTGCCCGTCGCGCTTGCCGCGGGGCTGCTCCAGCACGGGCACGGCGCGGGAGCCGTCGGGCTCGCGATGGCCGCCACGACGGTCTGCTTCGCGGGCCTGGTGATCTTCGGAGGGGTCTTCGCCGACCGGTTCAGCACCCGCCTCCTCATGATCGGCGCGGACGTGGTCCGGCTCGGCACGCAGTCGGTCGCGGCCGTCCTCTTCTTCTCCGGCCACGTCGTCCTCTGGCAGATCTGCGTGATCGGCGCGGTCAACGGCGCGGCGGGCGCCCTCTTCCAGCCCGGCGTCGCCAGCACGGTCCCGCGTCTGGCCACCGACGTCCAGAAGGCCAACGGCGCGATACGCGTGGCAGAGTCGGCCGCGGCTCTGGCGGGACCGGCCGTCGCGGGCATCCTGGTGGCCTTCGCCTCACCCGGCGCCGTCTTCGCCGCGCACGCGGGAACGTACGGACTGAGCGCCCTGTGCCTGGTGCTGCTCCGGCTGCCGCCCGCACGCCCCGGCTCGCTCCCGCACAGCAACGGATTCCGGGCCGATCTGGTGCAGGGGTGGCGGGAATTCAGATCGCGCACCTGGCTCTGGGGCGTCATAGCCATCTTCAGTGTCCTGATGATCACGACCACGGGCCCCCTGACGCCGCTCGTCGCCACGCTCGTCGTCCAGGAGCACGGCTCGGGAGCGTACGGCCTGGTGAACTCCGCCCTGGGCGCCGGTACCGTGCTCGGCGGCCTGGTCGCCCTGCGCCTGCGCCCCCGCCGCATGCTCCGCGCCGGTTCCATGGCCCTCATCGGCTACTGCGCGTTCCCGGCGGCCGTCGGCGCGCAGGCCGGCGTCCCCCTCATGGCGACCGGTGCCGCGGTCGCGGGCGCCGGGCTCTCCTTCTGGGGCGTCATGTGGGCGACGAGCGTCCAGACCCAGGTGCCGCCCGACGTCCTCAACCGCATCCACGCCTACGACGTCGCGGGATCGATCGCCCTGCTGCCGGTCGGCCAGGCGCTCGCGGGCCCCGCCGCGAGCGCCTTCGGCGCCGAGCAGGTTCTGATCACGGGCGCCGTGACGACGGTCGTCGTCTGCCTGGCCCTGCTCTCGGTGCCCGCGATACGTGGACTGGTGCGGGTGGACGGCAGGGCGCCCGTCTCGGGCGGAGGACCGGCGGGCGAATCGGTGACCGGACGCCGACCGGAGGGCCACCCCGCGACGGGGCTACCCGACCGGGCTATACGGGGCGATGCGAGAGCCCGTGCCGCGCGCCCAGAAAACCGGTGATCCGCTCCCGCAGTGAGCGGACGTCGAGCCCGTGCGCGGCCATGTGCTCGTCGATCTGCCCGTAGCGGCGCAGCTCGGCACGGCCGACGCCAAGGCCGAGCACCCGGTGCGGGACGTCGGCGAGCGCGTCGTTGGCGGCGGCGGTCGAGGTTCCGGCCAGATAGGGCTCGACCACCACGACATCGGCCGCCGCCCCCGCCCCGATCGCGCGGCGCAGCGCCTCCCGGTCGAAGGGCCGCACTGTAGTCGCGTACAGGACGGTCAGATCAAGGCCTTCACTGGCGGCGAGCACGTTGTCCAGCATCGGCCCGACGGCGATCACGACTCCGCCGCGGCCTTCGTGCACGGTGCGAAAGCGGGCCCCGTCGACCGGCAGCCCCCGGGCGTTCGACTGCACGGAGAGCCGGACGTAGACCTTGTCGTCGCCCGCGGCGACCGCGTGCCGCAGCAGGGTCTCGGCCTCGTCCGGGTGCCCAGGCACATGCACGGTCCAGCCCTCAAGGGTGTCGAGGAGCGCAACGTCGCCCGGCGACATGTGCGTGAAGCCACCGGCGGGCCAGTCGAAGGAAGCGGCGGCGCTGACAAGGACCCCGCCCGCGCCCTGATGCCCGAAATCCAGCTTCACCTGCTCGAACGGCCGCTCTACGAGGAAGCTCGCGAAGGTGTGTACGACGGGCCGCAGCCCGGCGAGGGCGAGCCCGGCCCCCGTCCCCACGAGCAGCTGCTCACGGATCCCGACATTGATCACCCGGTCCGGGTGCTTGCGCTGCGCCTCCGTGAACGCGTCCGTGCCGATCTCGGCGAGGACGACGGCGACGCGCGGATCCTCGTCGAGCAGCCGCGAGACGACGGGGCCGAAGCGATCACGCATGGTGTCCATGACAGAAAACCTCCGAAAGAAGAAGAACTGCAACAAAAGCCCCCCGTAGGCCCGCCGCATAACTACAGACCCCTCGCACGGGCCGCCGCCCGCGCCTGTGCCCGCGGCGGACGCTCAGGTCAACTTGGGCGCGCCCACGGCCCCCTTCGGCTCGACCCGGGCCACGACCACCCGCGGCTGCCCCGGATGCGGGGCGGTGAACGCCGCGTACAAAGCGTCGTGATCACGTCCGTCGACGGTCTCGGCGGACCACCCCGCGGCCTCGAAGCGTGCGGCGATACCACCGGGCCTGGCGTGCCGGGCGGAGGCGTTGTCGATCACGACGGTGTGCAGCCGCTCGAGCCCGGAGGGCCCGGCGAAAGCGATGGCCTCGTGATTGCTGCCCTCGTCCAGCTCCGCGTCCCCGACGAGCACCCACACCCGAGCGTCGGTGATGCTTCGCGCGCCGAGCCCCAGCGCCGTACCGACCGCGAGCGGCAGCCCATGCCCGAGGGACCCGCTCCCGATCTCGACCCCCGGCACGAGTACCCGGTCAGGATGGTGACCCAGCGGGGAGTCGTACGCCCCGAACCCCTCCAGCCAGTCGACAGGAAGGAAGCCCTTGGCGGCGAGGACGGCGTAGTACGCCATGGGCCCGTGCCCCTTGGAGAGCAGGAACCGGTCGCGCCCCGGATCGTCCACGCGCTCGGGTGTGACCCTGAGCACCTGGTCGTAGAGGACCCAGAGCGCGTCGAGGGTGGACGTCGCGGCGGGCCCGTGCTTCTCGTCGCCCGTCATGAGCCCCATGAGGCGGGACAGGTCTGCGTACCCGTGTTCGTGTCCGTATCTGTTGCCGCGTTCCGCTGTCGTCGTCATGGCACAGAGCGTGCAACCTCAAGTTCCCTTGAGGTCAACAGGGCGCGAAAGGTGTGAGCGATCACGGCTCGGAGTGCGGTATTGTTTCGGTGCGCGTTCAGCCAGGGGAAACCCCAGGTCACACGGGCATCGGGACGTGGCGCAGCTTGGTAGCGCACTTGACTGGGGGTCAAGGGGTCGCAGGTTCAAATCCTGTCGTCCCGACGGAAACGTCGCAGGTAGGGGCCATCTTCGGATGGCCCCTACTTCGTGTTTGGGAGCAATTCTGGGAGCGGGGAGCCGCTCCCAATGCTTGTGGGTACCCGAAACTCGGCTGCCCTATGCGACCTGCGTGTATTCGTGGATCACGCCACCGAGTAGATCTCGGCGGATGACCTTGCCGTCCGGGCCGACCGGGTCGGGGAGTGGCTGCAGGGGTGCTGCTTGGCGGAGGGCGCGCTCCTCATCACGCTGCCAGACGTGTCATTCGGGTCCGGCGTGCCCGGCGAACAGAGCGCCAACGGGTGGGCGATCACGTTGTCCTGCTTCGGCGTCATCGGCGCGTTTGTGCTCCTAGTGCTCCTTGTTACCGCCATAACCTATGGCCTACGCCGCAAGTCCGCTTGGTCCCTGCGTGTTGGGCCGGAGGGCATCACGACCACCAGCGCCGTCGACTACGACAGGCGCGAGTACCCGTGGGATCACCTGCAGAGGTTCACTATCGAAGAGGTCGCCGCGGGCAATCCCGGGTGGAGGTACAGCGGGCTCCATGTCGAGTACACCAAGGACGCCGGGCGCTCGGCCAAGAGGCACCGTCCGGCAGGGTTTTCGAACATAGGAGGGGGGAACCTCATCGTCCGCAAGGACGGCGTGGTCCCCGTCTGCGTCCTCGGGCCGATGACGGACCGGCAACGGGCCGACCTGGGAGAAGCTCTCGCTCGATACGGTAAGCAGCGTTGAGGGAACTCCTCCACGATCACCGGCTTGTAGGGATCCAGCCCGGTCGGACGCGGGGGCAGTTTCTTGCGCGGCTCGGGCCAGGCCAGATCCAGTGCCTTGCGGACCGTCTGCCAGGTCACCCCGTCGGTTCTGCCAGGTAAGGGGCGGGGGGCACGGTGTGGGCGGGTCCCTACAGCAGGGCGCCGCCGGACACTTCGAGGCGCTGGGCGGTGACCCATCGCAGGTCCTCGGAGGCGAGCGCGGCGATGGCGTCGCCGATCTCCTGCGGTTCGCCGACGCGGCCGAGCGCGGTCTGCGCGCTCAGGCCCTCGCGCATCTGCGCGTCGTCCCGCATGGCGCCGCCGTTGAAGTCGGTGGCAGTCGGCCCCGGCGCGATGGCGTTGACGCGGATCTTGCGCGCCCCCAGCTCCACGGCCAATGTCCGGCTGAGGACCTCGACCGCCGCCTTGGAGGCCGAGTAGACCGAGGTGCCGGCACTGGTGTGGCGGCTGAGGGAGGAGGAGACGTTGATGATCCGCCCTCCGTCGGCCAGCACGGGCGCAAGCGCCTGGATGAGGAAGAACGTGCCGCGCACGTTGGTGTCCATCATCGCGTCGTAGTCGTCGACCGTGACCGCTTCCAGCGGTCCGAACAGCCCGATCCCGGCATTGTTGACCAGGACGTCCAGCCGGGTCGCGTCCCAGCGCTCCAGTTGCGCGGCCAGGTGGGAGACGAAGGCGGGAAAGGAGGCCACGTCGCTGATGTCCAGCCGCAGCGCGGCAGCCGTGGCGCCGGTGTCTTGGATGCTCTTGACCGTCTCCTCGGCCTGCTGCGCGTCGCCGCGGTAGGTGACGATGACGCGCAGCCCGTGTCGGGCCAGCGCCTGGGCCGTGGCCCGGCCCAGCCCGCGATTGCCGCCGGTCACCAATGCGATCTTGCCTGACTCCATGAGTCCTTCTCCGTCGGGAATGGAATGGAACGACGACGGCGGGGGTGCTTCCGCCGACCGGATGCGAGTCGGTCAACTCGCATCCATGCCCACGTAAGCATCTGCACAGTGGCGAGTCAAGTGACTCGCCTCGTGATGGGTCATACTGGGCCCATGACCGCAGGACTCTCCGCGCACCATCAACGACTCGCTCAGCGCAAGCGCGAGGCGATCACCGCAGCGGCCACGAAGCTGTTCCTGGAACGGGGCTATGACGGGACCTCGCTGGCGAAGATCGCGCAGGAAGCAATCGTCTCGAAGTCCACACTGTTCAAGCAGTTCCCCACCAAGGCGGCGCTCTTCGAAGCCATCGTCACCGAGTACTGGGAGGGCGGGCCGGACCCGGCGGCGCCCACGACGCAGCCCGGTGACCTGCGCGCCGGCCTGAGCGCGATCGGCCGCCAGTACGCCGACCTGATCGGCCGGCCCGCGATGGCGGCCCTCTTCCGCATCGTCATCGCCGAACTGCCGCGCTTCCCGGAACTGGGACGGGCTCAGTTCGATCTGGGCAAGCTGCCCTACTTCATCTCCGTCCAGCACTACCTGGAGGCCCAGCACGCTGCGGGCACTGCGGTGGTACCGGACGCGGAGAGCGCCACCAATCAGTTCCTCGGCATGATCGCCAACTACGTCCTGTGGCCGCGGATGCTGCTCGCCGACTGGAGTCCCGCTCCTGCCGACGTCAGCCACGCCGTCGACGAGGCGGTCACGACGATGCTCGCCCGCTACGGCCGCAGCGCCAACGCCCCGCAGCAGCCCTGAGGGCTCCGGCCCCGCTGCGGGTGCGGACGGCGCCCGTCCTCGGAGCCCCCGGAACGCTGCGGGAGGCTGCCGGTCAGTGTCGGGGCGGCCTGTAGGCGTCATTCACGGCGTCGGGGGCCCTACGGCTGTGCCGTGGCGCGGCACGGGCATGGGGGGGGCAGGCGCTGCCAGCGATTGCGGGCCCCGTCGGCACACCCTCAGCGCCTCGGGTATTCCGCAAGTCTCAGTAGCTGCACTTGCCAGTAACTCCCGGGTCGGAGCCTGACTCCACGTCAACTATTGCCCGTACGTGAGCAACTTCTGCTGACCTGCCGAAGCCCTGAAGTGTAGGGATGAGCCGCTGGCGGCAGCATCAGCCTCGCAGTGCTGCGGCCTGCAGAAGGAAGAGGTGACACAGGCTCTCAGCTCTTGACCATGTCGCCGTTGCTCCAGGCGTAGACCTTGTCTCCCTTGACCGCCACCCGTAGCTGGTATTGCCCGGAACAGTCGGGCCGTCCGTCATCGGCCCCCACGTCTTGTGGCCACCAGCTCGCTACCAGCGTGGGCCCGTCGGAGAAGGCGCCTTCCAAGCAGCCCTCCTCGCCGGTCAGCTTCAGCGGGGTGTCGGCGAGCGTGAAGCGCATGAGTTTGGCGTTGCCGGTGGTCTGCGCCTTGATCGTGATGTCCGTCGCGTCCCTGGGCACCCACTTGGGGAGCCGGAAGATAAGTTCACCGTCGGCGGACTCTCGGGCCTCGTGCTCGGTGGGGAACGTCTTGACGCGTTCGTGGAGCACATGGTCGTTAAACACGTCCGGGAAATCGTCGCTGTGTTCCTTCAGCGTAGGCGTCACGGCCGAGCCGACGGCCCAGAGACCTACTACGCAGGCTGCGCTGATGATCAGAGTCTTTTTCTGCATACCCGTCCAGGCCCGGAAGAGGTCGCTCGCTTCCACGCCGACCGGGCGATCGTATGTCGCCCCATGAGAGAGACGGAGGCGGAGAGCAGGAGGTTCAGTCCCGCGGTCCAAGAACATCTACGGTCAACGTGCCCGTCGACCTCGCCGTGCTCTGGGCCCTCAGCCTTCCTCGTCCTCTCCGTCTTCGGCGGCTCAGGGGGTTGAGGAAGGGGTGCAGGACAGGCCCGGGCCGCTGGCGGTGATGTTGAACAGGTAGCGGCCCAGGATGTTGATGTGCCGCTACCTGAATGGGGAGAGGCGGGGCACGTCCCCGTCCCAGGTGTCGCAGCCCTCGGCACGAAGCCGGACGACAGCGGCACAGGTAGCGGGCATTCCACACTTTGGAACATCCCGCTCTACCAGCAACGGCCATGAATGGATCTCCTCAAAAGGGTTGGAAAGTAGGGGGGTTGCGCCCTGATCAGGGCGTCGTGTGCCGGCGGCGGGCAGGGCCGCTCTGGCGAGCGGCTGTGCGGCGAGACGTCCGGCGAGGGCGGTGCCGGCGGACTGCCCGGCGCCGATCGCGAGGATTAGCCATGCGTACGCCTCGCTGGTGCGGTCTGCGGGAGTGAGGGCCTCGGTGGTGATGTAGGCGGAGGCGACCACGATGGTCAGGAGCGCACCGGGCACAGCAACGGCGGCGATGACCGCGTACGGCCCGGTAAGGGCCAGGAGAGGCAGCCACCCGGCCAGGAACGCGCCTGAGGTGATGACCAGCCGCCTGGTGGTGGTGCCCGACCAGGTCCGGCGTCCGTAGACGAGGCCGCCGAGGAAGCTGCCGGTGGAGAACGCGGCGGGGATGATGCCGGAGAGCATGTCCTGGTGGTGGTGCTCGGCCATGGCGATCGACCACACGTTCATCGTGCCGATCGCGAACCCGATCCCGGTGAGCGCGGCGAACAGCAGCAGCAAGCCGGAGGAGGCCAACTGCGTTGTCTGGGCGGCGTCCTGGCTGGGCCTTGCGGATAATTGCGCAGCCGCAGGTCAAAGCCTCTTCTCAGTCAGGCGCCGAAACGGCCCTTCGCCAAAGCGGGAACGCGTGGCGCATTTTCGCAGGTCAGCTGTGCAGCGCCGCGCTACTGATGCCGTAGTGATTCCTGGACCTGCCCGGTGAGGTACTGCCCGGCGGGTGGGCTCACATTCAGCACTGCGGCCGCGTCGCTCTCCACCGGGCGTCGACCTCGGCGATGAGGGCCTCGATGCGGGTCTTGATCTCCTCGCGGATCGGGCGCACGGCATCAACTCCCCGGCCGGCCGGGTCTTCCAGGGCCCCGGCGAGGTACTTCTTGCCGGGGAAGATCGGGCAGGTGTCGCCGCAGCCCATGGTGGTGACGTAGCCGAACGCCTTGACGGCTTCGACAGTCAGGATCTTCGGCTTCTGGTCGGCGGTGTCGATGCCGACCTCCTTCATGGCCTCGACGGCTGCCGGGTTGACCTGGTCGCCGGGGATCGACCCGGCGGCGCAGTTCGCGGGCCGCCCTGTACTCGCGCAGATCTGACGCGCCTGTACGAGTCCCTCGGCGGGCCGCTACCGGAGGACGTTGAACCTCGCTGCTACGTCACGATGGCTCTGGTCCGCAGTCAGGACCACCGGCCAGGGCGTACGTGACGGTCGTGCCTTCGTGGGCGGAGACGACGATGCCGGAGCGGCGCAGTACGGCGAGTTGCGCCGCTCCAGGGTGAGGATGGCCTTGGCGACTGACGCCATGCGGTGTGGGCTGACGCGGGCGCTGGCCAGCTGTCCTGGGCGGCCCGAGAGAAGTTCGGCAGGGAGACACAGGATCAGGGCGGTCCGGTCTGCAACTCGACGGCCTCACCGGGCAGCCGGTGCAGTCCTCGTGCAGGACGCCACGGCGAATGTCGTCCTCGCTGGTGCCGTGGAAGTTCCTCGGCTGGGCCTGCCGAGGAACAGCGGCTGTGTTCCGTGAGGAGTCAGCGGCGGTCACCTCGCCGAGCGGCCGGTCCTGCACTTCGGGCCGAAAGGTGCCAGGTGGTCGTGGGGGCAGGAGGCTTGCTCGGAGTATCATCCCTGCGAGGTTTGCCGACCGGCGCTCTCCAATGTGGCTTTTGTTCAGACATGCTTCGGGCCTACGGCGCCCGGTATCGCCGCTTCGAGTGGTGCCCCCCCCGCAGCGGCGCAGTCGTATGGAGCATCCGTACAGAGAAGCGGAGGAGGGTGAGTGTGGTGGAGAGCTGGTCCCGCGTGATGAACCTTCTTCAGCAAAATGCCCCGGCCGAACACGCGGAGCTGCCTGGGCCCGCTACGGAACAGATGCTCGCTGCCGCCGAGGAACGGATGGGTATCCCCCTTCCTCAGGATCTGCGGGTGTGGCTGCTGCAGAACAATCCGGATCTTCCTGAGGAAGACGTGGACGACGATGTGGCATGTTGCGGCTTCGCCGGCTTCCCGGATGAAGGCAGCTTCTTTCTGGGCATCCGGGCGATGGCGATGCTCTACGCCAACCGCTCCATGCCCGGTGGATTCGACCCTCCGGACCAGCCGGACAATCCGTTCTGGCGCAATGAGTGGATCCCGTTCCTGTCGGACCAGGACGGCTGGACGGGAAAGTTCATCGACGCGCGGGACGGGCGTATCGGCAGGTGGCTCGTGGGCGAGACCACGATTACGGGCGAGTACGAATCACTGGCTCACTATTTCGACTCCGTGGCGGAGATGCTGACGAAGATCGCCGATGGAAACCATCCGGTCTGCAAGGTCGACGAAGGCCGACTCGTCTGGTCGTGACACAAGGTGTCCCCGGTTGTTCCGGGGACACCTTTCCTTGCGTATTCGCAGCGTGGCCACCGATGGGGGCGCTGTAGGCGACGTGAGAGCAGGGGCCGCGAGGGGCAAGGGCCGGCGTGCCGTTGAGGGAGGTGTCCGACGTCTCAATGCAACGGCACAGGAGCCCTATTGGTGCCCTGTCCCACCTCACCCGACCTTGTCCTGCTCGAAAATACGATTCACGGTTGCGGCCTGCGCGTTTGTTGATCCCGGTGATGCGGCCTCGACTGGTCTGTGACGATGCGCGGATGTCGCTGTCGAACTGGAGGAGGGTGTGGACGTCACCGCGGCCCGGGTCGCGGAAGGCTGCACCCGTCGACGTTTCTCCATTGCTGAAAGGGAGCGCTGTGGCGCAAGATGCGGCAGGCATGGCACGGCTCCCGCAGGGGTCGGGTGTGGCCCGTAGGGAGGGGCTGGGCCCAGCGGCCGGGGAGAGAGTCAAGCGCGCGGATAGCCGCGCCGCCTCTCCTTCCAGCGGGGCTATCCGGGCCTTGTGGTTCGTTGCGGGCAACTCTTCGCCATGCTTTACGGCGTACCAGGGCCAATAACAAGCCCGTCGGGGCCTCAAGAACCGCGTCATGTCCCACAGTCAGGCTGTACGTATCACCCTTTAGGCCAATCGGGGGAAGGCGGAGCGGTCTCCATCGATGTGGGCCCGCCAGCTGCGGAAGGATGCGTTCCATGCGAACCATGAAACGCGTTCTCCTCGCGGCTGCGGCCGCGTCGCTGCTGGTGGCGAGCCACGGCGCAACTGCCGCGGCCTCCGCGCCCGTACAGTCCGCGCCCGTACAGTCCACGCCGGCAGCCGGGCCAGGCTGGCACCACGTGGCGGACTTTCCTCCGACCGAGGAGAACCGCTGCCATGAGCGCGGCCGGTGGTACTTGGAGAACGGCGTACGCGCCTACGAGTGCCGGGCCGCCGGAGTCTGGGAGTTGTGGGTGCTCACCGAGCCCTCCTGACCAGGGTCGGGGCCGGATCGTTGCCCTTAAGCCACGGAGGCGGTGCCTGCCCGGCAGCAATGCCGGGCAGGCAC